>NZ_JAUSVA010000002.1:3993000-5324000 GCF_030813695.1 Kitasatospora herbaricolor
CGAACGAGTCCAGGTCCTCCGAGCCGTAGAAGGCCGTGCCCTTGAAGTCGTCCAGCTGGGTCATGGTGTTGGAGTAGCCCTGGCCCTCGATCACCAGCTTGCCGCCCTGGCCGCTGGCCAGGCTCGCCCAGGCGAAGCCGGCCAGCAGCGCGAACAGCGACAGGTGGAAGAGCAGGTTGCCGACCTCGCGCAGGTAGCCCTTCTCGGAGGCCACCGAGCCGTCGGCCAGGTTCGCCCGGAACCGCCGCCCGCGCAGCAGCCGGTGCGCGGCCGCGTTCACCGTGACGGCGTCCGCGTCGGTGCGCCAGGCCGCGTACACCGGCATCCGGGTCAGGTTGCGCGGCGCGGCCGGCGGCTGCGCGCGCAGCACCCCGACGAACTGCCAGGTGCGCGGGATGATGCAGCCGGCCAGCGAGACGAACAGCAGGATGTAGATCGCCGAGAACCAGACCGAGCTGTACACGTCGAACAGCTGGAGCTTCTGGTAGACCGGCGCGACCGTGGGGTGCGCGGCCTTCCAGGCCTGCACCTTGAAGGCGTTCTGGCCGTTCTGCGGGATCAGCGAGCCGGGGACGGCCGCCAGCGACAGCAGGAAGAGCAGGATAAGCGCGACCCGCATCGAGGTCAGCTGGCGCCACGTCCAGCGCAGCCAGCCGAACGCCCCTATGCCGGCCGGCCCGTCCGACTCGGCCGGGGCGCTGGTGAGGCGTTCGGCCGTCCGCTCGTCCTCGTCGGGCCGGCTGACCCCGGTGTCGGTGTCGGTGTTGCTCACGCTCAGATTCCGATCGAGAAGTCGGCGGTCAGGACCTGCATCTGCTGCACCAGCGAGTCCCAGACCCCGGTGACCAGCAGCAGCCCCACGGCGACCAGCATGCCGCCGCCGATCCGCATCACCAGCGGGTAGTGCCGCTTGACCCAGCCGAAGGCGCCCAGCGCCCGGCGGAAGGCCAGCGCGGCCAGGATGAACGGTACGCCCAGCCCAAGGCAGTAGACGGTCATCAGCAGCGCGGCGCGGCCGGCGTCCGCCTCGCTGGTGGAGAGCGACAGGATGGTGCCCAGGGTCGGTCCGATGCACGGCGTCCAGCCGACCCCGAAGACCACGCCGAGCAGCGGCGCCCCGGCCAGCCCGATCGCCGGGCGGCGGTGCGAGCGCATCTCGCGCATGCTCAGACCGGGCACCAGGCCCATGAAGGCCAGGCCCATCACGACGGTCAGCGAGCCGAGCACCACGCCGATCGCCCGGCGGTGCTCCTGCAGGGTCTGCCCGAAGTAGCCGAACAGCGCGCCGGTGGAGACGAACACCGCCGTGAAGCCGAGGATGAACAGCACCGAGCCGAGCAGCATCCGGCCGCGCCGGGCGCCGCGCGCGTCGGCGAGGTCGGCGGCCGAGAAGCCGGTGACGTACGAGAGGTAGCCCGGCACCAGCGGCAGCACGCACGGCGAGAAGAAGGAGACCAGGCCGGCCGCCAGCGCCACCGGCACGGCCAGCAGGACGGCGCCGCTCTCGACGGTGCCGGCGGCGCCGCCGAGCGCGATCAGGGTGGTGCTCAACTCTTCTGCTCCGCCAGGACGGGCTTCAGCATCGCCTCGATGTCCTCGGCCTCCAGCGCCCGCATCGCCCGGGCCGCCAGCTTGCCGTCGCGGTCGATCACCAGGGTGGTCGGGATCGACTGCGGGTTGAGGCTGCCCTTGGGGAACTTGAGGATCTGGGTGCCGTCCGGGTCGTACAGGCTGGGGAAGGTGACGCCCTTCTCCTGCTCGAAGCGGACGGCGTTCGCCGGGTCGATGTCCCGGGTGTTGATGCCGAGGAACTGGACGCCCTGGTCCTTGTAGGCGTCCCAGACCGACTGGAGGTTGGGGGCCTCGGCGCGGCACGGGTTGCACCAGGAGCCCCAGATGTTCAGCACCACGACCTTGCCCCGGTAGTCCGAGAGCGCGACCTTGGTGCCCTCCAGGGTGGTGCCGGAGATGTCGGGCGCGTCCTTGCGGTGGCCGGCGGCGGCGGTGTCCGGCGCGCCGCCCTTGCCGACGATGAAGCCGGTCTGCGCGTCACCACTGCCTGATGACCCGGACGACGAGCAACCGGTGAGGACCAGCGCGGCAGCGGCGGCTACGGCTGCGGCGAGACGAAGGCGGGGACGCGTCGTGCCAGACATGTGAAAAGTTTCGCATGGGACTCCGGGCGGGTTTCGGGGGGTCCGGCCTAGCGTGTCGAACCGCCTCTGACCTGCGACTGCGCCAAGGCGCGCCTGGACGCTCCGGCCCCGAATCGCTTATCCGCCGGCGGCCGTCGTCACGGCGCCCGGGAACACCGGGGCCCGGCCGGACCCGGGTGGCCGCGGGCACCGGGGGCGCGGGCCCCGGCGGCGGCCGCGGGCCCGGGTGAGTCCGGTCACTCCCCCGGGCCCGACCGCGTCAGGCGCCGAAGCTCTTGCCGACCGGCTTGCCCTTGCCGCCCTTGCCCACCAGGTGGGCCGGCAGCAGGTCGCGGGCCGGCTCGCGGTAGCCGACCGACACGATCCGGTCGCCCTCGTACGTGAAGCTGGTCAGCGAGGCCAGCGAGCACTGGCGGCGGCGCGGGTCGTGCCACAGCCGGCGCTTCTCCACGAACGAGCGGACCGTCCAGATCGGCAGCTGGTGGCTGACGCAGACCGCCTCGTGCCCGCGGGCCGCGTCCCGGGCGGCGGCCAGCGCGCCCATCATCCGCACCGCCTGCTCGATGTACGGCTCGCCCCAGGACGGCTGGAACGGGTTGGTCAGGTACTTCCAGTACGAGGGGTTGCGCAGCGAGCCGTCGCCCACCCCGAAGGTCTTGCCCTGGAAGATGTTGTCGGCCTCGATCAGCCGCTCGTCGACCGCGACGTCCAGGCCGTGCGACTTGCCGATCGGCTCGGCGGTCTCCTGGGCGCGCTCCAGCGGGGACGCCACCACGTGGGTGATGTCCCGCCCGGCCAGGTCCTCGGCGACCCGGTCGGCCATCTGCCGGCCGAGCTCGGACAGGTGGTAGTCCGGCAGGCGGCCGTACAGGATGCCCTCCGGGTTGTGCACCTCACCGTGCCGCATGAGGTGCACGACGGTGATCTCTTTGGCGCTCACTTCAAGTTCTCCTGGCGGGCTGCTGGGTGGTTGGGGTCCGGGTGGTCGGGTCCCGGGGCGACCGGGTCCCCGGTGGTCGGGGCGCGGCGCCGGGTCCGCGGGTGGACCCGGCGCCGTCGGGGGCCGTGCGGCCCGCGGGTCAGGCGGCCGGGCGGGCCTCGGCGGCCGCGCGGGCGGCGGCCGGCAGGGCGGCGGCGATCCGCTCGACCGCCCGCTCGTCGTGGGACGCCGAGACGAACCAGGACTCGAAGGCCGACGGCGGCAGGTAGACGCCCTGCGCGAGCATCGAGTGGAAGAAGCCGTTGAAGCGGTACGCCTCCTGCGTCTTCGCCTCGTCGTAGTCGGTCACCGGCCGGTCGGTGAAGAACACCGAGAACATGTTCCCGGCCTTCTGCAGGCGGTGGGCCACGCCCTCCTTCGCCAGCGCCTCCGAGACCAGGCCGGACACCTCGGCCGCCACCCGGTCCACGGTCGCGTACACCTCGTCGGTGCAGCCGCGCAGCTGGGCCAGGCCGGCCGCGGTGGCGACCGGGTTCCCCGACAGGGTGCCCGCCTGGTAGACCGGCCCGGCGGGGGCCAGGTGGCCCATCACGTCGGCCCGGCCGCCGAAGGCCGCCGCCGGGAAGCCGCCGCCCATCACCTTGCCGAAGGTCAGCAGGTCCGGCGCCCAGCCCTCGTTCGCGGCCTCCAGGCCGTACCAGCCGGCCTTGGAGACGCGGAAGCCGGTCATCACCTCGTCCGAGATGAACAGCGCGCCGTTCTCCCGGCACAGCCGGGCCAGGCCGCCGTTGAAACCGGGCAGGGGCGGCACGACGCCCATGTTGCCGGGCGACGCCTCGGTGATCACGCAGGCGATCTCGCCCGGGTTCGCGGCGAAGGCCGCCTCGACCGCGGCGAGGTCGTTGTAGGGCAGCACGATGGTGTCGCCGGCCTGGGCCCCGGTGACGCCCGGGGTGTCCGGCAGGCCGAAGGTCGCCACGCCGGAACCGGCGGCGGCCAGCAGCGCGTCCACGTGACCGTGGTAACAGCCGGCGAACTTCACCACCTTGGCGCGGCCCGTGAAACCGCGGGCCAGCCGGATCGCCGACATGGTCGCCTCGGTGCCCGAGGAGACCAGGCGGACCTGCTCGACCGGCGCGACCCGGGCGACGATCTCCTCGGCCAGCTCGACCTCGCCCTGCCCCGGCGTGCCGAAGGAGGTGCCCAGCGCGACCGCCCGCTGCACGGCGTCGATCACGGCCGGGTGCGCGTGGCCCAGGATCATCGGCCCCCACGAGCACACCAGGTCGACGTACTCACGGCCGTCGGCGTCGGTGAGGTAGGGGCCGTTTCCGGACACCATGAAGCGCGGCGTGCCCCCGACCGCGCGGAAGGCGCGCACCGGGGAGTTGACGCCACCGGGGGTGACGACCGAGGCGCGGTCGAACAGCGACTGGGACTGAGGTGCTTCGTAGGGGTAGCTCACCCGCACATGGTCTCAAATCGTGTCCTTCACCTCTGCATGTCGGACCCGATCATCTGGAACGATGATCCGTGTGCCGTTGTCTGTACGGTTGTCCGTACAGCAGGGGCGCTGACGGCTGCCTTGACCGAACCGGTCAGACTGTGCGCACATGCATTGCACAGGGCTTACGTCACCGCCGCCGCGGGCAGTGGTGACGTACGACGGTGTGAACGGGTTGGGCGGCATGACGGCGGCCGTGTACGACGGCGCATGACGGGTAAGGGGCACGTCCGGGAGGGACACCGGACGTGCGGGGGTCTGTCGATTCCGGCGAATTCCGGTGAGGATGGTCCGAGTGTCCGAGGCGCAGGACGGCCACGACGAGATCGCGGGCGGCTCCCGACGGTCCGCGCGGGCCGCGAGCGGCGGTACGGGAGCGGGTACGGGTGCAGGTCGCAGTGGAAGACGGGGTGAGGGACGCGTGGGGGTGACCTACAAGTACTTCGGCGCACCCGATCGCGCCACCGCCGCCAGAGTCCCCACCGCGCTCGGCCCCGGCGGCCTCGGCCTCGACGCCGGCGAGCTGGGCGCCCTCGGCCGCCTCGGCGACCTGATGGAGACCAGCGGCTCCCCCAACGGGCACCTCTCCACCAAGATCAAGCCCGAGACCATGAGCGCGATGGTCCTCACCGGCATCCAGGGCGTCCCGCTGCACCAGGTGCCGCCGCTGGAGCTCGTCGTCCTGCACCCGGACTACGCGGTCGTCCAGCTGCCCCAGATCGTCGTCGAGCCGCTCCGCAAGGCCGACGAGACCGAGCTGGGCGCGGCCGCCTTCATCTGGTCCACCGTCCCGGACCGCCGGGGCCCGCGCGACGCCTTCGTGATCTACAGCATGCTGCACGAGTGGCAGGACTTCGCGAACCGGCTGCACGACGCGGGGCACCAGCTGTACTGCCTGGTGTGGCCCTGAGCCGCACCCCGTAGGCACCCGCCCGGACCGGGCGGGTGCCCGCACCGGGCGCCCGTCGGGGCCGGTCGGGCGGGATCCGGGCCTCCACCTCCGCGCCGGTGACACGGCGTCAATCACCTTTCACCGGTGCTCCGCAGGGCCGCCCGCGGCGGCGACCGGAGCGGGCGGCCGGTCACGGCACGCCCAGCTCGAACAGGGCGTAGCCCGCGTACCAGCCCGAGGCCAGGGCAGGGAGCGCGAGGAGGCCGGCCAGGGTGACCCAGCTGTACCGGCGCAGGGCGGTGCCCAGGCCGATGAAGAGCGGGAAGGCGGGCAGCAGGTACCGGGAGATGTTGTCGAATATCTGGTTGCTGGCCAGCGCCGCGACGATGGTCAGCCCGGTGTAGACGATCAGGACCAGCGGGGGGCGGGTCCGCAGCAGCAGGACGACCAGGCCGGGGAGGGCGATCAGCAGCGCGATCGCTATCAGGTCGGGGACGGGGTTGACCTGCCAGGCCTGCCAGCGGCCGACCAGGACGTCCAGCAGGCTGTGGGCGGTGGCCGAGCCGAAGTCGAAGTACCGGTTCCAGGCTCCGCGTTGGAGGTGGAAGTAGCCGGCCGGGTCGCCGACCTTCCAGCCGACCCAGCCGATGTAGCCGAGCAGGCCCCAGGGGGCGATCAGCACGGCCGCCAGGGGGCGCACGAAGCCGTCCGTGCGCCGTACAAGTGCGACGAGCGCCGTGAGAGAAACGGCGGCGATCAGCGCCGCGGCCGTCGGCCGGCCCAGACCCGCCGTGAAGGCCAGCAGGCCGGCGGTGAGCCAGCGCCGGGTGATCACACCATGGCAGGACCAGGCGGCGAGCGCCACGAAGAGCGAGTCCGAGTAGACCGCCCACTCCACGCCCGAGCCGGGGAACAGGCCCCAGACGGCGGCCGCCACCACGCCCGCCCGCACCCCGCCGGTCCGGGCCGCGACGGCGAAGATCCCGGCGGCCGCGACGAACGACGCCACCACCGCGACCAGCATCCCGGCGCCGTAGGTGCCGAGGCCGGTGCAGGCGCAGACGATCCGGATCAGCCACGGGTAGAGCGGGAAGAACACCGCCGAGTTCTCGTACAGGGTGGCGTGCGGGTAGCCGTGCAGCGGGATCAGCTGCGGGTGGTAGCCGCTGAGGGCGATCCGCTGGTACCAGACGCCGTCCCAGCTGCCCAGGACGTCCCAGGGCCGGGCGCCGCCCCCGCGCCCGGTGGCCTTGCCGCTGTAGTCGTCCGCGTAGGCCAGCAGGCCGAGGAAGACGGCGAACCCGGCGGTCTTCACGGCCGCGTAGGCAGCGAGCGCGACGCCGTAGCGGCCGGCCCGGGCGCGCACCGCCGCCCCGCGCGGGGCGGCCGGCGGCCCCGCGGGCAGGCCGGCGGGACGGCGCGGGCCCGCGGAGGCGGAGGCCGGCGCCGCGGGCCGCAGCGGTGCGCCGGGCCGGACGGGCGCCTCGGGCGACGCGCTGGTTGGTGTTGAACTCATGAACCCTGACTCCGCCCCCGCCGAGGACCGCCGCTGTGGACGCAAGCTGCCGGGCGAGCCTACGGCACGGCCCGCGGGGGCCCGCCCGGGCACCCCGAGCAGGCCCCGGGCCGCCGCCGGCCGCCCGCCGGGGCGCGGAAATCCGATGGCGGGGCGGCCCGGTGGTGGCCGAGGATCCGGGCATGTCCCTCCCCGTCCGCCGGATCCGGGCCGTCTTCACCGCCTCGACCGTCACCGTGTACCAGGCCTTCCCGGCCGCCGTCGCCGGGCCGGCCGCCCGGACCGGACGCTTTCCCGAGGCCTTCGACCGGGGCCGGATGACGTGGATCAAGCCGTCCTTCCTCTGGATGATGTACCGCAGCGACTGGGGCCGGGCGCCGGGCCAGGAGCGGGTGCTGGCCCTGGAGATCACCCGGGACGGCTTCGAATGGGCGCTCGCTCGCGCGGTGGAGAGTTCGTACCGGCCCGGCTGCATCCCTCCAGGGATGCCTGGCGACGTGAGCTGCGACGCGGTGAGGTCCGGGTGCAGTGGGACCCGGAGCGGGACGCCGCCCTGCGCCCGCTGCCGTGGCGGGCCCTGCAGGTCGGGCTGCGCGGGGAGGCGGTCCGCCGGTACGCGGACGAGTGGCTGGTCTCGGTGTCGGACGTGACGGCGCTCGCGGGCGAGGTGCGCCGCGGCGGCGGCCGGGGCGCGCCCGCCGAACGGCCGTACCCGCTGCCGGAGCCCGTCGCCGCCGTGATCGGGGCGACGGGCTGACGGCGGACGGTTCGGCACCCCGGCCGGATGCCGCGCCGGCTTCGCGCGGCTCAGCCGTGCAGGTACACGATGCCGAGCTTGGTGAGCTGCCACAGCTGGCCGGGGGCGCCGGTGTCGGCGGCCAGTTCGATCAGCTGGTTGCCCTGGGCGTCCGACGGGCCGGCGGTGGCGACCTTCCCGGTGTCCTGCGAGTCGGCCAGGGTGTAGCGGCCGCCGCCGGCGGGCTTGAAGACCCAGTGCTGGTTGGCGCCGCCGTTGCAGCGCCACTGCACCAGGCGGGTGCCCGGTGCGGTGGAGGCACCGGTGGCGTCCAGGCACATGTCGCGGTTGCCGCTGAAGTCCAGCTCGTAGCTGCCGCCGGACTTGGCCTCCAGGACGAAGGACTGGTTCAGCCCGCCGGTGGCCCGGTAGGTGATGGCGGCCCGGCCGTTGGTGCTGTCGCCGTAGCTGCCGCCGCCGGACAGGTCGAGCACCTTTCCGGTCGCGGTGTCGGTCAGCTGGTACCAGGCGCCGTCCTCGGGCCCGTCCCCGAACGGCTGCCCGGGGGCGAGGGGTTCGATGGAGGTGGTGTTCTGCTGGTCGAGGGTGCAGTACGCCTGCTGCTGGGCGGGCCGGGCGTAGAACTGGCCGAGGCAGACGCCCTCGGCGCGGTAGCCGGCGACCCGCAGGTGGTACGACTGGCGCACCATGTTCATGCACAGGCCCGGGATGCCGATCTGCTGGTCGCAGCCGTTGCGGACCCACTCGGAGAGGTTGATGACGTCGCCGTTGGTGTACTCGTACGGCGAGCTGGTCCACTCCGCGCAGACCTCGTGCCCGAAGGAGACCCGGCGCTGGTCGAGGTAGCGCACGCCGGGCACCTGCTCGGCGGCGGCCCGCAGGGTGTCGCTGAGGACCGGCACCACCCAGTTGTGGCCCCAGGCGAGGTCCTCGGGGAAGGCCGGGCAGCCGTCCGCGACCTTGCCGACGTAGGTGTTGGTGCGGACGTCGGGCGTGATCGGGTTGAAGTAGGACTGGTGGACCAGCTGGTACGAGGAGTCGGCGTAACCGGCCGCCCGCATGGTCTGCCGGATGTCGCGCAGGGCCGCGACCACCTTGGGCTGGACCCGCTTCGCCCGCTCGGCGATCTCGGCGCTGCCGATGGTGTCGCGGCAGCCCTGGCCCTGCGGGATCGGGAAGTACTGGCCGAGGCAGTGCATCATGATGCCGCTGAAGTCGAAGTCGTCGTTGGCCCCGATCGTGACGACGACCATCTTGATGTCGTACGTGGCGGCGGCCCGGGCGAGTTGGACGTCCTGCTTGGGCTCGCCGAAGTCGCCGCTGCCGGGGCCGGTGATCTTCGCGAGCTCGGGGTCGCTGACCAGGTCGCCGGTCTGGGCGCCGGAGCAGGCGAGGTCGATCGGGGTGACGCCGGGGATGTCGGTGACGAAGATCTCCGACTTGGGGTGGCGGTGGCAGTAGTTGGTGGGGCTGTCGCTGTCGGGGAAGTAGCCGTCGCCGGTGTCGGTACCGGCGCCCTCCCCGGAGATGGCGCTGTCGCCGAGGGCGACGATCGCGGGCGGGCGGGCCTGGGCGGCGCCGGCGGCCGCGGTGTCGGCGAGCGCGCCCGGGGCGCCGGCCAGGACGAGGCCGGCGACGAGGCCTACGGTGGCGAGCAGGGCGCCCGCGGGGGAGCGCCGGGACGCGGCGGGACATCGCCGGGCTGCCGGGAACAGTGACCTGATCACGCGTTACTCCTTGCGGGGGCGGGGACGCCGACCGGTGGGGGCCGGGCGGCGCGGAGCGTGGAGCGTGCGGTTGCCCTCGGCCCGAACTGCCTCCGGCCGAGGGAAATATGAGCAGGCCTCATATTCTAGGTACTGACAAGTAATGCAACAAGGGTCGTGACACGGGCGCGGCAGCCGGATCGGCTCGCCCTTCGACCCGGCCGGTCCCGCCCGGCAGACCGGCCGGAGGAGCGGCGCGCCGGAGGAGCGGCGCGCCGGAGGAGCGGCGCGCCGGAGGAGCGGCGCCGGACAGCACCGAGCCGCCGCCCGCACCCCAGGAGGGAGGCGAGGACGGCGGCTCGGTGCTGCGCGGAACGAACGGACCGACCGAGGTCAGCCGACGTTGGCGCAGCTGTTGCCGAAGGCCGGGTTCAGCAGGCCGACGACGTCGATGGAGTTGCCGCAGAGGTTGACCGGGATGTGCACCGGGACGGCGATGTTGTTGCCGGAGGCGACACCCGGGGAGCCGGCGGCGACGCCCTCCGCGGTGGAGCTGGCCATCGCGCTGCCGGCACCGGCCGCAATGATGCCTACCACGGCGGCGCCAACTGCGGCGGTCTTCTTGATGCTCATATCGAGCCTCCTGAACGATCGAAGGGTTCACAGCTGCACGGAACGTGCGTGATCTCCAACGAGGCCCCGGGTACCGGGTTGCGCGCACCCGGCGGCTATCACCCGTACGGCTTACCCGGGGCATTCGGGTGATCGGAGAACCCGACCGTTTCCCACCGGGCGTCCCGTCGTTCTTCCTGGCGGAACACGCTTCATCCGGCCCACTCACGAAACGGGACCCCGACACATGCGCAAGCTCGCCCACGGCGTGCTCGGCACCGCGGCCGCCGCAGCCCTGCTGCTCGGCGGCGCCGCCACGGCCTCCGCCCACCCCTACGGTGCGACGGCCGAGGGCGTCGCGGCGGGGTCGCCCGGCGTGCTCTCCGGCAACCTGATCCAGGTGCCGGTGAACATCCCGGTCAACCTGTGCGGCAACACCGTCGACGTGATCGCCGCCCTGAACCCGGCCTTCGGCAACGCCTGCGCCAACGGCTGATCCCGGGGCGGAGGGCCCGGACCTGATCCGGTTCCCCCACACTCCCGGGAGGTCACCCCACGTCGAACTTCCGTTCTCCGTGGACGATCTCCTGGTCGCGCCACCGTCCGAACTTTTACCGGCCGTGCGGGAATTGTTCGAGGGGCGCAAGAACGAAGCGGCCGAGCACCGCCCAAGCCAGGGGCGACACGCGCGACTTGGGCCGCCAGAGTGACAATCACGGCGCACCCCTAAACCAGCGGGCGATGATTCTGATTCGCCCGGATCCCGACAGTCGATCCCGTCGGGAAGACAATGGAGGAAGACCCCCATGCGTAACCTCAAGAAGGCTGCCGTCCTGTCCATCGTCGCGGCCGGCCTCGTGGTCGGTGCGGCCGGTGGCGCTGCCGCCAGCTCCACCGCCGAGGGCGTCGCCGCCGGCTCCCCCGGCGTGCTCTCCGGCAACCTGATCCAGGTCCCGGTCCACGTGCCGCTCAACGTCTGCGGCAACACCGTCAACGTGATCGGCCTGCTGAACCCGGCGTTCGGCAACAGCTGCGCCAACGTCGGCTGAAACGGCGGTCGCTGATCAGGCGACGTCGTTCCACCGAGTCCGTGCCGCACCCCGCCACCGCGGGGTGCGGCACGTCCCCCGTTTGTGATCTAGGAGATCAACTCCCATGCAGAACGTGAAGAAGGCCGTCGTCCTCACCGCTGCCGCAGCCGGCATGGTGCTGGCCGGCGCGGGTGCCGCTGCCGCCAGCTCCACCGCCGAGGGCGTCGCCGCCGGCTCCCCCGGCGTGCTCTCCGGCAACCTGATCCAGGTCCCGGTCCACGTTCCGGTGAACCTCTGCGGCAACTCCGTCAACGTGATCGGGGCCCTCAACCCGGCGTTCGGCAACAGCTGCGCCAACGTCGAGGTCCCGCAGCAGCAGACGCCCCCCGTCGTCGAGGAAGACTGCTGATCACCGATCGGCACGAATCCTGACCGTACTGCCCCTCGGCCGCCGGCCCTGGGGCAGTACGGCATCGGCCCGTCCGCCCCTGCTGCCCCGGCGATCCCGGCGACCCCGCACCACCGAAACACCCGAAGGGTAGGTCCTGATGGCCTTCAAGAAGAGCGGGGCCGGCCTCGCCGTGCTGGGCGCGGCGATGCTGCTCGGCACGGGCACGGCGCACGCGAACCCCGTCACCAACCTCCAGCGCAACGACGTCGCACCCGCCGTCGGCGGGCTGACCGGCGCCCTCGGCTACGGCGTGGCGCCGGTCAAGGACCTGCGGCTGGACCCGTTCGCGCAGTCCTCCGCCGACGTGCTGAACAACGGGGTGGCCGTGCAGCCCGAGAACTCCGGCCTGGCCCCGGTGGCCACCACCGCCGTCACCGGCCCGCTCAGCGACGGTGGCGGCCCCAGGGACCTGCCCGCGGTCGGCCCGCTGCTGGGCGTCCTGCCGGGCTGACGCACCGCCGCACCCGGGCAACGTCAGGAGCCCGGTGCCCCACCACCCGTCCGGGACGGACGGCGGGGCACCGGGCTCCTGGCCGTGCGGGCACCCGTACGGGCTCAGCCCTGGGCCTGCTCCAGCACTCCGGTGGCGGTGGCGGTGGTGGTGGCGGCGAGGTTCTCCACCGACTCCGCCACCGAGATCCGCTTGTCGGAGCCGCCGAGCGAGGCCTTGGCGCCGGGCACGGCCTGGACCGGGGCGGTGACCAGCTGCGGGTCGATCTCGCCGAACTTCAGCGGGTTCTCGGTCAGCGGCCCGCTGGTGCCCTCGACGTAGCTGACCGGGCGGCCGAGGGTGAGGGCGGGGCCGGCCAGGTTGAGCGGCGCGGCCGGGGCGTCCACCAGCAGGTCGCCGAGTTCGGTGGAGCGGTCCGCGATGGGAAGCGGGACGGCCGCCTGGAGCTCGGGGCCGACCTTGCCGCCGGCCAGCGCGGGGATGATCCGCTCGGGGACCAGTTGGTTGCCCCGCTCCTTCTCCGGCACGGCCGGCATCAGCAGCGAGGTCGGGATGCCGCCGTGCAGGTGCCCGCCGGCCGGGAGCAGCCCGAGGTGGTCGGTGGCGGCACCGAGCGGTACGTCGAAGGGCACCTGCTCGGTGGCCAGCTTCCCTTCGAGGGCGCCGACCTGATCGGGCGTGATGCCGGCGGCGGCGGCCGCGCCCTGGGAGGCGAGGACGCCGGCGCCGACCGCCAGCAGCATCGCGCCGGCCCGCTTGGAGAGCTTCATGGTATTCACCGTTCTGGCTGGACATCTTCTGGGGGCGGCTGCGTCGCGCAGCCGAAAGCAACTGCTTTAACGAGGCACCTGCGGCCCGGATTGCGCCCGTTAACCGATTCGGCCTAATAATCCGACTGCACGGCCGTTCGACGACGAACCCCGGGCACGATCGACGGATGGTTTTCCAGATTCCGCGTAACCTTCCGGCCCGTCATTCTTTGATCTCAATGTCGCAGCCACGACGATGGCAGGACCGGATGCCGCAGTGCATTGGAGAGTCCGCCCAATCTGGCCAGTGACCGCAGACCGGGTCTCATCGTTGAACGCACGGAATCCGAAAAAGCATTTCAGAGAGGGATCTCCCCCATGCTCCAGAAGACTTTCGCCACCGCCGGCCTGGTCACGGCCGCACTGGCCATGGCCGCCGGCCCCGCCTCCGCCATCGGTGACGCGGACGGCGCCGCCGCCTCGCTCCAGGGCAACGGCGGTACCAACAACACCGGCACGTGGGGCGACCACAGCCCGAACTTCCACTTCCTGGACAACCCGAACATCTGCCTCCCCGAGATCCACAACATCGCTGTGGGCGTCCTCGGTGTGGCGGTGCCGGTCGAGGTCCCGATCGCCAACAGCGGTGGCAAGCAGTACTGCACCCAGGGCCAGGGCACCCAGTCCAAGGGTGACTCCGGGGTCTCGCACCTCGTCGGCTGATCCCCCGGCCACCGTCGGGACCACCTGAACCACTCCGCTCCACCCTCCTGAACCACCTCGAATCGCCCCCGATTCACCCCCGAGAGGAACACCAGAAATGATCAAGAAGACCCTTGCCGCCGCCGGCCTCGCCGTCGCCGCGATCGCCATGTCGGCCGGTTCCGCCTCCGCCATCGCCGACTCCGACGGCTCGGCCGTCTCCGTCCAGGGCGACGGTGGCACCAACGCCACCGGCACCCACGGCGACCACAGCCCGAACTTCCACACCCTGGACAACCCGAACATCTGCCTGCCGGAGGTCCACAACATCGCCGTCGCCGTCGTCGGTGTCGCGGTGCCGGTCGAGGTGCCGATCCTCAACAGCACCCCGAAGCAGATCTGCAACGTCGGCCAGAACACCCAGTCCTCGGGCGACGCGGGTGTCTCGCACCTGATCGGCTGATCAGGCCACCTGCTCGGCAGCACGGCTCACCAGCCGTCGCCGAACACGGTCCGTGGGGCTCGGGGGGACCACCTCCGGGCCCCACGGGCTTCTCCGCGACCAGCCGGCCGGAAGGTCCGTCCGTGTGCGACCCCTTCGGGTGACACACCCTCGGGGCGGCGCGCGCCGAGGCCCGTCCACCGGCCTCGTGTGGTCACGTGACATGACAGGCCCCAACCCGGTCCGACCAGCTCACCGGCCCACCGGGCCCGGGAGGCGGACCGCAGGAGAGAGGACAGATTTCGATGAAGAGCATGCTGGGCAAGGCCGTTCTGACCGCGGTCGGCGCGCTGGCGGTCGCCGGCGTCTCGGCGCCGGCCTACGCGCACGTCGGCGTGGCCGGCGGCCAGGAGTTCGTGGCCTCCGCCGACCCGGTCTTCGCGGCCGGCGAGCAGTGGGGCGTGGCGCACACCAGTAACATCCTGACCGGCGCCCACCAGTGGGGCTGGGCCACGTCCACCGACCTGGCCGGCGGCCAGGAGGGCTTCGCCCACATCGGCTGATCCCGGAGCCCGGCCCCGGCCAGCCGCCCGGGGCCGGCACCGCTCAGGCGTACCGGACTTGCCGGCGCAGCCCCGGGCCGCCGGTGGGCGGACATGGTGAAGGCCGGGCCCCGATCGGGGCCCGGCCTTCACCATGTCCGCCCGCGGCGGCTCAGCGCAGCATCGCGGCGGCCTCGACCGCCCAGTACGTCAGGATCTGCTCGGCCCCGGCCCGGCGGATCGAGGTGAGCGTCTCCAGGATGGTGCGCTCCCGGTCGATCCAGCCGTTGGCGGCGGCGGCCTCGATCATCGAGTACTCGCCGGAGACCTGGTACGCGGAGACCGGCACCGGCGAGGCGTCGGCGATCTGGCGCAGCACGTCCAGGTACGCCATGGCCGGCTTCACCATCACCATGTCGGCGCCCTCGGCGAGGTCCTGCTCCAGCTCGCGGAGCGACTCGCGGGCGTTCGCCGGATCCTGCTGGTAGCTCTTGCGGTCCCCCTTGAGGGACGAGCCGACGGCCTCGCGGAAGGGGCCGTAGAAGGCGGAGGCGTACTTCGCGGTGTAGGCGAGGATGCCGGTGTCCAGGTGGCCGGCCTCGTCCAGCGCCCGGCGGACCACCGCGATCTGGCCGTCCATCATGCCGGACGGGCCGACCAGGTGGACGCCCGCGTCGGCCTGCACCACGGCCATCTCCGCGTACCGGGCCAGCGTCGCGTCGTTGTCCACGCTGCCGTCGGCCGCCAGCACGCCGCAGTGGCCGTGGTCGGTGTACTCGTCCAGGCACAGGTCGGACATCACCACGAGCGAGTCGCCGACCTCGGACACCACGTCGCGGATGGCCTGCTGCAGGATGCCGTCCGGGTTGGTGCCCTCGCTGCCGACCGCGTCCTGGACCTCGGGCACGCCGAAGAGCATCACGCCGCCGAGCCCCGACCCGGCCGCCTCCACGGCGGCCGCGCGCAGGGTGTCGCGGGTGTGCTGGACCACGCCCGGCATGGAGGAGATCGGCACCGGCTCGCTGACGCCCTCCCGGACGAACAGCGGCAGGATCAGCTCGGCCGGGTGGAGCCGGGTCTGCGCGACCAGCCGGCGCATCGCCGGGGTGGAGCGCAGGCGACGCGGGCGTACGTACGGGAATTCGGCGGACACTGCTTCTCTCTCCGAACGGTCGATCGTCGGGGGAGGCCGCCCGGCCTCCCCCGACGGGATTCTCAGCGGGCCTTGCGGCGCGAGCCCGGGCGGCGCTCGCTGGGCCGGTAGACCGGCTCGCCGGCCGCCGTGGCGGTGTCCCGGCGGCGGGCGCCGAAGTCCGCCAGGGCCTGGGCCAGCGCGGCGGCGGACGGCGCGGGGGCCATCACGTCGACCCGCAGGCCGTGCTCCTCGGCGGTCTTCGCGGTGGCCGGGCCGATGCAGGCGATCACGGTCACGTTGTGCGGCTTGCCGGCGATGCCGACCAGGTTGCGCACGGTCGAGGACGAGGTGAAGAGCACCGCGTCGAAACCGCCGCCCTTGATCGCCTCGCGGGTCTCGGCCGGCGGCGGCGAGGCGCGCACCGTGCGGTAGGCGGTCACGTCGTCGACCTCCCAGCCCAGCTCGACCAGGCCCGCCACCAGGGTCTCGGTGGCGATGTCGGCACGGGGCAGCAGCACCCGGTCGATCGGGTCGAAGACCGGGTCGTACGGCGGCCAGTCCTCCAGCAGCCCGGCGGCGGACTGCTCGCCGGAGGGCACCAGGTCGGGCTTCACGCCGAAGTCGACCAGCGCCTGCGCGGTGGTCTCGCCGACCGCCGCCACCTTGATGCCGGCGAAGGCCCGGGCGTCCAGCCCGTACTCCTCGAACTTCTCGCGCACCGCGCGCACCGCGTTGACCGAGGTGAACGCGATCCACTCGTAGCGGCCGGTCACCAGGCCCTTGATCGCCCGCTCCATCTGCTGCGGGGTGCGCGGCGGCTCCACCGCGATGGTGGGCACCTCCTGCGGCACCGCGCCGTACGAGCGCAGCTGGTCGGAGAGGCCGGTGGCCTGCTCCTTGGTCCGCGGCACCAGGACGTTCCAGCCGAACAGCGGCTTGGTCTCGAACCAGGAGTGCGAGGAGCGGTGCGCGACCTGCTCCCCGACCACGGCTATCACCGAGGTCGCGGTGTCGACCGGCGCCGAGACCGGCGAGGGCAGCACCCGGGCGGCCTTCAGGTCGGCGGCGATGGTCGCCAGCGTGGCCGTGAAGCTGCGCTGGCGGGTGGTGGTGCCGGACAGCGTCGCGCAGAACGCGGAGTCCGGCTTGCGGCCGTTGGCCACCAGCGCGTTGGCGGTGGCGGGCAGCTGACCGAGCGTGGTGCGCACCACCAGGGTGGTCTCCGGCGCGCCGAGGTCGACCGGGCCGCCGGCCAGCAGGGCGGCGCCGTCCACGAAGCGGACGTCGGTGCCGTTGCTGCCGCGCAGCGGCACACCCGCGTAGGCGGGCACGCCGACGGACTGGGCCACGCCCGGGATCACCTCGAACGGGATCGCCGAGCGGGCGCAGGAGAGCATCTCCTCGGCCGCGAAGCCGTCCAGGCCCGGATCGCCGTCGACCGTGCGGACCACGTGCTTGCCGGCCCGGACGGCCTCGGCCACGAGCCGGGGCAGGTCGAAGGTGCCGTCCTGGTCCTCGGCGCCCGGCGCCGCGGGGGTGTGCACCTGCACACCGGCCGGACAGTGGCTGCGGACCGCGGCGGCGGTCAGCGGGTCGGCGACCAGGATGTCGGCCGAGGCCAGCACCTCGACGGCGCGCAGGGTCAGCAGTCCCGGGTCCCCGGGGCCCGCGCCCAGGAAGGTGCAACGCCCCGAAGGAGCGGACCCGGCCGGGAACGGGCTCTCGCCCGGGAGGGGGGTGTCGGTGGCAGCGGTGGGGCTCATCGGGCTCGCTCCCCCATCAGAGTGGACGCGCCCGCGGCGAGCAGCCGGGCGGCGAGGGCGTGGCCGAGGGCCTGCGCCTGCTGCTCGGCCGTCTCGTCGAGGACGAGCGGACCATTGGCGGACATCTTCAGCAGCGTGGCGCCGTCGACGGTGCCGACCACGCCTTCCAGCTGCAGTTCTGGGGGGCCGTCCCCGTCCTGGGGATGCCAGGTGGCGAGGGCGCCGACCGGGGCGGAGCAACCGGCTTCGAGGGCGGCCAGCAGGGCGCGCTCGGCGGTCACGGCGACCCGGGTGGGGGCGTGGTCCAGGGCGGCGAGCGCGGCGGCGAGCGCCGTGTCCGCGTCGGTGCACTCGATGGCGAGGGCGCCCTGGCCGGGGGCCGGGAGCATCAGCTCGGGGTCGAGGTGCCGGCTGATCTCGTCGGCCCGGCCGAGCCGGTTGAGACCGGCCGCGGCGAGGACCACCGCGTCGAGCTCGCCGGAGGCGACGAAGCCGATCCGGGTGTCGACGTTGCCGCGTATGGGGGTGGTCACGACCGAGGCGCCGCGGGCGGCGGCCCAGGCGTTCAGCTGCGCGGCGCGGCGCGGGGAGCCGGTGCCGATCCGGGTCTCGCGGCCGGCGCCGGCCAGCTTCTCCGTCAGCTCCTCCAGGCCGAGGCCCTCCTGCGAGACGAGGGCGTCGCGGACGTCCTCGCGCTCGGGGACGGCGGCCAGCACCAGTCCCTCGGGGGCGGCGGTGGGAAGGTCCTTGAGGGAGTGCACGGCGAAGTCGATCCGGCCCTCCAGCAAGGCGTCGCGCAGGGCGGACACGAAGACGCCGGTGCCGCCGATCTGCGCGAGGGCCTCGCGCGAGACGTCGCCGTACGTGGTGATCTCCACCAGTTCGACGGGGCGTCCGGTGACCCGGGTCACCTCGCGGGCGACCATGCCCGACTGCGCCATGGCCAGCGCGCTGCGGCGGGTGCCGAGCCGCAGCGGCGCGGCCTGGTCGGTGAGCGGTTGACCATTCATGAGGCGATCGTCCCGGTGGTACTCGTGGGATGGCTGACGGTTCATCTGGCGGCCTCGCCCGTGAGGCTGCCGTTGGCGGGCCGGGCCGGGCCCGGGTTCTGCGGACGGTTGGTCTGCGGGCCCTGGGCCTGCGGGCCCACCTGCGCGGTGCTCTGGGCGCCGACCGGCGGACCGGAGACCGCGTGCACGGCCGCCGGGTCGAGGTCGAACAGCTCGCGCAGGGCGTCCGCGTAGGAGGCGCCGCCGGGTTCGGCGGCGAGCTGCTTCACCCGCACGGTGGGCGCGTGCAGCAGCTTGTCGACGACGCGGCGGACGGTCTGGGTGATCTCGGCGCGGGAGCGCTCGTCCAGGTCGGGCAGCCGGGAGTCCAGCCGGCCGAGCTCGGCGAGCACCACCTCGGAGGCCATCGCGCGCAGCGCGACGACGGTCGGGGCGATCCGGGCGGCGCGCTGGGCGGCGCCGAACGCGGCCACCTCGTCGGCGACGATGCCGCTGACGGCGTCCACGTCGCCCGCGCCGGGGGTGGCGGCGTGGGCGTGCGAGAGGCTCTCCAGGTCGACCAGCAGGGCGCCGGGCAGCTCGTGCACGGCGTGGTCGACGTCCCGCGGCATGGCGAGGTCGAGGAAGGCCAGCGGCGTTGCGCCGGCCCGGGCCGCGACCGCGGCCGCGACGTCCGCGGCCCCGATCACCACGCCGGCCGCGCCGGTGCAGGAGATCACCAGGTCGACGTCGGCCAGCGCCTCGGGCACCTTGGCCAGGTCGACGGTGCGGACGTTGCCGCCGCCGAGGTTGGCGACCAGCCGCTCGGCCCGCTCGGGCGTGCGGTTGGCGATCAACAGTTCGCTCACCCCGCTGCGCAGCAGCGTGGCGGCGGCCAGCGAGCTCATCGAGCCCGCGCCGACCACCAGGGCCCGCTTGCCGGCGATCGCCCCGGCGCCCGCGGCGATCTGCTCCAGGCCGAAGGTGACCAGCGACTGGCCGGCCTTGTCGATCCCGGTCTCGCTGTGCGCCCGCTTGCCGACCCGCAGGGCCTGCTGGAACAGCTCGTTGAGGTCGCGTCCGGCGGTGTGCTCCTCCTGCGCGCGCGCGAGCGCGTCGCGGAGCTGGCCGAGGATCTGGCCCTCGCCGACGACCATCGAGTCCAGGCCGCAGGCCACCGAGAAGAGGTGGTGGACGGCCCGGTCCTCGTAGTGGACGTAGAGGTGCGAGGTGAGTTCCTCCAGGTCGACGCCACTGTGGTGGGCGAGCAGGAGGGACAGCTCGGCGACGCCGGCGTGGAACTTGTCCACGTCCGCGTACAGCTCGATCCGGTTGCAGGTGTTGAGCAGCGCGGCCTCGGCGACGGTCGCCGTGGCGGCGGCGTCGTGCAGCAGCCGGGTCGGGACGTCACCGGTCAGCGCGGCGCGCTCCAGCACCCCGACGGGGGCCGTGCGGTGGCTCAGCCCTACGACGAGCAGACTCATGCCAGCCCCCTGCCCGGACGGATTCGCTCACTCATGCCGGCATCACCGCGGAGAGGTCGCCCTCGGGGCCCTGGCCGGGGCCGCCCTTGACCGGCTCGGCCTCGGCCTTGGCGTCGGTCCGCTTGGCGCTCGCGCCGGCGGCCCGGCGCAGCTTGGCGGCCGCGGCCCGGACCGGACCGGGGGCGCGGTCCAGCACGGACTCGCCCCGGTCGGGCTCCTCGCCGGCCTTGCGCTGCTCGTGGAAGGCCAGGATCTGAAGCTCTATGGACAGATCGACCTTGCGCACGTCCACGCCGTCCGGGACGGTCAGCACGGTGGGCGCGAAGTTGAGGATGCTGGTGACGCCAGCCTCGACCAGCCGGTCGCAGACCTGCTGGGCGGCGCCGGGCGGGGTGGTGATGACGCCGATGGAGACGGCCTGCGTCTCCACGATCTCCTCCAGCTCGTCCATGTGGCGCACCGGCAGGCCGGCCGCGCTGCTGCCGACCACGGCCGGGTCGGCGTCCAGCAGGGCCGCCACCCGGAAGCCGCGGGACGCGAAGCCGCCGTAGTTGGCGAGCGCGTGGCCGAGGTTCCCGATGCCGACGATCACCACGGGCCAGTCCTGGGTCAGGCCGAGCTCGCGGGAGATCTGGTAGACGAGGTACTCGACGTCGTAGCCGACACCGCGGGTGCCGTACGAGCCGAGGTAGGAGAAGTCCTTGCGCAGCTTCGCGGAGTTCACGCCCGCGGCGGCCGCCAGCTCCTCGGAGGAGACCGTGGGCACCGAGCGCTCGGAGAGCGCGGTCAGCGCCCGCAGGTACAGCGGGAGGCGGGCGACTGTCGCCTCCGGGATTCCCCGGGCACGCGAGGGTCGGCGCGCGGCGCCCTGGTCGGGCGTCTGCGAACTGCTCTGTGGTGATCGGCCGATTGCCACGGTGCTCCTGTGGGTGAAGCTGGGCTTAGGCAGCCAGGCTATGCGTTTGTGAACGTGTGCACAAAGATGGTGTCCGATTTGTCCATGAACAGTGACGCGCATCACGCCGGGAATCCCATAGCACCGGAGTCCTCGCGCGCCACCGCCGGGGGCTGCACACCGAGTGGCCGGGGGCCGTACGGAGCCTCTCGCCGGAGCGACGGGACGGGCTCCCCGTCCGCCCGGGAGCGCGCCCGCGCGAGCCTGGGCCAGGGCACCCGCGCGGCCTCGCGCAGCGGCTCGGCCCAGTCGGCCGGCGGGCAGGAACGGACGTGTATGCAGTGCCGCAGCAGCTCGGCGGTGACCCGGGCGTCGCCGAGCGCGGTGTGCGCCGGGTACCGGCCCAGCCCGGCCGCCTCGGCGCAGGCCGCCAGGCCGTAGCCGCCCGCCTCCGGCAGGTGGGCCCGGGCGAGGCGCATGGTGCAGAGCAGCGGCACGGCGGGCCAGGCCACCCCGATCCGGGCGAACTCACGATCGAGGAAGGCGCGGTCGCAGGTCACGTGGTGGCCGACCAGGACCCGTCCGGCCAGCAGCTCCAGCAGGTGCGGGGCGACCTCGCGGAAGCGCGGGGCGCCGGCCACGTCGGCCTGGGCGATCCGGTGCACATGGGTCGGGCCGACCGGGCCCAGCGGGTCGAGCAGGGTGGAGAACTCGGCCTCGGTCCGCAGCCGGCCGTCCAGCAGCACCACGGCGACCTCGACCACGCGATGGCGCCACGGACTGCGCCCGGTGGTCTCCACGTCGACCACGGCGAAGCCCTCGCTGGCGGACGCCGGCCCGGGGGTTCGGCCGGGAAGCATGACTGCTCTCCTCTGCGGTCAACCCCCTCGGCGTCTGCGGCAGGCCCCCCCTGGCGAAACGGGTTAGATCGTAAGCCGACCACGCGGCCGATGGACAGCCGCCTGCAGGGAAATCTTCGCCACACCTACGGCCGTCCCGGGCCGCGACCGCAGCCCGACCGCAGCCCGACCGAGGCCCGACCGGGCGCCGGCCCGACCGGCGGACCGCCCCCGGGGCCGGCCGGCCCGGGCCACGGCACGGCGACCGGCCGGCCCGCCTCGCGGGTGCGGACGGCCGGGACCAGGCCGCCGGCCGGCCGGAAGGCTCCGCTCAGGCGCCCAGGGCCGCCCGCAGCCGGCGCTCGTCGACCCGCCAGAAGTCGTGCTGGCGGCCGTCGATCAGGGTCACCGGGATCTGCTCCCAGTACTTGCGGTACAGCTCCTCGTCCTGGGTGATGTCCTTCTCCTCGAAGGCGGCACCGGTCTCGCCGGTCACCCGGACGATCACCTCGCGGGCGTCGTCGCAGAGGTGGCAGCCCGGCTTGCCGACCAGGGTCACGGTGCGGTCGGCCGGGTTCGAGTTCTTGTCGCGTCGCAGCAGTGGGCTCACCCGGCCCATTGTGCTCCAGCGCCGCCGGAGCCCGGGCCGGCCCCGGCGCCGGGCCCCGGACGTCGCCGCGGCGGTCCCCCGTCCGAGGGACCGTTCCGAGGGACCGTCCGGACTCCGGTGCACCCGGTCGCCGCAGGCGGCGGCGGACCGGTCCGCACCTGGCTGTTAACGGTGCCTGCACGCCGTAGTCACAGGCGGAGCCCCGCGTCCTGGCTATGCTCGGTGCCATGGCCGTGCTGCGAAGGCTCACCCAGGCGAGGCGTACCCCCACCGAGCGGACCGCGCTGGCGGGCGAGGCCGCCGCCGAGGCGGCGGAGGCCGCCCTGCGCGCGACGCCGGCGCCCCTGCCGGACATCCCCGCCGGCCCCTCCGGCACCCCCGCGGCCGGCACCGCCCGGACCCGGGCGGTCCCCGCGGGCGCCGAGGCGCAGACGGCTGCCGAGACGGACACGGGCGTCGAGACGGACAGGACCGACGGGGCGCCCGGGACGGACGAGGCGCACGGGACGGACGCGGCGCCCACCAAGAGGCCCGCCAAGGCGCCCAGGCCGCCGGCCGAGAACCACACGCCGGACCCGGACGACCCGCGCGCCGCCGCCTTCTTCGACTGCGACAACACCATCCTGCGCGGCGCGGCGATCTTCTACCTGGGGATCGGCCTCTACCGCCGGCGGTTCTTCACCCGGCGCGACGTGGCCCGCTTCGGCTGGCAGCAGGCCTGGTTCCGGCTGCACGGCACCGAGGACCCGGGCCACATGGCCGACGCCCAGCACACCGCGCTCGGGCTGGTGGCCGGCAAGCGGACCGCCGACCTGGAGGAGATCTGCGAGCAGATCTTCGAGGAGGTCATCGCCGAGAAGATCTGGCCGGGGACCCGGGCCCTGGTCCAGATGCACCTGGACGCCGGCCAGCGGGTCTGGCTGGTCACCGCCGCCCCGCAGGAGGTGGCCCGGATCATCGCCCGCCGGCTCGGCATGACCGGCGCCCTCGGCACGGTGGCCGAGGCCACCGACGGCTACTACACCGGCCGGCTGGTCGGGGAGCTGCTGCACGGCCCGGCGAAGGCGGCCGCCGTCCGCTCGCTGGCCCGCCGCGAGCGGCTCGACCTCGACCGCTGCGCCGCGTACAGCGACTCGGCGAACGACATCCCGATGCTCTCGCTGGTCGGCCACCCGTACGTGGTGAACCCGGACGGCGCGCTGCGCCGGCACGCCCGGGCGATGGGCTGGCGGGTGCGCGACTTCCGGACCGGCCGCAAGGCCGCCCGGGTGGGCATCCCGGCCGCAGCCGCGCTCGGCGTGGTCGCCGGGGCCACCGCGGCCGGCGTCGCCGTGCACCGCCGCCGTACCGCCTGACCTCGGGACCGGGCTGCGCCGGAACGGCCGCCGGGCGTCCCGCCCGGCCCGGGCTCCGGCGTCAATCGGGCGGCCGGCCCGGGCTCCGGCGTCAATCGGGCGGCCGGCCCGGGCCTCGTACGAGCGAACTCCCGACCCCGCCGGACCGGCCGGGCCGCCCGATTGCGAACCTGCCACCGGATGACCGGATCTGATCGTTCGACAGCACCCGAAAGTCTGGGGTTGCCGGGCTCGAACTCGGGGAAACCGCCGGTCACACCGCGAAAGTTGTCACCGAGCGCTGTCATTCGGTCACGTTGAGCCGGGCGAATGACGACAGCTCCGGTCAGTATCAGCCGCAGATGCACACGGAGCGGGTCCCAAACGACCACTTCGGCAACAGGGTGTAGCTGTCATTGCACAAAGCGTTATTCTCTCCTGGATGCACGCCTCCCCGTGCGTCCTCAGGACGGGGGTGGGGGGTGCTCTCCGCGCAGGCGGAGGTGATCCGTCCACAGTTCTGCCTCTGGGAGTCCCGTGTACCCACCCGTCCGGAACGACGCGCCTGCTCCCACCCGCCCGTCGCCCGCGCCCCTGCGCTCCCGCACCAACCGGGTCCGGCAGGCCTCCGACCGGCAGATCTCCACCGGGCTGGACCTGTTGCGCACCCTGCTCCGCAGCCAGTTCCTGCCGACTCCCCAGCTGGTGCCCGCCGGGGCCGCCTTCGCGGTCGGCCACGCCCACCCTCCCGGGGTGGCGCTGCGCTCCACCGCGACCACCGGCGGCACCAGCAGCAGCGGCACCGGCGGCGGGACCGGGGCCGGCGGCACGACCACCACCACCGGCCCGGCCGGCACCCGTGGCCGCCCGGCCACCGCGGGCGGCCGCGGCCGGGCCCGGACGGCCCCGAGCCCCGGCTTCGAGACCGAGCACAACCCGATCATGGAGCTGGTCGAACGGGCCCAGGCCGGTGAGAGCGAGGCCTTCGGGCGGCTCTACGACCACTACGCGGACACCGTCTACCGCTACATCTACTACCGGGTCGGCAGCCGGGCCACCGCCGAGGACCTCACCAGCGAGACCTTCCTGCGCGCGCTGCGCCGGATCGGCACCTTCACCTGGCAGGGCCGCGACTTCGGCGCCTGGCTGGTGACCATCGCCCGCAACCTGGTGGCCGACCACTTCAAGTCCAGCCGGTTCCGGCTGGAGGTCACCACCGGCGAGATGCTCGACTCCAACGAGTGCGAGCGCAGCCCCGAGGACTCCGTCCTGGAGCGGCTCTCCAACGCCGCCCTGCTGGAGGCGGTCGGACGGCTCAACCCCCAGCAGCAGGAGTGCGTCACCCTGCGGTTCCTGCAGGGGCTCTCGGTCGCCGAGACGGCCCGCATCATGGGGAAGAACGAGGGCGCCATCAAGACCCTTCAGTACCGCGCGGTGCGGACCCTGGCCCGCCTGCTGCCCCCCGACGCCCGGTGAGCGGCGGAGTGGTCCGACGGATATCCGGCCCCCCGTCACCGGCATCATCCGGCCGACACGTGCGGGTGAACGGTCGGTCCGATGATCAGTCGTGCGTAACCGACGGCCCGCGCCGCTCGTTGGCCAGCGTGCAAGCCTCCACCAGGCGTACGGTCAAGCCGGATCGCGACCTCTCACCCGATGGAGTGGCTTTGGCCCGCCGAGGCAACCGTCCGGCCGGCCGGGGTGTCGACAACGACGAAGGGAGGTGTGGCCCGTGACGGCAAACGTGCTGGAGCACCGGCGGGCGAAGGCCTTCGCCGAGGCGCTGGAGGCCCACCAGGTAGAGCACCGGGACGCCGCGCGGCCCGCGGAGGCCACCGCTGACCGCGGGGACACGACGGCCGTCCTGCTCGGCATGGCCGACTCGCTCGGCGCACTGCCGGGCCCGGAGCTGGACCCGGAGGTCCGAACGGTCCAACGCGCCCAGCTGATGGCCGCGTTCGAGCAGGCGTTCGCCGGCGGCGCCGGCGTCACCGTGCCCGCGCAACGCAGGAGCCGGGCCCACCGGGCCGTCCCGCGCGGCCGCTGGAGCCGCAGGTTCGCGATCGGCGGGCTGGTCGCCGGCATCGCCGTCGGCAGTCTCGCCGGCGCCGCCGCGGCGAGCACCAACGCCCTGCCGGGGGACACCCTCTACGGGATGAAGCGCGGACTGGAGGGGCTCCAGCTGGACTTCGCGGGCTCCGACAGCGAGCGCGGCGCGCTGCTGCTGGACCAGGCCTCGACCCGGCTCGGCGAGGCCAAGGGGCTGCTGGGGCGGGCCGGTTCACCGTCCGCGCTGAACCCGGACACCGTCGAGCAGGTGCGCCGGGCGCTCGCCGACATGCACGCCGAGGCCATCAAGGGCCGCGAGCTGCTGAGGTCCGTCTACCGCAGCAACGGCTCGCTGGAGCCGATGCGGATGCTGGCCGGGTTCGCCGAGGACGAGGACGGCCGCTGGTCGGAGCTGCAGGGCCGGCTCCCGGTCCAGCTCACCCAGGAGGCCGGCCGGGTCGACCGGCTCTTCGACGACATAAGCGAGGACGTCGCGCCCCTGCGCCTCGTGGAGCCGGCCGCCCAGGGCGGTACGGCCGACGGCAGCGGGGCGGGCGGCGGCGAGCACGCGGGCGGCCCGTCCGGCAGCGGGCAGACCGGCGGCGACCCGGCCGGCGGCACCGGCGGCGCGAAGCCGGGCACCGCGGGCAGGGCGCCCTCGGCAGGGGCCTCCGCGAGTGGCTCCGGCGCGCCGAGCGCGACGCCGGGCAACCCCCCGGCGGCGGTCGGCGGGCTGGTCGACGGCCTGGCCAACGGCATCACCGGCGCGCACCCCTCGCCGAGCCCGGACGCCACCCCGGGCGGCTCCACCGCGGCGCCCACCGGCGCGGCGAGCAACGCTCCGAGCAGCCAGCCGGGTCTGGACATCCCGCCGCTCATCCCCGGCCTGCTGCCGGGGCTGAAGCTGGGCTGACCGGGCGCGGGCGTCAGCAGGCGCGAGCAACAGCGGTGAGGGGCCCGGGCAACCGCCCGGGCCCCTCACTGTCGTACTGTCCGCCGGTGCCTGCGGCCGTCAGAAGAAGACCGAACGCCGTTGCACCAGCAGCTTGTAGAGGGTGTGCTGGATGGTCTCGCGGACCTCGTCGGTCAGGTCGAAGACCAGCATCGGGTCGTCCGCCGCCTCCGGCGGGTGGCTGTCGGTGGCGATCGGCTCGCCGAACTGGATCGTCCACTTGGTCGGCAGCGGGATCGCGCCGAGCGGCCCCAGCCACGGGAAGGTCGGCGTGATCGGCACGTACGGCAGGCCCAGAAGTCTGGCCAGCGTCTTGGCGTTGCCGATCATCGGGTAGGTCTCCTCGGCCCCGACGATCGAGCAGGGCACGATCGGCACCTGGGCCCGCAGCGCGGAGGCCACGAAACCGCCGCGGCCGAACCGCTGCAGCTTGTAGCGGTCGGCGAAGGGCTTGCCGATGCCCTTGAAGCCCTCCGGCCAGACGCCCACCACCTCGCCGCGCTCCAGCAGCGCCTGGGCGTCCTCGTTGCAGGCCAGGGTGTGCCCGGCCTTGCGGGCCACCTCGTTGACGCCCGGCAGCACGAACACCAGGTCGGCGGCGAGCATCCGCAGGTGGCGGCGCTGCGGGTGGTGGTCGTGGATCGCGACCTGGGTCATCAGGGCGTCCAGCGGGATCGTCCCCGAGTGGTTGGCGACGATCAGCACGCCGCCCTCGGCGGGGATGTTCTCGATCCCGCGCACCTCGACCCGGAAGTACTTGTCGGCGAGCGGACGCAGCAGCGAGAGGAAGACCGCCTCGGTCAGCTCCCGGTCGAAACCGAACTCGTCCACCTCGTAGTCGCCGGTGATCCGGCGGCGCAGGAAGGAGAGGCCGCCGGCGGCCCGCTCCTCCCAGCCCTTGCCGAACAGTTTGGTGGCCGCCGGGCCGAGCCGGCCCGCCAGCGCGCCGCCGACGGCGTCGGCCAGCCGGTCGGCGAGGCCCGCCTCCGGGGCGTCGCTCCAGCTCGGCGCGGACTCGATCGGAATGACCTTGGCCTCGCCGGCGGCGTACTCCCTCGCGGCACTCATCGCGGGTTCAGCTCCTGTGTGGGACGGGTCGGGTGGGCCGGGTGGCGGAACGCGGCGCCCTCGGGCCCGAGCAGCCCGGTGAGGCGGTCGGTGACGGCGGTCAGGCGCTCCGGCGGCAGCAGTCCGGCGCTCTGCGCGGCGGCGAAGTCGCCGAAGGCCTCCGCCGTGGTGAACCGCGGCTGGTACCCGAAGGTTTCGCGCAGCCGGGTGGTGTCCACCACCCGGCCGTGCGTCAGCAGCCGCAGCTGCTCCGGCGAGAAGTCGGCGAGCCGGGTCTGCCGGACCAGCCCGGCCACCCAGCCGATCACCGGCTGCAGCATCGGCACGGTGGGCCGGCCGAGCCGGCGGGCGCACTGGGAGAGCAGCAGCACGCCCTCCCCCGCGACGTTGAAGGTGCCGGCGTTGCTGGTGCCGCGGACGGGCTCGACGGCGGAGCGGCAGAGCACCTCGATCACGTCGTCCTCGTGGACGAACTGCAGGCGCGGGTCGTGGCCGAGGACGGTCGGCAGCACCGGCAGGGTGAAGTACTCGCAGAGCGGGGTGTCCCCCACCGGGCCGACGATGTTGGCGAAGCGGAGCACGGTGACGGCGACGTCCGGGCGGCGGCGGGCGAAGCCGCGGACGTAGCCCTCGACCTCGGCGGCGTCCTTGGCGAAGCCGCCGCTCGGCAGGTTCTTGGGCTGCATCCGCTCGCCGAAGACCGCCGGGTCGCGCGGCGCGGAGCCGTACACGCCGGTGGTCGACTTCACCACCAGGCGGCGCAGGCCGGGCGCCTTCTGGCAGGCACCCAGCAGCTGCATGGTGCCGATGACGTTGGACTCCTTGACGGCGCTGCGGCCGGCCGGGCCCAGCCCGGTGGCGCTGACGTTGAGGTGGACGACGGTGTCGACCTGGTGCTCGGCGATGACCCGGGCGACGGCGGGGCGCCGCAGGTCGAGCTTCTCGAAGCGGTAGCCGGCCGCCGGACCCTCGGGTTCGGCCACCGGGTCGCGGGGCGGCTGGACGTCGACCCCGACCACCAGGTCGATGTCGGGACGGCGACGGATGTCGGCGACGAAGCGGGCACCCAGGTGCCGTGCCACGCCGGTGACGAGCACGACCTTGCCCACGGTGTTCGCGTCCTCCTCGGCCGACCTGCCCTCATCTGCGTGCACCGTATCGCGCCCGGGTTGCGGGCGGGTGTCCCCGCGCGCACCGAATCGGGCGGTGTTGCCGGGCGGCCCCGGTCCCGGCCCGCCGGGGCCGGAGATGGCACTGCCCGCCCCGGCCGTGAGGGCCGGGGCGGGCAGGAAAGCTCCAGGCCGGCAGTGCGCGGCCGTAGGGCTTACTTCTTGTTGCGACGCTGAACGCGAGTCCGCTTCAGAAGCTTGCGGTGCTTCTTCTTGGCCATACGCTTGCGACGCTTCTTGATGACAGAGCCCACGGAACAACCCTCGCTCACTGAGACTCTCGTCCGTGTGAGACGGAGTCCATACGACTGACGGAGGGCCTAGCCTACCTTCCGCGCGGCCCGCACCGTAATCGCGCTCCCGGCGACCGGGAAACTTGCGGGAAATCTGCGGCAAACGGGCGCGGGACCCGCTGGCTGCGGGCCCGCCCACCGGTTGCCGGCTACGCGCTTTCGAGCCGCACGTAGGACTCCTTGAGGTACTCGTGGACCGCCTGCTGGGGCACCCGGAAGGAACGGCCGACCCGGATGGCCGGCAGTTCTCCGCTGTGCACCAGCCGGTACACCGTCATCTTGGACACCCGCATGACCGAGGCAACCTCTGCCACGGTCAGGAAGACGACCTCCTGCAGGGGGCGTTCGCCGGAACTCATGACCTCACCCGACCCTTACCCGTGTGCAAGGCACCGGCTTCCCCTCCGGTGACTCCACCGGCACACGTGTATCCCCAGAGTAGTTAAGGGTGGTACCAGTGGGAAGAGGGGGAAGCGCCCGACTCGTACGGTGCGAGATCCCCCCGTTGCAGTACGTAGTCGATCGGCGGTCTGGCGCAGCCGGTCCGGTCAGCGCCGTCGACCGGCCGTGCACGCAGGACAGCTGCCCCGCAAGGGCGTGCGCCCCGGCCCGGGGGCCCCGGGCGGCCGTCGGCGGTGCGGCCGGGCGGCGGCGGCCGGTGCGGTCGAGTCTGCTGGGAGGGTCCGGTCCGGCAAAAGGCGCACGGAAGCACGGAGCGCGCGCGAGGAGCACCGGAGCCTCGCCGTACGCGCCTGTACGCCGTCGTGAGCGCCCCCTGGCCCCTTCGGCGGGCCCACGGGCCGGGCGGGCGGCCGGGGGCGCCGCCGGGGCGGCTCAGGGCAGCAGCCCGTGGTGCGGGAACACCGCCTTGCGGGCGGCGAGGATCGCCTGGTCGAGCCGGTCGGCGGGGTCGTAGCCGCCCTCGAAGTCCCGCCAGCCGGTGTCGGCGCCGTCGGTCATCCGCAGCGGGCCCTGCTGCCTGGTCCGGCGGTAGACCTCGGCGCGCCAGTCCGCCGGCGTCTCGGCGGCCGGGTCGACCGGCCGGCCGGCAGCGGTGGCGACCAGGTGGGTCCAGGCCCGGGGCACGACGTCGACCACGGCGTAGCCGCCCCCGCCGAGGGCGACCCAGCGCCCGTCTGCGTGCCGGTGGGCCAGTTCGTGCAGCTGCTCGGCGACGTGCCGCTGGGCGTCCAGGGAGACGGCGAGGTGCGCCAGCGGGTCCTCGACGTGGGTGTCGGCGCCGTGCTGGCTCACCAGCACCTGGGGGCGGAAGGCCGCCAGCAGGTCCGGCACCAGGGCGTGGAAGGCGCGCAGCCAGCCGGCGTCGCCGGTGCCGGCCGGCACCGGCAGGTTGGCGGCGCTGCCCGGCGCGGCCGGCCCGCCGGTCTCGCTGGACCAGCCGGTCTGCGGGAAGATCGTGGCGGGGTGCTCGTGCAGCGAGATCGTGAGCACCCGCGGGTCGTCCCAGAAGGCCTGCTGGACGCCGTCCCCGTGGTGCACGTCCACGTCGACGTAGGCGACCCGCTCGGCGCCGAGCTCCAGCAGCCGGGCGACCGCGAGGGAGGCGTCGTTGTAGACGCAGAAGCCGGACGCCTGGCCGGGCATGGCGTGGTGCAGCCCGCCGGCGAAGTTCACCGCATGCGGGGTCTCGGCCCGCCAGACCGCCTCGGCGGCCGCCACCGACTGGCCGGCGATCAGTGCGGAGGCCGAGTGCAGGGCGGGGAAGGACCAGTTGTCCTCGGTGCCGAGACCGTGCCGGGCGTCCCGCTCGTCCGGGTGCGCGGCGGCGTACTTGACCGCCTCGACGTACTCGCGGGTGTGCACCAGACCGAGGGTGGAGTCCCCGGCGGCGGCCGCGGCCCGCACCGTCACGCCCGGTCCGGTGGTCAGCCCCAGCGACTCGGCCAGCCGCATGGTGAGGGCCAGCCGGGTCGGGTCCATCGGGTGGCCGGGGCCGAAGTCGTAGCTCGTGACGGCTTCGTCCCAGAAGAGGTGCAGGCCGCAGGGGGTTTCACGCTCGGCGTCGGGCATGGCCTCCACGGTAGTGGGTGGGGCCCGGCGGGCGTCGTAAGGGTCCGCCCGCGGGCCCGGCGGGCCGTCAGAGCACCTTCGCCGGTGTACGGGTCGTGATCGGCGCCGGCGCGAAGTGGCCGGCCAGCGGGATCACCGCGAGGACCAGCAGCATCGGCGCGAGCAGTGCCCAGCGGTAGGAGCTGGCGTCGGCGATCGCCCCGACCAGCGGTGAGCCGATCAGGAAGCCGACGTAGTTGAACAGGTTGAGCCGGGCCACCGCCGCGTCGGAGTCGTCCGGGAAGAGCCGCCCGCCGGCCGCGAACACCTGCGGGATGATCGCGCAGATCCCGAACCCGAGGACGGTGAAACCGGCGATGCCCGCCCACGGGCCGGGCGCCGCGGCGGCGAGCGCGAAGCCGAGGGCCGCCACCGCGGCGCCGCCGCGCACCACCGGCACGGCGCCCCAGCGCTGCACGGCCCGGTCGCCGAGGGTCCGGCCGAGCAGCATCGCGACCATGTACCCGAGGTAGGAGAGCTTGGCGACGTCGTCCGGGCTGCCCAGCCCGTCGGTGAGGTACTTGACGCTGTAGTTGGAGACGGAGGCGTCCGCGATGTACGCCACGGCCATCGCCAGGCAGAGCGGCAGCAGCGGGCGCCAGGGGATGGAGCGGGCGGCGGCCTCGCTGGCCTCCCGGACGGCGTCGCCCAGCTCGGCCGGCCCGGCGAACCGGGTGCCGGCCAGGACGGCCAGCGGGATCAGGACGGCGGCGGCCGTCCCGAACAGGGTGAACAGGCTGAGGTGGTAGTGCGAGCCGAGGCCGGCGACGGCGGCGCCGAGGATGCCGCCCAGGCTGAACGCGGCGTGGAAGCCGAGCATGATCGAGCGCCCGTAGCGGTGCTGCAGGCCCACCCCGAGCATGTTCATGCTGGCGTCGAGCGCGCCGACCAGCAGTCCGAATGAGCCGAGCACCAGTCCCAGCTGCCAGAGCGTGTCGCCCAGGCCGACGGCGGCCAGGGTGAGGCAGAGGAGCGGCTGGACGACCCGCAGCACGCTGCGGGCGCTGGTCCGCTTGACCAGCCACTCGGACGTGATCGAGCCGACCCCGGCGAGCACCGGCACGGCGGCCAGGAAGACCGGCAGCAGCGAGTCGTCCAGCCCGTACCGGTCCTGGATCTCGGGGATGCAGGTGACCAGCAGGGCGAAGGTGATGCCCTGCAGGAGGAAGCTCACGGCCAGCGCGGCGCGTGCCTGCCGCAGCCGGGCCGGCGGGTCGGTGCTCATGCGGGACCTCACTACTGGCCGGTACGACGACGTTGGCGAGAGCGTAGGCGGTGCGCGGGTTTTTGGGGAGGGGTCGCGGGCCCGGGATCACGGCGGCCTCCGGCGGCCCCCGTCCCCGCGGGAGCCTCAGAGCAGAACGGACAGCTCCGACAGCTCGCCGACCAGCCCGGTGGCCCCGGCGGCGGTGAGCTTCGCCGGGTCGGTGAGGGCGGTGTGCCCGTACACGTCCATGCCGGCCGCGCGGGCGGCCAGCACGCCGTTGACACTGTCCTCCACGACCAGGCAGCGGGCCGGGTCGACGCCGAGGGTGCGGGCGGCGTGCAGGAACAGGTCGGGGGCGGGCTTGCCGACGCCGACGTCCTGGGCGCTGAAGATCCGCTCCTCCGGGAAGTACCCGCGCAGGCCGGTCAGGTCCAGCGCGGTGCGGATCCAGGAGTGGTGAGCGGAGGAGGCCAGGCAGTACGGCACGGAGCGCTGCCCGACCTCCTTCAGCAGCTGCTCCGCGCCGCGCACGGCGGTGAGTTCGGTCGCGAAGGCGTCGAAGACCCGGGCGTGGAACAGCTCGTCGAAGCCCTCGGGGAGCTTCGCGCCGTACCGTTCGCCGATCACGTCGTGCACCCGGTGCGCCGCGGTGCCCATGTAGTCCCGGTAGGAGTCCTCGACGGTGGTCGGGAAGCCCAGCTCGGTCAGGTACTCGGCGAGCAGCCGGTTCGAGATCGGCTCGCTGTCCACGAGGACGCCGTCATTGTCGAAGATCACCAGGTCGTAGCTCACACCCGCGAGCCTACTGCCGGGCCCGCCCGCCGCCGCGGCACGGACTACTTGCCGCCGGACGCCAGCTCCCGCGAACGGTCCCGGGCCGCCTCCAGGGCGCCGAGCAGGGCCGCCCGGACACCGTGGTTCTCCAGCTCGCGGATGGCCGCGATGGTGGTGCCGGCCGGCGAGGTGACGGCCTCCCGCAGCTTGACCGGGTGCTCGCCGGAGTCGCGCAGCATCACGGACGCGCCGATCGCGGACTGCACGATCAGGTCGTGGGCGACGTGCCGGGGCAGGCCGAGCAGGATGCCCGCGTCCGTCATCGCCTCGACCAGGAAGTAGAAGTACGCCGGGCCGGAGCCGGACAGCGCGGTGGCCGCGTCCTGCTGGGACTCGGGCAGTCGCAGGGCCTTGCCGACCGAACGGAAGATCTCCTCCGCGCGCTCCAGGTGCGCCTCGGTGGCGTGCGAGCCGCCGGAGATCACCGACATGCCCTCGTCCACCAGCACCGGCGTGTTGGGCATCACCCGGACGACGGGGGTGCCGACCGCGAGCCGTGCCTCGAACCAGCGGGTGGGGATGCCGGCCGCCGCCGAGATGACCAGCCGGTCGGTGCCGACGTGCGGGGCGAGTTCCTCCAGCAGGGTGCCCATGTCCTGCGGCTTCACCGCGAGGATCAGGGTGTCGGCGAGCTTCGCGGCCTCCGCGTTGGTCACCACGCCGACGCCGTACGTCGAGGCCAGCTCGGCCGCGCGCTCCGGGCGCCGGGCGGTGACCATGACGTCCGCCGGGTCCTTGCCGGCCCGCAGCAGGCCGGAGAGCAGTGCCTCGCCGATCTTCCCGGTGCCGAGGAAGGCGATCTTCTGTCCCTGTGCTGCGCTGCTGCTCATGGCCGCTCCTTCGTACCGTCCCGACTCGGTGCTGCGGCCATCCTCGCACCGGTGCCCGCGCGGGCGGGTGCCGGTCCAGCCCGTGGGCAGCTCCGGGCCCGGCCGTTCCGCTCCCGAACACCGGGCCCGGGGCGGCGGGTTCGGCCGGGCCCGGGCCGGCCGTCCGGCGGGGCCGTCCGCGGCCCCGGAGGCGCCGGCGGCCCCGCCGCGGGGAGGTCCGCGCGGCCCTCCCGGCGTAGGGGGAAACTCGGGGTTCTCCCCTATGGCTTCCCGCGCACCGGCGGAGCACCGTGGAGACATGGCACACGGAGACTTGTCCCGACGCGAAAATCAGCAGCTCGCCGTCGCCTCCGCGACGATGGGCCCGTGGCGGACGGCCGCGGGAGTCGGTGCGGTGGTGGGCGCCGCGGCGCTCGGGGTCGATCTGATCACCGGGCACTGGTCCATGAGCATGCTCGCCGGCCCGGCCGGCTGGGCACTGTTCTTCTTCTTCCTGGTCGGCACCGTCGGCGGGCGGCTCCGCACCGACACCGGGGACCGGCGGATCCGGCGCTGGGCCGGCGAGCACCCGTGGCAGGCCGCGATGCCCGCCGCCGGGGCCCTGCTGGTCCTCAACACGCTCGCGCAGACCTTCCTCGGGGACGCGAGCCTGATCGGCGCCTTCCTGGTGTCGCTGCTGCCGGCCGGTCTGCTGCTGGCGGTCGCCGGCGTGGTGGGTTCGGTGAAGCAGGCCCGCGAGAAGTGAGCCCGGCGGGCGGCCGAGCGCCCCGGGCCCGGGACCACGGGGGTGTTCCGGGGCCCGGGGCTCGGAACGGTGCCGGGGAGACGCGGCCCGGCGGCGGACACACCGGTCGCTATCGGTCCGAACCCACCGCCCGTCGCCCGGACTTGTGCCCCTGATCATCGGGGTGTCACCCGGCGTCGGCATACTGACGCGATGCCGACAGTCGAAGATCCGGATCCCCGCCGTTCCGAGGGGTCCGACCCGGACGGGAGCGACCCGTTCGAGAACCTCGTCCTGGACGAGGAGTTCGTCAAGGGTGCCACCGTGAAGGAGCAGGCCGGGCGCACCCGGATGCTCGCCGCGCGCTGGAAGGACCAGCCGCCGGTGGACCCGGGGGCCCGCCGCACCGTCCTCGACCCGACACCGGCCCGGCCGAAGCGCCGGCTGCGCCGCGCGCCCGCGCCGGTCGACGCCTGGGGCACGCCCCGGCGCCGGGGCCGGGACCTGCGCGCGCCGCTGTTCGTACTCCTCACCGTCGCGGTCCTGCTCGCCGTGCTCAACCTGGACGGCCTGCGGGACTGGTACCGGGGCACGCGGGGCGGCCTGCCCACCTCCGCCCCCTCGGTCGCCCCGGAGACGGCCCGACCCGGCTCGGCGCCCCCGTCGCTGGCCGCGCAGAGCCCGACCGTGGACCACCCGTGGGCGGGCTCGCCCGCCGAGGGCTGGCCGGCCGGCCCGGGCGCGATCGAGCTGCCCCCGGCGCAGGCGGTCGGGGCGTTCGACGCGGATCAGGTCGCGGCCCAGCTGAAGCTGGTCAAGGACTTCCTGGTGGCGTCCAACCTGGACCCGGCGGTGATCGCCGGGGGCCGCCCGGAGACCGCGCTGGACCTGCTGGACCGGGAGGAGCGGGACGCCGCCGTCCGGGGGCTGGACCACCCGGACGGGACGGCCGACGCCACCTCCCTGTTCAGCCGCTTCGACCCGCGCGACGCGATCCCGGTGGGTGACGTCCGGGTCCTCGGCCGGATGAGCGTGGAGGGCGACGGCGAGCGGGGCGTGCTGATCCACACCGACTTCAGCTTCGTGTACGCGCTGCGCCCCGGCCCGGAGGCCGGGCGGCCGCTGCCCGGCACCAAGCCGCCGGCGAGCGCCCGGCCGGCCGCTCCGGAGAACTCGGCCGCCGCGAAGCCGGTGGCCTGGACGATCGCCGCGAAGCCGGTGGCCCGGACGATCGCCGTGGCCGAGGAGGTCGGCGGGAGCACCCGGACCGCCCGCACCGTCGTGCGGCGGGCTGACACCTACCGCTTCTACGATCCGGCCCGCTACCGGACCAACCCCAAGAAGATCAACTTCGCGGAGTTCCGCGGCGACGTGGCCAACACCGCCTGCCACGTCCAGGACGGCTTCTACCACCCGTACTTCGAGCAGTTCGCGGTGCCGGCCCCGCCCGGGCAGACGCCCCACGGGCCCGCCACCGACCCGTACGACCGGAGCACGCCGGCCCCCGTCCCCGACCCGAGCGCGGGCCCGGAGTGCGGCACCATCAGCCGCAGCTGACCGGACGGAGGGCTCAGCCCCGCCGCCTGCCGCGGCCCGGCGCCCTGGTGTCGGGCCGCCGGCTGCGGTTGGCCTGGCGCCGCTCGAACCGCTGGAGGGCCTCCTCGTGGCGGGCCCGCTCGACCGCCTCGCCGGGAGCCTCGACCAGGCTGCGGGCGAAGTAGGCGAGCAGCGCGCCCACCCCGCCGATGATCCAGACCGCGCCGAGCGACTTGTCCTCGGCCATCCAGCCGGTGAGCGACTCCCGGCCCTCGCTCAGCAGCTTCCAGTTGCGCAGGGCCGCCAGGCAGGAGCAGATCGCGACGGCGGCGACCAGCAGGCCGTGGACGAAGCCCCCGGCGTCCGACATCTGCACGCCCTGGACGCCGAAGCGCAGCAGCAGCGCGCCGGTGGCCGCGGCCAGCAGGGCGCCCACGGGGACGAGCACCCGGCGCAACCGGTAGTCGGAGCCGCGCCCGACCCAGCTGGTGCCGAACCAGCGGATGCCCGCCGGTGCGGGGGCGCCCTCGGGGGCGGGGCCGGCCGGGCTGCTGCTGGGGGTGGGGTGCTCGCTCACGGATCCGATTATCACCCGCCCGGCCCGGAACCACGTAGGAGCCGCCCCGGCTGCCGGGGCGGCTCCTACGACGTCCTGCCTGTCACCGCCTGCTGGTCCTGGCGACCCGCGGGGTGCGGTCAGCCGAGCTTGCTGACGTCCCGGACGGCGCCCTTGTCGGCCGAGGTGGCCATCGCCGCGTACGCCTTGAGCGCCTGGCTGACCTCGCGCTGCCGGTTCTTCGGCCGGTAGCCGCCCTCGGACTCCAGCTTCAGCCGGCGCTCGTGCAGCTCCTCGAAGGAGACCTGCAGGTCGACCTTCCGGGCCGGGATGTCGATCGAGATGATGTCGCCGTCCTCGACCAGCGCGATGGCCCCGCCGGATGCCGCCTCGGGCGAGGCGTGGCCGATGGAGAGGCCCGAGGTGCCGCCGGAGAACCGGCCGTCGGTGATCAGCGCGCAGGCCTTGCCCAGGCCCCGGCCCTTGAGGAAGGAGGTCGGGTAGAGCATCTCCTGCATGCCGGGGCCTCCCTTGGGGCCCTCGTAGCGGATGACGACCACGTCGCCCTCCTTGACCCGCTTGGTCAGGATCGCGTCGACGGCGTCCTCCTGGGACTCCAGCACCACGGCCGGGCCGCTGAAGGTCCAGATCGACTCGTCGACGCCGGCCGTCTTCACGATGCAGCCGTCCTCGGCGAGGTTGCCGTAGAGCACCGCGAGGCCGCCCTCGACGGAGTAGGCGTGCTCGACGCTGCGGATGCAGCCGCCCGCCGCGTCGGTGTCCAGGGTGTCCCAGCGCTCGGACTGCGAGAAGGCGGTGGCCGAGCGGACGCAGCCCGGGGCGGCGTGGAACAGCTCGACGGCCTCCGGCGACGGCGAGCCGCCGCGGATGTCCCAGCCCTTCAGCCACTCGTCGAGCGAGCCGGAGTGCACGGTGTGCACGTCCTCGTTCAGCAGCCCGCCGCGGTAGAGCTCGCCGAGGATCGCGGGGACGCCGCCGGCCCGGTGGACGTCCTCCATGTAGTACTTGCCGTTGGGCGCGACCTTCGACAGGCACGGCACCTTGCGCGAGATGGCGTCGATGGCCCGCATGTCGAAGTCCACCTCGGCCTCCTGGGCCGCGGCGAGCAGGTGCAGGATCGTGTTGGTGGAGCCGCCCATCGCGATGTCCAGCGCCATGGCGTTCTCGAACGCGGCGCGGGTGGCGATGTTGCGCGGCAGGACGGAGTAGTCGTCCTGGTGGTAGTGCCGCTTGGTGATGTCGACGATGGTGCGGCCGGCGTCCTCGTACAGCGCCTTGCGGGCGGTGTGGGTGGCCAGCACCGAGCCGTTGGCGGGCAGCGAGAGGCCGATCGCCTCGGTCAGGCAGTTCATCGAGTTGGCGGTGAACATGCCCGAGCACGACCCGCAGGTCGGACAGGCGTTCTCCTCGATGATGGCGATGTCCTCGTCCGAGACGTTCTCGTTGACGGCGTCGGAGATCGCGTTGACCAGGTCGAGCTTGCGGACGGTGCCGTCCACCAGGACGGCCTGGCCGGCCTCCATCGGGCCGCCGGAGACGAAGACGGTCGGGATGTTGAGGCGCAGCGCGGCCATCAGCATGCCCGGGGTGATCTTGTCGCAGTTCGAGATGCAGATCAGGGCGTCCGCGCAGTGCGCGTTGACCATGTACTCGACCGAGTCGGCGATCAGGTCGCGCGAGGGCAGCGAGTACAGCATGCCGGCGTGGCCCATCGCGATGCCGTCGTCCACCGCGATGGTGTTGAACTCGCGGGGGATGCCGCCGGCCGCCTGGACGGCCTCGGAGACGATCCGGCCGACCGGCTGCAGGTGGGTGTGGCCCGGCACGAACTCGGTGAAGGAGTTGGCCACCGCGATGATCGGCTTGCCGAAGTCCTCGCGGGCTACGCCGGCCGCCCGGAGAAGCGCCCGGGCGCCTGCCATGTTGCGACCGTGGGTGACCGTACGGGACTTCAGCTCGGGCACTGTGCTCCACTCCTTCGGAGGCTGCTGCGGCCGACTGCGCTGGTGGGAGGGTGCAGGGCCGCTGTTAGCTATCGAGCGTACGCCTCAGGTCCAGCGCGCGGACGCTCCGTCCGCGATGCGGTCAGTGCGGGTCGTACCGTGACCGGCCCCGGCGGCGCCGGCGCGTCAGCCCCCGGTGACCGCGACCGTGAGGTCCAGGACGTACGGCTCGGTGACCCAGCCGTCCGGGAACTCGGCGAGCAGCGCCTCCCGCTCGACCGCCAGCAGCGGCGCGCGGCGCTCGGGGGTGAGCGCCGCCAGGTACGAGCGCGAGGTGAGGTCGGTGATCACCTGGTCGACGGTGATCACCCGTTCCCAGCGCAGCACGGCGCTGCCCAGCCGCAGGCCGTACGGCTCCAGGTGCCCGACGATCTCGTTCACCGCGCCGTAGCCGTGGTAGGAGCCCTGCAGCGCCTCGGCGAGCCGGGTGCCCATCGCCCGGACCCAGCCCGTCGAGCTGTCCTTGACGTTCCACCAGGTGGCCAGCGCGCCGCCCGGGCGCAGCACCCGGAGCGCCTCGGGGACGGAGCGGGCCGGGTCCGTCCAGTGGAAGGCCTGGGCGTAGGTGATCAGGTCGGCGGTGGAGTCGTGGAAGGGCAGGTCGTTGCCGTCCCCGCGGACCAGCGGCAGCTCGGGCGAGACGGCGTGCAGGCGCCGGGCCATCCCCGGGGTGGGCTCGACGGCGGTGACCCGGGCGCCGCGCGCGGCCAGCAGCCGGGTGGCGATGCCGGTGCCCGCGCCGACGTCCAGCACGTCCGCGCCCTTCAGCGGGCGGCCGGTCAGCCGCTCCAGCTCGTCGAAGAGTGCGTCGGGGTAGCTCGGCCGGGCCCGGTCGTACTCCTCGGCGACCGCACCGAAGGACGAAGCGAGCGTGTCATGGTCCGTCATGTCTCCCCCTGCTCACAGTGGTTCGCACTCGTGCGGTCCATCGTCAGCGTACCCGGGCGGGGGTGGCCAGGTGGAGCCGGGTGAAGGCGAGCGCCTCGGCGAGGTCGGCCTCGCGTTCGGCGGCGGAGACCGAGCGGCGGGTGTTGACCTCCAGGACCACGTGGCCGTCGAAGCCGGTCCGGGCCAGGTGTTCCAGCAGTTCGGCGCAGGGCTGGCTGCCGCGGCCCGGGATCAGGTGCTCGTCCTTGCCGGAGCCGGAGCCGTCGGCCAGGTGGATGTGGGCCAGCCGGTCGCCCATCCGCCGGACCATCTCCATCGCGTCGATCCGGGAGGTGGAGGCGTGCGACAGGTCGATGGTGAAGTGCCGGTACTCCTCCTCGGTGACGTCCCAGCCGGGGGCGTAGGCGAGCATCTCGCGGTCGCGGTAGCGCCAGGGGTACATGTTCTCCACCGCGAAGCGGACGTCGGTCTCGCCCGCCATCCGCCCGATCCCCTCGACGAAGTCGCGGGCGTACTGCCGCTGCCAGCGGAACGGCGGGTGGACGACGACGGCACCGGCGCCGAGCTTCTCGGCGGCGGCCCGGGCCCGGACCAGCTTGGTCCACGGGTCGGTGGTCCACACCCGCTGGGTGATCAGCAGGCAGGGCGCGTGGACGGCCAGGATCGGCATCCGGTGGGCGTCGGAGAGCCGGCGCAGCGCCTCGACGTCCTGGCTGACCGGGTCGTTCCAGACCATCACCTCGACGCCGTCGTAGCCCAGCTTCTCGGCCAGTTCGAAGGCCACGGAGGTGGACTCGGGGTACACCGAGGCGGTGGACAGCGCGACCTTGGTGTCGGGGATGTGCAGCCCGGGGTGCTGCGGCAGGACCAGGCGGTCGGTGGTACGCAGCAGGGGCGCCGTCCGGGCGGCCCGCTTGGCGGCCTTGACGGCGCCGACGGTCCGCACGGCGCGTTTCACGGCGGCCTTCGCCGGGGTCCGGGGGGCCTTGGCCGCCCCGGCCGAGGCCTTGGCGGGGGCGGCGGCGGGGGCGGCGGCCCGGGCGCGTTCGCGGCGCCCGGCCGGCCGGCCGGGTTCCGGCGGCCCGGCGGGCACGGCCGGTGCGGCGTCCTCGGCGGCACGCCCTCGGCGGGGCGCCCTGGGCTGCTTGCCGGCTCCGGCCGGGGGCGGTCCGGCCTGCTCGGGTCCGGCCTGCGTGGTGCCGGCCTGCGTGGTGCCGGCCTGCGTGGTGCCGGTGCCGCCGGCGGTGCCCGGGTCCGGGAGTTCACCGGCGCCCGGCCGGCCTGCCTTCGCGGCCTTGCCGGCCTTGCCCGTCCCGCCCGTCCGGCCCGTCCTGCCGCCGGCCGACTTCACCGTCCGGGCGGTCCGGGAGGCCGCCTCCACCGTCCGCCTGGCGGCCGTACCCGCCCGGGCCCGGCGCGGCCCGGCCGGCCGCGGCTGCCCCGCACCGGCAGCGCGGCCCTCCTGCGTCCCGTCCTCGTCCGCTGGTTGCGCCACGGGAGACAGCGTATGCGGACACGGCCCGGAACGGGACGTAGGCGACGAACGTCACGGACCGGGCGGCGTTGTCAGCCGGTGAGGGCGGCCCGGTTGCGGTCGGCGGGGCTGTCCAGGGTGTCGAGGCGGCGCAGGATGATGCCCTCCCGCAGCGCCCACGGACAGATGTCCAGCTCGGCCAGGCCGAAGATGTCCATCGCGGCGTCCGCGACCAGGGCGCCGGCCAGCAGTTGCCGGGCCCGGCCCGGCGAGACGCCCGGGATCTGCGCCCGCTCGGCGACCGACATCGCGCAGAGCCGGGGCACCCAGGCGGACAGGCCGGACCTGGTGAGCTTGCGGGTGGTGTACTGGCCCGCGTCGGCGGGGGCGGCGCCGGTCATCCGGGCCAGCTGCTTGAAGGTCTTGGAGGTGGCCACCGCGTGGTCCGGCGCCCCGAGCCGGGCGATCTCGCCGGCCACGCTGGCGATCTCGGCCCGGATGTGGCGTCTGAGCCGGCGCAGGTCCTCCGGGTCGGCGACGTCCCCGGGGAGCCAGCCGGCCGTGAGCCGGCCCGCGCCGAGCGGCAGCGAGCAGGCCACGTCGGGCTGCTCGTCCAGGCCGCAGGCGATCTCCAGGGAGCCGCCGCCGATGTCGAGGTTGAGCAGCCGGCCGGAGGACCAGCCGAACCAGCGCCGGACGGCCAGGAACGTCAGCCGCGCCTCGTCCTGGCCGGAGAGCACCCGCAGCTCGACGCCCGTCTCCTCGGCGACCCGCCGCAGCACCTCCTCGCCGTTGCCGGCCTCCCGCACGGCGGAGGTGGCGAACGGCAGGACGTCCACCACGCCCTTGTCCTCGGCGACCCGGATCGACGAGGCGACCATGCCGATCAGCTTGTCCACGCCGCTCGCGTGGATCGAGCCCTCGGCGTCGAGCAGTTCCGCCAGCCGCAGCTCCGCCTTGTGGGAGTACGCGGGCAGCGGGGCAGCCCCGGGATGGGCGTCCACCACGAGGAAGTGGACGGTGTTGGAACCTACGTCTAGAACACCGAGTCGCATAACCGTCCACGCTACGCGATACCACCGACCACCGGTCCTGGCCCGCACATTCCGATCGGCGGGCCGGGACGTCCGGCCTCCCGCCGCCCGGCGGGGCGCGGCCGGCGGCGGAGCGCGCCCGCACCTGCGGCCGGGCGCAGCGCCGGGCGCCGTGCGGGCCGACCGCCTGACGCCCACTCAGGCGGTCGGCTCAGGTCGGTCGCTCGGGACACCGGCCCAGGGCACCGGCTCAGGGCACCGGCCCGCGGCGACGGCCCGCGGCGACGGGTGCCACCGGCGCGCTACGGGGTGCCGGCCGGGGCGGGCTGTCCGCTCCTGGGCGCGCGGCAGCGGGCGTCCACCCACGGCCGGGCCCGGTCCGGCACGTCGGTGATCAGGCCGGCCGCGTCCCGGTCGGACATCGCCTGCCAGGACGGCTCGTCGTCCAGCGTCCACACGTAGACCTGGTGCCCGGCCCGGCGTTCGGCCCCGATCCGCTCGGCGGTCGCCAGCCCCGTGTCCAGGGCCAGCCCGGCCAGCGGCAGGCCGTCCGGCGGGTCCGCCAGGCCGCCGCCCTGGATCAGCACCAGCGGCAGCCGGGGCGCCTCCTCGTGCGCCTGCCGCAGGTGGGCCGCGGAGAAGGAGTACAGGACGACGTCGGCCCGGCTGGCCGCCGCGATCCGGGCGATCCGGGCGACGTCCTCGGGCCGCTGCCACTTGATCTCCATCAGCAGCCTGGTCCTGGTGCCGGCCAGCCGGGTCAGCAGCTGTTCGAGCGTCGGAACGGGCTCCGGGCCGCCCGGGCCGACGGTGACCCGCAGGCCGGCGATCTGGGCGGCCGTCAGGGCGGCCACCTCGCCCTTGCCGTCGGTGACCCGGTCGACGGAGGAGTCGTGCATCAGGACGGGCACGCCGTCCTTGGTGGTCTGCACGTCGGTCTCCAGCCAGTCGGCGCCGCCCCGCAGGGCGGCCTCGAAGGAGGCCATGGTGTTCTCCGGGGCGGCGGCGGGCGCGCCGCGGTGGCCGATCACGACCGGCCGGTCGCAGGGCTCGGGGGCCGCGGCCACCTGCGCGCGCAGCGCGGTCACCGGGGCCGCCGGCGCCGCCCGGCCGGCGGCCGGCGCGGCGCAGCCCGCGGCGAGCACCGCCAGGGTGGCGAGCAGGGCCGCGGGCAGGCGGGGTGGAACGGTCAAGGCGGGGCTCCGGCTCGGGTCGTGCGCGTCCGGGCGGCGCTCGGACGGTTCATCAAACATGGGAGCGGGCCGGCGGGGCGAACCGGCGCGGCCCGCCGCTGCGGCAGGCCGCTGCGGGCCGGGCCGGTTCAGGAACAGTCCGGTTCAGGGCCGGAGCCGGTTCAGGGCTTGGCCGGTTCAGGCCGGGCCGGTTTCACAGCAGGCCGTCCCAGAACTGCTCGACCAGCACGGCCCACCAGTTCTCGGGGTCGTCGAAGACCGTGCGGTCGACCGCCGCCAGCCCCCACTGGAGTTCGGCGACGGCCTGCCCGGCCGCGTACGGGTGCAGGCCGCGCAGCCGGGGCAGCCGGTCCGCGAACAGCGACAGGCAGCGGACGAAGGCCGTCAGGTCCGCGTTGCAGTAGCGGGCCGTGGCGTGGTCCGGGTCGATCGCGCGGACCACGCCGCGCGCGGTGTCCACCGTGATCAGCGCCCAGCCGTCAGTGCCCAGCACCACCTGCGAGACCAGCTCCTGCGCGGCCCGGACGGTGGCCAGCGTGCCGCGCCCGAGCTCCGCCAGGTGGTCGGCCACCGACGGGAGCACCGGGCCGGGCCGGGTGCCGTCGGCGATCCCGTCCGGCAGCGGGTGGTGCAGCGCGAAGTACCCCTCGACCAGGACCGGCACGCCGACCCCGAGCAGCGCCCGGGCGGTCACCTCCGGCAGGTCCGCCCGGCCGACGTCGGCCGGGTCGAAGCGGCGGACGCCGGCCGGGCCGAACTGCTCCGCCAGCCGGGCCGCCAGGGGCCGGTCGTGCTCGGCCGCGGCCGCGGGCACCGAGCGGGGGAACGGCACCCGGTTGCGCCGGGCGGGCGCGGGCTGCCCCGGCTCCGCGGCGGGCTCCGGCAACGCCCGCAGGGCCTGCGCCCTGGCGTCCGCGCGCGGCCCGTAGGGGATCTCGAACCCGACCTGGACGGCGGGCAGTTCGGCGGCCAGCGCGTGCGCCCAGTAGCCGCCGGGCAGGGCTCCGATCCGCAGGTCGGTGCGCACCGACAGCACGTCCTCGGCCCGGACGCCCTGCTGCTGCAGCTGTCGCCAGGCGCGCAGCGCGGGGTGCGCCAGGCCCGGCTCGGAGCGCAGCGCCAGGGCCCGGGTGCCGCCGAGTTCGTCCCGGTAGGTCAGTTCGGCGCGGGCGCCGGGACCGGTGGCGGGCGGCAGCGCCGGGTCGTAGCAGCCGGCGCCGAGACTGTCGCGGTAGAACCGGACCACCTCGGGGACGGGGACGGACGGCCAGACGCTGAGCGCGCCGGTTGCGCGGTCGACCACCGCGCAGGCCGCGCCGATCTCCTCGGGCGCCCGGCGTTCCCCGGTCAGCGGGTCGACCCGGACCGGCGAGGGGTCCGCCCACAGCACCCAGCCGAGGTCGAACTCGTGGGCGTGCACCGCCCGGCTGCCGGTGGCGGCGTCGGCGGACGCCCGGGGCAGGTCACCGTTGATCCAGCGGTGGGCGGCGTCGATCGCCTGCGCGCGGGTGGTCACGAGTCGGCGCTCCTGGTGCTGGTGGTGCTGCTGGGGTCGGTGGTGCTGGTTGTGTTGCCGGTGCTGCTCGTGCTGCCGTCGGTGCCGTCCGGGCTGCCGCTGCCGGTGGTGCTGCCGGTGGTGCTGCCGGTGGTGCTGCCGGTGGTGCTGCCGGCATCGGCGGCGGCCTCGGCGCTGCCGGCATCGGCGGCGGCCTCGGCGCTGCCGGCCCCGGCGCCGGCGCCGGCCGGGGCATCCGGCACCTCCGCCACGGCCGGTGCCTGCGCAACGGCTGCCGCCTCGGCGACGGCCACCGCCTCCGGTACGGCCGGACGGGCCCGGCGCTCCGCGAGGTCCAGCGGACGGCAGTCCGGGTCGAGGGCGATCGCCCACAGGCCGTGGTCCGCGCTGTGCAGCGGTTCCGGGCCCTGACGGCCGGTCTGGTGGTCCAGGTAGGTCACGGCCTCCTGGTGGTGGACGGCGTTCCAGGCGTGCGAGCGCCCGTACGCGTCCAGCGTGAGCAGGACGGCCTGGGCGCCGTGTCCGGCCCGGCGCAGCGCTCCGGCCAGCCGCTCGAAGGCCTCGGCCCCCTCGCCCAGGTCCCGGAACGGCGCGCCGAGTTCGCGCTCCGCGCGGTCGCGTCCGCCGCGCTCGCCGGCCCCGCCCTCGGTGGGGATCCGCGGAGCGGCGCAGGCCGGACGGCCGGTGAAGGTGTCCACGGCGGAGAGGGCGATCTCCAGGGCGTTGTTGGCCCGGCCCGGCTCGCGGTGGCCGGCGGCGTTGACCACCTCGGCCCAGCCGCCGGCGGCCGGGGCGGGGTGCCGGGCCGGCAGGCCGTCCGCGCCCTTGGGCACCCGGCGCTCCAGCTCGGCCTGCTCCTGCGGGTCTACCGGGCCCAGCCCGCCGGGCACCCCGTACGGGCGGCTGTCGGCGATGCAGCGGACCCGCACGGCCTGGTCCGGCTCCTCCTCGCCCTGGTCGCGGGCGGCCCGCGAGGCCAGGTGCAGGGCCAGCAGCTGGGCGGTGGCCACCGGCGCGACCCAGGGCGCGGTGCCCTCGCCCGGCCCGTGCTCGCCCCGGCGGCGCGCCTCGCCGGCCCCGTGGCCGGCGCCCGCGCCCGCACCGGCGCCGCCACCGCCGCCTTCGGGCCCGGCACGGCCGGGGCCGGGGGCCAGGATCGGCCCCGTCCCGATCGGCACCGGGCCGGTGGTGCCGGCCCCGGCGCGCGATCCGCCCGTTGCCGCTCCCTGGCGGGCCTCGGCCGGCTGTCCGCCCGCACCGGCGGCCGAACCGCCCGCACCGGCCCCGCCCGCACCGGGCCCACCGGCGGCCGGCGTCCCGGCCCCCGGCACGCCGACCACAGCGGCACCGGCGCCGCTCGCGCCCGAGCCGCCCTGGGCCCCGCCCGAGGAGGGCAGGTGCCCCGCGCCGGCCGCCGAACCGCCACCCACGAACCCACCGCCGCCGGCGCTGCCGCCGGCACCACCACCGCCACCGAACGCACCGCCGGCGCCGAAGCTTCCGCCCCCGGGGAGCGACCCGGACACGCCGTAGCCACCACCGCCCGAGGAGGAGGCACCGCCGGGGACGTACCCGCCTGAGGCGCCCGAGCCGCCGGCCCCGCCGCCGGCCGGACCGCCGCCCGCGAAGTGGCCGCCGCTCGCGACCGGGCCCCCGGCGCCGTACCCGCCGGCGTGGTCCAGGTCGGGGGCCGGCGGGGCGAGGACGGAGTCGGTGCGCACCGAGACCGGGGCGCCCGCGCCGTGGGACGGCGCCGGCGGCGCCTCGACCGGGGCCGAGGGCGCGTAGCCACCCGCGGAGACCGGGCCGTACCCGCCGCCCGCGTGCCCGGACCCGCCCGCCGGGGCGGGGCGTTCGGGCCGGCCCACGGAGGTGTCCACGGCCGGGCCGGCCGACGGTCCGCCGCCGTTGCCGTTGTCCCAGGGGCCGGCGGCCGCGCCAACCGGACCGGTCCGGATCCGGACGTCCGGCCCGGCGCCGCCGGCCGTCACGTCCACCAGCGGGCCCGCCCCGGGAGCGCCGCCACCCGGCTGACCCGAGCCCGGCAGGCCCGAGCCGGGCGGGCCGGACCCTGGCAGGCCCTGGCCGGGCAGCTCCGAACCGGGCAGACCCGAGCCCGGGACGGCGTCCAGGCCGGTGCCGAACGGCGGCTTCCCGCCGGGGGCTGCGTGCTGGGTGAGGTCGACCGCGACCACCGGCTTGCCGTCCGGACCGTTCAGGACGGTCCGGCCGTCGGGGCCGACCTGTGGCCTGCCGTGCTCGTCCAGTTCGACCGTCAGCCCCTCCACCGCGACCACCGGCCTGCCGTCCTTGCCGACCACCAGCGTGAGCCCGGTCGGGTCGGCCACCTCGGTGCCGTCGGCCCGCAGGATCACCGGGTTGCCCTGCTCGTCGAGGGCCGGCCGGCCGTTCTCGTCCAGCTTGACGGTCAGCCCCTCGACCCCGACCACGGGCTTGCCCTGCTCGTCCAGCCGGACGGTCAGCCCGGCGCCGCCGGCGCCGAGCACACCGGGCTCGCCCAGCGCGGCGGGCAGCCCGGCCGCGGCCGGGTCGAAGCCGCCCTTGGCGCTCAGCACCTCGGACATGGTGGGGACGTCGGCGGGGCCGACGTGGGCCGTCCCCGCGCCGGCGATCCGGGTCAGCGCGGTGAGGGCCGGCTCCTTCACGGCGCTCTGCACCGCGGCCTTCATGGCCCGGCCGAGTTCCTCCAGCAGCCCGGCGACCTTCAGCCGCGCGGCCTCCACCGCCACCGTCCTCACCGCGTCGGCGACGGTGTCCGCGGCGGCGTCCTTGACCTTGGCGGCCACCGCGCCGACCGAGTGCACCACCGCGCCGAACACGCCCTGGGTGTGCTGCGAGCCGGTGGCGGCGGTGGAGACCTGGGCGGCGGTCTGCTTGGCCGCGGCGGCGTGCTCCTCGGCCTGCTTCAGGTCCTCGGCGAGCGCGGTCAGGGTGGAGACCAGCTCCGCCTTGCAGGTGTCGGTGGCCAGGGCCGCCGTCTCGAAGGCCTTGGCGACCAGTTCGGCGGCGTGCTGCGCGTCGTCCAGGTGCCCGCGGCCGCCGCCGCTGAAGGTCTGCCAGTGGTCGGCGAAGGCCTCCACCGCGCGGCCGGAGTTCTCCCCGGTGACCCGGCCGGCCGAGGCCCCGCCGCGGCGCCCGAGCCGTTCGCTCTCGGTGGCGAACTCCCGCCACAGCCCGGCCGCCCGGCGCAGTCCGTCCTCGTCCGCCTGCGGCCAGGCGTGACCCAGCAGGGCCAGTACCGGGGCGAGTTCCTCGGGCAGCTTCCGGGACACGCGGTTCCCCCTTCGAAGAGCGACATGCGACGGCGCGCCGTACGGGCGTACGGGCGCGAACAGCGGTCTCAGGCCGCCGGGCCGGGCCGGGCCGGGCCGCCGACGGGACCCGCGGCGAACCCCCCGCCAGGGTGGACGACGCCACCGGGGGCGGAGGTTGCGGTGCGGCCGAAGTCGGCCGAGATGCCGGAGTCGGTGTCCGCCACCGAGTCGGCCATGGTGTGCAGGCCGGTGCCGATCTTCCCGAGGCGGTCGGCGATGCCGTGCAGCCCGCCGAGCACCGCCTCGCGGGCCTCCTGGTAGCTGCCGCCGAACCCGCTGCCGGGCTCGTCCTGCCCCCAGGGGGTGCCGAGCCCCGCCAGCGACTGTTCCAGGCCGAGCGCGGCCCGGACGAAGTCGTTGGAGATCTGCTCGAACTCCCGGCCCTCGCCGTGCATCTCCCACGGCTTGACCGAGAAGTGCTCCCCCGGGCCGGCCCCGCCGCCCGTGGGCGTACCGCCGCCGCCCGTACCGCCGTTGGCCTTGCTGCTGCTCATCCCCGTACCTCCCCGTAGCGGACCTCGTCCCGAGGGCCGCCTTCGGTGCGCGGCCGGCGGGACGACTCCGGCGGCCGCCATCCTAGGGCGCCCGGCCCGGCCGCCGAGGGGCGCGGCGGCCTTTTCACCCCGCCTTCACGTCCGGCTCCACGTCCGGCGGCCGCCCGGCCCGGCCCGGCCGCCGCCGTCCGGCCGGTGAAATCGTGGCAAATGCCTCGGCCGTGAGCTGATCCGCACCCCCCGAAGGCTCTACCCTTGCCGAGTGGCAGCAGCAGAGACCTCGAAGAACGTCCCGCACGACTCCCCCGCCAAGCCCAAGAAGCCGAAGCCGGTCGCGGTCGACCTCGCGATGCCGACCCGGCGCCCGGAGGTGCCGCTCGACTTCCCCCGCGCCTGGGTGGAGTTCACCGACCCGGAGGACGACGAGCAGGTCTTCCGCTGCGACCTCACCTGGCTGACCTCCCGCTGGAGCTGCATCTTCGGCAAGGGCTGCCACGGCATCCGGCCGGGGCGCGGCGAGTCCGACGGCTGCTGCACGCTGGGCGCGCACTACTCGGACGAGGACGACGAGAAGCGGGTGGCCGGGCACGCCGCCCGGCTCACCCCGGAGACCTGGGAGCTGTTCGAGCACGGCACCGACGCCAAGGGCCGGATCAAGGTCGACGGCGGCATCACCATGTTCGACGAGGACGGCGACCGCCAGACCCGCCGGGTCGACGGCGCCTGCGTCTTCCTCAACCGCCCGGGCTTCCCCGGCGGCGAGGGCTGCGCCCTGCACACCCTGGCCCTGAAGGAGGGCAAGGAGCCGCTGGAGACCAAGCCGGACGTCTGCTGGCAGCTGCCGGTCCGCCGCACCTACGACTGGATCGACCGCCCGGACGACACCCGCTACCTCCAGGTCACCATCGGCGAGTACGACCGCCGCGGCTGGGGTCCCGGCGGCCACGACCTGCACTGGTGGTGCACCGGCAGCCCGGAGGCGCACAACGGCCCCGACCCCGTGTACGTCAGCTACCGCCCCGAGCTCACCGAGTTGATGGGCGCGGGGGCGTACCAGGTGCTGGCCGGCCTGTGCGAGGAGCGGATCGCCACCAAGGGCGACCGCAAGGTGGCCCCGCACCCGGCCGACCCGGCGCCCGCGCCGAAGAAGCCCAAGCACAAGTAGGCCGGGCGGCCGGCCGAGGAACGAACGCGGGGGCCGCTCCCCGGGGAGCGGCCCCCGCGTCACTTGTCGATGTCGCCGACCACGAAGAACATCGAGCCGAGGATCGCCACCATGTCGGCGACCAGGGTGCCGGGCAGCAGCTCGGTGAGCGCCTGGATGTTGTTGTACGAGGCCGAGCGGAGCTTCAGCCGCCAGGGCGTCTTGTCGCCGCGCGAGACCAGGTAGTAGCCGTTGATGCCGAGCGGGTTCTCGGTCCAGGCGTAGGTGGTGCCCTCCGGGGCCTTGAGGACCTTGGGCAGCCGCAGGTTGACCGGGCCGGGCGCCAGCGTGGCCAGCTTGTCCAGGCAGGCGTCGGCGAGGTCCAGCGAGTTGACGGTCTGCTCCAGCAGGCACTCGAAGCGGGCCAGGCAGTCGCCCTCCTCCCGGGTGACCACGGTCAGCACCCCCCGCAGCTCCTCCGAGCCGTACGCGAGGTAGGGCTCGTCACGCCGCAGGTCGAGGTCGACGCCGCTGGCCCGGGCGATCGGGCCGCTCACCCCGTACGCGTGCACGTGCTCCTGGGAGAGCACGCCGACGCCGGCGGTGCGGGCCCGGAAGATCTCGTTGCCGAGCACCAGGTCCTCGAAGACCGGCAACTGGGAGCGGACGGTGGCGACCGCCGCCCGGACCCGGCCGAGCCAGCCGGCCGGCAGGTCCTCCTTGAGGCCGCCGACCCGGTTGAACATGTAGTGCATCCGGCCGCCGGAGGCCTCCTCCAGCACGTGCTGGAGCTCCTCGCGGCCGTGGAAGGCGTGGAAGACGGGGGTGATCCCGCCGAGCTCCAGCGGGTAGGAGCCGAGGAACATCAGGTGGTTCAGCACCCGGTTCAGCTCGGCCAGCATGGTCCGGATCCAGACCGCTCGCTCGGGCACCTCCATGCCGAGCATCCGCTCCACCGCGAGCACCACGCCGAGTTCGTTGGCGAAGGCCGACAGCCAGTCGTGGCGGTTGGCGAGCATGATGATCTGGCGGTAGTCGCGGGCCTCGAAGAGCTTCTCGGCGCCCCGGTGCATGTAGCCGATCACCGGCTCGGCGGAGACGATCCGCTCGCCGTCCAGCACCAGCTTCAGGCGCAGCACGCCGTGCGTGGACGGGTGCTGCGGGCCGATGTTGAGCACCATGTCCGTGGTGCCCGGTTCGCCCGAAAAGTTTTCCGCACCCGCGCCGATGCCGACCGTGGTCTCCCTCATGGCACCAGAGTCTGCCATCCCGCGAGCCCCGCCAGGCTCGGCGGTCCCGGCATCCGGACGGGCTGCGCCAGCCAGCCGAAGGCCCCCAGCCCCGCCGGGTCGGTCAGCTCGGCCGCCTCCCCCGCCCCGCCGAGCGCCCGCAGGTAGGCCGCCGGGTCGCTGGACGCCAGGGCCAGCGGCGGCCGGGCGCCGCTCACGCCGAGGGCCCGCAGCGCTTCGCGCTGCGTCGTCCACAGGCTGTGGACACCGGGCACGGCCACCGCGTCCAGCGCCACGTGGGCGGTGACGTCGCAGGAGCCGTCCGGCACCGGGCTCACCTCCCGGCCGTCCCGGAACCCGGTGAGGGTGCCGAACGGCGGGCGGTGGCCGGTGGTGTGCGCGTAGTCCACCGCCACCGCCAGCCCGGCCGCCAGCGAGCCCACCGCACCCGCCCAGGCCTCGTCCCGCGGTCCGCCCAGCTCGACGAAGTCCCCCGGTTCGCGCACCGGCCACCAGCGCTCGGCCCAGCGGCGGTCGGCCTCGGAGACGGGGGCGCCCGGCCGCTGCCCGCCGCTCGCGGTGTCCACCTCGGTGTAGCGCAGCACCCCGTCCCGGCCGACCTCGGCGAGGTCCAGCGGCACGTTGTCCAGCCACTCGTTGGCGAACAGCAGCCCGGTGACGCCGGCCGGCGGGACGTCCGTCCACCGGACCTCGGCCGGCAGGCCCGGCGGCCGGGCCGCCAGCTCCACCCCGTACGGGCGCAGCCGGCCGGCCAGCTCGGCGGGCACCGCGGCCAGCACCCCGGTCAGCAGCTCGCCGCGCCCCGCACCGACGTCGACGAAGGCCAGCTCCGCCGGGTGGCCGAGCGCCCGGTCCACCTCGCCGAGCAGCCGGGCGACCGCCCGGGCGTACAGCCCCGAGGCGTGCACGGAGGTCCGGAAGTGGCCGGCCGGGCCCTCCGGCCTGCGGTAGAAGCCCTCCGCGCCGTACAGCGCCTGTTCCATGGCGGGCCGCCACCGCATCCAAGTCATAGGGGTCGACGCTACCGGGAGCCGGACCCGGCCCGGGGTTCGTCTCCGACCTAGGGAGTAGAAGGGATCGCCCTCCCGGCGGACCTGGGAGCACTCCGCGACTGCCTAGGCTGGACACGTGCATCGACTCAACGCCTGGCTCCGCCGACACCCCATGGTGGCCGACTCCGCCTGGGCGCTGCTGTTGCTGCTCCTCGGCCTGCTGCCGGACGACAGCGAACACGGCTGGCGGCTTGTCGTGCACTACCTGATCGCGGTCGCCGTCCCGCTGCTGATGGTGTTCCGGCGCCGCAACCCGGACCTCACCCTGGCGCTGGCGGTGACCCTCGGCCTCGGCCAGATCGCACTGGACGTCAACCCCGCGGCCTCCAGCATCGGGTACCTGGTCTTCGCCTACACGGGCGCCGCCTTCGGCTCCACCTGGGCGTCCCGGCTGGCGCTCGGCGCCGGACTGGCCGCCGGCCCGCTGACCCTCTGGCGCTTCCCCACCGGCTCGGTGGACGAGCAGGGCGAACCGATCGGTCCGCACTACAGCGTCATGCAGAGCCTGCTGCTGGCCACCCTGATGTCCACCCCGTTCGTGCTCTGCTGGGCCTGGGGCCGGCTGACCCGGGTGCGCCGGGCGTACCTGGTGGAGCTGGAGGACCGGGCCGCCCGGCTGGAGCGCGAGCGGGACGCGCAGGCGAAGGTCGCGGTGGCGGCCGAACGGGCCCGGATCGCCCGGGAGCTGCACGACGTGGTGGCGCACAACGTCTCGGTGATGATCGTCCAGGCGGACGGCGCCGCGTACGTGCTCGACAACTCGCCGCAGCAGGCCAAGGAGGCGCTCGGCACCATCGCGTCCACCGGCCGCCAGGCGCTGGTGGAGATGCGCCGGCTGCTCGGCGTGCTGCGCACGGCCGGCACCGCCGAGGAGTACATGCCGCAGCCCGGCGTGGAGGAGCTGCCCGAGCTGCTCGACCAGGTCCGCACGGCCGGCCTGCCGGTCGACTTCACCGCCTCCGGCGACGCCCGCGAGCTGCCCCGGGGGGTCGAGCTGACGGTCTACCGGATCGTCCAGGAGGCGCTGACCAACGTCCGCAAGCACGGCGGCCCGGACGCCCGGGCCAAGGTCGCGGTGGACTTCGGCGAGCGGGAGCTGGCCGTGCTGATCGAGGACGACGGCCGGGGCACCACCTCCGAGCAGCTGACCGGCGGCGGGACCGACGGTCTCGGGCATGGTCTGATCGGCATGCGGGAGCGGGTCGGGATGGTCAGCGGCAGTCTCGACGTCGGCCCCAGGCCCGGCGGCGGGTTCCGGATCCGCGCCGTCCTGCCGCTCAAGGCGGCCAAGTAGGCCGGGCCGTCGAGCAGAGCCGGTGCGTCCCGTCCGGGCGTCCGTGTCACGGTCCGGGCGACCACGTCCGCGATCCAGTCCGAGCAAGAACCAGTCCGTGCAAGAGGGAGAGCCATGACCATCCGCGTGATGCTCGTCGACGACCAGGAGCTGCTGCGCACCGGCTTCCGGATGGTCCTGCAGTCGCAGGGCGACATCGAGATCACCGCGGAGGCCGGTGACGGCGCGCAGGCTCTGGAGGTGCTGCGGCACACCGAGGTGGACGTGATCCTGATGGACGTCCGGATGCCGCGGCTGGACGGCGTCCAGGCCACCCGGCGGATCTGCCTGTCCGCCGACGGCACGCCGCTGCCGGGCGCTCCGCACGTGCTCATCCTCACCACCTTCGACCTGGACGAGTACGCCTTCGCCGCGCTGAAGGCGGGGGCCAGCGGCTTCCTGCTCAAGGACGTCCCGCCGACCGAGCTGGTCGCGGCGATCCGCTCGGTCCACGCCGGTGACGCCGTGGTCGCGCCGACCACCACCCGCCGCATGATCGACCGCTTCGCCGAGGTGCTGCCCACGGTCGGCGCGGCCCCCGCCGCCAACACCCTGGCCCCGCTCACCGACCGGGAGCGGGAGGTCTTCCTGCTGGTCGCGCAGGGCCTGTCGAACAGCGAGATCGCCGCCCGGCTGGTGCTCTCCGAGGCCACCGTGAAGACCCATGTCGGCCGGATCCTGGCCAAGCTGGGCCTGCGCGACCGGGTGCAGGCCGTGGTGCTGGCGTACGAGGCCGGCCTGGTCCGGGCCGGCGCCGGGGAGTAGCGGCGCCGGCGGCGGGCCGGCCCGGGCGGCCGGTGCCGCGGGCCGCCCCGGCGGGTGGCTCCCGGGCGGCCGTAGAATGGCCCGGTACGTCTGGTACCCGCAGAGGACCGGAACGGAAGTGAGGACGAACGCCAAGCCGTGAGCACGTCCAACCCCTTCGGTGCGCCCGAGCAGTCCGCCGGCCCCTCCGACCCCGGTGACCGTCCCGCCCGTCTCGCCGTCGGGGTGGTCGGCACCGGCCGCGTCGGGCCCGCGCTGGGCGCCGCCCTGCAACTGGCCGGCCACCGGGTGGTCGCCGCCTCCGGCGTCTCGGCCGCCTCCCGGCGCCGGGCCGAGGCCCTGCTGCCCGGCGTCCGCCTGGTGACGCCGCAGCAGGTGCTGGCCGCCGCCGACCTCGTCCTGCTCACCGTCCCGGACGACGCGCTCGCCGACCTGGTCCGGGGCCTGGCCACGACCGGGGCGGTGCGTCCCGGGCAGATCGTGGTGCACACCTCGGGCGCGCAGGGGGTGGCGGTCCTCGAACCGGCGACCCGGGCCGGCGCACTGCCGCTGGCCCTGCACCCCGCGATGACCTTCACCGGGACGTCGGTGGACCTGGCCCGGCTGGCCGGCTGCCCGTTCGGGGTGACCGCCCCCGAGGAGCTGCGGCCGGTCGCCGAGGCCCTGGTGGTGGAGATGGGCGGCGAGCCCGAGTGGGTGCCCGAGGAGGTCCGCCCGGTCTACCACACGGCGCTGGCGCACGGCGCGAACCACCTGGTCACCCTGGTCGCGCAGGCCATGGAGCTGCTGCGCGGCGCGGGCGTGGCCGAGCCCGGCCGGCTGCTCGGCCCGCTGCTCGGCGCCGCCCTGGACAACAGTCTGCGCTCCGGCGACGCGGCCCTGACCGGCCCGGTCGCCCGGGGTGACGCGGGGACCCTCCGCCGCCACCTGGACCAGTTGCGTACGGTGTCCCCGGACATCGATCAGGCGTACCGCGCGATGGCCCGGGCCACGGCGCAGCGGGCGGTCCGGGGTGGATCGCTCAAGGAAGAGTCGGCGGCGGCGCTGCTGGACGTACTCAACGAGGAGAAGCACTGATGGCGGGCAAGAACCAGCGTGGCAGGCAGCCGGTCCGGGAGCCGAAGGTCCGCAAGGCGGCCCTCACCCACACGATCGCCGACTTCGAGCCCGCCTTCTGGCCGGACGAGCAGCCGGTGGACAACGCCGTCGTGATGACGATGGGCGCCCTGCACGAGGGCCACGCGGCGCTGATCCGGGCGGCCCGCAAGCAGGTCGGCGCGGACGGCCGGGTGGCCGTGACGGTCTTCGTGAACCCGCTGCAGTTCGGTGCCGGCGAGGACCTCGACCGCTACCCGCGCACGCTGGCCGCCGACGTCCGGCTGGCCGAGGAGAACGGCGCGGACGTGGTCTTCGCCCCGCTGGTCGAGGAGGTCTACCCGAACGGCGAGCCGCAGGTGCGGCTCACCGCGGGCCCGATGGGCGAGCGCTTCGAGGGCGCCACCCGCCCCGGCCACTTCGACGGCATGCTGACCGTGGTCGCCAAGCTGCTGCACATCACCGACCCGGACTTCGCCTTCTTCGGCGAGAAGGACGCCCAGCAGCTGGCGATCGTCCGGCGGATGGTGGCCGACCTGGACTTCGACGTCGAGGTGATCGGCGTGCCGACCGTCCGCGAGGAGGACGGCCTGGCCCGGTCCTCCCGCAACCGCTTCCTCGCCGAGGACGAGCGCGAGCGGGCCCTCGCCCTCTCCCGGGCCCTGTTCGCCGGCCGCGACGTGGCCGCCCAGGGGCCCAAGGCGGTCCGCGAGGCGGCCTCGGCCGTGATCGACGCCGCCGAAGGTGTCACCCTTGACTACCTCGCCCTGATCAACCCCGACGACTTCACCGAAGCGGCGGACGACTTCCAGGGCGAGGCGGTGCTGGCCGTGGCCGCGAAGGTGGGGACCACCCGCCTGATCGACAACGTCCGCATCATCGTCCGCTAGGACGAGCACTGCGCACCAGGCAGTCCGCACCACCACCGTCACACCCGCACCACCCTCGACCCTCAGGCATGCACTCACCACAGGAGGCGTGACCCAGTGCTCCGCACCATGCTCAAGTCCAAGATCCACCGGGCCACCGTGACCCAGGCCGACCTGCACTACGTCGGCTCGGTCACGGTGGACGAGGACCTGCTCGACGCCGCCGACCTGCTCCCCGGCGAGCTGGTCCACATCGTCGACATCAACAACGGCGCCCGGCTGGAGACGTACACCATCGCGGGCCCGCGCGGCTCCGGCGTCATCGGGATCAACGGCGCCGCCGCCCGGCTGGTCCACCCCGGCGACCTGGTGATCCTGATCGCCTACGGGCAGATGGACACCGCCGAGGCCAAGGGCTACGTGCCCAACGTGGTCTTCGTCGACGCCGAGAACCGGATCACCGGCTTCGGCACCGACGCCGCCGAGGCCCCCGAGGGCAGCGGCCTGCTCCGGGGCGACCAGGCCCACGCCCCCGGCACGGTCGGCCGGCAGGCGTACGGTGGCCCCGACGACGCGGCCGCCACCGCCGCGCGCTGAAGGAGCAACTGAACGCCATGTCCGTCTCGCACCGCCTCACCGCCCCCGCCCCCGGCTGGACGACCACCACCGACGTCGTCGTGGTCGGCTCCGGCGTGGCCGGCCTCACCGTCGCCCTCAACGTCCGCAAGGCCGGCCTGCGGGCCGTGGTGGTCACCAAGGCGATGCTGGACGACGGCTCCACCCGCTGGGCCCAGGGCGGCATCGCCGCCGCCCTGGGCGAGGGTGACACCCCCGAGCAGCACCTCGACGACACCCTGGTGGCCGGCGCCGGCCTCTGCGACGAGGAGGCCGTCCGCACCCTCGTCACCGAGGGCCCGGAGGCCGTCCGGCACCTGATCGCCACCGGCGCCGCCTTCGACCTCGACGAGGACGGCGAGATCCTGCTCACCCGCGAGGGCGGCCACCACCGGCGCCGGATCGCGCACGCCGGCGGCGACGCCACCGGCGCCGAGATATCGCGCGCCCTGGTCTCCGCCGTGCGCAGCGACCCGGGGCTGGAGCTGATCGAGCACGCCCTGGTGCTGGACCTGCTGACCGACGCCGACGGCCACGCGGCCGGCCTGACCCTGCACGTGATGGGCGAGGGCCAGCGCGACGGCGTCGGCGCGATCCGGGCCCGCGCGGTGGTGCTCGCCACCGGCGGCATGGGCCAGGTCTTCTCCGCCAGCACCAACCCGGCGGTCTCCACCGGCGACGGCGTGGCGCTGGCCCTGCGGGCCGGGGCCGAGGTCACCGACCTGGAGTTCGTCCAGTTCCACCCGACCGTGCTCTGGCTGGGCCCGGAGGCCGAGGGCCAGCAGCCGCTGGTCTCCGAGGCCGTCCGCGGCGAGGGCGCCCACCTGGTCGACGCGGACGAGCACCGCTTCATGGTCGGGCAGCACGAGCTGAACGAGCTCGCCCCGCGCGACATCGTCGCCAAGGCGATCACCCGGCAGATGCAGCTCAAGGGCGCCGACCACATGTACCTGGACGGGCGGCACTTCGGCGCCGCCATGTGGGAGGAGCGCTTCCCGACCATCCTGGCGTCCTGCCGCTCGCACGGCATCGACCCGGTCACCGAGCTGATCCCGGTCGCCCCGGCCGCGCACCACGCCTCCGGCGGCGTCCGCACCGACCTGCTGGGCCGCACCACCGTGCCGGGGCTGTACGCCTGTGGCGAGGTGGCCTGCACCGGCGTGCACGGCGCCAACCGGCTGGCCTCCAACTCGCTGCTGGAGGGCCTGGTCTTCGCCGAGCGGATCGCCGCCGACCTGGCCGCCCGGCACCGGGCCGGCGAACTGCCGGAGCGCGCCGTGGACGTGGCGGCCGCCCGGGCGGCGCGTGCCGTGCCGCTGCCGGCGCCGGAGGCCCGGGCCGAGATCCAGCGGCTGATGTCCAAGGGCGCGGGCGTGCTGCGCTCGGCCGCCAGCATGGCCGCCACCGCCGCCGGGCTGGCCGCGCTCGCCGAGGAGGCCTACGCCCACCTCGCCGACGAGAAGCCGGCCGACCCCCGGGTGGAGACCTGGGAGGCGGCCAACCTGCACCTGGTCGCGACCGCCCTGGTGGCGGCCGCCGCCCAGCGCGCGGAGACCCGCGGCTGCCACTGGCGCGAGGACTTCCCCGAGCGGGACGACGCCCACTGGCGGCGCCACCTGGTCACCACTCTCGCCGGCACCGCCGGCACCCCCGTCAGTACTCCCGAGGAGCGGTAAGCCATGTCCCACACCCACGAGGAACTCCCGCTGGCCGACCAGGGCGGCGGCTGCGGCGACGGCTGCGGCTGCGGGGACGGCGAGGGCTACGAGAGCGGTCTCGACCCCCGACTCGCCGAGCTGCTGGAGGAGGCCGGCCTGGACCCGATCGAGGTCGAGGACGTCGCGACCCTGGCGCTGGCCGAGGACCTGGCCGGCGGCGAGGACGTCACCTCCGTCGCGACCGTGCCGGCCGAGGCCGTCGCCACCGCCGACTTCACCGCCCGCGAGGCCGGCGTGGTGGCCGGCCTGCGGATCGCCGAGGCCGTGGTCTCGCTGATCTGCGAGGAGGAGTTCGAGGTCGAGCGGCACGTGCAGGACGGCGACCTGGTGGAGGCCGGCCAGGTGCTGCTCTCCGTCCGCAGCCGCACCCGCGACCTGCTGACCGCCGAGCGCAGCGCGCTCAACCTGCTCTGCCACCTGTCCGGCATCGCGACCGCCACCCGCGCCTGGGCCGACGCCCTGGCGGGCACCGGCGCGGTCGTCCGCGACACCCGCAAGACCCACCCGGGCCTGCGGGCGCTGCAGAAGTACGCGGTGCGCTGCGGCGGCGGCGCCAACCACCGGATGGCACTGTCGGACGCCGCGCTGGTGAAGGACAACCACGTGGTCGCGGCGGGCGGCGTCGCCGAGGCGTTCCGGGCCGTCCGGGCGGCGTACCCGGATCTCGCCGTGGAGGTCGAGGTCGACACCCTGGAGCAGATCCCGCCGGTCCTGGAGGCGGGCGCCGACCTGATCCTGCTGGACAACTTCTCGGTGGCGCAGCTCAAGGAGGCCGTCGCACTGGTGGCCGGGCGGGCGAAGCTGGAGGCTTCCGGCGGACTGACCCTGGCCACCGCGCGCGAGGTCGCCGAGACTGGTGTCGACTACCTGGCGGTGGGGGCGCTGACGCACTCCTCGCCGATCCTCGACATCGGCCTGGACCTGCGTCCGTAATCCCTCGTCAGAGACCCCTTCTAGCCGTTACGGGACCTCATGCTCCTCACCATCGACGTCGGCAACACCCAGACCACGCTCGGCCTGTTCGACGGCGAGGACGTCGTCGAGCACTGGCGGATCTCCACCGATCCGCGCCGCACGGCGGACGAACTGGCGGTGCTGATGCAGGGGCTGATGGGGTCTCACACCGCGGTCTCCGAGGCCAAGGTGGACGGCCTGGCGATCTGCTCCTCCGTCCCCGCCGTGCTCCACGAGCTCCGTGAGGTGACCCGCCGCTACTACGGCGACGTCCCCGCGGTGATCGTGGAGCCCGGCGTGAAGACGGGCGTGCACGTCCTGATGGACAACCCCAAGGAGGTCGGTGCCGACCGGATCGTCAACGCGCTGGCCGCCAACCACCTGTACGGCGGCCCGTGCATCGTGGTCGACTTCGGCACCGCGACCACCTTCGACGCGGTCAACGAGCGCGGCGACTACGTCGGCGGGGCGATCGCCCCGGGCATCGAGATCTCGGTGGACGCCCTCGGTGTCCGCGGCGCCCAGCTGCGCAAGATCGAGCTGGCCCGGCCGCGCAACGTGATCGGCAAGAACACCGTCGAGGGCATGCAGTCCGGCATCCTGTACGGCTTCGCCGGCCAGGTCGACGGCCTGGTCAACCGGATGTCCCGGGAGCTCGCCAAGGACCCGGAGGACGTCCAGGTGATCGCCACCGGCGGCCTGGCCACCCTCGTCCTCGGCGAGGCCACCACCATCGACGTGCACGAGCCCTGGCTCACCCTGATCGGCCTGCGGCTGGTGTACGAGCGCAACCGCCCGGCCGCCTGAGCGGACCGGCCGGACGGGGCCCCGGCGGCCGCGGCCGCCCCCGCACCGCTAGGGCCGGGGCGCCGGGGCGGGCGCGCCGCCCTCCGGCGTCCCGGCGGGCGGCCTCCCGGACGACGGGACGAGGGTCACCGCCTCGGACGGGGTCCGGGGCGCCCTCGGCGAGGCGGGCGACGACACCCCGTCCGGCGCCGGGTCTCCCACCAGCGGCTCGGGCCGCAGTGCGGCCATCACCGGCTTCCACTTCTCGTCCGTGACCACGGCGGTCAGCTGGGCCTGGGTCAGCGGCGGGTCGGCCCGGGTGATCGGAGCCGCCCGCTGCTGCGGGTCGCGGTTCCACTCCTGGAGCATCATCCGGAAGCCGTCGGCGGTGTACAGGGTCGCCGACCAGGTCCGCGCGCCGGCCGGCTCGTCCGCCCTGGTGCCGGATTTGTGGAGGACCACCGACGATCCGCCCGGGAGGCTCTCGACGGCGCACTCGTCACCCGCGACGAGCGGCGCCGGGCATTGCGGGCCGGGGCCCGCGCCGGGGGCCGGCATGACCCAGAAGAGCAGTTGCGCCGCGCCCCGGCCGTCGTCGAGGACCAGCCGGACCTGCGCCGTCCCGTCCTCCGTCCCCTGGGCCTGCGCCACCTGCACCGTGCCGGCCGGCAGCGACCCGGTCAGCAGGGCGGTGAACTCCTCCGCGCTCATCGGCGGCGCCGCGGCCGGCCTGTCGCCGCCGGCCCGCTGGCCCGCCGCCAGCACCCCGCCGGCGCCGATCGCCACGAGCACGGCGAGGCTCGCGGCGACGGAGGCGGTCCGGCGGCGGCGGATCGCCCGGCCCCGGAGCCGGGCGCCGGCGATCAGCGGCTCGGCCCGGGTGGCGAAGTCCTCGCCGGCCGCGGCCAGCGCCCGGGTGAAGTCCAGCTCGAACTGCGGGTCGGGCCGGTCGTGATCGGTGGGCATGTGTCATCACCATTTCTGCGCGTCGTCATCTCCGCGCGTCGTCGGAGGAAGCGTTTCCAGGGGCCTCGTGCGGGCCGGACCGGCCCCCGGTGGAGGTCCGGCCGGCCTCAGCGGTCCGCGAGCTCCGCCAGGCCGTCCCCGAGCAGCGCCCGGATCCGGCGGAGGGCGCGGACGGTCTGCGTCCGCACCGCGCCGGAGCTGCTGCGCAGCACCTCGGCGGTCTCCTCGACGCTGCGGTCCTCCCAGTACCGCAGGACGAGCACCGCCCGGTCGCGCGGCGAGAGCCGGCCCAGGGCCTCGACCAGGGCCAGCCGCAGTGCCGGGTCGCCCTCCCGGGCGGCGGCGTCGGGGACCTCCCGGACGGGCTGCTCGGCGGTGCTGCGGCGGCGCCGGTGCGAGAGGAAGGCCCGGACCAGCACGGTGTGCGCGTAGCCGGCCGGGTTCTCGATCCTGGCCCGCGGCGCGAACCAGGAGGTGCGGTACCACTGGGCGTAGATCCGGCCGAGGGCCTCCTGGACGAGGTCCTCGGCGAGATGGGTGTCACCGCCCGTCAGCAGGCAGGCCGTCCGGAAGAGGTGCCCGGTGCGGACCGCGGCGAACTCCAGGAAGTCGTCCTCCCCCGCCGTACCCGCTGCGCTCGCTCGTGCCATCTGCTGGGCTCCCCCGCTTGAATTCCCTTACACCTGGATGACGGGGCCCGCGGCGCGGATGTTACAGGCGGTCCCGGAGGACTTCCCGGGCGTCACCGCGACGATCCGCCAAGAGGACCGCCGCGGCCGGGTGCCGGAGGACGGCGCCGCTGGTCATGGCCGTGCCGGCGGCCGCACGGTGATCGTTTCGGGCCAAACGGGGGGCTCTGCGCGACGCTACCGACAAATCGGATATTCCTCACGTAGTGTCAACCCATGCCTACGCCACACGGATCGCGCGGCGGCATGGCCTTCAGCGCCGACGAAGTCCGCGTGCTGCGCCGCGCCCTCGCCCAAGCCCTGCACCCCGCCGTGCCCGCCCAGCTGTCCGTCCTCGGCCACCAGTCCGCCGGCCTGTGGGCCGAGGACGTCCAGGAGGCCCTGCGCCTCACCGAGGCGATCGACGAGGCCGTACGGGAGGGCGGCCGGCTGCGCGCCTTCCTGCTCGCCGACCTGGCCCGCTACCGGGCCGCTCTGCCGGGGAGCGCGGGCGGCTACCTCGAACGCCTGGAGGAGGCCGTCGCCGACGGCTACCTGCCGGGCCCGGACGACCTCACCGCGCTGCGCACGCTGTCCCGGCTGCCCTGCGGGAGCGCCGAACGCTCCCGCAGGTCCCGCCTGGCCGGCCGCTGTCACGCCCTCGCCGAGGCCGCCGTCCGCGAGCGTCTCGCGCTCACCTCCGGGCAGCGCCACCTCATGGCGGTACCTAACCCCGCCGCACCACCGAGCGCCCAGCTCACCTTTGCTGGTCCCATCCCTGCTGGAGGACGGATTCCGATGAGCAGCCCCGCCGACTCCCCCACCCCGAAGGCCACCCCCGCGGCCAAGGCCGCGCCGGCGCCCAAGGCCGCCCCCGGCTCCAAGGCCGGGCCCGCGGCGCCGGCTCCGCAGGGCGGGCAGCCGCACCGGATGCCGACCCCCGCCGAGCTCTTCGGCCGCCGTCCCAAGCCCCCGGCCCGCCCGGAGCCCGCCGACGACGGGCTGGAGCTGGCCACCGGCACCGGCTGACCCGCCCGGCGCGGGTGAGGGGAGGCCGCCCCGGCGGCCTCCCCTCACGGCGTCCCTCCGCGGCCGCGGCGCACCGGGACATCCCGTCGCGGAACACCACCCGGGGCTGGCTACCCTGGTGGGGTGAGCGATCAGAGCACCGTCCCCGCGACCGACGACCTTCCCGAGCAGATGCGCGTGCGGCGCGAGAAGCTGGACCGGCTCCGGGCGGCCGGCGTCGACCCGTACCCGGTCGGCTTCCCCCGCACCACCACCATCGCCGACCTGCGCGCCAAGCACCCCGACCTGGAGCCGGACGTCGCGACCGGCGAGCGGGTCGGCGTGACCGGCCGGGTCGTCCTGGCCCGCACCGGCGGCAAGCTCTGCTTCGCCACCCTGCGGGACGGTTCCGGCGACCTCCAGGTGATGCTCTCCCTGGACAAGCTCGGCCCCGAGCGGCTGGCCGCCTGGAAGTCCGACATCGACCTCGGCGACCAGGTCGGCGTCGAGGGTGAGGTGATCACCTCCAAGCGCGGCGAACTCTCCGTGATGGTCGACCGCTGGGAGCTCACCGCCAAGTGCCTGCGTCCGCTGCCGGACAAGCACAAGGGCCTGACCGACCCGGAGGCCCGGGTCCGCCAGCGCTACGTCGACCTGATCGTGAACCCCGAGGCGCGGGAGATCCTCCACCTGCGCAGCAAGGTCGTCCGCTCGATCCGCCGCACCTACGAGGACCGCGGCTACATCGAGGTCGAGACCCCGATGCTGCAGCCGGTGCACGGCGGCGCCAACGCCCGGCCGTTCAAGACCCACATCAACGCCTACGGCATCGACCTCTTCATGCGGATCGCCCCCGAGCTGTACCTCAAGCGGCTCGTGGTCGGCGGCGCGGAGAAGGTCTTCGAGATCAACCGCAACTTCCGCAACGAGGGCGCGGACTCGACCCACAACCCCGAGTTCACCTCGCTGGAGTCCTACGAGGCCTACGGCGACTACGACACCCAGGCCGAGCTGATCCGGGCGACCATCATCAACGCCGCCCGGGACGCGCTGGGCACCACCGTGATCCGGGGCCTGGACCCGCACGGCGTGGAGCACGAGATCGACCTGGCCGAGCCGTGGGCGGAGGTCGGCGTCTACCCGGGCATCTCCGAGCACCTGGGCACCGAGGTCACCCCGGAGACCGGCGTCGAGGAGCTGCGCAAGCTGGCGACCGAGCACGGCATCCCGTTCGAGAAGGAGTGGGGCCACGGGCAGATCGTCCTGGAGATGGTCGAGCGCCTGCTGGAGGAGAACGCGGTCCGGCCGACCTTCATCAAGGACTACCCGACCGAGGTCTCCCCGCTGACCCGCCAGCACCGCTCGATCGCCGGCGTGGCCGAGAAGTGGGACCTGGTGATCTTCGGCACCGAGATCGGCACCGCCTACTCGGAGCTGGTCGACCCGGTCGAGCAGCGCGCCCGCCTCACCGCGCAGTCGCTGCTCGCGGCCGGCGGCGACGTCGAGGCGATGCAGGTGGACGAGGACTTCCTGCGGGCCCTGGAGTACGCGATGCCCCCGACCGGCGGCCTCGGCCTCGGGGTGGACCGCCTCATCATGCTGCTCACCGGCAAGAACATCCGCGAGACGGTGCTCTTCCCGCTGGTGAAGCCCGAGCCCAAGGCCGCCCCGGCGGCGCCCAAGAGCGACGAGGAGTGACCCGATGGACTACGTGAGTGCGATCGTGCCGCCGCTGGTCATGGCGGTCGGGTTCGGCTTCCTGGTGCGGGCGATCATCCGCAGCCAGGGCGGGGCCCAGAAGGCCAAGGAGGACATCGCCGACTGATCGTCCGCGATCGGGCCGCGATCACCACGGAACCAGGCCCGCGCGCCGTCGTCCCATTCCGGGCGGCGGCGCGCCGGTTTGCTCCGCCTTAGCAAGATTTGCCCGATTCACTCCCCTATCCTGGCCCCACTATGGTCCGGCAACTCGGTGAACTAGAGAACGACATCATGACCAGGGTCTGGCAGTGGAACCGCCCGGTCACGGTTCGCGAGGTTCTGCTCGACCTGCAGGCGGAACGCGATATCGCCTACACCACCGTGATGACCGTGCTCGACAAGCTCTTCAGAAAGGGCTGGTTGCGCCGGGACCAGGTGGGACGGGCCTATCGATATGAACCCGTCTCCTCACGCGAGGCCTACACCGCGGCACTCATGAACGACGCCTGGGGCACCAGTGACAATCCGGCGGCCGCACTGGTGCACTTCTTCGGTCTGATGTCACCTGAGCAACGGGAGGCACTCCGGGACGCACTGCGTGTCGCGGCGCTCTTCCCCGCCCCCGCGGATCCCGGCCCCGGCCCGGCCGGCACCGAAACCGATACGCCCGGTGAAGCGGATACGACGGGCGAAACCCCGCCCGATACCGGGGGCCATAGCAGGGCCCATAGCGGCGGCCAAAGCGGGACCGATAGCGGTGGGCCCGGCACCCCCCCGTAGCCGGCGCGGGCGGCGAAACGCGCGCGCCCCCGGGAGCCGGGACGCGATAACGTCCCGCCATGGAGGTCACCATCCGCCGGGCGCGGACCACTGACGTACGGGCCGTGCGGCGGCTCATCGACGGCTACTCGCGGGACGGGATTCTGCTCGACAAGCCCACCGTCACACTGTTCGAATCCGTCCAGGAGTTCTGGGTCGCCGAACGGGACGACAACGGCCTCGTGGTGGCCTGCGGCGCCCTGCACGTGATGTGGGAGGACCTGGCCGAGGTGCGCACGCTCGCGGTCGATCCGTCCTGTCTGGGACAGGGCGTCGGGCACATGCTGCTGGAGAAGCTGCTGCAGACCGCGCGCTGGCTCGGCGTACGTCGGATTTTCTGCTTGACGTTCGAGGTCGCGTTCTTCGCGAAACACGGTTTCGTCGAGATCGGCGAGCTCCACGAAACCGACGATGGTACGACAGACCCGGCGGCGATCGCTACGGATGTCTATGAAGAACTTCTCCGCTCGTACGATGAAGGCGTCGCGGAGTTCCTCGACCTGGAGCGTGTGAAGCCGAACACTCTGGGCAACTCGCGCATGCTGCTGCACCTGTGAACCGGTCCCGCGGGGCGTAGGGGTTTGTGTTTTCTGCAGAAAGGCGGTTTCCTTTCCTCAGGCAATGGGTCGTTTACGCGGAAAGGGAAGCCCGTGGCGCAGAGGGTGCAGGTCATTCTTGAAGACGATCTCGACGGTGGTTCGGCGGACGAGACGGTGACGTTCGCTCTCGACGGCGTTGCCTACGAGATCGACCTGAAGAGCACGAACGCAGACAAGCTCCGCGGGCTGCTGGCCCCGTACGTGGAGAAGGGCCGCAAGCAGAGCGGCCGGCTCACCAGCGCCCGCCGCAGCGGCGGCCGGGGTGCGGCGGCGCGGCCGGCGGCCGGGGCCCCGGACACGGCGAAGATCCGTGCCTGGGCGAAGGAGCAGGGCCTGGAGGTCAACGACCGCGGCCGGGTGCCCAGCACCGTCCGCGAGGCGTACGAGAGCGCCAACGCGTCCTGAGCCCACTCGGGACACCGCACCCGGTGTCCCGTGGGCCGTGGACGCGGCAGGGCCCGGAGAAGGGCTTCAGGCGCCCCGGGCGGGCCGGCCACGCCGTCGGCGTGCGGCCGGTCGACGTCGCGGCGCACAGAGCACGTTTTCGGGGCGTGGAGGACTTCCTCCGCGCCCCGCGGTGCTGAGGGCGCGCCCCGCGCGCGCCGGCACCGGCCCGTACGCCGCCGGCCGGCGACGCGCGCGCCCCGGCCGCCCCGGCACGGACCGGCGGGCGGCCCGGGACCTCCGTACGGGCGGCGGAACACTCATGGGCTGTGCAACGCTGTAGGAGCGAAGCGGTAACGCGGGTGCCACCTGATCGGCCGCACCCCGACTCCGGCCTCCCCCGGCCGGAGGGCCCGCCGGGCCGAGGGCGCGGGCGGGCGACCGGCCACTGAGCCGCCGTCACCCCGGCGGCCTCGGCGCCGACCGGACCGGGCGGCCCGTCAGCCGACTTCTCGCCAGGCGAACACCGCCACCGCGGAAACTGCGCGAGATCCGGCGGAATACCGGGTATGAATGCAGGTGGGACGGGCCGTGAGGCCCGGGCCGGGGCAGATCGTGTGACCAGCCGCAGCCGGTGCGGCCGCGCCGAGGCGGGCGTTGTTCGCCGATGGCGTAGCGGTATCGGGTGCATCGGGACCACCTGTGGGAACACCGTCTCCCAACATCAGGTTGGGATTGGTGTCTGCTGGTCGCGCAGCACGACTTCCCACGAGAGTGGGGCTGATCCACCCTTCTCGTCCACTTTCGGACAGGAGGGGCCCATGCCGCGCCGCTGAGCGGGACTAGCATGCGGAAGGACAGGGCGGGGACCGACCCCGAACTGCCCGACCGCTCTGAGGAGCGATAAACGATGTTCGAGAGGTTCACCGACCGCGCGCGGCGGGTTGTCGTCCTGGCTCAGGAAGAAGCCCGGATGCTCAACCACAACTACATCGGCACCGAGCACATCCTCCTGGGTCTGATCCACGAGGGTGAGGGTGTCGCCGCTAAGGCCCTGGAGAGCCTCGGGATTTCGCTCGAGGCTGTTCGCCAGCAGGTCGAGGAGATCATCGGCCAGGGCCAGCAGGCCCCGTCCGGGCACATCCCCTTCACCCCGCGGGCGAAGAAGGTCCTGGAGCTCTCGCTCCGCGAGGCCCTTCAGCTCGGCCACAACTACATCGGCACCGAGCACATCCTGCTCGGCCTGATCCGCGAGGGCGAGGGCGTCGCCGCCCAGGTCCTGGTGAAGCTGGGCGCCGACCTGAACCGTGTCCGCCAGCAGGTGATCCAGCTGCTGTCCGGTTACTCCGGCGCCAGCAAGGAGTCGGCCACCGCGGGCGGCCCCGCCGAGGGCACCCCCTCCACCTCGCTGGTCCTGGACCAGTTCGGGCGCAACCTCACCCAGGCCGCCCGCGAGGCCAAGCTCGACCCGGTGATCGGGCGCGAGAAGGAGATCGAGCGGGTCATGCAGGTGCTGTCCCGCCGCACCAAGAACAACCCGGTGCTGATCGGTGAGCCCGGCGTCGGCAAGACCGCCGTGGTCGAGGGCCTGGCCCAGGCGATCGTCAAGGGCGAGGTCCCGGAGACGCTCAAGGACAAGCAGCTCTACACGCTGGACCTGGGCGCCCTGGTGGCCGGCTCCCGCTACCGCGGTGACTTCGAGGAGCGCCTGAAGAAGGTCCTCAAGGAGATCCGCACCCGCGGCGACATCATCCTGTTCATCGACGAGCTGCACACCCTGGTCGGCGCGGGCGCCGCCGAGGGCGCGATCGACGCGGCGAGCATCCTCAAGCCGATGCTGGCCCGTGGTGAGCTGCAGACCATCGGTGCGACGACGCTGGACGAGTACCGCAAGCACCTGGAGAAGGACGCCGCGCTGGAGCGCCGCTTCCAGCCGATCCAGGTCGCCGAGCCCTCGCTGCCGCACACCATCGAGATCCTCAAGGGCCTGCGCGACCGCTACGAGGCGCACCACCGGGTCTCCATCACGGACGCCGCACTGGTCGCCGCCGCGACCCTGGCCGACCGGTACATCTCGGACCGCTTCCTGCCGGACAAGGCGATCGACCTGATCGACGAGGCCGGCTCCCGGATGCGCATCCGCCGGATGACCGCGCCGCCGGACCTCCGCGAGTTCGACGAGAAGATCGCCGACGTGCGCCGCGAGAAGGAGAGCGCGATCGACGCGCAGGACTTCGAGAAGGCCGCGTCCCTGCGCGACGACGAGAAGCAGCTCCTCACCGCGAAGGCCAAGCGCGAGAAGGAGTGGAAGGCCGGCGACATGGACGTCGTCGCCGAGGTGGACGAGGAGCTGATCGCCGAGGTGCTGGCGACGGCCACCGGCATCCCGGTCTTCAAGCTCACCGAGGAGGAGTCCTCGCGTCTGCTGCGCATGGAGGACGAGCTGCACAAGCGCGTCATCGGCCAGAAGGACGCCATCCGGGCGCTCTCCCAGGCCATCCGGCGCACCCGGGCCGGCCTCAAGGACCCGAAGCGTCCCGGTGGCTCGTTCATCTTCGCCGGCCCGTCCGGCGTCGGTAAGACCGAGCTCTCCAAGACGCTCGCCGAGTTCCTCTTCGGCGACGAGGACGCGCTCATCTCGCTGGACATGTCGGAGTTCTCGGAGAAGCACACCGTCTCCCGGCTCTTCGGCTCTCCCCCCGGCTACGTCGGGTACGAGGAGGGCGGCCAGCTGACCGAGAAGGTCCGCCGCAAGCCGTTCTCCGTCGTCCTCTTCGACGAGGTCGAGAAGGCCCACCCGGACATCTTCAACTCGCTGCTGCAGATCCTGGAGGACGGTCGCCTGACCGACTCCCAGGGCCGGGTGGTCGACTTCAAGAACACCGTCATCATCATGACCACCAACCTCGGCACCCGGGACATCTCCAAGGGGTTCAACCTGGGCTTCGCGGCCACGGGCGACTCCGCCACCGGGTACGAGCGGATGAAGGCGAAGGTCGGCGAGGAGCTCAAGCAGCACTTCCGCCCCGAGTTCCTGAACCGTGTCGACGACATCGTGGTCTTCCACCAGCTGTCCGAGGAAGACATCATCCAGATCGTCGACCTGATGATCGACAAGGTGGACGGCCGCCTCAAGGACCGCGACATGGGCCTGGAGCTCAGCGTCGAGGCCAAGAAGCTGCTCGCCAAGCGCGGCTACGACCCGCTGCTCGGTGCCCGTCCGCTGCGCCGGACCATCCAGCGCGAGATCGAGGACAACCTCTCCGAGAAGATCCTCTTCGGTGAGCTGCGGGCCGGCCACATCGTGGTCGTCGGCGTGGAGGGCGAGGGCAAGGACGCCAAGTTCACCTTCCGCGGCGAGGAGAAGTCCGCGGTCGCGGACACCCCCGCGGCCGTCGCTTCGGCCGGGCCGGATCTGACGAAGTAACAACAGTTAACAGTTAACAAAACGGTCCAGGCCCCCGGCATTCTTGCCGGGGGCCTGGACCTTTTTACGTGACGTCACAATATCTGTGACCTGGCGCACCAGGAGCCGCTGCCGGACCGGCAGCTCAGGCCCGTGCGGATGCGATGCATCCCATTACTGCCGCTATTCCCAAGGAATTTGACCGATCATCAGCTGATCGGCGACCGCGGAGGATAGCGCCCTGTTCATGTCATGGTCAAGGTCTATCTTTTCCGCGTTCCCTTGGGTCAAATGTCGTCCACCTGTCTTCATTGGTTTGCCGGGAAGGCCAAGAGCCGGACCGGTTTGGGGAGGACGTCACCACGTTGAAGAAGACCACGAAAGCCGCCTCGGTCCTCGCGACCGCTGCGGTCATAGCCACGATGGGAGCGGGCCTGCTCCCGGGTACGGCCGTTGCGGCCGGTGCCGCTCCCGTGCCGCGCGACCCCGCCGACGCCGTCCAGTCGCTCAAGACCGACGACGTGCTGCCGGGCCCGCTCAGTGGCAAGGTCGAGGCCGAGCAGAAGGCGGCCACCGAGCAGCTGCTCGCCGGCACCGCCAAGGTCGAGACCCACGGCAGCAGCACCAGCGTCAAGCTGGGCAAGGACAAGTACGTCGAGCTCGGCCGCGAGCGCACGGACAAGATCTTCACCATCCTGGTGGACTTCAGTGACCAGGTGGACAACACCACCAAGCTGCCGAACGGCCAGCTCAAGTACGGCGGCCAGCCCGGCCCGGCGCACAACCAGATCAAGCAGCCGGACCGCGCCACCAACAACTCCACCGCCTGGCAGGCCGACTACAACCAGGCGCACTACCAGAACCTGTACTTCAGCAAGGACCAGGACTCGCTGAAGACCTTCTACGAGAAGCAGTCCTCCGGGCGCTACTCGGTCGACGGTCAGGTCACCGACTGGGTGAAGGTCCCGTGGAACGAGGCCCGTTACGGCTCGGACTACTGCGGCCAGCACGTCTGCAACAACGCGCAGGACCTGATCCGCGACGGCGTCAACGCCTGGGTCGCCGACCAGAAGGCCAAGGGCCAGACGGACGCTCAGATCAAGGACACCATCGCGCAGTACGACCAGTGGGACCGGTACGACTACGACCACGACGGCAACTTCAACGAGCCCGACGGTTACGTCGACCACTTCCAGATCGTGCACGCCGGTGAGGACCAGTCCGCCGGCGGCGGCGTCCAGGGCACCGACGCGCTCTGGGCCCACCGCAGCTACGCCTACGGCACCGCCGCGGGCCAGACCGGCCCCGCCGACAACAAGCTCGGCGGCACCCCGGTCGGCACCTCCGGTCTCTGGGTCGGCGACTACACCATGCAGGCGGAGAACGGCGGCCTCGGCGTCTTCGCGCACGAGTACGGCCACGACCTCGGTCTGCCGGACCTGTACGACACCAGCGGCAGCGGCATCGACAACTCCGTCGGCTTCTGGTCCCTGATGTCCTCCGGCTCCTGGCTGGGCGACGGCAAGAACGAGATCGGCGACAAGCCGGGCGACCTCGACGCCTGGAGCAAGCTGCAGCTCGGCTGGCTGAAGTACGACAAGGCCACCGCGGGCAAGGGCTCCAAGCACCACATCGGCCCGGCGGAGTTCAACACCGCCCTGCCGCAGGCCCTGGTCGTCGACCTGCCGAAGAAGACCGTCACCACCGAGATCAACACCCCGTTCGCGGGTGCGAACGAGTGGTGGAGCGGTAGTGCCGACGACCTCAACGTCTCGGTCGCCCGCGACGTCGACCTCACCGGCAAGACCTCGGCGGCGCTGACCGCCAAGGCCTGGTACGACATCGAGCAGGACTACGACTACGGCTACGCCGAGGTCTCCACCGACGGCGGCGCCCACTGGAACGCCGTCAACGGCACCTTCAACGGTGTGGCGATCCCGGCCGACCCGGCCGGCAAGGCCGGTCTGACCGGCAGCTCGGCCGGCAACTGGGGCGACCTGGCCTACTCGCTGGACGCCTACGCCGGCCAGTCCGTCAAGGTCCGGTTCCACTACACCACCGACGGTGGCGTGCACCTCAAGGGCCTGGCCCTCGACAACATCGCCATCACCGCCGACGGTGCCACCGTCTTCTCCGACGACGCCGAGAACGGCGACAACGGCTGGACGGCCAACGGCTTCTCCCGGATCACGGGCAAGTTCTCCAAGGACTACGCCCAGTACTACATCGCGGAGAACCGTCAGTACATCTCGTACGACACCACGCTGAAGACCGGTCCGTACAACTTCGGCTTCGCCAACACCAAGCCCGACACGGTTGAGCACTACGCCAACCAGGACGGCCTGCTGATCTGGCTGTGGGACACCTCCCAGAGCGACAACAACGTCACCAACCACCCGGGTTCGGGCCTGATCCTCCCGATCGACTCGCACCCGGCACCGCTGAAGTGGTCCGACGGCGCCCTGCTGCGTCCGCGCGTCCAGGGTTACGACTCCACCTTCGGCTCGCAGAAGACCGACGGTCTGACCCTGCACAAGAACGGCGTGGAGACGGTCGTCCCGAAGGCCAAGGGCGTTGACTCGTTCAGCGACCTGAAGTCCTACTACGACGCCACCAACCCGTACAGCAGCGTCATCGTCCCGAAGACCGGCACCAGCATCGAGATCGAGAACGAGTCCTCGAACTACCTCGAGACCTGGATCCGCGTCCGCCCGGTCGACAACTGACCGAGCCGTTCGGCCGAGCAATCGGCTGACCGGTCGGATCGTCCGACGATCCGGCACTGACACACCCCGTCCGGCCCGTCCCCGCGTCCTGTGCGCGGGGGCGGGCCGGATGTGCTTCGCCGGGCCGTGTCTAGGTCCGCTCGATCACGAACCGGCCCGGCGGGAGATCCTCGACCCCGGTGACGAACGCCTCGGTGGGCCGGCCCCGGTCGTTGAACGGGTAGACCTGGACGACCAGACCGAGCCCCGGGTGCCGGGACACCGGGCGCACGTCCACCGGCCGCGCGGGAGCGGCCGGGAAGACCAGGCAGAGCTCCCGGAGCCCGGGGAACAGGGCGAGCGGGTGTTCCACGGCCAGCACGGCGTGGTCCACGGCGACGTTCAGCCTGGTGACGCCCGGAATCCGCAGGGACGGCGGGGCCTGCTGGAGCAGTCCGGCGTCCAGGGTCAGGACGGTCAGGGACGGGTGGTCCCGGACCGTCCCGAGGAGAGCCGCGGCGTCGACGGGACCGTGGGCCTCGCGGACGGTGAGCGCCACCAGGGGCAGCGCGGACAGCAGCGGAAGGACCGGGGGCACCGCGCACCGCCGCAGATCGAGCTCGACCAGCCCGGCGATCCCGGTCAGGCCCGACAGGTCGGCATCGCGCCCCTGCATGAGGATCAGCGACGAAGTCCGGAGGTCCGCCAGCCCGGCCAGGCCGGGCAGGGCGTCGGCGTAGTACAGGGTCTCGGCGACCTCGCCGACCGCGGCGAGCGCCCCGGCCTGCCCCGCGGTCCGGACGGTGAGCGTCGCGCGGCGCAGATCCGCCGGGCCGAGCACCTCGCGGGCGTACCGGCCCGCGTCGAAGTGCCCCCAGAGGCCCGGCAGCAGCGCCGCCTCGTCCGGCTCCAGTACGGCCGCGACCTCCGCCAGCAGGCCGAGCGCGCGCTCACCCCCGACCGCCGCGAGCAGCCTGATCACCGGGCGGCGGTCCGCCACCTCGGGCCAGGGCGGCAGGTGGTCCAGCAGGTCCTCCCCCGCCAGCGCCAGCACCTCCCACTGACGACGGGTCAACTTCGCTGCCTCCTCGGACAGCAGCCGCCCCAGCTCGCGCAGGACGGCCGCGCGGGCCTGCTCCTCCAGCCGGGGGGCGAAGGCCAGGCAGCTCCCCGCGAGCACCGTGATCGAGCGCCGCCGGCCGGCCGGCGCCTCGGCCGCCGCCCGCAGCAGCCGCTCCAGCAGGTCGGTGCGGTCCCTCGGGCCGCCGTGCCCGACCGTCATCCGGACGACGTCGGCCCACTGCTCGTCGTGCGCGTGGCCGGCGAGCATCCCGAAGGCCCGGTCCTCCTTGAACTCCCGAGCGGCCAGGTAGTCCTGGAAGGTGCGGTGGAGGAACTCGAAGGTCTCGACGCTGGTCTCGGTCAGCAGGCCGGACCGGTTGAGCAGACGGGCGTAGACCTGCTCGGAGGAGGCCGCCCGCGCCGCCGGGGAGAGCGAGGGCAGCAGCCGGCCGATCTGGTGGACGGCGTCACCCCGGGCGCCCTCGGCCATGCCGTTCTTCACCAGCCAGGCCGCGATCTGCTGGAGCAGGGCGAGCTGCTCCTCCTTGGTGAGCGCGGGGCCGGCGGGGTGCTCCACCTTGCGCTGCTGGTCCCGGCGGACCAGCAGCAGGTTCAGCGCCGCGTCGTAGACGTCCATCGTGCGGTGCGGCAGGGCGCCGTCCCAGTCCCGGTGCAGGGCGCAGATCATGGCGCAGAGCAACGGGCTGTCGGTCAGGGCGGCGAGGTCCGGCGAGGACCCGAGGGTGCGCTTGAGGGTCGCCTTGAGCGTTTCCAGTTCCTGGACGTCACGCTCCGAGGACGCCGCCGCGCCCGCCGTCAGCTCGCCCCGGGCGGCCTCGTGCCAGCGGTCGATGAGCGCGTCCCGGTCGGCCTTGCGCATCGGGCACAGGGTCAGCTCGTCGAAGCCGAGGCCCTCCAGCCAACCGGGTGCCACCGCGGACGGCCGCACGGTCACCACGCACAGGGTCCGCGGGTAGTGGCCGAGCAGGCGCGCCAGCCATTCCCGGGCCTCGTCCCGCTCCTGCTCGGGGATCTCGTCCATCCCGTCCACCAGCAGCAGCGCCCGCCCGGCCCGCAGCACCCGGTCCGCCCAGCCGGGCGGCTGGGCGCCGGCCAGCGGACTGCTCTCCACGCCCAGGTACTCCTCGGGACGCGGGTGCAGGTTCCGCAGCCGGTACATCGCCCGGAGCCGCAGCACGAACGGGACGCGGTGGTTCCAGTCGGCCAGCGTCTCGCCGAGGCTGCCCTCGGCCGCGTGCACGGCCAGCCACTGGAGCAGGGTGGTCTTGCCGGAGCCCGCCTGCCCCCGGAGCAGGATCCTGCTGCGCCCCCGGAGCACCGCCTCCACCCGCTCCGGCCGCCGCTCGGCGCGGGCCGCGCCCTCCTGCGGGAGCGCCTTCGCCTCCAGGCCGAGGTAGGCGGTGTCCAGATCGCTCAGCCGGGACCGGGCCCGGGAGAGGTCCAGGCCGAAGATCCGCAGCTTGCCGTGGTCCACCCGGACGGACCCGGCGTAGCGCTGCTCGAAGTCGGCGTCGTCGGCCTCCTGGTCCCCGACGCCCTCCAGCCGGGGCCGGGGCACTCCGTGCTCGGCCAGGGCCTCGGCGAAGCCGGGGACGGCGAGCAGGTCGGCGACCGGGACCAGCGACAGCTGCGCGTGCTGCCAGCTCCCGGGCTGCCGGTCCTCGACCGCGAGGCCCATCAGCCGGTCCCGGAAGAACACCCCGGCGCCCGAGATCCCGGCCCAGGGGGACGCCGCTCCCGGCAGCCCGGCGGGCGGCGTGTGGTCGCTGTTGAGCACCAGCCGGTGGGAGAGCAGCCCGGAGCCGGGCATCAGCGTCCCGGCCACCTGGGTGCTGTCCAGCCGGCCCGCCTCGTCCCTGGCCGCCGCCGGGTAGCCCGTGAGGTGGCAGAGCGGGAGGGGCTGCAGCCCGTCGATCCGGCCCCACCGGAGGTCGGACGCGGGCGCCGCCCCGGGGCCGGCGGGCAGATCCTCGTCGGTGCGGACCAGGGCCGCGTCCAGGTGCCGGCTCCCCGAGGCCGGCATCCACACCACGGTGCCCCGGACCCAGCCCCGGCCCCCCGGCACGGCCGCCTCGACGATGTCCGGCGCCTGCGCCCACGGGTCGGAGCGGATCACGTGAGCGGCCGTCAGGACCAGCCGGGGAGCGAGCAGGTAGCCGCTGCCCTGGCCGGCCCCGCGGACCGCGACGATGCGCCCGGCGCGCACCGCCACGGTCAGAACCCGTCGCGGCTGCCGAGGTCGGCGTTGCCGACCAGCGGGCTCGCGCCGGTGCCGGCGTCCTTCGGATGCAGGGTCACCGAGACCTGGTGGAGCCGGCGGTGGGCGATGCCGGCCTCGGCGTCGGCCGACAGCACCCAGGCCTTGACGCCGCCCTTGGCCCTGGCGTCCCGCCGCAGTTCGACGCTGAAGTCGAGGGTCACCTCGCCGACCTCGAACCGGAGCGGCTGCCCGGCGCCCCGGGCCGACGCGTCGAGGAGTTCCTGCCGGACCGCCTCGATCGCGTCGGCCAGTTCGATGCTCTCGCTCATTGCGCCCCCCGGGGTGAAACGGCCGCGCGGTGCGGCGGGTCGAGCGTAGAGCAACCGATCGGGGCCGGGCGAGGTCAGAGCAGGGCGAGCAGGGCCTCGACGCCCGCCGTGACGTCCTTGGCGCTCCACTCCAGGGCGGGCCCGGCGACCGTCACCTCGGTCATCGCCAGGCCCGGCAGCGCGGAGTCCCGCCAGCCGCCGAAGAGACCCAGGCCGGACTCCTCCGCGAGCCGGATGCCCGCCTCGTCCAAGGCCCGCGCCGGGTACGGCAGCCAGAGCTGGAACTGGTGGGTGTGCGGCGGCTCGGGGAACACCCGGGCGCCCGGCACCGCCGCGAGGGCCTCCGCCAGCGCCGCGGCCACCACCTTCGCGTGCGTCACGTACGACTCCAGAAGCGGGAGTTCGCGGTCCAGCCCGGCCAGCGCGGACAGTGCGGCCGGCCACTGCTGGAACAGCTGGCCGCCGTAGCGGTGGCGCCAGGCCTTGGCCGTCCGCACGAACTCGCGGTCACCGGTGAGGGCGGCGCCGTTGACGCCGCCGAGGGTCTTGTAGAAGGAGACGTAGACCGAGTCGGCCAGGGCGGCGATCTCCGGCAGCGAGTGCCCCAGGTGGAAGGTGGACTCCCACAGCCGAGCACCGTCGAAGTGCACCGGCGCGTCCTCGGCGGAGACCGTGGCGGTCAGCTCCTCCCAGGTAGGCAGGACGAACCCGGCCTCGCGAAGCGGGAGTTCCAGGGTCAGCACGGCGTACGACTCGTCGAAGCCGCGGATCTCCGCCGGGGTGGGGATACGCGGTTCGGTGGTCGGCCAGACGCTGTGCAGGCCGCCGAGGGTGGCGTAGGCGCGCCGCTCGTGCCGCTCGGGGTGGGCCAGCGGGTGCAGTGCGACGTTGCGCTCGCCGCGGCGGTCGGCCCAGATCCGCATCGCGACCTGCTGCGCCATCGTGCCGGTGGGGAAGAAGGCCGCGTCCTCGGCGCCGAGCAGGCCCGCCACCCGCTCCTCCAGGGCCCGCACCACCCCGTCGCCGTAGAAGTCGGGCCGCTGGTCGAGGTCGTGGGCCTGCTCCGCCTCCGCCGTCAGCGCCGCCAGGCGCTCGCGCAGGTTCTGCGGCCGGGCGCCCGAGAGCAGCCGGTCGCAGCCCCGCAGGGCTGCGAACCGGCGCTCCTGGACGCTGGGCCCGGCCGCCTCGGCGGCCCGGGCGTCGTTCTCGTTGACATCCATAGCTCGATGGTCGCCCAGAACCGCGGACAGGTCAGCGTGCCGGGTGGAGCGAGTACGACGGGAAATTGCCGTACAGCTTCTCATCGGCCCCGTCCGGCCCGTGGGTGACGGCCTGCACCAGGAGGTCGCCGCCGACGAAGGCGCCCTTCCAGGAGGCGCCGAGCCCGCCGAGGACCTCCTCGCGGTCGCCCCGGCTGCGCGGCCTGTTCACCCCGTCCTTGGAGGCCGGCAGGTCGGGGGGCGATCCGGGCGGCGAAGTCCTGGCCGTCGCTGGCCGGCGAGGCGACCAGCGAGCCGTTCCCCGCGCTCGTCGCGGCGAGCAGCACCGACCCGGTGTCGACCAGGACGACCGGGTCCAGCGGGCCGAAGGGCTCGCGGTGGTGCAGCGCCCAGCCGGCGGGCGACTCCAGCAGGCAGGCGTCCCGGGGCGGGTGACCGGGGTCACGATCGGCCCCGCGCGGGCAGGGCGGGCGGGCTCTGACGGTGAGCCACGGCACACCGCGGGCGGGGCCGCCGGTGGCGATGGTCACAGGGAGGGCGCCGGTACTAGCGGCGGTAGGAGCCCCCCGGCGGGCGGCCCGCGGCGGCCCGGCGGGGCCGCAGGTCGTCCCACGGACCATCCGACCATGATCAAATCCGCCGATCATTACTCCGACAGCCTGAAGTTCAGACCTCACGATGACTACACGCCGTAGTACGTCACACCGTTTGGGACTCCGCTCGGTAACGGTTTACACCTGAGTGGTCCCCCGCTCTGCAGGCCCTACCGGGCTCAGTGCTGTCCCCTTACGCCCCGTGAGGTTGAGCATCCCGATGTCCACCGTCCCGAACCTGGGGCCGGCCCTGCGCCGCCTCGCCACCACCGCGGCCACCCACGCGGTGTCCTGGCAGCCCCGACTCGGCCAGGCCGCCCGTACCCACCTCGCCCCGCTGCGCACGCTCCACGCGCCGCTGTCGGCCCTGCCCCGCACCCGCGTCCGGGCCGCCACCGCGGCCGGCGCCGCCGCGGTGATAGTGGGCGGCGTCCTGGTCGCCGGGGTGCCCGCCAACGCGTCGGCCCAGACGGTCATACCCACCACGCCGGGCATCTCCGCCTTCACCTCCCCGCACGGGGAGGCGCCCGCCACCGGGCTGGTCCAGATCGCCGGACCGAGCGCGTACCAGGTCAGGCACACCCCTGCCCACGACTCGGTCGCGGTCGCCGCCAACCTCGCGGCGCCGGTCCCGATCCCGGTGCCCGCCGCCCCGGCCCCCGCGCCGGAGCCCGCGCCCGAGCCGGCGCCGGCCCCCGCGCCGGCCCCGGCCTGGTCCGCCCCCGTGCCGAACGCGCCGACCAGCAACCCGTACGGGGTGGCCAACCCGGAGTACGCGGCCGGCTACCACACCGGTGTGGACTTCGCCGTGGACCCGGGCACGCCACTGCTCGCGGTCGGCGAGGGCCGGGTGGTCTCCGCCGGCTGGGACGGCGCGTACGGCAAGGAGGTCGTGCTGAAGCTGGCGGACGGCCACTTCGCGCAGTACGCCCACATGTCGGAGCTGGACGTCAGCGCGGGCGACCACGTGACCGCCGGGGAGCAGATCGGCGCCTCCGGCAACACCGGCAACTCGACCGGGCCGCACCTGCACTTCGAGATCCGCTCCAGCAACCACTACGGGGCCGTGATCAACCCGATCGCGTTCCTGTCGGGGCACGGCGTCAGCGACTTCTGACCCGGCGGCGCCGGACGGCCGCCCCGCACGGCGGGCGCCGGGGACAGCGCGCGCGGCTCCACGACGAGGCCGAACGGCCGGCCGGGTTCCACCCGGCCGGCCGTTCGGCCTCGTCGCCCCCGTCACCCGCCTGGGCGCCGTGGCGGATCCGCTGACGCCCGGTCAGGCGTCCTTCGGCTCGATCAGGGCCGCGATCTCCAACGCCACCGTCAGGGCCGCCGACAGGCTCTCCGCGAGCGCCTCGGGCTTGGCTTCCCCGCAGGCACCGCCGGCCTCGCCGGCCTGGGCGAGCGGCTCGACGGGGCCCTCGGGCGCGCCGTGCTTCAGCAGGAACATCGCCGAGTTGATGGTGAACAGCGACATGGTGGCGCGCAGCCGGTCCTCGAAGGTGGCGCCGGGGCCGTGCACCAGGCGGATCATCGCGACCATCCGCTCCTTGAACTCCAGCCCGGCCGGGGAGTCACGCATCGCGGGCTGGTTCTCGTGGAAGAACCGCAGCAGCGGCGCCCGCTCGGACATCCCCGCCCCGAACCGCCGGACCAGCTCGTCCCGCAGCTCGGGCGACCAGGGCTTCTGCTCGCCCCAGGCGATCGCCTCGTCGATCGGCGCCGACATGGTGTCGACGATGCCGTGGACGATGTCGTCCTTGGTCTTGAAGTGGTAGTACAGCGCCGCCTTGGTCACGCCGAGCCGGTCGGCGATCTCGCGCAGCGAGGTCTGCTCGTAGCCCTGCTCGGAGAACAGCTCCAACGCCACGTTGATGATGCGCTCCCGGGTGTCACTGCGGGGGCTCTGCGTCGTACCCATGGCGTCCTGGCCTGCCTCAGACTGCGTTGACATTCGGCGAGTACCGGTCCCGGACGCTCACCACTGGGTCCATTCTCCCTGCCCAGGGCTTCCGCTCCGAAACCGGCTTGACGCCCGGCTCGGGACAACCTACCGTGCCGACGAAAGTATAACTAGCCGGTCGTCAAGTAAGTTCCCTCGGAACCGGGCGTCCGGCACCCTCTCCTGGGAGAAGCGTCATGCCACACAAGCAGGTCGGGAGCGCGGAGGACAGCTCCGCCGCAGCCGAGGAGGTCCCCTCGGACGCTCCGGCGGCCGCCGCGAAGGACTCCGAGCCGCAGTTCCGCTCGCCCCGCGAGATCCGGCTGGTGATGATCGGCCTGGTCGTCACCATGCTGCTCGCCATGCTCGACAACCTGATCGTCGGCACCGCCATGCCGACCATCGTCGGCGACCTCGGCGGCGGCGAGCACCTCTCCTGGGTGGTCACCTCGTACACCCTGGCCACGGCGGCCTCGACCCCGATCTGGGGCAAGCTCGGCGACCTCTACGGCCGCAAGGGCACCTTCCTCACCTCCATCGTGATCTTCCTGGTCGGCTCGGCGCTCTCCGGCCTCTCCCAGAACATGAACGAGCTGATCGGCTTCCGCGCCCTGCAGGGGCTCGGCGCCGGCGGTCTGATGGTCGGCGTGATGTCGATCATGGGTGCGCTGATCCCGCCGCGCGACCGCGGGAAGTACCAGGGCATGTTCGCCGCGGTGATGGCCCTGGCCACCATCGGCGGCCCGCTGCTCGGCGGCTTCATCACCGACCACTTCAGCTGGCACTGGATCTTCTACATCAACCTGCCGCTGGGCATCGTCGCGCTCGGCGTGGTCGTCGTCACCCTGCACCTGCCGAAGGTCCGCTCGACCGCGCGGATCGACTACGTCGGCGCCGTCCTGCTCACCACCGGCATCACCGCGCTGACCCTGATCACCACCTGGGGCGGCCAGGAGTACGCCTGGGGCTCGAAGCAGATCCTCGGCCTGGGCGCGCTGGCCGTCGCCTCGCTGATCGCCTTCTGCTACGTCGAGCAGCGGGTCGAGGAGCCGATGCTCCCGCTCAGCCTGTTCAGCAACCTGAACTTCACGCTGGTCTCGCTGATCGGCTTCATCGTCGGCTTCGTGATGTTCGGCTCCACCGTCTTCCTGCCGCTCTACCAGCAGACCGTCCAGGGCGCCTCGGCGACCAACTCGGGCCTGCTGCTGATGCCGATGATGCTCGGCATGCTGGTGGTCTCGCTGGTGGTCGGACAGGCCGTCACCAAGACCGGCAAGTACCGGATCTTCCCGATCATCGGCACCATCGTGATGACCGGCGGCATGCTGCTGCTCTCCATGCTGGACACCGAGACCAGCACCTTCACCTCCGCCTGCTTCATGGTGGTGCTCGGCGCGGGCATGGGCTTCCTGATGCAGATCACCATGCTGGTGGCGCAGAACAGCGTCGAGCTCAAGGACATGGGCGTGGCCAGCTCCACCGCCACCCTGTTCCGGACGATCGGCGGCTCCTTCGGCGTCGCGCTGTTCGGCGCGCTGTTCAACAGCCAGGTCACCGCGACCATGAAGGACCGGCTCGGCGACCAGGCCGGCGCGAGCGCCGGTGCCAACCCCGGCCAGATGACCCCGGCCGCGCTCCGGACGCTCCCCGCGCCGGTGCAGGACGCCTACCACCACGCCGTCGCCAACGGCATGCACACGGTGTTCCTCTGGGGCGCCGCGGCCGCCGTGATCGCCGTCGCGGCCGCCGTGTTCATGCGCGAGGTGCCGCTGCGCGGTACCGGCGAGCCGGCCGAGAAGAACCTTGAGGCCGCTGCCATCTGACCCACCCCGGCGGCCCCGACCCGGCCCCGACCCGACGGCCCCGCCGCGACAACCGTCGCGACGGGGCCGTCGGCCTTCGCCGGGACCGCTACCGGGGCAGCCGGTAGACGCCCTGGGCGACCGGCTCGACCAGCCCGTCCGCCACCAGGCCGTCCAGCGCCCTGGCCCGCTGCACCGGCTCCGGCCAGACCTCGTCCAGCCTGGCCTGCGGCACCTCGCCGTGGGCCTCCCGCAGCACCGCGAGCAGCTTTCCGCGCACCTGCCGGTCGGTGCCCTCGTACGTCTGGCCGCGCCGGGCCGGGCCCTCGTACGGCGGCCGGCCGGCCAGCTGCCAGGCGCAGTGCCGCTTCAGCGGGCAGGCACCGCACTCCGGGCTCCGCGCCGTGCAGACCAGGGCGCCCAGCTCCATCACGCCGACCGCCCAGGTGGCGGCGGTCTCGGCGGTCTCCGGCAGCAGCGTGGTCGCCGTCCGCCGCTCGGCCGCCGTGGTCGCCTGCGCGGGGTACTCGACACCCGTCACGGCCCGGGCGAACACCCGGCGGACGTTCGTGTCCAGCACCACGTGCCGCTGGCGGAACGCGAACGAGGCGACCGCCGCCGCCGTGTACTCGCCCACCCCGGGCAGGGCGAGCAGCGCCGCGTGGTCGTCCGGCACCTCGCCGCCGTGCGTGGTGGTGATCGCGGTGGCGGCGCCGTGCAGCCGCAGGGCGCGCCGGGGGTAGCCGAGCCGCCCCCACATCCGGACCGCCTCGCCGGGTGCGTCCGCCGCCAGGTCGGCGGGCGTGGGCCAGCGCTCCAGCCAGGCCTCGTAGACCGGCAGCACCCGCTTGACGGGTGTCTGCTGCAGCATGAACTCGCTCACCATCACCGCCCAGGGCGAGGCGTCCGGGGTACGCCAGGGCAGGTCGCGCGCGTGGGCCTCGTACCAGTCGAGAACGGTCGAGTGCAGGAGCGGGGCGGGGGCGGTGGAAGTGGTAGCCATGACCCCCCGATCCTCCCACGGGCGCGCCCACGCCGTACGCCGGTACCGGGAGCGACCGGGTGCGCCCGCCGGGCGGCCGTGGCCGGCGCCAGCGGCCCGGCGCGGGACGTTGCGCGAAGTCGTCCGGGACGGGCTCCCGATCCGTCCGGACGGCCCGGCCGCACCTTCCGTGCACCAAGGACCCGTCCGCCGGCGCCGGCCCCGGCGGCCCCGGGCGGCTCCCCCATCCGGCCCAAATTGCGGATCATGTGAAGGAAGGGGCGACAGTGAGGTGTTGGTGCATCAAGGGACGCACACTCTCTCGTAGAGTTTGCCCGTGCCTTCTCTGCGTCAACCCGTGGGACCGCTGCCGGCCTCGATCTACTGGCGTCGGCGAGTCGTCGTGCTCGCGGCCCTGGCCGCGGTCCTCGCCCTGGTCCTCTGGCTGACCTCCGATCAGGGGGGCGGCGGGGGGCAGCACAGGACGGCCAAGCCCCTCCCCTCCCCCGCCCAGGAGATCACCCCGGGCGCGGCCCCGACCGGCCCGGCCGTCACCGGCCGCCCCGGCGGGCCCGGCGGCGGCTCGGGCGGCGCCGCGGGCTCGGGCGGTGTGTCGGGATCCGGCGGCGGCGACGTCAGCCTGACCGGCGGCGGGACGGACGGCGGCAGCGCCCCTGCCCCCGGCGGCGGCACCGCCCCGGGCGGGACGGCCGCTTCAGGCACCACGGGCGGGACCACGGGCGGCGGCAGCACAGGTGGCGGTACGGCCGGCGGCACCACGGGCGGCGGCACGGGAGCCCCGCCGGTGAACACCGCCGAGGTGATGGCCCTGCCGGTCTGCGCCTCCTCCCAGGTGACGCTGGAGCTGACGAGCACCCAGAACGCCTACCAGCCCAAGGACAAGCCCCGGCTGGCCCTGACCGTGCGCAACGCCGGCACCGCCGGCTGCCGGGTCGACCTCGGCCGGGTCAGTTCGCTGATCACCCTGAGCGCGAGCAGCGGCGAGCGGATCTGGTCCTCCGGGGACTGCCCGACGGACCGTCAGAGCACCTGGGTGCAGATCGCGGCCGGCAGCGGCCTGACCGAGACCTTCACCTGGGACCGCAGCCGCAGCAAGCCGCAGTGCGCCTCCCCCGACACGACGGCCGCGCCCACCGGCAACTACCTGGTGGTGGCCGACCTGTCCGGGCTCTCCGGCGGCCTGGTCTCCGCCCGCTCCTCGATCCGCCTGGAGAGCTGAGCGGCCACGGACGGTACGACGGACGAAGGGTCCCCGGGGAGCTCCCCGGGGAGCTCCCCGGGGACCCTTCCTGCGTCGTGCGGGCGGGGCCCGGTCAGACGTAGCGCTCCAGGATGGACGACTCCGCGAGCCGCGACAGGCCCTCGCGGACCGAGCGGGCCCGCGTCTCGCCGACGCCCTCGACGGTCTGCAGGTCGTCGATGCTGGCGGCGAGCAGCTTCTGCAGCCCGCCGAAGTGCTCGACCAGCCGCTCCATCACGGTGTTCGGCAGGCGCGGGATCTTCGCCAGCAGGCGGTAGCCGCGCGGGGAGACCGCGGAGTCCAGCGACTCCGGGGTGCCCGAGTAGCCGAGCGCCTTCGCGACCGTCTGCAGGTCCAGCAGCTCGGAGTGGGTGAGCGCCTCCAGGTCGGCGAGCACCTCCGGCACCGTCCGGCCCCGCTTGGCGGCCCGCTCCGGGAAGTAGTCGCGGGCGACCAGCTCGCGCTCGGGCTCGACGCCCTGGATCAGCTCGTCCAGCTGGAGCGAGAGGAGCCGGCCGTCGGTGCCGAGCTCCAGCACGTAGCCGGCGATCTCGGTGGCGATCAGCCGGACCATCTCCAGCCGCTGGGCGACGGCGGTGACGTCCCGGACGGTGACCAGGTCCTCGATCTCCAGCGCGGAGAGCGTGCCGGCCACCTCGTCCAGGCGCAGCTTGTAGCGCTCCAGGGTGGCCAGCGCCTGGTTGGCCCGCGACAGCACGGTGGTCGAGTCCTCAAGGACCCGGCGGGTGCCGTTGACGTACATCGCGATCAGCCGCATCGAGTGCGAGACCGCGACCACCGGGAACCCGGTCTGCTTGTTGACCCGCTCCGCGGTGCGGTGCCGGGTGCCGGTCTCCTCGGTGGGGATGCCGGGGTCGGGCATCAGGTGCACGCCGGCCCGGACGATCTTGGTGATGTCCTTGTCCAGCACCACCGCGCCGTCGAGCTTGCACAGCTCGCGCAGCCGGGTGGCCGAGAACTCGACGTCCAGGACGAAGCCGCCGGTGCACACCGACTCGACGGCCTTGTCGAAGCCGAGCACGATCAGCCCGCCGGTGTTGGCCCGCAGCACCCGCTCCAAGCCGTCGCGCAGCCCCGTCCCGGGCGCGATGGCACTGAGGGAAGCCCGCAACAGGGCCTCCTCACGGGAGGACTTGTCCGCCCGGTCGCTGGCTGCCACGTGACTCCTCCGGTCGACCTGCCGTGCGCCTCGCGCCGTGCGCCGGCCTACGGTCTGTCGCGCTCATTACTGCCTCATTGCCGATTAGACAGGGGAAAGTCTAACTGCGTGCGGCAACAACAGGGCTTGGGTCAGCCCAGTTCGTCGGAGTCGACCGGCTCCCAGCCCTCCATCAGCTCCTCGGGGTAGGCCGCGACGGGTGCCCGGCGGGGTGCCGGGGGCGCCTCGGTCCGGCCCCCGGCGGCGCCCTCGGCGCCCGTTTCGGCCCCGGCCCGGGAGCGGGCCTCGCCGCGCGGTTTGGCGGCCGCCCGGCGTCGGCCGGGGATGGCCCGCAGGGCCTCGCCGATGTCGGCCACCTCGACCACCTTCATGCCGTTCGGCACCTTGCCCGGGTCCGGCGGGACGAGCGCGTGGGTGAAGCCCAGCCGGTGAGCCTCCGCCAGCCGCCGCTGCACGCCCGTCACCCGGCGGACCTCGCCGGCCAGGCCGACCTCGCCGATCGCCACCAGGTTGCTGGGCAGCGGTGTGTCGGAGGAGGAGCTGGCGACGGCCAGCGCGATCGCCAGGTCGGCGGACGGCTCGGTCAGCTTCACCCCGCCGACCGTCGCGGTGTAGATGTCCTGCTTGCCGAGCTTGACCCCGCCGTGCCGCTCGACCACGGCCAGGATCATCGCGATCCGGGGCGACTCCAGGCCGGAGGTGGTCCGCCGGGGCGAGGGGATCTGCGAATCCACCATCAGCGCCTGGACCTCGGCGACCAGCGGACGGCGGCCCTCCAGCGTGACGGTGAGGCAGGTGCCGGGGACGGGCTTGTCACGCCGGGTCAGGAAGAGGCCGGACGGGTCGGCCAGCCCCACGATGCCCTCGTCGTGCAGCTCGAAGCAGCCGACCTCGTCGGTGGCGCCGTACCGGTTCTTGATCCCGCGGATGATCCGCAGCCGGGCGTGCCGGTCGCCCTCGAAGCTCAGCACCACGTCGACCAGGTGCTCCAGCAGGCGCGGGCCGGCGATCGAGCCGTCCTTGGTGACGTGCCCGACCAGCAGGGTGGCCATGCCGCGCTCCTTGGAGACCCGGATCAGGGCCCCCGCCACCTCCCGGACCTGGGACGGGCCGCCGGGCGAGCCGTCCAGCTCGGCGGAGGCGATGGTCTGCACCGAGTCCAGGATCAGCAGCCCGGGGTTGACCTGGTCGATGTGGCCGAGCACCGCGCCGAGGTCGGACTCGGCGGCGAGGTAGAGGTGGTCGGAGAGGGCGTTGATCCGGTCGGCGCGCAGCCGGACCTGGCCGGCCGACTCCTCGCCGGTGACGTAGAGCGTGCGGTGCTGGTCGCTGGCGGCCTTGGCCGCGACGTCCAGCAGCAGGGTGGACTTGCCGACGCCGGGCTCGCCGGCCAGCAGCACCACGGCGCCGGGCACGATGCCGCCGCCCAGCACCCGGTCCAGCTCCGGCACGCCGGTGGTCCGCGCGGTGGCCACCTGGCCGTCCACCTGCCCGATCGGCCGCGCGGGCGCGCTGACCGGGCCGGCCGCGGTCGTCCGGATCGGGACGGCGCCGTACTCCTCGACCGTGCCCCAGGCGTTGCACTCGGGGCACCGGCCGACCCACTTGGGGAGCTGGTTGCCGCACTCCGTGCAGCGGTAGGCCGGGCGCGGCTTGGCGGTGGTCTTGGTACGGGCTGCCATGCGGCCCACCGTAGCGCCTGCCTACGACAGTCCCGGACGGCCGCCGCGGCCGGCCCCGCCCCGGACGGCCCTGGTGCCGCCAGGACACGGGCGGGTCGTCTTGTTACCCGAAAGAAGTACAGGGCGCCCGAATCGCCCGGCCCGGACCCGCCGGCTCTCTACCGTCGGACGGGTGACTACGCGTGCGGAAAGGCCCCGCAACCCGGTGCTCGCGGCCTACGACAGCCGGCTGGACGGACTGTTCACCTACTGCCTGTCGGTGCTGTGCGAGTACGAGGCGGCCGTCGAGGCGGTGCAGGAGGTCCGCGAGCTGGCGCTGCGGCACGGCGAGCGGCTGGCCGAGCCCGGCCTGCTCACAGCCTGGCTCTACTCGCTCGCCAGGTACTGCTGCCTGCACCGCCTGGAGCGCGGCCCGGCCGGCGCCCCCGAGGGCCCTCCCGAGGGCGACGCCGCCGACTCCCCGCCGCGCGCCGGGGACCACCGCGGCGAGCTGGCCGCGCTGGCCTGGCCCGAGGCGGCCGGGACCGACCCGGAGCAGCGGGAGGCGCTGGAGCTGGCGGTACGCCACCGGCTCAGTCCGATCGAGGTGGCGGCGGTGCTCGGGGTGCCGGCCGACACCGCCCGGGCGCTGCTGGCCTCCGGCGGCACCGAGGTCCGGCGGACCAGGGCGGCCCTGCTGGTCCTGCTGGTCGGCAGCTGCCCGGAGCTGGACCGGCTGGCCGGCGCGGGCGCGGAGAGCTGGTGCGGGCCGGTCTCGGCCGGGCGCGGCCCGCAGCCGGACGGCGGCCGGGGCGGGCGGGTGCTCGGCCCCGGGCTGCGCCGTGAGCTGGTCCAGCACGTGGTCGACTGCCCGACCTGCCGAGGGACCGCGGAACGGGTCGCCGGCGAGGTACGGGAGGGGCTCACGGGATTGCCGGGGCTGCCGATGCTCGCCGCGCCGGCCGCGGCCCGCTCGGGGCCGGCCGACGCCGCCCGGGCTGCCGGCCCTGCCGGCGCCGCCGAACGGTCCGGCCCGGGGCTGGCCGCCGTACCGGGGCCGGCGACGCCCGGCCCGCGCCCGGCACCGGCCACCGCCACGCCGTCGACCAGGGCCGCGGCCGCCCCCTCGGCCCCGCGCCCGGTCCGGGCGGCCCGCGGCGGCGGCCCGGGTGCGGTGGCGGGCCCCGCCCGCAGTGGCGCGCCCGCCCGGCCCCGGGGGGCCTCCGGGCCCGCCGGAGCGGCCTTCCTGGCCGGCGCGGCCGCCGGCCGGCGGGCGGCCAGGGCGGCCAGGGCGGCCGGGCGCCCGCAGCCGGAGGAGCAGGGCCTGCGCTTCGACCAGCGCGGCTTCCCGCGGCACCGGGCGCCTGCCCCGGGACGGTCCGGGGCGGTCCGCCAGCGGGTGCTGACCACGGGCGTCCTCGCGGCGGTGCTGGCGGCGCCGGTGGTCGCGCTCTGGGCCGGCCACCAGAACGGCGGGGGCGCCGACGCGGCCGCCGCGGTCTCCTCGGTCCGGGTGGAGCACGACGGCCGCTCCGCGGGCCGGCCGGCCGGCGGCGACACGGCGGGCTCGGCGCTGACCGGCGGACCCGGTGCGGAGCGCACCACCGGGCAGACCGGGGGTGCGCTCGAACTGGCCGGAGCCCTCCCCGCAGAAACGTTGTTCCCCAAGATCCAGGGCCCCGCCGTGCCCGTGCCCTCCCTCGGCTCGACCCCGATCGCCAGCCCGGCCCTGCACTCGGCACCGGTTCCGCTGCCCGCCGCCCCCGGGCCGGCCGCGGTCGGCCTGCTCACCGTGGAGGCCGCCGAGTACGGCAGTCGCACCGTGATCACCATGACCAACTCGGGCGGGACGGAGATCCACTGGCACGCCGTCCTGGACGTGGACTGGCTGCGCCTCAGCCGCGACGCCGGCACGCTGGCACCGGGCCAGCGGATCACCGTCACCGTGACGGTCGACGAGGACCGCGCCCCCGCGGGCGCCTGGACGGCCCGGATCGCGCTCCCGCCGTCCCAGGCCGTGGTCACCCTGGAGGGCGGCCCGCACCAGCGCGGCGGAAGTCCGTCGGCCCCCGCCGACCCGGCCACCGGTCCCACCGCCGAGCCGGGCACCGGCCCGGGTCCGTCCACCGGGCCGACGGCCGGCCCCACCCCGGGAACGCCCGCCGGCACCCCCACGGGGTCGCCCGGCAGCGCCCCCTCCACCCCGCCGGGCGGCCCGGCCTCGCCGGCCCCCTCGACGCCGGCGCCGGCCCCGGAGCCCACCACCGGCCCGACGCCCTCCCCCGGTGACGGCGGCCCCACCACGTCGCCCTCGGCCCCCGCCGCCCCGCCGTCCGCCGGGGCGCCCGCCCCGGCCGGCACCGGCGGGCGCCACCAGCGCACGGGCGGCGGGGCGGCCCACCGGTAGGACCCCCCGGAACGGCCGGCCCCGCCGCGGGCTCAGCGGGGCCGGATCGGCGGCAGCCGGTAGGTACCGTCGAGCACCGCGGCCTGCGGCTGGTACAGCCGGATCATCGGCCGGAAGTCACCGGCCGGGGCGGGCAGCCAGTTCGCCGCCTCGGCCCGGTCCGCCGGCCGCTCCCGCTGCAGGACGAGCGTCAGCGAACCGTCCTCGCCGCGGACCAGCCCGGGGGTCCGGTCACCGATCGAGTAGCGCTCGGCCGGGTTGGCGACCAGGTAGTACTCGGGCAGGGCGTACATGGTGACGGACCAGAAGGCGTCGACCGGCGGGGTCACGTCGAACCGCAGGGTGTACGAGCGCTCGCCGGTCAGCTGCCGGCCCTCCTCGTCCAGGAACGCGGTGGCGTACACGGCCTCGTACGCGTGGTTGCCCCAGAGACCGGCCCGCGCGGCCGCCGCACGGGTCAGGTAGGCCGCCCGGCGGTCGGCGATCCGCCACTTCGGGTCGTCCAGGGTGCCGGGGCCGAGGAAGTCGAGGTTGTAGTCGAAGAGGTGGAGATTGGCGCTCCAGTCCCCGCCCGGCCGGTCGTCGGGCGGGCGGGTCGCCTCCTCCACCCGCTGCTTGCCCGCGTCCAGCCCCTTGACCAGCGCGGCGGTCCACTCGGGGGCGGCCGCGCGATAGGGCGACGGGCCCTCGTCCAGGAGTCCGAGCGGGGAGAAGCGCCGCTGGTACTCGACGTCCGCGGCGGCCGGCGGGAAGGCGGCCGCCCAGACCCGCAACCGCTCGAAGAAGGCCAGTTCGGGCGGCACGGACGGATCCGGCTCCGGCAGCCCGGCCGGTACGCCTCCCGGCTCCAGCGGTGCGACCGTCAGCTGCTCCTGGAGCGCCTTGATCCGGGGCAGGTCGGCGGGACCGTCGCAGGCGATCCGGCCCACCACGGTGGCGACCGTGGTGGGCGAGGTGATCACCCGGGCCCCCGCCGGCGGCGATCCGTGCCATCCCGGCGGCACGATCAGCCAGCGCTGCTCGGCGGTTCCGGTCGCCCGCCGGCCCACGTAGGCGAAGTTGTTGCTCCAGGCGTCGACGAACTGCAGCACGTAGTAGCCGCCCGCGGTGTCCGGGACGTGCAGCTCCAGCGGGCCCACCGAGAGGTCGAGCTGGGCGATCGAGTAGACGGTGTCGTTGTTGACCGAGACGAACTCGTCCGCCGGGACGGCCAGCTGCGAGGCGTGGCTGAACCGGTTGAAGGGCGCGGGCGGGAGACTGCCGAGGCCCTCGGCACCCACGTGGTGGACCATCGAGAGGTCGGCGACCAGGGGATAGCCGTAGATGTAGGCATCGGCGGCGAGGGCTTCGAGCGCGGGCTCGGTCATGCGAGGTCCTTCCGGGCGGGGCGGCCGGCCGGGGCGTCCGGATCGGCTGCGGCACGGGGGCGGGGGCACGGGGTGCGGGGGTGCGGTACGACGGCCAGGGGGGTGGGGCGGGGTCAGCGCGGGGTGAGGTCGGGCAGCTTCCAGTCGCCGTCCAGGACGGACCGGGCCGGCCCGTACATCCGGATCACGGCGCTGAACGGTCCGTCCGGCGCGGGCAGCCAGTTGGCGCTGTGCTCGGCGTCCGCCGGCCGCTTCACCCGGATGTGGAGGGTCAGGCCGCCGTCGGGATCGCGGACCAGCCCGGGGGTGCGGTCGCCGATCGAACAGCGGCCGATCGGGTTGTCCACCAGCAGCCGGTCCGGCAGCCCGTACATGGTCACCGACCAGAAGAACTCGGCCGGGGGGAGCGCACCGGGCGCGAAGCGCAGGACGTAGTCCCGGTCGGCGGCGTTCGGCGGCCGGTTGCCCTCGCTGTCCTCCACCCACCCGCCGTACCAGGCCTCCTCGGTCGGCAGGCCGTACAGGCCCTTCCTGGCCGCGACGGCCCGTCCCAGGGGATCGTCGCCGATCTGCTCACGGGTGCCGAACAGGCCGTCCGCCCTGGCCGCCACGGCGGCGGCGTGGTCCAGCTCGGCCCGGCCGTCGGCGATCCCGCGCTCGATCTCGGCCCGCACCTCGACCGGCAGCACGGCGGGCTCGAACTCGCCCCGGCCGTCGACGCCCAGGGCGGCCAGCCGGCGGCGCAGGTCGGCCTCGGCGGGCAGCACCGGGAAGAAGCCGAGCAGGAAGTCGAGGAAGCCGAAGAACTCGATGGTGCCGAGCACCTCCTCCCGCCAGACCGGCCACACCGGCTGGGGCGCGGGTGGCGGGGCTCCGGTACCCGCGTACTCGTGCAGCGGCCGGAGCCGGTACTGCCGCTGGGCCTCCCTCAGCTCCGCCACCTCCTCGGGGGACGTCCCGGCGAGGTACGTCCGGCCGAGGATCCCGACCAGCTGCGTCGCCGTCCGGATCACCCCGTCGACGCCGGCGGGCACCTCGCCCTGCCAGCCCGGCCCGGCGACCAGGTGGTCGCCCGCCCCCGGGCCGGTGGCGCGCGAGCCGACGAAACCCGCGTACACGGTGTCCAGCTCGTGCACCGGGAGCACGTAGTAGCGGTCCTGGGCGGGCACCGAGATCACCCACGGCTCGGCGCGCAGGTCGAGCCAGGCCCACGAGTACGGCGTGTCGTTGTTGGGCGTCACCACGTCCGTGCTGGCCGGCGTGGACGGCTCGGAGTAGTGCCGGAAGACGCCGAAGCCGCCGACGAAGCGCGGATCGGCGTCGTCGACGGCCTGCGGGTACAGGGTGCGGTAGTTCTCCAGGAGGGCGTAGCCCCAGACCCAGGCCTCGGCGGCGGTCGGGCGGACGGTGTCCGGGTCGACGAGCGTCGGGTTTCCCATGGCGACGGTCTCTCCTAGGCAGTGGACCGATTCGGACATAGCACTACAAAAGGATGCTATGTGTCCCCGAATGGATCAGCACTCCGCACGCCCCGGACGGGCGTGGCGCGGACCGCGGGCCCGGAACGCCGCCGGGAACGCCGCCGGCCGGGGCGGTGGACGGCCGGGGCCGGGTCCACCGCCCCGGCCGGTGATGCCGGGCGCGCCGGGGTCGTCCGCCTGCGGCGCGGCGGACGACCCCGGTACGGGACGGGGAAGGGCCGGGACGGCCGGCCGGTCAGCGCGGGGGTGGCAGGCGGTTGAGGAAGACCTCGAAGGCCGTCGGCTTCACCGCCGTCACCCCCGTGAACGGGAAGTCCATCTCCTTGATGACGATCAGTGAGATCACCACCAGCCCGCTCAGCGCCAGCACCATGAGCGTGTGGGAGAGCGTGTTGGAGAGGCCGAACAGGAAGGTGAAGCCGACCGTCAGGACCGCCCCGGCGATGAGCGCCACCCAGAGCAGCGTCGGCACCTCGTCGTCCACCTGGTTCAGCCGCTGGCGGCGCTCGGACGCCAGCTTCTCCAGGTGGCTGACGGCGTGCTCGTACAGGACGTTCTGCTGCTCGCTCTCCGGCTTGATCGCGAACACGTCCGCCCGCATCCCGTACACCAGCTGGGTGGCCTCCGGGCTGCTGTGGTGCTCGGCCATCAGCGGCCACTCGGTGTCCATCACCAGCCGGGCGTAGTCGAGGGTCCGCTTCTCCAGCTGGGGGCCGAGCGGCGCCGGGAGCTCACGGGAGATCCAGTAGATGCCGGCCAGCGAGTCGGCCTCCTGGAAGGTGGTCTTGCGGGCGGAGTCGTTGTTCTCCCAGACGGCGATCACCACGAAGGCGAGCAGGACGGCGTAGAGCACGCCGACCGCGGCGAAGATGAAGCCGGCCACGTCGTTGTGGGCCTCGCGGACGGGGTGCGGGACGTAACGCTGCAGCAGTTTCAGCGCAGCGGCCAGGCAGAGCAGGACGATGACCAGGGTGCCGATGTCCATCCAACTCATGGGCTGTTCCTCGTGCTCGGGCGGACTGTCTCGGTCAAGAAGGTGGAGCAAGGTGACGGCCGGCGCCGGACGGCGGCCGGGACGGGCCGGCGGCCGGAGGGGCCTTCACGGAGCCCGCGCGCCACCGACGGGCCAGGGGCGGGGCCGCACGGGCCGGCAGGCCGCAGCGGGCGGGCAGGAGGGCGCGACGGCCCTGCCGGGCGGCCCGGCGCACGGCGTGGCGCCGGCCCGGGCGGACACCCGGTCACCGGGATGCGGCCCGCTCCGGGCCGCGCGGGGTCAGTGGCTGCGCCGGGTGACCAGTTCGGCGAGCGCCAGCAGCTCGTCGGCGTCGGCCGGCTCGGGCACGGCCTCGGCCAGGTGGGCGATGGCGGCGGCCATCCGCTCGCAGGACTCGCCCTGGGCCCAGGCCCGGCCGCCGGCCGCCTCCACGGCCCGGGCGCAGCGGGCGAGCTCGTCCTCGGTCAGCGGGCGGACCAGGCCGTAGAGACCGGCGAGCACGGCGGCCTCGGCCGTACCGGCGCCGAGGGCGGCCACCACCGGGAGGGACTTCTTCCGGGCCACCAGGTCCGCGCCGACGGGCTTGCCGGTGACCTCCGGGTCCCCCCAGATCCCGATCAGGTCGTCGATCAGCTGGAACGCCAGACCGATCTCGCGGCCGAACGCGTCCATCGCCCGCGCCACCTCCTCCGAGGCGCCCGCGTAGAGGGCGCCGACCGCGCAGGCGCAGCCGAGCAGGGCACCGGTCTTGGCCTCGGCCATCGCCAGGCATTCGGCGAGTGAAACGTCACTGCGCTGCTCGAAGGCGCAGTCCGCCTGCTGCCCCCCGCACAGCTCGACCACGCAGTCGGCGAGGCGCCGGACGGCGGCCTGCGCCGCCGGGTGCGTGTCCTCGGCGAGGGTGCGCAGGGCCAGCGAGTGCAGGGCGTCACCGGCGAGGATCGCCTCGGTGGTGCCGAAGACCCGCCAGGCGGTGAGGCGGTGACGCCTGGTGTCGTCACCGTCGATCACGTCGTCGTGGAGCAGGGTGAAGTTGTGGATCAGCTCGACCGCGGCGGCGGCGCGGGCGGCGGCGGCCGGATCCCCGCCGAGGGCCCGGGTCGCGGCCAGCACCAGGGCGGGCCTGATCGCCTTGCCGGAGGGCGCGGCCGCCGTGGACCCGTCCGACTCCGACCAGCCGAAGTGGTAGGCGGCGATGCGTTGCAGCGACGGTGGCAGGGTGCCGACGGCCGTGCGCAGTGCCGGGTCGACGGACTCCCGGGCCCGGGCGAGGACGTCGTCGACGTCGCTCCCCTCCCGGTGGTCCCGTTCCACTGCGAAGATCCCCATGGTTCCTCCCCTGCTGTGAGAACGCTGTCCTGGTGGTGCGGCGCCGCGCCGGCGGTTCGCACGCCGGCACGGCCTGCGGTCGGGCCGGCCCCGGCACCGGCCTGCGCCCGGGGCCCCGGGCCGCCCGGGCGGCTCACGCGCACGGCCCGGGCGGCCGGGGTCCGGGTCGGGGTGGGGTCGGGGTCGGGCCGGGGTCGGGCCGGGGCGGTGAATTCGACCGGCGAACACCGGAATCCGGGAATGCGGTGCCGGGCGAATTCGACGCGCCCCCGGCGACGGGCGGTCAGTCCCTGGGTCGGGCGACGTCGACGTTCTCCAGCACGCCGATCGCGTCGGGCACCAGAATGGCGGCGGAATAGTAGGCGCTGACCAGGTAGGAGATGATCGCCTTCTCGTTGATCCCCATGAAGCGGACCGAGAGGCTCGGCTGGTACTCGTCGGGAATGCCGGTCTGGTGCAGACCGACGACACCCTGGTTGTCCTCGCCGGTGCGCAGCGCGAGAATCGAACTCGTGTGCCCGTCCAGGATCGGAATCTTGTTGGACGGGAAGATGGGCACCCCCCGCCAGGCCGGGACGTGGTGCCCCTGCACGTCCAGCGCGTCCGGGTAGAGGCCGCGCCGGCTGCACTCCCGGCCGAATGCGGCGATCGCCTTCGGATGGGCGAGGAAGAACTTGGTGCCCCGGCGCCGGCTGAGCAACTCGTCCATGTCGTCGGGGGTGGGCGGGCCGGAGTGGGTCTGGATGCGCTGGTCGTAGTCGGCGTTGTGGAGCAGGCCGAACTCGCGGTTGTTGATCAGCTCGTGCTCCTGCGCCTCGCGCAGGGCCTCGATCGTCAGCTTCAACTGCTGCTCGATCTGGTTCATCGGCTGGTTGTAGAGGTCCGCGACCCGGCTGTGCACCTGCAGCACCGTCTGGGCGACGCTCAGCTCGTACTCGCGCGGCGCGAGCTCGTAGTCCACGAAGGTGCCGGGCAGCTCGTGCTCGCCCTCATGGCCGGCGGAGAGCTCGATCTCCGCCTCGCCGTGACGATTCTGCGCCGCCTGCGAGCCCGCCAGGTAGGCCAGGATCTGGCCGCGCAAAGCCTCCGAGCGGTCGGCCAGCTCCTGGAAGGCGGGCCAGGGCAGCGCCAGCACGGTACCGGCGGTGGCGGCCTTGACGGTGTACTCCCAGGCGGAGTCGGCCTGCAGCAGGGCCTCGTCGCCGAGGTGGTCGCCGTCCGCGAGGAAGCCGACCACCGCCTCGTCGCCGTACTTGCCCCGGCCGATCTTGTTGACCTTGCCGTGGGCGATCAGGAAGACCTCTTCGACCGGGCGCCCGGCCTCGACCAGCACCTCGCCGGCGGAGAAGTCGCGCTGGACGAAGCGGGCCGCCAGCTCCGCCAGCAGGCCGTCGTCCTCGAACCCGCGCAGCACCGGCAGCTCGCGCAGCGAGGGCGGCACCAGGCGGACGTCCGCCCCCGTCTTGACGAAACTCACCCGGCCACGCCCGACCGCGTACGTGAGGCGCCGGTTGACGCGGTACGTACCACCGGCGACCTGCACCCAGGGGAGCATCTTCAGCAGCCAGCGGGAGCTGATGCCCTGCATCTGCGGCGCGGACTTGGTGGTGGTGGCGAGGTTCTTCGCGCCCGCCGTGCCAAGGCTCTGCTGCTGCCGGGTTTGCGCCTGCCCGCCCTGCGCAGGAATACCGACGTTGGTTTCGGTCGACATACGGGAACCCTTCGCGTTAACCGAATGAAGTGTCGCCTTGCACCAATCATGGTGGGGCCGTTCGAGCTAACCTGCAATCACTCTTTCGAGTGGTCGACATCGCAGGATAATTAGTACGACTGGATCAGTTGAGCGATTACGGTTCGACCTTCGTTCGAGCCGACCGGAGGACTCACCGGCAGCGCCCGGCACCTGTCCGGATGCCACTCGGAGGCCTCTCGAAATCCCGTCGAAGAGCGACCGGAAATACCATTCGACCCCATCGGTTCACACTCCGGAAATTCCCCGGAAAACCTGCCGCGGCCAATCCCCCGGCACCCTTCGGCAAGAACCGCGCCCGCGCCCGCGGGCCCGCGCCGAGGGGCGACCGGCCCCGCCCCCACCCGGCGTTCACGAAGACGCCGAAGGAGCGCTAAGGTGCCACCTCAAGGGCACGTCCAAGGCGCCGAAGTCACTCAAGCCGTTGGCCGACCGCCGGGTTTCGTATGCCTACGCACCGAGCAAGCGGCCGGACCGGATGCCCTCCCGAACGTTCACTCCTGCCCCGGGAGACCTCCGTGAGCGCACCCGTACGCGTCTGGCTCAACCGCACCTACGCCGAGAACGTGTTCTTCATCGAGCAGTTGCGCGCCGCTCCGCGCCCCGTCGAGGTCCATGCCACCCATGTCGACGCCGACTCACCGGTGCTGGCCGCCGCCGACGTCGCCTCCCTGGAACCCGACGGTCTGGCCCCTGACGAGTACGTGGCCTTCGCTCTCGAATACTGCGCCCGCAACGCCGTCGACGTCTTCCTGCCCCGGCTCAACCAACTCGCCATCTCCCTGCACCGCAAGGAGTTCCAGGAGGTCGGCACGGCGCTGGCCTGCCCGCCGGCCACCGCGATCGCGGCCTTCGACAGCAAGGTCGACGGGTACGCGGCCATAGCCTCCGCCGGCCTGCCGACTCCCCCCTGGTGGCAGGTGCGGACGGCCGACGAACTGCTGGCCGCCGTGACCGCGATCGAGGCGGCGGACGGCGTGCCCTGCCTGAAGCCCGCCTCCGGGGCCGGCGGCGAGGGGTTCCGGGTGCTCACCCGCGAGCCCTTCGGGCTGCACGCGCTGTCCGGGTGGCCGAGCGGCCACGTCCAGCTCGACCAGGTGCTGGCCGCCATGGACGGCTCCGCCACCACTGTGGACCTGCTGGTGATGCCGTACCTGGAGGGCCCGGAGGTCTCGGTGGACTGCCTGGGCGACCTGGACGGCCGGCTGATCACCGCCGTGGGCCGCACCAAGCACCGCCGGCGCCGCAGCTTCACCACCGCCCCGCGCTACCTGGAGCCCGCCCGCCAACTGGTCGAGACGCTCGGCATGGCCTTCCTGTCGAACGTGCAGTTCCGGCACCACCACGGCGAGCCGGTGGTCATCGACGTCAACACCAGACCGTCCGGCGGCCTGCACCAGCTCAGCCTCGCGGGCCTCAACCTGCCCTGGAACGCGGTGCAGTTGGCGCTCGGCGAGATCCCCACCCCGGCCCCCGCCGACCGGCTCGCGGGCATCGAGTACACCCTGGTGTCCGGCGTCCACCCGGTACTGCCGCGCCAGGTGCCGCACGCGCTGGAGCGCGTCCCGGTGGCCTTCGACCTGGTCGACGCCCTGCCGGGCTGAACCCCTGCCGGGCCGCCGGGCGCGGCCGGCCCCTCCCGCCGGGCGGGAGCGGTCAGCCGCGCGCGGCGGCCTCGACCCAGTCGGGGCCGTTCCAGTCCAGGGTCGGCTCCAGCACGCCCTCCAGGGTGAGCAGCCAGCGCTTCACCTCGATGCCGACCCGGCCGCCGCCGAAGCCGCCGAGGCCGTCCGCCGCGACCACCCGGTGGCAGGGCACCAGCAGCGGCACGGGGTTGGCGGCCATCATCTGCCCGACCGTCCTGGCAGCAAGGCCGGGCTCGGTGGTTCCCTCGAACACCCCGCTGAGCGCGGCGAGTTCGCCGTAGGTGATGGTCCGTCCGTACGGCACTTCGGTGAGCAGGGTGCGCAGCACGACCCGGTGCGCGTCACCGATCCGGGACCAGTCGATCGGCAGGTCCGGCGCCCGGCGGCGCCCGGCCAGGTAGTCGGTGATCCGGCCGGTGACCGCCTCGATCTTCGCCGGGTCGGTGCAGACCGGCGCGGACGTGGCGCTCCCGTCGGGCAGGTAGTCCGACGTCACGACGCCGGCCGGTGTCACGGCGATCCGCATCGGACCGCTGGGCAGCGGTGTCCCGACCGTGATCCACGTGGTCGACATGCCGGCCGCCCTGCTCTCGTCCGCCCGTTCCGTGAGGTCCGCGCCCGGGTCCGCCCGGCGCCGAGGCCCCGGAGGCGGGCTCCCGCGGCCGCCTCCGGGGCCATGGTACGACCGCCCCGCGGGCCCGCGGGGCGGTTCGCTGTCGGTGGTCGCCGCAGCTGCGGTCAGTGCCGCGCCTTCAGCTCGGCCCCGAGTTCGCGCGCCCAGTGCATGACCTCGTCACGGTCGGCGGCCTTGCCGTCGCAGAGGATGCTGAGCTGCGAGTCGCTGAGGCGGTTCGGCCCCGGGATCTCCAGCAGGTAGGCGATCTCCGCCAGCATCGACGCGAGCCGCTGGGCGTCCGGAGCGCCGATCGCGACCGTCGCCTCGTGATGGCTGATGTTGACAGAACCGGGCATCGCAGCCTCCTCCGTATGCCCCCTTGTGTCCTCCACGGTACGGCCGTCCGCGCCGGCGCGCGCAGGGGCGGCGGCGCTGCCCCCTGCACCGCCCCGGCCCTGGGCGGAACGGTCAGCGCGCCGGGGCCGGCCCCGGGCTCATGCCGGCCAGCTGCAGCCAGAGCCCGAAGCCGGTGCGGTCCGCCGCACCGGCCGAGTGCTCGGGCTCGGCCCGCCGGTACCGGCCGATGTAGTCGTAGGCGGCGCTGACCGTCCAGGCCGGCAGCTCCTGGTCGATCAGGCGGTCCCACTTGGTGGTGGTGCGCTCGTCGTGGAGCTGGTGCAGCGGGAGGTGGCGGCAGGCTGCCCAGCAGATCAGGTCCGGTGCGTCGTCGAGCAGCCGGCCGGGGCCGGTCCTGGCCGCCTTGGGGATCCCGGCCAGCGCCTGCCGCGCCGTGCGCCGGGCCTCCAGCGCCCGGAGCACCCCGAGCGGGTGGACCCGCGGGTGGATCAGCGCGGCGTAGTGCGGCGAGGTGATGTCGGCCCACAGCGCGTCCAGCCCGCCGTCGGTGGAGACCAGCTGCGGCAGGTACGGCGTGGGCGCGGTGGAGAGGCAGGCCAGCGCTCGGGTGACGTCCGCCATCGAGAACCGGGGCAGCCAGCCCTCACGTTCGAACTCCTCGGCCAGTCTGCGCAGTTCGGGGCAGCGCCGGAGGCAGTCCTGGGCGGTGGCCGGGTTCAGGTAGAGGTCCGCGATGTCGTGCAGTCGCCGGACGTGCTCGCGCTCCGGGCTGGTGAAGACCTCCAGCCGGACGGTCGAGCCGGCCAGGTGGGGCAGCCCCGACCGGGCCGCGGCCCGCGCCAGCAGGGTCAGCCGCTGGAACCCGTCGATGGACTCCGGCCGGACCAGTTCGACCAGGCCGCCCCGGATCCGGATGCTCTCGGCGCCGAGGGCCAGCTGCCCCACCCGGCCGAACTCCTCCGGCCGCACCCTGAGCAGCTCGGCGAGGACCCGGTTGTGGCCGCTGTCGTGCAGGAAGCCGCGCCGGGCCCGGAGCGCCCGGGCCGCCTGCGGCCCGGCCGCCAGTCCGGCCAGTTCGCCTGCCGGCACCTGGAGCGACCAGCCCCGGTCGAACCGGGTCAGCCGGCCGGGCCGCAGGGCCAGCACCGGCCCGGCGAACGGGTCGTACCCGCCGGCGCCCTCGGAGCCGTCCGGGCCGGTGTGCCCGGCGTGACGGCGGAGCCCGCCGGCCCCGACCGCCCCGGCGCCCTCGACGCCCTCGTCGCCGCCGAGCAGCGGAAGTAGTTTGTCCACGCATCTGCCAACGGGCCGCCGGCCGATCGGTTATGGCACCCGCCCGGGAATCTTGCGGCCCGGCCGCACGGGAGCCGCCGGACCGGCCGTCGGCGGGCCGGGCGCCCACCGCTCGTCCGGGCCGAGCAGGCCTTCGATGTCGGCCGGCCGCCAGGCCCCGGCCGCCCCCGGCCGGGCGGCGAGGTAGTCGGCGATCCGCCCGGCCGGCCAGCCGTGGCCCTCGCGCAGCCCTCTGGCCAGCTGGCGCAGGTACCCGGCGGCCGGCCGGGCCGGCGCGGCCTCCGCCCGGTGCCAGGGCGCGGTGAGGGTCAGCACCGGCAGGCCGTCCAGCCACCCGGCGCGGAGCAGGGTCTCGTAGCGGCCGGGCCCCAGCGCGGCGCGGCCGTCGGCCAGCACCCGGGTCAGGTCGAGGTCGGCCCCGGGCGGGCGGGCCGACTCCTGGGCGAAGACGTCCGAGAACTGCCCGACCGAGACCAGGTAGGCGCGGGCCGGCATCTCACCCGGTTCGAGCGGGTCGTAGAAGCCGCAGCCGCCGGTCCAGACGGCGGACTCCAGTGCGAAGTAGAGCTGCCCGGGCAGCAGGAGGGGCACCGCGCGCTCCGGCGGCCGGGCGTCCCGGCAGCCCGGGTAGGTCCGCGCCGCGCCGGGCGGCCGGCCCCCGGCGAGGTAGCAGGTGAACCGGTCCAGGCACATGTTGGAGCCGTAGGCCGCGTACCAGACCCGCGCGCCGGGGCCCGGCCCGCGCGGCCCGTCCGTGCCACGGGACGGACGGGCCGCGGCGTCGCCGCCCAACGGTTCCACCGGGCCGCCCGTCCTCAGGCGAGCAGCTTGTCCTTGGCCCGCTGGTACTCCACCTCGGTGAGCGCGCCGCTGTTCTTGAGGTCGGCGAGTTTGGCGAGTTCGTCGGCGTGGCTGGTCGGTCCGCCACCGCCGCCGCCCGGCGAGGCGGCCGCGTCCCGCACGTAGGCCTTGAACGCGGCGTCGGTGCGCCGTGCCTGTTCCAGGTCACGCTCACCCATCGAGCGGCCGCGGGCGATCAGGTAGACGAAGACGCCGAGGAACGGAAGCAGGATCACGAAGATCGTCCAACCGGCCTTGCCCCAACCGCCCATGTCCTGACTGCGGAAGATGTCAGTGATGATCTTGAAGAGCAGGAAGAACCAGAGGACCCAGAGGAAGAACTCCAACATGGTCCAGAACAGATCGAGCAGCGGGTAGTCGTCCATGGTGCTCCCGTCCCAGCCGGTCACCGTATTTCGGTGGCCGGTCAGCCAACAGCGCCGCCGGTGACGCGCGTACGGCACTGAAACGAGTCATATCACCACATTTCCCTCACAGCATTTCACCGTGTCCGGTCCGGCGGGCGACGGGAACCGGTTCACCCGGAAGGCCCAGGCCACCGCGCCGATCAGGCCGCCGGGGCAGGGAATGGGAGCAGCACCCCGACCCGGTCGGCAGCCCGTACGCCTCGGGCGGCGGCCGCACCGCCCGCCGGACCGCCCGAGGCGCACGGGCGGGAATCCGACCAGTTCCAGGGAGGGCCCCGTGGGCGACGCCGTCGGCCAGATGCTGGCCTCCGCGGTCGGCATCGCGATCAGCCCGCTGCCGCTGATCGCGGTGATCCTGATGCTGGCCACGCCCAAGGGCCAGGCCAACGGGACCGCGTTCACGGCCGGCTGGATGCTCGCGCTGGCCGCGGTGGTGACGGCCGTGGTGCTCGCGGGCTCCGGTGTCGACGCCCACACCGGGAAGCCCACCTGGTCGTACTGGCTGAAGCTGGCGCTCGGCGTGCTGTTCCTCCTGCTCGGCGCCAAGCAGTGGCGCGGCCGGTCCCGGGAGGGCCACGTCACCGAGCCGCCGAAGTGGATGCGGGCGATCGACCGGTTCACCCCGGGCAGGGCGGCCGGCCTGGCGGCAGCCCTGGTCGTCGCCAACCCGAAGAACCTCGCACTCGCCGTGGGCGGCGCGGCCTCCATCGCGACCAGCGGCGCCTCGGTCGGGGGAAAGACGGTGGCGGCGGTGCTGATGGTGCTGGTGGGGTCCCTCTGCACGCTGCTGCCGCTCGGCGTGCGCCTCCTCGGCGGCGACCGGTCGGCCCAGGTGCTGGGCGGCTGGAAGGCGTGGACGGCCGCCCACAACGCGGCCGTCATGATGGTCGTCCTCGTCGTCCTCGGCGCCAAGTACGTCGGGGACTCGATCTCCGGGCTGACCACATGACGCCCCGGTGCGCCGTGCCGGGCCGACATCCGGCCACCCGTCACCGCCTCCGCGAGCGGGGCCCGGACGTCCGCGCCGCCGCCGGCACCCAGGGCCGGTGCGCCGCCGGCCACCTCGGTGCGGTGCCGTGAAGGGGCCCGGTGCCGTGCGGTCGCGCCCCGGCGCCGGACCGCCGCCCCGGTTCGGCAGACCGACCACGGCCGACGTCACGTCAGGCTTCGTCACCGGCCTGTTCTCGATCCCCGAGGGCATGGCGTACGCGTCGATCGGCGGCTTCAACCCGGTGGCCGGGCTCTTCTCCGGCGTCCTCCCGGCGATCGTCGGCTCGCTGACGGCCCGTACCGTCCTGATGGTCACCACCCTGACCAGCGCGATCGCGCTCACCGCGCAGAGCGTGCTGGACGAGGCCGGGCTGGACCCGCTCGATCCCGGGAACGTCGCCCTGATCTCGGTGATGGCCGGCCTGGTGATGCTGCTGATGGGCCTGCTGCGGTTCGGCGTGGTGCTGAGCTTCGTCTCCAACGCCGTGATGACCGGCTTCTCCACCGGCATCGCCGTCCAGATCATCACCGGCGTGCTCCAGGACGCCACCGGATACCGGCCGCAGGGCCACAACCGGCTCGCCCGGCTCTACGACTGGCTGACCCACCTCGGCAGCTGGGACCTGGCCACCACCCTGGTGGCGGTGGTGACCGTCGCCGTCTGGGCGCTCGCCCACGCCGTACCGCGACTGCGGGCGGTCGCGCTGCTGGTCGCGATGGTCCTGGTCAGCGTCGGGGTGGCGCTGCTCGGCACCGGCGTCGAGCTGGTCGGGAGCATCGCCGACATCCCGTCCGCGCTGCCGCACTTCACCGCCCCGCACTGGTCTGCGCTGCCCTCCCTCGCGGGCGGCGCCCTGTCGATCGCCCTGGTCGCCCTCGCGCAGGCCGCGGGCATCTCCCCCACCGTGCCCAACCCGGACGGCTCGAAGCCCGACATGAACCGGGACTTCACCGCCCAGGGCCTGGCCAACCTGGCCGGCGGCCTGTTCCAGGCCCTGCCGACCGGCGGCTCGCTCTCCCGTACCGGGGTCGCCGTCGCGGCCGGCGCCCGGACCCGCTGGGCCGGGATCTTCTCCGGGGTCTGGCTCGCCCTGATCGTGCTGACCCTCGCCCCGGCGGCCGAGCGGATACCGATGCCGGTGATCGGCGGCCTGATCCTGGTCGTCGGCGGCGAGCTGATCTGGGGGAAGCGCCAGGACATCATGCTCGTCCTGCGCACCTCGTGGACCTCGACGGCCGCGATGGTGCTCACCTTCGTCCTCACCACGCAGCTGGCGCTGCAGCAGACCATCATCGTCGGCGCCGTGCTCTCCCTGCTGCTCTACTGTGTCCAGGCGGCCCGGCAGGCCCGGCTGCGCGCCTTCCTCCCGACCGGCGACGGCCACTGGCGCACCGCGCCCCCGCCGCCCCGGCTGCCGGCCGGCGAGGTGACCGTCCTCGAATACACCGGCGTCAGCCTGTTCGCCGAACTGCCGCACATCCAGGCCGACTGGCCGGACACCACCGGTGCGGACCGGGCCGTGCTCGTCCTGCTGGTGCGCGGCATCCCGGACGTCCCCTCGTCCGCGGTGATCAAGTGGCTCGGTCTCCGGTCGGACGAGCTCGGTCGCCAGGGCGGCCGGCTCGTGCTGGCCGGGGCCACCCCGGCCTTCGAGCACGTGATCCGGGCCACCGGCCTGATCGAGCGCCTCGGCGAGGACGGACTCGTCCCCGCCGCCCCCGTGGTCGGCGCCTCCCTGCTGGAGGCCGTCGAGCGGGGCGAGCGGTGGATCGCCGAGGGCCGCGACCCGGACCACCCTCCCTGACCTCCTCCCCCGAACCACCACCGTCCGGCTCCCCGAGAAAGGACCCACCATGAGCACCGCCCCCAACCCGCCCTACCGGGACACCCCCTCCGCCTCGCCGAACAGCGGATGGGTCACCGGCCTCGCCCTGTTCGCCGGCGTCGTGATGCTGGTCAACGGCATCCTCGACATCTTCCAGGGGATCGTCGCCGTCATCGACAACGACCTCATCGTGACCACCCCCAACTACGTCTTCCGCTTCGACGTGACCTCCTGGGGATGGGTCCACATCGTCATCGGCGCGCTGGTCGTCGTGGCCGGCGCGGGCGTCCTGCGAGGCGCCCTCTGGGGCCGCATCGCCGGTATCGTGCTCGCCTCGGTGAGCGCGATCAGCGCCTTCATGTGGCTCCCCTACTACCCCGTGTGGAACATCATCGTCATCGCGCTCGACGTCTTCGTGATCTGGGCCCTGTGCCTCTACCGCGACGACGACCGGGCCTTCTGACCCGGCCTTCGCCCGCCGGCACCGACGCCGGCACCGGCAGGACGCCCCGGGCCGTTACGGCCCGGGGCGTCCTGCGCACGCGCTGCGGACCGGCGCGGCTCCGTCCCGCGCCCGGAGGCGACCGGTCACCGGGCCGGGCTCACCGGACCGGGCTCACCGGACCGGGAACCAGGTGCCGGCGCCCGGCGATCTGCTCGAAGATCAGGTTGGTCCGGGTCTGCGCCACCGCCGGGTGGGTGGTGAGGTGGTCCACCACGAAGTCGCGCAGGGCGTCGGGGTGCGCCAGGGCGACATGCAGCAGGTAGTCGTCGGATCCGGCCATGTGGAAGACCGCCACCACGCCGGGCATGTCGGGGGCGGAGTCGCGGAAGCTCTCGTTCTGCTCACGGGTGTGGGCCCGCAGCCGGACGGAGATCATCGCCTGCAGCGGCAGCCCGATCGCGGCGGGGGCGATCTCGGCCCGGAACGCGCGGATCACCCCGCGCTCGCGCAGGGCGCGCACCCGGGCCAGACAGGTGGAGGGGGCGATGCCCACCGCGTCGGCGAGCGCGTTGTTCGGCGTCCGGGCGTTGTCGGCCAGGATCCGCAGGATCGCCCGGTCCACGTCGTCGAGGGGCGCCTGCCGGGGGTGAGGATTGTTCGGCACGAGGCCCAGGGTCCCTCGCCGTACCGATGATTCGCAAGGTTGTGGCTTTTCATTCCGAATCTTCTGCGGATTGCTTCCCCTCCCGTCGTCACAGGTTCCATCCTGGCCCTGATCGGATCGGCCCTCGCCGACCACCGGAGTCGCCCCGGCGGAGCGTCCGACCCAGCGAACCGGGAGCGCCGCAGCATGAGCCGAACCGACACCCTGACCATGCCCGCGGGCCACGACCGGCCCGCACCGGACGTCCTCGCACCGGCCCCGGACGCCCGGCTCCTCGGGGCGCCCGGGCCCGCCGTCGCGCCCCCCGGCCCGGTCGAGGAGCCGGACGTCCTCGACTTCGAACTCCCGGCCGGCGGGCTGGACGACGAGCAGCGCCTGCGCGCCCTCGACACCATGGACGCGTACCTGACGAGCAAGCGCCGCCACCTCCTCGGCTACCAGGCCACCCAGGAGATGGGCGGCAGCGCCTTCGACCTCGGCCGGTTCATGCACCACAACATCAACAACCTCGGCGACCCGTTCCGGAGCGGCGGCTACAAGCCCAACACCAAGGTCGTCGAACGCGCCGTCCTCGACTACTACGCCGCCCTGTGGCACGCCCGGGGCCCGTACGACGCGGCCGACCCCGAGTCGTACTGGGGCTACGTGCTCTCCATGGGCTCCACCGAGGGCAACATGTACGCGCTCTGGAACGCCCGGGACTACCTGAGCGGCAAGGCGCTGATCCAGCCGCCGGCCGCGGCGGCCGCCGCCCCGCGCTACCTCCGGCCCGCGTCCGAGCCGGGCAACCCCAACGCCTACCGGCCGGTGGCCTTCTACTCCGAGGACACCCACTACTCCTTCGCCAAGGCCGTCCACGTGCTGGGCGTCGAGACCTTCCACACCGTCGGCACGGAGCAGTACCCCGACGAGTGCCCGCTGGCCGGCGCCGCCCCGGACGGGAGCCCGGCCTGGCCCGCCGAGGTGCCGTCCCGCAAGGGCCCCTCGGGCCGCACCTGGGACGGCACCGGGGAGATCGACATCGACGCCCTGGCGGTGCTGGTGGAGTTCTTCGCCGCCAAGGGCCACCCGATCTTCGTCAGCCTCAACCTGGGCAGCACCTTCAAGGGCGCCCACGACGACGTCCGGGAGGTCTGCGAGCGCCTGCTGCCGGTCTTCGAGAAGCACGGCCTGGTCCGGGCCGAGGTGGCGTACGGCAAGGACCCGCGTACCGGCGAGCCGCTGACCGACCTCCGCCGGCGCTTCTGGATCCACGTCGACGGCGCCCTCGGCGCCGGGTACGCGCCCTTCCTGCGGATGGCCTCCGCCGACCCGGCCGGGTTCGGCTGGACCCCCGACAGCGGGCTGCCCGAGTTCGACTTCGGCATCACCCTGCCCACCCGGGAGTTCGGCGACCTCGACATGGTCTCCTCGATCGCCATGAGCGGCCACAAGTGGCCCGGCGCACCGTGGCCTTGCGGCATCTACATGACCAAGGTGAAGTACCAGATATCACCGCCGTCCCAGCCCGAGTACATCGGCGCGCCCGACACCACCTTCGCCGGCTCCCGCAACGGCTTCTCACCGCTCATCCTCTGGGACCACCTCTCCCGGCACTCCTACCAGGACCAGGTCGACCGGATCCGCCGGGCCCAGGAGCTGGCCGCCTACCTGGAGCGGCAACTCCACCTCCTGGAGCAGGAGAAGGGCATCGAGCTGTGGCCGGCCCGCACCCCGGGCGCCATCACCGTACGGTTCAGAAAGCCCAGCCCCGAGCTGGTCGCCAAGTGGTCCCTGTCCTCGCAGGACGTCCTGCTCGTGCCCGGCGACGAGCGCACCCGGCGCAGCTACGTGCACGTCTTCCTGATGTCGTCGGTCGACCGCGCCAAGCTGGACGAACTGCTGGCGGACCTCGCCGAGGACCAAGCCCTCCTGCCCCGGGCCTGACCACCGGTGGCCCCGGCCGACCACCGGGGCGGGCGGTCGACCGGGGACGGCCCGGGCCCGGGGCCAGCCATGGGGCCACCCGCCCTGCGCGTCGTCGCGTCGCTCATGCAGAACGGCCCCGGACGAAGTCGTCCGGGGCCGGTGCCGCGGACGACCGCGTCTGCTGCTCGTCCGGGGCGGTGCGCGGAGCCCCCTGTCGGATTCGAACCGACGACCTTCGCTTTACAAGAGCGGTGCTCTGGCCAGCTGAGCTAAGGAGGCATGGTGACCGTCCGCGGCGGACCACGGCGGCACCGGGTGGCAGTCTACCGGGACGGGATGGCGCGTTGTCTGCATATCGCCGACCCCGCCCGGGCGGCCAGGGGGCGTGACCGAACCGATGCGGAACTCGGGGGCGGGAGGGGGCTGACAAGGGGCGGAGCCGGGAGGTAGCGTCGCGGGGAGCCGGTTCGTGCAGTGGTTCAGACCACCGGGACCGGCCGAGCAGACATCCACCTTTACTCGGATCGTCCGGCACGTTCCTGCCGGTGAAGGAGAACACAGCCATGGCTTCTGTCACGTTCGACAAGGCGACCCGCCTCTACCCGGGCGGCACCAAGCCCGCCGTGGACGCCCTTGAGCTGCACGTCGAGGACGGCGAGTTCCTCGTCCTCGTCGGCCCCTCGGGCTGCGGCAAGTCGACCAGCCTCCGCATGCTGGCCGGCCTGGAGGACGTCAACGGTGGCGCCATCCGCATCGGTGACCGCGACGTCACGCACCTGCCGCCGAAGGACCGGGACATCGCCATGGTGTTCCAGAACTACGCGCTGTACCCGCACATGACCGTCGCGGACAACATGGGCTTCGCCCTGAAGATCGCCGGCGTCAACAAGGCCGAGATCCGCAGCAAGGTCGAGGAGGCCGCGAAGATCCTCGACCTGACCGACTACCTGGACCGCAAGCCGAAGGCGCTCTCCGGCGGTCAGCGCCAGCGTGTCGCCATGGGCCGCGCGATCGTCCGCGAGCCGCAGGTCTTCCTCATGGACGAGCCGCTGTCGAACCTCGACGCCAAGCTCCGCGTCTCGACCCGTACGCAGATCGCCAGCCTGCAGCGCCGCCTCGGCATCACCACCGTGTACGTGACCCACGACCAGGTCGAGGCCCTCACCATGGGTGACCGCGTGGCGGTCCTCAAGGACGGTCTGCTGCAGCAGGTCGACAGCCCGCGCACCATGTACGACCGCCCGGCGAACCTGTTCGTGGCCGGCTTCATCGGCTCCCCGGCGATGAACCTCGTCGAGGTCCCGCTGGTCGACGGCGGCGTGAAGTTCGGCGGCTCGATCATCAACATCTCCCGCGAGGAGCTGGCCGGCGCCGGCACCGACAAGACCGTCACGGTCGGCATCCGCCCGGAGCACTTCGAGATCGTCCCGGCCGGCGGCATCGAGGGCGTCGCCGTCACCGTCAACGTGGTCGAGGAGCTCGGCGCCGACGGCTTCGTCTACGGCACCACCAAGATCGGTGGCGACGACAAGGACATCGTCGTCCGCGTGCACGGCCGTCAGATCCCGGAGCGCGGCCAGACCATCCACGTCGTGCCGATCGGTCACGAGACCCACGTCTTCTCGTCCAGCACGGGTGCCCGCCTGAGCGCCTGACGCTCTCCGGGGCCCCGGCCCCGCGGTAGCAGAGCTGACATACGGGTGAGCCCTGCCGGACGGCGGTCCGGCAGGGCTCGGTCGTGTCCGGGGCCGGACCCGGCCCGCACGGCGCCGCGGCGCGGCCGGCGGGCCGCCGCCACCGGCCCGTCAACACGGTGACGGGACGAATCGGGACACGGCTCACTCGTTGGGGTAACGGAATGCGATACCGGGCATACCCGGCGCTACGCTCCTGAGCGTGAATCAGCTTGTGCGCCGCATCGGCCAGACCGTAGCCCTCACTCTGCCCGTGATCCTGGTGACCACCGGCACCCTCGCCGTGACCCGGGTCCCCTGGGCCCCGCCGACCTCGCTCGACCAGCAGGTCGTCGCGGCGTCCAGCAACGACGGGGCCGGCATCGGCCGCGCCCCGACCGGCCAGACCAACGCCCAGGGACTCGCCCCGCAGGACGCCCTGCGGGCCGACCTGCTCGACGAGCTGCGCGCCAACAACCCCGGCACCGCGCTGGACCTGCTGGAGCGGACGATGCGCGAGAAGCCCGCCCTCACGCCGTACTGCAGCACGCTCGCCGCCGACCTGGGCAAGGCCGCCGTACGCAAGTACCAGGGCGACGTCCAGCGGGCCCGCTCCTTCGCCCGCCCGGTCTGCGACGGCTCCTTCGCCTCGGGGGCCACCGCCGGCTGACCGCCGCCCGGCGGCCGGCCGGGCCGCCCGCCCCGGGCCGGGGTGCTCGTAACGGCCCCGCCGGGCCCCGGCCCTATTGTTCTCGGCATGACCGCTGACTCCGCTTCCCTCGTAGCCCCCGTCGTCACCCAGGCGGTGATCCTGGCCGGCGGTCAGGGCTCCCGGCTGCGCCCGTACACCGACGACCGTCCCAAGCCGCTGGTGGAGATCCCCGGCACCGGTACGCCGATCGTCGGTCACCAGCTGGCCTGGCTGGCGGCGGAGGGCGTCACCGACGTGGTGATCTCCTGCGGCCACCTGGCCGAGGTGCTGCAGGAGTGGCTCGACCGGGCCGACCTGCCGCTGAACGTGAGCACCGTGGTCGAGAGCGAGCCGCTGGGGCGTGGCGGCGGCCTCAAGTACGCCGCCCGGGCCCTCCCCCGCCCGGAGGAGCCCTGGTACGCCACCAACGGCGACATCTGGACCCGTTTCAGCCTGCGCGACATGGCCTCCTTCCACCACGAGCGGGACGCCGTCGCGACGCTCGCGCTGGCCCGGCCCCGGATCCCGTGGGGCGCGGTGGAGACCGACCAGTTCGGCAACGTGCTCGACTTCATCGAGGCGCCGCCGTCGCCGTTCCTCATCAACGCGGGCCTGTACGTCTTCAGCCCCGAGTTCGCCGCGCTGCTGCCCGATGTCGGCGACCACGAGCGGACCACCTTCCCGCAGCTGGCCCGGGGGAAGCGACTGGCCGGCTACCAGCTGCCGCAGGGCGTGTACTGGCGGGCGATCGACACCGCCAAGGACCTCACGGAGGCCGCCAAGGAGCTGGCCTCCGGCGCCGGCCTGAGCCCGGTGGCGGCCCGGAGCACGCCGGTCTCCCCCGCATAGCACGGCGGACGGCCCAGGCGGCCCGCAGCGGCTCCCCGTGGCTCTCAGCGGCTCCGGGGGCCCTGCCCCGGCCTGGGGACCGGCACGGCCGGTACGCGCCCTCGGCGGGCCCGTGCGGCGCTTCAGGGCCCGGTGCGCCTCCGCCACCGCCCGCGCCACCGCAATCGGAACGAGCCGGTCGGGACACTCCCCACGGAGTGTCCCGACCGGCTCGTCGCTGTCCGCCGGCCCCGAGGGTGGTGTTCCCTCCGGGCCGGCGTCGGTGAGGTGGAGACCGTCGATCAGGTGGAGACCACCGTGCCGGGCCGGGCCCGGCCGCCCTGCTGGGCTCCCAGGGCCGGCAGCTCCGCCAGCGGCGCGCTGCCCAGGACGCCGCCCAGCAGGCCGGAGCCGGGGCTGCTCTGGCTCGGCCTGGGCGCCGTGCCGCCGGGGGCGGCGGTGCGGCCGCTGGACGAGGTGCCGGCGGCGGGGGCGTTCGGCGTCCCGGCCGAGGGGGCCGCGTCGGTCTTGCCCGACCGGGGCTTGGCACTCTGGCTCGCCTTGGGCGAGGCGGGGGCGGAGGCCGACGGTGAAGCGGTCGGGGTGGGCGGGTGCGAGACGGTGGGCGAGGGCTTGCCGGTCGGGGTCGCTGCAGGGCTGGGCGCCGTCGAGGCGGTGCCGGGCCAGAGCGGGGTGCCGTAGTCGCTGCTGGGCGTGGCCGGGCCGGGGGCCGGGCGGCCGCCGGTGCGCACGGCGGCGCCGAGCATCGAGCCGAGCAGCAGGGTCAGCCCGACCACCAGGGAGGTGATCACGGCACCCCGCCGCAGGACCCGCCGGCGCAGGGCGCCGGGCGCGCCGGCCCCGTACCGTCGCCAGGCCTCCAGGGCGAGCCGTCCGTCCAGCGAGCCGAACGGTGCGCCGGCGATCAGCAGCGGACTCCAGGCGGCCAGGAAGATCAGGTCGGGGGTGTCGTAGACCGGCACCGACCGCCAGCTCACGGTGAACAGCAGCGCGGCGGAGAGCAGCATCGCGGCACCGGCCGCGAACCGCTGCCAGAGACCGAGGATGGAGAGCACGCCGACCACGATCTCGGTGAAGGCCACACCGAGACCGGCGCCCACCGGGTGGGCCATCGCGAAGGCCAGCAGCGGCTCGGCGACCCGCCAGGGGTGCAGCGAGGCGAGCCAGCGCATCATCGAGCCGCGGTCGCCGCCGTCGAAGTACACCGGGTTGCAGAGCTTGCTGAAGCCCGCGTAGACGGAGAGCGAGCCGAGCAGCACCCGCAGCGGGAGCAGCACGAGGCCGAGGTCGACGCGGCGGCCCGGGTACCAGGCGTGCTTGGAGTCGCCCGCCGCGACGGCGGAGACCTCCGGCAGCTCGCCGGCCGGTGTCCAGGGCCTGGGCGCGCCGGCGCCGCTGGGCCCGGCCGGCGAACCCGGCTGGCGCGGCACGGTCGACGAGCCGCCGTAGGGCGGGATCAGCTGGGTGTCGTCGTCCGCCCGGGTGCCCTGGCCGCCGCGCTCGCCGGCGGGGGCGGGCACGGTGCTGAGGCGCACGGCCTCCAGCAGCCTGGTGGCCGCCATGTCGCCGGGAGCGGCCTGGCCGGTCCAGGTGACGGCGGTGACCCGGCCCTTGCGGCGGGGGGCACCGACGGCCGCGCCCGCGAGCAGCGGGACCTCGGCCGTGTCGACCACCACCTGCGGGGTGACCAGCGGGCGCCGGATGAAGCCCTGGGAGGCGTACGGGTCGCCGAAGGCCGCGCCGTAGGCCAGCAGGTCGCTGGGCGCGTCGATCAGCGGCGCCACGGGGGCGCCGAGTCTGAGCCGGAAGCTCGCCTGGGTGCTGCTCAGCCGGGCGGGGTCGGACGGCACCTTGACCGTGTTGAGACCGGGGCCGGAATCTATCCCCGCCGTGCCGCCCTGCCCGGGGAACCGAGGTGTTCTGGTGTCCACACCCGTCTAACCGGGTGACGGCCGGTTAGGACACTCTCCCGGGTGGATTCTTGGCGGCCACTTGAAGTGATCATGAGAAAAGCGATCGGGCCCGGTCAGGCCCGATCGCTTTCACCCAAACCCGTGCAGGTCAGGAGGTCTTGGAGCGCAGCCGGGCGGCCTCGTAGAGCACGATGCCCGCCGCGACGCCGGCGTTCAGCGACTCGGTGGCACCCGGCATCGGGATCCGCACCCGGATGTCGCAGGTCTCCGAGACCAGCCGGGACAGGCCCTTGCCCTCGCTGCCCGCGACGATCACGACCGGACCGGTGAGCGCCTCCAGCTCGCCGACCTCGGCCTCGCCGTCGGCGGCCAGGCCGACCACCAGGCAGCCGGCCTTCTGGTAGGCCTCCAGCGCGCGGGTGAGGTTGGTGGCGCGCGCCACCTGCAGGCGCGCCGCCGCGCCCGAGGAGGTCTTCCAGGCGCCCGCCGTCATGCCGGCCGCCCGGCGCTCGGGGATGACCACGCCGTGCGCGCCGAAGGCGGCGGCGGAGCGGACCACCGCGCCGAGGTTGCGGGAGTCGGTCACGCCGTCCAGCGCCATGATCAGCGCGTCCTCGCCGAGGTCGGCCGCGACGCCCAGCAGGTCCTCGGGGTGGGCGTACTCGTACGGCGGGACCTGGAGCACCAGGCCCTGGTGGTTCAGGCCGCCGGTCATCTGGTCCAGCTGCGGGCGCGGGGCCTCCATCAGCGGGATGCCGCGCTCGTTGGCGGCCTGGAAGGCCTCGCGCACGCGGTCGTCGGTGTCGATGAACTGCATCACGTAGAGCGCGGTGGCGGGCACCCCGCCCTGGAGCGCCTCGACCACCGAGTTGCGACCCACCACCAGCTCGGCGGCGCCCGCGCCACCGCGGCCGCCGCGCCCGCCGCCACCGCTGCGGCGCATGCCGGCCCGCGACTTGGCGTCCATCTCGCGCTTCACTGCCGCGTTGGCCTGGCGCTGCTTGATGTGACCCTTGCGGGCCGAGGCGGGCGGCGTCGGGCCCTTGCCCTGCAGTGCCTTCCGGCTGTGGCCGCCGGTCCCGACACTCGCGCCCTTCTTCGATCCGGGGTTGCGACGGTTCCTGCGTGCACTGTTGCCGGCCATGGCTGTCATTCCTGTCTGTCTCGCACGCCCGACGGCGACTCCGTCCGCGACCTGCTCTGCGTCATGTGGATGGGCCGCACCGATCCGGTACGGCCCACCCTCACCCCTTCAGCGCGAGGGGTTACTGGTTGTTGATCGTCCAGCGCGCGCCGGACGGGGTGTCCTCGATCGCCAGCCCGGCGAGGCCGAGCTGGTCGCGGATGGCGTCCGCGGTCGCGAAGTCCTTCCGGGCCCGGGCCGCCTGCCGCTGGTCCAGGACCAGACGGACGAGCGAGTCGACCACACCGTGGAGGTCCTCGCCGCGGTCCGCACCGGTCCACTGCGGGTCCAGCGGGTCGAGGCCCAGCACACCGAGCATCGCACGGACCTCGGCCAAACGTGCTACCGCGCTCTCCTTGTCGTCCGCCGTCAGCGCGCTGTTCCCCTGCCGGACGGCGGTGTGCACGATGGCCAGCGCCTGCGGGACGCCCAGGTCGTCGTCCATCGCCTCGGCGAAGGCCGGCGGCACCTCGGGGGCCGCCTCGACCACGCCGCAGCGCTCCACGACGCGCTGGACGAAGCCCTCGATCCGGCCGAAGCCGGCCTCGGCCTCGCGCAGCGACTCCTCGCTGTACTCGATGGTCGACCGGTAGTGCGGGGCGCCCAGGTAGTAGCGGAGCACGATCGGGCGCCAGCGCTGGACCATCTCGGAGACCAGCACCGAGTTGCCGAGCGACTTGCTCATCTTCTCGCCGCTCATGGTGACCCAGGCGTTGTGCACCCAGAAGTTCGCGAAGTCGTCGCCGTAGGCCTTCGACTGGGCGATCTCGTTCTCGTGGTGCGGGAAGATCAGGTCGAGCCCGCCGCCGTGGATGTCGAAGGCGCTGCCCAGGTACTTGTGCGCCATCGCGGAGCACTCCAGGTGCCAGCCGGGACGGCCGTTGCCCCACGGGGTGCTCCAGCTCGGCTCGCCCGGCTTGGCGGTCTTCCACATCGCGAAGTCGCGCTTGTCCCGCTTGCCGGTCTCGCCCTCGCCCTCCGGCTGGCGGAGGTTCTCCAGCTTCTGGTTGGAGAGCGAGAGGTAGCCGGGGAAGGACTTGACGTCGAAGTAGACGTTGCCCTCCGCCTCGTAGGCGTGGCCCTTGGCGATCAGGACCTGCATCATCTCGATCATCTCGGGGATGTGCCCGGTCGCGCGCGGCTCCACGGTGGGCGGCAGGCAGCCGAGCACCGAGTAGCCGTCGTTGAAGGCGCGCTCGTTGGCGTAGGCGATCTGCCACCACGGCGTGCCGAGCTCACGCTCCTTGGCGATCACCTTGTCGTCGATGTCGGTGACGTTGCGGGCGAACGTGACCTGGTAGCCGCGGTAGGCGAACCACCGCTGCATGATGTCGAAGTTCAGGCCCGACCGGATGTGCCCGATGTGCGGGGCCGCCTGGACGGTGGCGCCACACAGGTAGATCGAGACACAACCCGGTACAAGCGGGACGAAGTCGCGTACCTGGCGGGCGTCGGTGTCGTACAGGCGAATGCTCACAGCGTCAAGCGTAGTGGGCACAGGGGGGTGCCCCGCGACATTCTTGGATGTCAATGCTGCCGCGGGGTCGTTACGCACATGTGGCCTACCGGAGGAGCGCCCTCCGGTCAGAGGTTTCCGACCACCTTGCGGGGGGTCAGCCGGACCACGACGCGCACGGCGTCGGGGGTGTCGTACGCGTACTTCGGCTTGCCGCGGTACTTGAGCTCCAGCTCGTCGATCAGCTCCCGGCCGCCCTCGTGGCTGAAGGTGACCTCGCCGCGGACCTCCACGTAGGAGTAGGGGTCGTCGGTCGGGTAGATCACCAGGGAGATCCGCGGATCCTTGAGCAGGTTCAGGTGCTTGCGCCGGCCTTCGACCGTGGAGAACAGCAGGTCGTCGCCGTCCCGCTTGATCCAGACCACGGACGCCTGCGGGCTGCCGTCCGGCTGCACCGTGGCGATCACCGCGAAGGCCTTGCCGTCGATCACTGCCTTCGCGCGGTCTGAGAGTTGCGCTGCCATGGAGCCTCTTCTCGTTCACTCGACGGTCGGGGTCGAGGGTTGGCGCAGCACCGACCGGGGTGTGCCGACCCTGGAGACCTCCGCCTTGGTCAACTGCGCTGAACACGCGTCACCGATGCTTCATTCCCCGGTCGTTCGCCCCTCGGAGGGATTCACTCCGACGAGTGGCCGGGCACCCGGTAGACCAGCGCGGTGGCGATCGCCGCCAGCCCCTCCGCCCGACCCGTCAGGCCCAGACCGTCGGTGGTGGTGCCGGAGACCGAGACCGGCGCGCCGACCGCCGCGGAGAGCGCCTCCTGCGCCTCCGCCCGGCGCTTGCCGATCTTCGGGCGGACGCCGATCACCTGCACCGCGACGTTCCCGATCTCGAAGCCGGCCTCCCGGACCAGCCGGGCCGCCTCGCCCAGCAGCCTCACCCCGGACGCGCCGGACCACTCGGGCCGGTCGGTGCCGAAGTGCGCGCCGAGGTCACCGATGCCGGCGGCCGAGAAGAGCGCGTCGCACGCCGCGTGCGCGGCGACGTCCGCGTCGGAGTGACCGGCCAGGCCGAACTCGGCCCCCGGCCAGTCCAGGCCGGCCACCCGCAGCGGCCGGCCCGCCTCGAAGGCGTGCACGTCGGTGCCGATGCCGATCCGGGGGATCGGCGGGAGCGGTGCGGTCTGCGGTTCAGAAGCCATCGGAGGCCCTCCGTCGGGCGAGTACGGCCTCGGCGAGCACGAGGTCCAGCGGGCGGGTCACCTTGAAGGCCTCCTCGTGGCCCGGCACCACGACCACCCGGCCGCCGTAGCGCTCGACCAGGCCGGCGTCGTCGGTGACCGGCGGCAGCCCGCCGTCGGCCTCCTCGGCCAGCGCGTCGGCGTGCACCCGCGCCAGCACGTCGCGGCGGAAGCCCTGCGGGGTCTGCACGGCACGCAGCGTGGAGCGGTCGGGCGTGTCGAGCACCGGCTCGGGCGTTCCGGCGGCCTGCGGCTCGACCCGCTTCACGGTGTCGGCCAGCGGCACCGCGGGGACCACGGCCTCGGCCCCGGCCCGGACGGCGGCCGCCACCGCGTCCACCACCTCCACCGGGACGAGCGGGCGGGCCGCGTCGTGCACCAGCACGATCCCGACCTCCGCCGGGATCGCCGCCAGCCCGAGCCGCACCGACTCCTGGCGGGTCGCCCCGCCGGGCACCACCCTGACGTCCTTGCCCTCCAGGCCGTGGCTGCCGAGCAGCGTCACCACCTCGGCCACCCCCTCGGGCGGCGCGGCGACCACGACCAGGCCGACGGCCCGGCTGCGGGCCAGCGCGCGGACGGCGTGGACCAGCAGCGGCACCCCGCCGAGTTCCCGCAGGGCTTTGGGGGCTCCGGGCCCCAGCCGCTCCCCGCGCCCGGCGGCGGGCACCACTGCTGCTGCGACTGCTGCTGCCGTGTTCAGGTTTCACTCCTTCGGCGAAGTGGGTATGGCCATGGCGTGCACGACGGACGCGACCCCTTCCGGACACGCCTCAGCGCCCGAAGTGCCACTGCACCACATCGGGGAGCGTGTGCACCCTGAGCGGCGCGCCGGCATCGGGCGCTGTGAACGTGGAACGCGGAACTACGAGGCCAGCACCTCGTCGAGCAGCGTCTCCGCCTTGTCCTCGTTGGTGTTCTCGGCCAGCGCGAGCTCGCTGACCAGGATCTGGCGCGCCTTGGCGAGCATCCGCTTCTCGCCCGCGGACAGCCCGCGCTCGCGCTCGCGACGCCAAAGGTCGCGCACAACCTCGGCGACCTTGATAACGTCGCCCGAAGCAAGCTTTTCGAGGTTCGCCTTGTAGCGGCGGGACCAGTTGGTCGGCTCTTCGGTGTACGGTGCGCGAAGCACCTCGAAGACCCGGTCCAGACCCTCCTGGCCGACCACGTCGCGCACACCGACGAACTCTGCGTTCTCGGCGGGCACGCGCAGCGTCAGGTCACCCTGCTGCACCTTCAGCACCAGGTAGGTCTTGTCCACACCTTTGATCTGGCGAATTTCAATGGCCTCGATCAGCGCAGCCCCGTGATGGGGGTAGACCACCGTGTCGCCAACCTTGAACGTCATGTGACAGGACCCCTTCCGTGGCTTTCCAGAATAACACGCTTTTCGGCGCACCCGAAGGGCGTTTTCGCAGGTCAGGGCCGGTCTCGGGGCTTGACAAGCACCCCCATGACGTGCTGCGACCGGTCGTCGACGGAGGCTTCCCGCAGGTCGGAGGCGGTTCCGACGCCGGGCGAAACGTGCTGCAACACTCGCGAAACCATGATTGGATCTTGAGTTTTCGCTCTTTATTCCGCCGTTTCCCGATCGTGATCCGATCTTGGTCCCTGGCGGCCCGGCTGGCCCGGGCCTGGTTCGTGGGCGGCGAATCCTCCGGCGCGGCGCACGGAGGCATCCGGGGGCGTGCACGCCACGCCCGCACTGCTGCGGCTCCGCGGGACATCCGCTCGACCGGGTCCGGCCCCGCCGGCGCCCGCTCCGCCCGCCCGTCCGCCGGCGGCCCGGCGGACTGGGCCCGCGACACGGGGCCACCCCATGAGGAGCGGATAACAGCGGTCGGTAACCTGGGCCCTGACCATCCGAAACGTGACCAAGGAGAAGCCGCCGCCGTGAGCCGCAGCCTTCGACGCGGCAGCCTCGCCGCCATCGCCGCCATCGCCATCGCCTCGCTGTCCGCCTGCGCGGCCGGCAACAACGCGGAGACGCTGGAGGTCAAGCCGGACAACACGTCGGTGACCCTCGGCACCGACCTCAGGCTGAACAACATCGTCGTCGTCACCGGGGACGAGACCTCGGGCGAGCACACCGGGCCCGCCAACGTGACGGTGAACATCAGCAACACCGGCGCCGCCCCGGCCAAGCTGCAGTCCATCAACGTCGAGGGCGGCGGGACCGCGACCCTCACCGACCCGAGCGGCGCGCCCCTCAAGGAGCTGATCATCAAGCCCGGCGACGCCGTGCTGCTCGGCGGCCCGGGCCAGCCCACGGCCCGTCTCGCCTCGGCGACCCTGCAGGTCGGCGGGTTCGTGCCGACCACCTTCGCCTTCGAGCAGGCCGGCCAGGTCCAGGCCGAGGCCGCCGTGTACGCGAACTTCGGCTACTACAAGGGCTTCGGTCCGACCGCGGCGCCCGTCGCCCCGGCCTCGCCGTCCGCCTCGCCCTCGGCCGCCGGCGCGGCGAGCCCGGCCGCGGCCCCCAGCCCCACCGCAGGCGGCACGGCCGCGGCCGGTGCCAAGCCCACCGGCCCTGCCACCGCCTCGGGCAGCCCGCTCGCCGCCGCGCACTGACCCGCCCGCGGCAACCGGACGACGCGACGGCCCCCGCTCCCCTCCGAGGGGGCGGGGGCCGTCGTACGGGGCGCGGGGCTCCGACCGTGCGGCGCGCGGTTACGGCTCGAACTTGTAGCCGAGGCCGCGGACCGTCACCAGGTAGCGCGGGGCACCCGGGTCCGGCTCGATCTTGGCCCGCAGGCGCTTCACGTGGACGTCCAGGGTCTTGGTGTCACCGACGTAGTCGGCGCCCCAGACCCGGTCGATCAGCTGCATCCGGGTCAGCACCCGGCCCGCGTTTCGCAGCAGCATCTCCAGCAGGTCGAACTCCTTCAGCGGCAGGTCGACCTTGGCGCCGTCGACCGTCACCACGTGCCGGTCGACGTCCATCCGGACCGGGCCGGCCTCCAGCGCGCCGGGGCCGCCGCCGTCCGCGCCCGGTCCGCCGTCCTCGCCGCGGCGGCGGAGCACCGCGCGGATCCGGGCGACCAGCTCGCGGGTCGAGTACGGCTTGGTGACGTAGTCGTCCGCCCCTATCTCCAGGCCGACCACCTTGTCGATCTCGCTGTCCTTGGCCGTCACCATGATCACCGGCACGTTGGAGCGCACCCGCAGCTGACGGCAGACCTCGGTGCCCGGCAGGCCCGGGAGCATCAGGTCGAGCAGGACGAGGTCGGCGCCGTTGCGTTCGAACTGCTCCAGGGCGTCCGGCCCGGTGGCGGCGATGGCCACCTCGAAGCCTTCCTTGCGGAGCATGTACGAGAGGGCGTCGCTGAACGACTCCTCGTCCTCGACCACCAGTACTCGGGTCACTTTCGGGCCTCCGGGGCAAGCTGGGGGGTTGTGGATGACAGGGGGTGGGCGGACGGCTCGCCGGGGAGCGGCCCGTCGGTGGGGGCCTGCCCGGCGGGCAGCCGCACGGTGAAGGTGGAGCCCTGGCCCTCGACGCTCCAGACCGAGACGGTGCCGCCGTGCGAGGCGGCCACGTGCTTGACGATGGAGAGGCCGAGGCCGGTGCCGCCGGTCTGGCGGGAACGGGCCGGGTCCACCCGGTAGAAGCGTTCGAAGACCCGCTCGCGGTCCTTCTCGGAGATGCCGATGCCCTGGTCGGTCACCGAGATCTCGATCAGCTCGCCGTCCGCCTCGCCGAGCGCCGCCGCGCTGGAGATCCGGCGGGTCGCGATGGCCACCCTGGTCCGCGGCGGGCTGTAGTTGACCGCGTTCTCCACCAGGTTGCCCAGCGCCGCGGCCAGCTGGCCGCGGTTGCCGTGCAGGTAGAGGCCGGCGATGCCGCCGGCCGCGATGTGGATCTGCTTGGCGGCGGCCTGCTGGCGGCAGCGGTCGATGGCCTCGGCGATCAGCTCGTCCACCGGGACCGGCTCCGGGTCGACCATCAGCCGGTCGTCCTGGACCCGCGAGAGGTCGATGATCTCCTGGACCAGGCTGGCCAGCCTGGTCGCCTCGATCTGCATCCGGCCGGCGAAGCGCTGCACCGCCTCCGGATCGTCGGAGGCGTCGGCGACCGCTTCCGAGAGCAGCGAGAGCGCGCCGACCGGGGTCTTCAACTCATGGCTGACGTTGGCGACGAAGTCGCGGCGCACGGCCTCCACCCGGCGGCGCTCGGTGAGGTCCTCGACCAGCACGAGCACCAGGCGGGAGCCGAGCGGCGCGACCCGGACGGAGACCGCCAGCGGGTCGGCGGCTCGGGCCACGCCCGGACGGGGCAGTTCCAGCTCCGCCTGGCGGATCTCCCCGTCGCGGCGGGTCGCCCGGGCCAGCGAGAGCATCTGGTCGACGGCCACCGCGCCGCCCCTGACCAGGCCCATCGCGTAGGCGGCGGAGCTGGCCTTGACCACCTCGTCGCCGTCCCCGAGCACGATCGCGCACGAGCGCAGCACCGAGAGCACCGTGTCCACGCCGGGAGGCAGCGGGGACTCCTGGGTGCCGGTGGTGCCGTTCGCGTTCTTGCCGCTGCTGCCGTGCCGGTCGCGGGCCTGTTCGCGTTCGCTCCAACGGAAGGCGATGGCGGCCGTGAGGCCGACGCCGAGCCCGGCTATGGCGCAGGCAGCGGCGGCGGCCACATTCACGTCCATGTGGCCAGCGTAAGCGCATCCCGCAGGCCCTCCCCCAGGGTCCGATCAAGGCATCGGCCTGACGTTGCCGAGAATTCACCTTCAGGTAGCCCTCGATTCACCGGCCGGCGCGGGCCTCTTCGCCCGGACGGCCCAGGGTGGTGACACGGCCCGTGTGGGACGGGGCAGCGGCAGCGGACTTCCCGCCCGCCGCCCCTGGTGCGCGCGTACGATTCGCGCCACCAGCAGCGGCCGCCCCGCCAGTCCCCGGACTGCGGGGCGACCGGTCGGCACCGCCACCGACACAGCTTCTGAGGAGAGAGCATGCGCGACGCGTACCACGAGGAACTCGACTCGATCGGCGACAGCCTGGTCGAGATGGCCCGGCTGGTCGGTTCGGCCATGGGCCGCGCCACCACCGCGCTGCTCGACGCGGACCTGGCGCTCGCCGAGAGCGTGATCGCCGCCGACGAGAAGGTCAACGCCCTCCACCACGACCTGGAGAACCGGGCGATCGACCTGCTCGCCCGCCAGCAGCCGGTCGCCACCGACCTGCGGATCGTGGTCACCTCGCTGCGGATGAGCGCCGACCTGGAGCGCTGCGGCGACCTGGCCCGGCACGTCGCCAAGGTCGCGCGGCTGCGCTACCCGGCGTCGGCCGTGCCCAACGACCTGCACCCGATCGTCCTGGAGATGGGCCAGCTCGCCCAGCGTCTGGTGGCCAAGGCCGGCCTGGTCATCGCCACCAAGGACGTCGACGCGGCCCTGGAGCTGGAGCGGGACGACGACGCCATCGACGCCCTGCACCGCGAGCTGTTCGCGCACCTGATCGACGACCGCTGGCAGCACGGCATCGAGACCGGCGTGGACGTCACGCTGGTCGGCCGCTACTACGAGCGCTTCGCCGACCACGCGGTCTCGGTGGCCAAGCGGGTCGTCTACCTGGTGACGGGCGAGCACGTCGAGGAGTTCGTCGCCTCGGGCGAGGCGGCAACCTCGGAGTAGGACCGGGCGGCCCGTGGTGGGTGAATGGAGGGGCGGCGTCGGGGTGGCCGCATCGCGGGGGCCGGCGAAGGCGGGCCGGGGGCGCCTCCGGCCGGGGGCCGGGGGCGTGACCGCGGCGACGGCCGCCCGGCCGCCCGGGGGTGGCCGGGGGGCGTACGCACCCCGTCGCCTCCCACCACGGGCGGATCGCTCTAAACCGCGGGCGGCGGTGGTGGGGAAGCACGGCAGGCCGGGCCCCCACCTCCGCGCGCCCGTTGACGCTCCCCGGGCGCGACGCTTCACTCGAGGTGTAGGCACAGAAGTGTGCCCGTCACGAGGAGGGTCCAGCACCATGAAGGCAACCCCCACCCGGCCGGCGCCGCCGGTCCGTACTCCCGAGTCCACCACTCCCCGGTTGCTGCCCGTCCTCGCCGCCGGTTGCGGCTGCGGTCCCGGCTGCGGCTGCGGCTGCCAGAGCGGCGCGCCCTGCCAGTGCGGCGGCGCGAGCGGCGGCTGCTGCGGCCACTGAGCCGCCCGGCACCCGGTTCGGCCCCGGGCCGCCCGTGATCGGGCGCCGGCACCTCACGGTGGGTGCGGGCGGGTGCGGGAAAGACCGAAGGCCGGCCGAGGTGCCACCGCTCAAGGCGGGGCACCCCGGCCGGCCGCGGTCTGCCCGGACCAGGCTCAGGACCAGGCCCGGGACAGCCTCGGACCGCACCCGCGGGCTCTCAACGCGGGGCCGGCCTGCTCGGAGCGGTCAGCACGCTCAGAACGTGAGATCGGTGCAGGAGTAGAACGCGTTGCCGGTGTCGGCGATCTCCCAGACCGCGACGACGACCTGGTGCCCGGTACGGCCGGTGGGCAGGGTCGCGGAGTGGCTGAGCGTGGTCGGCGGCTGGGCGCCGTTGTAGGGCACGGTCAGGAAGGGCGTGAGGTCCAGGTTGGCCCGGGTCACCGGCTGGGTGGCGTTGTAGCCGGCCTTGGTGAGGAAGTACCGGAACGACGTGGTGGCGTGCCGCGCGGTGAACTTCCAGGTGAAGGTGAGCTTCTGCCCCGCCGTCACCTTGGTGCTGGGCCAGTTGCCGCCGCGCGGGGCGTCCAGCTGGGCGAACCGGGAGTTGCCGCCCGCACAGATGGTGCCGTCGGACGGGCCGCCGGACGGGAAGCCCTTCGGGCCCTCCACGCTCTGCGGCTCCCACTGGATGTCACCGCAGCCGGTGACGGTACCCGCGGCGCACAGGGCGGCGCGGCTGGGCGGGGTCGAGATGTAGCCGTGCGACTGGGCGGGGAACGCGAGACCCAGCGGGACGGCGGCGGCCGCCAGGGTCGCCGCGAGAACATGACGTTTGCGCATGGTGCTCCTCCGTGGGGGTGGATGAACACGCCGGACACAGGCCGCGTGTGGGGAGCGGCCGACAGCGTTCGTTGGCATGCCTGCGCCAGGCCAGTACCCCCACGCTAGAAGCCGGGACACTCGAGCGTCAATGGTCTGAACCATTTTGGGACGCGACTCATTGACGGACGGTCAGCAGTCGGGCACCGCAAGGGCACCCGGTGGCCGCGGCCACGCCGCCGGGAACGCGAAACGGCCCCGCTCCCCGGACGGGGGGAGCGGGGCCGACCGGCCGAAGGAGGTTCGGACTACTTCTTGCCCTGGTTCTTGACCGCCTCGATGGCCGCCGCGGCGGCGTCGGCGTCGAGGTAGCGGCCGCCCTTGGCGACCGGCTTGAAGTCGGCGTCGAGCTCGTAGACCAGCGGGATGCCGGTCGGGATGTTCAGGCCCGCGATGTCCTCGTCCGAGATGCCGTCGAGGTGCTTGACCAGCGCGCGCAGGCTGTTGCCGTGGGCGGTGACCAGGACGGTCCTGCCGGCGGCGAGGTCCGGGACGATCGCGTCGTACCAGTACGGCAGCATCCGGTCGACGACGTCCTTGAGGCACTCGGTCCGCGGACGCAGCTCGCTCGGGATCTCGGCGTAGCGGGCGTCGCCGGCCTGCGAGTACTCGTTGTCGTCGGCCAGCACCGGCGGCGGGGTGTCGTACGAGCGGCGCCAGAGCTGGAACTGCTCCTCGCCGAACTCGGCGAGCGTCTGGGCCTTGTCCTTGCCCTGCAGGGCGCCGTAGTGGCGCTCGTTCAGCCGCCAGCTGCGGCTGACCGGGATCCAGTGCCGGTCGGCCTTGTCCAGCGCGATCTGCGAGGTGCGGATGGCGCGGCGCAGCAGCGAGGTGTGCAGCACGTCGGGGAGGAAGCCTTCGGCGGCGAGCAGCTCGCCACCGCGGGCGGCCTCCTTCTCGCCCTTCTCGTTGAGGTCGACATCGACCCAACCGGTGAACAGGTTCTTCTGGTTCCACTGGCTCTCGCCGTGGCGGAGCAGGATCAGTCGGTAGGTCGTATCAGCCATGACCCCCAGCTTAGTGGAGGCGATGTAAGGGACTGACAGGCGCCGGGGCCTCTGTGTAATGTGTGCGCATCGCCAGAGCCACTTACTGTCCCGATGTCCGGTCCACCCCGTACCGCTCACCGTGACACCTGCCGTCCGGGAGCCCCGCATGCCCGTCCCCGCCCGAATCAGCAGCACCGCGCGGGAGACACTGGGCGGCCTGCCGCGCCAGTTCTGGTGGCTCTGGACCTCCACCCTGGTCAACCGGCTCGGTGGATTCGTGGTCACCTTCCTGGCCCTGTACCTGACCGCCGACCGCGGGTACTCGGCCTCCTACGCCGGCCTGGTCGCCTCGCTCTTCGGGCTGGGCTCCGCCGTCGCCGCGATCGGCGCCGGGGTGCTGACCGACCGGGTCGGGCGCCGGCCGACCCTGGTCACCGCCCAGCTCGGGACGGCGGTCTTCACCGCGGTGCTGGGCCTCTCGGACGGCCTGGTGGCGATCGCCGTGGTGGCCTTCCTGGTCGGGCTCTTCAACAACGCCTCCCGGCCCGCCGTCTCGGCGATGATCGCGGACCTGGTCCCCGCCGCCGACCGGGTCCGGGCCTACTCGCTGAACTACTGGGCGATCAACATCGGCTTCGGGGTCTCCGCCGCCGCGGCCGGCCTGATCGCCACCCACGGCTACCTGACCCTCTTCCTGCTGGACGCGCTCTCCACCCTGCTCTGCGCGGTGCTGATCTTCGTGAAGATCCCGGAGACCAGGCCCGACGCGCCCGCCGCCCGCCCGGACGAGCCGGCCGTCGGCCTGGCCACGGTGTTCCGCGACACCCGGTTCATGACCGTGGTCGGGCTCAACGTGCTGCTGGCCCTGGTCGCCCAGCAGGGGAGCACCACGCTGGCCGTCGACATGGGGCAGGCCGGGATCTCCAGCACTCGGTACGGGCTGGTGATAGGCCTCAACGGTCTGCTGATCGTGCTGCTGCAGATCCCGATGACCCGGCTGATGGAGGGCCGCGACCGGACGGCCCTGCTGGTCGCCAGCGCGCTGCTGACCGGCTGGGGCTTCGGACTGACCGCCCTGGCGGGCTCCTCCGCGATGTTCTTCGCGGTCACCGTCGCGGTCTGGACGATCGGCGAGATCATGAACGCGCCGACCATGATGGGCCTGGTCGCCGAACTCTCCCCGACCCACGCGCGCGGGCGCTACCAGGGCGTCTACTCGCTCTCCTGGTCGCTGGCGTCCTTCCTCGGCCCGGCCGTGGGCGGTCTGCTCCTGCAGTACGCGGGCGGCGGCGCGGTCTGGGGCGCCTGCGCGGTCTGCGGAACGCTCGCCGCGGCGGGTCACCTGGTGATCGGCCGCCGGACGTCCACGCCACCGGCGGCCCCGGAGGCGGCCGGAGCGCCCGCGGTGGTGCTGCCGAAGCAGCTGACCGCGGACGGGGCCCCGGACGGCGCCGGCCCCGCCGACAGCACGGCCGGCGGCAGCAGGGACACCGGCGCCTGAGGCCCGGCCGGGCGCGCGCTCAGGCCGGGGCCGGGCCCTCGGCCGGAGCGGCCTCGCCGGCCGTCGTCGAGCCGGGTCCGCGGGGCCCGGCGAGATGGGCGAAGGCGTCGAGGTTCCGGGTCGACTCGCCGCGCTTGGTGCGCCACTCCCACTCGCGGCGGATCGCGGAGGCGAAACCGAGTTCGAGCAGGGTGTTGAACGGCTCGTCCGCGCTCTGCAGCACCGTGCCGAGCAGGCGGTCCACCGATTCGGGGGTCAACGCCTCCAGCGGCAGTCGGCCCGCCAGGTAGACGTCCCCGAGCGCGTCGATCGCGTAGGCGACGCCGAACAGCTTGGTGTTGCGCTCCAGCAGCCAGCGGTAGACGCCCTCGTGGTTCTCGTCCGGGCGGCGGATCACGAAGGCGTTCACGGACAGCGTGTGGTCGCCGACCCGCAGCGCACAGGCGGTGCTCAGTTTGCGGACCCCAGGCAGGGTCGCGACCAGCGTGAACGGGTCGGTGGCGGCGGGCTCCCAGGCCACCCCGGCGTCGTCCAGGGCGGTACGCAGGAGGGTCAGGGCCTCGTCCTTGGTGCGGATTGCCATGGGGGTGACGTTACTCGCCGGTACCGCCGGGGCGCAGCAACCGGCGTCGCACGGCCCCGGCGCGGGGCCCGGCGAGCCGCCCGTGGCGGCCGCCCGGCCCCGGCGTCAGCCGCCCCCGCGGGTCAGGCCAGCCGCAGGCGGGAGCCGGTGAGCCGGGCGGCGGGCCGCCCCAGGCTGCCCGCGTACACCTCGGCGGTGCCGGCGGCGGCCGCCCCCCAGCCGAACTCGGCGGCGTGCCGGGCGGCGGCCCGGCCCCGGTCGCGGACCAGCCCGGGCTCGGTGGCGTAGGGCTTCAGCGCCCGGGCCCAGTCCCCCGGGTCGTGCCCGGCCACCAGGGTGCCCGTCACGCCGTCGCGGACGGCGACCGGCAGGCCGCCGACGGCCGCGGCCACCACGGGCGTGCCGCAGGCCTGCGCCTCCAGGGCGACCAGGCCGAAGGACTCGCTGTACGAGGGCATCACCAGGGCCGTCGCGGCGCGGTACCAGTCGGCGAGGCGGTCCTGGCCGACCGGCGGGTGGAACCGGACCACGTCGGTGATGCCGAGCTCCGCGGCGAGCTTGTGCAGGCTCTCCGGCTTGGCCAGACCGCTGCCCGAGGGGCCGCCGACGATCGGGACGACCAGGCGCTCGCGCAGCCCGGGCTCCCGGTCCAGCAGCACCGCGACCGCCCGCAGCAGGACGTCCGGGGCCTTCAGCGGCTGGATCCGGCCCGCGAACAGCAGCACGGCGGCGTCCTGCGGGAGGCCCAGCCGGGACCTCGCGGCCCGCTGGTCCCCCGGGCGGAAGACGTCGAGGTTCACCCCGGGGTGGACGACCGCCAGCTGGTCGGGCCGGGCGGCGTAGTGCAGGGCCAGCTCGGCCGCCTCCTCGGCGGTGTTGGCGATCAGGCGGTCGGCGGCCTCGACCACCTGGGTCTCGCCGATCACCCGGGCCGGCGGCTCGGGGCTGTCGCCCTCGGCCAGCGCGGCGTTCTTGACCTTGGCCATGGTGTGCATGGTGTGCACCAGCGGCACGCCCCAGCGCTGCGCGGCCAGCCAGCCGACCTGGCCGGAGAGCCAGTAGTGCGAGTGGACGAGGTCGTAGTGCCCGGGGCGGTGGCCGGCCTCCGTCCGCAGCACCCCGTGGGTGAAGGCGCACAGCTGGGCCGGCAGGTCCTCCTTGATCAGGCCCTCGTACGGCCCGGCGGTGACGTGCCGGACCAGCACGCCCGGGGCCAGCTCGACGGTGGGGGCGTCGTCCGAGCAGACCGCCCGGGTGAACACCTCCACCTCGATGTTCAGCTCGGCGAGGCGCTTGGCCAGCTCGACGATGTAGACGTTCATCCCGCCCGCGTCGCCCGTACCGGGCTGGTGCAGCGGGGAGGTGTGCACGCTCAGCATGGCTATCCGGCGCGGCCGGCGCGACCTCCCGCCGACCAGCGTCTGCAGACGGCCGCGGCCTGGCTGGCCCTGGACACGACGAACCGAACGGACGGGGTCCTGGATCACCTGGCTGAAGCCTCCTCTGTGCTCCCCCACTTCCTGCTGCCACTGCCGTGCCGCGGCGACGCTGCCGCGTGCCGCCGCCCGGCGCGGCGCTCCCCCCGTGCCTGCGCAGCACTGCACAGGCCCGGTCGTGCCGCCCCGGTGCCGCCTCGCCGCTCGCCCGGAGCCGGCCGCCGTCTCGGGCCACCGTTCCGCGGTCACGGCCCGGCGCGCACCGTCTCGCGCACACCGGTGGGCGGCGTCTGCCGGCCGTGGGGCCGACCGGGCGCACGTCGCCACCAGTGTGCCAACCACGCGCCTTCGGCCCGCATTCCCGTCCCACTCCATGAGATCCGCCGCAGGTCGGCGCGTACCCTGCTGTGATGGCCGCTTCCTTCGATCCCGCACCTCCGACGGCCCGGGGCCGGGCGGCCCGACCGGTCGGAACGGTCACCCGCGGCACCACCAACACCAACCGGCTGCGGCGGATGGACCGCTGGATCGCCCACACCCTCGGCCCGGCGCTGCGGGCGCCCGACCGGCCGCCGGTCGCGGTCGACCTCGGGTACGGGGCCGCGCCGTGGACGGCGGTCGAGCTGTCCGCCCGGCTGCGCGCCGTCCGGGCGGACGTCCGGGTGGTGGGGATCGAGATCGAGCCGGAACGGGTGGCGGCGGCCCTCCCGTACGCGCTGCCGCCGCTGCTGACCTTCCGCCGCGGGGGCTTCGAGGTGCCGCTGGACGGCGGCGCGCCCGCGCAGCTGATCCGGGCGGCCAACGTGCTGCGGCAGTACGAGGAGTCCGCGGTGGCCGCCGTCTGGGACCGGCTGCGCGGGCGGCTGGCGCCCGACGGGCTGCTGGTCGAGGGCACCTGCGACGAGATCGGGCGGCGGCACGTCTGGGTCGCGATCGGCCCCGAGGGCCCCCGGACGGTCACCTTCGCGGCGCGCCTCGGCGGCCTCGGGCAGCCCTCCGACCTGGCCGAACGGCTCCCCAAGGCGCTGATCCACCACAACGTGCCCGGCCGGCCGGTGCACGCCTTCCTGGCCGATTTCGACCGGGCCTGGGCGGCGGCCGCGCCGTACGGGGCGTTCGGGGCCCGGCAGCGCTGGGTGGCCGCCTGCACGGCGCTGAGCGGCAACTGGCCGCTGGTGGACGCGCGCGGCCGGTGGCGGCAGGGCGAGGTCACCGTGCCCTGGACGGCACTGGCGCCGTAGCCGCGGCCCGGGCCGGGCCGGGCCGCGGCCGGGCCGTCCGGGCCGTCCGGGGCCGCGGGAACGCGGCCGTCGCAGGCCCGGCAGGCGCTCCGGGCGCAGCGCTGGTGAGCGAGTGCGGGGATTCACTCGAACGAGTTATCGAATTGCTCTGGCGTGTTGACGTCCCGTCACGCCACCATGGGGTCAGCCCTGCCGCTCCAGTGCCCGCAAGGCCCGGTCGAAGGCCGCGTACGACTCCGCCCCGAACAGGACGAACCGCACCTCCGCCGGTGCCGGGGCGTCCTCCCCCTTGTCCCCTTCCTCCTGCCCCCTGTCCTCCTCCTGCTCCCTCTCCCGCCCCTGCCGCTCTCCCCCGACCTCTTCGCCCCGCGGACCGAAGCCCGCGTCCGCCACCGTGGCGAGCGCGATCCGGGCCGCGTCGTCCAGCGGCCAGCCGTACACCCCGGCCGACACCGCGGGAAAGGCCACCGTCCGCGCACCCAGCTCCGCCGCGACCCGCAGCGACTCCCGATAACAGGAGGCCAGCAGCTCAGCCCGACGTTCGTAGTCCTCGGCCAGGTACACCGGCCCCACCGTGTGCACCACCCAGCGGGCCGGCAGCCGCCCGGCCGTCGTCGCCACCGCCCCGCCAGTCCGCAGGCCCCTGCCGTAGTGGGAGGCCCGCAGCGCCCGGCACTGCGCCAGGATCTCGGGGCCGCCCTTGCGATGGATGGCCCCGTCGACGCCGCCGCCTCCCAGCAGCGAGGAGTTCGCGGCGTTCACCACCACGTCCACCTGCTGTTCGGTGATGTCACCCTCGATCAGCGTGATCAGTGTCAACGCGCCGTCCTCCCGTCAAGGGCCCCGATTCGCCGGGCCGTCCACCTCGTTCACGCTATCCGGACCAGTCGGCACCGGCGTGGCGATAGCCACACCGAAGCCGACGAGCCACAGAAATCCCCGGAGATCACGTTATGGTCGCGAGAAGTTCCCCGACACGCGGTGCCAGGCAGGCACTGCGCACGGACGCCGACCGTTGCCCAGTCGGGGAAAGGGAGGATCGACCGATGCCCGCAACGGGAGACGGGCGGGCACCTGGCGCCGGTGACCCGCCGGGCGCCCTCACGGGTGCCCGTGACGGCCGTGCCCGCAGCCGGACTGTCCGCGAGGAGCGACCGGCCCCCACCACCGTGGCCTCCGCGCCGATACCGCACCCGCGCGGCACTCCCGCCCAGGACAGCACCCCGGCACCCCGCCCGGTCGTCGTCGAGGCCGCGCCCCTCAAGGTGCTGGTGATCGAGGACGACGCCTCGGACGCCGAGCTGATCAAGGCCGCGGTGGCCGGCAGCGGCGCGTCCTTCGAGATCCACTGGGCGCACAGCCTGGACCACGCCGTCGACCTGCTGGCGCCGCCTCCCCCGTGGACCCGCCGGGGCCGCGCCCGCGGCACCGACTTCGGCTGCGTGCTCCTCGACCTCGCCGCCCCCGCCGGACAGCCCGCCGGCGCCCCGGGGCACAGCCGTCCGGACCACCACCTCACGACCGCCGGGTCCGGGGAGTCGTCCGACGGCCTGGACGGGCTGCGCGAACTGCTGCGCCGGGCCCCGCAGACCGCCGTGGTGGTGCTCACCGACGCCGCTGGCGCCGAACTGGGGGCCGCCGCGGTGGCGGCGGGCGCCCAGGACTTCCTGATCAAGCACGAGACCAACGGCCCGCTGCTCGCCCGGGCCCTGCGCTACGCGGTGGAGCGCAAGCGGGCCGACGAGTCGCAGCGGCGGCTGGTCGAGGCCGAGCTGCGCGGGCAGGAGAACGCCCGGCTCCAGCGCCACCTGCTCCCCACCCCGCTGCTCGACGGCGCCGGGCTCGCCTTCACCCGGCGCTACCGCCCGGGCCGCCGCCGGGCCCTGCTCGGCGGCGACTTCTACGACGCCGTCCGCACCGACGACGGCACCGTCCACGTGGTGATCGGCGACGTCTGCGGGCACGGCCCCGACGAGGCCGCCCTCGGCGTGGCCCTGCGGATAGCGTGGCGCACCCTGGTCTTCGCCGGCCTCACCGGCGAGGAGCTGCTGACGACGCTCCAGCACGTGCTGGAGCACGAGCGCCGCAGCGACGAGATCTTCGCGACGCTCTGCATGCTCGTCATCGAGCCGGGCGACACCCCGGCGGACGGCACGGGGGCGGAGCAGGCCCGGCTCTACCTCGCCGGGCACCCCGTCCCGCTGCTGCTCGGCCCGGACCACAGCCCCGAGCTGCTCCCCGCCGGCCAGGCCGGACCCGCCCTGGGGCTGCTCCCCTGCGACGACTGCGAGGCCGCCTGGCCGGCCCAGCGGCTGGAGCTGCGGCCGGGCTGGCGCCTGCTGCTCTACACCGACGGACTGGTCGAGGGCCGGATCGGCGCCGGCTCCCGGCGGTTGGGCCAGGACGGCCTGGCCGAGCTGATCGGCGACCACCAGGCCGCCGGGCTGACCCGGGGCCGGCTGGTCGACAGCGCGATCGCCGAGGTCGAGGAGCTCAACGGCGGGGCGCTGACGGACGACGTCGCCGTGCTGCTGCTCGAACGCAATCCCGCCCCGCTGATCCTGGGCTGACGATCCCGGGCTGACCGATCCCGGGCCGCCCCGACGGGCGGCCCGGGGCAGGGGACGTCGGGGACGCTCAGGCCGGCGGAGCCCCGTACGCGGGAACGCGGACGGGCCGGGTGCCTGCGCACCCGGCCCGTCCGTCCACGGCCGTCTGTCCAGGGCCGTCGGCCTTCGGCCCGACCCACCGTCACCAGGGCCCGTACGGCCCCGCGTTCCGCTTGTTGTTCCCGCCCCGGCCGTCCGTCAGCTGCTTGATCGCCGGCCGGACGTCGACCATGTAGACGATCGCGGCGACCAGGCCGCCGAGCGTCAGGAAGCTGTACAGGAAGTTCGCCCCGAACAGCAGGTCGAAGCCGAAGGCGATGCCCAGGATGATCAGCCAGAACGGCTTGGTCTTCTTGTCGGCCGCCCGGTAGGCGTCCTCCCGCCGGCTCGCGGCGTCGAGCAGCGCGGCCAGCTTGAACCCCAGGATTCCGACGGCCAGCCACCAGAAGGGGTTCAGGAAGTCGAAGGCCAGTACCTGGCCCAATCCGCCCACTACGGTCTCCTCACTCAGCGCGCCCCGTCGCGGCGGCGGCGCCGCCGGTCGCGGCACGGCCACCCCGCTCGTTCAGGTGACAACGTACCGAGGCGCCGGAATGTGCCCCGGTCCGCCCGGCCGACGGTACCGCCCGCCGGGCCGGCAGCTCGTGCCCGTCCCACACCGACTACCCGCCGGGGCGGGTGCTCACCCGTCGCGGACCTCGCGAGGTCCGCGACCTCCGGGTTCCGGAGGCCCGTTCCTGCGGGCCCCCGTTCCGGGAGGTCTACTTCTGGGTGCTGGTCCGGCGCGCCCGCGGGGCCTTCTTCTCCGCCGGGGCCCCGCCGTCGGCCGCGTCGTCCTCGCCGCTCGCGTCGGCGGCCACGGGCGCGTCGTCCTCGTCCTCGACGATCTCGGCCTCGACCGGCTCGGCCTCGGCCTGCGCGGGGAGGGTCGTCCCGGACAGCGCGCCGGACTCCTCGCCACGGCCCTTCTCCACCACGCCCTTGCCGCGGACGGCAAGCTCGTCGTACGTCTCCTTGGCCTTCACGGCCAGCTCGACGGCGCGGCCGACCTGCTGGAGCGCGAAGGTCTGCGCCTTCTCCTGCAGCACCTTGAGGTCGGTGGGGAGGGTGTTGACCGACTCGGTCACCTTGGCCTGCGCCTCGACCAGCCGGGCCTGAGCCTCCTGCAGTCGCGCGGTGGCGCGCTCCTGGGTGCCCTTGCGGTCCGCCGCGAGCGCCTCGACCTTGCCGGGCACCTCCCGCAGCTTCTCGTAGGCCAGGTCGCCGGCGCCGGCGAGGGCGTACAGCGGGGTCGGGTCGTTGAGGGTCTTCTTGATCTCGTCGGTGATCGGCATGGCTGGTCCTCCTGGGGTCTAGATCTCTCGGTCGCGGCCGGCCTGCGCGGTCGGCTGCTCGGCCCGCGGTGCGTCCTGCTCCCCGTCGGCGGCCTGGTCCTGCTTCGGAGCCGCACCCTTGCGGGCCGGGCCCTTCGGAGTCGTGTTCTCTCTCAAGAAGGTGTCGTAGACCGCGAGCAGCGCGTGCTTCTGCTGCTCGTTGATCAGGGGGTCGGCCAGGATCGCGGCCCGCAGTTCGAGGCCCTCCCCGCGCCGCTCCTCCAGGATCCCGGCCTGGACGTAGAGCGTCTCCGCCGAGATCCGCAGCGCCTTGGCGATCTGCTGCAGGATCTCCGCACTCGGCTTGCGCAGCCCGCGCTCGATCTGGCTGAGGTACGGGTTGGACACGCCGGCGGCCTCCGCCAGCTGTCGGAGCGAGTACTGGGCGGTGCGCCGCTGCTCGCGGATGTACTCGCCGAGCGAGCCGACGTTCAGTGAGGCCATGACCCCAGCCTGCCCGACCGTGCTTGCAATTGCAAGCACATCGCTAGCGGGAGCAACCACCGCGTGTCGCGCCGCCAGGCCCACGACTCCGGGTAGACAGCTCCGGGCCCACAGCTCCGGGCCCGCCCCGGGCCACCGGGCCACCCGGCCACCCGGCCACCCGGCCTCAGGACGCCTCGACCGCCGCCTTGATCCGCCGGGCGAAGGCGTCTGCGTCCTTGCGGGCCGCGCTCAGCGCCAGGCCCACCAGGAGCTTGCCGATCCCGTGGCCCTCCAGGTCGTTGAAGACCCGCAGTCTGGTCCCACCGCCGGGGCCCGGCTCCAGGTCGTAGCCGCCCTGGGCGGTCACCAGGTTCTTGGAGATCTCGGTCCAGCGGATCCGGCCGGGCGCGTCGAAGGCGGTGATCCGGAACTCCCGCCGGGTCTTCGTCCCGGCGTCCTTGACCGTGCTGGCGTAGACCGTGCCGACACCGGTCGGGCCGTCCGTCCGCTTCGTCATCTCCAGCACCCGGGGACTGAACCTGCGGTCGTTCTCGCCGTTCGCGAGGAACGCGAAGACCTCCGCCACCGGCCGGTCGATGTCGACCGTCCCCTCGAAGCGACCGCCCATGGACTCTCCTCCGCTCGCTCGCACCCGTGCCCGGGAGCCGGGCGCGGGATACGGGGCCGGCCGCGCGGACCGCGTCTCGGCGAACCGGGAGCCGGCGTCCGCGGCGCCGTCGCGCGGGGTGCGCGACCCGGCGGCCCGGGTGCGGGCATCATCCCAAACCCGCCGGAACCCGCCCGGAAGGCTCGCCGACGCACGGGCGGCAGGTCCGCCGGCCGGCCCCGCCGCGGCCGAACCAGCGCCTGCCCGGGCCCGGATGACGGTGCGCCGGCCTCCGGGGCCGGTTCAGCCGGCTCCCCGGACGGACGGCTCAGGCCGCCGGCCACCGAAGGCCTTCAAGGTCTGCTCCAGCAGGGGCAGCGCCCGGACGACGTGCCGGGAGCGGATCAGCACGTCCCAGGCCGGTTCGAACTTCTTCCAGCCGCCCGCGTACGCCAGGTGCCGCAGGCGCTCATGGTGCCCGGGCTGGGCGGACGCGCCGCGCCAGATGTTCGACCAGCGGTAGAAGTCCCGGTAGGCCCGCCAGTAGCCGTCCTCCAGCTGGCGGGCGGTCATCCCCTTCGGCCGGTACACCACGTGGCGGGTGTCGTAGAGGTCCCAGTCGCGGTGGACGATCCGGTCCTCGGCCTCCAGCTGCTTCCACAGCCCGGTCGACGGGTACGGCGTCATGATGTGGAAGGTGGCGGTCTCGATGCCCTGCTCGACCGCCCACTCGACCGTGCGGTCGAAGACGTCCGGGCCGTCCTGGTCCAGCCCGAAGACGAAGCTCGCGTTGACCATCACCCCCGCCCCGTGCAGCCGCCGCACCGCCGCCGCGTAGTCCCGGCCGATGTTCTGGTCCTTCCGCCGCTCGGCGAGGTTGGCGGCGTTCACCGTCTCGAAGCCCACGAACAGGCTGCGCAGCCCGGCCTCGGCGGCCCGCTCCAGCAGGCCGGGTTCGAGGACCGACTTCACGGTGCCCGCCGCCTGCCAGAGCCGCCCCATGCCGGCCATGCCGTCGAACAGGGCCTCGGCGAACCGCCGGTTGCCGAGCAGGTGGTCGTCGAGGAAGTACAGGTGCTTGCCGGGCAGCCGCTCGATCTCCGCGAGGGCGTCGTCGACGGCCTGGGTGTAGAAGGACTTCCCGCCCTCGAAGAACGCGTCCTTGTAGCAGAAGTCGCAGTGGTGCGGGCAGCCGCGGGACACCACGATCGAGTTGGGCACCAGGTAGAGGTCACGCTTGATCAGGTCCCGGCGCACGGGTGGCAGCCCGGCCAGGGTCCGCCTGGTGGAGTCGTACCTCGGCGCCGGCCGCCCGGCCCGGAAGTCCTTGAGGAACACCGGCCAGGTGTCCTCGCCGGGGCCGGTGAAGATCGTGTCGGCGTGGCCGGCGGCCTCCTCCGGCAGCGAGGTCACGTGCAGGCCGCCCATCGCCACATGGACGCCGCGGGCGCGGAAGTGGTCGGCGATGGCGTAGCTCCGCCGGGCGGAGGTGATGTACGGCTGGAGGACCAGCAGGTCCGGTGTCTCCAGCCGTTCGACGTCGATCCGTTCGACGTGCTCGTCGTGGAGCGTCACCTCGTCGTCCGGGTCGAGGTACCCGGCGAGGGTGGCCAGGCCCAGCGGCGGGAAGAGCGAGTACTTGATCGGCCGGAACAGCGGGCTGGTCGCCTCGGTCAGGGCCGGGAGAATCATCGTCACGCGCATGCCTGCCCAGACTCCCCACCCGCCCGGTCGGTTCCGGCCGGCGGGTCCCGGCCCCGACCCGGGCAGGGCGGCGGGCCGTCACCCACCACCCACGCGGCGGGGCGAATTGTGTGGAGGGGCGCCCGCGCGGCATGTGATCATGCCCGGATGCCGCACTTCACCTCGTACGACGGAACCCGCCTGCGGTACGACACCGCCGGCGACGGCCCGCCGCTGCTGGCCCTCGCCGGCGGGCCCGGGATGGACGCCCGCTACCTGGGGACGCTCGGCGGGCTCGACGCCCACCGGACGGTGGTCCGGCTGCACGCCCGGGCGTCCGGGCTCTCCGACGCCCCCGGGGACCGGGCGAGTTGCTCGTTCGCCGCGCAGGCGCGGGACGTGGAGGAGCTGCGCCGCCACCTCGCGCTGGACCGGGTCGACCTGCTCGCCCACTCGGCCGGCTCGCTGGTCGCCCAGCGGTACGCGGCCGGGGCCCCCGAGCGCATCGGCCGGCTGGTGCTGGTGACGCCGGTGGGCCGGGCGGCGCGGGAGCCGGACGAGGCGGAGCTGACGGCGATCCGGGCCGGCCGGGCCGGCGAGGCCTGGTACCCCCGGGCCGCGGCCGCCGGGCGGAAGCTCGCCGAGGGGGCCGAGCCCACGCCCCGCCTCCTGGCCGATCTGGCCCCGTTCAACTGGGGCAGCTGGAACGACGCGGCCCGCCGGGAGAGCGCCCGGCCGCTCGTCCCGCCGCCGCCGTGGCTGCGGGAGGCCTTCTACGCCTCGGCGGGCAGCCCAGTCCCGCTGCCCGCGACCGAGGTCCTGGTGCTCGCCGGCGCCCTGGACGGACTGATCGGCACCGCACCCGCCCGGCTGGTCGCCGCCTGCCATCCGCGCGCCCGGCTGGAGGTGCTGGCCGGCTCCGGGCACCGGCCGTGGGTCGACGAGCCCGGCCGGTTCGCCTCCCTGGTGGGGGAGTTCCTGGCCGGCCGGGGCTGACTCCTGCTCCGCTCAGGCGAGTTCGGGGATCCGGACCGGCATCAGGAGCGAGAAGGTGCCCTCCCGGCCCGCTGCCCGGATCGCCAACGGGGTGATCGGACCGCCGAGTTCGAGCACCAGCTGCTCGCAGGCGCCGGCCCGCAGGGCGTCCAGCAGGAACTCCCGGTCGACGGCCACCTGGACGATCTCGCCCGCGGCGTCCGGGGCGGGGCCGGCGGCCGCCGAGAGTTCGCCGTCGGGGCCGACGCCGAGCACGGTGACCTCGCACTCCGCTCCCTCCGCGGCGCGCCGCACCAGCCGGACGTCCGCGTCGGTCACCACCCGGCGCAGCTCCGAGGCCGTGGTCTCGACCCGCCGGGTGTGCTCCACCCGGATCAGCCGCCGGTAGTCGGGGTAGTCGTGGTCCAGGCCGGCGCCCTCGATCCGGTGCCCGCCGGCCTCCAGGGCGAACCGGGCGGCGCCGACGGTCAGGACGGCCTCCGCGCAGCCGGCCAGCAGCGCCCGGGCACCGTCCACCAGCGCCGTCGGGACGATCGCGGCGGCCGGAGGGGCCACGGCGTCGCCGTCCGCCCGGGCCGGCACCGAGGCGAGCGCCATCCGGTAGCGGTCGGTGGCGACCAGCCGCAGCTCCTCCCCCTCGATGTCGAACAGCACGCCGGCCAGGACCGGCAGTTCGGGGTCGCCGCCGACGGCGAAGCGGACGGCGTCCAGGGCGGCCGCGAGGTCGTCGGCGGGGAGGGTGACGGTGCTCTCGGGGCGGATCGGGTTCATGGGGTGCTCCCTCTGGTCGAGAAGTGCTCGGACGAAGGAGAGCTCGCGCCGGGCGTCGGACAGTCCGTCCTCCAGCCGGCGCTGGTGCGCGTCGACGATCCGGTGCGCCTCGCCGGTGCCGGGCACCGCCGCGAGGACCAGCCGGATCTCGGCCGGCGGCAGGCCCACCCGGCGCAGCCGGGCCACCAGCCGGGCGTCGGCCAGTTGCTCCGGCGCGTACCAGCGGTACCCGGTCAGCGGGTCGACCCGGGCGGGCCGGAGCACGCCGGCGCCGTCGTAGAACCGCAGCGCGCTCACGGTGAGGCCGCTGTCCCTGGCCGTCTCGCCGATGCTGCGCATGTCGCTCTCCATACCGGGGACTCTGGGGGCTCGACCAGGTCGAGGGTCAAGCGCCCGGCCGTCGGCGGCCCGGCCCGCGGGACCGGCGACCGGCGAGGGGCCGGGTCGGGCGAGGGCCGGGTCGGGCCTTCAGGCCGGGCCGGACGGGCCGCCGGGCCGCAGGTGGGTGAGCTTGTCGGGGTTGCGCAGGATCCGGAGTTCGCCGATCCGGCCGTCCTCGATCTCCAGGACGACCACCGAGTCGACCCGCCCGGCCGCGTCGATCAGCAGACCCGGGCGCCCGTTGACGTCCACCTCGTACACCCGCAGGTCCTCCAGCGGGTCGTTGGCCAGCACACCGAGCAGGAAGCGCGCGACCTTGTCCGCGCCGTCGATCGGCCGGATCGCCGCCTTGACCCGCCCGCCGCCGTCGCTCCAGGCGGTGACCGAGGGTGCGAGCAGCTCCAGCATCCGGTTGAGGTCCCCGCCGAGGCAGGCCGCCAGGAATTCGTTCGTCACCCGGCGCCGGACCTCGGCCGGTGCGTCGAAGCGCGGACGCCTGGCCTGGACGTGCGACTTCGCCCGGTGCCCGACCTGCCGCACCGAGGCCTCGCTGCGCTCCAGCGCCTCGCCGATCTCCGGGTAGGAGAACCCGAAGACCTCCTTGAGCACGAACACCGCCCGCTCCAGCGGCGACAGGCTCTCCAGCACCACCAGCACGGCGTACGAGACGGACTCGGCCATCTCGACCTCCTCGGCGGTGTCGGGCGCGGTGACCAGCGGCTCGGGCAGCCACGGACCGACGTACGCCTCGCGCTGGACGGCGGCCGAACCCAGCCGGTTCAGCGCGAGGTTGGTGACGGTCCTGGCCAGGAAGGCGCCGGGGTTGTCGACCCGGGTGGTGACCTGGCTCCAGCGCAGCCAGCTGTCCTGCACCAGGTCCTCGGCGTCGGCGACGCTGCCGAGCATCCGGTAGGCGATGCCGAAGAGCATCCGCCGGTGTTCCTCGAAGGCGGCGAGGCGGTCCGGGCCGGCCGGGTCGGGCTGCGGGGCTTCTTCGCTCACCCGCCCGACGGTAGCGCACAGGCCTCCGAGAAACCCTGGCTGGTCAGGCCGAACGCGATGTTCACCCGGGAGCGCCAGTTCTCCAGCGCGACCATCGCGGCCAGCTCGACGAAGGCGGGCTCACCCAGCCGGGCGATCAGTTCGGCGACGAGTTCGTCGGTGACGGCGGGTTCGGTCTCGGTCATGGCCTCCGCGTACTCCATGACGAGCAGCTCCAGCGGGGTGAAGACCTCCTCGGTGTCACGCCACCGCGGCACGGCTTCGGTCTTCTCCGGTGCGAGTCCGAGCCGGCCGCCCTCCCAGTGGCCGAAGTCCATGCACCAGGAGCAGTTGATCCTGGCGGCGGTGGCCATCACCGCGAGGTGCTTGAGGGCCGGGTCGAGCGCGTTCCACTTGGCGGCGCGCTGCTCCAGCCGGAAGTACGAGGACAGCACCTTGGTGTTGTGCCCGAGTGCCTGGCCCGGTTCGAGGACCTTGCCGTAGGTACGGCGGGAGTACCACTCGCCGATGCGCATCAGCAGGGTGCGGGGCGGGTCGAGCGAGATCCGGGACATGGTGGCCTCCTGTGCTCCCGCGTGGCCGGGCCGGCCACGCTCTCCGTAGGGAGGACCGGACAGCCCCGCGGATCGTGACATCGGTGACGCGGAAACCTTCCGGGGCCCGGAGCCGGACGCCCGGCCCGGGCTCAGGCGGTGAAGGCCCGGTAGGCGCGGTCGAGCAGGGTGGCCAGGTCACGGCCGCGCACGGTGATGCCGGACGGACCGGGCCCGGGCCGGGCGGTGGTGGCCTCGTCCGGATCGTCCTCCGGGGTGTCGCGGAGGGTGAAGCCGCCCTGCCAGTAGTCCGCCAGGCAGTCGGCGAGCGGCCGCTCACCGGGCCCGGCCGGGAGGTCCGGCCCGAAGGCGCCGCCGGGCCCGAGCGGGCTGCCGGAGGGGCCTTCGGCCGCGGCCGTGTCCGGGGCGGCGGCCCCGGGGCGGTCCGGGCCCTCGGGCGGGGTCGCGGGCGTGGGCGCCGTCATCGCTGCTCCTCCCCCACCGCGTCGGCGGACAGGGCCACCAGCGCGCGCAGTTCGTCGGCCGGCAGGTCGGTCAGCCAGTGCTCGCCGGCCCCGACCACGGCGTCGGCCAGGGCCCTCTTGGACTCGATCATCTCGGCGATGCGCTCCTCGACGGTGCCGACACAGACCAGCCGGCGGACCTGGACGTCCCGGCGCTGGCCGATCCGGAAGGCCCGGTCGGTGGCCTGCTCCTCGACCGCCGGGTTCCACCAGCGGTCCAGGTGGATCACCTGGTTGGCGGCGGTCAGGTTGAGCCCGGCGCCGCCGGCCCGCAGCGAGAGCAGGAAGACGCCTGGGCCGTCCGGGGCCTGGAACCGGGCCACCAGCTCCTCCCGCCGGCGTTTGGGCACGCCGCCGTGCAGGTGGAGCACCTCCTGGCCGAGCCGCTCGGCCAGGTACGGCTGGAGCAGCCGGCCGAACTCCGCGTACTGGGTGAAGACGAGCGTCCGGTCGCCCTTCGCGGCCGCCGCCGCGAGGATCTCCACCAGCCGGGCCACCTTGCCCGACCGTTCGGCCAACGCCGATCCGTCGTGCAGGAGTTGGGCCGGGTGGTTGCAGACCTGCTTGAGCCGCCCGATGGCCGCCAGCACCGTGCCGCGCCGCTCCACCCCGCGGATGCCCTGGACCCGGTGCAACAGCTCGGCGACCACGGCCTGGTAGAGGCCGGCCTGTTCGGTGGTGAGGTTGCACCAGAGCGTCATCTCCTGCTTGGCGGGCAGTTCGACGGCGATCGCCGGGTCGCTCTTCAGCCGGCGAAGCACGAACGGCGCGGTGAGGCGCTGGAGTTCGGCCGCCACGGCGGCGCTGCGGTGCTGCTCCACCGGGATCGCGTACCGCTCCTTGAAGCCGGCGGCGGAGCCGAACAGGCCCGGGTTGGCGAAGTCCAGCACGGCGTGGAGTTCGGCCAGCCGGTTCTCCACCGGGGTGCCGGTGAGGGCGATCCGCTGGGTGCTCACCGGCAGCGAACGGATCGCCCTGGCCTGGGCGGTGGCCGAGTTCTTGATGTACTGGGCCTCGTCGGCGACGATCCGGCGCCAGCGGACGGCGGCCAGGGCCCGGGCGTCGCGCTGGACCAGCCCGTAGGTGGTGATCACCAGGTCGGCGCCGTGGACGGCCGCCCGCAGCTCGTCCCCGGTGGGCCGGCCGGCGCCGTGGTGGACGTGCAGCCCCAGCGCCGGCGCGAACCGCTCGGCCTCCCGCTGCCAGTTGCCGACCAGGGACATCGGGCAGACCAGCAGGGTGGGCCCGGTGGCGCCCTCGGCCCGTTCGACCGCCAGCAGGGCCAGCGTCTGCACGGTCTTGCCGAGGCCCATGTCGTCGGCGAGCACGGCGCCGAGGCCCAGGCCGGCCAGCGACCGCAGCCAGGCCAGGCCCCTTTCCTGGTAGGGGCGCAGGGTGGCCCGGAAGTCCGCGGGGAGCACCGCTTCGGGCGCCCGGGCGGCGGCCCGCCCGGCCAGCAGGTCGCCGAGCGGCCCGTCCGCGTGGACGGCGGTCACGGGCAGTCCGGCGATGCTCGCCCGCGGGTCGAGCGCCGTCCGCAGCACCTGGACGGTGGGCATGGTGCCCTCCTGGTGGCGGGTGAGGAAGGCCAGCGCGGCGGCGATCTGCCCGGCGTCGGCCTCGACCCAGCGCCCCCGGATCCGGACCAGGCCCTGTTTGGCCTCGGCCAGTTCGGTCAGTTCCTCCTGGGTGAGGGTGAGGTCACCGAGGGCGGCCTGCCAGTGGAAGGCCACCACGGCGTCCCGGTCGATCTGCCCGGTGGTCTCCACGATGCCGGCGGCGGGGGTGCGCACCTCCAGGGCGAACCCGAGCGTGGGGCGGCGCCGCCACCAGGTGGGGAGCAGCACTCCGAAGCCCGCGGCGGTGAGGTCGGGGGCGGCGGTGCGGAGGAAGTCGAGGGCGCCGGCCCGGTCCAGCCGCAGGGCGGTCGGGTGGAGCGCCCGGCGGGCCTCGCCCAGGGCGGGCCAGTGCAGGGCGGCCCGGTCGAGCTCGGCGGCGTAGGCCTCCAGCGGGTCGTCCGTGCGGCGGGCGAAGGCGGCCAGGGCGGCGCTGCCGAACCGCAGGTCGTCGGCCGGGACGAGCAGGGAGGGCTCGTCGGCGGCCTGGAGCAGGAACTCCAGCTGCCAGTGGTCGTCGGAGGGCCGCCCCTCGGGGTCGTCGGGGTCGGGGCCGGAGGGTTCCAGCAGCCGGAAGCAGAGCCGCAGCGGGGCGTCGGCGGGCGCCGGGCCCGCGTACCAGGCGGCGAGGCGCTGGGCCAGGGCGGCGAACTCGGCGTGCTGCTCGGGGCCGTGCCCGGCGGGCGCCGCGCCGCCACCGCTCCCGTCATCCGGAGCGGCCTCGATCCGGCCGTCGGCGGTGGTCAGCGCCGCGAGCCAGCGTTCGGCTGCCGTGCCGGTCCGGGCGCCGCCGGAGCCCCCTGGAGCACTGGGGCCCGGGACGGGCCGTAGCAGCGGGGGTCCGTCGGCGAGCACGGCCCGGGCCTCGGCGTCGACCAGCGCCTCCAGCAACTCGGCGACCAGGTCGGCGCCGCCCCGCCCGGCCGCCGGGCCGGGCCACTCGCCGCGGCAGACCGGCGGGCAGCCGGCCGCCAGTTCGGCGGCCTCGCGGCGCCCGTCCTCGTCCAGGGCGGGGCGCCAGCGTGCGTGGGGCTCGCCGTCCTCGACCGTGGGCAGCGGCCGGGTGCGGCCGCGGTGGACCAGCCGCCAGGCGAGGTCGTGCACGCCGGTCAGCCAGCGCAGCGAGGCGCCGTGGGTGATCTCGACGCGCCCGGCGGCGGGCAGTTCGGCGGTGGTCACCGCCCAGCGCGGGTCGAAGAGTTCGCCGAGCAGCTGGGCCGCGGCGGCGGGGCCGAAGAGCAGGGCGGGCACCCGCCAAGGGGTGAGCGAGCCGCCGCCGCGGCTCGGCGGTACGGGGAGTTCGGGGGAGGGCGTGGGCAGGCCGCCGGAGGTGGGCAGCCGCAGGGTGGCCCAGCGCTCGGGGGCCTGGTCGGCGAGCCAGCCGAGCCCGGGGCCGATGCCGGCCAGCAGGCCGGCGACGGCGGCGGCCGGGCAGGCGTACGGGTGGGCCCGGCCGGCCCGCCCCGGGCCGTCGGGCCCGGCCGGTGGCGGCTCGGCGGGGTAGGCCCGGGCGTCCTCGGCCCAGAGGGCCAGCCGCCCGTCCGCCCGCCAGAGCGCGTGCAGGGCGTACATGGGCTGGCCTTCCGGTCTGCGGGGACGGCTTCGGTCGACGGTCCTCGAAGCGTATCGGCACCGCCCGACATTCGAACGGGCGAGCGACGCCCGCCAGGGGGCGGGGGCGCTCGGGCGCGGGCGAGGGAACCCGGTGGCGTACATGGTTGAACTTTGAACGAAGTGGGTCTATGGTGGAGCCATCAAGTTGAAGCCTAAACAAAAGGCTTCGAACCGAAGGAGGAGCCATGGGCCTGTTCAACCGCACCAAGACCGCCGACACCACCACCGCCGTCGTGGACGCCCCGGCCGGCCCCGGCCTGGCGCACCTGACCGGTGACTGGGCCGTCGACACCGCGCACAGCCAGGTCGGCTTCTCCGTCCGTCACGCGATGGTCACCAACGTCCGCGGCGCGTTCACCGAGTACGACGGCAAGCTCCACCTGGACGGCAGCGAGCCCGCCAACTCCTCCGCCGAGCTCGTGATCAAGGTCGCCAGCATCGACACCAAGCAGGCCCAGCGCGACGAGCACCTGCGCACCGGGGACTTCTTCGCCGCCGAGGCCCACCCCGAGATCACCTTCCGCAGCACCTCGGCCGAGCGGCTGCGCGACGACTCCTACCGGATGATCGGCGACCTGACCATCAAGGGCACCACCCGTCCGGTCGTCCTCGACCTGGAGTACACGGGCAGCGCCACCGACGCCTACGGCGCCGAGCGCGTCGGCTTCGAGGGTGCCGCCACCATCGACCGCACCGACTGGGGCCTGAGCTACAACGCCGCACTGGAGACCGGTGGCGTGCTGATCGGCGAGAAGGTCAAGCTCACCTTCGACATCTCGGCGGTCAAGGCGGCCTGAACCCCGCCCGTCCCGGAGCCGGCCCAGCCGGCGGCGGCCCTCCCCGGGCCGCCGCGGGCCCGCCGCACCGGGGCCGAGCCACCCGGCCCCGACCCGGGCGCCCCGGCCCGACCGCGCCCCCTCTCCGCCCCTGCCGACCCCCGACGGCAGGGGCGGCGCCATGCCCGGGACCGCCCGCCCGCCGGCCCCCGGGCTCAGCCGGCCAGCAGCGCGGCGTCCGGCGCCGGCAGCCAGCTTCCCGCCGGGCGGCGCAACCAGCCCTCCCGACCGCCGAGTTCGACCGCCGCCGCGATCAGTGCGTCCAGTCCGGGGTGCCGCGGCTCGGGCCGGTGCACCAGCCCGAGCAGGCTCAGCGGCACCGGCCGCACCAGCGGCACGGTGACCGCGCCGGGGATCCGCGGGCCACCGGTGGTGGTCAGCATCGGCTCGCCGTGCCGGGCGAGGTAGCGGGCGGTCTCGTCCGCCCCGACCGGGGCCACGTGCGGCTCCGCCGCCGCCAGCCCGTGCTCGGCGAGCAGCCGGGCCCCGAGATCCGTCCATTCGGTGGTCGCCGGATTGCCCGCGCAGATGTCCACCGGATGGCCGACCAGGTCGGCGAGCGGCAGCTCGGTGCGCGCCGCCAGCGGGTGCCGACTGCTCATCATCACCGCCATCGACTCCAACCGGACCGGCACGTGGACGAGTTGGGCACGCTGCCCGACCGACAGCCCGGCGAACCGGCCCATCGACACGTCCAGCCGGTGGGCGAGCAGCTCGGCCGCCGCGGCGGCGAGTCCGCCGTGGAACCGGGCCAGCAGCTCACCCTCGGGCCACGCCTCCCGGACGTGGGCGAGCAGGCGGTCCGCGGTCAGGTCGTCACCGGTCACGTCGCTGTTGAGGTCCAGCAGCAGCGGCCGGTGCGCGGATCCCACCGTGGTCGCCAGGATCTCGTCGTGCAGGAGCAGCAGCCGGCGGCCCCGCGGCAGCAGCCGGGCGCCGGCGGGGGTGAGTTCGACGCTGCGGGTGGTCCGGGTGAACAGGGCTCCGCCGAGGGCCTGTTCGAGCGCCTTCACGTCCCGGCTGAGGGCCTGCTGAGCGATGTGCAGCCGCTCGGCGGCGCGGCCGAAGTGCAGCGTCTCGGCGGTCGCGACGAAGCCACGCAGCAGGCGGGGGTGCAGGTCACGGGGCATGGCGGCGATATTAACAACACTCCGTTGTCAATACGGCGAAACAGGTGTTGGACCGATCCACCGCTCCCCCACGAGGCTGGAGGCACCCGTCGAACCCCCGCCCTGGAGAGCCGTGTTCGCCTCGTACCGCCGCGTCCTCGCCGCCCCCGGCGCCCTCGCCTTCACCCTCACCGGACTGCTCGGCCGGCTGGCCCTGTCCATGACGGGCGTCTCCACCGTGGCGATGATCGCCGCCCGGCGCGACTCCTACGCGCTGGCCGGCACCGTCTCGGCGGCCGGCCTGGTCACCGCGGCGGTCGGCCTCCCCCTGGTCGGACGGCTGGTCGACCGTTACGGCCAGGCCCGGGTCACCGTCCCCGCCGTCCTCGGCGGCGCGCTACCGCTCGCCGGACTACTTCTCTGCGTGCATCTCGGCGCACCGGACTGGACGCTCTACGCCTGCTGGGCCGCCTGTTCCTTCAACCCCAACCTCGGCGGCATGGCCCGGGCCCGCTGGGCGCACCTGTTCCGGGCCGACCCGCAGGCCCGCCACGTCGCCAACGCGCTGGAACAGGCCCTGGACGAGGCCTGCTTCATGGCCGCGCCGGTCCTGGCGATACTGCTCTGCACCTCGCTGTTCCCCGAGGCCGGCCTGATCACCGCCGGGACCTTGGGCGCCGCCGGCGCCCTGCTGTTCGCCGCCCAGCGCCGCACCGAGCCCCCCGTCCGGGCGCCGGCCCCCGAGGACCGCCGGCCGGGATCGCCGCTGCGCCGGCCCGGGCTGCGGGTGATGGCGCTGACCTTCCTCGCCACCGGCGCCGTCTTCGGCTCCCTGGAGGTCACCACCCTCGCCTACGCCGACGCGCTCGGCCAGAAGTCGCTGGCCGGCCCGCTGCTGGCCATGGTCGCGGGCGGCTCCTGCCTGGCCGGGCTGGTCTTCGGACTGCTCCGCCCGCGCCGGGCGCCCGCCGTCCGCTTCCTGTGCGGGGTGGCGGCGATGGCCCTGCTCCTGCTGCTCCCGCTGACCGCCGCGCTGGCCGGGGCCGGGCTCGGCGTCCTCGGGGCCGCGCTGTTCGTGGCCGGCACGGGAACCGCGCCGACCATGGTCACCGGGATGACCGTGGTCCAGGAGCTGCTGCCGCGGCGGCAGCTGAACGAGGGGATGTCGCTGGCGGTGTCCGCGCTGCTGACCGGCATCTCGGCCGGTGCGGCGGCCGGCGGCCTCGTCGCCCAGCAGGCGGGCCCCGGCGCCGGCTACCGGCTCACCGCGGGCGCCGCCGCCCTGGCCCTGCTGATCGCGCTGGCCGGGCGCCGCACCCTGGGGCGCAGGCCGGACCCGGCGACCACCCGGACAACGGCGGCCGCGACGGCGACAGGAGCGGGGACGGGCGCGGGCGCGGAAATCACCGGGCGCCCTGTCGGCGCCGACCGCTAGCCTGCCCGCCATGACGGCGACCATCGACTACGTCCGCGGCGACGCCACCGCCCCGCAGGGCAAGGGCGTGAAGGTGATCGCCCATGTCTGCAACGACCTGGGCGGCTGGGGCAAGGGCTTCGTCCTGGCGCTCTCCCGGCGCTGGCCCGAACCGGAGGCGGCGTTCCGCCGCTGGCACCGCGAGCGGGCGGCCAACGACTTCGGCCTGGGCGCCGTGCAGCTGGTCCAGGTCGAGCACCTGGTCCACGTGGCGAACATGGTCGGCCAGCGCGGGATCCGGACCAGCCGCTCCCAGGGCGTTCCGGTCCGCTACCGGGCGATCGACGCCGCGCTCGCCCGGCTCGCGCCGCAGGCGCTGGCGCTCGGGGCCTCCGTCCACATGCCGCGGATCGGCTGCGGACTGGCCGGCGGGCGGTGGGAGCTGGTCGAGCCGCTGGTCGTCGCGCGGCTGACCTCGGCCGGGGTACCGGTCACCGTGTACGACCACGACTGACGCCGCGGCCCGGCCCCGGGCTTACCGGCGGGCCGGCCTCAGCCCCTGACGCCCGGGGCGGCCCAGGTGTACTCGTACTCGGGCAGGGTGAAGCCGCCGGGGAAGAACCCCTCGTGGGCACCGGTCCGCAGGCCGCCCTCCCGCTCGTAGAAGGCGACCGCCCGGGCGTTGGCGCGGAGCACCTCCAGGTAGAGGTCGGCGCCCGGGTGCCGCCGTGCGACGTGGGCGAGGGCGGCGCGCAGCAGCAGTCCGCCGGTACCGCCCCCGGTGCGGCCGGGGCGGACGTGCAGGTTGTCGAGCAGGATCCGGCCGTCGGGCTGCGGGACGAGGTAGGCGAAGCCGACGGTCTCCCCGGCGCTCTCGGCGATCAGCAGCTCGGGGGTGTTGGCGGGTTCGCCGTAGTCGACGCCCAGGCGGAGCGTCCAGAGTTCGCGGTGCTCCTCGGCCAGCCCGTCGCCGAGGGCTCCGTCGGGCACGATCCCGGCGTAGGCGGTCCGCCGGCTCTCCGCGTGCAGGGCGGCGACGTCCTCGGCGTCCTCGGTGGTCCCGACTCTGATCGTCACGTCCGCGCCGCTCCGGTTCGTCATGGGGCGAGCCTCCCACAGGAGCTACTTGAACGCGTTCAAAACTCTCGCTACAGTCATCTCCAGAAGGTTTTGAACGCGTTCGAAAAGGGGTGGTCCCGATGGACTTCACAGTGGTCAGCTACGCCGTCTACCTGCCGATCGCCACCGGACTCACGGTCTGGGTGGCCCGCACGCTCTCGACCAACGGCAAGATCTTCCTGGCCGACGTCTTCGCCGGCGACGAGAAGCTCGCCGACGCGGTGAACCACCTGCTGCTCGTCGGCTTCTACCTCCTCAACCTCGGCTTCGTGGCCCTGTGGATGAAGACCGACGACAAGATCACCGGCACCCAGGGCGTCTTCGACGCGATGTCCGTCAAGCTCGGCACCGTGCTGCTGGTCCTCGGCTTCATGCACCTCGCCAACGTCTACGTGCTCAACCGGATCCGCCGCCGCGGCACCCTGGAGCGCGGGCAGCGCCCGCCGGTCGCGCCGCAGGGCTTCGTCGCACCGCGCCCGGCCCAGGCCTGAGGCCCGCCGGTGCACACCGTGACCCACGCCCCGCCGGTCACCCGGATCACCGTGCTGCACGACCCCGGCTGCCCTCTCTGCCGCCGGCTCACCGCCTGGCTGCGCGACCAGGCCCAACTGGTGCCGCTGGACTTCGTCGCGGTCGCCTCGGCCGAGGCCCGCGAGCGGTACCCGGACCTCGACCACGACGCCAGCCTCGGCGAGATCACCGTGGTCGCCGACACCGGGGAGGTCTGGCGGGGGCCGCAGGCCTTCGTCACCTGCCTCTGGGCGCTGGCCGCACACCGGCCGCTCGCCCTGCGGCTCGGTACTCCGGCCGGACTCCCACTGGCCAGAGCGGCGGCGTTCGCCGCCGGCAAGTACCGCGCCGCCACGGGGGCGGACCGCGTCGCACCGGGTGCGGAGGGGGCATCCGGTGCGACGCGGACCGAGGACAGCGCGTGGGCGGGCGGTCCACCCGCCGGCCGGGCCGGCACGGCGCGGGGCGAGGACGGCGCGTGGGCCACGGCCTCGCCGGCGGACGGGCCGCCCCGTTGCGACGACGGCGCCTGCGCCAGGTCGGGCTAGGCTCGACCACCGTGGACGACGTGACACGGACGAACGGCGCGGACAGCACCGACCGGCAGGACCGGGACGGCGACGGGGGCGGCCCGCCCGGCGGCATCGGGCGGAGCAGCGCCGACCTCGGCGGATCCGGTACGGCGTGCCGGCCGGCCGGGCCGGCCGGGGCCGTCGCCCGGGCAGGAGCCGTGAGCCGTGGCTGACACCCCGGTAGGCTCGGCCAGCGTGGACGAGCCCAAGGACAGCGACAGCACGAAGGACGAGCGCACCGCGGCGGCCCCGGAACTGCCGGGCGGCCGGGCGCTCCCGAAGACCGGGAAGAGCGAGCAGACCCGGGCGCTGATCCTCGAAACCGCCATGCGCCTCTTCAAGGAACGCGGCTACGACAAGACCACCATGCGGGCCATCGCCGCCGAGGCCGGGGTGTCGGTCGGCAACGCGTACTACTACTTCGCGTCGAAGGAATTCCTGATCCAGGGGTTCTACGACCAGATGACGTACCAGCACGCCGCCGACGCCCGGGCGCGGATGGCCGGCCGCAAGGACTTCGCGGAGCGCCTGGAGATCGCGCTGACCTCCTGGCTCGACTGCGCGGCGGAGTACCACGAGTTCGCCTCGCAGTTCTTCCGGACGGCCGCCGACCCGACCAGCTCGCTCAGCCCGTTCTCCAACGAGTCGCATCCGGCCCGGGCGACCGCGGTCGAACTGTTCCGGGAGGTGCTGACCGGGTCGGAGCTGGCGCCCAAGCTGGACGCCGAACTCGCCGAGCTGCTGCCCGACCTGCTCTGGCTGCACCTCATGGTGGTCGTCCTGTACTGGGTCTTCGACCGCACCCCGGACACCGAGCGGACCAGGGAGTTCGTCCGGCGCTCCACCCCGATGGCGGCGCGGGTCATCAACCTGTCCCGCTACCGGGTGTTCCGGCCGATCGTCCGCGACGCCAAGGGCCTGATCCAGGACTTCATCCTGCCGACCATCGGGCGGACCCAGGGCGGCTGAGCGCGGAACCCGGCCGACGACCGCGAGGCCCCGGCCCGCCCCGGAACACGGGCGGGCCGGGGCCTCGTCGGTGGAGCTGCGTGCCCGTACGGGCACGGGGGCCCTACGGGCACGGGGCAGGTGGCCGCGGGCCGGGCGGACGGACCGTCAGAAGCCGTCCGGGTTCCACGGCCGGGCCGCGGTCCGCAGCAGCAGGTCGGCCCGGGCGACGGCGCCCGGGCGCAGCTCGGTGACCAGGGAGGCGGCGGCCAGCCGCGCGGCGCTCTCACCACCCAGGTAGAGCGTGCCGAGCGCCCCCACGCCGAGTGCGAGGTCGGGCTCGTCGGTGGTCGCGGCGCAACGGCCGGTGCCGTCGGCGGCGGCCTCGACCGCCCAGCGGCCGTCCGCGTACCCGAGCGGGTCGGAGACGTCCAGCACGATCCGGCCGGGCGCGCCGTAGCTGCGGGCGGCGAACGCCGCCTCGACGTCGAGCACCCGCAGCCAGGTGAAGTCGGAGTTGTCGGCGTACGGGGTGGCGGCGCGCGGGTCGGTGAGCAGCAGCGGCAGCGGGTCGTCGGGGGCGAGGTTCTCGACCACGACCTTGCGCACCCAGTCGACCGAGAGGACCAGGCGCCACAGCTCGACGGCGGTGGGCGCGTCCAGGGCCTGCAGGTCGAGGACGGTGAGGGTGCAGTCGGGGTAGCTGCCGTCCCAGTTGTCGTCCACCTTGTACGCGACCAGGCCGGTGACGGTGCCGGTGGCGTCCCGGTGCAGGGCCACGAAGGGCTCCTGCCACTCGGGGCCGGGTGCCTTGACGTCCCCGGTGCGGACCCGCCAGCCCACCTCGGTGCGGGTGATGGCGCCCGGCTGGGTGCGTCGCCAGCGCTCGTGGAACTCGGGGCCCACCTTGCGCACCTCGGCCATGGTGGCGAAGTCGATCCGGCCGCCGGGCACGGTCGGCAGGCCCTTGCGCAGGCCGCCGGCCCGCAGCAGGTCGACGTTCCAGCCGTGGGTGGTGGTGGCGGGGCCGAACCCGTAGCGACCGTAGATGTTGTACTCGGCGGCGATCAGGATGGCGACGGGGTTCCCGCGCTCGTGCGCGGCGGCCAGGTCGCGGGTCATCATCGCGCGCAGCAGGCCGCGCCGGCGGTGGGTGGAGCTCACGGTCACGCTGGTGATCGCGTCCGCCAGGACGGTCGCGCCGCCGGGGACGGTCAGTTCGGCGTCGAAGCTGCGGAACGTCCCGACGCAGCGGTCGCCGTCGTAGGCGCCGAGCGAACGCCCGGGCTCGAAGCCGAGCCGCCGGTACTCGGTGGCCTCCCCGGCCTGCGGCCGGAGGAAGCCGACCGCGAGCGCGCGGTCCCAGCCGGGGATGTCGTCCTCGGTGATCGCCCGGATCTCGGTGCTGCTGCCGTCCTGCCGGCCCCGACCCGGATCGCGGGTCCCGCCGTGTCCGTTGTCGCCCATCGCTCCACCGTACGACCGGCCGCCGGCCCGGGCACCCGATTTTCGGCCCGGCGGGGCGCACCGGAAGGGCGCGCTCCGGACGGGAGGCCGCGCGCGCCGGGCCCGGCGCGCGCGGCAGCCGATCACCGGGCATGTCACCGGGCATGTCACCGGGCCGACCACGGGTGCCGTGGGTGTCAGCGCCCGGACGGGTCGCTGCGGTGGCCGTCGCGGGAGTCGCCGCGCATCGAGCGCGCCAGCTCGGAGACCTGCCGCGCCTGGGCGGCGGACAGGCGACGTGCCTCCCACAGCAGCGCCGCGGCGTCCACGGCCTCCGGGGCCGGGGCCGGTGGCACCTCGGGCAGCTCGACGCCCGTCAGCCCGGCGAGGTCGCGGGCGTCCATGCCCAGCAGGGCGGCGAAGTCCGTCACCAGGCGAGGTGTCAGCTCCACGTGCCCGGCTCCGATCGAGCCGTAGGTGACCGTCGACAGGTAGGTGGGTGTCACGAAGGCCAGGATGTACGCCATGCCCGACCAGTCCAGGTTGCGGTACTGGAGCATGCGGACAAGCCGGGCGCCCGGACCGCCCGCGGGATCGGTGAGCCGCTTGGGAGCGAAGGCGGAGGATCGTTCCTGCTGCGGCAGCGAGCGGATGAACCGCAGGAGTTCCTGCCGTCCCGCCGCCGGGAGGCGCAGCGCGTCCAGCACGGCGTCCCGGACGCCTCGCGCGGCCGTGGCGTCCACCGGCGCCAGGTCCTCCGGGACGTCCGGACCCGCGAGGATGAACAGGTCGAGGGCGCGGAGACCCAGTGCGGGCGCGAGCCGCCGGAGCAGCCCCTCGCCGGGGGGCTCGCCCGCGACCACCCCGCGGATCTCGTCCGCCGTCGACCCGGCGCGGTCGGCCAGTGCCTCCGCGTCGAGACCTCGGTGGTCCAGCAACCACGCCAGCATCGCGCCGAATCCGGGAGGCTGCGTCATGCCCGCAGCCTAGCCAGGAGCGCACCGAGGGACCAGGGCCGGCCGGGGAGTCGACGTGCGGACCCGCAGGGCGGGTGTAGGTTCTTGGCCGACTCTTCGTCCGGTGGTCGGCTGACCAGCGGGAACGACAGCCGTCTCACCGAAGTTGCGCGCGGACCGTCTCACCGGTTCTGCGCATTCTTCGAGGTGAAGCCGCATCAGGTCCGGTGAGACGTTGCCAGGTCCGGCGAGACCTGGCAACTGACCTAGTTCCTTATTGGCGGGTCGTGGGAAGCGGAGCAGTTGCCGTCGCCCCCGCCCGCGGGGGTGGTCGTGGGAGGGGAGCCTGGGCGACGCCTGCATACGACCCGGGGCACCGAGCGGATGCATACTGCTCGGACAGCTCCACCACTGCCTCCAGCACCACGAACGGTTCGACGAGTACACCGCCTTTCCCGCGCCGGCGCCCGCCGAAGTGGCGGCCTGACCCGTAGCTTCGCTCTCCGGGAGTGCTGCACAGCTTCGGCCGTTGACACCCCGGTGAGGCAGACTGCCCGCCATGACAACGGCTGATCACGACGTCCCGACCTCCTGGAGCCGCATCGGCACCTGGCTCACCGCGCACACCCGACGCGGCCCGGCGAGGCCGGCGTCGGATGCCGCCCGCCTGGACACGTTGGAAGCTGACCTCGGCCTGCCCCTGCCCGCCGACCTGCGGGCCTGGTGGCTGCTGCCCGATATCAGCGCGGACTACTGGATTCCGACGGCGTTCGCCCCGGTCTCGCTGGACGAAGCCCTGGAGACCCGAGACATCTGGCTGCTGGTCGCAGAGCAGGAAGGCGACTCGTTCGACGAGAACGGCCAGCCCGAGAGTCGCTACCAGCGGGAGTTCATGCCGATCGCGTTGAACCCCGGCGGCGACGGCCTGATCGTCGACCTGCGCCCCGGCGACACCCACGGCGCGGTACTTCTCTGGGACCACGAAACCTGGATCCTGAACGTTCCCCAGTGGGCCTCGGTGACTTCGATGCTCCAGGACATCAGCCACGCGCTGGAGGCCGGGACACCAGTGTTGCTGAGCCACGCGGCCCTCGGCGGCTCCCACGAATCCAGCAGCGCCACAATCGACGGCGCACTCGGCCTCACCTGGCACCCCGCCACTCCAGACCGCTGACGGAAGTCTCATCGATCTTGCGCACGCGCAAGGCGGGCGCAGAATCGGCGAGAAGGCGCAGAGTGTGATGAGTCCCTACAGCGGGGCCGCCACCCCCTCAGGGCCGGGCGTAGAAGTCGGGCGTGCCCATGATCCAGAGGCTGGCCTGCTTGATCGGCATGCCGGCGCGGGGCGCCTCGATCATCTGGTCGTCGCCGATGTACAGGCCGACGTGGTGGATGTCGGCGGCGCGGCCGGTGTCGCTCCAGAACACCAGGTCGCCCGGGCGGAGCTGGCGGTAGGTCACCGGGGTGGACTCGGCGTACTGGTCGGCGGCGAAGTGGGTGATCCGCCGGCCGCCGGTGCGCCAGGCCATCATGGTCAGCCCCGAGCAGTCGTACCCCGCCGGGCCCTCGCCGCCCCAGATGTACGGCAGGCCGATCTTTGAGCGGGCGAAGGCGATCGCGGCCTCCGCGCCCTGCGCCGACCACACGCCGGGGCCGTCCGGCGGCACGGCGGGTGGTCCGGCCGGCTGCTCCTGCGCGGGCTGGTCGGCCGCCGCACTGGCGGCCTCGGCTGCCTCCGCCGCCGCCCTCTCCGTCGCTGCCTTCTCCCCTGCCGCCCGGTCCGCCGCCGCCCTGTCCGCGGCGATCCGGTCCGCCGCCGCCTGTGCGGCCGCGGTCGCCTCGGCCGCGGTCCTCGCCGCCTCCTCGGCGGCCCGGGCCGTGATCGCCTCCTGGGCCTCCCGGCGGCGGCGTTCGAGTTCGACGGTGGTGTCGCGGGCGGCGGCGAGCTCGCCGAGGAGCTGTTCGCGGCGCCGGCCGATCTCGGCCACCTTGGCCCGGCCGGTCGCGACCAGGGCCTGTGCCTGGTCCCGGGCGGTCCGGACCTCCCCCGCGGCCCGCTCGGCGGCGGCGGTGGCCTCGCGCGCGGCGGCTCCCGCACGGGTCGCGGCGGCGGCCGTGCCGGTGGCGGCGTCCAGGATCTGCCGGGTGCTGCCGCTGACCACCCGGACGACGGCCGCCTGGGCGCCGGCCGCGCGCGGGCCGGGAGCCCCGATCAGCGCGTCGATGGCGGAGAGTTCGGCGGTGGCGCCCTGGCGGTAGGTCTCCGCGGCCAGTCGCGCCGCCTCCTCGGCGGCGGCGTACCGGGCGAGTTCGGCGGCGGCGGCCAGCCCGAGGGCCCGGCTCTCCGCCAGCCGGGCCCGGCTGAGCCTCGCCTGGGCGCCGTTGTAGTTCTCCACCGCCCGTTCGGCCGCCAGGGAGGCCTGCTCGCTTTCGCCCTGGGCGGCGGTGAGCCGGGCCTCGACGGCGGCGCTCGCGGCCGCCCGCCGGTCGGCGTCGGCCCGGGAGCGGGCGATCTCCTCGGCGGAGGGGTAGCCCTCGCCCGGGTGCGGACCGCCCGGTGGCGGGCCCGGCTCGGCGGGCGCCGCCGGCCCGGGGTCGTGCGGGACGGCGGCCGGCGCGGGGGCCGCGCCGGCCGCCGGGAGGGCGCCGAGGGTGGAGGTCAGGGCCAGCAGGAGGATCGGCAGGAGTCTGCGTGTCACGGGTGTCCTTCTCACGCGTCCGACGAGCGGCCGGATGTCTCTTCGGTGACAGTGCGGTCACGCGTAGTGATCATTTCAAAATCACCGGCTCCCCGGGCCGGCCCGGGCCAGGCAGCCGGGTGAGATGTCGGACCATCCGATCGGACGCCGGTCGCGACGGTGCGCGGCGGGCCCGCGCCGGCCTCCGGTCGGCTACCGGCGGACCCTGGGCGTGCGGGGCCGCAGGTGCCGGGGCGCCGGCGCGGTGCCCGCCGGGGGCTGCGGCGGGACGGTGCCGGCCGTGCCGGGGCGGACGGCGTACGTCCGGCTGCGGCCGGCCCGGACGGTGCGGCGGCGCAGGCCGGCCTGCCGCCGTTCACCGTCCTGCTCGTGCAGCGACCCGCCGGGGGTGGCCGGGGCGGGTACGGGTGCCCGGCGGGCGCCCGCGCCCGAGCGCCGGTCGGTCAGCCGGGCCGAGCGCCGGGCCAGGGCGCGGGCCTCGTGCGCGTCGAGGTGGGCGCTGGCCCGGGCGGCCATCCGCTCGGCCACCCGGTGGGTGGCGGTGTGGTGGGCGGGGACCTTGTCGGGCGCCCCGGCGATCAGATCGAAAAGCCAGGTGCGGGCCCGGTCCGCACGCCGGTGGAGCAGGCGTTCACGCCGGAGCGCACGCGCCCTCCGCCGGGGGCGTGTGGCGTACCGCCAGCGCGCCCACGGGCTGCTGGGACGGGCCAGCCGGATCGCGCCGATCCAGGACAGGCCGGGGACCATGATGCCGAGCAGACCCGTCCAGACCTTGCCCTTGAGCAGGGCGACGATCGACACCAGCGCGTTCACCACGATCACCGCGACCAGGCCCCAGCGGGTCTGCTGGCTGGGCACCACGCCGAGGGGGACGTAGCCGGTGAGCAACAGGGCGGTGATCAGGATGCCGAAGATCACCGCGTCCACCGACTTGCGGCCCTGCTCGCTCCAGTAGACGTCGTCCAGGTGCAGGATCAGCGCGAACTCGTCCAGGACCAGGCCGCAGCCGATGCCGAAGCTGAGCCCGAACCAGTCGATCCACGGGTGCCCGCCGTTGGTGGCGAACACCCCGATCCCGCCGACCAGCAGGAATCCCAGCCCGAACACCATGTGGTGGATGTGCAGGCCGCCCGGGGTGATGTTGCCCGGCCACCAGCGGACCTCGGCGCGGATCATCCGCACGCTGAACCGGATGCAGACGAAGGACACGATGAACCCCACCAGCAGCAGGAAGAGCGGCTGTTTGTGCGCGGCGACGATGTGCTGCTGGTAGCCGTCCAGCAGCGAGTCGAGGCTGAGCTGTGCGAGGTGCATGGGTCGTACCTTCGTTCCTGGTGCCGCACCGGGCGGTCCGCCCGTCCGGTGCCGACGGGTCTAACGTCCGCTCAGAATCCCCGGGTGCGTTTCGCGGCGCGCCGGGGGACGGCCGGGTAGAGCGTCAGCGGCTCGGTGCTGCCGGGGATCTTCATGAACAGACGCGCGATCTCACCTCCCAGGTTCACGCCGATGGCGAGGGCGAGGGCGATGGCGGCGGCCCGGGTGATCGAGACCAGGCCGGCGCTGGAGTGGCCCTGCGCGAAGGAGAGCATGCCGAGGTAGATCGCCGAGCCGGGCATCAGCGGGCCGATCGCCGCGGTCACGTACGGGAGCGCCGAGGCGTACCGGTAACGGGCCATCAGCTGGCCGAACAGACCGACCAGGCCGGCCGCGACGCCGGTGGCGACGATCGGGGAGACCTGGGCGTTGTAGACCAGCACCCCGTAGCTGGACCAGCCGACGACGCTGTTCAGGGTGACCAGCAAAAGGTTTCTGCGCGCGGTCTGCAGCAGCATCGCGAAGGCCAGCGTCAGCACCATCGCGGCGATCAGCTGGACCGGCGGGTAGTTGATCCCGACCAGGCTCTCGTCCGGGTTGAGCTTGGCGTGGAAGCCCACGCCCAGGTAGAGGATCAGCATCACGCCGATCACGATGCCGGCGACCAGGTAGATCACTTCGAGCAGCCGGGCGGCGGCGGTGATGTAGAAGCCGGTCAGTCCGTCCTGGACGGCCGCGACCATGGCCCGCCCGGGCAGCAGCGCGAACAGCCCGCCGGTGATGACGACCGATCCGCGCAGGCCCAGGTCGTTGAAGGAGAGCACGATGCCGGAGACCGCGGCCGGCATCGCGGCGACCACGAACTGGTAGAACTCCGGCAGCCCGCGCCGGGCGATCAGCGAGGCCAGCCGGTCGCCGAGGATCGCCGCGACGAAGGCGTTGGCGAACACCAGCCAGGCCTTGGCGTCCAGCCGGCCGCCGACCAAGAAGGTCGCCGCGCCGGCCAGCAGGCCGGTGGTGAGCGAGAGCAGCCAGACCGGGTACGGGTGCCGGTTGCGGCGGATCTCGGCGAGCCGGCGGTACGCGTCGTTGACCGTCACCTGCTCGGCGGTGATGTCGGCCACCAGCTTGTAGACGGCGGCGAGCCGGGTGTAGTCGGAGGTCCGGCGGCGGACCACCCGGTCGGCGGTGACGGGGGGCTCGACCAGCGAGGGCTGGTGGGAGATCCCGATCAGGGTGAAGGTCACCTGCGGCTCGCAGTGGTCCAGCCGGTAGGCGTGGGCGATGCCGAGCATGGCGGCCTCGACGTCCTCCGCCGCCTCGCCGCTGGCCAGCAGCAGCTCGCCGATGCGCAGCGTCAGGTCGAGGATGCGCGGGACGTTGCGCGCGGTCGCCTCGGACTGCCGCTCGCGCGGGGTGCGCTCGAACGCCGGGCGCTCGGACATCGGCGTGCGCAGCAGGGTGCGCATCCGGTCCGGCCAGGGGGCGTCGCCGGGGGCGCCGGGGTTCAGGGTGGGGACGGCGATCCCGTTCGGCGGGGTGTAGCCGGCGGCGCGCCAGTCCTCGGGGGTGAGGGTGTCCTCCGGACCGGGCAGCAGGGCGGCGTCGTACGGCTCACCGTCGTCGCGGCCGGCCCCCGCGGGGCCTGCGGTGGCGGACCCGGCCGTGGCCGACCCGGCGGCGACGGACCCCGTCATCAGCTCGGCGGTCCGCAGCTCGATCGCCCGCAGCTCGGCGGCCCGGGACCGGGCCGCCGGCGCCTCGACGGACGGGGTCAGCAGGCCCTCGGTGGCCGGGGCGAACGGCACGTCGGCGGCGCCCGCCGGCGGGGCGGGGTGGCCCAGCAGGCCCTCGGTGGGCGGGGCGTCGGAGGGGTGCACCTGGCGGGTGTCCCGGGTGTCCCGGGCGGGCGGGGCCGCCCTGCCGCCTCTGGCCCTCTTGCCGCCGCCCGGCCGGCCCCGCTTCGGCACTTCCCGCTCCTCGCCGCCCCTGGTGGCCGGGCCACCCTTCGATCTTCGGTTACACCTTGCCCGATCGAACTCCCGGACGCACATGTACGCGGTGGCCTGCCGGGCCGGTGCCGTGGGCCTACCGGGCGCGGTCGGCGGCCGGCTCCTCGTCGACGGCCGCGTGCCGGGGGGCGTCGACCCGGCCGGCGGCCCGCCGGGCCCGCAGCAGCTCGATCGCGACCGGCACCGCGGAGAGCAGCACGATGGCGATCAGGATCGGCTCGATGTTGTCCCGGACGAAGGCGATCTGCCCGAGGAAGTAGCCGAGCACGGTGACGCCCGCGCCCCAGAGCACGCCGCCGATCACGTTGAACAGCACGAAGGAGCGGTAGTTCATCCGGCTCACCCCGGCGACGACCGGGGTGAAGGTCCGCACGATCGGCACGAACCGTGCCAGCACGATCGCCTTGGGCCCGTGCCGCTCGAAGAAGGCGGCGGCCTTCTCCACGTTCTCCTGCTGGAAGAGCCGGGAGTCGGGCCGGCTGAAGAGGCCGGGGCCCACCTTGCGGCCGAAGAGGTAGCCGACCTGGTCGCCGGCGACCGCGGCCGCCACCACCAGCAGGCAGACCAGCCAGAGCGGCTGGTGCAGGTAGGTGCCGCCGGCCACCAGCATGCCGGTGGTGAAGAGCAGGGAGTCGCCGGGCAGGAAGAAGCCGATCAGCAGGCCGGACTCGGCGAACACGATCGCCAGGATCCCGATCAGGCCGAAGGCGGAGATCAGCGTGGTCGGGTCGAGCCAGGACGGGCCGAGGGCGAGGCTGGTCACGGTGGCGGCACTCCTGAAAGGTCGACGCTTGGCAATGAAAGAGTAAAGCATTCACCAAGTGCCGGGTGGTTCGACCGGGACGGACCGTCAGATCGCCGGCCCGCCCGCCGCAGCCGTCCTGCCCCGCCGCCGTCCTGTGCCCCACCTGCCCGTGCCAGGCCCCACCGCCGTCCTGTGCCCAGCCGACGCCGCTGCCCCGGTCCCCGCCGGTGAGGGCGGGGCCGGGGCAGCGGCGAAGCGGGACGGCCCGCGCAGGGGGTCAGAGACCGTAGCGCTCGACGGTCTTCTCGTGCCGGGCGGTGTCCACGCCGGCCGCCTTGGCCAGGTCGAGCCAGGCGAGCGGGTGCTTCCAGCGCTTCGTCAGCCGCTGCAGCAGGGCGTCCGCCTCGGCCGTCCGGGCCGTGGGCGGCACACCGACGGCCGCGTAGATGCCGGGCAGCATCTCGTCCTCGTCCTCGGGGTCGGTGACGGCGTACTCGTCCGAGCTGTAGGCCCACACCGCGTACCCGGCCTCGGACAGCTCCTGCCGGAAGGCCGCCCACTTCTTGTCCCCGGGCCAGGCGCCGTCGATCCACCAGGTGGTGTAGCCCGCCGGGTCGAGCAGGGTGAGCAGCTGGAACACCGGCCGCCAGCGCTCGCGGACCTGCTGCGGCGCGTCCTCGCCCGGCGGGCGCTCCAGCAGGGCGGGGGCGAAGACCACCACGTCGCCGTGGTTGAGGTCCAGGTCGTCCCCGAGCACCGGCAGCAGGCGGGCGGTGGCGGGGCCGGTGCGGACGGCCGGCAGGTCCACCGAGGCGCCGTTGGTCCGGGCCGCCCGGACGGTGACGAGCTGCCACTCCTCGTCCACCGGGCCCTCGGGTTCGTCGAACTCGATGCCGATCCGGGCACCGGCGGCGCGCACCGCGGGCCAGTCGCGGTTGGCGGTGGCGGCGGTGACCAGGTGCCAGAGGTCGGCCTCCTGAACGGTCCGGTGCTGCTGCTCCGGCGGGGTCCCCTCCGCGGGCAGGGCGTGCAGCAGGATCTCCTCGTACAGCCGCTGCGCCCGCGGGTGGTCGCCCAGCTCGGTGGCGGCGGCCGCGGCCAGCCGCCGGGTGTTGATCCGGCTGGGCTCCTGGGCCAGCAGGGCCGCACAGTGCTCGCCGACCTCGGCCCAGCGGCTCTCGGCGGCGGCCCAGCGGGCCCGCGTCCAGTACGCGTCGGCGGGGCTGGTGGCCATCAGGCGGTCCGCGAGGCGGCGCACCCCGTCGCCGTCGCCGGCGTCGATCAGGACGGCGCCGAGCAGCCCGGTCAGCTCCTGGTGGCCCGGGTCCTGGTCGAGTCGCTCCCAGAGCAGGTCGGCGGCGGCCCGGGTGTGGCCGAGCGCGCCGAGCAGCCCGGCCAGGCGCAGCGCCAGGTCGGTGGCCTCGGCCCGGTCGCCGCTGTGCCGGCTGCGGGCCGCCGCGATCAGGTCGGCGTCGGCCTCCGGCGCGCCGGGTTCCGTCCGGGCGGCCAGCAGGGCGAGGAGTTCGCCGGGCGGCACCGGCAGCTCCGGCTCGGGCAGCGCCCCGGCGGCCGCCCGCAGCCCGGCGACCTGCTCGGCGACGCCGTCGGTGCGGCGCAGCTGGGTGAGCTTGCGCTCGCCGGTGGCGGCCAGGGTCAGCGCCACCGTGCGGGCGCCGCGGGCGAGGGCGAGCCGGCCGGCGGCCAGCAGCAGGTCCACGCAGGGGCGGTGCGAGCCGGTGGAGTCCAGGTAGCCGACCCAGCCGGTCAGCGCGGCGCCGAGTTCGGCGGTGTTCTCGTGGGCGCCGGCGGCGTGCAGGATCTCGATGGTGGCGACCCAGGCCGGCCGCAGGTCCGGGTGCCGCTCGGCCTCGTCGGCCGAGGGCAGCAGGGCGAGCGCCTCCTGGGTGCGGCCGAGCCGGGCCAGCGCGCGGGACCGCAGCATGGCGCCCCAGCGGCGGTCGCTCTCGTTGAGCTCGGCGCCGCGGGCGCGTTCGGCCCGCTCGGCGGTGTCCAGCAGGGCGAGCACCTCCTCGTCCCGGCCGAGCAGGTGCAGGGTGCCGGCCCGGGAGTGGTGGAAGTGCAGCGAGAGCCGCTGGCCGGCGGCCCGCATCCGGGTGGCGGCGGTGTCGAGGTGGCTGAGCGCGTCGGCCGGGCGGCCGTCGTCCTCCAGGGCGTCGGAGTACTCGCGGGAGAGGCAGTCGAAGCAGGCCCGGGCGGGCTCGATCCGGTCCAGGGTCTCGCTGAGGACGGCGAGCCGCTCGGGCACGAAGCCGGGGCCGTCGACCCGGGCGTGGCAGATGGCGAAGTCCTGGACCACACAGACGGACTGCGGGCAGCTCGCGGTCTGCTCGCGGTGGGCGAACTCCAGCAGGTCCACCGCCTCGGGCAGCGCCTGCTCGCCCTGGTGGCGCTTGTTCAGCAGGTTCTGCATCCGCCAGTGCCGCAGGTAGACCTCGACCCAGGGCAGGTCCAGGGCCCGCGCGGCGGCGACCGCCTCCGGGAACACCGCGTCCAGCTGGTCGTTGCGGCCCTCGTTGGCGTGGCCGGGGAGTTCGTAGATGGCCTCGGCGAGTCGGTGGTGGCCGGCCTCGGCGAGCTGCTGGTGGGCGTCGTGGACCCAGGCCCAGATGTCGGTGCTCATGCGGTCTCCCCCTGCGGGTGGTGCTGTGCGGTGCTGACGGGTGCGCTGCTGACGGTCGGACGGACGGCCGGCGGGTGTGCGGGCGACGGGTGCGCGGGCGACGGGTGCGCGGGCGGCGGACGGGCGGGGCACGGCCGGGCGGTGCGCGCTCAGGCTCCCGCCCCCTGGTCCGGCCCGCTGCGCGGGGCGCCGGGAAGCGTGTCGGGGAGCGTGTCCGGGACGGCGGGCAGGCCCGCGGGCAGAGCCGCCGTCAGGGCCGAGACGGCGGTGCCGATCCCGGCCAGGGCGGCGGTGAGGTCCCCCGCGGGCGAGGCGCCGGACGGACCGGACGCCGCCATGATCACCTTGAGCGAGCGGAGCAGGCCGGCCGCCGTGGCGGCGCCGGTGTGCCCGGCGCGGTAGGCGGTGAGCAGGTCCTGGACGGCGGGCGCCGCCAGGTTGAGGTACAGCCGGGCCTTCACCTCGCCGCCGGTGCGGGCGGTGAACGCCCGGGCGAGCCGCAGCGCGGCGGACGGGATCCGGGCGTCCGCCTGGTCGTCCTCGATCCTGGCCTTGAGCTCCGCCTCCCGGTCGGGCACCAGGACGAGCGGCAGGCCGGGCGGCTCGAACCGGGCCGGCACCAGCTGCTCGCCGTCGTCCGCGAGGGCCGCGGCCAGCCAGGCCCGCTCCTCGGCGGGCAGCGGGCGCTCGGGGTCGCGGAACAGCTCCCGGTTGCCGTGCTCGCTGCCGAGTTCGACGATCCGGCAGTCCCGCAGCTGCGCGTAGCGGCGCAGGAACGGCAGCACCGCGTACCGGTCGCCGCGCGCGATCGGGACCTGCATCGCGCGGTACAGCATCTCCTCGAAGCCGCCGCCGCTGCCGAGCGCGATGTGCACCGCGCCGCCGCCTGCCGCCCGCAGCGCGCCCGCCGTCAGGTCGCCCTGCGAGGTCGGGACGGGTACGTCGTCGGCGAGCAGGGTGAACAGCCGGTCGTCGCAGAGCGCCGCACCGAGCAGGTCCTGGCCGTGCCGGGCGAGGATCCGACGCCAGGCCGCGGGCCGCAGCCGGGCGGTCTCGTACAGCCCGTCGACGATGGCGTCGGTGAGGGCCTGCTGGAGCGCCCGGTAGTGCTCGTCGCGCTGGAGGTCCTCGCGGCTGGCGGTGGGGGTGAGCCGGTTGGACTCGACGACGCCGCCGACGAAGCCGGCCCAGCCGGGCAGCAGGTCGCGGGCGTCCTCGGAGAGCAGCATGCCGCGCAGGTAGACGGCGAGGTCGCGGTTGTCGCTGCTGCCGTAGGTGCCGCCGTCCTGGACCCAGAGCAGGCCGACCGCGTCGGTACCGCCGGCCGCCGGCCCCACCGGGAAGGCGGCGAGCGGCTCGAAGCGCCGGCCGAAGGCGGTGGCGAAGCGCATCCGGGCCGCGTACGGGTCGCCCTCCGGCTCCTCGCGCCAGGGCACCGGCACGTCGTTGACCGGCCGCTCGTCGTCCCCGACGAAGACCGGGACGCTCAGCAGGACGCAGTACCGGCCGAGCACCTCGCGCAGCGCCTGCTCGTCGGCCAGGTGGGCGTGCTCGGCCTTGAGGGTCAGCTCGACCACGCTGCCGGGGGCGCGTCGGGCGGCGACCGGCTCGACGCTGTACTGCTCGCCGCCGCGGCTGCGGTAGCGGTGGCCCAGGGCGGGCTCGCGGTGCGAGGTGGTGGTGACGGTGACCTCGTCGGCGATCGAGAAGGCCGAGAGGAAGCCCAGGCCGAACGCGCCGATCAGCTCGTCGTTCCCGGTGACCTCGCGCAGCAGCCGGGTGTAGCCGGTGCCGACGGTGGCGAGGTAGGCGTGGATCTCCGGCTCGGTCAGGCCGGCGCCGGTGTCCGCGATGCTGACGGTCCGCCGGAGCGAGTCGCCGCGGACCCGGATCGTCGGGGTGTGGCCGCCGTCCGGATCCTCCAGCCGGCGCCGGGTGTGCGAGTCGTGGGCGTTCTGCACGAGTTCGCGCAGGGCGACCAGCGGCGTGGAGTAGAGGTGCGTGGCGAGGACGCTCACCAGACCGCCGAGGTCGACCTCGGTCGTACGCAGATCCTCGGTGGGCGCGGGGTCGGGGCGGTGGCCTTCAGACATGAGGCCCCAGTGTGCCAGTACGACTATTGCCTGGACCATTCCTTAATCGGACGGCCGTCCGGCGGGAAACCCGGTCGTCAAACCGGGATTGACGCCCCACCGCCCGGAACAGGAGGTTCGACCGCGTCCCGTTACCCGCCCGCACATCTGAACGGGCCTGCGAACGAGGTGGGTTCATCAATGGACCGGATCCCGGGAACGGCCTCGGGGGTTCTCCGGTTGTTCCGCCTTTATGACACCATCGGGCGAATTGTGCTCCATTCGGTGGGACCGGGCCGGGCCCTGGTGAATGCTGGACGTGCGACGCCAGGCAACGGCGCGTCCCGGGGCGGCCACCCCGCGGGCGCCATTTCTCGCACCGACCCTTCAGGGAGACCATCGTGTCCCGCATTCGCGCAGTCGCCGCCGTCACCGCCCTCGGGGCCTTCCTCCTCGCGGGCATCGGCACCGCCCAGGCCGACAACGGCGCCGGCTCCGAGAACCACTCCAACGGCAGCGTCGTCAGCAGCGTCGGGTCCGGCAACGTCGTGGGCGGCGTCCACGGCAACGCCGACGGATCCCAGCAGTCGGCCACCGGCTCGGGCGGCGGCAACCAGAACAACTCCGCCGGCGTGGCGGGCAACGCCGGCGCCGTCGGCGCCTTGCAGGGCAACGGCGGCCTGGCGGCCAAGGTCTACTACCCCTTCGTCCTCTACTAGGCCGGGGCGGAGCGGTCCCGTCGGCGCACCCGTCGGCGCACCCGCCGGCGGGGCCGCCCGGGGCGGGGTGCCCGTCCCGCCGGCGCGGGGGCGGGCGCCCGGCCCGTCGGCATCGGCGGCCCCCCGATCGCCGGATGCCGTTCCCCGATGGCCGGATGCCGGTCGCCGGGTGCCGCTCAGAGGCCGAGCACGGCCCGGGCCATCCGCTCCAGGCAGTCCCCGAGGTCCGCCCGCTCGCTGTGCGGGCGGTTCCGGACACCGTCGTTGACCAGAGCGAACATCGAGTGCACCCGGATCCGGGCCTCCGCGGCGTCGTACTCCGGGCGGACCTGCCGCAGCAGCCCGACCCAGGTCCGCAGGAAGTCCCGGCGGAATTCCACGGCCGTCCTGCGGTCGGGCGGGGCCAGCCGCTCGGTCTCGCTCAGCATGGCGCCCAGGTAGTGGCTGTGACGGCGGGCGAAGCCGATGTACGCCCGCAGGCCGGCCGCCAGCGCCGCGTCCGCCCGGGCCGCGCCGGTGACCGCGGCCTCGGTCTCCTGCCGGAGCCGCTCCCGGCCGCGCACCAGCGAGGCGGCGAGCAGCGCGGCCTTGCTGTCGAAGTGGTGGTAGACGCTCGGCCCGGACATCCCGACCGCCGCGCCGAGCTGATCGGTGCTCACGTTGTCGAACCCGCGCTCGTGGAACAGCCGCACGGCGGCCACGAGCAGTTCCTCACGCCGCTGCCCCGGCCGGGCCGCCCCCGGGTCGGCGAGGACCGTCGGCTCCACCCGGGCGCCGACGAGCGGGACGGCCAGCAGGGCCGCCCCGATGTCCCGCAGCAGCCGCTCGAAGCGCCGGCGCGGCGGCGTGAAGCCGTGGTGGGACAGGCCGCCGTAGACCGAGAGCGCCGACCAGCAGAGCAGTTCCGCGTCCGCCTGCGGGAGGTCGGGCCGGTCGGCGCGCAGGACGCCGGCCATCAGCCGTACGTCGGCGCGCAGTTCGCGGCGCAGCCGGGCCCGCTGGCCCGGCGGGAGCAGCCGGGCGTCGCGCTGCCAGAGGGTGCCGAGCGGGCGGTGGTCGATCGCCACGGTGCTGAGCGCGGCGCAGAGTTCCGCCGTTCCGCGGGCCGGGGCGAGGGCCTCGGCGAGGGCGTCCAGGCCGGATCCGACCACCTGGTGGAGCAGTTCGGGCTTTCCCCGGAAGTGCCGGTAGAGGGCGGGCGCGGTGATGCCGAGGCCGCCCGCGACCTCCGCCATGGTGACCTGGTGGTAGCCGCCGCGGTGGAACAGGTCCGCCGCGAGGAGCAGGATCTGCGCCCGGCGTCCGGCCGGTCGGCTGCTGCCGCCGCCGGGGCGCACCCGCCGGGTCCCCGCCACCGCGCCCTCCACCCGCTCGCCCACCCGCTCGCCCACCCGGCCGCAGCCGCGGCCCTGCCGCCCGCGGCGCACGCTCCGCCGCACGGTGCCCGCCGAGCCCGGCCGGCAGCCTAGCAAGGATTCACTTGACGACGGATCGTCCCAGGTGAACCGTCCATCGGCGGCCTGCGGGAATCCCCGGTGACAGCTCTGGACAGCGGAAGCTACCCGCGATTAACTTGTGCCGCGATCCTCCTGGCCGCCGCGCGCGCCAGGCCCCCCGCTGGAGCACCACCGAAGGGAGCGCCACCGTGCGCCGCACCGTGTTCAACGAGGACCACGAGGCCTTCCGGGAGACCATCCGGGACTTCATCGCCAAGGAGGTCGTCCCGGTCTACGAGAGCTGGGAGGCCGAGGGCCACCCGCCGCGCGACTTCTACCGCAAGCTCGGCGCGCTCGGCGTCTACGGCATCGAGGTGCCCGAGGAGTACGGCGGCGCGGGCGAGACCGGCTTCAAGTACCAGGCGGTGGTCAGCGAGGAGTGCGCCCGGGCGGGTGTGACCTTCGGGTCCTCCGGCGTGCACACCGGCCTGGTGCTGCCGTACCTGATGGAGTACGCCGACGAGGAGCAGAAGCGGCGCTGGCTGCCCGGCTTCGTCTCCGGCGACATCATGACGGCGATCGCGATGACCGAGCCGGGCGCCGGCTCCGACCTCGCGGGCATCACCACCACGGCCAGGCTGTCCGAGGACGGCACCCACTACGTGCTGAACGGCGCCAAGACCTTCATCACCGGCGGGGTCCTCGCCGACCTGGTCCTGGTGGTCTGCCGCACCGCGCCGTACGACCCGGCCGACCGCCGGGCGGGCCTGTCGATCCTGTGCGTGGACACCACCTCCGAGGGCTACGCGGTCGGCCGCAAGCTGCAGAAGATCGGCCTGCGCACCTCCGACACCGCGGAACTCTCCTTCACGGACGTCAAGGTGCCGGTCGCCGACCTGCTCGGCGAGGAGGGCAAGGCCTTCGCGTACCTGACCCACAACCTGGTGCAGGAGCGGCTGGCGATCGCGGTCGGCGCGTACGCCTCGGCCGCCGCGGCCGTGCAGTTCGCCGTCCGGTACGTGAAGGACCGCAAGGTGTTCGGCAAGGCGGTCGCCGAGTTCCAGAACACCAAGTTCACGCTGGCCGACTGCGAGGCCCAGGTGGTCGCCCAGCAGTCGATGGTGGACCGCGCCCTGGAGCTCTACCAGAACGGCGAACTGACGGTGGCGGACGCCGCCGCCGCCAAGCTGTTCTGCACCGAGTCGGCCTCCGAGGTGATCGACAAGTGCCTCCAGCTGCACGGTGGTTACGGCTACATCCTGGAGTACCCGATCGCCCGCCTCTACACCGACAACCGGGTGTTCCGGATCTACGGCGGCACCAGCGAGGTCATGCGCACGATCATCGCGAAGTCGCTCGGCCTGTAGCGGCGCACCCGTGCGGCGGGCCCCCGGTGCCGGGCGGCCTCCCGCCCGGGGGAGCATGGCGGCGGCGGGACGGCCGGTCCCGCCGCCGGCCCGCCCCGGGCCCGGCCGGTCCCGCAGCATCCGAGGACGTCATGACGAGCGACTCGCTCCGTACGGTCACCCGCGTACAGGCCGCGCTCAGCGCGCCCGGCGGGCCCTTCGCCGTCACCGCGACCGCGAACGGCCCGCGGTACACCGGCGGCCCGGCCGGCCTGCGCGACTTCCTCGACTCCACCCGGGCGCACGGCGAGCGTCCCTTCCTGGTCACCGCCGGCGGCGCCCTCGGCTACGCCGAGCACCACGCCCGGGCCACCGCCCTCGCCCACCACCTGCTGGACGCGTACGGCCTGCGGCCCGGGCAGCGGGTGGTGATCGCGATGCGCAACCTGCCCGAGTGGCAGATCACCTTCTGGGCCGCCCAGGCCGCCGGGCTGGTCGCCGTCCCGCTGAACGCCTGGTGGGAGGGGCCGGAGCTGGCGTACGCGCTGGACCACTGCGATCCCGCCCTGGTGGTCGCGGACCAGGAACGGGCCGACCGGATGCGGCCGTGGTTCGCCGGCCGGGCCGGGGCCGGCCCGCGGCTGCTGACCGTCGGCGACCGCCCGCGTCCCGGCGCCGACCGCTTCGAGGAGCTGCCCGCCCCGGCCCCCGGCCGAGCCCTGCCCGACGTCCCGCTCGATCCCGACGGCGACGCCACCCTGATCTACACCTCGGGCACCACCGGGCGTCCCAAGGCGGTCGCGGCCACCCGTTCGGCCTGGTGCGCGGCCCTGCTGGGCCCGCGCTTCTTCGCCGCCACCGCGGTGCTGTCCTCCGGCGGCGACCTCGCCGGGGTGCCGCCGCAGACGACCCTGATGACCTATCCGTTCTTCCATGTCGCGGCGTTCAGCACGCTGCTGCCGCTGATGGCGAACGGAGGGACGGCCGTGCTGATGCACCGGTGGGACCCGGCCGAGGCGCTTCGGCTGGTCGACCGGCACCGGGTGACGATGTTCGTGGGCGTGCCCACCACCGCGCTGGGCCTGCTGGACGCCGCCGACCGGGCCGGGGCCGGGCTCCCCTCGCTGCGGGTGCTGAGCACCGGCGGCGCCGCCGCACCGCCAGGGCTGGCCGCACGGATCACTGCACGGTTCGGCGGCCGGGTGGAGGCCCGCAACGGCTACGGGCTCACCGAGACCTGCGGCGGCGTGCTCGCCAACCTGGGCGCCCGCTACCGGGAGCACCCGGACAGCGTCGGCCGGCCCTGCCCCGCCGTGGAGGTCCGGATCGCCGGCCCGGACGGCTCGGCCCTGCCGGACGGCGAGGTCGGTGAGCTGCTGCTGCGCGGGCAGCCGCTGTTCCGGGGCTACGCGGGTGATCCGGAGGCGACCGCGGCCGCCTTCGGCGACGGCTGGTTCCGCACCGGCGACCTGGCCCGGCTCCGGGACGGCGAGGTGTACATCGTCGACCGCCTCAAGGACATGGTGGTCCGGGGCGGCGAGAACGTGTACTGCGTCGAGGTGGAGGGCGTGCTCTGCGACCATCCGGCGGTGGCGGACGCCGCCGTGGTCGGCGTGCCGCACCCGCTGCTCGGCGAGGAGGTCGCGGCGGTGGTCGTGCTGCGCACCGGCGCTGAGCCCGACCGGGACGGGCTGCGCTCGCACGTCGCCGGGCGGCTGGCCGCCTTCAAGGTGCCCGCCCACCTGGTGTTCCACCCGGGGCCGCTGCCGCGCAACCCGACCGGGAAGCTGGTGAAGCCGGCCCTGCGTGAGCAGGTCGCGGCCCTGCTGCCGGGCTGACCGCGCCGGACGGACCGCCCCGGACGCACCGGCCGGAGGCCGGGGTACGGCGGCGGCCGCCCCGGCGGACTGCCGGGGCGGCACGGGCCGGCGAACCGTACGGGGACGGCGGGCCCGGGGGCCGGGCCGCCCCGGGCGGTCAGTTCGACGAGCCCTGCTGCGCGCGCCAGACTTCCCAGCCCGCCATCGAGGCGGCCTTGGCGTCTTGCAGCTTGCGGCTCGCCAGCTGGGACGGCGGGGTGTCCAACTGCCGCACCCAACTGCGCCCGGCGGAAGCGATGGACACGCTCACCATCACGGCACCGGCCAGGCCGAGGACGGCCCCGACACCGGTGAGCACCACACCGCCGACCAGCAGGCCGCGGTTGAGCTGGATTCCACTGAGGACATTCTGATTCGCCATGGGTCCACCATCCGTGAGCCCGTCCGCCCCCGCATCCCGGACAGGCCCGGGCCGCGCGGAATTGCTCCGACCGGGTCCCCGGCCCGCCCGGCGGGCGGCGCGAAGGACGGCGCGGCGGTGGGCGCGGCGGTGGGCGTCACGGCCGTGCGCCGGCCGCGCCCGGCATGCGGATCCCGCCCGGTCGGCCCTAGGGTCGCGGACGGGGGCCCTTCCAGGAGGACGTCATGGACGATCTCGTACAGCTCGCCGACGAACAGGCCGCCAAGGCCGCCGCCAGCGCGCACGGCCGCAGCGCCCACCTGCTGGTCCACGACGGGGTGCTGCGCCAGACGGTGATCGCGCTCACCGCCGGCACCGCCCTGGACGAGCACAACGCGCCGAGCGCCGCGAGCCTGCAGGTGCTGCGCGGCCGGGTGTCGCTGACCATCGCGGGCCGGCGGCTGGAGCTGTCCACCGGCCAGCTGCACCCGATCCCGCAGGAGCGGCACGGGCTGCTGGCGCACGTGGACTCGGTCGTCCTGCTGACCGCCGTCACCAACTGACCCGGCGGAGAGAACCTAGGCCGTGACCGCCCGGGGAACGCCGTCCCCGACCAGCCGCAGTCCGCGCAGCACGTCCCGGCCGCTCGGGGCCAGCTCGGGCGCGGCCAGCCACTGGGCCGCCAGCCCGGCGAGCAGGGCCTGGTAGAACATGCCCCGGGCCAGCTCGGTCTCGTTGTCCACCACCTCGGGCAGTCCCTGGAAGAGCGCGGCCAGCCCGAGCCGGCCCTCCTTCTGCACGGCGGCGAGCTGCTCCTTCAGTTCGGGGGCGTGCTCGACCTGGGCGATCGCCTCGAACTGGGCGGCCCACAGGCCGCGGTGTTCGGCGAAGGTCTCCAGGACGCCGTCCCAGACGGCGACGAACCGCTCCTCGGGGTCGTCGGTGCCGCCGTCCGCCCGCGCCACCGCGCCGGCCAGCGCGCCGCCCCACTCACCGACGGCCTCGATCAGCGCCAGGTTGAGCAGCGACTCCTTGGAGCCGAAGTGGTAGCCGATGGCCGCCAGGCTGACCCCCGAGGCGGAGGCGATGTCCCGGGCGGTCGTGCGCCCGTAGCCCTTCTCGTACAGGCAGCGCTTGGCCCCGGCCAGCAGGTCTTCTCGATTTCCCATGGCTCGATGCTACGACAGCCATGGACGGATGTCTTGCACGTATGAACCAGACATATGAGTAAGACGAAAGAGCGAGACGTTCGATCTAGACATACGTACTAGACAAGCGTCTGAAACGCTCGTACTGTCATCCTCATGACCGCAACCCACGGCCTCGCCGGCCGCCGCGAATGGATCGGCCTCGCCGTCCTCCTGCTCCCCGTCCTCGTCCTGAGCATGGACATGGGCGTCCTCTTCTTCGCCGTCCCGTTCATCAGCACGAGCCTGGCGCCGAGCGGCACCCAGCAGCTGTGGATCATGGACATGTACTCCTTCCTGCTCGCCGGGTTCCTGATCACGATGGGCGCGCTGGGCGACCGGATCGGCCGCCGCCGGCTGCTGATGATCGGTGCCGCGGGCTTCGCCGGGGCCTCGCTGCTCGCCGCCTGGTCCGGCAGCGCGGACCAGCTGATCGCGGCCCGGGCCGTGCTCGGCATCACCGGGGCCACCGTGATGCCCTCGACCCTCGCGCTGATCCGCAACATGTTCCACGACCCGAAGCAGCGCCAGACGGCGCTCGCCGCCTGGGGCGGGGTGCTCACCGGGGGCGCCACCCTGGGGCCGGTGGCCGGCGGTCTGCTGCTGAACCACTTCTGGTGGGGGTCGGCCTTCCTGATCGCCATCCCCGTGATGGCCCTGGTGCTGGTCGCCGCGCCGTTCCTGCTCCCCGAGTACCGCGCGCCGAAGGCCGGCAGCTTCGACCTGCTCGGCGCGGCGCTCTCGATGGCGGCGATCCTGCCGGTCGTCTACGGCGTCAAGACCGTCGCGGTGGACGGCTGGAGCCTGCTGCCGGCCCTCGCCCTGCCGGCCGGACTGCTGGTCGGCACCGCCTTCGTCCTGCGCCAGCGCACCGCCGCCCACCCGCTCATCGACCTCGGCCTGTTCCGGATCCGCACCTTCAGCGGCGCGATCACCGTCAACACCATCGCGATGTTCGCGATGATGGGCTTCGCCCTCTTCACCTCGCAGTACCTGCAGCTGGTCAAGGGCATGAGCCCGCTGGCCGCCTCGCTCTGGGCACTGGCGCCGAGCGTCGGTGTCGGCGCGGCCGTCGGCCTGGCCGGCGCCCTGGCCGGCAAGGTCCGCCCGGCGCACCTGATGGCCGGCGGGTTCCTGATCGGCGCGGCCGGCTTCGGAATGATGACCCTGGTCGGCCCGGACTCCCCGCTCGCCCTGATCCTGGTCGCCGCCGGCGTGCTGGCCGCCGGCAGCGTCGGCACCATGACCCTCACCGCCGAGATGGTGGTCGCCGCCGCTCCGCCGGAGCAGGCCGGCGCCGCCTCCGCCACCTCCGAGACCGCGGTCGAGCTGGGCAGCTCGCTGGGCATCGCCCTGCTCGGCGCCGCCGGCGCCGCCATCTACAAGAGCCGGCTGGACGGCCGGCTGCCGGCCGGACTGGACGGCGACGCGGCGCGGGCCGCGCACGACACGCTGGGCGGGGCGGTCTCGGTGGCGGGGCAGCTGCCGGGCCGGCTCGGCGGCGACGTGCTGGAGGTCGGCCGGGCCGCCTTCACGGACGGCATGCACGTGGCCGCGATGGTCGGACTGGTCTTCCTGCTCGGCGCCGCAGTGGCGGCCCACCGCCTGATGCGGCACCTGCCGGTGCCGGCCGCACCCGCCGGGCCGGCCGGGCAGGAGCAGGCCGAGCCGGCCGCCGTCTGACGGCCCGGCCGGGAGCGGAAGGGCCCGGCCGGGGCGGTGGGGACGGACCTTCCCGCCGCCCTCGGCCCGCCCGCAGGAGTGAGATCGCCCGGTCGCCGGGCCTTGCGGATCATCGAGAGCCCCCTCCCGCCCGGGAGGGGGCTCTGCTGTGATGTCCTCGCAGGTCAGCCGTGGTATCCGGGCGGCCGGACGGTCGGCGGGGGCGGCCCGGCGCGAGCCCCGGAATCCACCCCTACGGCTCCGGCTCTTTGACCACCGTTTCCCGACCGGTGTATACGTTCGCCGTCTTCGCCAGGCATACTGGCCGAGCCGGGCGATTTGCCCGGCGACAACGGCGAGAATCGAAGGGACCGGTGGTCAGGGATGCTGCGTAACGGTCTGGAGCCCTGGCACCTCCTGGTGGTGCTGGCTGTCATTATCCTGCTCTTCGGGTCGAAGAAGCTGCCCGAGATGGCCCGTGGGCTCGGCAAGTCGATGCGCATCCTCAAGGCGGAGACCAAGGCCCTGCGCGAGGACGACGCACCGGCCGACGCCGCCGCGTCGAACGCCACCGCCGCGTCCACCGCGTCGCCGGCGCCCGAGCAGCCGCGTCCGGCGGCCGTGACGCCGTCGAACGTCACCACGGCTGCCGAGAACACCAAGTCGGCCACCGGCGCCTGAGCCCGGCCGCACCCGAACGCTCTGCGGAGCCCGCGATCCGTCCTCCGACGGATCGCGGGCTCCGTTGCTGTTCGGGCCGCCGATGGCATGCCGACACCCCGGCCGTCCGGGACACCCCGGGCCGCGCCCCGGGGCCGCACGCCCGACGCCCCGGGGCCGTCCGGGACGGCCGGCCCGGCCACGAATTTCCCCGCCGCGCACGCGCGACGAGGGTCGCCCGGCGGCCCACGGCGGCGCCTCCGACGGGCCCCGGCCGGAGCGGTCGAACAGATGGTGCCGACGGGGTCATCGACGCTGGTGGGACGGCCCGGAGCAGTCGGGCACAAGTGACTTCGCATCCGATCCGAACAGTTCGATTTTCGACAAAACCGCTCCATTGCAGTCACATTGACGCAACATCAAAAAAGTGTTCGTCAGATCACCATGCGAGACGAATCTCTGACAATGCGTCGCCGATCCGCTTAGGATGACCGCGGCCTGTCACCCACCGGCGGTTCGAATTCCGCCACGAGGATCTGATGACCCCACACATACCGGACGCCGTTTCATGGTGCCTGGCGGTCGGGGCGCCAGCCGCCGCCGTGCTGCTGCTGCGCCAGCGGCGGATCACCGGCTCGCTCGGCGAGCGGATCGGCGCTCTTGAGGCGTCCGTGGCCGCCAGGGACGAGGCCGCCCACCGGCTGGCCTCGGTGCAGGCACCGGCCCTCGCCGCCGCGCCGCACGCCGCTCCCCACGACCTCCCGCCGGCCGCCGACGCGAGACTCGCCGGGACGGCCTTCGCCGGCCACCTGCACAGCGTGCTGGAGCAGTTCGCCGGCGCCGCGGCCCTGGCCAGGGACCGCGCCGACCAGTCCGCGAAGACCGCGCTCAAGGGCGCGGTCCGCTCCCTCCAGGGGCTGGCCAACGAGCAGCAGCTCTCCATCTCCGACATGCAGGACCGCCACGACGACCCCGACGTGCTGCGCGACCTGCTGGAGATCGACCACGCCAACTCGCAGTTCGGCCGCCGCGCCCAGGCGATCGCCGTGCTCTGCGGCTCCTGGCCGGGCCGCCAGCGCCGGGTCTCCGCGCTCTCCGACGTGGTGCGCGGCGCGAAGTCGCGGATCCGCGACTACCGGCGGGTCGAGGTCCGGACGCAGCACGAACTCGCCGTCGTCAGCCGGGCGGTGGAGCCGGTGGTGCTCGCGGTGGCCGAACTGCTGGACAACGCGGCCCGGCACTCCCAGCCCAACACCACGGTGGAGGTCAACCTCCAGCCGGCGCACAACGGCGCCTGCGTCGTGATCGACGACGCCGGGGTCGGCATGGACGAGCGCGAGATCCGCCGGGCCGGCCAACTGCTCTCCGGACAGCGGGCGGTGGACGTCACCCAGCTCGGTGACCCGCCGCAGTTCGGCTTCGCGGTGATCGGCGTGCTCGCCGCCCGCTACGGCTTCAGCGTCTCCGTCGACACCCGCTCGCCGTACGGCGGGGTGCGCGCGGTGCTGTTCCTGCCGAGCGCCCTGCTGACCCAGCCCGAGCCCGAGACCGAATCGCAGCCGGCCGCCGCCGCGCTTCCGGCCCCGGCACCCGCCGCACCGCGCACGGCCGCCCCCGCGCCCGCCGAGGCCTTCCCCGCCGCCCCGCTCGGGCAGACCGTCGGCGGGCTGCCCAAGCGGCGCCGGCGGCACGCCTCGCCGGAGCAGGCCGCCGCCGTGCGGCCCGCCGCCGACGCCCCGCTCGGTTCGGAGGCCGACTGGGACGCCGCCTGGGGACGGTCCGCCGAGGACACCGCACGCCGGATGGGCGCCTTCGCCCGCGGCACCCGGGCCGGCCGCGCCGCCACCACCGATCCCGAAGGGACCCCGCAGGCATGAACAGCCCGCTCAACAACCACCTGGACAACGAACTCGGGTGGATGCTCGACGACGTCCTGCTGGTGCCCGAGGCACGGCACGCCATCCTGCTCTCCGCCGACGGCCTCCTGCGCGCGCACTCCCGCGGGATCACCCGCGACGAGGCCGACCGGCAGGCCGCCGCCCTCTCCGGCCTCCAGTCGATCAGCCGATCCACCTCCGGGTTCGCCGGCCGCGAGGGCACCCCGTGGCGGCAGACCCTGATCGAGTTCGCCGACGGCTACGTCTTCCTGGTGGCCGCCGGCCCGGGCGCCTACCTGGCGGTGTCCGCGAGCGAGACGGTGGACATGGAGGCGGTCAGCTACCGGATGCAGAAGCTGGTCGACCGGCTGGGCAAGGAGCTCACCAGCCCGCCGCGCCACGACGCCGCCCTGCGGACATGAGCGGCGACCGGCGGCTCAAGGGCCTGGTCCGGCCGTACGTGGTGACCGACGGCAGGTCCCACCCCAGCCGCAACACCTTCGACCTGGTCACGCTGGTCAGCGCGATGCCGGACCGGCCGCTCGCCGGGCTCAGCCCGGAGCGCCGCCGGATCGTCGAACTCTGCCTGCTCGGCGCGCTGTCGGTGGCCGAGGTGGCCGGCCACCTGCGCCTGCCGGTGAGCGTCACCAAGGTGCTGCTCGGCGACCTCGTCGACAGCGGCCACATCATGACCCGGGCTGCCGTGCCGCGCACCCCGCAACCCGATTCCCAGCTCCTGCGGGAGGTACTGCATGGCCTCCGGGCCCGCCTCTGACATCTACCTGGCCCCGAGCGTGCGGACCGCCGTCAAGCTGCTGGTCGTCGGGCACTTCGCGGTCGGCAAGACCACCTTCGTCGGCACCCTCTCCGAGATCCCGCCGCTGCGGACCGAGGAGCGGATGACCCAGGCCGGCGCGCTGGTCGACGACCTGGCCGGCGTGCACGGCAAGGACACCACCACCGTCGCCCTCGACTTCGGCCGGCTCACCCTCAGCGAGAGCCTGGTGCTCTACCTGTTCGGCGCGCCCGGGCAGCAGCGCTTCACCCCGCTCTGGCGGGACATGGCCTACGGGGCGCTCGGCGCGCTGGTGCTCACCGACACCCGCCGGCTGGAGCAGTCCTTCGCCGTGATGGACCTGCTGGAGGAGCACGGCCTGCCGTACGCCGTCGCCGTCAACCGCTTCGACGGGGCGCCGGAGTTCGCCGAGGAGGAGCTGCGCGAGGCGCTCGACCTGCTCCCCGACACCCCCCTGGTCAGCTGCGACGCGCGGGACACCGGCTCGGCGACCCGCGCCCTGGTGACGCTCGTCGAGTACCTGTCCGCCCGCGTCGAGGACCCCACCGAACTGGAGCCCGCGTGACCCACCCCGCCCCGCCCCCGGGCTGCCCGGCGCACAACGCCGACGGCGCCCCCGCGGCCTTCGGATTCCCGCTGTACGACAAGGAGTTCGCCACCGACCCGGATGCCGTCTACGCGCACCTGCGGCAGTACGGAGCGGCCGCCCCGGTCGAGCTGTACCCGGGGGTGCGGGCCACCCTGGTCACCTCGTACGCGGCCGCCCTGGACGTGCTGCGCACCCCGGAGACCTTCTCCAAGGACCCCCGCCGCTGGAAGGACCTCAACCGCGGGGTGATCGCGCCGGACAGTCCGGCGCTGCCGATGATGGCCTACCGCCCGAACGCCCTGTTCACGGACGGCGAGGACCACGCCCGGCTGCGCGGCGCCATCAACGACAGCCTGGAGCAGGTCGACCCGGTCGCGCTGCGCGGGTACGTGGAGCGCAGCGCCGACGTCCTGATCGACCGCTTCGCCGCCCTCGGCGAGGCCGACCTGGTCCGCGACTACGCGCGCACCCTGCCGCTCCTGGTGTTCAACGAACTCTTCGGCTCCCCGGCCGAGTTCGGCGACCGCCTGGTGGCCGGGATGTCCGGGATCTTCGACGGGGTCGACGCCGAGCGAGCCAACCAGGAGCTCACCGCCTGCCTGCTGGAGCTGGTGGCGCTGAAGCGCTCCCGGCCCGGGCCCGACATCACCTCCTGGCTGATGTCCCACCCGTCCCGGCTGACCGACGAGGAGATGCTGCACCAGCTGGTGCTGCTGATGGGCGCCGGCACCGAGCCGCAGCTCAACCTGATCACCAACGCGCTGCGGCTGCTGCTCTCCGACGACCGCTTCGCGGGCAGTCTGGCGGGCGGCAGCCTGCCGGTCGACGACGCGCTCGACGAGGTGCTCTGGACCGACCCGCCGATGGCCAACTACGCCGTGCACTTCCCGGTCCGGGACGCCGAGCTCGGCGGGGTGCGGCTGCCCGCGGGCGATCCGGTGGTGATCAGCTTCTCGGCCGCCAACAACGATCCGACGCTGGCCGCCGAGCACCGCACCGGCAACCGGGCGCACCTGGCCTGGAGCGCGGGTCCGCACACCTGCCCGGCGCAGAGCCCGGCCCGGCTGATCGCCACCGTCGCGGTCGAGAAGCTGCTGGACCGCCTGCCGGACCTTGAACTCGGCGTCCCGGCGGACGAACTGCCGTGGCGACCGGGGCCGTTCCACCGCGCGCTGGCCGCCCTGCCGGTGCGCTTCCCGCCGGTCCAGCCGGCTCCGGCCGCCGCGCCGGGCCGCACCGCCGCGCCGCGGCACGCCGCCCAGCAGCAGGCCGGACCGCAGTACGGCGCGGCGCAGTTCGGCGCTCCGCAGCAGTCCGCACCGGGGTACCCGGCCCCGCAGCAGGCCGGGCCGGACGCCACCGACGCCTACCGCGCCGCTCCCTCCGCCGCGGCGCCGCCGAGCGCCGCGGCCAGCACGGCCGCACCGCGCACCGCCGCCCCCGGACGCCCCGCCGAGACCACTGGAGAGACCTCATGGCAGCCCCTTCAGCCGCTTCCGCCGCTTCCTGCCCCTACGCCCTCGACCCCACCGGCAGCGACATCCACGGCGAGGCCGCCCGCGTCCACCGGGACGGGCCGGTCGCGCAGGTGGAACTCCCTGGTGGGGTGGTTGCGTGGTCGGTAGGCAGCCAGGACCTGCTGAAGCAGCTGCTCACCGACCCGCGGGTCTCCAAGAGCGCCCGCCGGCACTGGACGGCGTTCATCAACGGTGACATCCCGGCGGACTGGCCGCTGAACCTCTGGGTCGCCGTGGAGAACATGTTCACCGCGTACGGCACCGAGCACCGCCGGCTGCGCAAGCTGGTCGCCGCCGCCTTCACCGCCCGACGCACCGAGGCGATGCGGCCCCGGGTCGAGCGGATCACCCGCGACCTGCTGGACACCCTGGCCGCCGCGCCCGCCGGGGAGCCGGTGGACCTGCGCGAGGGGTACGCGTACCCCGTCCCGATCCAGGTCATCTGCGAGCTGTTCGGCGTGCCCGAGGAGGCCCACGCGGGGCTGCGCGCGTGCGTGGACGGCATCTTCAACACCAACGCGACACCCGAGGAGGCGCAGGCCAACGTCGTCGCGATCTACGGCATCCTGACCGACCTGGTCGCGCTCAAGCGCAAGGAGCCGGGCGACGACCTCACCAGCGTGCTGCTCAGCGTGCGCGACGAGGACGCCGACGGCGAGGGCGACGCGCAGCTCAGCGAGAGCGAGCTGGTGGACACCCTGCTGCTGCTGATCAGCGCCGGTCACGAGACCACCGTCAACCTGCTCGACAACGCCATCCACCTGCTGCTCACCCACCCCGAGCAGCTGGCGCTCGTGCGGGCCGGCCGGGCCTCCTGGAACGACGTCGTCGAGGAGGCGCTGCGGCTGCGGTCGCCGGTGGCCAACCTGCCGCTGCGCTACGCGGTCGAGGACATCCAGGCCGGGGACGTGCTGATCCGCAAGGGTGACGCGATCCTGGCCGCGTACGCCGCCGCCGGCCGGGACGCGGCCGTGCACGGCGCCGACGCCGACGTCTTCGACGTGACCCGGGCCGGCAAGGAGCACCTGGCGTTCGGCCACGGGGTGCACTTCTGCCTCGGTGCGCCGCTGGCCCGGCTGGAGGCGGCGATCGCCCTGCCCGGACTGTTCGAGCGGTTCCCCGACCTCGCGCTCGTCGAGCCGGCCGGGGAGCTGGCGCCGGTTGAGTCGTTCATCTCGAACGGCCACCTCACCCTGCCCGTCGTGCTGCGGCCGGCCGCGGGGTAGTCGCACGGCGCCACGGTCCCGGGGTGCGGCGGGCCGCCCGCCGCACCCGGGGCCTGCGGCGCGCCCGGCCGGCCCGGTGCCCGCCTCAACGCACCCGGGCCAGGGCCTGCCGCTCGGCGCCGGCCGCCGGCCGGGGGCGGGGCCGGCGGATCAGCAGTCCGGCGACGGCGCCGAGCAGCACCACGCCGGCGCCGAGCCAGAGGGACTCCCGCAGCCCCTGCTCGAACGCGGCGGCCGGCCCGGACGCCGCCGCGGCCCTGGCGGCCCGGCTGAACACGGTGGTGATCACCGCGATGCCCAGCGCACCGCCGAACTCGCGGACGGTGTTGTTCACCCCGGAGGCCTTGTTGTGCTCGTGCTCGGCGACGCTGCCGATCACCGTCGCCGGGTTGGCGGCGAAGACCAGGCCCATGCCGAGGCCGGCCACCGCCAGGGCCGGTACCAGCGATCCGTAGGAGACCCCGGGGCCGACCAGCAGGGCGAGCCAGCCGAGGGCCGCGGCCTGCAGCACGCAGCCGAGCGCCTGCAGGACGCCGCCGCCGACCCTGGCCACCAGCGCGCTGGCGAGCGGGACGACGACCACCGGCGCGGCCGTCCAGGGCAGGGTGCGCAGCCCGGCCTCGAACGGCGAGTAGCCCATCGGGCCCTGCAGGTACTGGGCGAGGAAGAAGATCGAGCCGAAGACGCCGAAGTACATCGCCAGCGCCACCGTGTTGCTGAGCATGAAGGACCTGATCCGGTACATGCCGGCCGGCACCAGCGGCTGCCGGGCCCGCCGCTGCTGGACGGCGAAGAGGGCCAGCAGCACGGCCCCGCCGCCGAGGCCGGCCAGCGTCCGGGGGCCGGTCCAGCCGTGGTCGGCGGCGCCGACGATGCCCCAGACCGCGACCACCACGGAGGCGGTGACCAGGGCGACGCCGGCCACGTCGAGGGCGCCCTCGCGGCCCCGGCTCTCCCGGACGGCCCGGTGGACGAGCGGCAGCGCGAGCAGGCCGACCGGGACGTTGATCCAGAAGATCCAGTGCCAGTCCAGGCCCTCGGTGACCAGGCCGCCGGCGAGCGGCCCGATCGCGACGCCGAGCCCGTTGACGCCGCCCCAGACGCCGACGGCGAGCGCCCGTCGGGCGGGCGGCACGGCGGCCACCGCGAGGGTGAGCGAGACCGGCAGGATGGCGGCCGCTCCGGCGCCCTGGAGCGCCCGGGCGGCGATCAGCTGGTCCGCGGTGTCCGACAGGCCGCAGGCGGCCGAGCCGAGGGTGAACACCGCGACTCCCCAGAGGAAGACCCGGCGGCGGCCGAAGCGGTCGCCGAGCGCGGCGCCGGCCAGCAGGAGCCCGGCGAAGGCGAGGACGTAGCCGTTCACCACCCACTGCAGCTCGGACTGGCCGATCCCCAGGTCGGCGCTCATCTCGTTGAGGGCGTTGGTCACCACGAGGTTGTCGAGGGAGACCATGAACATCGGGACGGAGGTCGCCAGCAGCGCCCAGAGCGCTCCCGGCCGGTTCTCGGGCATGACCGGCTCCTTATGGATAGCAATACTGTTCACTATCGATAATGGACAGTATGGGTATCCATCAGGAGGCGACGCAAGGGCCGCTCGGAAAAAAGTGGAGATGTAAGCTATCCATACCGTTGGAGAGGGAGAGCCCATGCGCATCGGAGAGCTGAGCACCCGGACCGGCGTCCCGGTACCGACCATCAAGTACTACCTGCGCGAGGGCCTGCTGCCGGCCGGCGAGCTGACCAGCCCCAACCAGGCCCAGTACGGCGACGCCCACGTCCGGCGGCTCAAGCTGGTCCGCGCCCTGCTCGACGTCGGGAAGCTCTCCATCGCGGCCACCCGGACGGTCCTCGACTCGATCGACGCCCCCGACAACTCGCTGCACGACCGGCTGGGCATCGCCCAGCACGCCCTCAACCCGGCGCCGGCCGGCGACCCCGACTCCGCCGACCTGCAGGAGGCACGGGAGCTCGCCGACCGCCTGATCGCCGAACGCGGCTGGCTGGTCGAGAGCCCCGGCCCGGCCCGGGACACCCTGACCCAGGTCCTGCACAGCTACCTCGAACTGGGGCAGCAGGACCTGCTGGTCGTGCTCGACGACTACGCCGACGCCGTCGAGAGCCTGGCCGCCTCGGAGATCGCCACCGTCGGCCGCCGCCCCGACCCGGACAGCCAGGTCGAGGGCGTCGTCCTGGGTACCGTCCTCGGCGACGCGCTGATCACCGCCCTGCACCGGCTCGCGCAGGAGGACGCCTCGGCCCGGGCCTTCGCCGCCCTGGGCTGACGGAGCCACGACGGCGGATCGGTGGAGCGGCGGGTCGGCAGCTCGGCACAGTGGCGGCTCGGCAGCTCGGCGGACCCGTTCGGAGCAGGCCCCCGGGCGGGCCCGGGCACCGGGCCGCACGCTGGGGAGGGCTGCGCCCGAAGCCGTGGATCCCCAGTCGCAGGATGGTGCCCGTGGAGACGTGGACCCCCAAGCTGATCCGCGGTGTGGCCTCGGTGGTCGGCGGCTTCGCCCTCCTGATGATCGGCTACTTCACCCTCCCCCTGGAGTTCTTCGGGCCCGAGCGGCCGGCCCTCAGCTGGATCGTCTTCGGCGCCGCGCTGACCGTGCTGACCGTGCTCCTGCTCCGCAAGACGCTGCAGGTGCTGACCCAGGTCGGCGGCCGGCCCGGCGTGGGCCTGGCATTCCTGATCATGCTGTCGATGGTGACGTTCTCCGCGGGCTACTTCGTGCTGTCCCGGGACAACCAGTTCGACGGCCTGCACACCAGACTGGACGCGTTCTACTTCACCGTGATCACCCTGTCGACCGTCGGGTACGGGGACATCACGCCGAGCGGGGACGAGGCGAGGGTGGTGGTGATCCTGCAGATCTTCTACAACTTCGTCTTCCTGGCCGCGGCCGCGGGCAGCCTCAGCAACCGGGTGCGCAGCCAGATCAGCGCACGGGCCCGCGAGAGCCGCCGGCCTCCGGGGCCGGGCCCCGAACCGGATGCGAAGCCCGAGCCGGGGTCGGACGGCTGACGACCGAAGGGCCGCCGGCACCCGCCCGCAGCCGTCAGCTGTTGTCCTCGGCGCCGCTCCCGCCGGCGGCCGGGTGCACCGTGTTGACCAGCAGCGTCAGCCTGGCCTGCCAGTTCAGGCTGGTCGCGGTGTCGATCGCGTGCTTCTTGGCGAGGTCCCGGACGATCCGCTGGGCGTCCTTCAACTCCTGCTGCGCGTCCGCCTCCCGGCCGGCGGCGAGTGCCTTGCCGGCGTCGTCCAGCGCCCGCAGCAGGTCGGCCTGCTTGTCGCGCTCCTTCTGCAGCTGCGCCTTCGCCACCAGCTCGCGCAGCGCGACGAGCTGCGCCGCGGGGCCCTGCGGCTTGGTGGGGGTCGGTGACGCCGTGGGGGACGGCCGGCCGGTCGACGGCGCGACGGTGGGGCTGATCGCCACCGGGCTGCCGGGTGCGGCGCTGCGGGTCGCGGCCGGCGGGGTGGTCGGCTTCCCGGCCGGCGGACCGTCCAGCGCGACGATCGCGATCACCGCCGCACCCGCGACCCCGGCCACCCCCAGGGCGCCCAGCAGCAGCGGCCGGCGCCGGGCCGGCGGGCGCTCCGGGGCCGCGGCGCCGAAGGCGGTCGCGTACGGCGGTGCCTGCCCGGCGGACGGCATGACCGGCACCGGCGGCATCAGAGCGGTGGCCGGGCCCGCGTGACCGGGCGGCGCCGGGTACCCGGCGGCCGGGTGGTGGCCCGGGCCCGGGACGGGCGGCAGGACGGTGGTGTGCTGCTGGTCGGCGCCGTCCTGCGGCACGCCGGGGAAGAGCGGCCGGGCCGGGGCGGGGCCGGCCAGCAGCTCGGCCGTCCGGTCGGCGGCGGAGCCGGCCGGCAGGGCGGGGACGGCGGCGAGGAGTTCGGCGCGGGCGGCGGCCGCGTCGCGGGGGCGGTCCCCCGGGTTCTTGGCGAGCAGCCGCAGCACCGCGGCGTCCAGGGCCGGGGGTGTCCCGGGGCGGCGGGCGGACGGCGGCAGCGGCTGCTCGGAGACCTGCTTGAACGCGATCGCCACCGGGGTGTCGGCGGTGAACGGCGGCTCGCCGGTGAGCATCTCGGTCATCACGCAGCCGACCGCGTAGAGGTCGGATCGGCCGTCCACGGCAGCGGCGGTGGCCTGCTCGGGCGAGAGGTAGGCGGCGGTGCCGAGCACGGTGGCGGCCTGGGTCAGCCCGGCACCGGAGGAGCCGGCCCGGGCGATGCCGAAGTCGACGACCTTCACCCCGCCGTCGTACGTGATCATGATGTTGCCCGGCTTGATGTCCCGGTGCACCAGGCCGGCGCCGTGCGCCACCTCCAGGGCCTCGCAGACGGCCGCCGCGATCCCGACCGCCCGCTCGACCGGCAGCATCGGCTGCTCGGCAAGCAGGGCGGCCAGCGAACGGCCGTGCACCAGCTCCATGACGATGTACGGCGAGCCCTGGTCGACCCCGGAGTCGAAGACCATGACGATCCGCGGGTGCGCCAGCATCGCGGCGTGCTGGGCCTCCCGGCTGAACCGCTCGGCGAAGCGCGGGTCGTCGGCCAGTCCGCCGTTGAGCACCTTGACGGCGACCTGCCGGCCCAGCACCCGGTCGACACCGCGCCAGACGGTGGCCATCCCACCGACCCCGAGTATCTCCACGAGCTCGTAACGCTCGTTCAGCGCACGTCCGATCACTGGAACCGCTCCCCTCACCGTCCCGCGCCCAGGGCTCCTGGTCGCCTCGCGCACCTGTGCACGATAGCCGCCGTGCCGCGGCGGCCCCACGGATCCGGGACGCCCGGCCCGGTGCGCGACCGGCGGGCGGGCGGTGGTCCGTCGGCCGGGCGGCGGCCGACGGGGTGGGGAAGGGGTCCGGACGGGCGGCGGGTCCGGGGGGATTCACCCACCGCCCGTCCGGAGTTCATGTCACCTCGCGGTGGAGGTGTTGCCGGAGCGCGCGGGCGGATCCTCGGCACGGCCGGCGGCCGTCTCGGAGGACTGCGGGGCGCCGGTCTGGCCGCCCTGCGTCCCGTTCGCGGCCGTCGGCGAGGCGCCGGTCGTGGCCTGGCCGCCGCCCTCACGGGCGCTGCCGGTCGTGCCCGCTCGCACCGCCGCGCAGTAGCCCTGGATCTTCTCGGCGCCGCCCGCCGCCTTGAGCAGCGGGCCGTACCGGGCCTCGGCGGCGAGCGAGCGCAGGGTCTTGCCGTGCACCTCGGCGTCGGCCAGGTCCCGGCAGAGGGCCACCAGTTCGGGGACGGCGGTGGGGCTGCCGGGCGTCGGCGAAGCGCCCCGCTCGCCCGGTCCGGCCCCGGGTTGGGTGGCCGACGGCGTGCCGGGGGCGTCCACCGGGCCGGAGGAGGCGGCGCCCGGAACGGTCGCCCCGCCACCGGTGGCGGGCCCGCCGGAGGGGAGGAAGGCTCCGCCGGAGGAGGAGCCCGGGCGGGCGCCGGTCTGCTTGGCCGACGGCGTGCCGGACGGCGTACCGGTGGACATCTCGGGGGTGCTCAGGGCCGCGGGCCGGCCGGAGCCGCCCTGGCCGCCGCCGAGCGCGGCCGGCAGGTGGCCGCCCCCCGCCGCGACCGCGACCCCGCCGAGCGCGCTGGCCGCGAGCGCGACGACGGCGGCCTTGGCGCTGAAGGCCTGGGCCAGCGCGGCGGTTGCCATCGATCGTCTCCGGGGCGGTGCGGCGGAAGCGTGGACAGGGACGGGTACGGCGGTGGGACGGGCGGCCAGCCGGAACGCGGCCAGGGCTGCCTCCTCACCGGAGAGTTCGCCCTCCGCCGGCGGGGCAGCCGCAGCGGTGAGCAGGGCGGCCAGCGCCTGGTGCCCGGTGTCGCCGTCCTCTCCGGTGAGGGAGGCCTGACCGCCCGGCGTACCGGCCGCCGCACCGGCGAGCAACTGCTCGGCGGTGTCGCGGTCGATCCGACGGGATCGGTTGGTGCTCATCTCAAGTCCTTCAGCGTCGCGGTCCTGGGTTCTGTCACACCCTGCGGAGATTTTTTCTGCGGAGCCCCCCGGTGCGGGATCCCTGCCTCGGGCGCACCGGTGCGCTCCAGCAGCTTGGCGAGCCCGCGCAGCCCCCGGTGGGCGGCCATCCGCACGGTCCCGGCCCGCTTGCCGAGCACCCGGGCGGCGCTCTCGGCGTCCAGCTGCATGACGACCCGCAGCAGGACGGCCTCGGCCTGGTCGCGCGGCAGCCGGGAGATCAGCGCGAGCGCGTCGGAGGTGCCGACGGTGGCGAGGGCGGCGCCCGCGGTGTCGTCGCCGGAGGCCAGTTCGGCCAGGTACTCCAGCGGCAGGTCCGCGGTGGGGCGCCGGCGTCTGCTGCGCAGGTGGTCCAGGGCGCGGTTGCGGGCGACGGTGGCGGCCCAGCCGCGGAACCCGTCGGTGTCCCCCGAGAAGGTGTGCAGGTCGCGGGCGATCTGCAGCCAGGTCTCGGAGGCGATGTCCTCGGCGTCCTGGGTGTCGCCCGGCCGGCTGCCGACCAGCACCCGCAGGTAGCGCAGCAGACCGGGCTGCACCGCGCGGAACAGCTGCCGGAACGCCTCCTCGTCGCCGCCCTGCGCGGCGATCAGGGCGGCCGAGAGGTCGGCCGCGCCGTCCGTCGGGCGGCCGCCGGTTCTCGCCCCGGCCGGGGCGGCGGGACCTCCCGCGGCGCTCACGGCAGGGCGGGCCGCCGGCTGGTCCGGAAGGGGGCCGGCCGACCGGGATCGCGGCGGCGGGACGAAGCCGGGGACGCCGACACCTCTGTCGGTACCGGCTCCGGGGCGGTCTGCACTGTGCACTCGCCCCATCATGCGGCATCCGGTCCCCGGCCGGACGGGTGCCCGGTGAACTCCGTGTTGCGGCGGGCGGGACCAAACCCCCTGCCCCACGGGGTCCAAGGTCCCGTCGGCCGCTGCCGTTCGCCCGCGGTCCCGATACCCGCACCCCGCATACGTTGGAGGAGAACCGGAGCAACACCGGACCTCCACGGTTTCTCCACACAACGCGCCTGCCCTCCACGGGCGACCGCCGCCCCTGCACAGCCGCGCTCCCCCGGGCCGGCCCCGTGGCCCGCCCCCGCACCGCCCGGCCGCGCCGCTGCCCGGCCACGTGCCCCGTCGCAGCACCTCACCCACCGGCCCGCACGGCCGGGCGGGCCGGTGCGCCCGCCCCGCCCCGCTCCGCCGACCAGGAAGACGTGATGAAGACCGCCCAAGAGCTCTACACGGACGGGCTGCGCGACCACTTCGCGCCCGCCATGCGCGCCCTGGGCCTCAGCGGTTGGCGGCACACCTTCAGCCTCCCCGACGAGGGCCATTGGGCCCTGATCGGCGTCGTCCGCCGGCCGCTGGGCGACCGGGTGCGGTTCACCCTCGAACTCAGTCTGACCGGCAAGCAGGACTGGGCCGACAGCGGCCTGCCCGGGCTGCGCCCCGACCCCCGGGTCCGCCACGGCGTCGAGATCTGGCGGGCCCGGATCGGGGAACTGCTGCCCGTGCAGGACGAGATGTGGTGGGAGGTGCTCCCCGGCCCGCGCTGGCAGGTCGCCGTGGAGGACGCCGTCGCCGCCGTCCGGCACTACGCCCTGCCCGAGCTGCTGCGCCTGGTCGACCGGGCCCGCACCGGCGAGACCTACCTCTCCCGCGCGGGGCTCGCCGACGTCAACGCCGTCCTGCTGGGCGCCTCGGTCGGCCGGATCCAGCGTGCCGAACTCGCCGACAAGTCACTCGTCCTCACCGGCGCCTGGCGCCGGTCCGACCAGGTCGCCCGGGAGGTCCTGCAAGGCGTCGCCGAGGGCTTCCTCTCCGCCGGGGACGAGCGGTTCCGGGCGGTGCGCTGCGAGGACACCCTGGGACGCGAACTCTGGGTCTTCCCCGGCCGGTAGGCCTCTCGGGCGGCGTGTCACGCTCGCTCCCATGACAGTTGTCACGCCGATCCGGCAACGGAAGGCACTGCTGGGGCGGGTGGCCGGATCGCCAGACTGGAGGCACGACGCGGGGCGCACCGCCCGGCGCCAACTCCCGGCGGAGGCAGCCACCATGAGCCAGATCCTGACCAGCACCGGCACCGGCACCGGCACCGCGACCGCCCCCCGCGCCGCGACCGCGACCGCGAGCACCCGCTCGGCCTACGCACCCCTGGCGATCGACGTGCTGGCCCCGCTCGGCGGCTACTTCCTGCTGCACTCCGCGCTGGGTCTCAGCCAGGTCGCGGCCCTCGGCCTGGCCAGCGTGATCCCCGCCGCCCGGACGGTCCTCGGTCTGCTGCGCGAACGCCGGCTCAACACCTGGGCCGCCCTGATGCTCACGGTGAACCTGCTCGGCCTGGTGCTGGCGGGCGTCACCGGCGACGCCCGCCTGATGATCGCCAAGGACGGCCTGCTCAGCGGGGCCGTCGGCCTGGCGGTGCTGGCCTCGTCGGCCGCCGGGCGGCCGCTGATGTCCGGCGTGCTGATGCCCTTCCTGACCAAGGGCGACCGGCTCCGCACGGCCGCCTGGGAGCGGCTCGCCGACGGCCGGGCGGCCGGCTCGCGGGCCTTCCGCCGGCAGGAGCGCGCCTTCTCCGCGATCTGGGGCCTGGCCCTGTCCGGCGAGTGCGCGGCCCGGGTGACCGGCGCCTTCACCCTGCCGGTGAGCACCATGGCCTGGCTGTCGACGGTCTTCCTGGTGGCCGCGATGATGGTCGCCGCCGTGCTCGGCCGGGCCGCCGCCGACCCGATGGAGAAGCTCGTCCGGGCCGAGGCCGCCGCCCTCCCCGCGCCCGCCGCCGCCTGACCCGGCGACCTGCCCGGGCCGCCGCCCCCGAGCCCGGCGGCGGACCTGACGCGGCATCGGGCGAAGAGCCCGCCCCGGAACCACCGGGCCGCCCCAGGAGTCACAACACAGGGGGCGACCGCCTCCACCGGACACGGGGGGAACCGATGACAGACACCGGCGCACAGGCCGAGAGGCGCACCCTGACCTGGGACGGATGCCTCAACGTACGGGATCTGGGCGGCCTGCCGACCACCGCCGGGGGCCGCACCCGCCACCGCGCCGTCGTCCGGGCCGACAACCTCGACCGGCTCACCGCCGAGGGCTGGGAGGCCCTGCGCGCCCACGGCGTCCGCACCGTGATCGACCTGCGCAACGCCGACGAGTACAAGCCGCTGCTGCCGCTGCCCGCCGACCTCGACCTGGTCCGGATACCGCTCGACGAACTGGCCGGCGCCTCCTGGTGGCAGCGCTGGGGCGAACTCGACGGCACCCCGCTCGCGCTGCGCCCCTACCTCGACGAGTGCCCCGGCGCGATCGCCGAGATCGTCGCGGCCGTCGCCCGGGCCCGGCCCGGCGGGGTGGTCGTGCACTGCGGGGCGGGCCGTGACCGCACCGGCCTGGCCACCCTGCTGCTGCTCACCCTGGCGGGCGTCGAGCCCGCCGCGATCGTCGCCGACTACCTGCTCAGCGGCCCCAACCTGCGCCCTCTCTGGGCCATGCTCGGACGCCCCGACGAGGAAGCGCTGATCGCCGCCGCCCTGGAACGGGCCGGCACCACCGCCGACGACGCCCTGCTCGCCGCCCTGGACGGCTTCGACCCGCAGGCCCGGCTGCTCGCCGCCGGACTCGGCCCCGCCGACCTGGCCGCCGCCCGCGCCCGGCTGCTCGAAGCGCCGGCTGCGATGATCCACCCGTGATCTTCCGTGACGCCGTCCGCCAGGACCTCCCCGCCATCATCGCCCTGCTCACCGACGAGGAGCGGGTCACCGACCCCGCCGGCGTCCGGGTGGACGAGGCGTACAGCCGGGCCTTCGAGGCGGTGGACGGCGACGCCCGCAACGAGATGCTCGTCCTGGACGAGGGCGACGGCACCGTCCTGGGGTACCTGCAGCTCACCTACATCCCCGGCCTCGGCCGGCACGGCGAGGAGCGGGCCCTGCTGGAGGGCGTCCGGGTCCGGGCCGACCGGCGCGGCGACGGGCTGGGCCGCCGGCTGATCGGCGAGGCCGTCGAGCGGGCCCGGCGGCGCGGCTGCACGCTCGTCCAGCTGACCAGCGACAAACGCCGCGCCGGGGCCCACGCCTTCTACGCCTCGCTCGGCTTCGCCCGTAGCCACGACGGGTTCAAGCTGAACCTCTGACCGCAGGTCCGCACGTCACGGGGGCGCCGGGCCGCCGGGATCCGGGGCGTCACCGGCGGCGGCCACCGCCCAGGCGCTCACGGATCGCCCGCATGGTGGCACGTAGCTCGTCCCACCCGGGCGTTCCTGGGCGGACGACCTCCCCCGCCGGCCACCCGGCGCCGGGCGCGGCCGGTCCGGCCGGCTCGGGGGGCGGTGCGGCGCAGGCCGGTGCGGCGGGAACGCCCGCCGGCGGCCGGTCGCGATGCTGCGGTCCACCGGTGTGCTCCAGGTCGTCGGGGCCGGCAGGCCCGGCGGTCCTCGGTCCGGCCGGGAGGGGCTCGGCCGGGGCGGGGCCGGCCGCTGCGGCCGCTCCCCCCACGCTCAACAACGCCCGCACGCGCGGAGTGGTTACGGGCCGGGAAAGACCAGCCGTCGTCCTGTCCTGGTAGTCGGCTTCCTGGTCGGGCCCGCACGTGCGGACCTGTGAGCCGGTACGTGCGGACCTGCCCGAACCAGCACGTGCGGAGCTGTTTCTCCCGGCGCCCTCGCCGGGCAGGCCCGCACGTGCGGACTTACGGGGCGGGCACCCGGGCACGGGGCCGGGGCGGGCGTCGTGTGCGGAGTTGTCGACGGTCGCGGCACGGGACGCGGGCACGGCACCGGCGGCAGGCACGGCAGCGGGAGCAGGCACGGCACCGGCAGCGGGCACGGCGGGCACGGCCTCGCTCGTCCCCGCGGGGCCTCCGGCCGCCACCGCGGGCCGGTCGGCCGTCCGGCGGGCGGCCTGCCGGACCCTGCGGCGGTCCTGCCGGAGGACGGCCAGGGCCGCCTCCCAGCGGGGGACCCCGCCGATCGGCAGCACGCAGGCGTAGCCCCGCACCCGGGCGCCGGAGGGCCCGAAGGCGAGGGTCATCAGCCCGGCCTCGGCGGCGGCCCGGTAGAACCGGGGGATGGAGTCCTTGGACGTCCGGCAGGACTTGGCGAACCACTCGTTCGAGGGAGCCCGGTGGAGGTTGGTCCCGTCGGCGTCGGCCTTCTGGGCGGCGTGCATCAGGAAGAGCGCGAACGCCGATCCGAAGGACTTCCAGGCCCCGCCGGTGGGGATCTGCTGCATCCACTGGCCGAGCCTGGTGCGGAACTCGTTGGCGGGGGCCGTCCAGGCGGCGGGGCGGGCTGCGGCGGTGTCGCTGAGGTTCATGGCTTCTCCCGAGGGCGCCGCGCCCCCGCCGACGCGCCGAGGGCTCCGCGCGCCGCTCGGCGTGCGTACACTCTGGGGATCGGGCTCGGCCGGCGTCGGCCACTCGATGTGTGCGGCCGCCTGGTGATCTTTCCGCCAAGAAAAATGTGGCCAGGCAGTCGTAACGGTCTGATCCCCCGGATGCTACATCCGGGGGATCATCCATTTCATCTGCACACCAAGGGATATGACAGGACGTCAGTTCGACGCGCCGCCCCTCGCCGGCAACGCCGGTGACACCGCCGAACGGCCTGCTCAGAAGCCGGAGACCGGGCTGGTGACCATCCGCACCCGCCCGTCCGCACGCGCCTCCAGCCCGGCCGCCAGTCGCAACGAGCGCGCCGGGCCGAGCAGTTGGAGCGCCTCCTCGACCGGGGCCCAGCGGTAGCTGTCCAGCTCCCCGGCCGGGAGGGTCACCGGGGTGTCGCCCGCGATGCTGCCGAGGTCGAAGAGGAAGTGGATCGCGGGGTGCGCCAGCTCGGCGGACGGGTGCGTCCAGGCCACCACCAGCAGGTCGCCGGCCTCCCGGACGATCCCGGTCTCCTCCTCCAACTCCCTTGCTGCGCAGGCGTCCGGGCCCTCGCCGAGGTCGATGGTGCCGCCCGGGAACTGCCAGTGCTGGCGGTAGCCGGCCTTGACGATCAGCACCCGCCCCTCCTCGTCCCGGAGCAGGCATCCGGCGGCCGCGTACGCGCGCGGCAGCGAAGCGAGCCATTCCTCACGGGACTTCAGCGGGCCGTCCGACATGGTGACTCCTTCTGGAGTGCGCGACCGGCGGACCGGCGCGGATCGAGAATGTGCGCCCCCACTGTGCCACGGTCCGCCGGGGCGGGACCGGACGCGAACCACCGGCCGCGACCCCACCCGTTCAGCCTCCTCGGCCGCCCCAGTCTCCTCAGCCCCCTCGGCCCCCTCGGCCCCCTCGGCCCCCTCGGCCTCCTCAGTAGGCCTGCCCCGAGCCGAAGGCCGTCGTCACCACGGCCCACACGTGCGGGAACTCCTCGCCGTTCAGGCCGGTCGGGTTGAACGAGTAGACGACGTGGCGGCTCAGGTCACGGGTGGCGAACAGGCCGCCGGTGTAGCCCGGACGGCTGCCGGTCTTGCCCCAGACGACCGTGCCGTCGGGCAGCGTGACGCTCATCAGGCCCATGCTGAAGCACGCCCGTCCGGCGGTCGGGCCGATCTCGCAGTTCTTGTTCCGGACGTTGGGAACGTCGGGCACCGTGAACAGCTCGGCCTGCTGGGCGGGCGGCAGCAGCCGGCCGCGGAAGAGCGCGGTCATGAACCGCTCCAGGTCCGGGGCGGAGGAGATCATGCCGCCCTCGGCCCACGGCCAGGGGCTCTGCTCGGTGACGTCCACCCGGACCCCCGGGCCGCCCGCCCCGCCGGGGCCGGGCACCGTCAGGTAGCCGTGCGCCGAGGGGCCGGGCAGCGAGGTGTCGCCGGCGGCGGGCAGGTAGGTGTCGCGCAGGCCCAGCGGCCGGGCGATCCGGGTCTGCACCTCCTGGGCGAAGGTACGGCCGGTCACCTTCTCGACGACCATCCCGGCGACGAAGGTGTTGATCCCGTTGTACTGCTGGGCGCTGCCGGGCGCGAAGCTCATCGGGCCGGCGAGCGCGGCGGTGACCACCTCGGACGGCGTCCAGGAGTCGGTGCGGTGGTCGGCGAACCAGCCGGCGCTGCCGTCGCCCGAGGTGAGGCCGGAGCCGCCGGGCAGTCCGCTGGTGTGGTCGAGCAGTTGGCCGACGGTGACGGCCGGACGGTCCGCGGGCAGCAGGCCCGGGAGGTAGCGCTGGACGGGCGCGTCCAAGGCGAGCCGGCGCTCGGCCGCGAGTTGCAGGACCACGGTGGCGGTGAAGACCTTCGAGATGCTGCCGATCCGGAACCGGCCGTCCGGATCCACCCCGTCGCCCGCCGTGCCGGACCACTGCCCGCCGCGGCCGCCGGCCCGGACGAGCGCGCCGGTGATCCCCTCGTCGGGGAGGTCGGCGATGGTCCGGGCGAGCGCGCCCCGGTCCGGCCGGGCCGGCGGGGCGGTGGCGGCGGACGGGCCGGTGGCGGCGGGCCCGGCCGCGAGCGCGGGCGTCCCGGCGCCGGCCGCGACGGCGGCGACCAGGGTGGCGGCGGCCGCCAGGGTGGTCCAACGGGTGCGGTGCGCGGACGAGTTCACGGGAGTCGCTCCAGGCGGTCGGCGGCGGGGTGGTGCTTCCGTCGAGCAGCCTGCCGGAACCGCGCGGCCGGGCCATCCGGGACGGGCCCCGAGCCGCCCCTGATCCCGCCGGGGGATTCCCCCGAGCCGCGGCCGAGCACGCGTCAGGGGCGGGAGCGCGGCCGGCGGACGGCCGGCGGCTCCCGCCCCCTGACCGGGCTCAGTGGGCGGAGTGCTTCTCCGCGCCGCGGTGGCGGTGGCCCTTCAGCTCGGCGTGCATGGCGGGGGCGGAGTGCATGGCCGTCGACGTGCCCTCCCGGCCGCCGTGGCGGAACGTGCTGTCCCCGAAGTGCATGCCGGGTGCCCCGGTCGGCGGCGCGTTGGTGAGCGGCGGCGGCCCGAGCGGCCGTGGCGTCGCCGCCATCCCGCGGCGTTCCAGCAGTTCCTGGGTGCCGCGCTGGAGCTTGCTCATCCGGGCCGACGATTGCTTGGTCATCGTTGTTCTCCCTTCGGCGGCGCTCGCGCCGCACCTGCGGGGCAAGGGAGCCGCACGGGATGTTATGTCCGGATTTCATCCGATGTACACATTTTCCCGGGTGGGTGTCCGGCCCGGGCGGCACAGCTCGGGATGCCCCGCCAGGCACCCGAACCGGCCCCTCGGCCACCCGGTCGAAGGCTCGGCCGGCACCCGCCCGCGCGGTACCGGCGGCCGGCCGGGGCAGGTCGCTCAGGAGTGCGCCGATCGCCGCACGGCGCTCAGCCCATCGCCTCGTGGACGTAGCACCAGCGCCATTCCTCGCCCGGCTCGTACGAGCGGATCACCGGGTGGGAGCTGTTGTGGAAGTGGGCGCTGGCGTGCCGCTGCGGCGAGTTGTCGCAGCAGCCGATGTGCCCGCAGTCCAGGCAGAGCCGCAGGTGCACCCAGTCCCGGCTGCCCGCGGCGAGGCAGTCGGCGCATCCGTCGGTCGGGGGCGACGGCGCGATGTCCGCCGGGGCCGCCGCAAGGTCTTCGCACGCGCTCATGTAGGCAGGGTAGTGAGGCCGGGGCCCGGCGGCCGGGAACCGCGCCGGGCCGCGCTCAGCCGGGCGGCCCCGCGCCCTCCTCCGCCGCCGCGGCCCGCCCGCGCGGCGCGGATCCCGCCGGGCCGTCCGCCGTCCAGCTCGCCAGCGCCGCCAGCTTCTGCGCCGTCGGGGAGCCCGCCGGGGTGGTGTAGGTGATCAGCAGCTGGTCGGCGGCGCCCGCGATCGCGAGCGTCTCGTACCCGAAGCTGAGCGTCCCCGTCAGCGGATGCCGGATCAGCTTGCTGCCGTGGGTCTTCTCCCTGACCTGGTGGTCGGCCCAGAGCCGGCGGAACTCCTGGCTGCGGACGGAGAGTTCGCCGACCAGCGCGCTGAGGCGGCGGTCCTGCGGGTAGCGGCCGGCGTCCAGCCGGAGGTAGGCGACGGTCTCGGCGGCGACCGCTTCCCACTGCGGGTAGCAGTCCCGCGCGCCCGGGTCGAGGAAGACGTGCCTGGCGGTGTTGCACTCCTCCGGGGGCTGGCCGCTGAAGCCGAGCAGCGAGTCGGCGAGCCCGTTCCAGGCCAGCACGTCCATCCGGCGGCCGAGCACGAAGGCGGGCACCGCGTCCATCATCTCCAGCAGCAGCCGGACGCCCTCCCTGACCTGCTGGCGGCCCCGGACGGCACGGCCCGCCGCCCGGGCGGGGCGGAGCAGGTCGCGCAGGTGGGCCTGCTCCACCTCGTCCAGGCGCAGCACCCGGCCCACCGCGTCCAGCACCGCGTCGGAGGCGGAGGTGCCGCGGCCCTGCTCCAGGCGGATGTAGTAGTCCACGCTCACCCCGGCCAGCTGCGCGACCTCCTCGCGCCGCAGACCCTGGACGCGCCGGCGCCCGTGCGAGGGGAGACCGACCTCCTCGGGCTGGATCCGGGCCCGCCTGGACCGCAGGAACTCCCCCACCGTGTTCTCCATCAGTCCAGGCTAGCCCGGCCTCACCGGCCCAGCCTGGTACTGGCTTTCCCAGGAAGAGCGAGGCCTGGGCCGCCGCCCGGCGGGCGCGCAGAGTGGGATCCGCCGGGCCCGGCCCACCGCCGGACCGCACCCCTCGCACGAACGACCTGAGCCAAGGAGAACCCCATGAGCTACCCCACCCTCGCCGGACGCACCGCCGTCGTCACCGGCGCCGCCAGCGGGATGGGCGAGGCCACCGCCCGCCTGCTCGCCGCCAACGGCGCCCGGGTCGCCCTGCTGGCCCGCCGGGCCGACCGGCTGGACGACCTCGCCGCCAAGATCGGCGCGGACGGCGGCCAGGCCCTCGCGGTGACGGTCGACGTCACCGACCAGGCCTCGGTGGACGCCGCCGCCGACCGCGTCCGGGCCGCGTACGGCCGGGTCGACCTGGTGGTCAACAACGCCGGCGTGATGCTGCCCAACCCGATCGGCCAGGGCCGGCTCGACGAGTGGAGCCGCATGATCGACACCAACCTGACCGGCGCCCTGCGGGTGATCCGGGCCTTCGTCCCCGACCTGACCGGCGCCGCCGGGGCCGGCCGCACCGCCGACCTGGTGAACGTCTCCTCGATCGCCTCGCACGTGGTGTTCCCGGACTACGCCGTGTACGCGGCCACCAAGGCCGGCCTCACCCAGCTCTCCGCGGCCCTGCGCACCGAACTGGGCCCGCGCGACGTCCGGGTCACCACCGTCGAGCCCGGTCTCACCAGCACCGAGCTGGGCGGGCACATCGACAACCCGGAGCTCGCCGAGCAGCTGGGCGGGATGTTCGCGGCCATCCCCGCGCTCACCTCCGAGGACATCGCCGACCTGATCGGCTACACCGTCAGCCGCCGCCGGGAGGTCAACCTGAGCCGGCTGGTCGTCGTCCCCACCCGGCAGGCCTGACCGGCGCCCGCCCGGCCCGACCGGCGCCCACCAGCGCCGACCGGATCCGCCCCGGCCGCCCCCGGACCGGGGCCGCCACTCCCCCCGGGCGGCCCGGCATGGGAGCATGCCGCGTGGCCACGGTGACAGATCGACAAGGCAGCGGCACGGAGACGGACCGTCCCGCCGGACCGCCCCCGACCGCACCCGCCGGAGCACCCGTCCGCCGGATGGTCGGCGGCACCGACCGGGTGCGGCAGCCCGCCGCGCTGATCCGGCTGCTGCTCGGCCTGGCCGCGATCTGCCTCACCCTGCTGCTCGCCGACTACGCCCAGGCCACCGCCGGCGGCATGGACGCCGACATCGCCCAGGGCGTCGACCTGATCCCGCACGCGGTGTCCCGGATCGCCGGGGCGCTGTCGACCGCCGCCCTGCTGCTCGTCCCCGCCGTCGCCGGCGCCCGGCTGCTGCTCGGCCACGACCGCCGGCGCGGACGCCAGCAGGTGGCGGACGGCCTGCTGGCCGCCACCGTGGCGTACGGGCTCTGCGTCGCCCTCGACCTCTGGATCGACGGCGCCGCCCCGGCCTCCCTGCTGGACGCCCTCACCCACCCGCTGCCCGACGGCCCCGGCCACACCGAGCCGGTCTACGGCTACCTGGCGCCGGTGCTGGCCTTCCTGATCGCCGCGGGCGCCCGCGACCGCCACCGGCCCCGGGTCGCCTTCGCCCTCTCCGGCGTGGCCGGCCTGCTCAGCGGGTACGCCGGCCCGCTCTCGCTGCTGCTCGGCCTGCTGATCGGCGCCACCGTGGCGCACGGCACGCTGTACGCCGTCGGGGTCCCGGACCCGCGGCCCCGGCCGGCCGCGCTGGCGCTCAGCCTGCGCCAGGTCGGGCTTCGCCCGCGCACCATCACGCCGTCCGGCCCGGACCGCTACCTGGTCGGGCAGGACGACGGCCGACCCGACCTGGACGTGCTGCTGCTGGACCGGCAGGCCCTGGTCGCCGCGCTGTTCCAGCGGGTCTGGCGCCGGCTGCGGCTGCGCACCGCCCCGCACCCGCGGGTGCTGCGCTCGCTGCGCACCGGCCTGGAGCACGAGGCACTGGTCTCGTACGCGGCGGTGGCGGCCGGGGTCCGCACCCGCCGGGTCGTCGCCAGTGCCGAACTCGGCCCGGACGCCGCCCTGGTCGCGTACGAGCACGTGCCCGGCCGGGCGCTCGACCTGCTCGCCGACGAGGAGCTGACCGAGGAGCTGCTCGCGGACGTCTGGGCCCAGTTCAAGCTGCTGCAGACCCGGCGGATCTCGCACCGGGCACTCGTCCCCGCGGCCGTCGTGGTGGCCGAGTGCGGGGCCGTCCACCTGGTCGACCTGGCGGACGGCGACATCGCGGCCAGCGACCTCGTGCTGCGGGCCGACACCGCGCAACTGCTCACCACCCTCGCCCTGCGGACCGGCGCCGAGCGGGCGGTCGGCTCCGCCGTCGCGGTGCTGGGCCCGGCCGCCGTCGGCGCGGCCCTGCCGCTGCTCCAGCCGATAGCGCTGGCCCGGCAGACCAGGGCCGCCCTGAAGCAGCGGCCCGAACTGCTGGAGGCGATCCGGGCCGAGGTGCTGCGTACCCGCCCGCAGGCGGCGGTCCGGGCCGTGCGGCTGGAGCGGCTGCGGCCGCGCACCCTGCTGGCCGTGGTCGGCGGGGTGGTGGCGGGCTGCCTGCTGCTGCCGCAGTTCTTCACCACCGACCACAACCCGATCGCCACCCTGGCCGGCGCCGACCCGGGCTGGATGACCCTGGCCGTGCTCCTCGCCGCCGCCAGCCATGTCGCCGCGACCGTCGGCTTCGTCGGCTTCGTGCCCGAGCGGGTGAACCTCTGGCACGCCCTGCTGGCCCAGGTGGCCGGCTGCTTCGTCAAGATCGTCTCGCCCGGCGGGGTCGGCGGGATCGCCCTGAACACCCGCTTCCTGCAGCGCTCGGGCGTCCCGACCCCGCAGGCCCTGTCCAGCGTGGGCGTCGGCCAGCTGCTCGGCCTGATCCTGCACCTGCTGCAGCTCGGCGCCTTCGTCTACCTGCTGGGGAACGACCCCGGCTCCGAACTGGACGCGCTGCCGACCCTGGTCGGCGGGCTGGCCGGGGCAGCCGTGCTGCTCAGCCTGGTCGCGGCCGTCCCGCCGGCCCGGCGCTGGCTCGCCGCCCGGCTCCGCCCGCTCACCTCCGAGGTGCTGCCCCGGCTGCTCGACCTGCTGCGCAGCCCCGGGCGGCTGAGCGCCGGGATCGCCGGGCAGCTGCTCGTCTCGCTCTGCTTCGTGGCCTGCCTGTACTGCTGCGCGCAGGCCGTCGACAGCCGCCCGAGCTTCGCCTCGGTCGCGGTGGTGCTGCTGGTCGGCAACGCCGTGGGCAGCGCCGCGCCGACCCCGGGCGGCGCGGGCTGGATCGAGCTGACCCTGCCCCGGATGCTGGTGGCGACCGCCGCGATGGACAGCGGCTCGGCGGTGGCCGCGGTGGTGCTGTACCGCCTGCTGACCTTCCTGCTGCCGGTCCTGCCCGGCTGGGCGGCCTTCGCCTGGCTGCAGCGGCGCAAGGCGCTCTGAACGACGGAGTGGCCCCGGACGGGTCCGTCCGGGGCCACGGTGCGGTTCGGCGCGCCCGGCCCTACCGCTTCAGGCCGTCCAGCAGGTCCTTCGACGAGATCACGTCCCCGGCCGGCGGCGCCGCGATGTCGCGGACGGCGCCGTGGTCGCTGTACTCCTCGGTCACGCTGTACGCGCCCTGGGACCCGCTGCCGGACTCCCGGGTCCGCAGGACCAGGCCGTCCGTGCCGAGCCAGACGTCGATGTCGGCCCTGTCCAGCCCGTGCGCCCGGGCGTCCTTGACGAGGTTGTCACGCTCGAACTGCCCGAGCACGGGGCCGGTGTACTCGGCCAGCGTGGAGAGCACCACGGTGCCCCGGTAGTGCTCCGCCGGGCGGCCGCCGATCTCCTCGGTCGCCACCCAGGCCGCCTCGTCGGTCGCCGCGAGCGCCCCCACGAAGGCCGCCAGGTATCCCTTGGCCTTCGAATCGCCCGTCCCGCTCTCCAGGCTGAGCCAGCTCTTGCCCACGCTCAGCTCGGCGAGCGCGTAGTAGACACCGCCCGTGACGATCACGTGCTGGTGGCCGTCCTTGTCGATGAGGGTCTTCGGGTTGCCCCAGGTCTCGATGTCGGAGGCGGTGATGGAGAGGGCGGACGTCCCGGACTGCTGGAAGGCCAGTACGGCCCGCTCGCCGGAGCCCTCCGGCCCGGTCCGGTTGGTCCGGTACGAGGTCAGCTGCTGGGCCCGGACCACCGCGTCCTCCAAGGACTCGGCGGCGTCGTGCGTCGGGGTCTGCGGCCCGGCCGACCGCGCCTTGGGGTCCCGCACGATGTCCTTCCTGGCCGGCGCCTCGATCTTGGGCGCACCGCCCAGCTCCGACCAGCGCAGGACCACCGGGGCGCTCCCCTCCGCCGCCAGCGACGTCCGCCCGGCCTGGACGAAGTACAGCTTGACGCTGACGAGTTCGTGCCTGTCGTTGATCGCGAACTCGGCCGTGAGCGTCCGGGCCTTCTCCGGCGGCTCCTTCGACAGTTCCTTGGGCCGCAGGGCGAAGGTGCGGTCCGGTTCCACGCCGGCCGCGCCCAGGGCCGCCATCAGCGAGCGGCCGTCCAGCACGCTGCGGTAGCGGCGGGTCCCCTTGTCCTCGGGTGCCCCGTCGCGGGCCGTGCTGAGCGTCCCGCCCTCGGTGGCCAGCCGCAGCTGGACCACCGGGTCGAGCAGGTGCGCCAGCACGGTGTTGCGGGTGTCCTGGGCGTCGGTCGCCTGGTCCGCGGAGAGCGGCCGGCTCGCCGTCCAGTGCTTGCCACCGGACATCTTGACCAGCGCCGGGGGCACCGCCACATAGGTGGCGTCGCCCACCACCCGGACCCGGTAGCCGCCGGCCTTGCTGCTGCTGACGTCGAGCGCCGAGCCGTTCTTCCAGTCGGCGTAGCCCTTCACGTCCGCGGTGGGGAGATCGCCGGGCGAGTCCATCTCCACCGCACCGTTCCCGGCCTTCAGCATCACCTCGGCCGAGGCGGCCAGCGCGGCCCGCGCCTCGGCCTCGTCCGAGGTCCCGGCCCCGGTCACGCCGTCACAGGCCGTCAGAGCGCCCACCAGCGTGGCCCCCATGACGACAGCGGAAAAAAGCGCGCGCATGACCCAACCCCCCACGTTCCGCGGGCCCCAGGCCCGGTCGGCCCGATCCTGCCAGAGCGTTTGAACGGGTTCAAACCGATTCGGTCCGGCCGGGCGGGGGGAACCCGGCAGGTACCCGGCAGGTCGGAGGGCAATCGGGACGTATCGGCGGCGCGCGCCGCGCGGTGTCAGCGGTACTCGTCCTCGTCCAGCATGACCACCCGGGCCTGCTCCGCCGCGTCGGCGACGTCGGTCGCCGGGTCCGCCCCCAGTGCGCGGCGCTCCACCAGCTCGTCGTACTCGTCGGCCTCCGGGTCGTCCTCAGCCGGCTCGTCGACCTCGGCGGCGACCTCGTCCACGTAGTCCTCGGGATTCTGCGGCATGGTGTCGTCCTCGCTGCTGGGAGCCTCACCCGGACCCTGCTGGGCCCTGCCTGACGGGGCCCTTGAAGTATCCGTCCGCAGCGCCCCGGACGCGACGCCTCGCCCGGGCGTGGGCGTGTTGCGGGGCCCGGAACGGGGCGCCGGGCGACAGGCCCCAGGGGGCGGCGCGGGGTGCCCGGAAGCGGCGGAAAAGTTTTCTGAATCCACCTGCAACCCCTCGGGGGGATGCACGTCTATCAGGGTGAGGGCCAGCGAGGCGGACCGGCGGGAAGCCGGGGAGCAGGGCCGGCCGCCTCGTCGAGTCAAAAACTTCCGAGACCACTTCCCAGGGGGATCTGCATCATGAACGCGTCCGTTATCAACCGCTTTGCGAAGATCGTCACCGCCGGCTCCGCCAAGGGCCGCTCCCGCCGCCTGGCCCTCACCCTGCCGCTCGCCGCCGTCATCGCCACCGGCGCCGTCGGCTGCACCCCCGACACCTCCACCGACGCCGCGCCGAGCGCCGCACCCACCCTCAGCGCCCCCGCCGCCGCCACCGCCCCGAGCACCCCCGCGCCGTCCGCGACCACCTCGGTGCCCGCCGCCACCCCGGCCGCGACCCCCACCGCCGAGACCCCGGCCCCGGCGCCCGCGCCGAGCACCACCACCCCGGCCCCCGCCGCCAAGGCCCCCGCCGCGGCGGCCAAGACGCCGGCGAGCGTGGTCAAGCCCGGCGGCGGAATCGAGATCCGCTTCGACGGCCTCAACCCCGGCCAGAGGATCGAGGCCGGCGGCGGCACCGTCGCCTTCTCCGTCACCTGGACCAACACCGGCACCAAGCGCTACGACAGCGTCGTCCCCGTCGTCGCCTCCCAGCAGTACGACGGCGCCGCATGCGGATTCATCGGCCGGATGGCCGGCGGCACCATCGAGCGCAAGGAAGGCAACACCTGGAAGCAGTTCCCGCTCAGCCAGGGCACCGGCATGGACTACGTGATGGGCGGCCGGTCCGCCACCTTCCCGCTCCCCTCCGGCGCCAGCCGCACCATCCAGTACCGCATCCACCTCGACGCCGACAACGGCCCCGGCACCCTGCCCGTCGAAGCCGCCGCCTACGACTCCGTCACCACCATCAAGCAGATCGCCACGAAGAAGGTCGTCGACACCAAGGTCGTCGACACCCACATGCCCAAGGTCACCGTCTCCGGCGGCCCGGGCGCCCTGGTCGTCGGCAAGCAGGCCGCCCAGTACACCGTGAAGGTCACCAACCCCACCAAGGCCGCGTTCCGCCAGGTGACCCCCACGATCAGCCTGCCCAACGTGGTCGACCCGAAGTCCGGCGACTACACCAAGCACTTCATCGAGGCCGCCGACCTCGTCGTCGAGGTCCAGGACCACGGCCAGTGGCGCCCCGTCACCGTCGACCACGACTGCAACGACAACCTCGCCATCAACGCCGACTCCCTGCAGCGTGCCCTGCCCGCCGGTGCCACCACCGAATACACCTTCCGGATCGGCGTCGACAAGGGCTGGACCACCGGCAACAAGTTCAACCTCTCCTTCGGCGCCACCGCCGACCAGCACCGCGCCACCGCCGTCAAGATCACCCCCACCGTCACCGGCTGACCCCCGCCCCAGCACGACGGCGCGGGCCGGCCCCCGAAATCAAGGGGCCGGCCCGCGCCGTCGCTTGCGTCCGGGTTCAGGGCGCGCCGAACTCGCCGTCGGCGACGGCGCGCACGAAGTCGGTCCAGGCGTCCGGAGAGACGGCGATGCTGACATCGGGGTTCTTGGTATCGCCGACCATCACGAGATCGTGAGTGGCGACGAAAGTCGTGGCGATGCGGACGCAGTCGCCCTGGCCCTGGGCATCACTGTGGCTGCTCTTGAACCACTGCGCGGCCGCGGGGTCGATGGCTTCTTCACCTGGGGTGGGAGCAGTGCTCATGCTCGAAACTCCTCCATTGCACGTCGGAGCCACGCTCTCGACTCCTGCGGCGACATGGCTGCCGCTTGCAGGAAATCGTAGGTCAGCGCGATCTCGGCCACCTCCTGCGGGGACTCGACGAGTTGGCCGACCACATAGCCCTCGACGTAGGCAGCGCGCGGTGCGTCCACGAAGTCGAGCAGCGTAATCGATCCGGCCATGCTGCCGTGACCGCCCGCCGCAAAGGGAAGCACCTGAACCACGGCGTCGGGACCCGCAGTCAGTTCCAGCACATGGTCGATCTGATCCCGCATCGTCTTGGGGTCACCGACCGGTCGCCGCACGACCACCTCATCCAGGACCACCCAGATGTGCGGCGGCTCGTCACCCGCGATGAGCGCCTGACGACTCTCTCGGACGGCCCAGCGTTCCTCGATCTCGCCCGGTGTGGCCCTCGGCAGTCCGAGTTCCAGCAGCCGCTTGCCGTATCCACCCGTCTGCCAGAGTCCGGGGAAGGCCCCGTTGGCAAACTTCCGTTGAGCCGATGCCAGCGCTTCCAACTCCATGAACCGACGCGACCAGTCAGGAAAGGATTCACGAAGTACGAGGCGATGGAGGTGACCGAAGATGCCGTCCGTCCCGAACGTGGCGTCCAGCTTGGCCGGCAGGTCCGGCGGAATCGCACGGTCGGCGGTTTCCACGTTCGACAGATGGGTTTTGCTGTAACTGATTTGGGACGAGAGGTTGTCGAGCGACAGCCCCTGGCGCTTGCGCGTCACGCGAAGCTGAAATCCGAAGAGGTCCCGGACGGATCGTTCCGGCCGAAGCTCTCGCTCATGGGCTGCCATGTCTGTTCGAACCCCCATGTTCCCGGTGCCGTTGCGAACATGTCGCACCTTCTCAGCGTAGCGCCGGAGCGCGACGCTTGGACTACGGAAAGTAAGGACTGCCGAGTCCAAGACCGCCATGGAGAAACGATCATGACGATCCCTCAGCCGGAAGACCAGCAGGCCTACGCGCCCGCCGTCGTCGGCGACCGGAGTCTGCCCGCCTGCCGCTGCCCCGCGAACTGCGGCGGACGGCCGGAGGCAGGGCTCAGGCTGGTGAGCCCGTACCCGGCCGGACCGGCCTGGGGTGGCCGGGTCGATCCGCCGGCCCACCCGCACCGCCCGTCCAGGCCTGGCGAATTGGTTCTGGACACGCTGAACGGGCGGACCGGCGTGTTCATGGACCGGGTCGGCACCGTGGTCTTCCTCCGGCCCGCCGGAGGCGGGGTGGAGTGGGACGTGGACGGCCGGTGGCTGGACCGGGTGTCACCGTTCGCGACGCAGCCCGGGGACGCCGTGCGCGATGCGCGAGCTGCGGGCGATGCGGGCCGTTGAACGGGCGCACGCCATCGCCGCCCGGCTGGCCACCGGCGTCGGCACCGACGTACGGCTCACCAGGACGCCGGCCGGCTACCTGCTGACCGCGCCGGTGCCCGACGATCCCGGACAGCAGCTGGCGGCGCTGCCCGCGCTCGGGCTGGCCGACAGGTTCGGGCACTCCAGCCGGGACGGCCTGCTCTGGTGCGCGGTGGACACCTGAGCCGGGGCGTCGGGGTCGGCCGCCATCGAGATTGACCCGTGAAACAGGTGATGGAATGCACCATGCCCGGGGTGCATTCCACTCCTAGAGTTGTCCACATGACGATCACCGAGAACACCGCGACCGCCACCGCCACGACCCCCGCCACGGGCCCGGCCCCCGCCGCCCGCGTCAACTACGCCAAGGCCGCCCCGAAGGCCTTCCGGGCGCTGCTCGCCCTGGACGCCGCCTCCCGGGAGGGTCTGGACCCGGCGCTGGTGGAGCTGGTGCAGATCCGCTCCTCGCTGCTCAACAACTGCGCGTACTGCCTGGACATGCACATCAAGGACGCCCGCAAGGCCGGCGAGCGCGAGGAGCGGCTCTACCTGCTGTCGGTCTGGCGGGAGGCGCCGGCCGGTCTGTACAGCGCGAAGGAGCAGGCCGCGCTGGCCCTCACCGAGGCGGTCACCCGGATCGGCGACGGCGTGCCGGACGCGGTGTACGGCCGGGCCGCCGAGGAGTTCGAGGAGGCGGAGCTGGCCCAGCTGCTCTCGTTGATCTTCACCATCAACACCTGGAACCGGATCGCGATCTCCACCCGGAAGGTGCCCGGCATCGGCTGACCGGCCTCGGCCCGCCGGCGTCGCCCGGACAGGGCTCTGACCTGCACGGATCCGGGTGGCGGCGGCCGAAGGGTTACGATCAGGGCCGAACACGCAGGGCCGGCCCGCGCCCACCAGGTGGCCCCAGGCCCTCACGACCCGACGGGGAAATCATGTCCGGCTCGCACTACTTCACCAGTGCACCCGACGTTGTCAGCGAGCGACGTCCGATCACTGTGACCCTGCCTGACATCACCCTGGAGCTCACCACCGACACCGGGGTCTTCTCGCGGAGCCGGCTGGACCCGGGCACCCGGATCCTGCTGGAGCACGCGCCGCCGCCCCGGGTGAAGGGGCCCATCCTGGACATGGGTTGCGGGTACGGGCCGATCGCGCTGACCTGGGCCTCGCGCCGCAAGCGGTCGGCCGTCTGGGCCGTCGACATCAACACCCGGGCGCTCGACCTGGTCACCGACAACGCGAAGGCGCTGGGGCTGAACAACGTCCAGGCGGTGCTGCCGGACGACGTGCCGGAGGACCTGCGGTTCACGGCGATCTACTCCAACCCGCCGATCCGGATCGGCAAGGGCGCGCTGCACCGCCTGCTGCACCGCTGGCTGCCGCGCCTGACGCCGGACGGCTCGGCCTTCCTCGTCGTGCAGCGCAACCTGGGTTCGGACTCGCTGCAGAAGTGGCTGAACACCGAGGGCTACCCGACCACGCGGGTCACCTCGGTCAACGGATTCCGGATTCTTGAAGCGCGGCCCCGCCCCGAGGCGGCCGGCACCGACACTGGACGAGGTACGACGTCGTGAAGCAGCTCCGCGGGACCGACCTGAAGCGCCTGCACCGCCAGTGGCGGCGCAGCAACGAGTTCAGGCTGGCGATCATCCTGGAGAACCTCCAGTCGCCCTTCAACGTGGGCTCGATCGTCCGTACGGCGTCCGCGATGGGCGCCGAGAAGCTGTACCTGACCGGCGACACGCCCTCGGTGCGCTCCGCCGGCGCGCAGAAGGCCGCGATGGGCACCGACCGGTACCTGAAGGCCGAGCACTTCGAGACGGTCGCCGAGGCCGTCGCGGCGGCCAAGGCCGACGGCTTCCTGGTGGTCGGCCTCGAACTGGCCGACGAGGCCGTCCCGTTGTTCGCGACGAAGCTCACCCCGGCGGCCGCGTTCGTGGTCGGCCACGAGGACCGCGGCGTCACCGCCGAGGCGCTGGCGCTGTGCGACACCGTCGCCTTCGTCCCGCAACTGGGCCGGGTCGGCTCGCTCAACGTCTCCTCGGCGACCTCGGTCGCCTGCTACGAGGCCCGCCGGCAGGGCTACGCGATCAGCGGTACGCCGGACGGCAGCGACGCCGGCGAGTTCGACCTGGAGCTGGACGAGACCGAATGAGATCCGCCGAGCGGCGGCCGGTCACGGCACCACGGTGACCGGCCAGCGCCCGGCCCTGACCAGCCGGAGGGCCACCGAGCCGACGATCCGGTGCCCGGCCTGCTCGGAGGCGCCGACCACCACCGCGTCCGCCTTCAGCTGGTCGGCGGCCTTCACCAGCCCCTGGTAGGGGTCACCGCGGAAGGTGTGGAACTGCCAGCGGACCTCGAAGACCCCGCGCAGCCGCTCCGCCGACGCCCGGATCTCCCGGATGAGCTCGCCGGCGACCTCCTCGGTGGTCTCGTTCACCGCCGCACCCAGCGCCGCCGCCCCGGCGTACACCGGCTGCACGTAGACGATGGCGAGCAGCGCGTTCTGCCGCCGGGCCAGCCCGGCCGCGTACGCGGCGGCGCGCGCGGCGGCCTCCGAGCCGTCCATCCCGACCATGATCACCTTGGGGCCGTCGGTGCCCCGCTCGAAGCCCTCGCCCGCCTGCTCCGGCTGCTCGGTCCGGCTCTCGTCGCTCACCTTCCGAGGCTAACGCCGACCGCCGGACGAGCCGGGCCCGGGGCTCGGGCGCCGACCTCAAGCACAGGAACGGGCGATACCGCCGCCCGGTGGGCCGGCCGCTCAGTCGACCAGCCAGGAGGTGCTCGGGCGGGTGGTGAGCGTGCCGGCGCCGCCGCCCAGGGCGGCGACCTGAGCCGGGTCCAGGGCCTGGTCCCACAGCATGATCCGGCCGATCGCGCCCGACCACGGGCTGCCCCAGCCGTCGTGCTGCCGGCTGCGGCCGAGCTGCAGCGGGCCCGGGGCGGGCCAGATCCCGGGGGCGGGAGCGGAGGCGGCGGGCCGGCCGTCCAGGTAGAGGGTGACGGTGTGCGGGCCCGCGTCGTAGGTGGCGGTGAGCAGCGCCCAGGTGCCGGCCGCGGCGGTGCCCTCGGCGACCACCTGGACGGTGGCGCCCTCGTCCGCGGCCCCCGGGCCGGGCTCGGCGGTACGGACCCGGAAGGACCAGGCCGGGCGGCCGGCCACGTCGGTGCGGCCCAGTTCGAAGGAGTACGCGGGACCGTCGCCCTGGCTGAGCACCGCCCGGGAGCCGGTGGTGGCATCGCTGCAGACCCAGGCCGAGACGGTGAAACCACGCCCTACGTCGACCGGCTGGTCCGCGGCCCGGGCGAAGGAGTCGGGGGTGCCGACCAGCCTGAGCACGTGCCCACCCGGCACCTCCCGCACGTGGGCGGCCGGAGCGAGCACGACCGTGCTCCGCCCGGAGTGGTCGGCGAGCAGCGCGGGCAACTCGGTGGCGGGGCCGTGCGTCCCGGGGCCGCCCGCGCCCTCCCCCGGCGCTGTGCCGCCCTGGCGGGCCGCCAGCAGACCGCCGCCGGCCGCGAGCAGGCAGAGCACGGCGGCGATCCCGCCGGTCCGCAGCCGGCGACGGCGGCGAAGGTCGGCGGCGTTGCGCTCGGCCAGCGCCGCCCAGTCCGGCTCGGCGGACGGCAGGGGCGGCGCGATCGGGGGCGGCGGGGTAGGCGGCGGCGGGGTAGGCGGCTGCGGGGTCGGCGGCTGGGCATCGCCTGGCGGCGCGTGCTCCTGCCGCGCCTGCCGGGGCACCTCGGGCCGCTGCGGGCCGGCGGCGGGCGGTGCCGGGGTGGTGGCCGCGTCCGGGTGTTCCGTACCGTCGGTCATGCCCGGATGCTAGCCATCACCGCTGCTCAGCGGCCTGCCCGAAGGGCGTGACCGCCACGCCGGTCGGCGCACGGCAAGGGTCGCGCGCCCCCATCGGGCGGGCCGGCCCGGGCCGGCCCGGACAGCTCAGCCCGCCGGCGGCCCCGGCTCACCCGTCGGCTCCCGCTCCCCCGCCGCCCGCGTGCCGTCCAGCGGTGGCGCCCCCCGGTCGGAGCGCAGCAGCTCCAGGTACCAGACGCGCGGCATCGGGCTGCCGCCCAGGCTGCGCACGGCCGGGCTGTCCCACTGGGCGTCCAGCAGCTGCCCGCCCGCCTCCGCGAAGCGGGCACCCAGGTCGGCGATGGCGACCCGGGACGCGCCCGGGCGGCGGTGGAACATCGAGTCCAGGCTGAGCACCGGGCCGACCCGCACCCCGAAGGCGCCGCCGATCAGCTCGCCGTCCTCCCACACCTCGACGCTGTGCGCGCTGCCCACCCGGTGCAGCTCGCACAGGCCCTCCTTCAGCGGGTCGGTCAGCCAGCGCGGCACCCGGCCGGCCCGGCACTCGTCCACCACCCGGTCGAAGGCCACGTCCACGGTCGTCGACCAGCGGAGCCGGTTGCGCAGGGTGCGGCCCAGCCGGCGTCCGATCCGGGCCGCGGCCGGCGCGATCACCGGCCGCGGGTCCGGCGACCACCAGGCGACCTCGTACGGCACCTCGTCACCGCCCGCCCCGCCCGCCCCGACCACCGGGATGTCCCCGGTGGCCACCAGGTCCTCGAAGCGCGCCTCGCTGAGGTAGCGGGCGTACTCGTCCTCGGCGGGCATCGGGTAGGCGCCTGCCCGGTAGCCCGCCAGCAGGCCCGCCGGGCTCAGGTCGGCGCAGAACGCCGCCGGGGCGTCCGCGGGCACGACGCTGAGGTCGACCGAGTTCCACGTCCCGTGCCGCACCACCATCGGCCCGCCCCCGCCGTCAGGACGCCGTCCGCGGCGGCTCCAGGAAGCCGGCGGCCAGCAGATCGTCGAGGTAGAGGTCCAGCAGGACGTCGTCCACCGGGGGGAATTCGATCCCGCCGTCCCGCAGGGCCCGCTCGGCCCTGGTCCGGGGGAACAGCGGCAGCGTCGGCCGGAAGTACATCTCGCTGATGGACAGGTCGGCGCCGCTGCAACGGTCCACGAACAGCGGGACGAACGGTGTCATCGGGTGGTTCGGGTGCCCGGCCGCGAACCGCACCAGCCGGTGCACCCACGCCGGGTACGGGAGCAGCTCGACCGGGTAGCCGCGGGACCGCAGCCGGTCGGCGAGCTCCCCCAGCACCGCGTGGCGCGGATTGGTGAGGTGGTAGACCTCCCCGGCGGCCGGCAGGTGCGCGGCGATGTGGGCCACGGCCCGGCTGAACCGGTCCGCGGGGACGAAGTCCAGCCACAGTTCGACGTCCGGGCAGACCCCGCTCTCCGCGATGAACTTGATCATCGCGCAGACCTCCGTGCCGGTGTTCATCGCGCCGGTCACCAAGTCCCCCGTGACGTCGTCGGCGCGGTGCACCGCCACCGGCAGGCCCGCCGCCGCCGCGTTGTGCAGCAGTTGCTCCGCCACCCACTTGCTCTCCACGTACCCGACCGACAGCAGCTCCGGATGGCCCAGCGGCATGTCCTCGGTGACCTCCTGGACGCCGGCCGGGCCGAAGCCCGCCAGCACGGCCATGCTCGACACGTAGTGCACCGGGATCGCCCGGGCGTGGCCCGCCAGCCGCAGCACCTCCCGGGTGCCGCCGACGTTGGCCGCCCGCAGGTCCTGGTACGGGTAGATGAAGTTGACCTGCCCGCCGCAGTGGTGGATCACGTCCACCCGCGCCGCCAGCTCCTCGAACCGCTCCTCGGACAGGCCCAGCCTCGGCCGGGTGAGGTCCCCGACCAGCGGGACGATCCGGTCGGTGACCGGCTCGCGCCGCAGGAAGCGCCGCTGGGCCGCCCGGATCCGCTCCAGGCCCTGCTCCTCGTCCGCGGCCCGGACCAGGCAGTGGATCCTGGCGCCGGTGGTCTCCAGCAGGGTGTCCAGCAGGTGCGAGCCGCAGAACCCGGTGGCGCCGGTCAGCAGGATCTCGGCCGGGTCCCGCCAGCGCGGCTCCGGCCCGAGCCCCCGGCGGACCGGCACGTCCAGGGCCGCCTCGGCGACGAAGTCCACCGGCTGGGAGGCCTCACCGGGGGTGCCCGTCCGGGCCGACCTGGTCACCTCGGCGAAGGCCCGCAGCGTCGGGTGGTGCAGCAGCGACCTGGTCAGGAAGCGGATCTGGGTGACCCCGATCCCGAACAGGATCCGGGCCCGCGCCAGCATCTCCATGGCGATCAGCGAGTTGCCGCCGAGCGCGAAGAAGTCGTCGTCCGGGCCGACCCGCTCGACGCCCAGCAGCTCGCACCAGAGGTGCGCCAGCCCGGCCTCGACCGCCGTCCCGCTGCCGGTGTGGGCCGACTCCGGACGCGACGGGCGCACCAGGTCCTTGCCGTCCGGCTCGGTGGGGATCCGGTCGACGTGCACGAACGCGGCCGGGACCATGTGCTCCGGCAGCCGCGCGGACAGGTAGGCCCGCACCCCCCGGTGGAAGGTGTCCGCCCTGGCCGGGCTGTGCAGGGTGAAGTACGCCGTCAGCACCCGCCCGCCCTCGGGCCGGCCCACCGCCACCACCCTGGCCTGGCCGACCGCCGGGTGCGAGGCCAGCGCCGACTCGACCTCGCCCGGGTCGACCCGGAAGCCGAGCACCTTCACCTGCAGGTCGGTCCGCCCGAAGAGCTCCAGGCGCCCGTCCGGCCGCAGGCGCCCGGTGTCCCCCGTGCGGTACATCCGGGCGCCCGGGTCGTCCGTGAACGGGTCCGGCAGGAACAGCTCGGCGGTCAGCTCGGGCCGCCGCCAGTAGCCGCGCGCCAGCACCCCTCCGCCGATGAAGACCTCACCCCGCTCACCGGGCGCCACCGGGCGCAGGGTCTCGTCCAGCACGTACACCTCGGTACCCGGCAGCGGCGTCCCGATCGGGACGGGCGCGGGCTCCGGGGCGAGCAGGTCCTCGGTGATCTCGCACAGCGTGGAGGTGATCACCGTCTCGGTCAGGCCGTAGGCGTTGACCAGCCGGGTGCCGGGCAGCAGCCGCAGCGAGGCCCGGCAGTCGTCGGCCCGCAGGCTGTCCCCGCCGACCACCAGCAGCCGCAGACCCCCCTCGCGCGGGCCGCCGTGCTCGGCCATCCGCAGGAACTGGTGCCAGTACGCGGGCGTCAGGTCCGCCACCGTGACGCCGAGCTCGGGCAGCCGGGCGAGCAGCTCGGTGGGGGCCCAGGTCCGACGGCCGCCGAGCACCAGGGTGGCGCCGAAGAGCAGCGGGGTGAAGATCTGCTCCACCGAGGTGTCGAACCCCAGGGCCGCCAACTGCAGCACCCGGTCGTCCGGGGTCAGTCCGTACGCGGCGCCGACCCTGGTCAGCGACTGCGCCAGCGCACCGTGCCCGACCAGCACCCCCTTGGGCGCACCGGTCGTGCCGGAGGTGTACATCAGATAGGCCAGGTCACCGGGTGCCGCCACGTCGACCGGCCCCGGGCCGGGCAGCGGCGCCCGGTGCTCCTCGGCCAGCAGCGGGGTGAGGCTGTAGTTCCGGAACCGCCAGGCCTGGTCGGCGCTGGTCACCACGAAGCGGGCCCGGGCGTCCTCGATCAGCTGGCGCAGCCGGCGGTCCGGGTGCGCCGGGTCGAGCGACAGGAACGCCCCGCCGGCCTTCAGCGCGGCCAGCAGCGCGGACACCATGTCGATGCCGCGCTCCAGGCAGACCGGGACGACCGTCCCGGCCCGCACCCCCAGCTCGCGCAGCCGCAGGGCCAGCCGGTCGCTGCGGGCGTCCAGCTCGCCGTACCGGATCTCGCCGTCCTCGGCGACCACCGCGACGCCGTCCGGGTTGCGCGCGGCCGTCCGCCGGAACAGCTCGGACACCCCGGCCGCCGGATCGCCGACGAGCGGGCCCCGCGCGGCGGCCGCCGGCCCTACCGGGCCGCCGGACCCGTTCAGCACCCGCGACCCGGGCCGCCGGGCCCCCGCCCGCCCGGAGCCGGGCGGAAGCGCGTCCGCCCACCGGCCGCGCACCTCGGCGCGGCAGGCGGCGAGCGGCGCGGGCCCGTACACCCTGCGCCAACCGGCCGGGACCGTTAAGTGACCCGGCCAGATCGTGTACTGGCCGCCACCGCCGAGCAGAACGGCATTGAGCCCGGAATTGTGCGGCCGGGAAAGCTTGGACGTGTCCACAGGCTCAGACCTCGACATGTGTACGAGGGAATACTGACAGTGCATGGCCCGCCGTCAGCAGCGGCCCACTTCCTCGACTATATCCAGCAATGGTGAGTTGTGTATCCTAAGTGAGCCCGACAAGTGACCGACCTTCCATGCATCGATCTTCCCGCGGACCAGCTCCGCACAGGGGGGAGAATGCGTTGACAGCTCGCCGACAGCGCCTGATGGCCTGTTACTTCGCGTGGATGATACTTCTCACCGTCATCTATTACCTGTTCCCGGAAAAGCGCATCATCTGGTGGACGGGAATCGGACTCAGCGGAGTCGCCGCCATCATCACCGGGGCCCGGATCAACCGCCCCGCACACGCGCTCCCTTGGTATTTCCTGGCCGCCGCCAATTTCAGTTTCACGGCGGGCGAGGTCGTCCAGGTCATCCAGACCGATTACCTCCACCAGACGAATTTCCCGTCCATCGCCGACGGCGCGTACCTCGCGGAGTTCCTGCTCTACGCGGCGGGCGTCCTCGGATTCATCCGGTGGCGGACGGCGCATCAGGACCGCGGCAGCCTCATCGACGCACTGACCCTGACGGTCGGCCTGGCCCTGCTCTCCTGGATCTACCTGATCCTCCCCTACGCCCGCGACCCCGAGCTGACCTGGGTGCAGAAGGCCATCTCGATCGCCTACCCGCTCGGCGACGTGCTGGTGCTGGCCATGCTGCTACGCCTGCTCGTCCCCAGAGGCGGCAAGAGCCGCTCGCTCCAGCTGCTGACCGCCGGCACCATCGGCATCCTGGTCTCCGACGTTCTCTACGGGCTCATCCAGCTGCACGGCACCTGGAGCATCGGCACCCCGGTCGACCTGGGCTGGGCCGCCTTCTACGCGCTCTGGGGCGCCGCCGCCCTGCACCCCTCGATGGTCGAACTCACCGAGCCGATCCCGGTCCAGCCCACCCACATCACCCGCGGCCGGATCGCCCTGCTCGCCTTCGCCTCGCTGATCGCCCCCGCCGTCCTGCTGTTCGAGGTGGCCCACGGGGACTCCAGCCACGCCGGGGTGATCGCGGCCTTCTCGGCCGTCCTCTTCCTGCTCGTCCTGGCCCGGCTCTCGGGCGTGGTGCTGGTCCACCGGCAGGCCCTCGACCGCGAACGCGTCCTGCGGGCCGCCGGCGCCGAACTCACCTCGGCGGTCACGGTGGACGAGGTCACCGAAGCCGTCCGCACCGCCGTCTCCACCCTGATGCCCGACACGCCCCACCACGTCGCCACCCTCGCCGTCGGCGAAGGCGGCAGCCTGGCCGACGAGGGGCTCCCGCAGCTGCCGGCGTCGGAGGGCGCCCGAGGATCCCGGCTGGTGCCGGCCGAGGCCTTCGGCGGCGACCTGGCCAAGCTGCTCGACGGCATGCCCCGCGCCCTGGTCTGCCCGCTCGCCCTGGAGGAACGCCCCTCCGGGAACGACCTGGTCGGCGTGCTGATCGTCGGCGGGACGGACCAGCGGCTCGCCGCGTTGCGCAGCTCGCTGGAGATCCTCGCCGCCCAGTCGGCGCTCGCCGTCGAGCGGGTGATCCTCAGCCAGGAGATCAACGCCCGCAACAGCGAGGCCTACTTCCGGACCCTCGTGCAGAGCGCCTCCGACGTCATCCTGATCCTCAACGAGGACGACAGCGTCCGGTACGCCAGCTCCTCGGCCGAGCGGGTGCTCGGCCACCCCGGCCTCGGCGGCACCCGGCTGAGCGACCTCGTCCCGCCCGAGGACAGCCACGCCGTCGTCCTCGCCCTGACCCGGATGCGCCGCGGCGACCGCGAGCGCTCCGAGCAGCGCGAACACTGGCGGCTGCTGCGCGGCGACCACCGGAGCATCGAGGTCGAGGTGCGCTGCAACGACCTCCGGGAGGACCCCACGGTCGGTGGCTTGGTCCTCACCCTGCGCGACGTCACCGACCAGCGGCAGATGGAGCGCGAACTCACCCACCGGGCCTTCCACGACTCGCTGACCGGGCTCGCCAACCGGGTGCTCTTCCAGGACCGGGTCAGCCACGCCCTCACCCGCAGCGAGCGCCGCGGCACCGTCACCGGCGTGCTCTTCCTCGACCTCGACGACTTCAAGGTGGTCAACGACACCCAGGGCCACAGCGTCGGGGACGAACTCCTGGTCGCCGTCTCGCTCCGGGTCTCCACCGCGCTGCGCACCTCCGACACGGCGGCCCGGCTCGGCGGCGACGAGTTCGCCGTGCTGGTCGAGGACGCCCGCTCGCCCGCCGACGTCGGCGGGATCGCCGACAGCGTCCTCGCCGCGTTCTCCGAACCGTTCCGGCTCAGCGCCGGAGCCGTCCGGGTGTCCGCGAGCGTCGGCGTGGCCACCACCGAGGACAGCGTCGACTCGACCGAACTGCTCAGCCACGCCGACCTGGCGCTCTACTCGGCCAAGGCCTCCGGCAAGCGGCAGTGGTGCCAGTACCAGCCGGCCCTGCAGGCCGGGCTGGCGGAGCGGCACGAGCTCAACGAGAGCCTCGACTCGGCCATCTCCGAGTCCGCCTTCACCCTCTACTACCAGCCCATCGTCGACCTCGCGGGCGGTGGGCTGGTGGCCTTCGAGGCCCTCGTCCGCTGGCCGCACGCCCGCCGGGGCATGGTGCCCCCGGAGGAGTTCATCGCCCTCGCCGAGGAGAGCGGCCAGATCGTGCCGCTCGGCGCCTGGGTGCTGGAGCACGCGGCCGCCGAGACCACCCGGTGGCAGCGGACCAGCCTCGCCCCGCGGGCCGTCCGGGGCCGCGCCCCGCTGCACGTCAGCGTGAACGTCTCGGCCCGGCAGTTCCGCGACGCCGGCTTCGTGGACACCGTCCGGCAGATCATCGACACCTCCGGCATCCAGCCGGACTCGCTGATCCTCGAACTCACCGAGAGCATCCTGATGCGCCGCGACGACCGGGTCCGCGCCGACATGGCCACCCTCAGCGACCTCGGCGTCCGGATCGCCATCGACGACTTCGGGACGGGCTACTCCTCGCTCAGCTACCTGCGGGAGTTCCCGATCTCACTGCTCAAGATCGACAAGTCCTTCATCGACGGCCTCGGCGTCTCCCAGCAGCAGTACGCCCTGGTCGAGGGCATCACCCGGATCGCCGACACCCTCGGCGTCCAGGTCATCGCCGAGGGCATCGAGACCACCGCCCAGCGCGACCTGCTCGCCGCGATGGGCTGCCCGCTCGGCCAGGGGTACCTGTTCGCCCAGCCCCTGACGGTCGAGCAGGCCGGCGCGCTGGTCCGCGAGGACGCCGCCCTGGTCGGCCTGCCCGAACGCGACCGCTCCTGAGCCCGGCACCGAGCGGCCGGGGCGACCCGGCTCAGGCCCCGGCAGCCTGCCCGGCCCGCCGCCGCGCCGCCGGGATCACCAGCGGCGTACCGGTCTCCGGATCGTCGATCACCCGGCAGGGCAGCCCGAACACCTCGTGCACCAGCTCGGCGGTGACCACCTCCCCCGGCGCCCCCGACGCCACCACCCGGCCCTCGCGCATCGCGATCAGGTGGGTGGCGTAGCGGGCCGCGTGGTTGAGGTCGTGCAGGACGGCGACCAGCGTGCGGCCCTGCTCCTCGTGCAGCCGTGCGCACAGGTCGAGGATCTCGATCTGGTGGGCGATGTCGAGGTACGTGGTCGGCTCGTCCAGCAGCAGCAACGGGGTCTCCTGGGCGAGCGCCATCGCGATCCACACCCGCTGGCGCTGGCCGCCGGAGAGCTCGTCCACCGTCCGCTCGGCGAGGTCCCCGACGCCGGTCGCCGCCATCGACTCCTCGACCACCGCCTCGTCCCGCGCGGACCACTGCCGCAGCAGGCCCTGGTGCGGGTAGCGCCCGCGCGCGACCAGCTCGGCCACGCTGATGCCGTCCGGGGCGACCGAGGACTGCGGCAGCAGGCCGAGCGTCCGGGCCACCTTCTTGGCGGGCAGACCGGTGATGTCCTGACCGTCCAGCAGGACCGCCCCGGCGGCCGGCTTCAAGGTCCGCGACAGGGCGCGCAGCAGGGTGGACTTGCCGCAGGCGTTCGGCCCGACGATGACGGTGAAGGACCGGTCGGGGATCGCCACCGTGAGGTTCTCGGCGATGGTCCGCCGCTCGTACGCGAGGGTGAGCGCGGTACCGCTCAGCCGTGGGGCGGCCGGTTCCGGTTCCATGGTCGGGTCTCCGTTCGTCTGCCGGTCGGGGCGGCGCCCCTCACCTGCGGTGGCCGGGTACGGGACGTCCCCCGGCAGGTCCTGGGGCCGCGTCGGCCCGTTCGTGGCCGGCCCGTTCACCGCCGGCCCGTTCACAGCCGGCCCGTTCACCGCCGGCCCGTTCACAGCCGGGCCGCCCGGCGCTCGGTGGCGAGCAGCCGGACCAGGTAGCCCCCGCCGAGCACGCCCGTCACCACGCCGACCGGCAGCTGGTGACCGGCGAACAACCGCTGGGCCGCCCAGTCCGCGGTGACCAGCAGGGCCGCGCCGGTGCACATCGAGGGCAGCAGGTTCGGCCCGGGCGCGCGGGTCAGCCGCCTGGTCAGCTGGGGTGCGATGAGCGCCACGAACGAGACCGGGCCGGCGGCGGCCGCCGCCAGCGAGGCCAGCAGGACGGCCGAGGCCAGCAGTGTCAGCCGCACCGGTTCGACCCTGATGCCCAGGCCGCCGGCCGCTTCGTCGCCCATCTCGATCATCCGCAGCGCCCGGCCGCAACCCAGCACCACCGGGACCAGCACCACCGTCGCGGCCAGCAGCGGCCAGGCGTCCTGCCAGCCGCGCCCGTCCAGACTGCCGGTGAGCCAGAGCACCGCCCGGGCCGCGTCCATCAGCTGGGCCCGGGTCAGCAGATAGCCGTTGACGCCGGTGAGGATCGCGGCGGTGCCGATCCCGACCAGCACCAGCCGGTGCCCGTGCACCCCGCCGCGCCAGGCCAGGGCGTAGATCAGCACCCCGGTGAGCAGACCGCCGGCCACCGCGCCGCCGGCCAGGGCCAGACTGCTGCCGCCGGCCACCACGACCAGCAGCGCGCCGGTCGCCGCGCCCTGGGTGAACCCGAGGATGTCCGGGCTGCCCAGCGGGTTGCGGACCAGCGACTGGAAGAGCGCGCCGGCCAGCGCCAGCGCCGCGCCCACCAGCAGGGCGGTCACCACCCGGGGCAGCCGCAGCTGGTTGACGATGAAGTCCTCGGCGGGCGAGCCGCCACCGGTGAGGGTGCGCAGCACGTCGGCCGGGGCGATCGGGTAGTCGCCGCTGCCCAGCGCGAGCACACCGACGACCAGCGCCAGCAGCGCGCAGGCCGCCCCGACCGCGACCGCCCGGGGCCGCAGGAGCACGGAGCGCCCGCCGGCCGAACGCAGTGCCCTCATGCGCGGGCCACCTTTCCGCGCCGGGCGAAGTAGAGGAAGAACGGGCCGCCGAGCACCGCCGTGACGATCCCCACCTGGAGTTCTCCGGGCCGGCCCAGCACCCGGCCGAGCACGTCGGCGCCGAGCAGCAGGACGGGCGCGAGCACCGCGCAGTAGGGGAACAGCCAGCGCAGGTCGGGCCCGGTCAGCGAGCGGACGAGGTGGGGCACCATCAGGCCGACGAAGACGATCGGGCCGCAGGCGGCGGTGGCGGCCCCGCAGAGCAGGGTCACCGCCAGGACGGCGCCGGCGCGGACGAGGCCGGGGCGGGCCCCCAGGGCGCGGGCCGAGTCGTCACCGAGGGCCATCGCGTTGAGCGGCCGGGCGAGGACGAGCGCGAGCAGCAGGCCCGCCGAGACGAAGGGCAGCACCTTGAGCACCGTCGAGGGCTCGGCGCCGGCCAGCGAGCCGACCGTCCAGAACCGCATCCGGTCCAGCGAGGCGGTGTCCAGCAGCATGGTCGCGCTGACGTAGGAGTAGAGCGTGGCGTTGAGCGCCGCCCCGGCGAGGGCCAGCCGGGCGGGGGTGGCCCCGCGACCGCCGCCGACCGCGTAGACCAGGACGGCGACCACCGCGGTGCCGGCCAGCGCGAACCAGACGTACCCGTCGAAGGTGGCGACCCCGAACAGCGAGGCCGCGGTGACCACCGCCGCCGAGGCGCCCGCGTTGATGCCGAGCAGGCCGGGGTCGGCCAGCGGATTGCGGGTCAGGGCCTGCATCACGGCGCCGGCCAGGCCCAGGGCCGCACCGGCCAGCAGCCCGAGCAGGGTGCGCGGCAGCCGCATCCGGTGCACCACGGTCCAGGCCTCGGAGTGACTGTCGACCAGGCCCTGCCAGACCTCACCGGGTGAGAGCTGCTTGGCCCCGACACCGATGCTCAGCACCAGGACGAGCAGCAGCACCAGGACGGAGCCGGCGAGCCCGACGGCGCGAGGGGCATGGCGTCCACCCGGGCGGACACCGCCCAGCAGCCCCGAGGAGGGTCGGGACGGCGCCGAACCTCCTTGGAGCGGAGGCGAGTTGGTGACGGACACGGTGGGCTCCGGAGCTGGCGGGAGCGCCAAGCAGGCCCCCTCTGTACAAGGACTTAGGTTAGGTTAACCTACATCCCTCTGAGGCTTCCCTGCCCTGCCCGACTGCGAGAGAGACCCCGCCATGCCGTTTTCCCGCACCACCCCCCTGTCCCGGCGCGGCCTGCTCGCCGCCGGCGGCGCCGCCGGCCTCGGCGCCCTGCTGACCGCCTGCGGGAGCGGCGGCGGCAGCGGTTCGGACGCCGGCGGGGGAACGAAGGGCCGCGGCCCCTGGACCTTCACCGACGACCGCAGGAAGGAGATCACCGCCAAGGCCGTCCCGACCCGGGTGGTCGCCTTCACCGGCGCCGCCGCGGCCCTGGTCGACTTCGGCCTCGACCGGCAGATCGTCGGGGTCTTCGGCGAGACGAGGACCGCGGACGGCAAGGCCGAAGCGCAGGCCGGCGACCTCGCGATCGACAAGGTCGAGATCCTCGGCAACGTCTGGGGCGAGTTCAACATCGAGAAGTACGCGGCCCTGCGGCCCGAGCTGCTCGTCACCCACATGTACGACCCCGACGCCTTCTGGTACGTGCCGGACGAGAGCAAGGACAAGATCCTGCAGCTCGCCCCCAGCGCGGTCGTCACCACCGCACGGGTGCCGATGACCCAGCCGATCGAGCACTACGCCAAGCTCGCCGAGTCGCTCGGCGCCGACCTGACGGCCAAGAAGGTCACCGACGCCAAGGCCCGCTTCGAGGCCGCCGCCGAGAACCTCCGCCAGGTCGCCAAGACCGCCAAGGCCGCCGGCGGCATCAAGGTGATGGCCGCCTCCGGCAGCCCCGACCTCTTCTACGTCTCCAACCCGAAGGTCAGCACCGACCTGATGTACTTCGCCGAACTCGGCGTCGACTTCGTCCAGCCGACCAAGCTGGAGGGCGGCGACTACTTCGAGAGCCTCAGCTGGGAGAACGCCGGCACCTTCCCCGCCGACCTGATCCTGCTCGACAACCGCAGCACCGCCCTCCAGCCCAAGGACCTCGCCGCCAAGCCCGCCTGGGGCCAGCTCCCCGCCGTCAAGGCCGGCCAGGTCACCCCGTGGGACGCCGTCCCGCGCTTCTCCTACGCCGGCGCCGCGCCGCTGCTGGAGAACCTCGCCAAGGCCGTCCAGAACGCCAGGAAGCTGAGCTGACCGATGAGCGGCGGATCCGAGAACCTCGCGGCGCAGTACGACTTCTTCGAGGCCCAGGTCGTCCGGACCGAGCGCCTCGGCCCCACCATGCTCCGGATCACCTTCGGCGGCGGGCAGTTGGCCCGCTTCGTCTCCGGCGGCCGGGACCAGAGCTTCTCGCTCTTCCTCCCGCACCCCGGCCAGGCCGCCCCCGTGCTCCCCGTCGAGGAGGGCGAGGGCTGGTTCGCCGCCTGGCGGGCCCTGCCCGAGGACGTCCGGGCCGTGATGCGCTCCTACACCGTCCGCGCGCAGCGCCGCGACCCGGACGAGGTGGACGTCGACTTCGCCCTGCACGGCGTCGCGCCCTCCTGGTCCACCCGCTCCGCCGGCCCGGCCGGCCCGGCCGCCACCTGGGCGGCGGCCGCCAGGACCGGCGACCGCGTGATCCTGCTCGGCCCGGCCGTCCAGGACAACCGCAGCGTCTGCTTCCGCCCGCCGGCCGGCACCGACTGGGTGCTGATCGCAGCCGACGAGACCGCCCTGCCGGCCGCCGGCGGCATCCTCGACCAGCTGCCGCCCGGCCTGCGGGCCCGGGTCTGGATCGAGGTCCCGCACGCCGAGGACATCCAGGACCTGGACGTCTCCCCCGAGACCGACATCACCTGGCTGGTCCGCGACACCCCGGCCGCCCCGTCCCCCCTGATCGAGGCCGTCCGCGCCGCCGACCTCCCCGACGGCACCCCGTACGCCTGGATCGCCGGCGAGTCCGGCACCGTCAAGGCCCTCCGCCGCCACCTGGTCGCCGAACGCGGCCTCGCCCGCCGCACCGTCACCTTCGCCGGCTACTGGCGCCGCGGCGCCTCCGAGGAGGACCTCCGCACGGAGGCCCTGACGGGGGCGGGGACGGACGGGGGCTGACTGCCCGGGACGGCGACACCGTCCCACCCGGGGACGGCGCCCGTCGAGGCTGCGTCAACCGTCCGCCCGCCGAACACGCGTGGCGGGCGTCGCCGTCCGGGACGCCGCACCGGAAGGCCACAGCGAGCACATCCGGGAAACACAAAACCCCAGGTCACGGCGAGTGAGTCCTGGGGTTTCGCAGAGCCGCTTTCGGGATTCGAACCCGAGACCTACGCATTACGAGTGCGTTGCTCTGGCCAACTGAGCTAAAGCGGCGCGGCCGGGCTTTGCTGCCCGTGGGGGCAATCATTGCGTCGGCAACGCGGGCAAGTCTACACAGTTTCGAGGGGTGATCCGTACCGGCCCCCCGGGCTCCTGTTCGAGGGGCCCGGACGGGGGTCGGTGGGGGGCGTCAGGCGGAGGAGACGGCGAGCTTGGCGGCGAAGCCGGCGAAGAGGACGGCGACGCCGCTGGTCAGGCCGGCGGAGAGGCGCTTGCGGCGGCGGAAGGCGGCGGCCAGGCTGGTGCCGGCGAAGATCAGGGCCGAGAGGTAGAGCAGGCTGAAGCTCTGCAGGATCCCGCCGAGGAGGGCGAAGGAGAGCACCGGCCGGCCGTACGAGGGGTCGACGAACTGGGTGAAGAAGGACAGCAGGAACAGGATGGCCTTCGGGTTGAGCAGGCTGATCACCAGCGCCCGACGGAAGGGGTTCTCCTCGGTGGCGGCGACGGCCGCCGGCTCCCCGTCCGACTCGCTCAGGGCCCCGGCGCGGTGCTCGCGCCAGAGCTGGCGGGCGGCGCGCAGCATCCCGACGCCGATCCAGAGCAGGTAGGCGGCGCCGCCGAACTTCACCACCAGGAAGACCGCCGGGTTGGCCTTCAGCAGGGAGGCCGCGCCGAGCGAGGTCAGGCTGATCAGGGTGAAGTCGCCGACGAACACGCCGAGGGCGGCGCGGTAGCCGGTGCGGACGCCCTTGCGGGCGGCCACGGACAGGACGTACAGCGAGTTCGGGCCGGGCAGCAGCACGATGACCAGGGCGCCGAGGACGTACGTCGCCAGGTCGTTGACTCCGAGCACGGGGGCTCCCTACGGCAGGCGTGGAACAGCGGACGCCATGGCGGCGGACGCGGAAAAGGCGAGTCATCGTACCTGGTCGCAGGCGGACTGTTGAAGTGCGAATTACTTTGCGCAGCTCAACCCGTTGTCCGGCGCCTGGCCGGTCAGTAGGTAACGGTTCACGGCGCCGTCCACGCAGGTGTTGTGCCGCCCGTAGGCCGTGTGGCCGTCGCCGTCGTAGGTGATCAGCCGGCCGGACTCCAGCTGGCCGGCCAGCGACTGGGCCCAGGCGTACGGGGTCGCCGGGTCGCGGACGGTGCCGACGACCACGATCGGGGCGGCGCCGGCCGCCCGCACGGTGTGCGGCGCGCCGGTGGCCGCGACCGGCCAGTAGCCGCAGGCCAGCGCCATCCAGGCCATGTCGCGGCCGAAGTGCGGGGAGGACTGCTCGAAGTCCGGCACCGCCCGCTGGACGTCCGCCGGCGCGGCGAAGGGCGCCGGCAGATCCAGGCAGTTGACCGCCATGTTGGCGAACATCAGGTTCGGGTAGGAGCCGTCGTCGCCGCGGTTGTAGTACGAGTCGGAGAGGTTCAGCAGGCCGGTGCCGTCCCCCGCCCGGGCGTCGGCGAGGGCGCTGCGCAGGTTGGGCCAGAGGAATTCGGCGTACATCGCCTCGATCACCCCGGTGGTGGCCTGCGACTCGGTCAGCCGCCGCCCCGAGTCGGTGGCCAGCGGCTGGGCGTCGATCGACTTGAACAGCGCGTCGAGCCGCTCGCCCGCCTGCTGCTCGGTCGTGCCGACCGGGCAGCCGTCCCGTTTCACGCAGTCCTTGGCGAAGGCGGCCCAGGCGGTCTCGAAGCCGCCGGCCTGGGTGCGGTTGCCGGCCACCGAGTCGAGCGAGGGGTCCATGGCGCCGTCGAGCACCAGCCGGCCGACCCGGGCCGGGAAGAGCCCGGCGTACGTCGCGCCGAGGTAGGTGCCGTACGACTTGCCCACGTAGTGCAGTTGGTCGTCGCCGAGCAGGGCCCGCAGGACGTCCATGTCGCGGGCCGCCTCGACGGTGCTGACGTGGCCGAGCAACGCGCCGGACGTCTGCCGGCAGGCGTCGGCGAACTCCTTGTCGGCCTTCACCAGGGCGTCCGTCTCGGCCTGGTCGTCCGGGGTGATGTCGACGGCGGTGTAGGCGTCCATCCGCTCGCCGCTCAGGCAGCCGACGGGGCTGCTGCGGCCGACCCCGCGCGGGTCGAGGCCGACCAGGTCGTACGCGCCGCGCACCCCCGGGTCGTAGCCGCCGGCCGCGGCCTCCAGGTACTCGACCGCCGATCCGCCGGGCCCGCCCGGGTTGAGCAGCAGCGAGCCGATCCTCTTCGCGCTGCCGTCCGACCGGCGTCGGGCCGCGGTCAGGGAGATGTCGCCGCCCTCCGGCTTCGCGTAGTCGAGCGGGACCTTGAACGTGGTGCACTCGAAGCCCGAGTCGCAGGGCTGCCAGCTGAGCTTCTGCCCGTAGTAGCCGGCGAGGGCGGCCGGGATCCCGGCCGGCAGCGGCTCCAACGGGGTGGCCGGGGCCGCACCGGCGACGGGCCGGGCCGACGAGGACGACGGGGACGCCGGCCCGGTGGAGGGCGGCGAGGCCGGCCCCGGGTCCGCGCCCGGGGCGGAGCAACCGCCCAGCAGCAGCCCGGTGACCGCGCACGCCACGGCGGCCGCTCGCAGCCGGGCGGCCGACCGCGATCGGGCAGGTGCTGCGGTCACTGCTCCGGCCGGCTGGACTGCGCGCATCGGCGGGGTTCCCCTCGGGTGCTGGAGTGCTGGAGTGCTGGGAGGCTGATTGTCGGGAGGCTGGGTGCTGGAAGGCTGGGTGCTGGAAGGCTGAGCGACACGGGGTTCCGGAAGCTCAGGTGCGCCCGGCACCCGGACGGAACGAACGGACGGCACCCGAATACTCGCGTACCCGGGTGCCGTGATCGTCCTGCTGTCTGCTGTGCTGCTGTCTGCTGTCGACACGGCTGCCGGACGCCGCCCGACCGGGGTCACCGCGTCCGCCAAGGCCGCTCGGGGCCCGGCACCGCTGCCCTCGACCCGATCGCCGGAGCGTCGTGGATCAAGCGTAGTCCGCCGCCCGGCCGGGGTGGTTCAGGAGGGCTTGGCGAGCGTCTCCGCAAGGTACTGCACCGCGACCCGGACCAGCCGCAGCCGCTCCAGCGCCGGGGTGTAGTCCTGCACGATCTCCGAGGTCCGGACGTCGGCCCGGGCCGCCTGGCCGGTGCCGGCCTTCAGCGCCGCCTGGAGCTTGCGCAGGCCGTCCAGTCCGGGCGCGTCGGCCTTGGCGGCGGCGAGCAGCAGGTGCGGGGCGTCGGCGGCGGCGGCCTCCGCACCCGTCCTGACCAGGGCGGCCGTGTCGTACCGGCCGGAGACGGCCGCGGCGGCGCCGTACAGGTCGGGCCGGGAGAGGCCGGCGGCCGCCGCGCAGGGCGCACCGCCCTCGACCCCGAGCACGCCCCAGCCAGCCGGGCCGGCCGGGACGGTCCGGAAGGCCGCGGCCACGGCCGTCCGCAGCGCGGCGTCGTCGGAGACGGCCTGCGGGGCGGCCGCGACCAGGTCGCAGGGCCGCTCGGTGCCCGAGGGGGCCTCGGGGGCGACCACCACGAAGGGGCGGGAGCGGCCGGTCTGGACGGCCGAGGCGATGCCGTCGAAGACGTCGGGCACCTCGGCGTCGGCGGTCCTCCGCGGGGTGGCCGCGTGCAGGACGATCACCGGGAACCGGGCGTTCTGGTCCTTGGCGTACTCGGCCGGGACCCAGACCCGCACCTTGCGCGGATGCCCGTCCCGGCCGGCCACCGCGGACTCCAGGAGTTCCCCGCCGGCCGGGTGCCCGATGCTCTCGAAGTGGCTGACCACGGGGGCGGGGGCGGGCACCGCCGCCGCCGGGGCCTCCGGGTCCGCGGCCTCGCCGGGCGGCGGGGCCGCCTGTTTGGGCGCGGTCGCGGCCCGGGCGTCCTCCCGCGGGAGCGCGTCGCCTGCCCCGCCGAGGATCCCGTCGGCCGCCGGCCCGGCCAGCGCCGTGACGCAGACCGCGCACAGCACCGCCCCGGCGGCCCGGAACAGTACCGGCCGCCGGTCGCCGGCCAACTCGTAGGTCTGCGCCGAACGCAGGTCCCGCCAGCGCAGCAGGGCGCCGCGGGCCAACCAGACCCCGCAGACCGCGGCGGCGAGCAGGGGGACGACCAGGAGCGGACGGAGCATGGGACGCACCACCTCGGGAGGACCGGTAGCGGACGGCCGCGGCGGCCCCGGCGACCAGCTCCGCCGGACGGCCACGGTGTACTCGGTCCACAGGGTGCAAGACGATCGGCCCGGCGCACGCGAGCGTTCCGGGCGAGTGCGGACGTTCACTCGAAGGGAGGACGCGGCACTACGGCGCCCGGACGCGAACGGCCTCCGACCGGCTCCGCAGTGGCGGCGGGGCAGGCCGCCCGGGAAAGGTTCAGCGGCCCGCGCCGGAGGCCACGGGCGCTCTCAGGGCCGGCTCGGAGCACCGCGAGCCGCTCGGCCCAGCGGTCAGCCCGCCCGCAGGGCGACGGTCATCGCCTCGACCGCCAGCAGCGGGTCGACGTTGCGGTCCAGCGCCTGGCGGCAGGCCAGCACCGCCTCGATCCGGCGCAGCGTCCCCTCCGGCGGTCCGCCCGAGGCGACCTTCGCCAGGGCCGGCCGCTGGTCCTCGTTGGCCAGCGCCCCGGTGGCCCCGAGCTGGATCGCCAGCACGTCCCGGTAGAAGCCCAGCAGGTCGAGCAGGGCGACGCCCAGGGTCTCGCGGCGCGTCCTGGTCGCCCGGCTCTTCTGGCGCTTCTCCAGCTCCTTCACCGCCCCGGCCATGCCCCGCGGGGCCTTGGACCCCTCGGCGGCCCCGTACGCGGCCTTCAGGTCGCCGGTCTCCCGGGCGTCCTGCGTCTCGGCCAGGGCGTCCGCGTCGGCCTTCGCGGTGTCCACCAGCCGCTGGGCGGCGCTCAGGCAGCCGCCGATGTCGGCGACCTCCAGGGGGATCCGCAGCACATCGGCCCGGCGGCCACGGGCCTGCTCGTCCACCGCCAGCCGGTGCGCCCGCTCCACGTCGCCCTGCCCCGCCAGCGCGGCCAGCCGGGCCGTCTCCGGCTCGACCCCGTCCCGCCGGACCAGCATGTCGGCGACCGCCTCGGCGGCCGGGGTGCGCAGCACCAGCAGCCGGGCGCGCGAGCGGATGGTCGGCAGCACGTCCTGGACCGACGGCGCGCAGAGCAGCCAGACCGTCCGCGGGGAGGGCTCCTCGACGGCCTTCAGCAGGGCGTTGGCGGCCGCTTCGGTGAGCCGGTGGGCGGCGTCGATCATGATCACCGACCAGCGGCCGCCGGTCGGGTAGCTGGAGGCGCGCAGCACCAGGTCACGCATGTCCTTGACGCTGATCGACAGCCCGTCGGTACGGACGAACTTCACGTCGGCGTGACTGCCGGCCATCACGGTGTGGCAGCCGTCGCAGAACCCGCAGCCGGGGGTGCCGCCGAGTTCGAGGTCGGGGCTGGTGCACTGGAGGGCGGCCGCGAACGCGCGGGCGGCGGTGATCTGGCCGGCTCCGGGCGGCCCGGTGAACAGCCAGGCGTGCGTCATCAGGGAGGCGTTGGTGCCCTCCACCGGCCCGCTGCCGCGCCCGGCGAGGACCGTCGCCCTGGCCGCCCCGGCGGCGGCGGTCAGCTGCTCGACCACCCGCTCCTGGCCCACCAGGTCGTCCCAGACGGCCACCGGCGCTCCTCAACCCTCTTGTCGGTGCGGCTCCGCCCGACCGGGCTCCGCTCGCGGTCGAGCATACGTGGCCGCGACGACAGCGGGTGGTGCCCGACCGGGCACCACCCACCTCACCGTCGTACCGGCGTCGAAACCGACTGCCGCGGGCGCCTCAGCGACGCCGCTTGCGGCCCTTGCCGCGGCCGTCGCCGTCGCCGTCGCCGTCCTCGTCCGGGCCGGGCTGCTCCCACTGCGCCCACTCCTCGCGGGAGCCGAGCAGGGTGTCGGTCAGGCTCGGCAGGTCGTCCATCGGCGTCTCCTCGGCCCAGGACGGACGCGGCCGCACCGCGGCGGGCGGCTCCTCCGCCGGGTCGGCCTCCGCCGCCGGGGGGACCGGGGGGGCCGGAACCCGCAGCTCACGGGTCTGGTCCGGGCCGTCGGACTCGATCCTGGGCAGCACCGAGGTGCGGTCGGTGGCGCCGGCTATGGCGCCCTCCGCGTCCTCACCGGTGCCGGTCCCACGGGAGCGGGCGGTGTCGCCGTCCGAGGAGGGCACCTTCGGCAGCACCGCCGTCCGGTCCAGCGGGGCGGACACCCGGGGCAGCAGCTCCGTCTCGTCGGCCGGGGTGGCCGGAGAAGCCGGAGTGGCCGGGGAAACCGGGGTGGCCGGAGAAGCCGGGGTGGCCGGGGAAACCGGTGACGCCCCGCCCGTCCGGGCGGCCTTCGCGGCGCGCTCGGCCTCGGCGGCCGCCCGGACCGCCGCCTGGCGGTCCCGCTCGGAGATCTCCAGGGTGACGTCGGCCGCCCCGATCTGCGGCAGCTCCGCCGTCACGTCCACGGACCCGGCTGCCGCCGCGGCGGCCGCGGCCTCCGCCAGCCGTGCCTCCTCGGCACGCTGCAGGGCCTCCTCGGCCCGGCGGCGCTGCTCGGCGCGCTGCAGCTCGCGCTGGCGCTGGAGTTCGGCCTGCGCGGCCGCCTCGGCCTCCTGCCGCTCGCGCTCGGCGGCCTCGGCCTTCAGCCGGGCCGCCTCCGCGACCCGGCGGCGCTCCTGCTCCTCGGCCCGCTCGCGGGCCTCCTGCTCGGCCTTGAGCCGGGCCTCCTCGGCGGCCTTGCGGGCGGCCTCGGCGGCGATCCGGTCGGCCTCCTCCTTGGCGAGACGGTCCTTCTCGGCCTGCTCGGCGCGCAGCTGCTCCAGCAGCTCCAGGCGCTTGCGCTCGGCGGCGTCGGCCTCGGCCTTCAGCCGGGCCTCCTCCGCGGCCCGGCGGGCGGCCTCCTCGCGGGCCAGCCGCTCCTGCTCGACCCGGGCGGCACGCTCCTGGTGGGAGAGCGGCAGCTCGCGGTCGAGCCGGTGGCGGACGGCGGTGGTGACGACGCCGGGCTGCTGGCTGCCGTCGACGACGAGGTAGCGCGAAGGGTCGGCCGCGGCCAGGGCGAGGAAGCCGGACCGGACCCGCTGGTGGAACTCGGTCGGCTCGGACTCCAGCCGGTCGAGCGCCTCGGTGAACCGCTCACGGGCCGCGCTCGGGTCGACGTCCAGGACGACGGTCAGGTCGGGGACGAGCCCGCCGGTCGCCCAGCGGGAGATCCGGGCGACCTCGGTGGCCGCCAGGTCGCGGCCGGCCCCCTGGTAGGCGATCGAGGAGTCCATGTAGCGGTCGGTGATGACCACGGCGCCGCGCTCCAGCGCGGGGCGGATCACGTTCTCGACGTGCTCGGCACGGTCGGCGGCGTAGATCAGCGCCTCCGCCCGGTGCGAGAGGCCGGTGTTGCCGACGTCCAGCACCAGGCCGCGCAGCCGCTGGCCGACCGGACTGCCGCCGGGCTCGCGGGTCAGCACGACCTCGTGACCCTTGCTGCGGATCCACTCCGCGAGGGCGTTGGCCTGGGTGGACTTGCCGGCGCCGTCGCCGCCCTCCAGGGCGATGAAGAAACCGGTGCCGGAGGTGCGGTGCGGGGCCGGGCCGGTGGTGCCGCGCACGGCGTCGAGGAGGTCCCGCACGAAGGGCGCGGTGCCGCGCCGGTCGTCGGTCTTCAGCAGCACCACCGCGGCCAGCACCAGCGTCAGCAGCCCGATGGTCCCGACCGCGAGGGCCGCACCGCCGTGGATGAAGGTGAAGCCGCCCGGCTTCACGTCACCGACGATCACGTTGCCGTAGGCGGCGGCGATCAGCGGCACGGCGATCAGCGCCAGCGACACGACGACCCGGAGCACCGCGTACAGGTGGTCGGTGACCTTCGGCAGCCGGCCCTCCTCCACCTCCTGGGCGAGCAGCGAGCGGCCGGCCGAGACGACGATCCCGGCGGCCAGCCCGGCCAGCGTCGTCAGCAGCAGGACCAGCACGAAGTCCAGCACCAGGCCGGCCAGGATCAGCGCGACGCCCTCGACCAGCAGCGCCAGCGCGAGCAGCCGGCGGCGGGAGAAGGACGGCAGGGTGACCCGGGTGAGGCGGACGCCGAGCGCGGGGGCGCCGGCGGCGGCGAGCACGACCAGGCCGTAGCCGATCGGGCCGGCCCGGTGCTCGACGGCGGTCAGCAGGGCGAGCGAGGCCACGCCGGCCAACGAGGAGTAGGCGGCGGCCACCGCGAAGGTGAAGTAGGGGGCCGATCCGGTCCGGCCCTTGCGCAGCGCGGGTCCGGCGGTGGCGTCGGTCGGGGCGCGCAGGCCCTGCAGCGGCGAGCGCGGGGCGACGGCGACGGGGCCGGCCGGCAGATCCTGCAGGTAGGTCAGCGCGGCGGAGGTGACGAACAGCGCGGCCGCGCCGAGCGCGGCGCAGGTGGCCTGGTGGCTGCGGAGCCAGTCCGAGCCGAGCGCCGCGAAGACGTTGTTGAGCAGGGTGAAGAGCACCAGCGCGGCGGCGCCGAGCGGGACGGTGGCCCAGCCGGTGCGCAGGTCCAGGGTGCGGACGGTGTCGAGGTTGGCGGCGGACGGGCGCTGCTCGGCGAAGGGTGCGTGCGGGTTCACCGGGGGCAGCAGAGCGGGCGCGGCGGCGTCCTTGCTGATGGTCCAGATCCGCTCGGCGGCACCTGTGACGAAAACGGTGGCGAGCAGGGCGTAGGTGGCGGCGCCGGTGCTGGGCTTCGCCGCCGTGGCGGGGAACCAGATCACCCACCAGGGCGCGAGGCCGATCAGCACGGCGCGCAGCACGTCGGTGGCCAGCAGCGTCCAGCGGCGGTCCAGTTTGCCGCCCACCAGCTGGTGCAGCGGGCCGAGCAGTGCGGCGCCGAACAGCAGGGTGGCGGCCAGCCGGGCCACGAACACGGCGGACACCGCGAACGCCAGGCTGCGCGGCAGGTCGCCGAACTGCTGCCCGAGGGCGGCGGCGATCACGGTCAGCGCCAGCAGGACGAGCAGTCCCAGCCGGTCGGCGGTGCCGCCGATCAGCTGGGTCGTCCAGAGCCTTCGGTACGGGCGTAGGCGGAGCAGTGCGCGGGCCCGTTCACCCGCGCTCCCGGCCGGTGCGACCTCCGGAAGGTCGGGGGTGGCGGCTCCAGCCGCCACGGCGGCGCTGGGGGTGGGCTGCTCCTCGCTCGTCATACGGTCAGCGTAGCGGTCTGCGGTGCCCGCAAAAGGAAGGAGTGGGCCTCCGGATGCCGCTCATTGCACGGTTGTGACGCTTCGCGGACGGACCGCGGGCCCGCACCCCCCGGTGGGAGGGGCGGGCCCGCGGTGCCTGTCGGCAGGTCAGCCCTCGTCGGAGCCGGTGCTCTTCTTCGCCGCGACCTTCTTGGCGGCCGTCTTGGTGGCGGTGCCGGTCTTCTTGGCGACCGTCTTCTTCGCCACCGTCTTCTTCGCGGTGGTGGTCTTCTTGGCCGCCGTCTTGGTGGCGGCGGCCTTCTTCGCCGGCGCCTTCTTGGCGACCTTCTTCACCGGCCCGCGGGCCCGCTTCTCGGCGAGCAGCTCGTAGCCGCGCTCCGGCGTGATCGTCTCGACCTCGTCGTCCTTGCGGAGGGTCGCGTTGGTCTCGCCGTCGGTCACGTACGGACCGAAACGACCGTCCTTGACCACCACCGGACGCTCGCTCACCGGGTCGGTGCCCAGCTCCTTGAGCGGCGGGGCGGCGGCGGCCCGGCCGCGCAGCTTGGGCTGGGCGTAGATCGCCAGCGCCTCGTCGAGGGTGATCGTAAGGATCTGCTCCTCGCTGGTCAGCGAGCGCGAGTCGGTGCCCCGCTTGAGGTACGGCCCGAACTTGCCGTTGTACGCGGCGATCTCCTGGCCCTCGGGGTCGGTGCCCACCACCCGCGGGATGGAGAGCAGCTTGAGCGCCTCGTCCAGGGTGATGGTGTCCAGCGACATCGTCTTGAAGAGCGAGGCGGTACGCGGCTTGACGGCGTTCTTGCCGGTCTTCGGCGTGCCCTCGGGCAGGATCTCGGTGACGTACGGGCCGTACCGGCCGGACTTGGCCACCACGGGGTTGCCGCTGACCGGGTCGGTACCGAGCTCGAAGTCGCCGCTGGGCTTGGCCAGCAGCTCCTCGGCCAGCTCGACGGTCAGCTCGTCCGGCGGCAGCTCGTCCGGGATGTCGGCGCGCTGGCCGGGCTCGCCCTCGACCTGCGAGGCCTTCTCCACGTAGGGGCCGTAGCGGCCGACCCGCAGGGTGATGTCGTCGCTGATCTTGAACGAGCTGATCTCGCGGGCGTCGATCGCCCCGAGGTCGGTGACCAGCTCCTTCAGACCGCCGAGGTGGTCGCCGTCGCCGTTGCCGGCCTCGGCGGCGGCGCCGACAGCGTGGCCCTCGCCCTCGCCGACACCGAAGTAGAAGCGCTTCAGCCACGGCACGGACTTCGCCTCACCGGCGGCGATCCGGTCGAGGTCGTCCTCCATCCGCGCGGTGAAGTCGTAGTCGACGAGCCGGCCGAAGTGCTTCTCCAGCAGGTTGACCACCGCGAAGGAGAGGAACGACGGCACCAGCGCCGTCCCCTTCTTGAAGACGTACTTGCGGTTGATGATCGTGTCGATGATCGACGCGTACGTCGACGGCCGGCCGATCTCGCGGTCCTCCAGCTCCTTGACCAGCGAGGCCTCGGTGTAGCGGGCCGGCGGCTTGGTCGAGTGGCCCTCGGGGTTCAGCTGCTCGGCCGAGAGCGGGTCGCCCTGGGCGACCTGCGGCAGCCGGCGCTCGCGGTCGTCGAGCTCGGCGTTCGGGTCGTCCGCGCCCTCGACGTAGGCCTTGAGGAAGCCGTGGAAGGTGATGATCTTGCCGGAGGCGGAGAACTCCACGTCCCGGCCGTCCGCCGAGGCGCCGCCGACCTTCACGGTCACCGACTGCCCGACCGCGTCCTTCATCTGGGAGGCGACGGTGCGCATCCAGATCAGCTCGTAGAGCCGGAACTCGTCGCTGCTCAGACCGGTCTCGGCCGGGGTGCGGAAGCGGTCCCCGGAGGGGCGGATCGCCTCGTGCGCCTCCTGCGCGTTCTTGACCTTGCTGGCGTACGTGCGGGGCGCGTCCGGCAGGTAGTCCGCACCGTAGAGCTGCGTCACCTGGGCCCGGGCGGCGGAGATCGCCGTGTCCGAGAGGGTGGTCGAGTCGGTACGCATGTAGGTGATGAAGCCGTTCTCGTACAGCTTCTGGGCCACCTGCATGGTGCGCTTGGCGCCGAAGCCCAGCTTGCGGCTGGCCTCCTGCTGGAGCGTGGTGGTGCGGAACGGCGCGTACGGCGAACGGCGGTAGGGCTTGGACTCGACGCTGCGCACGCTGAACGCGGTCCGCTCCAGGGCGGCGGCCAGCGCGCGGGCGGCCTGCTCGTCCAGGTGCAGGGTGTTGGCGCTCTTGATCTGCCCGTCGGAGCCGAAGTCGCGGCCGCTGGCGATCCGGCGGCCGTCCACGGTGGAGAGCCGGGCGCCGAAGTTCTCCGGGTTCGCGGCGTCCGCCGCGGTCCGACCGGTGGCGAAGGTCGCCGTGAGGTCCCAGTACGAGGCGGTGCGGAAGGCGATCCGCTCACGCTCGCGCTCGACCACCAGGCGGGTCGCGACGGACTGCACGCGGCCCGCCGAGAGCTTCGGCATGACCTTCTTCCACAGGACCGGCGAAACCTCGTAGCCGTAGAGGCGGTCGAGGATCCGGCGGGTCTCCTGGGCGTCGACCAGGCGCTGGTTCAGCTCGCGCGGGTTGGCCACGGCCTCCTGGATCGCGGCCTTGGTGATCTCGTGGAAGACCATCCGGTGCACCGGCACCTTGGGCTTGAGCACCTGCTGGAGGTGCCACGCGATGGCCTCGCCCTCGCGGTCCTCATCGGTGGCGAGGAAGAGTTCGTCGGACTCGGCGAGCAGCGACTTCAACTTGGTGACCTGGGACTTCTTGTCCGCGTTCACCACATAGATCGGCGCGAAGTCGTGGTCGACGTCGACGCCCAGGCGCCGCACCTCGCCGGTGTACTTGTCCGGGACCTCGGCGGCCGTGCCGGGCAGGTCGCGGATGTGCCCGACGCTCGCCTCGACGATGTAGCCGGGGCCGAGATAGCCCTTGATCGTCTTCGCCTTGGCCGGCGACTCGACAATGACGAGTCGCTGGCCGTTGCGCGCGGTCTCGCTGCTCGGGGACACCTTCGCTCTTCTCTCCCGGTCGTTACGTGAGCTGGTCGGCGCAGGCAGTACGGATGCCGCTCCGCCCGACCCCACCACCGTCCGGGGCTGCCGCTGCGCGACGACCCCACCAGCGGAGTGTGACCGTACCCCGGCCACCCTTGTCAAACGGACGGATCCTTCTTTTTCGCCGGCAAAGCCGACCTACGCCACTCGAACGGTAACCCGATGATGGAGGATCGTGCCGCGCAGAGGGGGTGCTTCGGCGGGTTTCAGAAGGATGGAATAACAGATTTCAGAATCTGTCATCATGATTTCCCGCGACCGCCGTACGCCGATCGGCCGCCGCCGCGAGCCGGCCGCCCGGCTGCCCCCGAGTGCCCCGCCGCGCACCGTCTCGGCCGGCAACGGCCGAGGTCAGCCCCGGTGTCGACCCGCGCGTCGGTGCCCCGCCGCGCGGCCCCGGGCGGGTTCCGCCAGGCTCCCCGGCCGGCCTCAGCGACCGGCCAGGGAAGCCAGCAGGGCGAGACCGCCCGCCAGACTTCCCGCACCGAGCAGCGTCCAGAACACGTCACTGGCCAGCGTCGACCCGGTCTCGCCGGCGGCCAGCACCACCAGCCCCGGGCGCCTGGGGTCGTACGCCACCCGGACGTCCGACCCGATCGTCAGTCCGGCCGGCCGGCGCAGCGGAGTGTGGCCGCGCGGTCTGGCGACCACCGCCTCGCCCCGGCCGGTCGAACCCGTGGCGCCCGCCGCTCCGCCCGCGGCACCGGACACCCCGGCGGCCCCGACCGAGGGCAGGGTCGCGAAGGACAGCAGGGGCGCACTGTCCAACGTGCCGTACGGATCGTCGTCGGCCACGACCCGTGCCGAGACCGGCACCCCGTGGCGGCGCACCCGGTGGCGAAGACGCATTTCGACAGCGCACCAGAACAGGAGTGCGCCTCCGAAGAGGACGAGTACGACCCCCGCCGCAAAACCCGTGGGTGTCTCCATCGCGCCCCTCCCCCGTCCGGCCCGCCGCGAATCTCTGTCCACAGCCTGTGGACAGAGATTCGCAGCGCAGGGACAACACCCGACCGACGCCCGCCGTACGGCGGCCGAACCGGCGGGAACGGGAATGTGAACGGGGCGGGCGCGGCGGGGCGGGGCCTCCTGGGCACGGCGGGCCAGGGCGACATGGCGCGCGGCGACGTGCGCGCGGCGGTACGAGGGGCGGGGCCGAGTGAGAGGCCGAGGCGCGGGGCCGAGGCGCGGGGCCGAGGGGCGGGGACGGTCGATCGGGGGCCGTGGCAAGGCCACGGGAACGGCGGGCAGAGCAGGGGGCACCCCGGGGCGGTGACCCCCTGGGTGCCCCCCGCTGTCAGTCCTCCTGGCCCAGGCCCGCCGGCGCGATGAAGCCCTGCTCGGTCAGCATCCGCAGCGACTGCGGGACCTGGTCCCGCAGCACCACCCGGTCCTCGTCCAGCAGGTGCGCGATGGCGTCCACGATCTCGCCCGCCGACAGCGTGCCGTCACAGGCCCCGACGAACCCGGCCCCGACCGTGTCGACCTTGGTGGCCCGGCGCATGCCGCGGTTGTGGCGCAGGATCACGTGCTCCGGGTCCTCCGCGCCGGGCGGGCCGACCTGCTCCTGGACGACCTCGTCCGAGAGCAGGTAGCGGGTGTCCAGCAGCCCCGCGTCGTCGTGCGAGGCCAGGAAGTCCTGCCGGGCGAACCAGCTCTCGATGTGCGGGCCGAGCGGCTGCTCGATCGAGTGCGGCCACTCCTCCACGCGCACGGTCGGGCGGTCCGCGCCGCTCGCCCGCAGGGTGATCCAGCCGAAGCCGATGCCCTCGACCTTCGCCGCCTCGAAGGCGTCCAGCCACTCGCCGTACCGGGCCTGGTAGTCGCCGCCCGGGCCGCGGTGGTCGCCGCCGTCGCGCAGCCACAACTCGGCGTACTGGGCGACGTCCTGCACCTCGCGCTGGACGACCCACGCGTCCAGCCCGGTGCCCGCCACCCAACCCGCCAGCCGGTCGTGCCAGTCCTCGCCCTTGACGTGCTGCCAGTTCGCCAGCAACTGGCAGTAGCCGCCGGGCTCCAGATGTGCGGCGGCGCCCCGCACGACGCTCCGGCAGAGGTCGTCACCGGCCATCCCGCCGTCCCGGTAGGTGAAGCGGCTGCCCGGTGAGATCACGAACGGCGGATTGGAGACGATCAGGTCGAACTTCCGGTCCACGACCGGCTGGAAGAGACTGCCCTCGGCCGTGTCGGTGTTGTCGAACCCGGACAGCGCCAGGGTCAGCTCGGTGAATCGCAGCGCACGCGCGTTGACGTCCGTCGCCGTCACCCGCTGGGCGTGGCGCGCCGCGTGCAGCGCCTGCACGCCGGAGCCCGCGCCGAGGTCGAGCGCCGTGCGCACCGACCGCCGCACGGCGATGTTCGCCAGTGTGGTGGACGCTCCGCCGACCCCCAGCACCAGCTCCTTGCGGGCCACCCCGTGCGCGGTCTCCCCCGAGCCGATGCCACCGGCACCACCGACCGCGCAGCCCAGGTCGGAAACCACCCAGGCATCCGAACTCGGCAGGCCGGCGACCTCGTTGGCGTACGGGCGGACGTCCACGGTGGCACGCACCTGGTCGCCGTCGGGCCGCAGCCAGCCGTCCGCGAGGCAGTCCTCCACGGGCAGCGCGGCAGCGGCCGCCGCGTACGGGACGGGCTGCTGCAGCAGGAAGAGCCGCACCAGCGTCTCCAGCGGACTGCCTCCGCGGGTCGCGCGCAGCGCCGGCACCGCCTCGCTACGGGCCAGGGCCGCGTAACCGGTGGGCCCGAGCAGGTCGAGGCAGCCGTCGGCGGTGTACGAGGCGGCGAGCAGCGCCTCGCGGAGCTTGGCGAGGCGGGTGGGGTCGAGAACGGGGCTACTGGTCACCCGGTCATTGTCTCGCGACGCCGGGGCGCGGCGGGCCGTGGCACGGCGGACCGCCCTCGCGCGGACCGTGGCCGGCGGGTCAGCGGGTCAGCCGGCCACGGGAGCGGAGGCCGGCACGGCCGGTGTCGCTGACCACGGCGGGCGCGGCCGGGTACGGCCGGGGCACGGCCGGGCCCGAGGGGTCGGGGCCGGCCGCACCGCGAGCGAGGTGCGTCGAGGCAGTTCGGCGGGGCTGGCTCAACTCAGTGGGTCAGCTCAGCGGGTCAGCGCAGCGGGGTCAGCTCGGCGAGGCGGCCGGGGAGGTGGCCGGGGCGGAGGCGGAGGGTGCGGCGGAGCCGGTGGCGTCGGCGGCCGGCGCGGACGGCGAGGCGGCGGGATCACCCGACGCGGCGGGCGATCCCGCCGCTCCCGGGGTCGCCGGGGCGCTCGCGCCGGTGGATGCGCCGGCGGGGGCGCCCGAGGGAGCGGCGGCCGGTGCGCCCGGCTTGCAGCCCGGCTGCTTGGCCATCGCCGCACCCAGGTCACCGCTCTGCAGCTTGCTCTGCGCCTGGGTGGACAGCGTCGCCAGCTGCTGGACCTGGTCGCCGACACTGCGCAGCGCGTCCGCGAACTTCGCCTGGTCGGTGTTGGGCAGCCCGTCCAGCTTCTTCTGGACGTCCAGGTAGCCCTGGGCGGCCTTGTTCAGCTCGTCGACCGCGTCCTTCTGCAGGTTGCCGCCCTTGTCCACCTTCGGGGCGCCGGCCTTGTCGATGGCCTCGGCGATCTGCTGGTTGGTCCTGGCCAGCCGCGCGACATCGTCCGAGAGCCGCTTCTGCAGATCGGCCGGGCCCTCGCCGTCCTTGACCTGCCCGGTGTCCGCGAGGGCGGCCTGCGCCTGTGCGATCGGCTCCTTCGCCGAGTCGCAGACACTCGTGGCCCACGCGTTCAGCTGAGCACTGTCATCACCGCCGCACCCGACAGCGCCGAACGCGAGCAACGCGCCCAGCGCGGGTACGGCCAGCAGTCGCTTGTTCACCGGAGAAGCCCTTTCGGATGCGGTTGTCGAACAGCGAACCTACACGCCCGCCCGACACGGCCGTCCCGACGGCGGCCCCGCCAGGGCCGGACGACCGGAGCCCCGCTGCACTCGGACCGCCGGGAGCGGCTAGGCCCGCTCCACCCGGATCGCGTCACCCGGCCGCACCGTACGCAGCACGTTCGCGTCCCCGTCCAGGACGCCCAGCACGTTGCACGGGCCCGCCAGCCGGCACTCGCCCCCGCGCGAGATCGGGGTCGGCCCGAAGGGCAGCGCCAAGCTGTCGCCGTCCGTCCAGAACGCCACGGTGCCGGGCTCGACCACCTGCCGGGCGTCCACCTCCAGCGGCACGGTGACCGGCGTCCCGAAGTAGACCTCGTCGCCCCAGGTGTTCGCGGAGGAGCTGAGGGGCAGCACCTCCCAGAGTGCCTTGGCGGTGGGCGTCGGCTGCAGGGTCGCCGTCGTCTGACCCGCAGGCCACAGGATTCGCATCCGCATGGGGTGTTCCCTCATCTCCGACAGATCCGATCCGGTCGCGCCAGGATGCAGGGAACCGCCCAATTCAACAATCTGTCAACCCCGGGGCGAGTCCGGTCGCCGGACGGCCGCCCGCGGAGTCCGGAGCCACGATCCGCTTCAGCGCCGCACCGGAGTCGGCAGAGGGGACGGCCGGCTGCGGCCGGGAACGGTCGCCGGGCGGGCACGGCGAAGCCGGACCGGGCGGACGAGACCGGCCGAAAGGGTGGGCAGCACCCGATCAGCGGGAGCGTCGTAACCGCCCGGGTGAACGGGGTCGGTCCGCGCGGCTCAGTGCGCCAGGGCGTCGACCGATACCGGCCAGCTCATCCGGATCACGCCGCCACGGGCGCCGTGGGTGACCTCAAGGTCCTCGACCAGGCCCGTGATGACCGCGAGGCCCAGCGTGTCCTCGTCGGCGTCCTCGTCGACACCCGGGTCCGGGACCGACGCTGGGCCGGCCTCGTCCTCGACCTCGATGAGGAAACGCTTCTCCTGGTCGGTGAGGGCCACCCGGACGGCGCCGGCCGTCACCCCGCCACGCTGGTGCAGGCCCACCGCGCGGGAGCACGCCTCGCCGACCGCGAGACGCACCTCGTCGAGCACCGACTCGTCGACCCCTGCGCGTCTGGCCACCGCCGCGGCCACCAGCCGGGCTGTGCGCACATGCTCGGGAAGCGCACTGAATCGAAGTTCGACCGTTGCCATGTCTCCCCCTCCGGGGTGCTCCGACCACGGGCTGGCAAGCCAGCCCCCAGGGCTGGACGGAACCAGCCCTTAGCCGGGGCGGGCAGGCCCTTCGGGCCCGACCCGCCCCAAAAAGGTGAGATCAGTCGGTCGCGGCGACCGCGTCGTCCACCGAGGTGTGGATCGGGAACACCTTGGTGAGACCGGTGATCCGGAAGATCTTCAGAATGCGCTCCTGGTTGCAGACCAGGCGCAGCGATCCCTCGTGGGCACGCACTCGCTTGAGACCGCCCACCAGGACGCCCAGACCGGTCGAGTCGAGGAAGTCCACGCCCTCCATGTCGACGACCAAGTGGTAGTTGCCGTCGTTGACGAGCTCGACCAACTGCTCACGCAGCTTCGGGGCGGTGTACACATCGATCTCGCCGCCAACCTCGACGACCGTGCGATCGCCGACTGTACGGGTCGACAGGGACAGGTCCACGGAACCTCCAGCGCCTTGCCTTGCTACGTCATTGCGATCCTCGGCCTGGCGGCCGCCACCGCGTGGTCGCGAACTTGGGCGCGCCCAACGTGCATGCGGCGAGCCTCGGCGTTGCGACCCTCGGCCATGTGGCCGTCACGGCCTCATTCAACCACCTGTGACCATGACCGCACGATGCCTTACGACGATTCTCCGTCACGCCGGTGACACACTGGGTCCCCATGCTGCCCCGTCACCGCCCGCCCGAGGCGCTGCTCGCCTCCCTCTCCGCCGTCCGGGGACGCGCCGACCGGCTCACCCATACGGAGCATCTGCCCGCCCGTGAGGCCCGCCACGCACCCTGGCCGGACACCGTCCGGCCGGAGGTCGTGGCAGCCGCGCTCGCCCTGGGGGTCGAGCAGCCGTGGGCCCATCAGGCGGAGGCCATGAAACTGGCCAAATCCGGCCAAACTGTGGTCCTTGCCACAGGCACCGCCTCGGGCAAGTCGCTCGGCTACCTGGCGCCCGTCCTCAGCGACCTGCTGGACGGCACGGAGGCCCGGAACGGGCGGGGGGCGACCGCGCTGTACCTCGCCCCCACCAAGGCGCTGGCGGCCGACCAGCGCCGCCGCGCCGCCGAACTGGCACCCGCCCGGGTGCGGGCCGCGCTCTACGACGGCGACACACCACCCGAGGAACGGGAGTGGGTCCGCCAGTACGCCTCGTACGTGCTGACCAACCCCGACATGCTGCACCGGGGCATCCTGCCCGCCCACCCGCGCTGGGCGTCCTTCCTGAAGACGCTGAAGTACGTGGTCGTCGACGAGTGCCACACCTACCGGGGCGTGTTCGGATCGCATGTCGCCCAGGTCCTGCGCCGGCTACGCCGGCTCTGCGCCCGCTACGGCTCCTCACCCACGTTCCTGCTCGCCTCGGCCACCACCGCCGACCCGGCGGCCACGGCCCACCGACTGACCGGTCTGCCCGCCGTCGCCGTCACCGAGGACTGCTCCCCGCGCGGGCCGCTGGTCTTCGGCCTCTGGGAGCCGCCGCTCACCGAGAACGTCGGCGAGCACGGCGCCCCCGTGCGGCGGACCGCCACCGCCGAGGCCGCCTACCTGCTCACCGACCTGGTCGGGTCCGAGACCCGGACGGTCGTCTTCGTCCGCTCCCGGCGGGCCGCGGAGCTGGTCGCGCTGCAGGCCCAGGACCAGCTCGGCCGGCCACTGGCCGACCGGGTCGCCGCCTACCGCGGCGGCTACCTGGCGGAGGAGCGGCGGGCGCTGGAGCGCGACCTGCACTCCGGGCGGCTGCTCGGCCTGGCCTCGACCTCCGCCCTCGAACTCGGCGTCGACGTCTCCGGCCTCGACGCCGTCCTGATGGCCGGCTACCCCGGCACCCGGGCGTCGCTCTGGCAGCAGGCCGGCCGGGCCGGGCGGGAGGCCCAGGGCGCCCTGGCGGTGCTGATCGCCCGCGACGACCCGCTGGACACCTACCTGGTGCACCACCCGGGGGCACTCTTCGACACACCCGTCGAGGCCACCGTGCTCGACCCGGACAACCCGCACGTGCTGGCGCCGCACCTGTGCGCGGCCGCCGCCGAACTCCCGCTCACCGACGGCGACCTGGAGCTCTTCGGGCCGTCCACCGAGGCGTTGCTGCCGATACTGGAGAAGCGCGGGCTGCTGCGCCGCCGGGGCGACGGCACCTGGTACTGGACCAGGCGCGAGCGGGCCGCCGACGCCGTGGACCTGCGCGGGAGCGGGGGGAGCCCGGTGCAGATCGTCGAGGCCGAGACCGGCCGGCTGCTCGGCACGGTGGACGCCTCCGCCGCGCACACCAGCGTCCACACCGGCGCCGTCCACCTGCACCAGGGGCGGACCTACCTGGTGCGGGAGTTCGACCTGGACGGTTCGGTCGCCCTCGTCGAGCGGGCCGACCCGCCCTACACGACCGCCGCCCGCGACGTCACCTCCATCTCGGTGCTCTCGACCGACACCACGGTGGACTGGGGCGAGGCCCGGCTCAGCTTCGGGTCGGTGGAGGTGGTCAACCAGGTGGTGGGCTACCTGCGGAAGCGGATCTCCACCGGCGAGATCCTCGGCGAGAGCAAGCTCGACCTGCCCCCCAGGACACTGCGCACCCGGGCGGTCTGGTGGTCCGTCACCGAGAACCAGCTGCTGGACGCGACCGTCCCCTTCGACCAGCTCCCGGGGGCCGCGCACGCCGCCGAGCACGCCTCGATCGGTCTGCTGCCGCTGTTCGCCACCTGCGACCGGTGGGACATCGGCGGGGTGTCGGTGCCGCTGCACCCCGACACCGGGCTGCCCACCGTGTTCGTCTACGACGGCCACTCCGGCGGGGCGGGATTCGCCGAACGCGGCTTCCGGCGGGCCGCCCAGTGGCTGACGGCGACCCGGGACGCCATCGCCGCCTGCGAGTGCGAGCGGGGTTGCCCCTCCTGCGTGCAGTCCCCGAAGTGCGGCAACGGCAACGACCCGCTGGACAAGGCGGCGGCGGTCCGGCTGCTGGACGTCCTGCTGGCGGGTGCACCCGCTCCCGGGGCCGGACCGGCCGACGGAGCCGCAGCGGTCGACGGGGGCGGCGCACCGGTCGACGGGAGCACACCGGTCGGGGGTGGCGCGGTCGGGGGTGACGCGGCGCCCTGAGGGGCCGCCGGTCGTGGCGGCGTCCTCGGCTCGGTGTCCGCTCGCCGTATCGGGCCTGACGCCACCCGGGGCCGTGTCGGAGGTGGCGGGGGCGCCGGAGCCGTCCGCGGTGTCGACCGGCGCCCACAACGGGCCGGCACGCGCCCGGGCCCTGGCCGGCCCGAGTGGCAACGGCAGACCTCGTACCGGTACTTCGACGACCACCTCGACCTCGTCCGCCGACGGATCGGCCGCGCAGGAGACCAGGGTGGCCTGATGCGCGGCGGCGACGCCTTGGGCCCGCCCGCAGCCGCCGTCCGGATCGAGCAGCAGCCGGTCGGCCGCCGCGAGGGCCGCCAGGTCGGCGGCGGACTCGGCCCGGTGGCGGCCGACGACGACCGATCCCAGTGCCAGCATCCCGGCGAACACCGCGCACCCGAGCATCGCGAGGGCGAGCAGCCAGACGGTCGCCGATCCCGCGTCCGACGCCCGGACCCGGACACCGGGGCTCCGGGCATCCCCCGCCTGCCCGTCCCCTCGACCGGCCCACGCACCGCCGGCCCGGCCCACGGCTCCGGCCGCCGAGCGCCGCACCGTCAGGACGGCCATGACGAGGCACCCCCGGCCGAGCCCGTCAGCGTGTCCTCCCGGGCCGAGACCGCCGTGGCGCCCAGGCGCACCGAGAGCACCTCCGCGAGGCCGCCCGGGCCGGGGCAGGGGGCCTGCACGGTGACGCGTACGGACTCCCCCTCCGTCGCGATCCGCACCTCCGCACCGGGCGGGGCGGCGGAGCGGGCCAGGGCCACGGCGTCGGTGTCGCCCCGGGCGGCGGCCCGGGCCCCTGCCCGCGCCGCGTCCACGCAGCGGATCTGTGCGGTGGCGGCCACCATGCCCCAGAGGAGCATCGCCGCCAGCAGGACGAGGGCCGGGAGCGCCACCGCCGTCTCCGCCGTCGCGAAGCCCGCGTCCGGGGCCCGGCGGGGGCTCCGCGCCAGGTCACGCCGCACTGAGGGCCCGATTGAGGATGTCGGTCAGCGCACCGCTCACCGCGCCGCTGGTGACGACCTTGTAGAGGATGGCGGCGAAGGCGCACGCCGCCAGGGTGCCGACCGCGTACTCGGCCGTGCTCATCCCGCTGTCCCGGCGGCCGTTCGGCATCCTGCGGACGCGGATCGCCGCCCAGCGGCCACGCCGCCGGCCGAGCGCCGCCAGAGCGCGGTGCGGGAGGCGGCCGGTGGCCCGGGGAACGATGATTTCTGCCATGTCGGATACTCCTTCGGTCGTGGGGACACGAGAAAAATGGAGAACTTTCGATAAAGCACCGGAGCCCGAAATCCCTGGTGCCGCTTGCTCACATCCGCCCGGCGAACATCCGGGTCAGACCGATGACCACCGGGACGACGCTGATCAGGACGAAAGCCGGCAGGAAACAGACGCCCAGCGGAGCCGTGGCCAGCACTCCCGCGCGACGGACCCGGGCGTGGGCCGCCCGCGCCTCGCAGGCCCGTTGGGCCCGGGCCAGGCCCAGCAGCGGCCCGGCGGGCGGAGCCCCGCCGACGCTCGCCCGCACCAGGCACCGGCCCAGCGGCGCCAGCGCCGGGCACTCCTCGCCCGCTCGGCCCCAACTGAGCTCGGGCCTTGCGCCGAGCGCGAGTTCGGCGGAGATCGTCGCGAGCCGGCGGCCCATCGGCGCGCCCACGCTGTGGGCCACGGCCGAAACCGCCTGGGAGGGCGAGGAGCAGGCCCCGAGGCAGGCCGCCAGCAGCTCGGCCGTCAGCGGGAGCTGCCGGGCCAGCGCCTCCTGCTCGGCGGCCGCCTCGCGTTGGGCGGGTGAACGCGGCCGCGGGAGCCGGCGGTGCAGCACGACCGCCAGGAGCAGGCCCACCGCCGGGCCTCCTGGTCCCCCCAGCAGCCAGGCCACGGCTCCTCCGGTCGCCAGCACGGCGGCGGCGCGACCGACCGACGCGCGTCGGCCCGGCTGCTCAGCCGCTCCCGCCCCGGGCCCTGCCCCCGCCGGCTCGACGACAGCGGTCCGGCCCGCCGGGCGCCGCCACCGAGCGCCTCCGAGGACCGCTGCGGGCCAACCCCGCCGGACCTCCCACCCGTCCTCACCCCGGAACGGCCCTGCTGCGCGGTGCTTCAGGCCCGGCCGCCGGTCGACCGGCCATGGGAAGGCCCGGCGCCGTACCCGGCGACGTCTGACGTGACCCAGCAGGGCGACGGCCCCGACCACGCCCCAGGCAGACAGCAGCGCCGCGGCCGGCCCGGCCAGCCCGGCCGACCCGCTCACCGGAGCACCGCCCGCCCCCGGGCGGCAGCGGCTGTTCCCGGCACCCTGCGCAGCCGCGAGATCCCGCACGGCGCCTCGATCCCACCGAGGTCGCCGCCCCCGCCCCGTGCCCGCCCGGGGCCTGTCTCGGCCCGCACCGGCCCGGGGCCGTCCGCGCCTCCTCGCGCCGTCGTCACGATCCGCGCCGTCCAGGCCAGCCCGGCCACCTCCAGGGCTGTTCCGCCCACCAGGCAGAACAGCCCGGCGGGAGTGTGCAGCAGGATGTCCAGGGGGTGGGCGCCGAGCGTGGCACCGAGCACCAGCCCGAGCACGGGCAACGCCGCGAGCACGGTGATCGTGGTCCGGGGCGCGGCCAGCTCGCCCTCGATCTCCTCCGCCAGGGCCTGCTCGGCCCGGAGCGCCTCGGCCACCTGGTCCAGCCCGCCCGCGAACCCCGAGCCGCTCCCCGCACTGACCCGCCAGCAGGCCGCGATCGCGGCCGCCCCACCGCCGCCCGGCAGCTCCGCCAGCAGCTCGAAGGCGGCGGGCACGTCCCCTCCGTACCGGCCCGCGGCCAACCTGGCCACCGGCTCCCGCCCGATCCGGCGCAGCGACTCCTGGTCCGCGGCGAGTCGCGAGGTGACGGTGTGCAGGGCCTGTTCAGGCGTCGCTCCGCTGCGCAGCTCGGCCGACAGCGCCACGCAGAGTTCGACCACGGCCGTGGCCCGCCGACGCGCCTCGGCCTCCACCCGACGGCGCCGGCGCCACCGGTGCACCGGCAGTACGGCGGCCGCCGCGGCAACCGCCGGCAGGGGCGAGTCGAGCACCTGCCAGGCGACCGATCCGGCAGGCAGGAGGAGCAGTTCGGGCACCAGCCAGCGCGGTCGGGTGGCCACCGCCGAGGTGAGCCGCCCGCGGAGTTCGCTCCAGGCTCTCGGCCGCGACCGCGACCTCGTCCCGGCCATGGTGGCCGGGTCGGCCGCGATGCCCACCGCACCGACCGGCAGCAACCGGGCGCACCGGCCGGTGGCGACCCGCCGCCGGAGCGCCTGCCGGGCGGCCGCCACCGCTGCGCAGAGCGCCGCCGCCGAGTACAGGTCCAGCTGACTCACGGTCATTCTCGTCTCCTCGTGACGGACTTCTCCGGTCTCCCGGCCCCAGCAGGAACCCGGCGGCCAGCACCAGGCCGAGGAGTCCCAGGGCGAACAGCGTCTGCGCCCCGCCCGCGGTCATCCCGGCCCGCCCGGGAGGGGCACCCCGCGAGCCGCGCACAGCCGGGCCAGCCGCTCCCAGCCCGGGCCCGGCAGCAGCACCCCCGCAGCCGTGAACCTCACGGCCGCGGTGGTGACGGCCAGCCCCTGCCGGTCGCCGGTCAGCGTGTGGATCTCGGCGATCCGGCGCAGACCGGTTGCCTGGTCCCGGACGAGGTGCACCACGACGTCCAGCGCGGCACGCAACTGGCTGTGCAGCGAGAGCCGGTCCAGGCCCGCCAGGGAGCCGAGGGCCTCCAGGCGTACCGGCACGTCGGCCGCCGTGTTGGCGTGCACCGTCCCGCACCCGCCTTCGTGGCCGGTGTTGAGGGCCGCCAGCAGGTCGGACACCTCGGCTCCACGCACCTCTCCGATCACCAGCCGGTCCGGACGCATCCGCAGCGCCTGGCGGACCAGGTCCCGCAGGGTGAGTTCGCCCAGGCCCTCCTGGTTCGGCGGGCGGCTCTGGAGCCGGACCACGTGCGGGTGCGCGGGCCGCAGCTCGGCGGAGTCCTCGGCGATGACGATCCGCTCGCCCGGACCGACCAGTCCGAGGACGGCCGCGAGGAGGGTGGTCTTGCCGGTGCCCGTCCCGCCGCTGATCATCAGCGACAGCCTGGCCCTCAGGACGGCGGCGAGCAGTTCGGCCCCGGCCGCCGGCAGCGACCCGGCGAGGACCAACTCGTCGAGCGTGAAAGGGCGGGGCCGGCAGACCCGCAGCGAGATGTGGGTGCAGCCGGCGGCGATCGGCGGGAGCACCGCGTGCAACCGGGTGCCGTCCGGAAGCCTCGCGTCGACCCAGGGCCGGGCGTCGTCCAGTCGGCGGCCGGCCGCCGTGGCGAGACGGTGCGCCAGGTGCCGCACAGCCTCGGCGTCGGGGAACCCGACACCCACCGCCCGCCGCAGCCCGCCGCCCCGGTCGACCCACACCTCGTCCGGTCCGTTGACCAGGACGTCGGTGACGTCGGGCGCCGCCAGCAGTTGGTCGAGCGGGCCGGCCCCGATCAGTTCGGCCCGCACCGTCCGGACGGCGTCCAGCACGTCGTCGCCACCCAGCGGGGGCCGGGAGGCGCGGAGGGCCGCCGCCACCGAGCCGGCCGTGGGCGCCGCGCCCGACTCGGCCAGCCGCAGCCGGACGGCGTCCACCAGTGCGGCTGCCCGCTCCGGCCCGGCGGCACCGTCGGGGCCCGGTGCCACCCCCTGCCCGAGCCCTCGTCGGGGGCCGGGACCGCCCAGGGCCGGTCGGCCTGCACCGGACTCCTGGCCGGCGCCCTGCCCACCGTGGTTCCCTGCGCCGGCGGCCGGGCCGGGCCCACCGCGATCACGGGACCTGCGCAGACGGTTCATCAGCACACGCCCCCGCCGACGGCCGGCACCGGCGGCATGACCTCGTCCAGGAAGCTGCCGCAGAAGCGCGCCAGCGGGCCCCGTTCCCTGATGCCCGGCGGGATGCCCCGCTCCACGTCCACCGGCAGGCCCGGCTCCTGGGGCAGTTCGCCGGCGAGCCGCATCCGCAGCCCTCGGGCGATCTCGGCACCCGTCAGCCCCGTCGGCCCGGAGGCCCGGACCACGGCCCGGACGTCGGTGAGGCGCATCCGGGCGGCCGCGGCGACCCGGCCCGCGGCGGCGGTCGCGCGCACCTCGGCCGGAACGACCAGCAGGGCCACGTCGGACTGCTCCAGCGCCTGCCCCGCCGCCTGGTCCAGGTGGCGCGGCAGGTCGACGACGACCAGGCCCCCTTGGCGGCGGGCCGCTGCCAGCACGCTGCGCATGGCTTCGGGAGGGACCGCCGGTGTGTCGCCGCGGTCCCAGGACAGGGTGGTGAGCCGGTGGAGCACCGGCAGTGCCTTGGTCAGTTCGGCGCCGCTCACCCGGCCCCGCGAGGCCGCCAGATCGGGCCAGCGCAGGCCGGAGGCGCTCTCGCCCCCGAGCAGGATGTCGAGCCCGCCACCCAGCGGGTCGGCGTCGACCAGCATGGTGCGGTGACCGGCGCGGGCCGCGGTGACCGCCAGCGCGCAGGCCAGGGTCGAGGCGCCGGCCCCGCCCCGGCCGCCGAGAACGGCGACGGTCAGCGCCGGTGGCCCGGCGCCTTCGGCCGCGTCGGCGATCCGGTCCAGCAGCCAGCTCTCGGCGTCCGGGAGGAACAGCACGTGCTCGGCACCGAGTTGGACGGCCCGAACCCAGATCTCGGAGTCGTCCAGGTCCAGCCCGAGCAGGAGGACGCCGGGGCGGCGGGCGAAGCCCGCGCAGCGCTCCGCGAGATCGTCCCCGACGAGCACCAGCGTCGCGCTCTCCCACAGCCGGCGGGGCGGCGGCGCCCCGCAGACCGGCAAGGGTTCGGTGCCGGCGGCGGCGCAGAGCCGCAGCAGGTGTTCGGCGAGCGCCTCGTCCTCGGTGACGATCAGCGGGCCGACGGGCGCCCGCTCCGCTGCCTGGTCGTGGTCGGCGATCGGTTTCGACATGACGGTCTCCCCCGGGAAGGCGCCGCCCGGCTTACCGGTGCGGGCGCGTGGTCCAATCCCTGCCGTTCGGTCAGCGGCGGTCGTCCCCGGTGGGGGAGCGAATGCCGACTGCCGATGACCACGGTGGGGGGTGATCCGCAATCCGTCATCAGTGATCCGAATGCCTGTGGACAACTCGGGGATGTGGATAGCCGAGTTCACCCACATGGGTTACTAAAGTGAGGGAATTGACGAAAGTTGGTCACCGGGAACAACTGCGCAAGAAGGGAACGGACAGCCTGGACGGACTCGGATGACGTATTGTCCGCCCGCGCATCACTCGGAGTAACTGGCTACGGAGGGTGACCAATCGGTGCCGTCGAATACCGCGTCCGATTCGGCGAGTCTCAGGGAAGCACCCCCTGCACACGTCTCCCGAGAGAGCCTTCAACGGCTCGAAAACGGGCCCGGACGTGCGACGACCCCCGCCGGGGGGGAGAGCGGGGGTCGTCTATCCACGGTCCGACTCGGGGGGGAGGAGCCGGACCGGGTTAGCACGGTCGCGAACGATCCGTGACTTCCATGGTGTACCCGAGCGGCCAGAAACACAAACCCGCACGGCCCGGAGTACACCGAATGGCGGGCCGTTTAGCCGCGCCCTCTATCCTCGGTTCCCGTGGACACCACCGAGAACGCCGACGAGTACGCGGACGACACCACCGGCACCGGCGCGAACTCCGGGACCGGCCCGGAGTCAGCCCCGCAGGCCACCCCCGGACGGAACTTCCGGGAGGGGGCGACGTCCGGCCCCACGCTCCCGGCGGATGCCGGCACGGCCCGCCACGACGCCGTCCACGATCACGCCGGACCGGCGGCCCCCGACCCCACGGCCGGCGGCGACGGCGCAGCACCGACCGGCGACGACGGCACGTCGACCCGCGGCGGCGCCCCGGACGGCACCGGCGTCGCGACGCGCCCGGCGGTCCTGCGCCCGCACGACGCGGGCCCCCGGACGGCGGCCTTCTTCGACCTCGACAAGACCATCATCGCCAAGTCGAGCGCCCTCGCCTTCAGCCGCCCCTTCTACCAGGGCGGTCTGATCAACCGTCGGGCGGTGCTGAAGAGCGCCTACGCGCAATTCGTCTTCCTGGTCGGCGGCGCGGACCACGACCAGATGGAGAAGATGCGCGAGTACCTCTCGGCGCTCACCCGCGGCTGGAACGTCCAGCAGGTCCGGGAGATCGTGGCCGAGACCCTGCACAACCTGATCGACCCGATCATCTACGACGAGGCCGCGTCCCTGATCGAGCAGCACCACGCGGCCGGCCGCGACGTGGTGATCGTCAGCAGCTCCGGCTCCGAGGTGGTCGAGCCGATCGGGGCGCTGCTCGGCGCCGACCACGTGATCGCCACCCGGCTGAAGATCGAGGACGGGCGCTACACCGGCGAGATCGAGTACTACGCCTATGCCGAGAACAAGGCGGCCGCGATCAGGGAGTTGGCCGAGACCGAGGGCTACGACCTGGCCGACTGCTACGCCTACAGCGACTCCTCGACCGACCTGCCGCTGCTCGAAGCCGTCGGCCATCCGTCGGCGGTCAACCCCGACCGCGCCCTGCGCAAGGAGGCGGTCGCGCGCGAGTGGCCGGTGCTGGTCTTCGACCGGCCGGTGGAACTGCGGCGGCGACTGCCGGAGTTCTCCGCCCCGAGCCGCTCGGTGCTCACCGCCGTGGCGATCGGTACGGCGCTGCTGACCGCCGGGGTGATCTGGTACGCGGCCAAGCGCCGGCGCCCGACCGTCTGAGGCGGTTTCCATTCGCCCGTCCCAAAACGGGCAAAAGCCAAAGACTTCGCGATTCGGGTTCCCCTTTGACCCGAAACGCGATACAAATGAAGCAACGGCCCGCGAGACCCGGTCAGGACCCGAAGAGGTCAAACCGACAACGCAGTTCAGGCCCCACGGACCGCGTACAGATAACCGAGCACCCACATGCAGCCGACCCGCTGTCGGGCCGCCGCACCAGACGAACGGGCAGGATCCCCGTCTGATGGGCACTTCCGGTGCATGCTTGGTAACCCGGTACCTGTACCAGCGGCGGCACCCGGCAGGATCAGGTGCCGCCGCATCTCTGTGTCCGCCGCCTTCAGGGCGTGCGCCGACCTCCGGATGCCCACCGCCTCCGGCTCCGGGGCTCCGCACCCGTCCGTGCCGGTCGCAGCGCGAGCCCGCACGCACGCTCCCCTCCACCACCGCACACCCCCGCGCCGGGCCGGGACGCCCTCCTGGCGATCCCGGCCCCCGCACGGTCAGACCATGCCGCGCTGCATCGCCTCGCAGACGGCCGTGCTCTCGCGCGTCCCGAGCCGCAGCGCCTGCCCGCAGTGGTCGATCCAGCCGGCCATGCCGTCCGGAGTACCCGCCAAGTAGCCGCCCAGGGCCCGCCGGTAGGCCTCGGTGCCGAGTTCCGCGAGGCCGACCTCGGCCGGGCAGATCGCCTTCGGGTCCAGCCCCTCCGCGATCAGGACGATGCGCTGGGCGGCCCGGGCGACGACACCGTTGTGGGAGCCGAACGGCCGCAGCGCCAGCAGCTCCCCGTGCACCACCGCCGCCACCACGAGCGCCGGGGCCTTGGCGCCCGCGCCCTCGGTGCGGGCGACCAGCAGGGCGGAGAGCTGGTCGAGGCGGGCGGCCACCTCCTCGGCGCCGGGCGCGGGCGGCAGGTCGGCGATCGCGGCGCGCGGCGCGTCCGGGCCGTCCACCGGACCGACCGCGGCCTTCAGCTCCAGCGGGAAGAGCGCCTCCGCGCCCTCCCCGGCCCGCCGGGGCCGGCCGGCCGTCCCGTCGGCGTCCCCGGCGGCCAGCAGGTGCAGCCGGGCCAGCACCTGCAGCGGCGAGTGCCGCCAGGTGCTGAGCAGCTGCCCGGCCTCCGCGGACACCCGCAGCGCGGCGCCGACCGTACGGGCCTCAGCGTCGGCCCCGAAGTCGGTGCGCCGGCGGACCTCCTCCAGCGGCCAGTCCGCACCGTCCAGCGCGGCCGAGGCCCGCGCACCGCGCAGCGCGGCCTCGGAGGTGACCTCGGAGGCGCGGCGGCGCATCACACGGTGGCCGTAGAGGCGGTCCACGGACTTGCGGACCTCGGCGACGGCCTCGGGCACCCCGGGCAGCTCGGCCAGCGGGGCGAGGGGATCTGTTCCAGTGCTCACTACCCGAGAGTAAGGTCCCGGCCGCCACCCCCGACACAGCAACCCCGCCATCACCCGTTCGAGGCAATCCTTCGTTCCCTGCCCTGTCCGGCCCCTCGGCCCGACTAGCATGGCGCTATCGGAGACGATAACGATTTCCAACACTGGAGATCGGGAAGATCGCGAGCGCGAGCCAACGAGCGAGAGCCGGAGTCCCAGATGAAGATCGCCTTCGTCGGCAAGGGCGGCAGCGGCAAGACCACGCTGTCCTCACTGTTCATCCGCCACCTGGCCGCCGCCGGACGCCCGGTCATCGCCGTCGACGCCGACATCAACCAACATCTGGGCCCCGCGCTCGGCCTGACCGACGATCAGTCCGCCCGGCTCCCGTCCCTCGGTGCGCACCTGCCGCTGATCAAGGAATACCTGCGCGGCAGCAACCCGCTGATCGGCTCGGCCGACGAAATGATCAAAACCACACCGCCCGGCCGGGGTTCACGCCTGCTGCGGATCGTCGAGGAGAACCCGGTCTACGCGGCCTGCGCCCGTCCGGTGGCACTGGACGAGGGCTCGGTCCGGCTGCTCGCCACCGGCGCCTTCACCGAGGAGGACCTCGGGGTCGCCTGCTACCACTCCAAGGTCGGCGCGGTGGAGCTGCTGCTCAACCACCTGGTCGATGGGCCGGACGAGTACGTGGTCACGGACATGACGGCCGGCTCGGACTCCTTCGCGTCCGGGCTGTTCACCCGCTTCGACCTCACCTTCCTGGTCGCCGAACCGACCCGCAAGGGCGTCTCCGTCTACCGCCAGTACAAGGAGTACGCCCGCGACTTCGGCGTCGCCCTGCGGGTGATCGGGAACAAGGTGCAGGGGCCGGACGACCTCGCCTACCTCCAGCGCGAGGCCGGCGACGACCTGCTCGCCGCCTTCGGGCACTCGGAGTGGGTCCGCCGCCTGGAGCAGGGCGCCGAGCCGCCGCTGCGCACGCTGGAGCCGGCCAACCGCGCCGTCCTGGAACTGCTGAAGGCCCAGGCGGACACCGCGCACGGCCGCCGCGATCCGCAGCGGTACACCCGGCAGGCGGTGCACTTCCACCTGCGCAACGCCGAGAGCTGGGGCAACGCCAAGGTCGGCCTCGACCTCTCCACCCAGGTGGACGAGGAGTTCGTGCTCGGCGTCGAGCCGGCCACCGCGGGGGCCCGCGCCTGACCGGTGCGCCGCCCGCACGGCCGGGCCGGGGCCACCACGGCGGGCCACCACCCTCTGCTCCGAGGGCGGTGGCCCGCCGTGCGTGCTGCGCGGGACGACTCCGATCTGTTCCCCATTGGTTCGGATGCCACCCATAGGGATGAATCCGGGCCCCGATCCCGTCACCGTGTTCTACGCTGTGCAAAGATTTCATTACTCTCGGTTTACCGATTCTTGATGGTTCCGATTCCTTGATGGTCCCTGGGCCCGCCTGTGCCACCCCCGCACAGGCCGCCGAGCCCACGCCATCCCGCCACACCGTCGCGACCCACGACAGCCGATCCGACTCCCCCGAGCAGCACCCCGGACCTGACTGCGTTCGCTCCCCCGGAAAGACGGGAAGACATGACCCTCGACATCTCCACCGCCCCCATCGCCTCCGACACCACCGACCACGCCCCGCCGACCGTCGGCCGCAAGGCCCGTGCCTCGTTCGACCTCTCGGCCTCCCTGGTGGTCTTCCTGATCGCCGTGCCGTTCTCCCTCGGAATCGCCCTGGCCACCGGCGCCCCGCTGACCGCCGGCCTGATCGGCGCCGCCGTCGGCGGCATCGTCGTCGGCCTGATCGGCGGCACCTCGCTCCAGGTCAGCGGCCCGTCCGCGGCCCTCACGGTGGTCACCGCCGGCCTGATCTCCCAGTACGGCTGGCAGGCCACCTGCGCCATCACCCTCGCCGCCGGCCTGCTCCAACTCGCGCTGGGCGCCCGCGGCCTGGCCCGCACCGCGCTCGCCGTCTCGCCCGCCGTGGTGCACGGCATGCTCGCCGGAGTCGGGCTGGCGATCGCCATCGCCCAGCTGCACGTGGTGCTCGGCGGCTCGCCGCAGAGCTCGGCACTCGCCAACCTGACCGCGCTGCCGGGCCAGTTGGCCGGGCCGCACCTCCCCGCGGTCGTGGTCGGCGCGCTCGCCATCGCCATCCTCTGCGGCTGGCCCCGGCTGGGCCGGCTGCCGGGCCGCGCCGGGGAGCTGGGCGCCCGGCTGGCCCGGATCCCGGGCCCACTGGTGGCCATCACGGCCGCCACCGCCCTGTCCATGGGCCTGAGCCTGCGGCTCGCCCGGGTCGACATCCCCGCCTGGCAACCGCAGAGCCTCCCGGCGCTGCCCCACGGGTCGGCGGCCGGCCTGCTCGCCGCGGTGCTGACGGTGACCGCGGTGGCCAGCGTCGAATCCCTGCTCTCCGCCGTCGCCGTCGACCGGATGTCCAACCGCTCCGGCGACCTCGACCGCGAACTGCGCGGCCAGGGCGTGGCCAACATGGTCAGCGGCCTGCTCGGGGGGCTGCCGGTGGCCGGGGGCGCGGTGCGCAGCACCGCCAACGTCCGGGCCGGCGCGCGGACTCGCTGGTCCTCCGTCCTGCACGGGGTCTGGGTGCTGCTGGCCGCCGTGGCACTGACCGGTGGCCTGCGCCGGATCCCGCTGGCCGCACTGGCCGCGCTCGTCCTGGTGGTCGGCCTGCAGATGGTGAGCTTCGCGCACATCCGCAAGGTGCACCAGCACCGCGAGTTCCCGGTCTACCTGGCCACCGTGCTCGGCGTCGTCCTGCTGGGCGTGCTGCCGGGTGTCGCCCTGGGCGCCGCGATCGCCGTCCTGCTGGCGCTGCACCGCCTGACCCGCGCCCGTGTGGACGTCACGGCCGCGCCCGACGGATCGTTCGCGGTGCGGACGCACGGCCCGCTGACCTTCGCCTCGGTGCCCCGGCTGAGCCGGGCGCTGGGCGCGATCCCCGCCACCGCCCGGGTGACGGTCTGCCACGACGGCTCGTTCCTGGACCACGCGGCGTACGAGGCGCTGCACTCCTGGCGCGGCGGCCACCAGGCCGCCGGCGGGACGGTGCTGATGGTGACCGAACGCCAGGCCGACGAGGTGCTGGACCCGGACGGCGCGGTGCGCTCCGGCAGCTCCGCGGGCCCGCACCGCTGCCGGGCCTGGACCCCCTGGGTCGGCCACCACTGCATCGAGCAGCAGGAGGACCCGCACGGCCGGCTGCTGGACGGGGTGCGGGTGTTCCAGCAGCACACCGCGCCGCTGGTCCGCCCCGAGCTGGCCCGGCTCGCCCGCGAGGGGCAGACGCCCTCGGAGCTCTTCCTGACCTGCGCGGACTCCCGGCTGGTCACCAGCATGATCACCAACAGCGGTCCGGGCGACCTCTTCACCGTGCGCAACGTCGGCAACCTCGTCCCCGCGCCGTACGAGCCCGGCGCCGCCGACGACTCGGTGGCCGCCGCCGTGCAGTACGCCGTGGAGGCCCTGGAGGTCCGCTCCATCACCATCTGCGGGCACTCCGGCTGCGGGGCGATGAAGGCCCTGCTGGACGGCGTGCACGAGCGGCCGGGACCGCCCACCGCGCTGACCCGCTGGCTGCGCAACGGCCGCGGCTCGCTGGACCGGCTGCGGCGGGCACCGGCCGGGTTCGCGGCCCGCCCCACCGCCGATCTGGTGGAGGAGCTCTGCCTCACCAACGTCGTCCAGCAGCTGGACCAGTTGCTGGCCAACCCCGCGGTGGAACGGCGGGTCGAGGAGGGGACCTTGCGGCTGGTCGGGATGTACTTCGACTTCGCCACCGCGCAGGCCTACGTCCTCGACCGCCGGAGCGGCCTGTTCTCCCCGGTGACGGAGCACGACACGACGCCGCTGCGCACGGCGGCCTGAGGCCCGGTACGGGCCTCCGCCCACCCGGCGGAGGCCCGTACCGGCGGGCCGGTCGGCTCCCTGGGCGACCCGGTTTCAGGTCAAAGGTCTACACCAATTCCTCGGAGCCTCTTGTCAACAGCCCTGTTCGCCTGGTGAGCTGTGTGCTGGGACACACGGGACAATCCCTACGCACGGGAGTGTCCCAAGAAGAAACTCGATGAGGAGTGCGCGTTGAGCAACGAGAGCCTGGCCAACCTGCTCAAGGAGGAGCGGCGGTTCGCCCCGCCCGCGGAGCTCGCCGCTGCGGCCAACGTCACGGCGGCCGCCTACGCGCAGGCCTCCGAGGACCGGCTCGCCTTCTGGGCCGAGCAGGCCCGCCGCCTCGACTGGGCCACCGAGCCCACCGAGACCCTCGACTGGTCCAACCCGCCGTTCGCCAAGTGGTTCGCCGACGGCACCCTCAACGTCGCCCACAACTGCGTGGACCGCCACGTCGAGGCCGGCAACGGCGACCGCGTGGCCATCCACTTCGAGGGCGAGCCCGGCGACAGCCGCGCCATCACCTACGCCCAGCTCAAGGACGAGGTCTCGCGCGCCGCCAACGCCCTGCTGGAACTCGGCGTCACCAAGGGCGACCGCGTCGCGGTCTACCTGCCGATGATCCCCGAGGCCGTCGTCGCGATGCTGGCCTGCGCCCGCATCGGCGCCACCCACTCCGTGGTCTTCGGCGGCTTCTCCGCCGACGCCGTCGCCTCCCGCATCCAGGACGCCGACGCCAAGCTCGTCATCACCGCCGACGGCGGCTACCGCCGCGGCAAGGCGACCGCTCTCAAGCCCGCCATCGACGAGGCCCTGACCAAGTGCCCGGAGGTCGAGCACGTCCTGGTGGTCCGCCGCACCGGCCAGGACACCGCCTTCACCGAGGGCCGCGACGTGTGGTGGCACGACGTCGTCGAGCGCCAGTCGGCCGAGCACACCGCCGAGCCGCACGACGCCGAGCACCCGCTGTTCATCCTCTACACCTCCGGCACCACCGGGAAGCCCAAGGGCATCCTGCACACCACCGGCGGCTACCTCACCCAGGCCGCCTGGACCCACCACGCCGTCTTCGACCTCAAGCCGGAGACCGACGTCTACTGGTGCACGGCCGACATCGGCTGGGTCACCGGCCACTCGTACATCGTGTACGGGCCCCTCGCCAACGGCGCCACCCAGGTGATCTACGAGGGCACCCCCGACACCCCGCACCAGGGCCGCTTCTGGGAGATCGTCCAGAAGTACGGCGTCACCATCCTCTACACCGCGCCCACCGCGATCCGCACCTTCATGAAGTGGGGCGACGACATCCCGGCCAAGTTCGACCTGTCCAGCCTGCGGGTGCTGGGCTCGGTCGGGGAGCCGATCAACCCCGAGGCGTGGGTCTGGTACCGGGAGCACATCGGCGCCGGCAAGGCCCCCATCGTCGACACCTGGTGGCAGACCGAGACCGGCGCGATGATGATCAGCCCGCTGCCGGGCGTCACCACCACCAAGCCCGGCTCGGCCCAGCGCGCGCTGCCCGGCATCGCGGCCACCGTCGTCGACGACGAGGCCCGCGAGGTCCCCGACGGCGCCGGCGGCTACCTCGTCCTCACCGAGCCGTGGCCCTCCATGCTCCGCACCATCTGGGGCGACGACCAGCGCTACATCGACACCTACTGGTCCCGCTTCGAAGGCCGCTACTTCGCCGGCGACGGCGCCAAGAAGGACGAGGACGGCGACATCTGGCTGCTCGGCCGGGTCGACGACGTCATGCTCGTCTCCGGCCACAACATCTCCACCACCGAGGTCGAGTCCGCGCTCGTCGGCCACCCCGCCGTCGCGGAGTCCGCCGTCGTCGGCGCCACCGACGCCACCACCGGCCAGGCCATCGTCGCGTTCGTCATCCTGCGCGGCACCGCCACCGACAGCCCCGAGCTGGTCGAGGAACTGCGCGCGCACGTCGGCCGCACCCTCGGCCCGATCGCCAAGCCCAAGCAGGTCAAGGTCGTCGGCGAGCTCCCGAAGACCCGCTCCGGCAAGATCATGCGCCGCCTGCTGCGCGACATCGCCGAGGGCCGCGAGGTCGGCGACACCACCACCCTCGCCGACAGCAACGTCATGAACCTCATCCAGTCCCAGCTGCCCGCCCAGGGCGACCAGGCCTGATCAGGTCCGCGTACCGGCCCCGGTACGCGAGAGGGCTCCCCGGGCAGTCCCACGACTGCCCGGGGAGCCCTCTCGCGTCCGTGCCCTCGGGGTGCTCCACGCCCGCCGGGGGCTACTCCGGGCGCCGCTCGGCCACCAGGGTCCGCAGCGTCTCGTAGGCACCCTGCACGAAACCGCGGCCGCGCACCGGCTGCGTCCCGCGCCCCGAACACCCACGGCCGGAACACCGGCGCCCCTGACACCGACAGCGCGAGCACCGGTGCCCCGAGCACAGTCGGTCCTCCGGACGGGCCGCGGCGACCCGGCAGGCCACGGACGGGCGGACAACAGGGGCGGGACGCTCTGCGCGCCCTCGCCCCCGGCCATGACGTGCGGCACGGCCTCGGGGCCTTCCGCCCCCTCGCCGGGCACGGGCGTCTCCGTTCGGGTCGAAGGTGCCGCCCCGTTCGGGTGGCGCCTTCGACCGACGACAGGGAGGAGGTCACCCGTCTGCACCCGCCCACCGCCATTCGGGGCGGGCTCCCCCGACCTGCGGGACCGATCGTCCTAAAATGCGCAAAACGGATATCTCCTCGCGCCGCCCTCTAGACTGTCAACGACGCATCAAGATCGTGGATGGGTCACAGGGCGCGCCGGGAAGTCTGGTCGGCACTGCACCACAGGTGTATCCGGATGCCGTTCCCGCCCCCAGGAGGTCCCCCGTGACCAGCCAGCCGCCCACCGGACCGACACCCCGAGGCCGCCAGTTCCTCGGCCGGCTGTCGCTCCCCGAGCGCACCTACATCACCGACGCGCTGCGTACCGAGACCGTCGGCGGCATCCTGCTGCTGCTCTTCGCCATCGCGGCGCTGATCTGGGCGAACGTCTGGCCGCACGCCTACGAGAGCGTGGTGGACTACACGATCGGCCCCTCCGAACCGCTCCACCTGGACCTCAGCCTCGGCACCTGGGCCAACGACGGCCTGCTGGCGATCTTCTTCTTCGTGGCCGGCATCGAGCTCAAGCGCGAATTCGTGGCCGGTGAGCTGCGCACGCCGAGCGCCGCGGCGCTGCCGGTGATCGCCGCGCTCTGCGGCGTCGCCCTGCCCGCGGTCATCTACGCCGTCGTCAACTCGACCAGCGGCCACCTGGGCGGCTGGGCGATCCCGACCGCGACCGACATCGCCTTCGCCCTCGGCGTGCTCGCCGTGGTGGGCACTCACCTGCCGTCCGCGCTCAGGGCCTTCCTGCTCACCCTGGCGGTGGTGGACGATCTGGTCGCGATCCTGATCATCGCGGTCTTCTACAGCTCCGGCATCAAGTTCTGGGCGCTCGGGCTCTCCGTCGCCGGCCTGGTGCTGTTCTGGTTCCTGCACCGGCGTGAGGTGCACGGCTGGTACCTGTACGTGCCGCTGGCCTTCGTGATCTGGGCGCTGATGCACGAGAGCGGCGTGCACGCGACGGTCGCCGGCGTGGCGATGGGCCTGATCCTGCGCTGCCACCGGGTCGGTGACGAGCAGCAGTCCCCTGGCGAGCACATCGAGCACCTGGTGCGTCCGGTCTCGGCGGGCTTCGCCGTCCCGGTGTTCGCGCTGTTCGCCGCCGGGGTGACGATCTCGGGCCCGGCGCTGGTCGAGGTGTTCAGCCAGGCGGCCCCGCTCGGGATCATCCTGGGCCTGCTGGTGGGCAAGACGGTCGGCGTCTTCGGCGGCACCTGGCTGGCCGCCAGGTTCACCCGGGCGGAACTCAACCCGCAGCTCACCTGGGCGGACCTGTTCGCGGTCGCCACCCTGGCCGGCATCGGCTTCACCGTCTCCCTGCTGATCAGCGAGCTGGCCTTCACCGACGACGCGGCCTTGGCCGACCGGGCCAAGGCCGCCGTCCTGGTGGGCTCGCTGCTCTGCGCCGTGGTCGCCACCTTCCTCCTCAAAGTGCGCAACCGGCATTACCGCCGACTGGTCGACGAGGAGAACGCGGACGTGGACGGCGACGGCATCCCCGACGTCTACCAGCGGGGCGACGCGGCCTGACGGGCCCGGACGAACCACCGGCCCGAACGGCCGCGGCGGGCCTGGACGCCGGTTCGGCGAACGGTCCCGATCGGCGGTCCGCCGACGGGCGGTCCGGCCCGCAGCGACCGTTCCGGAGGGCGCGCCCGACGGCCGGAGGGGTGCGCACGGCTCGGACACGCCGCTCCGCCGGCCCCCCGGAGTGGTGCCCGACTCACCGGTAGGGGCATGATTCTGAGCTGTCGACAGTGCACGGAAGCCGCAGAGGAGAACGCTGATGCCCGCAGGAGCCGCAGACCCGTCCAGCATCGGCCGGGCGCCCTACGAGGGCGAGCGTTCGGTCGGGCAGCTCTTCGCCGAGGCCACGGCCGACCTGTCCGCCCTGGTGCACGACGAGATCGCGCTGGCCAAGGCCGAGATCAGGCAGGACGTCAAGCGCGGTGTCTCCGGCGGCGTCTCGCTCGCGGTGGCCGGCGTGGTCGCGCTCGCCGCCGTCCCGATGCTGAGCGCCGCCGCGGCCTTCGGACTGCACGCACTCGGCATCACCCTGGGCTGGTCCTTCCTGATCGTGGCCGGCGTCTACCTGCTGCTGGCGGTCGTCCTCGGCCTGCTCGCGCTGCGCTCGTTCAAGCAGATCGAGCCGCCGCGCCGCACGATCGAGGGCGCCCAGGCGACGGCCGACGTCCTCAAGAACGCCAGGCCCCGCCCGGCCACCCAGGAGGAGATCGACCGGGGCCTGGGCCGCCGCCCCTGACCGCCCCACGGGCTCTCCGCCGGGCCCCGGCCGCGCCGCCGACCCTCCGTCGGCTCGTCCGGCCCACGCCGCGTCACACGCCCGTCCGGAGCCCTCCCCGGGGCCCTCGGCCGAGGTGCCGGGGGCGTGCCCGGCAGGGGCACCGGCGGATCGGGCACGGCCAGTACGAGTGCCGGGCACGTCTCCGGCGCGGGGATATGACACGCTCTCGCTATGCCGCTCGACCAGAAGCCCGTGCCCCAGCCCCAGCCGTCGCAGCCCTCCTCCGGTGACGTCCCCGGCGATGCCGTCCCGGGAACCACCGGTCCGGCAGGCGCCGTCGGCGGCGCCGCGGCCGACTGGAGCATCCGGCAGGCGGGGCCGTGGACGCACCGCGACCTCGCGGCGAACGGGGCCCGGTTCCACATCGCCGAGCTCGGCGAGGGCCCGCTCGTCCTGCTGGTGCACGGCTGGCCGGAGTACTGGTGGGCCTGGCGCCACCAGATGACCGCGCTGGCCGAGGCCGGCTACCGCGCCGTCGCCCTGGACCTGCGGGGCATCGGCGGCAGCGACCGCACCCCGCGCGGCTACGACCCCGGCAACCTGGCCCTGGACATCACCGGCGTGATCCGCTCGCTGGGCGAGCGGCGGGCGCACCTGGTCGGCCACGCCTCCGGCGGCACGCTGTCCTGGGTGGCGGCCGTGATGCGGCCCTCGGTGATCCAGAGCCTGACGGCGGTCTCCGCCGCGCACCCGCGCGACCTGCGCCGGGCCCTGCTCACCGACCGCCGCCAGCTGGCCGCCTTCGAGCACGTGCTGAGCTTCCAGCGTCCGTGGATACCGGAACGCCGGCTGGTCGCCGACGACGGCGCGCTGGTGGGCCGCTACCTCGACGCCTGGACCGGCCCGAACCAGCTGGACCGCGCGGCGGTGGCCGCGTACCGGCAGGCGATCCAGATCCCCAGCACGGCGCACTGCTCCATCGAGCCGTACCGCTGGCTGCTGCGCTCGATGGCCCGGCCGGACGGCATCCAGTTCGCCCGCCGGATGAAGAAGCCGATCACCGCGCCGACCCTGCACGTCCAGGGCGCCGCCGACCCGGTGCTGCTGTCGCACACCGCGCTCGGTGGCGGCGAGTACGTGACGGCCCCCTACCGGTGGCGGCTGATGCCGGGAGTCGGGCACTTCCCGCACGAGGAGGCGCCGGAGGAGTTCTCGGCGGAGCTGATCGACTGGATCGGCCAGCACAAGGACTGACACCGGCGACGGGACGGGGAGGGACCGGCGGTACGACCCGGACCTCCCTTGCCGTCCCGGACCACGGGACCGCCGGGGGCCGGGGACCGCCGGGGGCCGGGACGGTCGGGTTCGGGGGCCGCCGGGGGCCGGGGACGGTCGGGTTCGGGGGCCGGGCGGGTGACCACCGGACGCGGGGCTCCGGGCCATCAACTGTCTTTTTGTTGCGCTCATATGACAAACGCATAGGCCAATTCGAGACCCCACCAGGTGGTTACTCCAAGCGGCCCAGGGGCATCTTTCCGGTATGACCTGGATGCCCGATCGCAGCGCAGCGCCGCGCAGTCGACGCCGTACCAGCCACAGCTCGCAGGGCCTCGTCCGCCCGTCCGCCTGGGCGGACGAGCTCGGCCACGACGACCTCGGCCACGACGGGCCGGAGCACCGGTCCGGCCAGGGCGGCCCGCGCCAGCTGGGCATCCCCCGCATCATCGGCCGCCGGGCCCGCTGGGTCGGCGCCCGCCTGCGGCGCGACACCTGAGGACTCCGAGCCGCCCCCGCGGCCGCCGTGTCAGGAGCGGCGGCCGCACCTGCCGGCCGCCGCTGCGCCAACCGCTCCGTCAGCCGAGGACGCCCGGCGACAGCACCGTGAACCAGAGCAGGACGAAGGTCGCCACCGACATGATCGGCACCAGCACCTTGGTCTCCACGCCGTTGCCGCTGCGCTTGATCAGCACCAGTTCGTAGCGCTCCTTGTGGGGCCAGAGCAGCGGCGCGCCCTTCTTGGTGAGGCAGTCGCCCAGCAGGTGTGCCAGCGTGCCCAGCGCCACCGCGTACGGCAGCCAGCCCGGCGCGCTCGGCAGCCACTTGTTCATACCGGCCGTACCCAGTGCGGCAAGGCCGATGATGGTGATCCAACTCGCCGGCCCGTCGCCCGGCGGGTGCAGCCGCAGCGCCCGGATCGCCAGCGCGAGCAGCAGGAACGTCAGGCCGAGGGTGAAGTTGCGGCCGAGGAAGGTCACGCCCGCCCAGCTGCCCCCGCCCATCAGCGCGACGAAGAGCAGGGAATGGGTGGCGTGCCGGTGCCCGCCGGAGATCCAGGCGACGAAGCGGCAGAGCAGCTTGGAGACCGGACCCAGGAAGTTGGCGATCGTCCCGTCGTGGTGGTCGAGGTCGGGCAGCAGGGCCGCGCCCGCGCAGAGCACCGTGCCCATGAGTATGTCGGCGGGCTGGAGCGTGGTGTGCAGCAGCAGCGGGGGCAGGAACGGCGCCGAGGCCGCGTACAGCATCGCGCCGCTGACCGCGTGCGAGTGACCCATCATGGAGTGCTCCCCCTCGTCGCGTGCGCCCCCTCGGGTCGCCGCTTCCGTCACGTCGCCGTACGACGCCCCGGCGGGTCCACCGCCAGGGCCGGCTGAGCCGGACGGGTGAGCCGCGCCGACGCTATCAGCAGCGCCCTGGCGGCCGGCGGAGGCCACCGGGCCCGTCCAGCCGTACGGATACCCGCCCGGGGCACCCGTACGCCTGCGGGCCGGCGCACCGAGCCCGCCGGCGGGACGGCCGGCGGGACGGGTCAGAGGGCGCAGCCCTCGGTGTCCACCCTGGCCGTGGCCGTGGCGCCCTTCTCGGCGTCGCCGCGGACCTCGGCGGCCGTCAGCACGTAGCCGGTGTCGGCGCTGTCCAGCGACTTGGCGAAGACCACGCCGTACACCTGCCCGTCCGGGGTGAGCAGCGGCCCGCCGCTGTTGCCCTGGCGGATCAGCGAACGCACCGAGTACACGTCGCGGACGACCTGGCCGCGGTGATAGATGTCCGGCCCGTTGGCCTGGATCCGGCCGCGGATGCGGGCCGGCTGCACGTTGAAGGCGCCGTTCTCGGGGAACCCCGCCACGACCGCGCTGTCGTTGGTCCGGGCCTCGCCGGCGAAGGCCAGCGGCGGGGCGTTGAGCTTGGGGACGTCCAGGATCGCGATGTCGCGCTGCCAGTCGTAGCTGACCACGGTGGCGTCGTAGAGCGGCCCGACGCCGCCGACCTGCACGGTCGGCTCGTCGACCCCGCCGACCACGTGGGCGTTGGTCATCACCCGGTGCGGGGCGTAGACGAACCCGCTGCCCTCCAGGGTCTTGCCGCAGGAGGTCGCGGTGCCGACCACCTTCACCAGGGACTGCCTGGCCCTGGCCACCGCCGGGCCGGCGGCCAGCGCGGGGTCGGGCGGCGAGACCTCGGTGATCGGCTCGTGCTCGAAGGGGTTGAAGACCTGCGGGAAGCCGTTGCGGGCGAGCGCCTTGGAGAAGTCGGAGAACCAGTTCGGGGCGTCGCCCGGCAGGGTGTCCTGGACGCCGCCGAGCACCACGGACGTCCGGACCTGCTTGGAGACGGTCGGCAGCGAGGTGCCCGCCAGCGCGGACCCGATCAGCCAGGCCACCAGCAGCATCGAGATCACGTTGACCACCGACCCGCCGGCCGCGTCCAGCACCTTGGCCGGCTTGCGGTCGATGTGGCCGCGCAGTTTCCAGCCGAAGTGCGTGGTGACGGCCTGCCCGATCGCCGCCAGCACGATCACCACCACGACCGCGACCACCGAGGCGGTGGTGCCCGGGCTGAGGTGGCTGAGCAGCAGCGGGAGCAGCTGCACGGCGATCAGGCCGCCGCCGAGGAATCCCAGGACCGACAGGACGCCCACCACGAATCCCTGCCGGTACCCGGACACGGCGAAGCCGATCGCGGCGACGATCAACAGCAGATCCAGGACGTTCACCCGGACACCCTCCCACGGCCTCGCGCCGGGCGGGCACCAGGCTCGGTGAACGGCTCCTCCCCCGTTTGCGCCCGGACAACCCGGACGACCCCGGACGACCCGGGCGCCCGGCGGCCGGCCGGTGGCCGCTCGGCGGGTGTCAGCCGGCTCGCCGGCAGCCCTCCGACGACCGTCCGACAGCTGTCGGCGGCTGTCGGGCGGCTACCCGGCGGCGGGAGTGTCGCCCAGCAGGGCCCCGGAGCGGCCGAGGCTGGCCTGGGCCAGGTCGATGGCCTCCTCGGAGAGGGCCAGCGTCCTGGTGGTGTCCCAGGGGCGCTCCAGACCGCTGTGGTGCAGCACCCGGTCGATCACGCCGGCGGTGAATCCCCAGACCAGCCGGTCGGCGACCGCGAAGGCCGGACCGAGGTGGCCCGAGGGGTGCCGCAGCCTGGCCCGGTTGGCCGGGTCGGTGAGCTCGGCGATCGGCACCCGGAACACCGCGCCGGTCTCGGCCTGGTCCACCGGCCCGACCGGGCTCTCCCGGCGCCACCAGCCGAGCACCGGGGTGACCACGAAGCGGCTGACCGGGATGTACAACGCCGGGAGGGTCGCGAAGACCTGCACGCCGGACGGGTCGAGGCCGGTCTCCTCCCAGGCCTCGCGCAGCGCGGCCGCGACCGGCCCGGGGCCTTGCGGGTCACCGTCCTCCGGATCCAGGGCGCCGCCGGGGAAGGACGACTGGCCCGCGTGCGAGCGCAGCGAGCGGGCCCGCTCGATCAGCAGCAGGTCGGGACCGGACGGCCCCTCGCCGAAGAGCATCAGCACCGCGGAGGGCCGCCCCCCTTCGGCGGGCGGCAGGAACCGGCTCAGCTGCTCCGGCCGGACGGTCTCGGCCGCGTCCCGAACGGGCAGCAGCCAGGCCGGCAGGCCGTCCCGCTCGATCCGCGTGCTCACGCGACCTCCCCCTGCCCGTCCCCGGCGGCGGCTCCGGCGCCTGGCGCACCGCCCGCGCCGGGCGCCGCGGCCTGTCCCGGGTACCCGGCCGGGGGCCGCAGCCGCTGGCCCGGCTGACCGCCCAGCTCGTACTTCAGCAGCTTCCGCGCCTTCTCCGGGTCGGTCTCGCCCTCCCCGTAGGAGGGGCAGAGCGGGGCGATCGGGCAGGCGCCGCAGGCGGGCTTGCGGGAGTGGCAGACGCGCCGGCCGTGGAAGACCACGCGGTGCGAGAGCATCGTCCACTCGGACTTCGGGAAGATCTCGGCGACCGCCGCCTCGACCTTCTCCGGGTCCTCCTCGGCGGTCCAGCCGAAGCGTCGCGCCAGCCGCCCGAAGTGGGTGTCCACGGTGATCCCCGGCACCCCGAAGGCGTTGCCGAGCACCACGTTCGCGGTCTTCCGGCCGACCCCGGGCAGGGTGACCAGGTCCTCCAGCCGCCCGGGCACCTCGCCGCCGAAGCGGTCCCGCAGGGCGGCCGAGAGGCCGAGCAGCGAGCGGGCCTTGGCCCGGAAGAAGCCCGTCGGCCGGATGATCTCCTCCAGCTCCTCCGGCACCGCCGCCGCCATGTCCTCCGGCGTCGGGTACTTCGCGAACAGCACCGGCGTCGTCTGGTTCACCCGCAGGTCGGTGGTCTGCGCCGACAGCACGGTGGCCACCAGCAGCTCGAAGGGGTTCTCGAAGTCCAGCTCCGGATGCGCGTACGGGTACAGCTCCGCCAGCTCGCGGTTGATCTTCCGCGCCCGCCGGACCATCGCCAGGTGCGACTCCGGCTTCCTCGGCTTCGCCACGGGCTTCGCGGCCTTCTTCACGGCCTTGGTCGCCGCCGGCGCGGCCGCCTTGCGGACCTTGCTCTCTGCCATGCACGAAGGCTACGCCGCGGAAGCGGGCCCACGAAGCGCGTTCACGAGGACGGCCGGCCGATCGGCGCCCGGTTCCGGCCCCGGGACGGAGCCGGGCGGGCCTTCCGCCCGGCGGCAGAGGGACGACGGGCCGCGGCGCCCGGCGGGCGTCCGGCACGGCGACGACGATCCCGGCTGACGCACCGCCAGGCGGGGTGCGCGGTGGCGGGTATGCCCTTCGGCAGGGCGGGGAAAGGCCGCGGAACTCGTCAGGATTCGAGAAGCGCCGGCCGTCCGGCCGCCGCTACCGTGACGACCATGGACATCACCATTCACACCAGCTTCCTGCCGCACGACGACCCGGAGGCGTCCCTGGCCTTCTACCGCGACGTGCTCGGCTTCGAGGTCCGCAGCGACTTCGGGACCGGGACGATGCGCTGGATCACGGTCGGCCCCGTCGGCCAGCCCGGCACGTCCATCCTGCTGGCGCCGCCGGCCGCCGACCCCGGGATCACCGAGGAGGAGCGCGGCACCATCACCCGGATGATGGCCAAGGGCACCTACGGCTGGATCCTGCTGGCCACCCGGGACCTCGACGGCACCTTCGAGAAGCTGCAGGCCGGCGACGCCGAGGTGGTCCAGGAGCCGACCCGGCAGCCGTACGGCATCCGGGACTGCGCCTTCCGCGACCCGGCGGGCAACCTGGTCCGGATCCAGGAGGTGGGCTGAGCCGGTCCGGTCACCGGTAGGGCCGCAGCACAAGCCGGCGGGCACCCCGCCTCCCCCTCGGCAGGGGTACCGGGTGCCCGCGGACACCGACGAGAGGGAGTCCTGACATGTGCCATCCCGGGTGGCATCGCGCGCGCATCGCGGCGCAGCACCTGAGCGACCTCGCGCGGCTGCGCCGCGTACGGGACCGGATCGACCGGGAGTACCGGCGACCGCTGGACGTCGAGGCGCTCGCCCGTGGCGCGGGCATGCCCGCGGGGCAGCTGAGCCGGGAGTTCCGGCTGGCCTACGGCCGTTCGCCGTACGCCTATCTGACCGCGCGTCGCATCGAGCACGCGACGGCGCTGCTCCGGCGCGGCGGCCCCGACCCCGCCGGGGTCTGGGCCGCGGTCGGCTGCTCCTCGCCGGGCGTGTTCGCGGCCCGCTTCACCGAGCTGGTCGGCATGCCGCCCGGCGCCTTCCGGCTCCGGGCCGCGGGCCCGGGCGCGGCCTTGGCGCCGAGGCCGGCGGAACACCGGACCGGACCGGTCAGGAATCGAGAAGCGCCCGCCGCCGAGCCCCAACTAGCTTGATTCCCGTGGCAACCATTGAATCCCTCACCATCGAGGTGGCCGACCTCACGGCCGCCGACCGCTTCTACACCGCCTTCGGTCTGGGCACCCGGGTGCGCCTGCGGGCCTCGGCGGAGCCGACGACCGGCTTCCGCGGGTTCTCGCTGTCGCTCACCGTGTCGCAGCCGGGCACCGTCGACAACCTGGTCGGCGCGGCCCTGGACGCCGGCGCCACCGCCCTGAAGCCCGCCGCCAAGTCGTTCTGGGGCTACGGCGGCGTGGTGCAGGCCCCGGACGGCACGATCTGGAAGATCGCCACCTCGGAGAAGAAGAACACCGGCCCGGCCACCCGGGAGATCGACGAGATGGTGCTCCTGCTGGGGGCCGCGGACGTGGCCGCGAGCAGGAGCTTCTACGTGGGGCGCGGCCTGGCCGTGGCGAAGAGCTTCGGCCGCAAGTACGTCGAGTTCGCCACCCCGTCGAGCGCCGTGAAGCTGGCGCTGTACGGGCGCCGTGCCCTCGCCAAGGACCTCGGTGTCCCGATCGACGGCAGCGGCTCGCACCGGCTGGTGCTCAGCGGCGACGCCGGCCCCTTCAGCGACCCGGACGGGTTCGCCTGGGAGGCGGTCTCGCCCGTGTCCGCGGCCTGACCCTCGCCGCCGGCGCACGACGAACGACGCACGTACGGGACCCCGCACACAGGCACCGCCGTACCGGCGCACCGCCACCTCCGCAGGCACCTGTACACACCTGTCCGACCCTGTCCGACCCTTTCCGGGAGGAACCGCAATGAAGAGCACCCAGACGTCCGGCAGGAGCGCCACCGCGGCCGCCGAGAAGTACGACGGCTTCACGGAGGAGGAGCGCAGCGCGATGAAGGAGCGCGCCCGGGAGCTGAAGGCCGCCGCGCCCCGCGGCTCGAAGGCGGCCAAGCCCGATCCCGAGGCCGAGCTGCTCGCGAAGATCGCCGAGATGACGGACGCGGACCGAGCGCTCGCCGAGCGGGTGCACGCCATCGTCAGGGCCACCGCGCCGGACCTCACCCCCAGGACCTGGTACGGGATGCCCGCGTACGCCAAGGACGGCAAGATCGTCTGTTTCTTCCAGAGCGCGCAGAAGTTCAAGTCGCGGTACGCCACGCTGGGCTTCAGCGACCAGGCGGCCCTGGACGACGGCACCCTGTGGCCGACCGCCTTCGCGCTGACCGAGCTGACCGCCGCCGCCGAGGCGCAGATCGCGGACCTGCTCAGGAGGGCGGTGGGCTGAGGACCGCCCGAGGGAGCGGCCGACGGGTGCCCGAGCAGGCCCGGCGGCCCCGGCAGGCCCCGGCAGGCCGCAGCGGCCCGGCTCGTGGATCATGGCTCAGGGGCGCGCGGCACGGCGGCGCGCGCCTTGGCGAGCGGGGATGCGACCGTCTCGTCGCCCCGGCGGGGCCCGGTGTGATCTTCTTGAGCCGGACGGTGTCCGAAGCCGCCCCGGACGGGTGGACAGCCGGTCCGGCCGGCGCTGAACCAACCCTCATCGGAAGGAACTCCCCCATGGACGAGCAGTTCGACGTCGTCGTACTCGGTGCGGGCCCCGGCGGCTACGTGGCCGCCATCCGCGCCGCCCAGCTGGGCAAGCGGGTCGCGGTGGTCGAGGAGAAGTACTGGGGCGGCGTCTGCCTGAACGTCGGCTGCATCCCGACCAAGGCCCTGCTGCGCAACGCCGAGCTGGCCCACATCTTCACCCATGAGGCGAAGACCTTCGGGATCAAGGTCGACGGGGAGGTCTCCTTCGACTACAACGAGGCCTTCAAGCGCAGCCGCCGGGTCGCGGACGGCCGGGTCAAGGGCGTCCACTACCTGATGAAGAAGAACGGCATAGCCGAGTTCGACGGCCGCGGCACCTTCCTCGACGCGAACACCCTGCAGGTCGCGCTGTCGGACGGCAGCACCCGGACGATCGGCTTCGGCGACTGCATCATCGCCACCGGCGCGACCCCCCGCCTGCTGCCCGGGACCAGCCGCAGCGAGCGGGTCGTCACCTACGAGGAGCAGATCCTGGCGGAGGACGTGCCGAGCTCGATCGTGATCGCGGGCGCCGGCGCGATCGGCATCGAGTTCGCGTACGTGCTGCACAACTACGGGGTGAAGGTCACCGTCGTCGAGTTCCTTGACCGGATCGCCCCGCTGGAGGACGCGGACGTCTCGGCCGAGCTGGCCAAGCAGTACCGCAAGCTCGGCATCGACGTCCTGACCTCGACCCGGGTGGAGTCGATCGACGAGTCCGGCCCGCAGGTGCGGGTCACCGTCACCGGCAAGGACGGCGTGCAGCAGGTGCTGGAGGCCGACAAGGTGCTGCAGGCGATCGGCTTCGCGCCGAACGTCACCGGCTACGGCCTGGAGGCCACCGGCGTCCGGCTCACCGAGCGCGGCGCGATCGACGTGGACGGCCGCTGCCGCACCTCGGTTCCGCACATCTACGCGATCGGCGACGTGACCGCGAAGCTGATGCTCGCGCACACCGCCGAGGCCATGGGCGTGGTCGCCGCCGAGACGATCGCGGACGCCGAGACGATGGAGCTCGACTACCCGATGATCCCGCGCGCCACCTACTGCCAGCCGCAGATCGCCAGCTTCGGCTGGACCGAGGCGCAGGCCCGCGAGAAGGGCTTCGACGTCAAGGTCGCCAAGTTCCCGTTCACCGCGAACGGCAAGGCGCACGGCCTGGGCGACCCGACCGGCTTCGTGAAGCTGATCAGCGACGCCAAGTACGGCGAGATCATCGGTGCCCACCTGATCGGTCCGGACGTCACCGAGCTGCTGCCCGAGCTGACCCTGGCCCAGCAGTGGGACCTCACCGTGCACGAGGTCGCCCGCAACGTGCACGCGCACCCGACCCTGGGCGAGGCCGTGAAGGAAGCGGTGCACGGGCTCGCCGGGCACATGATCAACTTCTGAGTCCCGCGGGCGGCCGGACGGCCGCCGACGATGCACCGGGCCCGGCCCGCGGTACCCGCCGCGGGCCGGGCCCGGTCGCGTCACAACCCGCGGAACCGCCGGAGCACCCTGCCGACGGCCCCCGACCGGCGCCGTCCAGCAGTCCCCGGGGCGTCGCGGGGGCCTCCCGGGCCTGTGGTCCATACCTTTCATGAACATCGTCCGAACTCGGCGCTCCGAGCGGGCCCCGGTGCCTAGGCTGCGGCCGTCCCGCACCTGACTCCGAGAGATGTGACGATGCTCTTCCTTTCCGTCCTGCTGATCGCCACCGCCCTGGTCCTGCTCGTCCTCGGACGGCGGCGGGTGACGACGTCCGGCTGGGCCACCTTCGGCGGTCTCCTGTCCGGCGTGCTCGGGCTGCTGGTCGGGCTCAGCACGGTCATGTACGTCGTGGACCCGTACCAGGTAGGGGTGCCGACCACGCTGGGCAAGGTCGGCGGGACCTGGCAGTCCGGGCTGCACCTGAAGTCGCCGCTGACGGACGTGACCACCTTCTCGACCCGCCCGGCCGACCTCGATCTGACCGGCGACAACACGGTGGAGGTCCGCTCCTCCGAGGGCGGGGTGCTCTACGCCGACCTCACCGTGAAGTGGTCCATCGACCCCGAGCACACCCTGGCCCTGTACAAGCTGGCCGGCAGCGCCGAGGCCGTCGAGCAGCGCCTGGTCTACCCGGACAGCCGGGAGATCGTCCGCAACGTCTTCGCCAGGCACACCGGCGTCGAGGGCTACTCCTCGCAGCGCGAGGCGATCAGCACCGAGATCGACCAGCTGATCACCCAGCGGCTGGCCCCGCGCGGGATCCTCGTGAACGGCGTCAACCTGCGCAACGTCAAGCCGAGCGACGGCCTGCAGAAGGCCATCGACCAGAAGATCCAGCAGGACCAGGCCACCGCCCAGGCCGAGGCGGCCACCCGGACGGCCAAGGCCGAGGCGGAGAAGCGCAAGATCGAATCGGAGAGCACCGCGGCCGCGAACAGCGTGATCGCCAACTCGCTGACCGACAAGATCCTGCTCAGCCAGTGCATCGAGGCCTTCAAGGCCGCGGCCGAGAAGAACCCGGTCTACGCCAGCCCGTGCGGCTCGGCGGGCACCCCGGTGATCGTGGACGGCACCAAGCGCTGACCGGGCCCGCGCCGTCCGGGAGCCCGTCCGTCCGGGAGCCGCCGCGCCCCGCGACCGCCGCACGACCGGCCCTCCGGCACCGCCCCGACCGGTCGGCCCGGGTCTCCCGGCCCGGTCGGGCGGGCCCTGACCAGCGGGGCCGAAATGTAACCGATGAGTACGAATGGCCCCGTACAGTGCTCCCCGGCGCACCCCCTCCTCATATGATCGGAGCGACATGCGCCATGCTTGGTGATGCAGAGCACTGTACGGACTTGCGCCGACCGCCCCGACGGGCGGACGGCCGAGAAGGAGGAAGCACGTGGACGACGTTCTGCGGCGCGCCGCACTCTTCGCGGCACTCGACGACGAGCAGGCCGGCGAGCTGCGCGCTTCCATGACCGAGGTGACCCTCGCCCGTGGTGAGTCCCTCTTCCACGAGGGCGACCCCGGCGACCGCCTCTACGTGGTCGCCGAGGGCAAGGTCAAGCTGCACCGGGCCTCGCCGGACGGCCGCGAGAACATGCTCGCGGTGCTCGGCCCCAGCGAGATGATCGGCGAGCTGTCGCTCTTCGACCCCGGACCGCGCACCGCCACGGCCAGCGCGCTCACCGAGGTCAAGCTGCTCGGGCTCGGCCACGGCGACCTGCAGCCCTGGCTGCACGCCCGCCCGGAGGTCTCCATCGCCCTGCTGCGGGCCATCGCCCGCCGCCTGCGCCGGACCAACGACGTGATGTCCGACCTGGTCTTCTCCGACGTTCCCGGCCGCGTGGCCAAGGCCCTGCTGGACCTCTCGCGCCGCTTCGGCGTGCCGTCCGACGAGGGCATCCACGTGGCCCACGACCTCACCCAGGAGGAGCTGGCCCAGCTGGTCGGCGCCTCCCGCGAGACGGTCAACAAGGCGCTCGCCGACTTCGCCGGCCGCGGCTGGCTGAAGCTGGAGGCCCGCGCCGTGGTCCTGATGGACGTCGAGCGGCTGTCCCGGCGCTCGCGCTGACACCCGCCGTCACCGGCACCGACGAGGGTCCGTACGCCACCGGCGCACGGGCCCTCGGGCGTCTCCGGACACCGGCGCGGGCACCCCGGCCGGGCGCGCGGCCACGGCGGCCGGGCCGGCGCTCAGATCAGGCCGTGGTCCTCCAGGTAGCGCAGCTGCGCGCGTACGGAGAGTTCGGCGGCCGGCCACAGCGCGCGGTCCACGTCGGCGTAGACCCTGGCGACCACCTCCCCGGCGGTGCGGCAGCCCGCCTCCACGGCGGTCTCGACCTGGGCCAGCCGGTTGGCGCGGTGCGCGAGGTAGTAGTCCACCGCCCCGAGCGCGTCCGCGAGCACCGGGCCGTGGCCCGGCAGCACCGTGCGGACGCCGTGCTCGGAGGCCATGGTGTGCAGCCGCCGCAGCGAGTCCAGGTAATCGCCGAGCTGCCCGTCCGGGTGGGCGACCATCGTGGTGCCGCGGCCCAGCACGGTGTCGCCGGTCAGCACGGCGCCGTCGGCGGGCAGGTGGAAGGTCAGCGAGTCGGCGGTGTGGCCGGGGGTCCCCACCACCCGCAGGTCCAGGCCGCCGACCTCCAGCCGCTGCCCGTGCCGCAGGCCCTCGTCGCCGAGCCGGTGCGCCGGGTCCAGGGCGAGCACCTTGGTGCCGGTCAGCTCCGCGAAACGGGCCGCGCCCTCGGCGTGGTCCGCGTGGCCGTGGGTGAGCAGGGTCAGCGCCACCCGCCGGCCCTGCCGCTCCGCGGTCTCCACGACGTTGCGCAGGTGGGCGTCGTCCAGCGGGCCGGGGTCGACGACCACGGCCAGGTCCGAGCCGGGCTCGGCGAGCAGCCAGGTGTTGGTGCCGTCCAGCGTCATCGGTGACGGGTTCGGCGCCAGCACGCAGTGTGCCCGGGGGGTGGCCTCGCCGCCGACTACGGCGGCGGGGTCACCCGGGAGAAGACCGCTCACCGGCCGCCCTCGCAGCTGCGATGCAGCCGGCGCGACGGGACGGTGCGCGTCAGCGGGCGCAGCCAGGGCTCGTCGCCGTACCGGCCGCCGCTGTCGTGGGCGAGCACACGGGGCGTCAGGGAGTGGGAGGTCAGGGCTCGGGCGGGCAGCTCAGGTGCCGTCCGGCGATCCACGTCGTTGTGGTTCATCGGGCGAAGGTCCTTCCTGGGGGTAGTGTCCGTCGATGGTCAGTTCCTCGTACCCCGACCATCGCACCGTCATTCGATCACCCGCCACCTCGGCCCGGCCGAGGATCGGGTCCAGTCCGCGGCTGCTCGCCGCGGACAGGGCTTCGGCGGCCGCACGCAGCGGCAGCAGTTCGCGCAGCACGGTCACGGTCGGCGGCAGCATGCCGTACCGCCCCTGCTCGTACCCCTGGACGGCGTCGGCCGGGGAGAGCCAGGCCACCTTGTCGGCCTCGCCCACCTCACGGGCGGCGAGCTGGCCGGGCGGCAGCACGGCGACGAAGAACCAGGTGTCGTAGCGCCGTTCCTCGAAGACCGGGGTGACCCAGCGGGCCCAGCCGGCCAGCAGGTCGCTGCGCAGTACCAGGCCGTGCTTGCGGAGGAATTCGGCGAAGGAGATCTCGTGCGCCTCCAGGGCGGCCCGATCGGCGCTCCAGTCGCGCGGGGCGACCGTGCCGCTGGCGTCCGGTCCGGCCAGCAGGACGCCGGCCTCCTCGAAGGTCTCCCGGACCGCCGCGCAGACCACCGCCTGCGCGGTGCCCGGGTCGACCCCGAGCCGGACGGCCCACTCCTGCGGGCTGGGACCGGCCCAGCCGATCTCGGCGTCGGCGTCCCTCGGGTCCACGCCGCCGCCCGGGTAGGCGTACATCCCGGCGGCGAAGGCCATCGAGGCGCGCCGGCGCAGCAGGTACGCCTCGGGTCCGGCGGCGCCGTCCCTCAGCAGGACGACCGTCGCGGAGGGCTTGGCCACCGGCGGCATCAGCTCGCCGGCCTCGACCGCCCGGATCCGGGCAGGCCAGGACGGCGGCATCGGGAGCGACTTCGCCTGGTGATCCATGTCCGGATGCTACGCAGACGGAGGCGGCCTTGGACAGAGCCCAGGCCGGCCGATTCACGCCACGGCGTGCCAGGACGGGCCCGGGCCGGGCCCGGGCCCGGGCCGCTCGCCGGCGAAGAGACGTCAGGCCCGCGGCCCGGAGGCGGCGGGCCTGCGGCTCCGAGGGGTCAGGCCTGCGGCTTCAGCCGGACCTGGATCTCGATCTCGACCGGGGCGTCCAGCGGCAGCACCGCGACACCCACCGCGCTGCGGGCGTGCACGCCGGCAGCTCCGAAGGCGTGGCCGAACAGCTCGCTGGCGCCGTTGACGACGCCCGGCTGACCGGTGAAGTCGGCGGCGGAGGCGACGAAACCGACGACCTTCACGATCCGCTCGATCTGGTCCAGGTCACCGATCACGGCCTTCACGGCCGCCAGCGCGTTCAGCGCGCAGATCTGCGCGAGCGCCTTGCCCTCCTCCGGGGTGACCTCGGCGCCGATCTTGCCGGTGGTCTGCAGCTTGCCCGCCACCATGGGGAGCTGACCCGAGGTGAAGACGTACTCGCCCGAGCGGACGGCCGGCACGTACGCGGCGACCGGCGGGGCCACCTCGGGCACGCTCAGGCCGAGCTCGGCCAGCTTGGTCTCGACCTGGCTCATGCCTTCTCCCGCTTGAGGTAGGCCACCAGCTGCTCCGGGTTGGGCCCCGGGACGACCTGGACGAGCTCCCAGCCGTCCTGGCCCCAGTTGTCGAGGATCTGCTTGGTCGCGTGTACGAGCAGCGGCACGGTTACGTATTCCCACTTGGTCATGGGGCTGACTCTAGACGAGGAGGCGGCCCGGCCGGCGCCGCGCGAAGCGCGTCGGGCCGGGCGCCGGGAGCCCGGACGGAGTGTGAGGTGGGCCACAAAGAGGGCATGAATCAGACCTGGCCATCCCAATGCTCCCGGCATCGGGCCCGGTCCCTGGTTACCCTCGCGGGAGGGCACCTCGCGGTGCCGGCCCTCGGAACGGACGGAGACGGAGCGTGGCACGCACCCCCGACCAGGCGGCCCGGCGCGACCCCGGCGGGGGAGCCGGACCGCGGACGGAGGACCCGCGGGGCGGTGGGCCGGCCGGCGGAGCGCCCGAGGACGCCGCGCCCGCGGACCGGACCGGCGAGGACGGCGACTGGGAGGGCGTCCGGCTGCACGTGGTCAGCGGGAAGGGCGGCACCGGCAAGACGACCGTCGCCGCGGCGCTGGCCCTGGCGCTGGCCGCCGAGGGCGGCCGCACCCTGCTGATCGAGGTCGAGGGCCGCCAGGGCATCGCCGAGCTGTTCGGCATCGCCGCGCTGCTCTACGAGGAACGCCGGATCGCCACCGTCTCGCGCGCCCAGCTCGGGCTGCCGGCGGACGGCGGCGAACGGCGGGCCGGGCGGAGCACGGCCGGCAAGGCGGGCGGGAAGCCCGCCGGCGGGGGCGGGGAGGTGTTCGCGCTCGCGATCGACACCGAGCAGGCCCTGCTGGAGTACCTCGACATGTTCTACAAGCTGGGCCGGGCCGGGAAGGCCCTGCAGAAGACCGGCTTCGTCGACTTCGCGACCACCATCGCCCCCGGTGTCCGGGACGTCCTGCTGACCGGCAAGGCCTGCGAAGCGGCCCGCCGCAAGGGCGCCGACGGCCGCCGGGCGTACGACGCGATCGTGATGGACGCGCCGCCGACCGGCCGGCTGACCAGGTTCCTGAACGTCAACTCCGAGGTCGCCGGGCTGGCCAGGTTCGGCCCGATCCACTCCCAGGCCCAGGCGGTGATGCGGGTGCTGAAGTCGCCGGAGACGGCGGTGCACCTGGTCACCCTGCTGGAGGAGATGCCGGTGCAGGAGACCGTGGACGGCTTCACCGAGCTGCGGGAGGCCACGCTGCCGGTCGGCGGGGTGCTGGTCAACATGGTCCGGCCGCCGATACTGGACGCCGCCGCGGTGGCGGCCGTGGACGGCGACCACCGCGAGGAGGTCGCCCTGGCGCTGGCCGAGGCGGGCCTCGGCGGCCGCGCGCGCACCGGTGCCACCGTCCGGGCCGCGGTCGAACCACTGATCGACCCGCTGCTGGAGCAGGCCCGCGAGCACGCCGAGCGGGTCGAGCTGGAGCGCGAGCAGCGCGCCGATCTGCAGCACCTCAAGCTGCCGACCTACGAACTCCCGCTGTTGAGCGAGGGCGTGGACCTGGGCGGCCTGTACCGGCTGGCGGGCGAGCTGAAGCGGCAGGGGGCGGCATGACGACGGGCGGCAGGAGCGACGCACGCGGCGGCGCGCGGGGCACGACCGAGGACGGCGCGCGGGCCCGGGGCAACGGGCTCGCCGTCGACCGGCTGATCGACGACCCGGAGACCCGGATCGTGGTCTGCTGCGGCTCGGGCGGCGTCGGGAAGACCACGACGGCGGCGGCGATCGGCCTGCGGGCGGCCGAGCGCGGCCGGAAGGTGGTCGTGCTGACCATCGACCCGGCCCGCCGGCTCGCCCAGTCGATGGGCCTGACCGAGCTGGACAACACCCCACGGGTCGTCAAGGGCGTCAGCGGCGACGGCGAGCTGCAGGCCATGATGCTCGACATGAAGCGGACCTTCGACGAGGTCGTGCTCGCCCACGCCGAGCCCGAACGGGCCAGGGCGATCATGGAGAACCCGTTCTACCAGTCCCTGTCGGCCGGCTTCGCGGGCACGCAGGAGTACATGGCGATGGAGAAGCTCGGCCAGCTGCGCGACGCCGGCGAGTGGGACCTGATCGTCGTCGACACCCCGCCGTCCCGGTCCGCGCTGGACTTCCTGGACGCGCCGAACCGGCTCGGCTCCTTCCTGGACGGGAAGGTGATCCGGCTGCTGGCCGCGCCCGCCAAGGTCGGCGGCCGCAGCGCGATGAAGTTCCTGAACGTCGGGATGGGGCTGCTCACCGGCACCCTGGGCAAGATCTTCGGCGCCCAGCTGCTGACCGACGTGCAGACCTTCGTCAGCGCGATGGACTCGATGTTCGGCGGCTTCCGCGAGCGGGCCGACCGCACGTATCAGCTGCTCAAGGCGCCGGGCACGGCGTTCCTGGTCGTCGCGGCGCCGGAGCGGGACGCGCTGCGCGAGGCCGCGTACTTCGTCGACCGGCTGGAGGCGGACCGGATGCCGATGGCCGGTCTGGTGCTCAACCGGGTGCACAGCACGGGCGCGCCGCAGCTCACGGCCGAGCGCGCGCTGGCGGCGGCCGAGGCACTGGAGGAGAACGGCTCCGAGACGGCCTCCCCCGAAGCCGAACTGCTGGCGGCCGGACTCCTGCGCCTGCACGCCGAGCGGATGCAGGTCATGGCCCGCGAGCGGCGCACCCGGGACCGTTTCGTGTCGGTGTACCCGGACGTGCCGATCGTCGAGGTCGCGGCCCTCCCGGGGGACGTCCACGACCTGGACGGGCTGCGCGCCGTCGGCGAGCTGCTCGGCGGCGGCACCGGGGAGTGACCCGGCGCCCTGCGGCCCACACCGCCGGCGGGGCTCAGCCCGCCTGCGCGTAGTCCGTCAGGATCACGCCGGTCGCGAGGGACTCCTCGTACTCGGTGCGTGCCGTCTCCAGCAGGCGCCGCCAGGACATCACCGTCGGGCGCCGGCGCAGCAGCGCCCTGCGCTCGCGCTCCGTCATGCCGCCCCAGACCCCGAACTCCACCCGGTTGTCGAGCGCGTCCGCCAGGCATTCGGTCCGTACCGGACACCCGCTGCACACTGCCTTGGCGCGGTTCTGCGCCGCCCCCTGGACGAACAATTCGTCCGGATCACTAGTGCGGCAGGCAGCCTGCGCACTCCAGTCGTCTACCCAGCCCATGCCGGCGCCGTCCTCTCCCGAATCGAGGCTCCCCCACGGCGGCAACGGCATATTCACCGTTGCCAGTTGAGGACGTTACGGAAGAACGGCAGGTTGCAACAGCCCCTTCGGGCCCAATCTCGAATGACCCGATTGGACTATGGGTACCGGCTAGCTCACTCGTTGGAGTGATCGCAGGTCGCAGGCCTTGCCAAGAACACACCGGCAACTCTCGCCACGCGGGCCGCCACGGACAGTCACCGTTTCGGCGGTGCCGCACCCGTGCCAACCACGGCAGACTCGGGCATTTCGGGCAAAGCTCATCACTCACAAGAGTGAAGGAAGCTCACACAGCGAAGCTGTCGCAAGCTTGTGACAAGCGTAGGCGAACACCTGCCCCCATGTGCGGTATTCGGAGACGTAGTGTTCTCCCCATGGCACCGAAGCGCCCCATGGCATCCCAGCGCCCCGGCAACCCAGGAACCCCGAGCGGCGAGCACCGCGGTTCACCGCTCGACAAGGCGGGGCTCGGTATCAAGTTCCTGGGTGTCAGCGTGCTGTCCGGAGTGCTGCTGGCCGGCATGGCGCTGCCCGCCGTCGGCGCCCTGGGGCTCACCGCCAAGAACACCGCCGAGAGCTTCGCGAACATCCCGGACGACTTCAAGACCCCGGCGCTCTCGCAGGCGACCCAGATCTTCGACGCCAAGGGCGGCCTGATCGCCAAGGTGTACGAGCGCGACCGGACGGTGCTGACCGCCGAGCAGATGGCCCCGGTGATGCGCCAAGCCCAGGTCGACATCGAGGACGCCCGCTTCTACGAGCACGGCGCGGTCGACCTCAAGGGCGTGCTCCGCGCCGCCAGCAAGAACGCCGAGAGCGGCACCACCGCCCAGGGCGCCTCCACGCTGACCCAGCAGTACGTGAAGAACGTCAACGTGGAGAAGGCCGGCGACGACGTGGCGGCCGTCCAGGAGGCGCAGCGCAAGACCCTGGGCCGCAAGATCCAGGAGCTGAAGTACGCCATCAAGCTGGAGGAGGACCTGACCAAGGACCAGATCCTCACCAACTACCTCAACATCACCTTCTACGGTCACCAGGCGTACGGCGTCGAGGCAGCCTCGCAGCGCTACTTCAGCAAGACCAACAAGGACCTGACCGTCCCCGAGGCCGCGATGCTGGCCGGGCTGGTGCAGAACCCGTCGGCGTACGACCCGGTGCGCTTCCCCGAGGCGGCCCTGAAGCGCCGCAACGTGGTGATCGACAAGCTGCTGGAGAACAAGCACATCACCGCGGACCAGGCCAAGGAGGCCAAGGCCGCCCCGCTGGGCCTGAAGTACAAGGACCCGCAGAACGGCTGCATCACCGCCAACGCCGGCATGGGCTTCTTCTGCGACTACGTCCGCCACGTGGTGAAGCAGGACCCGACCTTCGGCAAGAGCGCCGCCGAGCGCAAGAAGCTCTGGGACCAGGGCGGCCTGAACATCTACACCACCCTCGACCCGGACAAGCAGGCCGCGGCGCAGAACGCCGTCACCAAGAAGGTCAAGGTCACCGACCCGGTCTCGGCCGCCGCCACCATGATGGAGCCCGGCAGCGGCAAGATCCTGGCGATGGCGCAGACCCGCCCCTACGGCCTGGACCCGAACAAGAACCAGACCGTGGTCAACCTCAACGTCGACGCGTCGATGGGCGGCGGCAACGGCTTCCAGACCGGCTCGACCTTCAAGCCGATCCTGGCGGCGGCGGCCCTGGAGTCCGGGATGCCCCCCACCCAGGCCTTCCCGTCCGAGAACCGGATCGACTACCCGTCGATGACCACCTGCGCCGGCACCTGGAAGAACAACGCCAAGGGCAAGGACCGCAGCGTCGGCAACGAGTCCGCGAGCGAGGTCGGCCCGTACGAGCTGAAGGAGGCGATGGCCAAGTCGGTCAACACCTACTTCGTCCAGATGGAGCAGCAGGTCGGCCTCTGCGCGATGAAGCAGATGGCCAACAAGCTCGGCATCAGCCAGACCGCCAAGGGCGACCCCTTCGTGGAGGTCCCCTCGATGGTCCTCGGCACGCTGGAGCTCAGCCCGCTGACCATGGCGAACGTCTACGCGACCTTCGCCGCCCGCGGCAAGTACTGCACCCCCGTCGCGATCAGCAAGATCACCACGGTGGACGGCAAGGACGTCCCCGTCCCGCAGAGCACCTGCAGCCAGGCCTTCTCCGAGGGCACCGCGGACGCGCTCAACACCGTCCTGCTGAACGTGACCGAGAAGGGCACCGGCGCCGCGCTCCAGCTGGACGACGGCCGCAAGATCGCCGGCAAGACCGGTACCACGGACAAGAAGAAGGCCGCCTGGTTCAACGGCTACACCCCGCAGCTGGCCACCGCGGTCTGGCTCGGCGGCCCGGCCGGCGGTGTGGAGATGAACAACATCACCATCGGCGGGCACTACTTCGACACCGTCTTCGGCGCCAGCGGCCCCGGCCCGATCTGGCAGATGGCGATGAACCAGGCCCTGGCCGGCTCGCCCAAGCAGGACTTCGTGACCATCAACATCCCGGACCCGGCCCCCAAGCCCGACCCCAACGCCACGGCGCCCGCGACCCCGCCCAGCGGCGACGCGGCGGCGAACGCCGCCGGCGGGATGATCGGCGGCGGCTTCACCCTCCCGCCGGGCATCATCGGCGGCGGCAACGGCAACGGCAACAACGGCGGGAACGGCAAGCCCGGCGGCCACTGACCGGGGCCGGACGGCGGCGGGCCCACCCGCTCGCCCGACCGGCCCCGCGCCAGAACCACCGCGCCAGAACCACCGAGGGGGCGCCTCCCGGATTCGGGAGGCGCCCCCTCGGGCGTTCCTGACGTGTACGGCGCGGCCTGCACGCGTCCGGGCCCGGGCCGGCTGCGGGCTCCGGTGCGGGCGGGTCAGCCCGCCAGGGCGGCCCGGACGGCGGCGGCGACCCGACCGCCCTCGGCCAGCCCGTCGACCTTCGGCTTCACCAGCTTCATCACCGCGCCGATGCCCTGCGGCCCGCTCGCCCCGCTGGCCGCCACCGCCTCGGCCACGACGGCCGTCAGCTCCTCGTCGGAGAGCTGCTTGGGCAGGTAACCCGCCAGCACCTCGCCCTCGGCCCGCTCCCGCGCGGCCGACTCCGTGCGACCGGCCGTGTCGAAGGCCTCCGCGGCCTCCCGGCGCTTCTTCGCCTCCCGGGCGAGCACCTTCAGCACCTCGTCGTCCGAGAGCTCACGCTTCGTCCTGCCGGCCACCTCCTCGCTGGTGACCGCGGCCAGCGTCAGCCGGATGGTGGAGGAGCGCAGCTCGTCCCGAGTCCTGATGGCAGCCGTGAGGTCCTCATGCAGCTGCTCCTTGAGCGTCGTCATGCCCCCGAGTCTCGCACCTGGCGCGACGGATCGCCCCGGATTAAGCGGCAGGCCGGAACCGCCGAAGGAAATTCCGAAGAAATCCCGAACCCACCCGCAACCCCGAGCCGCGCCACACGTCTTCATAACCGGGGGGCGGGAAAGCGCCCCGAGGAGCGAGGCGGACGGGAACCCGCCCGCACGACCGGCAAGGCCCGCAGCACCGACAGGACCAAGCAGGACCAGCAGGACCAGCAGGACGAACGGGACGAACGGGACGACGGCACCGCACCACGGGCAACCGGCGGGCGACCGCCCGCCCGAGAGCAGACGGACGGGAAACCGTCCGAGTACGGCAAAGCACCGCGCGGCCGCCGCAGAGATTCGGCCCGCCGCACATCCACCGGCACCGCCAATCGCTGCTGACGCATGCCTGCAGCCGGAATTCAGGGGGAATTCGATGTCCGTCACCACCCGCACCCACCGCCCGCGCCGCACCCTCACCAGGGCCGCCACACTCGGGGTCGTACTCGCCGGGGGGACGCTCCTGCTGCCGGCTCCCGCCGCCTTCGCAGAGGTCGCGCCGCAGGCCAAGCTCACCGTCCAGGCCCCGGCCTCGGTCGGCTTCGCCGGGCAGCCGGTCGAGTTCACCGAGACCATCAGCAACCCGACCGCCGAGGCCGCCGGGTACCACCTCTGGCTGGACACCACCAGCGCCCTGGGCACGCCCCCCGACGCCATCGTGATCGACTACAAGGACCCGGCGGACGGCGCCTGGAAGTCCGTCCCCCTGGAGTTCACCACCGCCGAGGCCGCCCACTACGGCGGCATGCTGCCCTCGGACGTCACCGTCCCCGCCGGCGGCAGCACCACGCTGAAGCTGCGCATCGGTGCCCCGATGGGCCGGCCCCACGACGGCGCCAGCAACGGCGGCTTCCCGTCCATCGACCTGCGCTCGGCCGTCTCCGCCATCGACGGCTCCCACGTCGCACTGGACCAGTCGACCAAGACCATCGGGGTCGACTCGATCACGACCTCGCTCGCCCACGTGCCGGCCACCGCCGTGGCCGGCGGCGCCCCGATCGAGTTCGACGCCGTACTGGCGAACCCGACGCTCTCCGACTACATCAACGTCGGCAACGTCCTCTTCACCGACCCGCACGCCACCGTCCAGGTCCGCAAGGCCGACGGCTCCTGGAGCAAGCTCGCCCAGGTGCTCCCCTCCGAGCCCGACGCCCGGCCCGGCGTCTACCTGGAAGGACGCGACTCCTCCATCCGCACCGGGACCACCACGACCACCCGGGTCCGGGTCTCCTTCGACGCGACCACCCCGGCCGGCGACACCGAACTCAGCCCGTGCGTCTTCGTCAACGAGGGCAAGGACACGCCCTTCCGCGGCACCACCAACTGCGTCCGGGGGACGAAGGTGAAGGTCACCGCAGCCGCCGCGACGCAGTCCCCGGCGCCGACGCCGAGCACCACCGCCCCCACCACGCCGGCGCCCTCCGCCTCCGTCCCGGCGGCCACCGCTTCCGCCACCCGGCCCCCGTCCGACGCCCCCGCCGCGACCGACGACCAGCTCGCCGAGACCGGCGCGGGCCGGGCCCCGGCACTGCTCGCCGCCGGCGCCTCGCTGCTCACGGCGGGCGGCGGCGCGCTGTGGCTGGCCCGGCGCCGCCGCAGCGCCTGACGACGGCCGGGGCGCACGCGGCCCATGCCGTTCGGCGCTCCCGCCGCCGGTGCGCGGCCGGTCTCTCCCGGGCCTTCGGGACCGACCGGCCGTGCACCGGCTGATCCACCGTCTGAGAGCATGGACCGATGCGACCGCTGTACTCCGTCCCCCTCGGACTCGCCGCCACCGGCGCCGCCTGCCTCGCCTACTCCGCCGGGTACGAGGTCCGCTCGTTCCGGCTGCGCCGGATCGACGTGCCCGTCCTGCCGAAGGGCGCCCGGCCCGTCCGGGTGCTGCAGGTCTCCGACATCCACATGGTGAGCGGGCAGGAGAAGAAGCAGCGCTGGCTGAAGAGCCTTGCCGGACTCCGCCCCGACCTCGTGGTGAACACCGGCGACAACCTCTCCGACCCGCTGGGCGTACCCGCCACCCTGGACGCGCTCGGGCCGCTGATGGACTTCCCCGGTGTCTACGTGTTCGGCTCCAACGACTACTACGGCCCGGCCCGCAAGAACCCGGCCCGCTACCTCTCCGCGATGCGCAGCGGCAGCCACGGCCTGAACAACCCCGACGGCACCGGCAAGCGCGGCATCACCGGGGCCGTCCACAACCCGTGGGAGAAGCTCCGCGACGGCTTCGACGCCGCCGGCTGGCTCGACCTCACCAACCGGCGCGGCCGGCTGCCGATCGGCGGGCTCGACATCGAGTTCACCGGCCTCGACGACCCGCACATCCGCCGCGACCGCTACGCCGAGGTGGCCGGCGGCCCGTCCGCCGACGCCGACCTCTCGCTCGCGGTCGTCCACGCCCCGTACCTGCGGGTCCTGGACGCCTTCACGGCCGACCGCTACCCCCTGATCCTGGCCGGCCACACCCACGGCGGGCAGCTCTGCGTCCCCTTCTACGGCGCCCTGGTCACCAACTGCGACCTGGACGCGAAGCGGGTCAAGGGCCTCTCCACCCACCAGGCCGGCGGCCGCCGCTCCCACCTGCACGTCTCGGCCGGCTGCGGCACCAACCGCTACACCCCCGTCCGCTTCGCCTGCCCGCCGGAGGCCACCCTCCTCACCCTCGTCGCGGCCCGCTGATCCACCCGCTGACCTGCACCGAAGGCTCGCCGGGAATCGGATTTCGTCTCCCGGCGAGCGTCCGGTAGAGTTCTACTCGTTGCACCGGAGACGGAGGCAACACCAGCAGGACCGGGGTGTGGCGCAGCTTGGTAGCGCGCTTCGTTCGGGACGAAGAGGCCGTGGGTTCAAATCCCGCCACCCCGACCCAGTAACACCAGCTCAGGGCCGGTGTCCTTCACAGGACACCGGCCCTGACTGCTTGTCGGGGGCCTCTCTGGAGAAATCCTGGAGAAGATCATGGAATCTCTCTCCAGAGCGGCCCCTACTGGCTCCCCTTCAGCAAGGCGTCGAGGACGGCCACGGGCGAGCCGGGGGCCATCCGCCGGCGGGCTTCCAGCGCGGCCTCCCAAATCTCGGTGAGGCCCTCGGTCAGTTCCTCGCGCATCTCCGTCGTGACGTGCGAGTAGCGGGCCTGGACCGACCCGTCCATGTGCCCCATCCGCTCGTCCGTCAGCACCTTGGGCGTCTTCAGCTTGTCCAGCAGGATCTTCTGAAAGTGGCGCTCGCTGTGCGGCGTCATGCCCTTGGCGATGGGCATCCAGCAGGCGTCCGCGCGCGCCGCGGCGCCGCGGCCCCTGGCTGGCACTCCCGGCCAAGGTTCGGCCAGCACCGGCACCGGGTGGGCCTCCTCCTTCCCGCGCTTCGGATACCAGCCGGTGACCGCGGGCTGGAAGAGCCAGGTGCCGAATCCGGAGCGCCGCCAGTGCCTCGCGCGCTCCCCCGCTGCCGCATTGCGCACGTACCCGAGGTCCACGATCGCCTGCTCGACCCGGATGCGGGTGGCTTCGGCCACAGCGTGCGGCCGGTTCAGCACGTTGGAGACCGTGCCTGTGGAGACAGCGGCTCGGCGTGCGACGTCGACCAGCTTGGCCCCGGGGCGCTGAGCCGCCCCGTTGGCGGCGCCGTGCCCGCTGAACACGTAGGTCAAGCCGTGGCAGTCGCAGGGCTCCGGGGAGGTCCGGTTGATGTGCCCGGTCAGCAGGTCGGTGATGAACCGCGGTGAGTCGAGGGTCCGGTAAGAGTCGTCCTTGGGCGGGCAGCGGTGCAGTTCCCCCGAGTCCAGCTCGTACAGCTGGTGCTCGACCCGTACGGTCTTCGGGCGAACGTACTCCGTCTCCAGCCCGACCAGCTCACCCCACCGCATCCCCATGTAGCCCTTGGTGGTGACGCCCACGAACTCGTCGTCCCGCCCGGACAGCAACGAGGCACGCTCGGCGATCAGCAACAGGCCCAGCGCATCGGTCACCACCTTCTCCGGCCCGCGGTTCCTGGACCGGCCGGCGCGGCGGCCGCGGCCCCGGCGCCGACTGGCTGGGTTCGCCTCACGCATCCCGTCCTCGACGGCATCGCCCAGGATCAGGTGCAAGGTGCTCCGCCAGGTCTTGATACTGCTCACCGCGTAGCCGCGTTGGCGTTCATTCTTCGCCCACTCCTCGATCTGGGCGCGCGTCAGATCCACGATCGCGATCTGCTCGAACTCTGGGAGCAGGTGTTCCTCGATGTGTCGCCGATAGTTCTGCATGGTCGACGGCGCGAGGTCTTGCAGGGCGTACCAGTCGTTGGCGTACTCGCCGAACGTGGTCCGGTCCGTGGCTACCGGCTTCTTCAGCCCCGCCAGCAGCTTCGCTTCCTCCGCGTCGGCAGCTTTCTTCGCGGCGGGCTTGGTACGGAAGCGGATGGCCTCGCCGGCGGCGTCGCGCACGGTGGCGTACTTACCGGGCGCGGCCTTGTACCGACCGCGCCAGTAACTGCCGAGGTTCTCGGCGTATCCCAACTTGTTCCCCCTGCAAAGGGCGTGCCGCCCGGTTATGGGACCGGGCGGCACGCAGTGAATGATCAGGCAGCTTCCGTCTGCTGGTGGAGCCCGGCCCGGCGCGGCACCCGCGCACGGAGACGCGTTGCGGCCTCAACCGGCTGCTGGGCCCGGGAAGGCTTCTTCGCAACCTGCGCGGTGGCACTAACGGACTGCGGCGCCGGAGCCAGGGCCGGCCGGGTCTCGTAAAGTCGGACGATCTCGGCGAACTGCTCGGCCGTGAAGCGGTAGGAACGCCCGGGCTTGGTGAACGGGATGCGTTCGCGCCGCGCCTGCTCCTTGACCCACCACTCGGACATGCCGAGAGCCTTGGCAATGTCCGCCGGGCGGTACAGGGTCGGCAGCGCGTTCTGCGTCTGGGGCAAGATCAACCCTCCCGAAATTTCGACGGGGCAGCCTTCGCCCCCTTCTTCTCTGGCATCCGCTACTGCCGCTACTGCCGCTACCGCCCAGGTCAGAGGCATGATTTCGGTAGCGGATTGGGTAGCGGTAGCGGATTGGTGCCGCTCCCGCCGGGTGGCGGGAGCGGCAGGGCGTCTACCGGAGCGCAGCTTCCGCAGGGCTGGTCTTGGGGGTGAGTAGCGGATCCGTATCCGCTACCGGTGGGCTATCCGCTACCGAAAAGAGGGTTCTGACCTGCGCGGTAGCGGGGGTAGCGGCAGTAGCGGATTCCTGGGAGCGGGGCGGGCAATAGCGCAGCCAGGCGTCGGTGAGGTCGGCGGCGTAGTAGCCCTTGGCGCTGCTCTTGGGGCCGGTCTTGATGTTGCGGGGCTTGATGGGGTCGTTGTCGGCGGTGACGTAGTCGCCGAGCATCCGGGCGAGGGCGCGGGCGGTGATGGGCTTGCCGTCGAGGTCGGCCCAGGGGGCGTCGTCCAGCTCGGCGAGCTTGTTCAGCAGGTCGGCGCTGAGCATCCGCTCCGCGCCGTTGAAGATGTCCCGCAGGTCGGTGAGTAGGCGGATGCCGATGGAGCCCTTGTCGTTGGCCTTGGCGGCGGTGACGAGCTGGACGCAGGCGGCGCGGGCCCGCTCGGGCCAGTTGCCGCCGGCGGCGTCGGCGACCGCGATGAGCGGCTCCCACACGTCGGCGGGGCGGTCGCTGATGCCGTCGGGAAGTTCGGGCCATGAGTTGTGGAGCTGGTCGCGGACCGTGCCGGCCCAGGTGGCGAGGCGGTCGCGCAGGACGTGGCCTTGGGCCTTGTGGATGCGCTCGCGGAACGGTTCGACCTTCTCGTTGGGGGCACGTCGGCGCATCCGGACGATGACGGAGCGGCTCATGATGGTGTCGGGCAGGTCGCCCAGGCCGCCCATGGCTAGGGCGGCGTAGACGGGGAAGGGCTGGACGGTCTGGGTGGAGCCGTCGCCGACGCACCGCAGGACGACGCCGCTTCGGCGGTGCCCGGAGTTGATGAGGCCGCGCAGGTCCTCGTTTCCCGCGGCCTTGGGGCCGAAGGTGGTGTCGATCTCGTCGAAGAGGACGGTCGGGCGGGCCTCGCTGTCGGACACCGAGCGGAACAGCGCGGCCGGGCTCACGTCGGTGGTGAGCATCGGCCGCGGGGTGAGGGTTTCGATGATCTCCAGCGCGCGGGTCTTGCCGCTGCCGGGCTCCGGGGAGAGGAACGCGATGCGCGGGGTGGACTCGAAGCAGTCAAGCAGGTGGGTGTGGGCGTCCCACAGGACCACGGCGACGTAGGCGGCCTCGGAGGGGAAGACGTTGAAGCGCCGGTGGTGGGCCTCGACCGCATCCAGCACGGCGGCGCCGTCCTCCGTGGGGCTGTTCGGGTTGCGGGTGTTGGTCATGCGGCCCGTCCTGCGGTGGTGTTGGCCAGGCCCCATTCGAGGCCGGAGCGGATGGTGCGGGCGGACTCGGTGTCGCTGATGCCGGCGGCCTGGGCGGCGGCGGTGAGCCGGTTCTCGACCTCGGTGCGGGTGAGGTGGCGGGTGGCGACCATGCGGGCCAGGGAGCGGGCGGCGCCGACCAGGGCGTGGTTGCGGCCGCCTTCGCCGGTGGTGGCGACCTTGTCGCACTCCCGGTCCAGCGCGGTGTTCGCCCACGCGGCGGGGTCGGAGATCCGCCCCGACGCAGCCGCGGGTGCAGGCCGGGCGGTGGTGCTCCTTTCGCTGATCAGCAAAAGAGCGGGAAGGGGCAGGGGCGGCAGGTCGAGTTCCACCCGGTAGACGCCGCCGTCCACGACCGAGCCCGGGGCGACGACGTAGCCGCCGGCGGACCGGGTGTCGATCAGCCACCCGAGCCTGCCGACCGTGTTGGGCTGCACCGGGCCGGCGGGCGCGGCGAAGTACAGGTGGCGTCCGTTGCGGCAGGTCCGGACCCGGAACGTCTGATCGGGCACCGACTGCTCGGCCCGGTGGAAGAGTTCGGCGAACACGTCGGTGCCGTCCGTGATCCCCGGCTCCGCCCATTCCGCCGGCGGCCGGGCCGCCGACGACTTCGGGGTGTCGAGGTCGATCACGACCAGAGCGGACGGGCCGCACGCGATGCCGACGTTGAACGGGCCGGTGGCCCAGCAGCGGCGGATGCGGGCCGGGTCGGTGGTGGCGCGCTGCTCCCAGCCGTGGACGGCGGGGCGCTTGGTGTTCGGGGTGAGCGGGAAGACGTGCCAGCCGCGCTCGGCCGCGCCGAGGGCGGCGGCGAGCAGGGCGGGTTGTGCGCTCATGTGGGAGGTCCCCTCGGTCGGGGCCCGGCCCCGGGGGCGCTAACGCGTCGGGTGGCGGCCCCGGGGCCGGGCTGGGTGTCAGAGGTCGAAGAGGGCGTCCGGCTCGGCGGCGGGGGCCGTGGCGCGGTGGGCCTTGTGGGCGGCGGTGCGGGTGGCGTGGTGGCAGTCGGGGCACCAGGCGGCCAGGCGCTGCTTGGGCAGGGCGGCGGCCTGGTGGTCGGGCAGCAGCAGGTCGGCCGGGTCGGCGGGGGCGGCGATGAGGTGGACGGTGCCGCCGCCGTGCCGGTGGTTGAGTCCGGCATGCTGGCGGGGGCAGCGGCCGCCGTCCTTGGCGTGGTTCTTGCCGCAGGTGCCGCGGCACTGGCAGCGGCCGGCGGCGGCCGCCATGACGGCCTGCCACAGGTCGGGGCAGGCGAGGGGCGGGATGCGGTCGTTCACGCGGCGGCCTCCGCCCCGGGGAGGGGGGTGGCGCGGGTGTGGAGGATGCGCAGGGCGGCGGCGGCCTGGGCGGGCAGGACGCCGTTGCCGAGGGCTTTGAGCTGGGCGGTGCGGTTCAGCCCGGGGACGGCGGTGACCCATCCGGGTTCGAGGCCCATGAGCCATTCGACGAACGGCGGGCTCAGGCGTCCTCGATCGTCAGTTGGCCGGGGGGCGGGCCGCCCGCAGACCTGCGCCCATCGCGTGATGGCCTCGGTGTAGGGTCCCCAATCCGTGCCGCCGCCGAGGGAAGTGTCAGATCCCCCTTGGAGCCGCGCTGGTTCGGGCCGCCCTTGGTGCCGTCCGTCGCCCTCGGCGTGGGCGGCAGGAGCCTGGCCGCGTCGATCAGTGTCTGCCCGTGGCCCGAGCCGTAGGGCATCCCGTCCGACCGGAAGTTCGCCGTCGCCCGGGAGTCCGCCACAGTCGGTGTGGGCAGCAGGGCGCCGATCAGGGTCGGGTTGCCCCGGCCGTACGTCGCGCTCCGCCGCTCGCCGTCCGCTGTCACCGGGGTGGGCAGCGGGGAGACGGTGTGTCGCAGGTTCATCCCGCCGCGGGCGGCGTGTCCGGTGCAGGTGGCCTCGGAGACCGTCGGGGTGGGCAGCGGCCGCACCACGTTCGGCAGGGCGTCCGGGAAGCCCGGGCCGCGGCGGTCGCGGGCCCTGGGGGTGCGCAGGCCAGGCGAGGAGGAAGACCCGGGTGCGCTGGTGGGGGGCGCCGACGTCGGACGCTCGCAGGCTGAGCCATTCCGCATCGAACCCGAGGCCGGCCAGGTCTCCGAGTACTGCGCCGAGAGCTCGAAGAGTGAGGGGGCGTCCTGTTGCCGGGTCCACACCCGCAGTTCCGGGTTCCACCGCACGGTCGGCATTCGCCGAGAGGAGCCCTTTGACATTCTCGATCACCACCGTTCGGGGCTTCAGTTCGTGGATGGCGTGGGCGACCTGCGACCAGAGGCCGGAGCGAGTGCCAGCCTTGAGGCCGGCGCGCTTGCCGGCGCTGGAGACGTCCTGGCAGGGGAACCCGGCGGTGAGGACGTCCACCGGTTCCTGCTCGGCCCAGCGCACGGCGGCGATGTCACCGAGGTTGGGGACATCGGGGTGGTGGTGGGCGAGGATCGCGGACGCGCCGGGGTCGATGTCCGCCACCCACGCCACCGAGCCGCCGAACACCTCCCGCACGGCCATGTCCAGGCCGCCGTAGCCGGTGCACAGCGACCCGATCCGCAGGCTCACCGCCCACCCCCGACCAGGTCGGCGACCAGGTGGGCGTTGGCGTTGGCGTGCTCCACCAGGTTCCGGATCATCTGCTTGGCCTGGCGGGTCATCGCGGGGCCCGGCCGGGCGCCCGACGGCGCGATGAGGACGTGCTGCGGGACGGGCACGTAGAGGGTGGCGGTCAGCAGCAGGGCGGGGCGGTCGAGGTCCCGCTCCACGAGGCGCAACCACCGGTCGGTGCTGATGTGCCAGGGGTCGCGTCGCCAGTCCTCGGGCCGGGTGGCGGGCCGGTGGGCGAGGACCTGGTGGTGCAGGGGGACGTCGATTCGGAGCGCGATCTGGTCGTAGTCCTCGCCGGTGGTGATCAGGGCCAGGCCGTTCAGGTCGGGGCGGATGCGGACGTAGCCGGGGGACATGACGGGGCTGGTGGCGATCCGCCAGACGGCGTGGGCGAAGTCGAGCGGCCGGAGCGGGTCGCCGTCGTCGTGGAGGTCGCCGGCGTTGACGGCGAGGTAGGCGCCGAAGCGGGAGTTGCCGTTGGAGCCGTTGGCCTTGTCGTACTCGTCGTCGGCGAGGGCGAGCATCTGGGCGGCGAACTGGGGCATGCTTGGTCCGATCTCGTCTTGAACGGGGTCGAGGACCCGCAGCAGCCGGGAGTTCCCGGCAAGGTCGTCCGGCTGCTGCGGGTTTCGTGCTGTCCCGGGCGGGTCAGCGGTTGCGGTTGGTCATGCGGTTGGAGACGTTGAGGCTCACGTTCACAGCGCCGCCCCGCCCGCCCCCGCCGCCGTTGCTGTTCTTCAGCAGCCAGGCGAGGGCGAGGACGGCGGCCAGGCAGCCGAGCCCGGTGGTCGCGGCCGCGACGGCCTGGAGCAGGAACGCGACCCCGACACCGGCGGCGCCCACACCGATGCCGCCGCAGAGCAGCCGGGCGGGCCACGGGTCCCGGGCCGGGTCGGCCGCGAACTGGTGCTGGGCGGCGAGGTACGGCGCCTGGTGGAGCACGACCGGTGCCGCGGGCTGGTAGGGGACGAGGGGCGCCACCGTCTGCGGGTTGGTGGCGTAGAGGGGGTGGCCGTCGGCGGTGTAGAGCACCGGGGCGGCGCTCGGCTGCTGGTAGTTCATCGGTGCTCTCCTGTTCGGGGCCGTGCGCGGGCGTAGATCAGTGGAGGGAGGCGAGCAGGTGGGCAAGGGCGGTGAGGCCCTGGTTCACGGGCCCGGCCAGGCCGGTGCTGGCGGCGGTGAACCCGGACAGCCAGATGGGCACGGCGGTCATGGCGTTGGCGCGCTGGGTGCGGACGAGGATGATCGTGATGAGGCCGAAGACGACGGCGGCGGACGCGGTGATGAGCACGGCGAAGCAGCCCCTTCCGGGGTGTCAGATACAGCGCTGGGTGGGGTGTCAGGTCGGGTGACAGAGGGGTGACAGTCGCCGACTGTCACCCCTCGCGCGCACGCGTTACCTGGGGAAATGGGCCTCGGGTGACAGTCGGCGACTGTCGCCTGTCACCTAGGCGACCGAGGTGCGCTCGGGCACGATCTCGTAGCGTCCGGCCCGGTCGGTCTCGCGCAGACGACCGGTGAGGACCATGTCGGCGACCTGCCCGGAGACCCACTGGCGGGAGCGGTTGAAGCGGTCGCAGTGCTCCATGAAGTCGGTGGGGCCGACCTCGGTACGGCCCTCGTCCTCGAACTCCGCCAGCAGATCGATCATGGCTGCGCGGGCCTCCTGCTGGCCGAGCTTGCGGGCCGGCGGCCCGGCCGGCCGGGCGGCGAGGGGCAGGATCGTGCGGACCTCCGGCAGGGCCTGCTCCGGGTCGATCCACTCCCCGCCGTCGTCCTCGTCCGGCTCGACATCGTCGTCCATGTCGTCCCCCGCAGTGAGGTGGAGCGGCCCGTCCTCCTCGTCCCACCCCTCCAAGTCCGCCTGCCCGGCCGCCGCCGGAGCGTCGGGGAGGGCCGGGAGCGGGTGGCGGGTGCGCTTGGTGAACGCCGGTCCGGCGGCCCTCGCGGCGGCGCCGGCGGTGATCGGGTCGCAGGTCGAGCGGATGTCGGCGAAGGTGACGGCGGCCCAGTGCAGGTAGTCGGTGGGGGTGAGGTAGGAGCGGGCGGGGGTGGCCCAGAACGTCTCCGGGACGCCGTTGGCGACGAGGTAGGAGTAGCCGGGCTTCTTGTCCTTCCAGGTGTGCGGCGCCGCCCCGGCGTCCAGGGCCTCGTCGGGGAGGGCGAATCCGGCGTCCCGCTCGTCGCGGACCCCGAACACCCAGGAGGACCCGAAGGAGGCGCGGGAGTCGGTGGAGACCTGCGTGCCGGAGGCGCGTTGGAGGGAGATGACCAGGGAGATGCCGGCGGAGCGGGCTTCCTGGGCGATGCCGGTGAACACGTCGTCGTCGGTCTCGCGGATGGTCTTCGCGGCCTCCTCGAACCACGCCACCAGGTACGGCATCCCCGGGGCCCCGTCGGACTGCGTCTCGGCGCACGCCGGTTCCCACTGCTTGTAGCCGTACTTCGCGAGCCACGCCGTGCGGGCCGGGATGGACGCCCTGAGGGCTTCGATCATGGCCTTGGTGGAGTTCATGTCCAGTGCAGCCCAGTCCAGCGAGGGCAGCAGCGGGCCGAGGGTCTGTTCGGCCTTGGCGGGGTCGGACGCCCACACGATCACGTCCCGGCGGGTGACGACCTCGCCGAGGACGGTGATGCCACCCTCGGACTTCCCCGAGCCGGTCATCCCCATGACGATCAGGTGCATCGCGTTGCGTCCCGCGGTGGGGTCGCCGGGGAACCAGAGCAGGGCGTGGGTGCCGTCCTCGTAGATCCCGACCACGATCGGGTCGGCGATCGACCCGCCCGGGGAGGACGGGCCGGGGAAGGCGACGGTGTTCTTCAGCAGGTCGGTGGGGACGACGGTGACGGTGGCGCGGGAGGAGTCGTCGGGGTCGGTGGTCATCCGCACCGCGTTCCGGGCGACCTTGAACGCGCCGGCGAGGCGGGGCAGGGCCTTGGCCACGTCGTCGGGGGTGAGTTCCCCGGGCGGCAGCTGGAGGTCGAACGTCGCCTTGTTCGGGGCGGCCTTGGCGCTGGTGACCATGGTCTTGGCGAGTCCGACCTTCTCCAGCAGGCCCTTGTCGGGGCTGTTGGCCTGGCCGTCGGCGTTGACCCGCAGGATCTGGCGGATGTTCCAGGTGGCGGCGAGCGCCGGCGCGCCGATCAGGTAGAGGCTGCCGAGCGGGCCGGTGGCGGGTCCGGCGAGGGCCGCCGCCGTGAACCAGGAGGTTCCGGCGGCGACCGTGATCGCCGAGTGCAGCCGCCGCTGCTGGGTGGTTGACTTCCCCGCCCACCAGGTGGCGGCGGTGAGCCCGACGGAGGCGAGGGTGAGGCCGGCGGACGCCGCGGCGGAGCCGCCCCACAGGGCGTAGGCGGGCAGGGACAGGATGCCGGTGCCGCCGGCCAGCAGCCACGGCGGCAGGTAGGGCTTGGCGCGGTCGAGCAGGTACTCACCCACCCCACCACCCCCGCCCCGGCCGTAGGGGCCGGGGTGGTTGGGGTCGAGGTGAAGCGGATGAACGCCCTGGTTGGTGCCGGACACGGTGACCTCCTTCAGGGGTCAGTGCGGGACAGAGGGGCTGGTCAGGCGCCGAAGTCGAAGGACCGGCGCGGCGGGCGCGGGCGGCCGGAGCGGTTCAGCTCCGGGTCGAACTCCCGCTGGAACGAGGCGTAGGTGCGGGCCGCGTTCTTCGCGGCGTCCTTCGCGTCGTCGGCGGTCTTCTTCAGGTGCTTCGCCACCCGGCGGGCCCGCATCTGGCCGCTGAACGGCCGCCCGTTCGGGTCGGGGACCTCCTTCAGCACCGCCTGCAGCACCTCCGCGGCCATGGCCAGCTCGAACGAGAGCTGGAGGAACGCGGCGCGGGCGTTCTCGCAGTAGTTGCGGATGTCCGCGTTGGTGAAGAACTCCGGGTCACCGAGCGGCGAATGCGTCCGCCCGCCGCCGCGCTGGCCGCCGCCCTGCGCGCCGGGGTTGGCCTGCCCGATCCCGCCCGCCCCCGGCGTGCGGGCGCCGCCCGAACCGAGCCTGCCACCGCCGGAGTTGTAGTGGAAGTGGTACTGATTCCCGCCGTCACCACCCTGCCCGCCGGCCGGGCGGCCGGCGCCGCGGCCCCGGGTGCCGCCACCGGGGTTGCCCTGCGGGGACTGCGGCGGTCGGACGTAGTTCTGTCCGGCCTGGAACCACTGCTGCTGGTTGGGGTTGTTCTGCGGAGGAACGCTCACGACGGTGCTCCTTCAGGTGTGGTCAGGGCTGGAGCGGGACGGTGGGCACGGTGCGGCGCGAGCGCCACCACGCGGCCTGGCCGGTCGCGGTGGCGGCGGCCCAGAGGCCGAACAGCGGCCAGTTGATGGTGCCGAACAGGCACGCGGCGCCCGTCCAGAGCGCGACGGCGCTGGTGAGCAGGACCGGAAGGCGTAGGGCACGGGCCCGGCGGCGCACCGCCGAGCGCGGGTGCCAGCGCCGCACGAGGGCCCATCCGGCGGGGACGAGCAGGGCCGGGACGGTGAGAACGATCCCGGCGGCCGGCGCCGCGACGGACAGCAGCCCGGCGGCGGTGAACAGGCCGAGCGCTCCCCACGTCGGCGCCCAGGCGGCGCGGTGGCGCCACAGGGCGCTGCCGGTCGCGTAGGCCAGCTGTCGGCCGAGGGTGGGGCGTTCGGGGATGACGACGACCACGGGGGCGGCGCCCCGGCCGAGGTCGATCACGTGGGCGGACGGGCCGCGCCGCCCGCGCTGACGGGGGAGCTGGACCTTGGTGGTACGGACACGCGAACGCATCGGACACTCTCCAAGTCGATTCACATGCGGGGGTGTTGGGTGGTGCGCTGTTCCTAGGCGGCGAGCGGTCCGGCCTGCGGGCCGGTGCCGCGGTCGGCGTCGAGCCGCTTGTAGATCCGGCCGACGAACGACGGGGCGCGGGTGGCCCGGCGGGCGGCCTCACGCTGGCTGACGCCCTCGCGCCAGCACTCCTCGATCACCGCGGCAGCCTCCGCCTCACCGAGCCGGACGAGCGCCGGTTCCTCCCGGTCCTCGTCCTCGGCATCCGCGGTGGGCACCTCCTCGGGCGGGGTGGGCACCGCGGTGGGCACCTCCTCGCCGACGTCGGGCACCGGGGTGACCACCGGGCTGTCTGGGTTCGCTGCCGGGCCCGCGGGGAGCATCCCGGCGGCAGGGTGGGCGGTCCGGGTGGGCACTTGTTCGGTGCCGGTGGGCACCTGGTGGGCGGTGGGGGTGTTCACCGGCGGCGGGAGGAGGTGCTTCGGGACCTTCCAGACGACCGGAAGCGGCTGCGGAAGCGGCCCGTTCCCGACCGGCGGGAAGGCGGTGGGCACCTGCTCCGAAGCGGTGGGCGCCGGGGTGTTCACCGGCTCCCGGGGCGGCCCCGCCGGAGCGCTGGTCGGCGGTGCGGCGGGGGTGTGGGCGAGGCGGGCCAGGGCCCGGCGGTAGGCCGGACCGGCCTCCGCGACCAGCAGCAGGAGAAGCGGCGGGATGAGGTGGACGACCACGCCCACCAGGTCCTTTGCCAGTGCGGCAGCCCCGATGTTCAGCCACACCGTGGCCAGGCCGGTGACCCACCGGAAGGCGGCCGGCCAGCGTCCGCCGCTCACGCCGTAGCGGGCGAGGGTGCCGTCCGACTGGAGGCTGAGGATGAAGCAGCCGTCGGTGCCGAGCGCCATGATCGGGCCGGTTCCCCAGCCCGGGGAGTGCGCGTCGATGAACGGCGCGGCGGTGGACATGCTCACCATGACCACCGCCCCGGTCAGCAGCCACGTAAACCCGGAGATCGTCCGCGAGGTGCGGTCGATCTGGGCCTGGGTGGGCACCTCGGTGGGCACCCGGTGGCCGCTCACCGCCCACCGCCGGTGGGCACCTCGGCGGCCACCGGCCCCGCGGCGTGCTGGGCGGCGGGAGCCGGGGGCTGCTGGGCGGCGGCCCGGGCGCGGCGGGCGGCGTGCTCGCGCACCCGCCGCAGGGCCTCATCCGCCTGGGAGAGGGGGGTGGTCACGCGGCACCGCCCACCGGGTTGAGAGCGACGGCGGCCGCCGCCTTGCGGGACCAGGCGCCGCGCTCGGTGGGGTCGAGGCCGCCGAAGACGCCGTGCGGCTCGTCCGTGGCCAACGCGTAGGCGAGGCAGGCGGATCGCACCGGGCAGCCGGCGCAGATCCGCTTCGCCCGCACGGCGCCGACCTCGTCACCGGCCTCCGGGAAGAACGTGTCCGGGTCCGGGACGTCCCGGCAGGCGCCGGCGGACAGGTCCGGGACAACGTCGAGCAGCGGGGGCATCGTGACGCGGGCGACGCGCCGGGCGGCGGCCGCCATCAGGCGGCCCTCCACACCTGCACCCGGCGGCGCTCGGCAGCCGTGCGCATCAGGGCCTTCGCGTACCGGGCCGCCTCCGGCGCCAGGTCCCGCAGAACCTCGGTGGCCACCGCCAGCCGCGTCCGGCGGTCGAGGTCGTCCTCACCGTCGGACCCGGCGAACAGCTCCACATCGATGCCGAGGGCCAGCTCGGCGAACTCGGAAGCCGTAGCGGCTTCCTGGCCTGCAACAATCAGTTTCACGGGTCTGCCTCTTCTCGGAGGTGAGTAGGCCCTGAGGGGCTGCCGCGCTCCGGCCAAGGAAGGCGCGGCAGCCCCGACTTATGGGCCGGGACCACACGTCGTACGACGAGCAGCCGCGGAACCCGACGTCCGCCGCCAGTAGCGGTGTACGCCGGGAACCGTGAGTGCTGGTCAAGAGGCCTCACCGGAAAATGCCACGGTGAGGCGATCTATGGGACTCGCGGACGATCAGGCCCATGGGGACCTCCTCGGGATCGGCAATCAGGGATACGCACTGCAAGGGGGGCCTCGCCCCCACTCTCCGGCCGTTGCTCGCGGTCACCGGGCCACCTCGCCAGTCGGGGCCGAAGCCCCTGTCCCCTGGCCTTTGCGGAGATTGCAGCGTCCTCCGCCTCAGCTCAGCCACCCGCTTGAACGGCTGTCATAGCCGTTCTTCCGAGGGCCTTCGTGCAGTGCAGAGCAGCCCAAAGAAGGCCCCTCCGCGTCGATCCCGCTTCTCTCGGTGACGACACTCACAACTTAGAGAACCTGCTTAGGCAGGTCAAGAGGGTCGGGTTTCTCGCGTCTGTTGGGCACCTGTCCTAGCATTGGCGCATGGCCCTAGACCCGGATGACTCTCGCCCCCCGTATCAGCAGGTCAGCAGCTCTCTGCGGGCCTCGATCCTCACGAAGAAGCCGGGTTTTGAGACCGGCGACAAACTTCCGTCTGGCCCTGAGCTGGCCAAGCACTTCGGTGTGGCGCGCGGCACTGTCGACAAGGCCCTGGACCTGCTCCGCACAGAGGGGCTGATCATCACCCGCCAGGGAAGCGGCTCGTTCGTCCGGGAGCGCACCTCACGCCCGGTCGGGCTTAGGCCACACCTCGAAGCCGCCTTCGAGCAGCAGAAAGTCACGCTCGACTTCGCTGGCTTCTCCAGCGAAACCCTGCACAACGCGCTCCAGGAACCGCTGGACAAGATCCGCTCAGGTCGGCTGACCCCAGAGGCCATCACTGTGCGCCTGCTGCTGCCGGATACCACAGCGCCGATGGCTGTCCCTGTGCTGGTCGACGGGCTCAAGGATGAGGTGGCACTTCGCGAGCGGGCGCGGAACATCGCGCTGACCAACGCGGGAGGCATCGCCCACTCGGTGGAGGTCCTGGCGGAGCTTGGGCTGGTGCAGTCAGCTAGCGTCCAGGTCAAGGTTCACCAAGCATCGAGCCTGTTCAAGCTCTACATCCTGAATCGTTCGGAAGCGTTCTTCGGCTTCTATCCACTGCGCGAGCGGACCATCGCGGTCGACGGCGCGGACCACACCTTCTACGACGTGACTGGTAAGGACACCACCCTGTTCCACCACGCTGCCGGTCCGGACGAAGCGTCACTCGGGTCGCAGTACGTCCAGCAGGCCCAGATGTGGTTCGACAGCGTGTGGTCCACCATCGCCTACGAGCGTCAGCCATGAGCGCCACCCCACAGCTGCTCGCCGACGTGCTCCGGCCGGCGAAGCACATCCTGCTCGACTTTGACGGCCCGGTGTGCTCCGTCTTCGCCGGCCTTCCCGCTCCCGAAGTCGCACGGCGGCTTCGGGACGGTTTCCTCGCCGACGGCGGCCAGGCCCGGTCCGGAGACGAGGAAGAAAACGATCCACTCGCCCTGCTCCGGCTAATCTCGGCCACTCGACCCGACCTCACGGAGGGTGCAGACGCCGCCCTGACTGCGCTGGAGACCGAGGCTGTCCGGGTTGGCCGGCCGACCCCAGGCGGAGAGTCGGTTCTGCGCGCCTGCGCCCGCTCCAACCGACTGGTCTCAATTGTCAGCAACAATTCGGGCACGGCTATCAAGGCCTACCTATCGGAGCACGGTCTCGGTGACTACGTGGCGGGTGTCTTCGGGCGAATTCCCGGTGACCCGTCGTCCATGAAGCCAAGCCCACGACTACTGCTCGAAGCTATGGAAGCCGCAGGCAGTGGGCCGGAGCGCTGCGTCTTCATCGGTGACGCAGCCCGCGATGTGGAGGCCGGGAAAGCAGCCGGCGTACCCACGATTGGTTTCGCTAACAAGCCGGGGAAGGACCTCAAGTTGGCCGCCGCTGGCGCTGTTGTGATTTCCGACTCGATGCAGCTCATCGCGGATACTCTTATCTGAACATATTTCAACTCTCCTGGCGGCATTCGAGGCTCCGGCTCAGCTCCCGAAAATCAAGGGCTGCGGGTAGGAATCTGACCTAAAGCGCAAAAGGCTAGGGTTCGGCAACACGTCATTGCCGTACCCTAGCCACGCAGTCGTTCCGCAAATTCAGCACGAGGGCGACTCGACTGACAGAAGGTCAGTGCAGACTCCTGTTGCGGGCCAGCCAGTGCACACCAGGAATTCGTTCAATATGGACCTGGAGTGCCCCGCGAAGGCTGGAGGCACCACGCAGATGCTCCTCGGCCGCAAACAATCCAGCCGAATATGAATTCTTCGTGCGATCATATCGAACAAATAGGAAAACGGCGCCTACCATTTGCCAGTTCACCATGATGGCGGACCGTCGACTTGTATATTTAAAGACAACGGGAACCCCTTCTACCAGGAAATCACCAAACTCGCTGCCGACGAATTCGAACCTCTGGGCGATATTCCGGCTGGTCAAAACAGAGGCGATCATTCCATCGCTGCTGACAGCCCGGTGATCCGATGCAGCATCGCCGCTCGCATCGGACAGTGCGATCGCAAGCGCGTCGCGGACGCAAGATTCCAGGAGATCACCCTGCGGATCGGTAGCATGGAATGCTGCTACCACCTTAGAGAGGCCCCCATCAACGCTAAGGTCGGCGCTGGCCGGAAAACTTTCGATCTCGTCAGCAACCTGGTCAATCTCTTCGAATGTAGAAGCATTGATCGGAATATTCAGGTAGCTCTCAATGCCATCGAAGAACTCGGCAGCAGTTTCGATTCTCAGGCGGGATCCAGCCCGCACTCTCATCTCCTCGAACAGTGCCGGCCACGGCCGAGCTGCTTGTCCGGGTCCGGCGGGCTCATACCAATCTTCCTTAGTGTCGTTTGACACGAAGAGAACGAGTTTCGATGAGGAGGATGCGGCATGCTCAATGATCTCTTCCCAAATTAGAAGGTCTCCAGCCTGATCCAGCTCGGTATCCTTACCCTCATCGGAAAATCCTGGAGGGATCCTGTTAGGGAACCTGTAGTCGACTGCGTCGCGTATCCTCCTGCGAACCGTATCGGCGCCCGTAGGATCTGCGATTCGATCGCCAAAGAGTTCTGCGACCTTGGCAAGAATTGGGTCCGATTTGCCAATGCCGTCGACGCTGATATCCTGAGCCCTTTTTAGATTTCCCAGGGATTTCAGGATTCCTGACTTCCATTTTTCGGAAGCTTGCTTAAACTCTTCACGTAGGCTCTCAAGGTCAACCTGGGGCTGAGTATCGCGAGAGTATCGGCCGATGAGGGAAGTCATCTGATCGGAATGTGACGCGATTGTCCTAATGACCTCCGTCGCTCTCTTCTCGGTCAGACTCCGGGCGCGGCCAAGCTCCTCGCTCTGCCGAACCAAGACACGTCGCCTACCATTCACAAACTCCAACCCGACCTGATACGGAAGCCAAAGCTGGGTGGAGACATTCTCTAGAGCCGAGAGGATCTCCAGGCGACTGGTCCTGGTGTACTCATACAAACTGAGAAGAATATTTGTATCGAGAATGATTATGCCGCTTTTGAAGAATTCTGCGCGCTCATCTTCGCCACCCTGCGAATCTCCGTCAATCCATGGCGAGTAGCGCCGAGCGAGTCTGGATTGCTGGAAATCGAAATCTGACACGTTTGCTCCAGCTAGCGAGTTCTAGTGGCATGGGGGCGCTCCCCCGAAGGTTGCCTATCTGGGCGCGCTTCCGCATGGGGAGTCTAGCCATGTGATCGCCACCCCTGGACATCTTTCAGCGAATCGCAGACTGAGCCGTTGCCGAGCGAAACAGCCAAAGTATGATCTTGGCACTCGTCGCGCGTGAGCTCTGACATCAACAAGGTGGAGATGTAGAGGCCCGCTCGGCCCATCCGTCGACTGCCCACTGACTCCGACTGATGGCCTGCCGCCCGATTCGGGCGAATCTGAGTGGGCTTGCGGAGCGAGGACCGGCAGAAGCGCCCCAAGCACTTCAAGATCAAGCACTGAAGCATGCCGTGCGCCGACTGTCGCCGCACCGATGCCGGCCGACCCTTCCGTCATGACAGATCGTCAGCCCAGTTACTTCGGGTCAAGGGCTAGGCAGAGCGCCGGATCACTCAGATGGTCTCGTCGCTGTGCTCGACACCGGAACGTTGCCTCGGCAGTGATGTTTCGGCCGCACCCGCCTGCTCCTGCACCAGCACCAGCACCCGAAGCTGTGCCGGAGTGGGCCATGGAGCACTCCGGTGGATCATGCGGTGGCAGTTCGAGCAGATGACTGCAAGATCAGTGAGCTTCGTGGTGCTCTCACCCGCTTCGTGGAGCGGGACGACGTGGTGGACCTCGATGTATCCCTTGCCGCGCTCGCCGTAGACCTGGGCGAAGTCGAAGTCGCAGGCTTCGCAGGCCAAGGGATCGCCCTTCTTAAGCACCGAAGCGATCTTCTTCTCGCGGAGCTTCTTACTGCGCTCTCGCGTGCGGTGGCGACGGTAGAGAACGCGGCCCTCAGGAGCGCTCACCTCATCGTCGTCCGCGTCCTCGTCGTCAGGCCGCACCGGCTGCAGGGTCCCGTCCCTGAGTCCATCCCGCAGCAACTGCGCAGCCTGCGCCATCTCAGCTGGGCGGTCGAGGAAGGCCTGCAGAACCTCGCGGTCCAGCTGGCCGTGGTTCGTCGGATCGCCTGTGTAGGCGGGATGGACGCTAGCGATGTTGAGGGTCTTGTACGCCGCACCGTTGCGGTTGCGGTACTCAACAGCCCGTAGCTCGGGCGGGTAGGCAGCCAGCAGCTGCAGGAGGTCCGACAGCTCAGCGATACGTGGATCCGAGGCTGAGAGGCCCTGCCAGCCATTCCGTGCAACCACGTCGCAAGCGAGGATCAGCTCATCGCGGGTCCATTTGGGACTGCGTGATGCCCCGATCTGGAAGCCTTCACGCTTGAGCCAGTCCACCGCGTGGCCCAGGCCGCCGCTGAGTTCATCGGAGCCAAGCGGCCTGCCAAAGCGGTGCTTGTGGGCAACTCCCGCAACGGCCTTGGACTCGTAGGCCTTACCGTCGTGCAGGATCAGGTACTTGCGGGCCGCCCCATAGCCGTACCGGTTGAGGAAGACGGGCCCTCCCAACTCGTCGTACTCGTGCAGAGTCCTCAGGATGTCGTCCCGCGAGATGGCTCCCTTTTCCATGGCCAGAGCATACGGGCCAGGTAGGACAACGTTCCTGACCGCACAGATCGGGCACCGATCCATGCTTCTACTGATCCGCCCGCCGAGCGGATCGCAGACCCGCGAGTCGCGGCCGCCTAGTCGTAGCACCCACCCAAGCGCATGGAGACCGTCACGTCGGCATGGCAACAGATGGGCTCCAGGGTCTGGAGAATCCTTGGAGACGATCCTGGATCGATGCCCTCACTGGACCAACGAAGACCAACGCATAGCAACCTCTGAGCTGTGCCTTTGGCAACAGCAGCAGGTTGCGGATCTTCCAGGGCCTAATTCGGGACGAAGAGGCCGTGGGTTCAAATCCCGCCACCCCGACCCAGTAACACCAGCTCAGGGCCGGTGTCCTTCACAGGACACCGGCCCTGACTGCTTTTCAGAACGTTCTCGGGAGAGGCCCGGGAGAAGATCTTGCGATTCTCCCGGGCCGGGACGCCCGTGCCGCTCGGCCCAGCCGGCCTCTTGATCCCGTCCGCCCCGCCCGGCAGACGGCTACCGGTCAGCGGGTGCGCCAGCACCGAGCAGATCATCCGGCAGTTCATCCGGTCCGTTCGCTGCCTGGAGCCCGGTGCAGCTGACGCCGCTTCGGGAGACCGCGACGAGCGGGATCGGGTCGCCTATGAGCGCGGCCCGGTTCGTGGAGGTCGGCCAGGACGTGAGCGTCGAACGGGGAGCTCCAACCACGCGATCGACCCGAGAAGCAGAAGCCGCTTGGCGACGGGCTGACGATCAGCATCGACGAGATCGATCTCGACGTCGTTGCTACGGGTCCAGCAGCCACCGACGGCCGGGGCTGCCGGCAGATCGCCGTCGGGCACGATGCGAGCGAGCGACTCCCGGATCAGCGGCTCGACCGCGCGACCTCGCCAACCGGGCCACCGCTCCCGGACCCGCTCCAGCGGTAGGTCACCACGCATGCGCTCGATCTCTGCCGTGTGCGGATCCGGGAAGGCCGGCCAGAAGCGCAGATACGGGTCCGCCACGCGGTGGCGACACTCCTCGGAGGGGTGCAGGGCGATCGGAAGCGCGCCAAGGACCGCTCGGCCCGAACCACAAGCGCGGAGATCGGGTTCTCCGGCGCCGCGCCGAGGAACTCCCACATCGAGGCGCCGATCGGCCACTCTCGGCAGATCAGTGGCAGCCCACCTGTGATCAGGGCGGCGTCGAACGGTGGGGCACCTCATCGATCACCACCACGCCGGGTGAGTCATCGGGCCGGAGCCGCCGGGCCTCGCCCCGCCGCCTCCGGGTTGCCCGCGCGGACCACCCCGACTGCCCGAAAGGGCAATGCCCCGGGTTCACCTTGCGCCCCTGCATACCGGGTATACATACTCGGTATGCAGGGGGCTCGGAGCATCGCCCGGCCCACCCCGGCGGGGCGGTGACATCAGGTCACACCCTCGCCGCCGCCCGCGCCGCCACCACCGGTGGCGGCCGACAGGAAGAGAGCCGACGAGTGACGAGCACGACCGCACCGAAGCGGGCCCCCGGGCAGCAGGCCGTCCTGCAGTTGCGGGGCCTGACCCGGACGCACGGGCAGGGCGGGGCGCGGGTGGACGCGCTGCGCGGGGTGGACCTGACGGTGCTTCCGGGCGAGTTCGTCGCCGTGACGGGGCCCAGTGGTTCGGGCAAGTCCACCCTGCTCGGGCTGGCCGGGGGGCTGGACAGCGCCACCTCGGGCGAGGTCCTGGTCGAAGGGCAGGGGCTGGGAGGGCTGTCCCCGAAGGCGCTGTCCGCCGTCCGGCGCCGCGCGATCGGGTACGTGTTCCAGGACTTCAACCTGATTCCGACGCTGACCGCCGCCGAGAACGTGGCCCTGCCGCGCGAGCTGGACGGCGCGCCGGGGCGGCGGACCCGGGCCCAGGCGCAGGCCGCGCTCGCCGAGGTCGGGATCGCCGAGCTGGCGGACCGGTTCCCGGACCAGCTGTCCGGCGGCCAGCAGCAGCGGGTCGCCATCGCCCGGGCGCTGATCGGCGAGCGGCGGCTGGTCCTGGCCGACGAGCCGACCGGCGCCCTCGACTCCGCCACGGGCCAGGAGGTGCTGACCGTCCTTCGGGCCCGGTGCGACGCCGGGGCCGCGGCGGTCGTGGTCACCCACGACCCCCGCCACGCCCGCTGGGCGGACCGGGTGGTTGTGTTGCAGGACGGCCGGGTGGTGGAGGAGCGGGCCGGGTCCGGCGGGGCTCCGGCCGCCGGGACGGGAAGCCGGTGCTGACCGCGTCCGGGGGCCGGCCCCGGGCACTCGGACCTACGGCCGGGCCCGCGGCCGAGCGCCGCACCGCCCCGACCGGGTGGACCACCAGGAAGAAGGAAGACACCCGATGAACCTCTCCGCCTGGCGGGCCGCCCTGCGCCTCGCCCGTCGCGACGCGCTGCGCGCCAAGGGCCGCAGCGCCCTGATCATCGCCATGATCGCGCTGCCCGTGGTCGGGGTGACGGCCGCGGACGTGGTCGCCCGCAGCAGCGTGCTCACCCCGCAGGAGAGCGCCACCCGCCTGATGGGCGGCGCCGACGCGTACCTCAGCACCGTGCGGGCCGGCTGGCGGCTGGAGCAGGCGCCGGACCCCGATCCGGCGACCACGCTGGTCCTCTCGCAGAACGGCCCGAAACCCGTTCCGACCGAGGAGGAGACGGCGCGCGCGGCCCGGCCGCTCGACCAGCTGCTCAAGGAGGCGCTGCCCGCCGGGGCCCGGCTGCTGCCGGTGGAGTCCCCCTCCGGCTACGCCCTGACCAGCACGACCGCCGGCCAGGCCCGGGTGCAGGCCTGGAGCCTGGACCTGGCCGATCCGCTGGCGCGCGGCATCACGACGCTCCGCGAGGGCAGCTGGCCCGCCGCCCCCTACGAGGTCGCGGCGACCACCGGCTTCCTCGCCGGGTCGGGACTGAGCGTCGGTGGGAGCACCACCCTGGCCGGCACCCACCAGCCGCTGCGGATCACCGCGGCCGTCGAGTACCCCGGGGACCTCGGCGCGGAACGGCTGATCGGGCGTCCCGGCGAGCTGGGCCCCCTGCTGGCCGCGGCGGAGGACCGCTCCGAGCGGACCGCGGCCGACGGCCCGGCGGACTTCCTGGTCTCGCTGCCCGCAGGCACCGCCTTCGGCTGGGAGGACGTGCAGCGGGCCAACACCTACGGCTTCACCGTCGCCTCCCGGGCCGTCCTCGCCGACCCGCCGCCGGACCGCGCCGTCCCGCTCTACCGGGACACCCCGCTCTCCGGCGCCGCGGCCACCGAGGCCCTGAAGTCCTCGACGATCGCCGCCACCGTCGTCGGCATGGCCCTGCTGGAGGTCGTCCTGCTGGCCGGTCCGGCGTTCGCGGTCGGCGCCCGGCGGTCCCGCCGGCACCTCGGGCTGATCGCGGCGGGCGGTGGCGACCGCGGGCACATCCGCGGGGTGGTCCTCGGCGGCGCCGTCGTGCTCGCCGGCACCGGCGCGCTGGCGGGCACGGTGCTCGGCTGCCTCGCCGTGGCCCTGGGCCGGCCGTGGCTGGAGGCCAGGTCGGGGGCGCGCTTCGGGCACTTCGCGCTGGAACCCGTCGACCTGCTCGGCGTGCTGGCGATCGGCGTCGTGACCGGGCTGCTGGCCGCGATCGTCCCCGCGGTCCAGGCCGGACGGCAACCGGTGGCGGCCGCCCTCACCGGCCGCCCGGCCACCCGTCCGCCCGCGATCTGGATCCCGGTGGCCGGCGTTCTGGTGGCCGGGGCCGGGACCTGCCTCGCGCTGTTCGGCGCGCTGGAGGGCTCGCGGACCCGGGTCGTGATGCTGGGTTCGGTGATCGCGGAGCTGGGCCTGGTCGCCTGCACTCCGTGGTTCGTCGGCCTGCTCGGCCGGATCGCCCGGGCCCTGCCGCTCGGACCGCGCCTGGCGCTGCGCGACGCGGCCCGCAACCGCGGGCGCTCCGCCCCGGCCGTGGCGGCGGTGATGGCCGCCGTCGCCGGGGCGGTCGCGGTCCTGACCTTCCAGTCCAGCAGCGACGCCGCGGACCGGGCGGACTACGCGGCGTCGGCCCCGATCGGCGCGGTCGTCCTGCGGGCCCCGCAGGTCTCGCCCGCCTCCGTCACGGCCACCTCCCCCGGAGCGTCCGCGGCCTCCGTGGCGGCCGCTCTGTCCGGCAAGGCCGCCGAGGACCTGCGCCGGACGGTGGAGCAGGCCGTCCCCGGCCTCGGGGAGCGCGGTGACCTGCGGAACCTGACGTACGGCGCCTGCGACGGCCGGCCGGGGAGCTTCTGCGGCACCGTCAGGCTCGACATGCCGGCGGAGAACCTCTGCCCCCCGGCGGCCGGCGCGGCCGGCCCCTGGGGCGCGGTGCGCCTCGACGAGGCGCAGGCCCGGCGACTGCTCGCCGAGGACCCCAGGTGCAAGGCGGGCGCCCCGGCGCCGCAGGACGTCCGCGAGCTGATCACCGGCGACGCCACGGTGCTGCGCAACCTGCTCGGGGTGGACGACCCCGCGGCCGTGCAGGCGCTGGCGGCGGGCAAGGCCGTCGTCCTGGACCCGCGCTACGTCAAGGACGGCGCGGTGCCCCTGCAACTGACCCGGTACGGCGCCGAGGGCCCGGGCGGCAACCAGCTCAGCACCGCCAGCCTCCCGGCGGTCGCGGTGCGGGCGAAGACACCGGCGGCGCGCGCGGTGCTGTCGCCGGCCGCCGCCGAGGCGGCGGGACTGACCCCGACCACGTACGAGTCGGTCTGGCTGCCCGCGCACGCCCCCGGCCCGGCCGACGAGCAGCGGGCCACCGCGGCCGTCACCGCGCACGGCCCCGGCGCCAAGCTCTCGGTGGAGCGCGGTTACCGGAGCAGGTACGGCGACGCCACCATGCTGGGCCTCGCGATCGCCGCCTCGGCGGTGGCCGTCGCAGCCGCCGGCATCGCCACCGGCCTCGCCGCGACGGACAGCCGGGGCGACCTGGCGACCCTCGCGGCCGTGGGCGCCGGGCCGGGCATCCGGCGCCGGCTGTCGGGGTTCCAGTGCGCCGCGGTGGCCGCGCTCGGCGCGGTGCTGGGCGCGCTGGCGGGGTTCGTACCGGCGGCGGCCGTCCAGCGGGTCGAGAACCTGGGTGTCCGACCGGTGGTGGACGCCGCGGGCGGCATCAACCTCGGCACCCACCCGCTGGTGGTCCCCTGGCCGTACCTGGCCGCCCTGGTGGCGGGGCTGCCGCTGCTCGCCTGGCTGCTCGCCGCCGGGTTCACCCGCTCGCGGGTGGCCCTGACCCGGCGTACGGGGTGACCCGGGGGACGAAGTGACCTGACAGTGGCCGCCCGCCCCGCCACGGGGGCGGGCGGCCGCGGCGTTCGCGTCCCGTCACCCGGCCCCGGTGCCGTGGCGCCCCGGCCGGAGCGGGCCGGCGGGGGCGGGTGCCCGCTCGGGGCCGGTCCGCTCGTAGGGGGCCGAGCCGTCGGAGATCTCGGGGGCGCCGATGTCCGGTCCGGCGGGCAGCGGTTGGGCGGCCGCGGCCGGGACGCCGGCGGCCGCGTCGAGCTCCCGGTGCACCACCTGGGCGACCCGCTGGACGGTGCTGATCCCGTACGCCTCGGTGGGGTTGTCGTGGGTGAGGAAGGCCATCCGGTAGTTCCGGCCGGGGCCCGTGAAGATGCCCAGGCTGTGCACCCGCCAGCCGTGCGTGGCGCGCTGCAGCCAGCCGTTCTTGACGTGCACGGTGACACCGGCCGGCGCGCCGTACGGGGCGCCCCAGCGCTGCTCCGGGACGACCTGGCTCATCAGGTCCAGCCCGTACGCCCGGCTCTCCGGCGAGAGGACGGACGGGTCGTCGGTGTAGAGGGCCAGCACCTTCAGCTCGTCGGCCGCCGTGACCTGGGTCAGGCCCCAGTGGTCGTCGGCGCCCAGGACGGTGTCGGTCAGGCCGGCCAGCCGCAGGAAGGCCTCCAGACGGGGCCGGCCGAGGTCGAGCCAGAGCGCGGTGGCCGCGGCGTTGTCGGACTTCGTGATCATCGGCCGGAGGTTGTCCTCCTCCCAGGCGGTCACCGGCCGGCCCTCCTCGTCGGCCCGCCGCAGCACGGCACCCATGATGGTCACCTTGACCACGCTCGCCGAGTCGAAGTGCGCGGACGGGCGGTAGGCGCACGAGGTGCCGGTGCCGGCGTCCCACAGCGTCAGGGCCACCGTGCCCTGCCGGCCCGACAGCGCGGCCGCGACGTCCCCGGCGAGGCGGTCGGCCAGGGCCGGGTCGGTGGCCGAGGTGCAGCCGCCCGGCGTCACGGCCGTCGGACGGACCGTGGTCTGCGCGCCGGCCGGTGCGGCGCACACGGTCAGCAGGGCGGCCGCGGCGGCGGCCGGGACGGCCTTGGCCAGACGGCCGCCGGTGGTCGGGAAGTGGGCCATGGGGTGGGGTGCCTTCCGGTGGTCGGGGTGCCGGCGCCCTGGGGCGGGACCGGACGGTCCAGCACCAGCAGACACGACCGTCCGTCAGGGCCCGTGCTCCGAACCGCGTTCCGCCGGCCGGCGGCGGACGAAATCACTCCACGGGCGCAGGCCGGGGCGGGGGGCGCCCGCAAGACCACGCCGGCGGGGCCGGGCGGGCGCCCCTCAGGAATTGATAGCCATGAACATAGTAGCCATGTACTGTAAATGCAGAGGGCGGAGCTCACCGACCCCGGCCCGCGGCAGCGGACTCCCCGAAGAAGGAGCAGCCATGTCCACCACCCCCAGCCTCAACGGCCAGGTCATCGGTCTGGCCCACTACGCCACCCGGGCCCTCCTGGAACGCGAACTCGCCCGCACCGGCACCACCTTCCTCCAGTCGGTGGCGCTCAACGCCACCGCCGACGGCGGCGGCTCGGCCGATCGTGGGCAGCTCGTGGCCCGGCTGACGGGCGGCCTGAAGATCGACGAGGACAGCGCCCGGGCCGCCCTCGCCGGGCTCACCGACACCGGGCTGCTGGAGGAACCGCCCGCCGAGCCCTCCCGGTTGCGGCTGACGGCCGCCGGCCAGGAGCGGCAGCGCCGGATCCGGGACGCCGTCGGCGGGATCACGGCGCGGCTGTACGGCGACTTCACGGCGGAGGAACTCGCCGTCGCCGGGCGGGTGGTCGCCACCGTCACGGCCCGGGCCGACGCCGAACTGGCCGGCGGGTGAGGCGGGTTCACCCCCGACCCGGCCGGCCCCGGCGGGGTGCTGCCACCACCGCCCGGCCGGCCCTCAGCGAGGCGGTGGTGGCACCGCGGGGACGCTCAGCCGGTAGGTGGTCGGAGACACGAGGCGGCCGCAGAGCACGTCGTACCTGAGCCTCGACTCGTCGGGACGACGGCCCTCGGCACGGATCCGGCGGAGGTACTCCCGCCACTCCTCGGGGTCCTGGGTCTCGAAGACCGTCTCCCAGGGCCCCTGCCAGGAATCCGCGCGCCGACGGAGCTCCCGTTCCTTGCGTTTGCGTTGTCCAGGCACGGGAGCGATCCTGACGGCCCGCCGGCAGTCCGGCAAGCGGATTCTCAGCGGCTCGCGCGGGCTGTGCCCCGGCCCGCCGGGGCGGGCCCGCGCCGGGCGTACCGGGCCGGCGGAGCCCCGACCACGGCGGTGAAGTCCCGTACCAGGTGGGCCTGGTCGGCGTAGCCGAGGTCGGCCGCCAGAGCGGCCCAGTCGACGCCCGTGCCCTGCTCGGCCCGGGCCGCCGCCTCGTGCAGCCGGGCCCGGCGCAGCACCCACTTCGGGCTCGCCCCGACGTACTCGGCGAACAGCCGTTGCAGGCCGCGCACCGAGATCCCGGCGGCCGCCGCCACCTGGTCGACCCGGACCAGCGCGGGCGTGTCCGCGATCAGCGCCAGGACGGCCTCGGCCTGCCGGGCCGCCGGCTGCGGCGGCTCCGCCGGCAGGACCTCGCGCAGGAAGCTCTCGGCCGCCGCCGCCATGGCGGCCGGGTCGGCGGTGCCCAGGACGGCCCGCCCGGCCTCGTCGGCGGCCGGGCCGAACAGCTCCGCGGCGGGCACCACCCGGTCGGCGAGGCCGGCCACCGGGGCGCCGAGCAGCGGGCGGAACGCCCCCGGGCGGAACCGCACCCCGAGGACGTGGCCGGCCCCCGTCAGCCGCCGGGAGAAGAGTCCGCGCCGCACCCCGTAGACGGCGGCCGCCGGCTCCTCGAACACCAGGTGGACGTTCGGATGGGAGAGCACCTGCTGCTCGTACGGCGGGCGGCCGCGCAGGTCCCACCGCACGATCCAGTGGTACTCGACGTACGGGGCGAGGTCGGCGGCCGGCTCCCGTCGCAGCAGGTCGAACTGGGTGGCGGCGGCGGCCGGGTGGAGCACCCCCGCCCGAGCCCGGGGTCGGTCATCGTGCCAGCGTAGTCCGGCACGGGGCCCGGGCGGGGGCTGTCGCGTTTGTTCAATACCGGGCCCCCGCGGGCTGCCTACGGTCGCCCCATGAACCAGAGAACCGAGCAGGCCGGGCCGACTGCGGCTCCCGGACGGGCGATGGACGAGCAGCTGCACCGGGCGCTGGCCGAAGGCGCCGCCGAGGCCGCCCGGGTGGCCCGCGGCATCAGCCCCGGGCAGCTCGCCGGCGCCACGCCCTGCACCGACTACGACACCCGCACCCTGGTCAACCACTGGGTGCTGTACTCCTCGCACGGCCTGGAGCTCCGGGCCCGGCGCGAGCCGATCCCGGACGAGCTGCTGACCCGCGACTTCACGGGCGAGGACGGCTGGGCCGAGGCCTACGCCGGCCGGCTCGACCGGGCGGTGGCCGCCTGGGCCGACCCGTCGGTGTGGGAGGGCGAGATCGACAGCGGCGGCGGCCGCACGCCGGCCCCGGTACTCGCCGGCCTGCTGCTGGCGGAGCTGGTCCTGCACGGCTGGGACGTCGCCCGGGCGACCGGCCAGGAGTTCCGGTGCTCCCCGGAGGCCGCCGGGGCGGTGCTCAGGGTGGTCGAGGAGAACGCGGAGCTGTACCTGAAGTACAGCGGCTTCGGCGAGCCGGTGGCGGTGCCCGGTACGGCCTCCGCCATGGACCGGGCGCTCGCCCTCTCCGGCCGGGACCCGGCCTGGACGGCCTAGGCCTGCACCCGCCCGGGCCGGGCCGGTGGCCGGGGAGCAGACCCGCCCCGGGGCCGCCGTCAGGGTGCGCCGACCACCAGGTCGCTCGCCCGCAGGGCCGCCACCAGCCCGGCGGGCGCGGTGGCGACGGACCCGGCGTCGTACGGCGGCCGCGGGTCGTACTCCACCACCAGCTGGATCGCCCGGGCGGTCTCGTCGCCCGCGATCCGGCCGGTGAGCTCCAGGGCGAGGTCGATGCCGGCCGACACCCCGGCGGCGGTGGCGTACTTGCCGTCCACCACGACCCGCTCGGCGGTGGGGACGGCCCCGAAGGCCGGGAGGTGCTCCAGACTGATCCAGTGCGAGGTGGCCCGGCGCCCTTCGAGCAGTCCGGCCGCGCCCAGCAGCAGGGAGCCCGAGCAGACCGAGGTGGTCCAGGTGGTGCCGGCGTCGACCAGGCGGATCCAGTCCAGGGTGGCCGGGTCGGCCAGGACCTCGGCGGTCCCCGGGCCGCCCGGGACGAGCAGGACGTCCGGCGAGGTCACCTCCGACAGCGCGGCGTCGGCGGTCACGGCCAGCGTGCCCTGGTCGGTGCGGACCGGCCCCGGCCGGGCGGCCGCGAAGACCACCTCGGCCCCGGGGATCCGGCCGAGCACCTCGTAGGGGCCGACGGCGTCGAGCGCGGTGAAACGGTCGTAGAGCAGGACGGCGATCTGCATCGGGTTCTCCCTCGGTGAAGGTGGTCGGGCGGACGGGTGCCGCCTGGTGCCGGGCGGCACGGAAGTGCCGACTGGCAGGCCGTGCCGGTCAGGCGGCCCGGGCGGAACGGGCGGGCGGTAAAGGCCGGGCGGAACGGGCGGGCCGGACGCGGGCGGGGTCGGGCACGGCCGGAGCCGGTCAGGCGGGCCGGAACCGCCGGCGGTACTCCACCGGGGGCACGGCCAGCGTCCGGACGAAGGCGCGCCTCATCCCCTCGGCGGTGCCGTAGCCGCAGGCCCGGGCGATCTCCTCGATCCCGCTCGCGCTGTCCTCCAGCCGGCGCCGGGCGGCCTCCAGCCGGACACCGTCCACGTACCGGCCCGGGCTGACCCCGACCTCGGCCTTGAAGACCCGGGCGAACTGGCGCGGCGACAGCGCCGCCCGGGCGGCCAGCGCGTCCACCGAGAGGTCCCCGCCGGGGTGCTCGGCGATCCAGCGCTGGACCTCGCGCAGCGGGCTGCGCTGCGCGACCTGCGCGGCCAGCTGCACGCTGAACTGCGCCTGGCCGCCGGGGCGGCGCAGGAACATCACCAGGTGCCGGGCGACCAGCAGCGCCACGTCCCGGCCGTGGTCCTCCTCGACCAGGGCGAGCGCCAGGTCGATGCCCGCCGTCACCCCGGCCGAACTGGCGATGCGCCCGTCCCGGACGTGGATCGGCTCGGGATCGACCTCGGTGTCCGGGTACCGCCGGGCCAGCGTGTCGCAGTACGCCCAGTGGGTGGTCGCCCGCCGGCCGGCCAGCAGGCCGGCCTCCGCGAGCAGGAAGGCACCGGTGCAGACCGACACCACCCGCTCGGCCCCCGAGGCCAGTCGGGCGATCCGCCGCACCAGCGCCGGATCGGGGTCGGCGGTCCCGTCACCGCCCGGCACCAGCAGGGTGTGCGGCCGCTCGTCGGGGCCGGGGTCGAGGTCCAGGTCGAGGTCCGGCAACAGGCGCAGCCCGCTGCTGGTCCGGACCGTCCGGCCGGCGGGCCCCGCCGTCCGCACCCGGTAGCCCCCCGCCGGCCCGGCGGCGGCTCCGGCCCCGGCGAACACCTCCAGCGGGCCGGTCACGTCGAGGCTCTGCACGCCCTCGAAGAGGACGATCAGCACGGTGCGGGTCGTCATGCGCCCCAGCCTCGCAGCGGTCCGCGACGGCAGCAATGACGTGCTTCCCACCATTCCTGCCATCGCCTCCGAGAAGCCCCTGAAGCCCCCTGAAGCCCCTGGAAGCCCTGGCGGCCGGAGCGCGGGTGAGAACGCTCAGAGCAGATCGGCGAGTTCACCTCGGGAGGCGACACCCAGCTTCGGATACGCCTTGTACAGGTGGTGACCGACCGTGCGCGGGCTGAGGAACAGCTGGGCGGCGATGTCCCGGTTGGACCGGCCCTGCGCGGCGAGGCGGACGATCTGGAGTTCCTGCGGGGTCAGCACCGCGAGCGGGCCGGCGGCGGGCCCGGCGGGGGCGGGCGTGCCGGTGGCGGTCAGCTCGGTGCGGGCCCGCTCCGCCCAGGGCCGGGCGCCGAGCAGGTCGAAGGCTTCGAGCGCGGCGCGCAGGTGCGGACGGGCGTCGGTTCGGCGGCGCTCGCGGCGCAGCCACTCGCCGTAGAGCAGAGCGGTGCGGCCCTGCTCGAAGGGGCGGCCGGAGTCGCGGTGCAGGTCCAGCGCGGCCAGGTAGCCGGACTCGGCGAGCTCGTCCGGGCCGAGCAGGGCCTGGCAGCGCAGTCGCAGGGCGTGCGCCCACGGCTGCCCGGTGGCGGCGGCCCAGCGGGCGAAGCGCTCGTACGGTTCGGCCGCCAGCTCGGGGGTGCCCAGCCGGACGGCGGCCTCGACCAGGTCGGGGACGGCGCGGGTGGCGCCGACGTGGTGGCGGTGGCGTCCGGTGGTCAGCGGCCCCAGCCGGTCGGCGGCGTCGGCGGCCCGGCCCTGGCCCAGGTCGAGCAGGGCGAGGGCCCACTGCGCCCACGGCTCGCCGGCGGGCGGCGCGCCGCCCGGCCCCGCTCCGGCAAGGGCGCGGCGGACCAGTGCGGCGCAGCTGTCGGCGTCCCCGCGAAGGGCCGCCAGGTAGGCCAGCAGCGAGGCGAGTTGGCTGACCCACTGACGCTGGCCGGTGTCCTCGGCGAGGGCGAGCGCCTCCGTCGCGGTGACCTCCGCGTCCCGGTGGCGCCCGTGGAAGAGTTCGGCCTCGGCGAGGAAGAACTGCACGGTGGGCAGCATGCCGACGGCGCCCTTGGCACGGGCCTCGGTGGCGAGCCCGGCGGCGAGCTCGTAGGTCTCGTCGTCCCGGCCGAGGATCAGGGTGGCGCCGCAGAGCTGGACCAGGTCGCTGGGGACGGCGCCGGCCCGGCGGGCCTCGGCGGCCGTCTCACGGGCCGACGGCAGGGGCGGCGCGGGGCGGCCGAGCAGCGGGAGGGTGCCGGCCAGCAGGTGGCGGACGAGCGGCGCGGCCGGCTCCCCCGCCGGCAGCCGCAGGGCCGCCAGCCGGTCGAGGACGGCGCCCACCGGTTCCTCGCCGACGTACCAGGCCGCATGGAAGGCCTGGAAGAGCATCCGGGCGGCGTGCGAGGCCTCGATGCCGGGGGTGCAGGCGTCCAGCAGCAGGCGGTAGGCGGTCGGGTGGTCGCCGCGCCAGAAGTGGGCGGTGGCCCGGACGTGCGCGATCATCGCGTGCGCGAAGGGGTCGTCGGTGCGGGCGCCGGCCCGCTCCGCCAGTGCCTCGGCGTGCTCCAACCGGCCTTCCTCGGTGGCGGCTTCGGCGGCCAGCACCAGCCGGCGGGTGGCACCGTCGCGGTCCGGGGTGAGCCGGGCGGCCCGCTCGTACGCGGCGGAGGCGGCGCCGTGCCCGCCGCGGGCCTCGGCGCGTTCGGCGGTCCGCTCCAGGGCGTCCGCGAGGGCCGCGTCGGGGGCGGTGGCGGCGAGCGCCAGGTGCCAGGTACGGCGGTCGCCGTCCTCCAGGGCCTCGCCCAGGGCCCGGTGCGCCGCCGACCGCTGCCGCAGCGGCGCGCGGTGGAGGATCGCGGCCCTGACCAGCGGATGCCGGAAGGCCAGCACGGCGGCACCCTCCGGGCCGGTGATCCGGACCAGGCCGGCCCGCTCGGCGGGGGCCAGCGCGTCGGGGCCGGCGCCGAGTGCGGCGGCGGCGCGCAGGACGGCCGCCAGGTCACCGGCCTCCTCGGCGGCGGCGACCAGCAGCAGCGTCTGGGTGGCGGCGGGCAGTCCGCTGACCCTTCCGTGGAAGGCGAGCCGGAGCCGGCTGGTGAGTGGCAGCCGGCCGGAGCCGGCGCTGCCGGCCGGTTCGGCGGCCAGCGCCGCGGGCAGCTCGGTCAGGGCCAGCGGGTTGCCCCGGGCCTCGGCCAGCACCCTGCGCCGGACGTCCGGCGGTACGCGGCCGGCGCCGTCGGCGGGAACATCGTCGCCTGCGGCCGGCGCTCCGAACCCGGCCTGGGCAGACAGCAGTTCGGCGGCGGCCGGCTCGTCCAGTCCGGCGAGCCGCAGCTCCGGCAGGCCGGCCGCCGGGATGGCGCCCTCGTCGTCGCGGGCGGCCAGCAGCAGCACGATGCCCTCCGCCTGGAGTCGCCGGGCCGCCAGCAGCAGCGCCTCGGCGGAGGAGCCGTCCAGCCACTGGGCGTCGTCCACCAGGCACAACAGCGGCTTCTCGGAGGCGAGTTCGGCCAGCAGGCCGAGGGTGGCCAGGCCGGTGAGCAACCGGCCGCCGGCCGGCCCGGACTCCTCGGCGAGCCCGAAGGCACCCTCCAGCGCCCGGCGTTGCGGCCCGGGCAGGGCGGGCAGCCGGTCCAGCCCGGGCGCGAGCAGCAAGGTGAGCCCCGCGAAGGGGAGTTCGGCCTCGTACTCCACCCCGGTCGCCCGGATCACCCGGAACTCCGGGCCGGCGGCCGCAGCGGCGTGCTCCAGCAGCGCCGTCTTGCCGATGCCCGGCTCGCCGCGGAGCACCAGCACCCCGCTGCGGCCGCCGCGCGCCTCGTCCAGCAGGCGGCCGATGGCGGCCTGCTCCGCACCCCTCCCGAACAGCATGCCCCGACCCTACCGACCTCAACGCCGGTAGGCCCGGCCGCGATTACCGATGCGTGACCGATTCGGCCGGCGGGCGATCTCCGTACCTTTTCGACCAGCGGGAACGGCCCGCCACCGAGGACGAGGGAGCAGGACCATGACGGATCTCCAGCAGCTGGCCGAGCGCTACATCGCCACCTGGAACGAGGCCGACGCCGACGCCCGCCGCAAGCTGGTGGGCGACCTGTGGAGCGAGGACGGCGAGTACACCGACCCGCTGATGGCCGTCACCGGCCCGGACGCGATCTCGGAGGCGATCGGCGCGGCCCGGGCGCAGTTCCCGGGGCTGGTGTTCACCCTCGGCACGGTGGACGCGCACCACAACCTGGCCCGGTTCACCTGGGACCTGGGGCCGGCCGGGGCGCAGGCGCTGATCGTCGGCTTCGACGTCCTGGTGGCGGACGCCGAGGGCCGGGTCGCGTCGGTGCTGGGCTTTCTGGACCGCGTCCCCGGCGCGTGATGCCCCGCTGGGGGACGCCCCCACGCGTCCCCCGGCCTCGTTCCCGCCCCCAGCCCCGCCCCCGACCCAGCCCCGACCCAGCCCCAGGACCCAGCCCCAGGCCGGGCCCGGGGCCCGTGAAGTGCCCGGCACCGAGGAGAGTCCCGCCATGAGCAGCATCCTGCGCAGCACCCGGCCGGTCCCCCGGCCGCAGTCCCCGGCCACGGGAACGCCCCCCGCACCGGCCCGGGCCGGACGCCCCGCCCGGGGCCTGCTCCCGGTCGTCCTGACCGCGACCTTCATGACCGCGCTCGACTTCTTCATCGTCAACGTCGCCGTCCCCTCCGTCCAGGTCGACCTGCGGGCCGGGCCTTCCGCCGTGCAGTGGGTGATCGCCGGGTTCGGGCTGGCCCTGGCCGCCGGGCTGGTCACGGCCGGGCGGCTGGGCGACCGCTACGGGCGCCGCCGGGTGTTCGCCCTCGGGCTGGCGCTGTTCACCCTCGCCTCGGCCGGCTGCGGCCTCGCCCCGACCGCGGGCGCGCTGGTCGCCGCCCGGGTGCTGCAGGGGCTGGCCGCCGCGCTGACGGGCCCGCAGGTGCTGGCCGTCCTGCGGACGGCGTTCAGCGGTCCCGCGCTGGCCCGGGCGTTCGCGATGTACGGGCTGACACTGGGGGTCGGCGCGGTGTTCGGACAGCTGATCGGCGGCCTGCTGATCCGGGCGGACCTGTTCGGCCTGGACTGGCGGGCCTGCTTCCTGATCAACCTGCCGGTCGGCCTGGCCGCCCTGGTGCTGGTCCGCCGCTGCCTGCCCGAGTCCCGCGCGCCGCAGCGCCCCGGGCTGGACCCGGCCGGCGTCGTGCTCGTCACCCTCGCCCTCACCGCCCTGGTGCTGCCGCTGATCCAGGGCCGGGAGCAGGGCTGGCCGCTCTGGACCTGGCTCTGCCTGGGCGGCTCGGCCGTCCTGCTGGCCGCCTTCGGCGTGCACCAGCACCGGCACAGCGCCCACCCCCTGGTGGACACCCGGCTGTTCCGCGAGCGCGCCTTCTCCGCCGGGATCCTCGCCCAGCTGGCCTTCTGGCTCGGCCAGGCCTCCTTCTTCCTGGTGCTCGCCCTCTACCTGCAGCAGGGCCGCGGCCTGGACGCGCTGGGTGCCGGCCTGGTGTTCACCACGATCGGCGTGGCCTACCTGCTGACCTCGATCACCGCCGACCGGCTGGCCGCCCGGCTCGGCCGTCAGGTGGTGGCGGTGGGCGCCCTGCTGATGGCCGCCGGCCTGGGGCTGATCGGCCTGGCCGCCTACGGGGTGGGGACGACGGGCAGCGTCTGGTGGCTCGCCCCCGGCCTGTTCGTGGACGGCCTCGGGATGGGCATGGTGATCGCCCCGGTGACCACGATGGTGCTGACCAGGGTCGCCCCGGAGCTGGTCGGCTCGGCCTCCGGGGTGCTGGCGACCGTCCAGCAGGTCGGCGGGGCCCTCGGGATCGCGCTGATCGGCATCGTCTTCTACGGCGCCGACGGGTTCCCGCGGGGCTTCGAGTTGAGCGTGGCGGTGCTGGCGGTGCTGGAACTCGTGCTGGCGGCCCTGGTCCAGCTGCTGCCCCGCACCGGCCCGGCCCCCGCCGTTCCGGCACCGGCCCGGGGCGCCTGACCGGCCCGGCCCTTCCTGCCCGGAGGTCCCGGCGGCCCCTGCCGGGACCTCCGGCGTTCCGATCGCCTCCACCCATCGGGTTGGATGGGCGGATGAGTGACGACAAGAGCGCGGTGCCGGTCTGGGAGCAGCGGTTCAGGGCGGCGCGGGTCTCCCTGCCGGACTGGGCCGAGGACGCCCCCGACCGGTCCCTGTACGTGTCGAACGCGACCGGCACGTACGAGGTGTACGCCTGGGACCGCGCCACCGGTGTCCACCGCCGGGTGACCGACCGGCCGAACGGCACCACCGACGCGGAGCTGTCCCCGGACGGTGAGTGGATCTGGTGGTTCGACGACAGCGACGGCGACGAGTTCGGTGTCTGGCGCCGCCAGCCGTTCGCCGGCGGCCCGGACGAGCCGGCCGTCCCCGGCCTCGACGCCTCCTGGTCGGCCGGCCTGGCCCTGGGGCGGGACGGCACCGTGGTGGTCGGGCGCTCCACCGACGAGGACGGCACCACCCTGCACCTGCGCCGGGCCGGCGCCGCGGAGCCGGAGGAGATCTACCGGCACGAGGAGTACGGCGGCATCGGCGACCTGTCCCACGACAGCACGCTGCTCGCCGTCGACCACACCGAGCACGGCGACGCGATGCACTCCGCACTGCGGGTGCTCCGGCTGGCCGACGGCGCGACGGTCGCCGAGCTGGACGAGGTGACCGGCCGCGCCGAGCCGCGCGGGGTGGCCTGCCTGGGCTTCGCCCCGGCCGAGGGCGACTCCCGGATGCTGGTCGCCCACCAGCGCCGCGGCCGCTGGGAGCCGATGCTCTGGGACGTCCTGACCGGCGCCGAGACCGAACTGGTGCTGCGCGACGAGGACGGGCGCGAGCTGCCCGGCGACATCTCCGCGCAGTGGCGGCCGGGCGCCCGGTCCCTGCTGGTGGAGCACGAGTTCGAGGCTCGCAGCGAGCTGTTCTCCTACGACCTGGAGCGGGGCCTGCTGACCCGGCTGGCCACCCCGCGCGGCACGGTCGGCGGGGCCACCGCCCGCCCGGACGGCTCGGTGGAGTTCCTCTGGTCCTCCGCCGCCGAGCCCTCGGCGGTCCGCTCCACCTCGGGTGGGGTGGTGCTGCGGGCGCCGGGCGAGGTTCCGCCCGGGTCGGTGCCGGTCGAGGACGTCTGGGTGGACGGGCCCGGCGGCCGGGTGCACGCGCTGGTCCAGCGCCCGGCGGGCGAGGGCCCCCACCCCACGGTCTTCGAGATCCACGGCGGTCCGACGCACCACGACAGCGACTCCTTCGCCGCCGGCCCCGCCGCCTGGCTGGACCACGGCTTCGCGGTCGTCCGGGTCAACTACCGGGGCTCCACCGGGTACGGGCAGGCCTGGACGGACGCGCTGCGCGAGCGGGTCGGGCTGATCGAGCTGGAGGACATCGGCGCGGTCCGCGCGTGGGCGGTGGCGAGCGGCCTCGCCGACCCGGCGCGGCTGGTGCTCTCCGGCGGATCCTGGGGCGGCTACCTGACCCTGCTCGGCCTCGGCGTGCAGCCCGAGGACTGGTCGCTGGGCCTGGCCGCCGTCCCCGTCGCGGACTACCTCACCGCGTACGGCGACGAGATGGAGGCGCTCAAGTCGCTGGACCGTACGCTCTTCGGCGGGACGCCGGAGGAGGTGCCGGAGCGCTGGGCGGCGTCCTCGCCGCTGACGTACGTGGAGCGGGTCCGGGTGCCGGTGTACATCAGCGCCGGGCTGAACGACCCGCGCTGCCCGATCCGGCAGATCGAGAACTACGTCGAGCGGCTGGAGCAGCTCGGCCGGCCGCACGAGGTGTACCGCTACGATGCCGGCCACGGTTCGCTCGTGGTCGACGAGCGGATCAGGCAGCTGCGGCTGGAGATCGACTTCGCGCTGCGGCACCTGGACATGGGGGAGATCCGATGAGAAACCGCACCGGGCCGGCGGCCGTGGTGATCGCCGTCGCGGCGCTGGCCCTGACCGGCTGCGCCGGCGAGGACGCGCAGGCCTGCCCGGACACCCGGCAGGTCTTCACCCCCTCGGCCACGCCGTCGGCCGGCCCGTCACCGAGCAGGACGCCGGCCGTCCCGACGGCCACCAGGGCGGCTTTCGGCGGCACGGGCTCGGTGCTCCCGGCGGAGTTCGGCAGCCGGCCGGCGGTCCCGGCCGGGCCCGGCGGGGCGGACGTGACGGTCGCGGACGTGACGGTGGTCGACGCGACGGTCGCGACCGGCGGTACGCGGGCGGCGGGCGTGACCTCCGTGGGCCTGTTCGCGAAGAGCTCGAAGAGCAGCGGCTCCAGGAGCAGCGGTTCGAAGAGCAGCAGCTCCAAGAGCAAGCGGAAGGTGCGCCACCACACCGACCACGACGACAACAACTCCTCGGGCAACAACGACAGCTGCGACGACCCGTACCCGACCGGCTCGCCGTCCCCGTCCTCGTCCCCCTCGGCCCCGCCGTCGCCCTCGTCGTCGGCGAGCGGCGCCGCCCGGGTTCCGACTCCGTCGGCGAAGCCGGTCCTGCCGTCCTCGGCGCCCTCGGTCAAGCCGTCCCGGTAGCCCGGACGCTCCCTGCGGTCCCGCCGTCCCGGCTCCTCGCCGGCGCCGGCCGGACCTCAGTCCAGGACCGGGTCCAGTCCGAGGGCCCGGTCCTGCTCGGCCTCCGCCTCGCGGCGCACCAGGCGGAACCACATGAAGACGACGAAGCCGCCGAAGACGAACCACTCCAGGGTGTAGCCGAGGTTCTGGAAGGCCCGCAGGCTCAGCCCGTCGCCGCCCTGCGGCTGCACGGTCGGCACCGCGGTCAGGCCGGCCGGCACGGTGTCCGCGGCCACCCAGCCGTCGTACCAGCCGTCGTACGGGAGCATGTTGAGCAGGGTGGCCCGGCTGATCGTGCCGAGCTGACCGGGCGGCAGGCCGCCCGCGACCGCGCCGTTGCTGCCGCTGCTCTCGCCCGCCTGCAGCCGCCCGGTGACGGTCACCTCGCCGGCCGGCGGCGCGGGCGCGGCGGCGGGCGCGCCGGGTGCCCAGCCCCGGACGACGGCGACGGTACGGCCGTCGGCGGTGCGCAGCGGGGTCAGTACGTAGTAACCCTGGCGGCCGTCCACCACGCGGTCCGGCACGAGCAGTTGGTGCTCGGCGTCGAAGCTGCCGGTGGCGCTGACGCTGCGGCCCACGGTGTCGGTGCCGACCTGCGGGGCGGCCTCGGTGAGTACGCCGCCGAGCGGCGTCGCCGCTCCGGCCGATGCGGCGGCCACGGTCGCGGTGGTGTCCCGGTGGGCGGAGACCCGGTCCTCGAACCGGCCGAGCTGCCAGGAGCCCAGCCAGAGGCAGACCGCGACGGCCACCAGGGCGAGGACGGTGCTGCTCAGCCAGCGCGGAGTCAGGAGGAACCGGTACACACCCCACACGGTAACCAGTGCCCCCGGGCCGCCGGACCGCTGGGGTGCGCCCTGCCCGCCCCGTGGCGGGCCGCGCGTCCGTCCCCGACCCGTCCCCGGTCGCCCTGCGGGTCGCCTCGCCGGGCCCGCCAGGAACCCGCCGTCCGCAGGCCGGCCGGTGCTCAGCCGGCGGCGGTGGGGCCCGAGGCCGTGGACGGGGCGGGCTGCGGAGCCGTCCGGTAGACCGTGCCGGCGCAGGCACCGGCGACGGCGGCGGTGATCGTGGCGGCACCTGCGGGCGCCGGGGTGTACGCCAGCGTGATGCTCGTGGCGGGGGCGCTCGACCCGGCGGTGGGGCTCGCGGTCGGGCTGGGCACGCTGGTGGGCCCTGCCGTCGGGGAGCTGGACGGCCCGGACGCCAGGCCGGCAGTCGGCGCGGCCGAGGGGGCGTCCGCGGCGGCCCGCGGCGCCGGTGAGGCCGGGTCCTGGGGGGCCGGCGGCCCGCCGGGCCGTGCACAGGAGCCGCCGGGCACCCAGCCGAACTGCACCCGGTAGGCGGCCTTCGGCATCAGCACGGGCGGTCCGGCGGCGGCGATGCCGACCGGGTCCGGCAGTGCCGTCGCGGCGTCGCCCGCCAGGTGGTCCAGGACCTTCACCAGGGCCGGGTCGGACCCGGTCGCGGCGCTCACCGTCAGGGTGCCCGGCCCGCTCAGCAGGCAACTGCGCCCGGAGGTGTTGACCACCGTGAAGGAGCCGTAGATCGCGCCCGCCGCGTCCGGCCCGCCGACCTGGACGGTGCCCTGGCCCAGATCGGCCCGCTCGCACTCCGGCAGCGGCGGCGCGCCCGCCCCCGGCCCGGCCGAGACGGCGCCGATCGCCGTCCCCCCGGCACTCGCCGCGGCGGACGTGCTCGGTGACCCGGGCCAGCCCCCGGTCGTGCCGCCGGCACCCCCCCAGCTGTAGGGGCCCGACGGCCGGCCGGCCGGAGCCCCGCCGGTGGTCCGGGCGGGCGAGGGAACGGTGCCGGTGGCGTCCGCGGTACCGACCGCGGCCGGGCCGGACAGGCCGAGGCCCTCCGGGTAGTGCAGGGCGGGCAGGGTGACCGCGGCGGCCAGCGCCACGGCGGCGGCGCCCGTCCAGAGGCCCCGGCGGACGGCCCGGCGGCGGGGCACACCGCTGCGGATCCGGGCCAGCGCGGTGCCGTCCGGGTGCAGCCCGGCGACGGAGCGCCGCATGAGGTCCCGGAGGAGCTGCTCCTCGGCCGACAGCTGCCCGCCGGGGCCGCCGAGGTCACCGGTGGCGTCCGACCCGGCCGGCCCGGCCGCCTGGTCCGAAGCGCCCGGCCCGTCCGGGCGCTCGACGACGCCGGGGCCGCGGATGCCTTCGGGGCCGCCGGGCTCACCGGGTTCGCCGGGCGGGGAGGCCGGCCGGTGGTCGTCGGTCATCGCCCGGCCTCCATCTGCACCCGCAGCGCGGCGAGCCCCCGCGACCCGTACGCCTTCACCGAGCCGAGCGAGATGCCCAGGGTGTCGGCGACCTGCGCCTCCGTCATATCCACGTAGTAGCGCAGCACCAGCACCTCCCGCTGACGACGTTGCAATCCCCCCAGAGCGGCCTTCAGTTGGTCGCGCTCCAGCGCATCGTAGGCGCCTTCTTCTGCACTGGCCATGTCAGGCATCGGCTTCGGCAGCAGCCGCAGGCCGAGGATGCGCCGGCGCAGCGTGGACCTGGAGAGGTTCACCACCGTCTGCCGCAGGTAGGCGAGGGTCTTCTCCGGCTCGCGGACCCGCCGGCGGGCGGCGTGCACCCGGATGAACGCCTCCTGGACGACGTCCTCACAGCTGGAGAGGTCGTCGAGGAGCAGCGCCGCCAGCCGCAACAGGGAGCGGTAGTGGGCCTGATAGGTCTCGGTGAGCAGGTCTTCGCTGGTACCCGCCGTGCCGGCTGCGACCGCCGTCATCGTGCCTTCTACCGACCTATCCACCGGCCGCAGGGCGCGCGGAGACAGTGTCGCGACGTTCATCGCCCCGACACCGACCCCTACCCCGACCATGTTCGCCACGCCCGTTGGACACTCGATCCCCTGTCATGGTTGCCCAGCTCGCGGCACATTCTCCCGCATAGGCCGAATCCCCCTCCAGGGGTGGGAGGGGGATTCTGACAGTTTGTCTCAGAAGAGGCCCGGCGGCACCGGTCCACCCGGCCGCGCGCGGCGACCCGGAGCGGGCCACGGCGGGCCGGAAGGCCTGCCGGGCCAGGGCCGCACCCGGCCGGACCGGGACCGGGCCCAGCCGCACAGGGCGGCGGGACCCGGCCCGTGGTCCAGCGGCCGGCGGCTCAGCGGCCGGTGCCGCCGTAGACCACGGCCTCGTCCGTGTCGCTGTCCAGACCGAAGGCGGAGTGGACGGCGCGGACGGCCTCGTTGACGTCGTCGGCGCGGGTGACGACCGAGATCCGGATCTCCGAGGTGGAGATCAGCTCGATGTTCACGCCGGCCTCGGAGAGCGCCTCGAAGAAGGTCGCGGTGACCCCCGGGTTGGAGCGCATACCGGCGCCGACCAGGGAGATCTTGCCGATCGCGTCGTCGTAGCGCAGCGACTCGTAGCCGATGCCCTCCTTGACCCGGCCGAGCGCGTCGATGGCCTTCTGGCCCTCGGCCTTCGGCAGGGTGAAGGAGATGTCGGTCAGACCGGTGGCGGCCGCCGAGACGTTCTGCACCACCATGTCGATGTTGACCTCGGCGTCCGCGATGGCGCGGAAGATGCGGGCCGCCTCGCCCGGCTTGTCCGGCACGCCGACGACCGTGACCTTGGCCTCGGACGTGTCGTGGGCGACCCCGGAGATGATGGCCTGCTCCATCTCGCCCCCTTCGGGCTTGGTCGGGTTGGTGCTGCTGACGATGGTCCCCGGAAGCCCGGAGAAGGACGAGCGTACGTGAATCGGGATGTTGTAGCGGCGCGCGTACTCGACGCAGCGGTCCAGCAGCACCTTGGAACCGGAGGACGCCAGTTCCAGCATGTCCTCGTACGCGATCCAGTCGATCTTGCGGGCCTTCTTGACCACCCGCGGGTCGGCGCTGAAGACGCCGTCCACGTCGGTGTAGATCTCGCAGACCTCGGCCTTCAGCGCCGCCGCCAGGGCGACGGCGGTGGTGTCCGAGCCGCCGCGGCCCAGGGTGGTGATGTCCTTGCTGGACAGCGAGACACCCTGGAAGCCCGCCACGATCGCGATGTTGCCCTCGTCCAGGGCGGTGCGGATCCGTCCGGGCGTCACGTCGATGATGCGCGCCTTGTTGTGGACCGAGTCGGTGATGACACCGGCCTGACTGCCCGTGAACGACTGGGCCTCGTGACCCAGGGATTTGATCGCCATGGCCAGCAGCGCCATGGAGATCCGCTCTCCAGCGGTCAGCAGCATGTCGAACTCACGGCCGGCAGGGATGGGTGACACCTGCTCCGCGAGTTCGATGAGCTCGTCCGTCGTGTCGCCCATCGCGGACACCACGACGACGACCTCATGGCCGTCCTTCTTGGTGTCGACGATTCGACGGGCCACGCGCTTGATGCCCTCGGCATCCGCAACGGATGAGCCGCCGTACTTCTGCACGACAAGGCCCACGTGCGCTCCTCGACTTGTGTCGGTTCTCCGGTGACCGGGTCAGCCGCGGGTGGCGCCTGCCGGCCGCCGGACCCCCGGTGTGCGCCGGGGTTCTGCGGTCCGCGCCAGTCTACCGAGCAGGGCGGCCCCGCCAGCCGCTTTCCATATGATGAGACGCCTGTTTCACCTGATGGTCAGCCGTCCGACGCTCCGACGGGCAGGTCTGCGGACCGGCCGGTGCGGGCCCGGAGAATCGGCGGGCGGCGCGGGGCGGGCCCCGGAATTCTTTGACCGGCCCACGCCGAAAAGATTTTCCGAGGCCTGCGTCACAGTCCGTCCACCCGGCCGTTCCGGCCCCGCCGGGGCACTCCGGAGCCCGCCCGGGGCGCCCGCCGCCCCGTACCGGGGCCGCTCCGCGGACCCGGTGCGGCCGCCGCGCCCTAGAGACCGAGTTCGGCCGCCATCAGGTCGCCCGCCTGCTGCTCCAGCTGCTCGTCCGTCAACCCGTCGTCGTCCGTGTCCGCGCCGTCCTCGGCCGCGCCCAGCGGGCTGTCCAGCCGGACGTGCGCGATCAGCGACTGCAGCGCGCGCAGCACCGCCGAACAGGTCGAGCCCCAGTTGGAGAGGTACGAGAACTGCCACCACCAGAGCGCCTCGCTGACCCGGCCCTCGCGGTAGTGGGTCAGCCCGTGCTGCAGCTCACTGACCACGCCGGCCAGATCGTCCGAGATCCGGAAGGCGTTCGGCCTGGTCGGCGGCTCGTACGGGTCGAAGACCTCGTGGTAGACGTCGATCGGTGCCAGCAGCTCGGCGAGCCGCTCGCGCAGCTCCACGCCGTCCGGCTCCGGGCCCGCGTCGGGCTCGAACCGGTCGTCCGGCACGACGTCCTCGATCGCGCCGAGCCGGCCGCCCGCCAGCAGCAGTTGCGACACCTCCAGCAGCAGCAGCGAGACGGCGCTGCCGGGCTCGTCGCCCTTGGCCACCTCGGTGACCGCGAGGACGAAGCTCTCCACCGAGTCCGCGATCTGCACCGCGAAGTCGTCCGGCTCCGAACCGTGGGCGTGCGTATGGGTACCGTGCGTCTGGTCAGACATCGAGCAGTCGTCTCCCTTCGAAGGCCCGGCCGAGGGTGACCTCGTCCGCGTACTCCAGGTCCCCGCCGACGGGCAGTCCGCTCGCCAGCCGGGTCACCCTCAGGCCCATCGGCTTGCACAGCCGGGCCAGGTAGGTGGCGGTCGCCTCCCCCTCCAGGTTGGGGTCGGTGGCCAGGATCAGCTCGGTGACCGTGCCGTCCGCGAGCCGCGCCAGCAGCTCCCGGATCCGCAGGTCGTCCGGGCCGACGCCCTCGATCGGGCTGATCGCGCCGCCCAGCACGTGGTAACGGCCGCGGAACTCCCGGGTGCGCTCGATCGCCACCACGTCCTTGGACTCCTCGACCACGCAGATCACCGCGAGATCGCGCCGCGGGTCCAGGCAGACCCGGCAGCGCTCGGACTCCGCGACGTTGCCGCAGACCGCGCAGAACCGGACCTTGTCCTTGACCTCCAGCAGCGAGTGCGCCAGCCTGCGGACGTCCGTCGGGTCGGCCTGCAGGATGTGGAAGGCGATCCGCTGCGCGCTCTTGGGCCCGACGCCGGGCAGCCTGCCCAGCTCGTCGATCAGGTCCTGAACCACGCCCTCGTACAACGTCGTGCCTTCCCTCGTGCCTGCCTGCGGGCCGGTCGCCCGGTCCTGTCCGCGGTACCGGTCGCCCGGTGCTCCGCCGTCCCGCCGGTCCTCCCCGAGCCGACGGGGGCGGCACCGGCCGCGCCCTGGGGCCGGTCGGTCCGTCCCGCGGCGGGTGCCGACGGTCCGGTGCCATCATCCAACGAATCGGGCGCCGGACACACCGTCCGACGCCCGACTCCCTCACAAATCACACAATGCCGTCGCCACGGTCACCCGCTGTTCGAACGGAAGCCCCCGGCCGGCCGGAACCGACCGGTCCTGACCGGACGTGGACGGGTCGTGCCTGACGCGGGCGGGGTGCCGGGCGAGCCCCGGTCGCCGGCCCGAGCCCCGGCCCCTGGTGCGGGCCCGGGGCAGCCGGCCCGCACCGGTGGTCGGATCCGGGTGGTCCGGGTGGTCAGAACGGCAGGCCGGGGATCCCGCCGCCGCCCAGGCCCTGGGTCAGCGGACCCATCCGCTCGGCCTGGATCTTCTGCGCCGCCTGGTTGGCGTCGCGGACGGCCGCCAGGATCAGGTCGGCCAGGGTCTCGGTGTCCTCCGGGTCCACGGCGGCGGGCGCGATGGTCAGTGCCACCAGCTCACCGGCCCCGGTCACCGTCGCCTCGACCAGGCCACCGCCCGCCGAACCGCTCACCTTCGCCTCGGCCAGCTCCTGCTGGGCCCGGGCGAGCTCCTCCTGCATCTTCTGCGCCTGCTTCAGCAGCTGCTGCATATTGGGCTGGCCACCACCGGGAAACACGGCTCACTCCTGCCTGAATGCGGACGTCGGGTACGCCCTGGGAACACACCGCCCGCCCGGCGGCTCCGGACCCGGAACCCCGTACCGCGGTGTACGTCACCGGCGAGCCTACGTGCTGCGGATGAACGGCGCGGGGCCATCCGGCGCGGAACCGCCGCGGCCCGCCCCCGGCCCGTGCCGGGTGCGGGCCGGGTCCGCGCGGGGGCGTGCCGGGCCGGGCCGGGTGCGGAGCCGGTCCGGCCCCGGGCGCCGGACGGCGCCGGGGGGCAGGTGCGGGCCGGACGGCACCCGCGCCTCTCACCCTCCCGTGTGGTGGATCTCCTCCAGGATGGTCGCGCCCAGCTCGCGCATGATCAGCTCCTGGCCCGAGAAAGCCTCCGCCTGCGGGGCGGGGCCGTCGTTCTCGGACATGTCGTCCTCCGGCCCCGCTCCCGGACCGGCCTGCGGCGCCGGTGGCTGCGGCGGACCGTCCGAAGGCCGCCCCTGCCCGGGCCCCTGGCCCGGCCCGCCCTGCGCCGAAGGAGCCGGCTGGGCGGACTGCGCCGCCTGGACCGGCCGGGCCGGCGCCGGCGCGGCGGCGGGCGTCGCCATCGGCGTGAACGCGGCGGGTGCCTGCGGCAGCGGACCGGGCGCGGCCGAGGCCGCGTGGGCGCCACCGCCCCAGCCACCACCACCGCCACCACCGGAGGCGGGCGGCGGCGCGCTGCCGCCCGACGGATCGACGATGCACTCGATCCGCCAGTCCACGCCCAGCGCGTCGGCCAGGGCCTGCTTGAGCACGTCGTCGCTGTTGCTGCTGACGAAGCTGTCCCGGGCGCCGGCGTTGATGAAGGAGACCTGCAGCACGCTGCCGTCGAAGCCCGCGACCTGCCCGTTCTGGCTGAGCAGGATCCAGGTGAACCGGCGGCGGTTCTTCACCGCCTCCAGGATCTGCGGCCACATCTGCCGGATCTGCGCCGCGCCCTGCGCCGCGGCGGGCGACGGCTGGCCGCCACCGGGCGGCGCCGCCACCGGGGCCGGCGCGGCCACGGGAGCGGGAGCGACCGGAGCCGGCGCCACCGGCTGCGCGGCCGCCGGAGCGGCGGCCCCGCCGGCCGGCGGGAAACTGCGCGGGATCGGCCAGGCACCGGGAGCGGGTGCCCCCGCCGCCGCGGGCGCCGGAGCCGCCGGGGCGGCCGGCGCGGCCGAGACCGGCGGGTAGGCCGCCGGCGCCGGCGCGGGAGCCTGGTACGTGGGTGCGGGAGCCTGCGGCACGGCGGCGGCCGGAGCGGCCGTCGTCGGCATCGCCGCGACCGCTGCCCCCGCGCCTGCGCCGAATCCGGCCCCTGCCGGTGCCTGGGCCGCGAAGCCGCCGGCGGCCGCCCGCCGCTCCAGCTTGTCGAGGCGGGCCTGCAGCGACAGCTCGTCGCTGTAGGCGCCGGGCAGCATCACCCGGGCGCAGATCAGCTCCAGCTGCAGCCGGGGCGCCGCGTTGCCGCGCATCTCGGTCAGGCCGGTGTTGACGATGTCGGCCGCGCGGCTCAGCTCGGCCGCACCGAAGGAGTCCGCCTGCGCCTGCATGACCGCGACCCGGTCCGCCGGAGCGTCGATCAGGCCCTTCTCCCCCGCGTCCGGGACGGTGGCGAGGATCACCAGGTCGCGCAGCCGCTCCAGCAGGTCCGTGACGAACCGCCGCGGGTCGTGCCCGCCCTCGACCACCCGGTCGATGACCTGGAACACCGTCGCGCCGTCCTGGGCGGCGAAGGCGTCCACCACCTCGTCGAGCAGCGCCGAGTCCGTGTACCCGAGCAGCGCCGTGGCCATCGTGTACGTGACGCCGGCCTCGTCCGCGCCCGCCAGCAGCTGGTCCATCACCGACATCGAGTCACGGACGGAACCGGCGCCGGAGCGCACGACCAGCGGGAAGACCGAGTCCTCGACCTGGATGCCCTCGCGCCCGCACACCTGCGCCAGGTAGTCCCGCAGCGTGCCGGGCGGCACCAGCCGGAACGGGTAGTGGTGGGTACGGGAGCGGATCGTCCCGATCACCTTCTCCGGCTCCGTGGTCGCGAAGATGAACTTCAGGTGCTCCGGCGGCTCCTCCACCACCTTCAGCAGCGCGTTGAAGCCGGCCGAGGTCACCATGTGCGCCTCGTCCAGGATGAAGATCTTGTACCGGCTGTGCACCGGCGCGAAGAAGGCCCGCTCCCGCAGGTCGCGCGCGTCGTCCACACCACCGTGCGAGGCAGCGTCGATCTCGATCACGTCGATCGACCCGGGGCCGCCGGTCGCCAGGTCCGTACAGGACTGGCAGACCCCGCACGGCGTCGGTGTCGGCCCCTCCGCGCAGTTCAGGCAGCGGGCCAGGATGCGCGCGCTCGTCGTCTTGCCGCAGCCGCGGGGGCCGCTGAAGAGGTAGGCGTGGTTGACCCTGTTGTTGCGCAGGGCCTGCTGGAGCGGAGCGGTCACGTGCTCCTGCCCGATGACCTCGGCGAAAGTCTCGGGGCGATAGCGGCGGTACAGGGCTAGGGACACACCACCGACGATATCGGGACGCACGGACAAACGCGGCGCCCCTCGGCCCCCGGCCCCGGTCGACCCCGCCCCGGGAACGCAAAGACCCCCCGTGCACCCGCCAGAGCCCTCCTACCCTTGCTGCCTTCCGGCCCTGGGGGGGTTCAGAGAGATAACGCCACACGAGGGGCTGCCCCCAGAGTAGCGGATCCCGGGCCCACCTCCTACCGCCCACCCCTCCTTCCGATCCGCAGGTCCCCGCCCGCGACCACCTGCGGATAGCTGGTCGCGAGCACCCCCAAACATGTACTAAGCTCTCCCACGGAGGATTCGCCTAGTGGCCTAGGGCGCACGCTTGGAAAGCGTGTTGGGGGCAACCCCTCACGAGTTCGAATCTCGTATCCTCCGCACCCGCCCGCCAGGGCAAACGTAAGGCCCCGACCGCACTGCGGTCGGGGCCTTCGTCGTTCACCGTCTCAGTTTCCGTCTCACTCGGCCCCTGTGGGCCCTACTCGGCGTTCTCCCCCGCGCCATCGGCCGGCGGCCCCCAGAGCAATCCCTGAATCTTCCGCGCGGTGTCCCGGAGGATCGGGTCCGTCACGTGCTGGTAGCGCTTGGCCATCGACGTGGACGACCACCCCATGATGGCCATCACGATCCGCTCGGGCACTCCCAGGATCAGCAGCACCGTCCCGGCGGTGTGGCGCGCGTCATGCAGCCGGGCGTCCCTGACCCCGGCGGCCTGAAGCATGTCCTTCCACTCGTGGTAGTCGGTGTTCGGGTTGAGTGGCTCCCCCGTGGGCGACGTGAAGACGTAGCCCTTGTCCACCCAGAGCTGCCGCGCCGCCTGCCGCTCCCGGTCCTGCGCCTCCCGCTGCTTCCGGAACAACGAGATCAGCTCATCCGGGAGCGGGATCGGACGGCGGCCGGCCCGGGACTTCGTCTCCTTTGTCTCCCGGCGGATCTGCTTCCGCTGCTTGCAGAAGCCCGCCTTCCGACCGCAGTCCTCGGCGCACCCGTGCTCGTACTTCGGCCGGAGGCGACCGCGGCGGAGCCGGACGATTCCGGTTTCCAGATCGAGGTCGGACCACTTCAGTCCGAGGGCCTCGCCCTGCCGCAGGCCCAATGCCAGCGCGACCACCCACCGCACCGGGTGCCGCCGGCGGCCGGCCTCCAGCAGGATCTTCTGCACTTCCTCGACCGAGTAGGGCTGGATCTCCTCCTCTTCGAGCCGCGGCGCCTTCGCCTCCTTCGCCACGTTGATGGTCAGGTGCCGCCGGCGGACGGCTTCGCCGAGTGCTACCCGGATGGTCCGGTGGACCTGGTGGGCGGTGCCTGCCTTGCTGCCGGCGGCCTGCATCTTCTTGTAGAAGCGCTCCAGGTGCTCGGCTTCGAGCCGCTCCAACCGGTGGGCGCCCAGGCCCGGGACCAGGTGGACCCGGACGGCGACCTCGTATCCGGCGATGGTGTTCTCACTGACGCTCAGCGGCGCGATGTTCTCCACCCAGTGCATCAGCCACTTCTCGACCGTCCAGGCCTTGCCCGGCTTGCGGACCGTCCCGGCGTCGCGGAGCTTCTCCAACTCGCGGACGGCCTTGATGACTTCGGCCTGTGTCTTGCGCTCAACGTGTCGGCGATCCGGCTTGCCGTCGTCCTTCACGCCGACGGTGATTCGGCCGTGCCACTTACCGTCGCCACCGAGATAGATGGACGACGTTCCGTTCGGGCGGCGGGTGCGCTTGTCGTTGTCTGCCACGGCTTCTCTCTGGTCAGGCCGCGATCGGGGCGGCGCTGTTCTTCCGCATGCGGCTGCGGACGTAGGTGGTGAGGGCCTCGGCCGGGACCCGGCGGAGCCGGCCGATGGGGACGCTCTCGATCTCGCCGTCGCGGATGAGGGCGTACATGGTGGTGCGGCCGATGCCGAGACGGCGAGCGGCCTCTTCGACGGTCAGGGCCACGAGGGTGGGGTCGAACGCGACGGGGTTCTCGGGCAGGGCGGTGGTCATGGTCGGTCCTCCTGGCGGTGCGGGCGGTCGGAGGCGTCTCGTCGTGGTGCGCGTGTGTCCGAGGTGCGGATTTCTGCGTCACCGCGTCATCAGCGTCATTCGGGCCTCTGACCTGTGGCTTTGGGTGACGCAGCGGTCCGGGCGTGCGTCACCCGTGCGTCATCGGCTGCGTCACCGGGTGACGCATAGGTGACGCAGGTGACGCAGGATGACGCAGAGGGCGGCGTCTGCGTCACCGCTATAGCCACAGGTCAGGGGTCGTTTTTCGTCCCGGGTGACGCAGGTGACGCAGGATCTTCCTCTTAAGACAAAAGAGGGGCTGTCTGTTGCAGTTCGGTGCCTCTCAGAGCGAGAAGCAGGGCCGCTGCGCGGCACGACCCTCGGGCGGCTTCGCCGAACAGCAAGAGGAGCACCCCGCGCGGGAGGCCGGTGCTCCTCTTGCTGTTCGGGTGAACGCGGCACGGGTCAGAGTGCCAGCTGTTCGTGCGGCGGCGCCGGGACCCGGCGGGTCATTTCGAGGTAGCGGCCCTCTTTGGTTCGGCCGGTGTCGATGAGGACACCGCGCGCCGCAAGGGTCGGTTGGAGTCGCTTGAGCCGGTCGGAGAGGACCTTCCCGGTGGTCGGCCACCCCTTGGGCACCGGGCGCTGTTCCTCGCCGATGTGCAGGAGGCTGAGGCACAGCAGCCACTCGGTGGAGGTCATCCGCTGCGCTTCCCCCGGGGTGATGGTCTCGGCGTGCCGCAGGACGGTCTGTGCGAGGAGGTCACCCTCGATCACGTCGTCGTTCAGGTCGTCCAGGCCGGCCCGGTACGCGGCCAGCGCCCCGAGACCGGTCGCCGCGTCCAGTTGCGCGCACAGGTGCGCGAAGTCGGCCATCCGCAGGTCGGTGGGCGTTTCCGCGTCGGCGGCGCGGACCTGGACCGTGAGGTCGAGCAGGGACCCGAGTACGACGGGCAGGGCCTGTTCGTAGTCCGCCCACAGCTCGGCTTCGGTGCGCCGGGCGCGGGGCCGTTCCAGCCGCAGCGGCAGCAGTCGCTCCGCGAGGTCGGGGCGGATGACGCCCACGTCGATGCCGGTCAGGAGCAGGGGCCTGCGGTAGCTGACGCGGAAGACGTCCCCGTCGGTGAACAGGGCGCGCTTGACGCTCTCGGCCCCGGTGACGATGCAGCACATGGCGTCGGAGAGGTCGGGGGTCATGTAGCTCAGGTTGTCCAGGGCGGTGACCCATCCGGCCGCGACCGCCGCGATCAGGTTCTCCTCGTCCTTGGGCGCCCGGCGCAGGTCGCCGCTCGTGCCTTCGATGATCCTGGTGAGCATCCGGCCGGCGGTGGACTTGCCGGCGCCCTGCGGACCGGTGAGGAACGTTGCCGGGACGGGCACGGACGGGCCCAGGCAGCCGATCAGCCACGCGATCGCCAGGCACTCGGCCTGCGCGTTGGCGAAGTTGGTCAACCCGAACAGCAGGTCGATGCCCTTGCCGTCGGTCTCCTTGACCGGCATCGGCAGTTCACCGGTGAGCTGGGTGCGCCGCCAGCACACCTCCCGGGGGTCCGGGGTGGCGATGTCCCACCCGGTGGGGTGGATGCGCACCGACTGCCCGTCATCGCGGCCCAGGTCCAGCCACGTCGCCCCATCGAACCCGGGGGCGACGCGGATGTGGACGGGCTGCACGTCCTCAGTCAGGGCGAGCGCTTCGATCAAGTCCAACGCCTCCTTCATCGCGGTTCCGTTGAAGACGCCGATGCCGTCCCGGTACAGGCCGACCATGAGTTCCTGACGGTGGCTTCCCGTGGTGCCCTGGGAACGGATCGGGCGGGCCACCGGGTGGCCGTTGCGCTGCGCGTAGACGGTGCCGTCGGCGGTGCGGAAGTACCGGAAGTGCGCCCCGGCGTAGTCGGCGATGACCTCACGCGCGGGGTTCTTCTCGTCCTCGGACACGGCTACATCCCCAACCGGGTCAGGGCGTTGGTCCACGCGTCGGCGCAGTGCCGGGGCGATTCACCCTTGGCCCGCGCGGCGGCGAACAGCCGCTCCGTGTGCGCCTCGGTCAGGCACCCGCACCGTCCGTGCGTGGACAGCACCGCGAGGAACGCCCCGAACACGGTGGCGTGCACCGCGCCGGTGGCCTGGGTGATGCGCTGCTCGGCCATGGCAATGCCCCGCGCCAGATAGGCCGGTGTGCGGTGCGGACACCTCCCGCCCCCGGCCGGTGTGGGCACGGTGACGGCGGCCGGCCGGACCGGCGCGGGCTCCCTCACCACCAGCAGGCGGACGGCGTCCGGCAGGACGGTCATGGCTCCCGTGCCGGGGCCCAGCCACCGGGCGTAGGACATCAGTGACTTGATGTCCACGTCGGGCCGCACCGCGTTGGCGGAGGGCATGGTGCCCTTGTACAGCCAGTGCTCGCCCCGGGTGGTCGCCACGGTCCGGGTGGAGGGCAGGTTCTCACCCGCCCAGGCGATGGCGTCCGCGTTGTCGAGGTCCACGACGGTCAGGCCGGTACCGCCGGGGTGGTAGGCGACCGCTGCCGCCTGCCGCCACGCCCGTGCCCACGCCGGGCTGGTCAGGACGGCGTGGTCGGTGGTGGCGGCGGCCCAGCCGTGGCAAGGCGCCGGGCAGAGGCAGGGCCCCGGGGTCTTCATGTTCGGCCGGCCGCCGCACGCGTTGTCAGCGCACTGCCGGCAGTTGCCGAACGTCTTCTTCCCGGCACGCACCGGCAGCACGGGCACCCCGGATGCCGCCAGGGCGAGTGCAGTGGGCAGGTGCTCTGCCCGGATGTGGGTCGGTTGGGTCATGCTGGGTGTCTCCAGTTCTCTGTGAAGGTTGCTGGATAGGCGGCGGCCCCGGTTCCTGGCGGGAGGGGGCCGCCGCCGTCGTTCATGGCGTTCTCGGCGCAGACCTTGTGCGAGGGCCTGCGCTGGTCGTCTCGGAGCGGTGTGGGGCGGCGGCACCAGTGGCAGGGCAGATCGCGGGTGCGGTCGAAGTGGCGGGCGTCGCGCCAGTCCAGGCCCACGGCCGGGGTGCCTAGGCGGCGCGGCGAGCGTGCGCTGTGGTGGTGGGGAAGGGCAGGACGGTGGCGAGGCGCGCGACCGGCGCCGGGACGGTGTCGGGGGCGGGCTCGCGGTCCGGGTCGGTGCCGCCGCCGTCCTCACCGCTGGCGGCGCGTTCGGCGGCGTGGTCGGCGAGGACCTGGCGGACGGCGGCGGAGTCGGAGGCGTGCCCGCGCAGGGACCAGGCGCAGGCGGCGCTGCCAGCGACGAAGGGGCCGAACAGGACGGCGGCGGCGACGAGATCGGTCGTGGTGCTCACGGGGTTCCTCCGGTTCGGGCCGCGAGGGCGAGGGCGTCGAGAACGGTGGTGCCGAGGTCGGCGAGGCGGGTCTCGATGGCCTGCCAGGACTCCGGGTCGATGTGCATGAGGGCGGCGAGGGCGGCGGGCGCGTGGCCGTCGGCGGCGGCGGTGAGGGCCTCGCGCAGGTGGACGGCGGCGAGCGGCCGGATCACCGGGGCGGTGGCGGTCACGGGCGTCACTGGCCGATCGCGTGGACCGCGGCGGCGAGCAGGTCGTTGACCGGCCCGGCGAGGCCGGTGGAGGCGGCGGTGAACCCGGACAGCCACACCAGCAGGGCGGAGCCGACGGTGACGCGCTTGAACCACACGAGAGCGCCGGTGACGGCGGCGAGCAGGAACGCGGTGGAGACGGTGACAAGCACGGGGCGGTGTCCTTCCGAATCAGTTTGGTCCGGGGTCGAGCTACTGGCGGGCGTCGTCGCGCAGACGCTGCGCGGTGCTACGGGCGGCGGCGCTGTGGTTGTGGATGCGGCGCCCGACGCGCAGGCGCAGGCCGGTGGCGCGGCAGCGCTTGCAGGGCTTGGGGCGCCGTCGCAGGCCCCGGGCGGGGGCGGTGCGGCCGGTGCCGTCGCACTTGCGGCAGCGCCCGAAGGGGCTGACCGCACACACCATGGCGTAACCAAGAGTGACGGCGAGTAGGCAAGCGATAGCCAGGGCTATGGGGGTCACGAAGGGGGCTCCTGACGCGGTTCTGGGTGTTTCGCGAGGCCAGCCGCTATCCGCTAGCAGGCTGATCAGAGCTGGTTTGGGGCGCTACCGGGGGTGCTACCGGTAGCGGGTTGCCCTGCTACCGGTAGCACCCCCGGGGGTGGGTCAGGCGGACCGCTTTCCGTCACGCTCCGCGATGGCGGCGGTGATCCGGTCGCGCTCGACGCCGCGCCGGTTGACCTGCCGGCCGTCGATGCGCCGCGACATCTGGACGGTGTCGATGCCGAACGGCTTGAGGACCAGGGCCAGCTGCTCGGGCTCCCACCCGCCATAGCGGCCCTCGTCCAGCGCGGCGAGGGCGGAGACCAGCGTCTCCGACCACACCTTCGGCTCGGCGGCCGGCCAGATGGAGAGCAGGTCGTCCAGCAGGCTGGACTTGCTGCTCTCGCGCTCCGGGGCCTGACCGGCGGCTACGCCGGTCAGGGTGCCGGCGGTGATGCGGGCGGCGCGGGCGCGGTCCATGATGCGCCCGGCCGCCGGGCCGTCGATGTAGTAGGAACGCACGATCTGCGCGTCGGTGGCGGCGCCGACCAGGTAGCCGATGCCCTTGTCGTTCGCGGTGAACGTCGTCGCCCGCAGCCCGTTCTTGTAGGACGAGGTTCCCAGCACCATGTCGTTCTCGGTCTGGCCCATGACCCGCAGGCAGAACCGGATACCGACGTTCGCGGACACGCCGGAGGGCAGGGAGCGGACGTCGGGGCGCTGGGTGGCGAGCATCAGGATCACGCCCATCGCGGGCCCGCGCTTGATGATGGCCTCGGACAGCTCCCCGGCCTCCTTGCCGAACTTGTCGTGGGAGAACAGCTCCTGGCACTCGTCGATGATCAGGACCAGCGGGTGCAGCCCCAGTGCCCGGTCGGCGGCGAGTTCCGGGGTGACCTTGTTCTCCGGGCGCCGCTCCTTGGGCAGGGAGCGCAGGACGGCGGCGCGGCGCTCCAGTTCCTTGTGCACGTACCGCAGGGATCCGACGGTGCCTTCGATGGTGTCGTCGTCGGCGCCGGACCCGTAGTCGGCGGCGACCTTCGCCGCGTCCTCCAGATCCCCGGTGCCCTTCAGCTCCCACACGTGCAGCTCCGCCGTGGGGTCCAGCGCCGCAGCGAGCATCAGGACCCGCAGCGCGAAGGTCTTCCCGAACCTCGGCATGGCGCCGATCAGCACGTTCGCGAACATCAGCGTCATGTCGACGGGCCGGCCGCGCTGGTCGGTGCCGAACGGCAGCGGCCGGAACAGCGAGGCGGCGCCAGCCTTGGCGAGCGGCCACGCGGGGGCCTTGACCTGCGACATGTCCTGATCGCCGACCCACAGCATCAGCCGCCCGGCGTGCTGGTCGTGCACCGGCTCCGGCCACACGCAGCCCATCGGGCGCCGCAGGCCGGAGGCGAGGCGGTCGCGGCGTTCGATGATGTCGATCGCGGTGACGCCGTAGGGCAGGTCGATGTCGGCGCGCCAGCCGGGGCCGTCGCGGGTGATCGGCGCCGGGAACGTGATCCCGGTGCCGCCCTTGCCCATCGCCTTGTTGATCTCGGCGTTGCCCATCGCCCCGAGCGCCCGGACCACGATGTCGGAGGTGAGCCGCTGCACCTTGGTGGCGACGACCGCCCGGTCGATGAGCGGGGCGTCGGCCTGCCCGCCGGCCGCCCCCAGCGCCAGCGCCAAAGCCGCGGCTACCGCGAGGGCGGTCCAGCCGGGGGTGGCGACCAGCAGGACCGCGGTGAACGCGACGCCGAGCAGGGAGGCGAGCAGCAGGATCGCGGACCGCCCGCGCACCCTCGCGTCCCGGCGGCGGGACAGGATCAGGTACTGCTCGACGTCCTCGCGGCGGACGGCGGCCGCCCGCACCGGGCGGGACTCCGCGTCGGACACCCATCGGTAGGTGCCGCCGACCAGGCGGGCGGTCCCGCGAGGTGCCCGCCCGAGCAGCTTCGCCCCGTACAGCGGGGAGCGCACCGCGTGGTAGCCGAGCGTGTGGGCGACGTGCTCACCCAGCCAGCGGGAGGCGGTGATCAGTTCGGCCCTGGAGCGGGCCCAGGCGGGGATGATCGGGCGGCGCTTCGCCGCGCGGGCGGTCGCCCACCGGTCGCCGACGGTGTCGCCCTTGGAGGCGGGGGTGTCGACGTAGACGGACGGCCCGTCGTCGCTGTCGTCCGCGTCGCCGTCCTGCTCGGGGGCGGTGCGGCGCTGGCGGGCCTTGTCGAGATCCAGGACGGACCCGCCGGCGGCCGGGCCGGGGACGGTCGGGTAGTCGGTGGCCATGTCCGCTTCCAGGCGGGCGAACAGGTCAGCGTTCTGGTCGTGGTCGTCGTGGTTCACTGAGCTTTCTCCTCACAGAGATGTGCGGGTGAAGGCCCGGGGCGGCCGGTCAGCTTGCCGGCAGGAACGGCCGTCCCGGGGTCGCGCAGGGGGTGCGGTCAGGACGGGTCGGCGACGGTGTCCAGCAGGGTGCGGGTGGTGCCGGCGTAGGTCTCGGCGGCGGCCAGGCAGGCGGTCGCGGTCTCGACCAGGTCCCGGGCGAACGCGAGGGTCTCGTCCCGGGTCGCGTTGTAGGCGGAGCCGATGGTGAGGGAGTCGACGCCGTCGGTCAGGACCAGGAACGGCGCGTCGTCCTGGTGCCTGCAGCCGAAGACCTCGTGCTGGGTCCGGGCGCTGGCGCGGAAGTTCACGGAGACGCTCAAGGCGGTGTCCTTCTGTGTTCGCGGGGTGGAGAGGTTGGCGCTGTCCATCACGTGGAGGCGAGGACGGCGGCGGGCTGTGCCTGGGGGTCGCGCAGTTCCTGGTAGCGGGCGGCGATCCACCCGGCCGACCATCCGGTCAGCTCCACCGCCTGACGCTGCGGCAGGCCGGCCGCGCACGCGGCCCCGGCGACCTCACGGGCCCGCTGCTCGGTCAGCTTCTCGGCGACCGGACCGCCGGACAGCAACTCCTGACGGGCACGCTCGGCGGCCTCACGCTCATGCCGCTCACGGGCCAGACGCTCCTCGCGCTCACGGCGCTCACGCTCGCTCACCTCACGCTCACGACGCTCACGCTCGGCCCGCACAGCGCCCTCCCGCCGCTCCTTCTCCTCCCGCTCGAAGGCCTCACGCCGGACGCTCTCCTCGCGCTGCTCGCGCAGGATCCGGGCCTCGTGCTCACGCTGCTCACGGGCCAGCGTCGCGTCGTGGTCGCGGCGTTCACGCTCGCGTCGCTCGGCTGCTTCGAAGTCCGCGATGCGCTCCTCGCGGGCCCGGCGCCGGTCCTCCTCGGCCCGTCGTTCACGCTCCGCGCGCTCGGCGCGCTCGGCGGCTTCACGGGCGGCCACTGCGGCGGTGATCGCCCGCCGGTAGGCGAGCGAGGTCTCCGCCGTGACGATCAGCAGCAGCGGCGCAACGGAGTGAACCGCCACCCCGACCCGATCGCGGTCCAGCGCGGACTGACCGACGTTGAGCAGCACCGTCATGATTCCGGTCAGCCAGCGCAGCACCGTCGGCCAGCGGCCGCCGTCGCCGCCGAGCCGGGCCAGGGTGCTGTCCATGCGGACCACGATCACCACGGCCGCGTCCACGACCAGCGGCAGGATCGGGGCCGTCCACTGCCACCCCTTGGGGGTGTGTCCGCTCATGAGCGGGGTCACCGTGAGCACGCTGTACAGGACAGCGCCGCACGTGATCGTCCACGTCCCCGCGCTCAGCGCACGCTCTGCCGAGCGGATCTGCTGCGGGCTCACCACCGCCCTCATTGCGACCACCGCCCGCGCTGCGCCGAGCGGACGGTGAGCGCGGATGCGGTGCCCATGAGCGCCGTGAGCGGGGCGGTGGGCACCCGGTACTTCGCGGCCCGGTTCACCTGCGCCACCCCCGCTTCGGGGCGTCGGCGGTGAATCCGGCGTAGCCGTCCTCCGGGGCGGTGGGGTGGCCGAACATGGTGTCCGCCGCGATCGCGGCGGCGCCGATACCGGAGATCACGGCGGCGACCGTCGGGTGCCCGGATTCGGCGACGGTGCTGGCGATCATGCCGCCGTAGGTCGCCGTGCGGCGGTCCGCCGCCGGCGCCCCGTAGCTGTCGGTGCAGTACGAGATGGCCGCCCGGTCCAGGGCGGCGCGGATGCGGCCCATCAGGCCGCCACCCCCACCGACACCACAGCGGCGGCGGCCACGGACCGGACCCGCCGCAGCGGAACCGGCGCCGTGTTGAGCAGGCTGTGGGCGTAGGCGGCCAGCTCCGGGTCCTCCCGGTACAGGTCCGCCAGCATCCCCTCCGCTGCGTCCAGCCGGGCCGCTCGCTCGGACGCTGACTCACCGGGCACCCCGGCGAACAGCTCCACGTCCACGCCCAACGCCAGCTCCGCGAACTCCAACGAGTTCGCGGCGTACCGTCCTGCAACAATCGACCTCACGGGTCTACCTCTTCCTCTATGGAGTGTGGGCCCGAGGGGCTGTCGCGCGACTGGCCAAGGACAGCGCGACGGCCCCGTCCTGTCGGGCCAGGACTGCAGGTCATGTGACGAGCAGCCATGACCCCCGACCCGCCACAGGCGGCACGGATCGGGGACCAAAGTCACTCGTTCTCGATCAGCACTCTTTTGAGTTCTCAAAGACCGGCGATCACATCAGCCGTAGGCGTGCGGCTAAGCCGCCTTCCCCGACACCTCAGGTCGCGCATGGCTCGAACAGGCATAAAGGGCCATGCTTGCCTGTTCCTCAGGATGAGTTCTCCTGAACTCCTCAAGAGGAGCTGATGAAGACTATGAGGCCCCGTCAGCCTCGCGTCAACACCTCTTGAGGACTTAAGCTGTCGTGGTCACCCATTGAAGGGCAGTGAGGTCCGAAATGGCCAAGTACGAGAAGATTGCGGACGACCTTCGCGTCCGTATCCGCGCCGGCGAGTGGCTGCCCGGTGGCAAGCTGCCGTCCGAGACGCCCGAACTAACCGCGCACTACAAGACCAGCCTCCCGACCATCCGGCAGGCTCTTGGTGTCCTGGCGGCCGAAGGCGTCGTGGACAAGGTCCACGGTCGGGGCAACTTCGTCCGCAAGCCGCGAAAGCGAGTCATGCGGACGAACCAGCGTCACCAGTGGGAGAAGGACCGTGCCCGCGCCCCCGAAGGCACCCGGAAGGCAACCGGTGCGACCGAGCACGACACCGGCCTGACTGTCTCGGACCTGGTGTTCAGCGCGGACTTCCGGAAGGTGGAGGCTGGTGAAGTGCTGGCCGATATCTTCGGTGTCGCTGCGGGCACGCCACTACTGGAGCGGATCTATCGCACGCGCTACCAGGAGGAGGATGCGCCGTTCAACCTGTCGCACTCCTACTTGGTCTACGACGTCGTTAAGGCGAACCCGGACCTCCTGGACGCCAGCACCGAGCCTTGGCCAGGCGGAACTCAGAATCAACTCTTCACCCTCGGCATTGAGCTGGACCGAATCGAAGAGCACTTCACAGCGCGCCCGCCGACGGCTGAAGAGGCTGAGGAACTGGGCCTCCGGGCCGGCGTATCGGTGCTGATCGTCCGCAAGGTCAGCATCGACACTGGTGGGCGAGTGGTCGAGGTATCTGACGTCACCCTGCCGGGTGACCGCACCGAGCTGGTGTACACGACTCCTCTGAACAGGTGGTGAGCATGACCAACGTCATTTCCGTCATCACGGCGGTGCACGGCCCGGCGGCGGAGTATCTGGCAGACGCTTACAAGTCGCTCATTGAGCAGGAACTACCCGCAGGTTGGGACTGGCAGTGGGTCATCCAGGAGGATGGCGAGACCGACGACGTCGCTCCGCACGTGCCGGACGACGCGCGCATCAGCTTCGGACAGGGCCGTCACGGGCGCGCCGGCATGGCCCGCACGATGGGGATGTCCCGCGTCACCGGCCAGTACGTCAGAGTTCTCGACGCCGACGACATGCTGACCCCGGGCGCACTGGCACGCGACATCGCGGCGCTTTCCCGGCCCGGTATCGCCTGGACGACATCGCGTGTGCTCGACCTCTTGCCGGACGGCCGGACCGTCGGCTTCGACCAGGACCCGCCGGAAGGCCCGATCGAACGGGGCGAGGTGCTCCGCCACTGGAAGGCTCACGACTTCCGGGCACAGGTGCACCCGGCGACGCTGTGCGTCCGACAGGAACTCGTCCTGGCCCTGGGCGGATGGATGGCGCTGCCGGCGTCGGAGGACACCGGGCTGCTGATGAGCCTCAACGCCGTGAGCCGCGGTTGGTTCACCGCGGAGACCGGTCTCCTGTACCGAAAGTGGCCCGGACAGAGCACCCATCAGGCCGCCCACAGCGCGGAGGTCGAGCGCACTGCCCGTATGGGAGTAATCGAAGCGCGGGCCGAAGCCCTGTTGGCTTTGGAGAGCTGGCGTCTCAACGAAGCCTGACAGAGCTGGCGCGGCCCAGGCGGCGAGGACCGTTCCTCGCCGCCTGGGCCGCGCTATGTCGGGCCTACTCCTCCACCGCGGGAGTGCGGCTCTCGGGGAGGATCAGGCCACGCGAGGTGTGCGAGTCGCCGACGAACCCGCCGCTCACCCCGAGGTCAGCACGAGCCAGCTCGTGGAAGGCGTTGATCGCACGGAAGATTCCGGCATGCAAGGCCCGCCACTCCTCCAAGGTGCCCACGACCAGTCGGCGCGCACGCCAGTCGATCGCCAGGGCAGTAGCGTTCACCTCGTGCGCGGCGTCGATTACCCGGTCCTCTGCGAGCATCATCAGCCGTTCGAAAGCCAGGGCACGGCGCCCCTCAGCCTCAGTGAGATCCATCAACAGCTCGTGCTCGGTCCGCGGCATGGACCGAAGATCGTGCGTCACCTCGTACGCCAGCACAGCCGCATAGATGCAGGCCCGGACGCTGCCGACGTACTCGACATACGCATCGAGCTTCTTCTCATCCCATCGCACCCGGCGCTGGTCCTTGCGGCGGCTCCGTTCCATGAGCTGATTCGTTGCCCAAGTCGTAAGCCCGCCGAACACTACGGCAGCGATCGTTACAAGCTGAGTGATGGTGTCCATATATGTCAGCGCACTCGCATTGCGGAGAAGTCAATCTTTGTCAGCATGCTGGTCTGATCGGCAACTAGGCGATCGAAAGCAGTCTTGCGGGTCTCATAATCGACTTCCTCGACCCTATCAAGGAAAGCTAGAAGTAGCTTCTGCTGCATTACATCGTGCATAAGGTTGATCTGGGAAATTACCATATCGGGCCGAGCGACCCCCGCTTCGATGCCGTTAACGAGTGCGGCCAATCGATCGTCAAAGTCCCTCCTGTCGCTAGGTGGGAAAAATGACCCGACCGCAACACAGGCAAACATTCTCCTATCCGCACCGACCTCCTGACTCGACCTCACCGTAGACCATTCTTTCTTGATCTTACCCTGCGCCCTCTTGGCCAGAGAGGTGAGATCGGATTCGCACACCAAAGCTCCCAGGCCGGTAAGCGTGAAGTCGGCTACCCAGGCGCGGGTAATGTGTGAATTAACATACGGGATCGGGCGGCCACACTTTTTGATGAATTGGTCGAGCCATGCGATTAGATTGGCGCTTGGATTTTTGACGCGCGCAATCCAGCCAATATCGACGAATTCATTGAGGTCATTCGAAATCTCGGAGATATTTTTTAGGTAGACGACATCATCGTCATTTAGCGGGTTCCCAGCGAGGCCATGCCTAACAGCCATGAGGGCCACGAAGGCTAGATGTGAGCGGCTATATCCAGAACCGCACGCGGACAGTGCATCGCTCAAGTTTTTCAGTGCGCTCGAAGATCTTCTTTTAGGGTTCAAGCGATCAATGAACCCCACTGGACTTGCCAGGTATGGGAGGTACGGCGCCCCATGCTTAACGCTTTCGCGAAACCCGGATGTGGCATGCCGGCAATCCATGATGCCGACCCAACTGTTCTCGATCTTTTGCCAGCATTCGTGATCGCCAAGCAGGCCCTTGTTGATATCGCCCTCTGATGCCTGGCCACTCTCGACGTCCTGAAGAGCTGCGGCGATTGGCCATGGGAAAATTCGTAGCATCATGTCGTTGGCACTTGCACCAGACGCTCGAATGGCTGCCAATGCCGACGCAAGCGCTGCAACAGACGGTTCTTTTGCGAAATCCCGAGTCTTCGAAATCCAGCTTTCTTCTGGAATTCCTGAGAGGTCGATATCCTTCCAAAGAGGATGCTCGTCATGACGTGGAACCTCCACGCTGAGCTGAGCAACTCCAAGGTCAAGCACTGAAGCGGTACCGGATGAATGCTGATATCCTTCGAAAAGGAAACCACGGAGACGGTTGAACCACGGTGGAATTTGGCGAATTTCCGGCGAGGTGGAGTAGTCCCGAAACGATCTCCCCAGGCACACTCTTAGCATTTCGGGAATGCGAAGATCCAGGAGGTCGCTCATCGCAATGCCGAGCATATGACCCGACCCCATTTTGAAGCCGATCTCGATAAAATTACTGCGCGTTTCAGCCGTGCTGGATGCGTAAGCCCTCTTCAGCGTTCCGACGGCCCAATCACTGTCAATGGTAGCCATGGTAGAAAGAAACGTCAGAAGTGATTCGGTTACCCGGCCAGTTTCAATCAGCCAGATTTCGATGTTCTCCCGGGCAGTCTGGAGGCCGCTCTCACTGAGTGAAGCAGGCAATACTTCCAAAAGGTCGGCCGCGGGCTGGCCAAGAAGCTTCATCGCCAAATCTACTAGAACGGACTCATGCTTGGGGGCCTTAACCATCCCGTCGGCAAGGATTTCCACTGCTAGCCGAGATCCGAGTAGCAGCCTACGAGTCGGCATGTCGGGATCTTTGGCGTAGCTGTTCATCTCCGAGACCACCGCGACCACAGAATCACGTAGATGACGCCTGTCGGCGAAGATCTTACCGACAGAAAATAGGAGAACATTTCTCCAGTGTGCACTTGCGCAGATCTCACGCAGCCGATTCCGCACATCTTCATCGCGTGCAGACATCAGCGCATCTGCTGCCCAGAATTCTTGCAGGGATCTGATCTCAAACCCTACTTCGCCAGCTCGTGAGGGCACGAGAAATACGAGCCTATCAGTGGCAGCAAGCCGGATCGATGAGGTGAGTACGTCAAGAATTGATCCGGTATGCCCCTCATTTTCAAGTCGCTGCCTGATAATATCTGCGAATTCATCCAGGTTGATTCTGGATTCAGTATCGCCAGACCTCTCACTCTTTGTCTGAAGAAGCAATCCAACATCGGCGTGAATAGTGTCAATATCGCCGCGGTGATCCCGCAGTAGATTCGTCGAAGGCCCTTCCTTTTCGAGCTCCCGTTCATAGATCACTCGATAGTAATCTTTGAAGAGGGTGTATCTATCTTTCGGAGCCTTGCCCATGCGGTCTAGTAGGACCGCCATGATGGTGACCTGAAGTGGGGATGACATCAGGCGGGCGGTAGAAGCTTCGCCGGCCGCCTGTCGCAGGCGGGCCATCAATCGGTCTGAACGTTCAGAGGCGGCGCCGTGGCGGGCGGTTGCTAGCTTCTGTCCATAGCGGAGAGCGTGGGTGTTATCCAGTGGCTTTAGTTCAAGATGTGTGAAGTGTGATGGAGAAAAGTCATCGGTATAGCCTTGTGGGCGAGTAGTAGCAACAATCACAACGTCAGCAGACGACTCCTCAATGTCCAACATAAACTCATTGACCGCGGAAATGACTTGATCTCTGTTGCTTGATGTCGGAACTTCATCCAGGCCGTCAAGGAGAACTAGCCAGGGGAATGCTCCGAGCCATTCACGCAGATCGTGGGGTGTCACGTTGAAATTCGAGGCACTTGATACGCGAGATGCGATGAACTGCAGGATTGATTTTGACCGCTGATGCGCGAGGTCATCAGCAAGCTGCGTCAAGGGAATCTTGACGGGCCATCGATGAGCCTTTGGCGTTAGCCCTTCCTTGGAAGCATGGGCTCCAATGAGATCTATCGCCTTGGTCATTTCATTTGTTCGACCAATTGGAGTTCCTACGGTCATCTTTGTGCGATAGAGCTGGCAGAGGAACTGGCTTACGGTACTTTTTCCTTGTCCTGGCCCCCCGATCAGAACGTACCTATCACTGTGGGCCTTGCTTTGCCGTGACTGGGATTTTGATGCTCTCGCATCACACACATCAATGAGCGTGCGCAATACCTGGCCTGCTGGCCCTGAGTGATGGTCGCCAGCTGGTCCGATTGGAAGGTCGATAAAAACGTCTGCGAGAGAGATTTGAAGATCTTCTGCCGAACCGGCCTGATCGAGATTCACGTGAAGGTCGCGAAGGAGCTCTCGGGCTAGGTATCGCTGTAGGGCCGTGCCGACTTCCCGTTTGCGCGAGGATACCTGGGCGTAGAGTTCGGTAAGGATATCCCCGGGAAGTACCCATGCCGCGTAACTTGTCCGGATTGTTGGATGCTTCTCAAGTAGGCGATTTACGGACTCCCCGTGCCAGACGTGCCACCCCTTTATCCCGAGGGCCGCGCACTGTGAGGCCAACTCCTTGCCAACGCGATCCAGTCCTCCAGTTTTTGGGACGCCGGAAAGGGTTACGTTTGTGGCGAAGAGAATGTACTCGGGTTTATTTCCTCTTTTGGTGGAGGTTTTCCACTCGGCCATCTCTTTTCGAATTTGGCTGATAAGCCAGGTTGCGTCCTTTTGGGGCGTGGTCAATGTGTCACAATACTTTGCCTGAAGGACGCCGTACCCGTGCCAAATCGGCCCGTTATCGCCGAACTTTGTGTTTCCCTCGAAGGTTGCTTCTCGTCCTCCATCGGGCCCCGGACCAAAAACGGTCACTGCTGAGCCAAACTCCGCGATGGCAAGCGTCTGCGTCAGGTTCTCGAACTCGCGCGAACCCAGCTTCGAGAGATCAAACTTCATGGCGACAGTATGACCGGGTCTGGGCCTCGCCGTAGGATGTTCGCCCTTATTGAGCAGCAAGTTTGACGTTGTGCCAGGTGGAGGACCTGGCAGTTAACGCTCGACGCCGTGTTGTCGGCACAGGGCGTGCTGCGGTTCGCCTCGTGCAGTCGCGGGTAGTTGGAGCAAGCCGCCAGTGCCTGCGCAACAAGTGTCAGGGCTGGTGGTCTTGATCCTGGCCACTGGCGGACCAGCGTCAGCTGTGTGGGGCGTGCTGTGCACAGAAGCCCACGTCGGGGCTGATGCGGACTCGGATCGATCGACGGTCTCCCAGGGCCGGACCAGCCCGTCTCAGTTCCCGTCTCGTTCACCCCGGTTCGCGACCGACCAGACAGAGGCCCGGGCCGCCGCTGCGTCCCTGCTCACGGCCTGTACGCACTCCGGCGTACGCAGTTCCGGAGAATTGGAAAGCGTGTTGGGGGCAACCCCTCACGAGTTCGAATCTCGTATCCTCCGCCGGCAGATGGCCCGGACCGCTCAGCGGTCCGGGCCATCGTCGTTTCGCGACCGGGCTGCCTTGTTCAGCGGCTTGTTCAGCGGCTTGCGGCGGGCCCGCAGGCACAGCACGGCCAGCCGTGGTCGATCCTTCATCGTGTCGCGCACTGCGGACGACCGAAGGATCAACCCACGATCTTCGGCCGGGACCGCGGGAGGCCGCCGGCGACGGCCGGCAGGAGGTGTCGCCAGTCGGCGGGCCAGTTGGCCAGGACGAGGATGCCCATGATGACGAGGTGGGTCGGCGCGGCCCAGCTCTCCATCAACGGGTCGTGGTTGACGATGTGGGTGGTGGCCGCGCCGGTGAGCACGAACATCAGCGTCGTGGCAGCCAGGAAACGTGTGCGCCGGTCGGGCATCACGAGCAGGACGGCGGCGACGCCTTCCAGGGCGGCGACCACGAAGCGCATCCAGGACGGGTAACCCCAGTCGGCGAACTTCACGGAGTACGCGGTGCTGAACATCGTGTCGCCCGGCCAGCACTTCGTCACGGCTCCCAGCGCGAACTCAAGGGCCAGGAACCAGTACAGGCCGGTTCTGAAGTGTTTCGACATGCACGTCCCTTTCAGGGGTTGGGTAAGGCCGGCCCTCCGCTCGGCGTCTGCCCGGCCGGCGAAGTCGTTGTTCGGGTTCAGTCCCGCAGGGCGGCGATGGCCTTCTCGACACGCCGCCGGCGTGTCTCGGGCTTCTTCGCGTTCTCGACGGCGCGCACGTGTTCACGCTTGCGGCTGTCGGTGAGGTTGTCGAAGGCGGCACGGGCGGCCGGGTCGGCGTCGAGGGCTCGGGCGAAGTCCGTGGGTTCGACGACGACGCGCGACTCGGTGTCGAGCTCCAGCTCGACCTCGACCTCGTCGCCGGTCGCGACAGCGGCGGCCTGCCGGTTGGCGTTGCTGAGACCGAGCAGGTGACGGCCGCGCATGACGGCGACGCGGCTCTTCCAACGATGCCCGTTGACGGTGATCGTCACCGGCGGTCGCGCGCCCCCGCCGAGCGCCTCGACCACCTCGGGCGGAACTTCCAATCCCCGCATGGGCTCGGGCGGCTCGACGAGGGTGCGGAACTTCACGACGTGCTCCTTCACTCCGCGTAGGGCTGGTCGGTTCCCTGGGCGCTGTAGCCGAGACTCCAGACGTAGCCGTCCAGGTCGGTGAAGGTGCCGCCGTACCCGCCCCACGGCAGGGCGCCGGCGGGCTTGAGGATCGTGGCGCCGGCCTTCACGGCCTCCGCCATCACCTCGTCGACCCGCGTCTCACTGCGGACGACGTAGGTGAGGACCAGCCCGCTGAAGCCGCTGCCGTCCGCGCTCGTGCCCACCTGGTCGGCCAGGCCTTCGCGGCTGTACAAGCCGACGGGCGAGGCGCCGTCCGATTCGAAGAACACCGAGATTCCGTAGTCGCTCTGGATCTTCCAGCCGAGCCCCTCGGTGTAGAACCGCTTGGCCGCCTCCATGTTCCGGACGCCCAGCAGGATCGAACTCACGTGCGCTTTCATGTCGTCTCTCCATCCGTTCGAGGTCCATGTGCTGCATGGACCTTCAGGTCAAATGCCGTGGCGACGCCCGCGTCCAGACGCATGGACGTCTTCCATCACCCGGTCACCCTCGCGCTGGTCCTGGCCCTCACCGTCTTCTTCCTGCGGGGTTCAGGACGGCGTGGGAGCGGGCTACGCCGCGGCCTCCCAGACGAAGCCGTCCGCGTCGGTGAAGGTGTCGGCGGTGCCGCCGAGGACGATGCGGTGCGAGCCCGTACCGTCGGCGGGGACGCCGAGGTCCTTGGCCAGGGCACGGCGCTTGTACAGCGCCAGCTTGACGAGGCTGGAGGTGCCGGGAGCGAACTCGGCGTACTTGCCGCCGAAGCTCTTGGCCACGGTCAGGCCCCGGTCGACGTAGCACTGCCTGGTGGCCTTCACGTCCTCGACGCCGATCAGCAGGACCAGCTCGTCGATCTCGCGGGTGGCGGGTCCGGTGTCCTTCTTCGCCGAGGTCGCGATCTTCCAGATCGTCCCGTCCGGGGCCTGGACGACGCCGCTGTAACCCCACAGCGACTTCGCAGCGGGCTTCAGGACCGTGGCGCCCGCCTCCACCGCTGCGGCGACGAAGCCGTCGACGGTGGCCGGCCCGGACACCGTCAGCGCCAGGGTGAAGCCGCGGAATCCGGTGGAGTGCCCCTCCGACGCCCGCAGACCTATGTACGTGTCCACACCGAAGGCGGTGTAGAAGCGGCGGGCGGCCTCGGGATCGGCCACCTCAAGGGTGACGGACGCGAGGGACGTGCGGGCTGCGGTGGAAGCGGTGGTTGCCATGACCATCACGCTAGGGGCGGCACGGCCGCCGGGGCTTCTCGATTCCTGACCGGTCGCGCGACCTGCTCCGCCACGCACGCCGGCATCCGCTCCACCGCGATGGCCGAACCGGCTCACGGGCCGTACCCGCGTCATGGGGATCGCCGAACGTCCCTACGACGAGCGGGAAGAGTCCGTCCAGCAGATCGCCGACATGTTCGGCCTCCCCCGCTCGACGCCGTACGGGCGCCTCGACCAGGACAAGACTGTCCCCCGACAGCCCGGGAAGCCCCTCGGGCGCCCCTGGCCGGCGTCCAGTACGAACGACCCGAGACATGTGGGCACTACCCGGTCGACGTCCCGGAAGCGATCTCACTTCCGGTCTCGTTCACCCCGGTCCGACCGGGTTCAACCACCGTCCGACGGCTCGCTCCACTGCAGGTCAGAACGAGTGTGAACAACAGCGGACAAGGTTCGGGAGAATGGGAGAGCGTGTGGGGGGCAACCCCTCGCGAGTTCGGATCCCGTATCCCCGCGAGCAGAAGGCCCAGACCGCGGAGCGGGACGAACTGCAAGATGGCTCCCGGTCCCGAAGCGTCCCCATCCGACTGCCCCTCGGAGGCTTGGAGGCACTCGGACATGGACCCGTCCGGTCATGGACTGCGCTCCCCGCCGCACGCTGCACAAGCCCCGCCTTGCGTGCGGGTGCCATGTATGGCGAGCATGGTCACTTGTATGGCATCGAAGAAAGTGACCGTGACGATCCCGGAGGATCTCCTTGAGGAGATCCGCGCGGAAGCCGACGAACGGGGCATCTCCGCCTGCGTCACCGACGCGCTGCGTGCCAAGCGCGACCGGGACAAGCTTGGAGAACTCGTCCACTGGCTCGAAGAGGAGCACGGACCCGTCACCGAGACTGAGCGCTCAACGGCCTACGCCGAGCTGGACGACCTCGATGCCGAGCACGAACGCCGCCGCGCTGCCCGGAGCAAGCGCACCGGAGAGGCCGCGTGACGAGGAAGCACGCCGGCGAGGCCAAGCCGGTGCGTGTCTTCGTGCTCGACTGCGAAGCCCTGTCCCTGGCCGTTCGCGGTGACCGGATGATGATCGCCCGCCTCGAACTCGCGGCACGTGGCGAGGCCGACGTGGTCACCTCTCCCATGACTCTCGTCGAAGCTCACGACGGCAGGACCACCGAGCAGCGCTGGGACTGGGTCCTCTCTCGCGTCAGCGTGGCCGACCTGGACAAGGACGAGGCCAGGCAGGCCCGCAGACTGCTGGCCGCAACGAACCTGCACGGTCACAAGTACGCCATCGAGGCGATGCTCGCCGTTGTCGCCATGCGCCAGAGAGGACAGGTCACCGTCTTCACCTCCGACGTCGACGACCTGGAGAAACTGCTCCCGGACACCATCGTCGTCAGCAAGGTCTGAACCGGACCGGCTCGGCACCGCAGGTCAGGACGTCTACGGCCGCCGCCGGACGGCTGGACGAACAGTTGGCCGTTCCGGGACCTCGCCCGGGCGCTCCGGCGATGCTTCCTCGGCGGAGTCTGCCGATCTTCTCGGCGGTCTCGTGGCGCATGGGGTCGGGCACGTTGATCAAAAACGGTCCAGGTTCTCATCAGCAGGAGGGCTCTTCACCGGGGTCGTCCGGCCCGCCCGTGGGTTCTGGCCGTGTTGGCTGCTTTCCCGGAAGGTGACGACCGCCTCGCCGTTCTCCCGCGCCCAGGCGGTGAGCAACCTGATGGGCTCCTCCAGGGTTCGTCCCAGATCGGTCAGGCCGTATTCCACCCGCGGCGGCGCCTCGGCATACGCGTGCCGCTCGACGAGCCCGTTGGCCTGGAGCCGGCGCAGCGTCTGGGTCAGTACCTTGCGTGAGATGCCGCCGCTCAGCTCGACCAGCTCGCCGTGGCGCAACGGGCCGTCGGTCAGCGCGAAGAGCGTGACCATGGACCACTTGCTGGCGATGATCTCCATGGCCAGGAGAGCGGGGCAGTCGGCGAGGAAGGCGATTCCGGGTCGCTGGCTCATGCCCCGAAGGTTACCTGGAGGTACCTATCGGCCGCCTATCGTCGTCGAGGTGCGCACATCCCTTGCTCGCATCTCGCACGATTGAGGTTTCAGCCGTGTTCGTCTCCCTTGCCGTCGTCACTGTGTTCATGTCGGCCGTTCTCCTGATATCGGCCGGGGCCAAGTCCCTGCGGACGCGGCACATCACGCAGCAGATGTCCACCCTCGGAGTGCCGCAAAGCATGATGGCCTTCCTGATCGGCGCTCAGGTCGCGGGCGCGGCCGGTGTGCTCGCCGGACTCCGATGGGGACCCGTCGGAATCGCCGCCGCGATTGGCCTGACGCTCTACTTCGCCGGGGCGGTCGCCTCCACCTGCGAGTCGGCGACCGCAAGGGCGCGCCTCCGGCGGCGGTCCTCACCATGGCCTCCATCGCCCTGATCGCGCTGCGCGCCGTCACCCTCTGATCCGCCGAGAGCACCGGGCCGGGCCGGCACGGCGGTCCGGTGCTCGGCCGGTGGTCACCGGCCGCCATCAGCTCCGGTGCGTCGTGGCGTGACGGTAGGCCAGTGGTGACAGGCCCGGAACCGGCCGTCCGAGCGCCGGCGCCGTGGACTCGGTTCTGGTCTCGTCCATCCGCTTCCAGCCAAGTTCGGGCGCCGCCGGGCCACCCGCTCCGCTGCAGGTCAGAACGGGTGCTAACCCCGGCGAACGGCGTTCGGGAGCATGGGAAAGCGTGTTGGGACCCCTCACGAGTTCGAATCCGGTATCCCCCGCCTCTGCCGGCCATGGCAGCTCGAAGACCCCGACCGCCCAGCGGTCGGGGCCTTCGGCGTTCACCGTCCCGGTCCTGGGTCCGACCGGCGGCGACTACACCTTGGCGTGGGGGTAGTCCGGCGACCGGTGCTGGAACGCCAGCACGGCCGGGTTCCGGACGGTGCCTTCGCGGATCTCGATGGCACGACGGATGGTCTCGTCCGCCTCCCAGCTGCTGGGACCCTCCATGACCGGGCGCAGGTGCGGGATCAGCGCCTCACTGTTCTCCCAGGTGGCGGAGTTCCACAGGTAGGAGGGGCTGTGGTCCACGCCGTAGTAGTGCACGTTGTCGCCGACGGTGAACATCGGATCGGCGAAGGTGGTGGGCCGCGCCCAACTGAAGCCCATCCCCTCGTCGCAGGAGACGTCGATGACGAGGGTGCCCGGCGCCAGCGTGCCGAGGTCCTCGTCGATCAGGAACGTCAGCGGTGCCCCGGTGTCCTGCAGCACGCAGTTGACGATGATGTCGTGTGCGGAGAGGAACTCCGCCAGCGGTATCCGGCCGTCCTGGGTGAGGGCGTGGCTGCGGCGCGGGTCGGCGGTCTCGTTCGCCTCGTCGTGATCGAACTGGACGATGCGCGCGGAGTGGATCGGTGAGCTGACCGCCGTGACGCCACGCGCGGTGAGCACGTCGACGTTGTGCACACCCAGGGAGTTCAGGGCCGTCACGGCTCCTCGGGCTGTCGCGCCGAAGCCGATCACGACCGCGCGCAGCCGACGCCCGTAGTCCCCGGTCGAACCCCGCAGCTGCAAGGCGTGCAGCACCGAGGCGTACCCGGCCATCTCGTTGTTCTTGTGGAAGACGTGCAGGTTGAACGCGCCGTCACTGGTCCAGTGGTTCATCGCCTCGAAAGCGATGAGCGTCAATCTCCGGTCGATGGCCGTCTGGGTGACCTCCTCGTCCTGGACGCAGTGCGGCCAGCCCCACAGGACCTGTCCCTCGCGCAGTTCGGCGACGTCCTCCGGCATCGGCTTCGCCATCAGGACCACATCGGACTGCCTGATCAGCTCCGCCCGTGAGAGCAATCCGGCGACGAGGGGGGCCAGTTGCCCGTCGGAGACCCCGAAGTGTTCTCCGTACCCCCGCTCAAGGTGAATACGGCCGCGGAGGTCGACGTCGATCCGATCGAAATGTGCGGGATGGATCGGCAGTCGGTGCTCGTTCTCCTTGCGTGACTGCGCCATGATGCCGAGATTCAGTTGATGCAAAGTGCCCCTTTGATTACTTCAGGTGTAGCACGCCCCACCTAATCGCGAGGCCGGCGAGCACGTGGTCGGTGACCGCCCGCAGGCGACCTCCGCATCGCGTCCGCACGACCGCTTCACCTCGGCCCCGGCTTCCGGGCCCCGTGTCGGCGGATGCGCATGCACTGGCCCAGCAGCCCCGACCGTCGGCGGGAGACAGCACTCCGCCGGCCGCCGCGAGCAGCGCGGCGACCGGCGGAGGGGGGTGATCAGGCCTGCGGGCGGCGGCGCGAGACGACGACCGCGCCGGCGCCCAGGACGACGGCCGCGCCGGCGGCTGCGGCGAGGGACCCGAGCGGGGCGGTCGAGCCGGTGGCGGCCAGCGAGCCGCCGGCGGCCTGGCCGCCCGTGCCGAAGACCGGGGCCGGGGTGGCGGTCGTGGTCCCGGTCGTGGTGCCGGTGGTGACCGAGGCGGGGACGACGGTGCTGCCCGACCGGCCGGCACCGGAGGCGCCCTGCGCGGCCTCGGCGGCGGCCTGCTCGGCGGCCTTGTCCTTGGCGCGGGCCGTGTACTGGCCCTCCTTCAGGAAGGCCCGGACGTCCTCGATGGCGCCGTCGAGCGCGGCGGTGCCGGCCTTGCGGACCTCGGGGCCGCCGGCCTCGATGATCTGGGAGACCCGGACCCGGTCGTCGCTCGCCCGCAGCGGCTCCAGCTCCGCCTTCAGGAAGTGCTCGACGTCCGCGGCGCTGCCCGCCAGCGCCTTCTGCCCCGCCTCCCGGACGTGCCGGCCGGTGGCCGGGTCGTCGAGGATGCGCTGGACCTCGGCGCGGTTCTCGTCCTCGGCGCGGGCGATGTACTGGCCGGTCTTCAGGAACTCGCGGACGTCCTCGACGGTGCCCGACATCGCGATGTTGGCGGCCTTCCGCACCGCCGGGCCGCCGCGGGACATGATCTGGGTGAGCAGGACCCGGTCGTCGGTGTCCCGCAGCGGCTCCAACTCCACCTTGAGGAAGTGCTCGACGTCCGCGGCCGTGCCGGCGAGCGCCTTCTCAGCACCCTCGCGCACGCCCCGGCCCGTGCTCGGGTCGTCGAGGAGCCGCTGTACCTCGGCGCGGTTCTCGTCCTCCGCCCGGGCCGTGTACTGGCCGACGTTCAGGAAGGCGCGGTACACGTCGAGGTCGTCCGTCGGGAAGGCTGCGGTGCCGGCCTTCTTCACCGCCGGGCCGCCGACGTTCATGATCCGCAGGATGGCGATCCGCGCGTCGTCCCGGCGGATCCGGTCCACCTCCGACGTGAGGAACCGCGCGCGGTCGGCCGGGGTGCCGGCGAGCGCCGCCGCCGCGTGCTCGCGCAGGTAGTCGCTCGGGGCCGTCAGCAGGTAGTCGTTCGGGTAGACGAGCAGCCTCTCGATCGCCGCCCGGTTCTCCTCGTCCGCCTTCGTCCCGGCCGGGTCGGTCTGCTCCTGCCCCGCCGGGACGCTGTCGGCGAACGCCGGTGCGGTGCCCGCGGCGAGAGGCGCGGCGGCCGTGGCGAGGAAGACGGCGGTGGCGAGCGAACGACGGATCTTCAACGGTCCCCCGGGATGCGTGTGCGAATGGGCCCTGCCGCGACTTCACAGCGGCCGGCCGAATGATCGTATAGCCACAACACCCGGCCGACGAACACGTTTCCGCCACGTCCTGACCTCAGGGTTTCCTCGTACGCCTCTTCCCTCCCGCGCCGGTTCCCTCCCGCGCCGGTTCCCGCCCGCGCCGGTTCCCGCCCGGGCCGGCCGGCACCGCGCCGCCCGGTCGGGGGCCGCCCGGAACGGGACGGGCGGGCGTGAGGTTTAACGGAACGGCAACAGAAAGATCGTTCCTGCGCCCTGTGCGCCGTCGTTGAACCGATCATGATGACGACGACGACCTCCACACCTGTCACCCTCGACCTCGACGGCTTAACCGGGCTCCTCTTCGACGACGGTCCCGACGGCACCTACCTCCACGGACACTGGCGCAAGGCCGTCTCCGCCGACCTGTTCCGCTACCGGCCCGGGGCCCGGATCGAGGATCGGTGGCAGCTCGCGTACGACCGCCTGCGCGCGCTGAACGCCGAACTCCCGCTCTCCCCCGAATGGTTGGCCGGGGATCCACGTGCACTGGCCGCGCTGCACGAATGGGCCGCGGTGGTGGACGGCGCGACGGCGACCGTGGCCGGCATCCACTACAACCTCTTCCTGGGCAGCGTGCTCGACGACGAGGTCTCGCCGGTGCGCGAGGTGGGCGAGTTCACCTCGCTGGCCCGCGTCGGGACCTTCCTGTGCACCGAGCGGGCGCACGGCAACGACGCGGCCGCACTGGAGACCATCGCCCGCTACGACCGGGAGAGCGACGGGTTCGTGCTGCACACGCCGAACGAGGGCGCCCGGAAGTACATGCCCAACACCGGCCCGGCGGGCGGGCCGAAGACGGCGGTCGTGGCGGCCCGGCTGCTGGTCGACGACCGGGACCGAGGGGTCTTCCTGTTCCTCACCCCACTGAGCGACCACCGGGGGACGCTGCCGGGGGTCACCGTCACGATGCTGCCGGAGCGGATCGGCAGTCCGGTGGACCACTGCGTCACCGCCTTCCACCACGTCCGCCTGCCGCGGACCGCGCTGATCCAGGGGCCGCACGGCCGGCTGCTGCCGGACGGCACCTTCACCAGCACGGTGGGCAGTTCGCGCAAGCGGTTCCTGCACGCCATCGGGCGGGTGGCGGTGGGCAAGCTCTGCATGAGCGCGAGCACGCTCGGCGGCTGCCGGGCGGCCCTGGCCGCGGCGGTCCGCTACGCGTACGTGCGGCACATCTCCGGCGCGGGCGACGGGCGGCGGGTCCCGCTGGCCGCGCACCGCAGCCACCACGGCAGGCTGCTGGGGTGCGTGGCCACCGCCTACGCCATGACCTTCCTCCACCGGGCGGTCACCGCGGCCTGGACCACCCACCGGCCCGAGGAACGCGCTGACGCCGAGCGCCTGGTGGCCGTCGCCAAGGGCTGGATCACCTGGAAGTCGCGGGACATCACGATCGAGAGCCGGGAGCGCTGCGGGGCCCAGGGGCTCTTCCCGGTGAACGGGCTGGCCGAGTACTCCGCCAACGCGGACGGGGCGATCACCGCCGAGGGGGACAACCTGGCGATCTGGTGCAAGGCCGGCGCCGAGATGATTTTCGGGCAGGAGCCGGCCCCGACCACCGGGGAGGCGACCGGCGCGGAGGACCTGACCGACCCGCGCTTCCTCCGGCAGGTTCTCGCCGCCGCCGAGCGCCACTGGCACCTGGCCGCCCGGCGCGACCTTCGCGGCGGCGGGGCCGGCGACGACGGGGCGGGCGGCGACCGGGCGGGCGGCGGACTGAGCCGCTGGAACAACGCCTCCGACGCCGCGCTGGCCCTCGTCGACGCGCACGCCGTGGGACAGGCCGCGGACGCCTTCGTCGCGGCCTGCCACCGCGTCGCCGACCCTGCCACGCGCGCCGCCCTGGACGACCTGTGCGCACTCTTCCTGCTCGGTCAGGTGGACTCGCGCAGCGGACTGCTGCTGGCCGGGAGGTCACTCACGGCCGGTCAGGTCGGCGCACTCGCCGGGACCCGGCGGCGGCTGGTCGCCCGCCTGGCCCCGCACCTGTCCGCCCTGGCCGCGGCCTTCGACGTCCCGGAGGAGCACCTGTCGTCGCTCCCGATGCTCGCGGCGGCCCCGGCGCCCCGCACCTGAACCGGCACCCCCTGGGCCGGCACCGCCGGAACCGGCACCCCCTCGGACCGGAGCGCCGACGGCACCGGCAACCCCGGCAGCACCGGGGCCCGAAGTCGCCCGACTCACTCGTACGAGTGAGCATCCCGCCCGGGGGACCCCGCCTGTAGCAGGCTCGCCGCCGGCGCCCGTCCCCATCGTCAGGGCGCCCCACGGACGAATCCCCGGAGGCCGGCATGGCAGACATCCCGACGGACCTGAAGTACAGCAAGGACCACGAGTGGGTCCGCCCCTCGGGGAACGGCAGGGTGCACATCGGCATCACCGACCACGCACAGCGCCAGTTGGGGGACATCGTCTACGTCGAGCAGCCGAAGTCCGGTGACAGCTTCGAGAGTTCGGAGCCGTTCGGCAGCGTGGAGTCGGTCAAGGCCGTCTCCGAGATCTACATGCCGGTGGGGGGGCACCATCGCCGCCGTGAACGAGGACCTCGGTTCCGACCCGGAGTACCTCAACACCGACCCGTACGGCGAGGGCTGGATCGTGCAGGTCACCATGTCCGACCCCAAGCACCTGGACGAGCTCCTCACCGCCGCCGAGTACGCGGACTACATCCGGGAGGAGAGCGCCGACCAGCCCGGCGGCGCCCCGCCGAGGGTCCCGGCTCCCCTGCGGCCGGGACCCTCGGTGCGCACCCGGCGGGTGGCCGGGGAGCCTCAGCGGCGCAGGTGTCCCAGGACGGACCGGACGGCGTGACGCACCGCCGCACGGGCCTCCTCCGTCCGGTCGACGGTCTCGAAGCCGTGGTGGCCGCCCGGTACGTCGATCACCTCGACCTCGGCCCCGGCGTCCTTCGCGGCGGCCAGGAACCCCTCGACGGTGGTCGCGATCTCCGGGAGCTCCAGCTCCACCCGGGTGAGGACGATCGGCAGCCGGCCCGCCGACCGCACCGCCGCGGCGGGGGCGAACCGTCCGTCGGCCGCCATCCCCCAGCTGGGCAGCGGCGCGAGGACGGGGTAGGTCGCCGCGACGCAGCGCAGCCAGGACGGCGGCGCCGCCAGCACCTCCGCCGAGAGCGGGCCGCCGCCGGAGAAGTACCAGATCGCGATGCGGTCCCCGTCCACGCCCGGGTCGGCCCGGACGAGTTCGACCGCCGCGGCGATGTTCTCGGCGGCCTTGGCGAAGTCCTCCAGGCCGTGCAGCCCGTGGTCCACCGTCACCCCGACGGCGCCCAGGCCCGCGACGTACCCGGCGTAGCCGGTGAAGGACGGCCAGTCGCGCGGGGTGGGCCGCGCCCCGGCCGGCACCGGGCCGCCGTGGACGAACACGATCGCCGGGGCGGGCAGGTCGCCGTCGGGGCGGTAGAGGTCGACCGCGCCGACCCGCTCCCGGGGGCGCTCCGGGACGTCCAGCACGAAGGGCTCCAGGTGCGCGGGCCGTTCGGCGGCCGCCGCGGACAGCCGGTGGCCCTCGCCGGCGGCGGCGGCCAGCAGGGCGGCGGAGAGTTCCTCGGGCGCCGAGAGCATCGGCCAGTGGCCGGTGTCGAGGTCGAAGAAGCTCACCCGCGGGTCGGTCAGCGCCTGCAGGCGCGGATCGCCGAGGCCGACCAGGGCCTGCAGCAGGGCGATGCTCGTCCCGTTGGCCGTGCACAGGACGCCGCTGGTGGGCAGGCCGGCGACCGCGCCCGACAGGCGGAGCGGCTGGGTGAGGGTGGCCCGTGGCTGGGGTGCGGCGAGCCGGGTCATCCGCGCCAGGGCCTCCTCGGTGAGGCCGGCGACGCTGCCGCCGCGCTGCCACCCGTCCGGCCCGGGCGCGGGGACCGGCCGGTCGGCCTCCTCGGGCCCGGCGGGGCCCAGCAGCAGGTCGCGGACGCTCTGGTCGGCCAGTCGGAGCGCGGCGTCGCCGTCCTGCGGCATGCCGGCGTCCAGGTAAACGATCCGGGCGATCCGGTCCGGGCGCCGGTCGGCGGCGCCCAGTACCGGGTGGATGCCGTAGTCGTGGCCGACGATCACCAGCTGCGGGTCCCGCACCTCGTCGATCACCCGTACCAGGTCGTCGATGTGGGTCTCCAGGTCGGTGCCGGGGCCGGCCAGGTGCTGCCGGTCACCCATGCCGGTGAGCGTCACCGGGTGCACCTCGGCCCCCGACTCGCGCAGCCGGGCGGCCACCTCCTGCCAGATCCAGCCGCCGGTCCAACTGCCCGGCACCAGTACGAACGCCGTCATGACTGCCTCCTCGCACCCCTCGGCCCGCGGTCGGCCGGGCCGGCCGTCCGCGTTCCTCCGTACGGTAGGAACTCCCCCTGCGGGAGATTCAAGGCCGCAGGGGGCTCCAGGGCCGAAGGCCGTGGGCAGTGGGCAGTGGGCAGCGGGCAGCGGGCCGTGGGCCTAGATCCAGCCCCGCTCCTTGGCCAGCAGGCCCGCCTGGAAGCGGTTGGCGGCGCCCAGCCGGAGCATGATGTCGGCGATGTAGCGCCGGAAGGTACGCAGCGAGACGCCCATCTCGCGGGCCGCCGCCTCGTCCTTGTCGGTGCGGGTGAGGACGTCCAGGACCCGGCGTTCGACCTCGGACAGCGCCGGCGGGGCGCCTTCCCCGCCGCTCTCCTCGGCGGGCAGTTCCCGGCTGCTCCCCCAGACCTGTTCGAACCAGGCGACGGTGTTGGCGACCAGGCCGGCCTGCCGGACCACCAGGGTCGCCTGCTGGTAGTCGTCCGGGTCGACCGGCACCATGGCGACACCACGGTCCCAGATCACCATCCGCCGGATCGCCTGGTCGGTGAACCGCACCTCGCCGCCGAGCGCCACGAGTTCGCGCAGGTAGGCGTTGGTCGCCGGATCGGCGACGGCCTCCGGGCCGACGACCGTGCGCCAGCGGATGCCGCGCCGCAGCATCCGCAGGTCGGACTGCCGGGCCTGTTCGATGCTCTCCGGCTGCCAGCGGTTCGGCAGCAGCGCCATCAGCTCGCGGAAGGTGAAGAAGGCCAGGTCGGCGAGGCGGTCGCGGATGGCGTCCACGCCGTCCACCCGCTCGATCTCCCCGACCGGTGTCTCCGCCAGACCGTGCTTGTGCTCCTCGGAGAGCGCGGCGATCACCTTGCGGGCGGCGACCACCTGGTCGGTGGCGTTCCGCAGCTCGCCGAGCTGCTGCTCGACCAGCCACTCGACCGCCACCGAAGGGTCCGAGACCAGCACCGTGTGCTTGTCCGAGAGGCGGATCAGGCCCTTCCCCTGCAGCCGCTCCAGGGCCTCCTCGACGGTGTCGCGGTCCCAGCCGAAGGCGGTGCCGGCCGCCTCGGCCGCGTGCCCCGGATGTCGCAGGAAGTACCGGTACAGCCTGAGATGTTCGTCCGGAACCCCCAGCGCGATCAGACCCGACAACGTTCCCCCCGATCCCCGGTCGAGTGGCAACAAGCTGTCATCCGTTGCCGTTTCTGACACTAGAACAGGGCCGGGCGGCGGAGCACGCTGGGGTCATGCCCAAGATCTTCTCCTCCTCGGCCCGCCCGGCCGCCGCGCCGGACCCCACCCCCGGCGCCCGCCCGGAGGCGGCCGTGAGCCTCTCCTCGGTCACCAAGGTGTACGGCCGCGGCGCCGGCACCGTGCACGCGCTGCGCGGTGTCAGCGTCGACATCCCGCGCGGCAGCTTCACCGCCGTGATGGGGCCGTCCGGCTCCGGGAAGAGCACCTTCCTGCACTGCGCGGCCGGCCTCGACCGGCCCACCGGCGGGACTGTGACGCTCGGCGGGATCGAGCTGACCGGGCTGGACGAGACCCGGCTGACCCGGCTGCGCCGGGACCGGATCGGCTTCGTGTTCCAGGCGTTCAACCTGATGCCTTCCCTGACGGTCCTGCAGAACATCACGCTGCCGCTGCGGTTGGCCGGGCGCCGCCCGGACCGGGCCTGGCTGGCGGAGATCGTCGAGCGGGTGGGCCTGGCGGACCGCACCGGGCACCGGCCGGCCGAACTGTCCGGCGGGCAGCAGCAGCGGGTGGCCGTCGCGCGGGCGCTGGTCACCCGGCCGGAGGTGGTGTTCGGCGACGAACCCACCGGCGCGCTGGACACCGTGACGGCGAAAGAGGTGCTCGGGCTGCTCCGGCAGACCGTCGACGAGCTGGGCCAGACCGTCGTCATGGTCACCCACGACCCGGTCGCCGCCTCCTACGCCGACACCGTGCTCTTCCTCGCCGACGGCGCCCTCGCCGACGCGCTCACCGCGCCGACCGCCGAGCTGGTGGCCGACCGGATGAGCCGGCTGGGAGCGTGGGCCTGATGTTCTTCCTCGCCCTGAGCACCCTGCGGGCCCGCAAGGGGGCCTTCGCCGGCGCCTTCGTCGCGCTGATGTGCGCCGCCGCTCTGGTCACCGCCTGCGGCGCGCTGCTGGAGACCGGCCTGCGCGGCCGGATCCCCACCGAGCGGTACGCCGGTACGCCCCTGCTGGTCACGGCGGACCAGGAGCTGCACCGGATCGAGCGGAAGGGGGACAAGACGAAGGACAAGGCCAAGGCGCTGACCGAGCGGGCCTGGCTGGACGCCCGCACCGCGGACCGGCTCGGCGCGCTGCCCGGCGTCCGCGCGGTCGTCCCCGAACTCACCTTCCCCGCGGAGGTGCTGGCCCCGGGCGGCGGGGCCGCGGGCGGCTCCTCCTGGGGACACGCCTGGGAGTCCGCCGTGCTCACGCCGTTCGGGCTGGACGCGGGCCGGGCCCCCGCCGCGGACGACGAGATCGTGCTGGACGCGGCGGCCGCCCGGCGCGCCGGGGTCGGCGTCGGCGGCACGGTCACCGTGCAGTCCGGCGCCGCGCCAGCCGCGTACCGGGTGGTCGGGGTGGCCTCGCCCGTCGGCGGTCCGCTCGCCCGGCAGTCGGCGCTGTTCTTCACCGCCGGCGAGGCCCGGCGGCTGGCCGGCCGCCCCGGGCAGGTGGCCGCGATCGGACTGCTCCCCGAGCCCGGCGCGGACCTGCCCGGAGTCCGGGCCCGGGCCGTCGCGGCGCTGGCCGGCACGACGGCCGAGGTCCGCGCGGGCGACGCCCTGGGCCCGGCCGAGTTCCTGGCGGCGGGCAAGGCCCGGGTGAAGCTGATCAGCATGGGCGCCGCGATGGGCGGCACCTCGCTGCTGGTGGCCCTGCTGGTGGTGACGGGCACCTTCTCGCTCTCCGTCCAGCAGCGGGTGCGCGAGCTGGCGCTGCTCCGCGCGATCGGGGCGACGCCGCGCCAGCTGCGCCGGACGGTCGGCCGGGAGGCCCTGGTGGTCGGCCTGCTGGCCGGGCTGCCCGGGGCGCTGGCCGGGCTCGCGCTGGCCGGCTGGCTGCACCGCCGCTTCCTGGCGATCGGCGCGCTGCCGGACACCCTGCACCTGCTGCTCAGCCCGTTCCCGCCGGTCGTGGCCGTACTCGCGACGCTGCTGGCGGGCTGGGGCGCCGCCCGGGTGTCGGCTCGGCGCCCGGCTCGGGTGCACCCCACCGAGGGACTCGCCGAGGCCGCCGCTCCGAAGCCCCGCTCGGGGGCCCTGCGGCTGGTCGCCGGCCTGCTGGCGGCGGTCGGCCACGTGGTGCTGGTACTCGTCCTGTCGGGCCTGCACACCGACGCCGGCGCCACCCCCGTGACCTTCCTGTCCGTGGTCCTGGCCGCGGTCGCCACCGCGCTGCTCGGCCCGCCGGTGGTCGGGTTCGCCACGGCGGTGCTGGGCCGGGTCGTCCAGGCCCTCTCGCCGGCCGCCGGGTTCCTCGCCGCGCAGAACGCCCGTGCCCAGGCGCAGCGCCTCGCCGCCGTGGTCACCCCGCTCAGCCTGGCCGTCGCGATGGCCTCGACGATCCTGTTCACCCAGACCACCACGGCCCGGGCGGCGGGCGACCAGCTGCGGACCGGCACCACCGCCCCGTTCGTGCTGGCCGCCGCCGGGCCGGGCGTGCCGCGGGCCGCCGCCGACGCGGTGCGCGGGGTCGCCGGTGTCGAGGCGGTGACCGAGGTGGTGCGGTCGACCGTGTACTCCGGCCCGGACAGGTTCCCGGCCCAGGGCGTCACCCCGCGGGGCCTGGGCCGGACCATGGACCCGGGGGTCACCGCCGGGTCGCTGGACGCGATGGGCGAGGACACCGTCGCCGTCAGCCGGCTCGCCGCCGACACCAGGAAGGCCGCGGTCGGCGGGACGCTGCCGGTCACGCTGGGCGACGGGGTCACGGTGTCGCTGCGGGTGGTCGCCGTCTACGAGCACGGCCTCGGCTTCGGCGACCTGCTGTTGCCCGTGGGGGTGCTGGCGGCGCACGTGGACAACCCGCTGGCGTCCTCGGTGCTCGTGGCCGGCACCGCGACGCGCGAGGAGCTGGCCGCCGCGGCCGGGGCCTTCCCCGCGGTGCGGATCCTGGGCCGGGCCGAACTCGACGCCGTCCGCGGCGCGCAGGCCGGCAGCCAGGCGCAGGTCAACTACGTCGCGATGGGTCTGATCATCGCGTTCACCGGCATCGCGGTGGTGAACACCCTGGTGATGGCGACCGCCGCCAGGCGCCGCGAGTTCGCGCTGCTGCGCCTGATCGGCACCACTGGACGGCAGGTCCGGGCGATGCTCCGCTGGGAGACGCTGATGGTGGTCCTGCTCTCCGTCGGACTCGGCTCGGCCGTCGCGTACGGGACGCTGGCGGCGTACAGCGCGGGTATGACGGGGGCGGCCCGGCCGTACGCGCCGCCGCTGACCTACCTGGGCGTGGTCGGCGCGGCGGCGCTGCTGGCCTTCGTGGCCACCGCGCTGCCGGCGCGGCTGGCGCTGCGCGCGGACGCGGCGGGGGCGATCGGCGCCCGCGAGTAGGACGGCCGCGAGCAGGACGGCCGCGAGCGACGGCCGCCCGGGCGCCGCTGACCCGACCCGCCCCCGCCTCCGCGCAGGGGCGGGTCAGGCCGGCTCCGGCTCCGGCTCCGGCTCCGGCTCCGGCTCCGGCTCCGGCTCCGGCTCCGGCTCCGGCGGCAGGATCCGGCAGAGGGCGTCGAGCGCGGCGCCGTAGGCGGACTCCGAGGGGGTGGCGTACCCGACCACCAGCCCGTCGGCGGGCGGCACCACCGCGTCCGGGTGGCGGAAGCCGGCCAGGCCGTCCAGGGCGACGCCCTCCCAGGTGGCGGCCTTGACCGAGGAGGCCTCCGTCCCGGGCGGCAGCCGCAGGACGGCGTGCAGCCCGGCGGCGATGCCGGTCACCTCGATGTGCGGCGCCTGCTCGGCGAGCCGCTCGACCAGCCGGCCCCGCCGCGCGCGGTAGCGCTGGCGCATCCGCCGGACGTGCTTGTCGTACCGGCCCGACTCGATCAGCTCGGCGAGCGCCAGCTGGTCCAGCGCGCCGGTCCAGGCCTCGCGCTCCCCCTTCACCGCGAGCACCGGCGCGACCAGGTGCTCGGGGAGCACCATCCAGCCGAGGCGCACGGCCGGGGACAGGCTCTTGCTGACCGAGCCCAGGTACACCACGCGCTCCGGGTCGAGGCCCTGCACGGCGCCGACCGGCTCGCGGTCGTAGCGGAACTCCCCGTCGTAGTCGTCCTCCAGCACCAGCGTGCCGTTGGCGCGGGCCCAGTCGACCGCGGCGGCCCGCCGGCTCGCGCGCAGCGGGCCACCGGTCGGGAACTGGTGCGCGGGGGTGAGCAGCACGGCCCGCGGGGCCGTCCGCGGCGAGGCGGCGGTCATGGGCGCCAGCTCGTCCGTCCTGGTGCCCTTCGCGTCGATGCCGAGCGGCACGGTGCGGACGCCCGCGCCGTGCAGCAGCCCGCGGTGGAAGGGCAGCCCGTACGCCTCCACCGCGAGCGGGCCGCGCAGCACCTGGCCCTCGAAGAGCAGCCGCAGCGCGTGGGCGAAGCCGGCGCAGACCACGATCCGGTCGGGGGTGGTGCGTACTCCGCGGACCCGGGCGAGGTACTGGGCGAGCGCCTCGCGCAGCTCGGTCCGCCCCTGCGGGTCGCCGGGGCCGAAGGCCTCGTCGGGGGCGGCGGTGAGGGCCCGGCGGGTGGCGGCGACCCAGTCGGCCCGGGGGAAGGAGGCGGCGTCCGGCTGCCCCTGGCCCAGATTGTGGGCGGGGCCCGGCCGGTGGCCGGAGGGCTTCTTGGGGGTACGGGCCGCGCGGGCCGGCAGGGCCCGTTCGGCGACCCGGGTGCCGGAGCCCTGCCGGGCGGTGAACCAGCCTTCGGCGACCAGTTCGGCGTAGGCGTCGGCCACCGTGTTGCGGGCCACCCCCAGGTCGAGGGCGAGGGTGCGGTACGGCGGCAGCAGGGTGCCGGGGGCGAGCCGGCCGGCGCGGACGGCCTCCCGGAGCGCCTGGGTGAGCGCGGCGCGGCGGCTGCCGGTGGCGGGCAGGTCCAGGTGCAGGTCGGGGCCGGTGGCACCCGCAGGCTCGGCTGCCGGCTCGGCTGCTGGTTCACGCATCGGGTGGCCCTTCGGTCGGGCTGCCACTCCCGGTCGGCAGGACTCGGCGGACGGTCGGCGGGGCTGGGCAAGCGGTCGGGCAGCGCTCGGCGGACGGTCGGGCAGCGCTCGGCGAGCGGTCAGCGGGCGGTGTCCTGGTCGCCGGAGCGGCGCAGGGCGTTCTGGGCCGCCACGTACTTCAGCATCAGGCGGGCGAATTCGAGGCGTTCGTCCTCGGGCCAGTCCGCGGTGACGTACTCGAAGGCGGATCGCTGGTGGCGCCGGAACCGGGCCATCAGTTCCCTTCCCTCGGGGCTGAGGTGAAGGATCGTCCGGCGACCGTCCTGCTGGGAGGCGGTGCGGATCAGGTAGCCGGCCCCGATCGAGTCGGAGACCATCCGGCTGGCGACCGACGGGTCCACGCTGAGGTGCTCGGCCACGGCGCCGACGGTGATCTCGCGGGCCTCCTCGGCCTGTTCGCCCTCCAGGACGATGTTGAGGACGAGGGTCCGGCTCAGGTCCTTCTGGGAGATCGGGTTCTCGACGTCCAGCAGCGAGGAGCGGCGCAGCTTCCCGAACGCCGGGCCCACGGCGTCCAGCAGCTCGTCGGCGGTCGCGGGCGGGTGCTTGGTCATGCCCTCATCGTACATAGGTGATTCCGCGCAAGCATGTGTTGACACGCAAACGTGTGCATGTAAGCATGCATATGTAGCAAGCAATCGATCGGAGTTCTCATGACCACCCTCGTCACCGGCGCCCGCGGCAAGGTCGGACAGGCCGTCGTCGGCCGTCTGCACGCGGCCGGCCACACCGTCCGCGCCGCCAGCGCCGACCCCTCCGGGCTCACCGTCCCGGACGGCGTCGAGGTCGCCGAGCTCGTCCTCGACCGGCCCGCCACCTTCGGGGCCGCCCTCAGCGGCGTGCGCCAGGTGTTCCTCTATCCCAACCCCGCCGGCATCCACGAGCTGGTCGCGGCCGCCGAGGCCGCGGGCGTCGAACACGTCGTCCTGCTGTCCTCGTCCTCCGTGCTCGGCCCCGACGCCGAGCGGGACCCACTGGCGAGCCACAGCCTGCTGGTCGAGCGAGCCCTCGCCGCCTCCGGCCTGACCTGCACCTTCCTGCGCCCGGACGCCTTCGCCAGCAACGCCTTCGGCTGGGCCCGCGCCGTCGCGGGCTCGCTCCCGGTCGAACTCGCCTACCCGGAAGCGCAGATCGCGCCCATCCACCCCGAGGACATCGCCGACATCGCCTTCGAGGCGCTGACCGGCGATTCCCTCACCGGCCGCTCGCTCACCCTGACCGGCGCCGAGTCGCTCGCCTTCCGCGAGCAGATCGCCCTGCTCGCCGACGCCGTCGGCCGGGAGATCGAGGTCCGCCGGATCACCCGCCCCGAGGCCGAGCGGCAGCTGGGCACCTTCATGCCCGCGCCGATGGTGTTCTCCCTGCTCAACCTCTGGGAGGCCGCGGACGGACGGCCCGCCGAGGTCGCCGACACCACGGAGACCCTGCTCGGCCGGCCCGCCCGCACCTTCCGGCAGTGGGCCCACGAGAACGCCGCCGCCTTCGCCGGGCGCTGAGCCCGCCCGGGCCTCGCCCGATCCGCCCGCCCCGAACCGGTGACCAGGAGCAGGAACAGGAACAGGAGCAGGACATGGAACAGCGGCCGCCGATGAAACCCGTCGGCTACTGGCTCAACCGCGCCGACGCCGCCCTGACCAGGTACGTCGACGGGATGCTGGCCGGGGACGGCCTCACCCGGCTCGGCTGGCAGGTCCTGAACGTGATCGAGGACGACCCGGCGGCCACCGACACCGCGGTACTGACCGTGCTGGCCGCCAACGGCGAGGCCGCCGCGCCGGCCGCCACCGTCGAGTCGCTGGTCACCGGCGGCTGGGCCGCGCGCCCGGCCCCGGGCCGGCTCGCCCTGACCGACGAGGGCCGGGCCCGGTTCGCCCGGGCGGCCGTCCGGGCCGGGGCCTTCCGCGAGCGGGTGACGGCCGGTGTCCCGGACGAGGAGTACCGGATCGCCGTCACCGTCCTCGAACGGATCGCGCGCAACGCCGAGGCCGCCGCCGACGCGGCCGGGTACGCCGGCGGGCGGCGCTGAGCCCCACCCCTGGCGCGGGCTCCCCTGGTCAGCTGCCGGGCTTGAGCCGCCCGAGGGTGAAGCCCTCCCCCGCCGGGTCCAGCTCCCGGGTGAACCGCTTGAAGAGGTGCTCGGCCCGCTCGTACGACAGCCGGCCGCGGCCGGTGTGCGGGCACAGGTCGGCCGGTCCCGGCGTCCGGGCCGGGCCGGGCCGCCGGTCGGCGAGGAAGAGCGGCCCGGCGGACCGGCCGGCCAGCAGGCCGGGGAGCAGCCGGGCCGTCCCGGCGCGCCAGCTCACCCAGCCGTCGCCCGCGCGGGCCCGGCGGTCCTCCAGGTCCAGGTCCTCGACGTTCAGCGCCAGCACGACCCGGACGGCGGCCGCCGACTCGTGCAGCAGCCGCCACAGGGCCAGCTCGCGCGGCGCCGGGCCCGGGCGGCTCCAGAGCGCCGCCAGCTGGTCCGGCCCGAGCGGCTCGGTCCGCCGCCCCGGCCCGGCCCGCCGGGCCAGCCCGTCGGCCAGGTCGTCGGCACCCGCCCAGGTGCCGAAGGAGCGGACGGCCGAGCGGTGGCGGTTCCAGGTGGCGGCCGCCGCGGCGCCCCAGGACGCCGTGAAGGTCCGCGCCACGTCCTCGGGCGTCACGGTGGCCAGCGGCCGCCGCTCGCCCAGGGCCAGGCCGAGCCGCCGCAGGGTCTGCCCGTACGAACGGACCGTCCCGGTGTCCAGGTCCCCGCGCGCGAGGAACTCCGCCGTCGCGTCACCGAGGGTGCGGACCGCGCCGGCGGCCGGTCCGATCCCGTCCGCCCGCCGGTGGAGGAAGGCCCGTTCGGCGGCGTTCCCGGTCAACGAGGCGGCGCGCTGGAACTCCAGCCGCGCCTCCTCCCGCCGGCCGAGCCCCAGCAGCAGGTCACCGCGCACGCTCGGCAGCAGGTGGTAGTCGCGCAGCGCCGGGTCGGCGGCGAGGGCGTCCGCCACCGCGAGGCCGGCCTGCGGCCCGCGCGCCCGGCCCAGTGCCACCGCCCGGTTCAGCCGCACGACCGGCGTTGGCAGCAGCCTGACCAGCGACTCGTACAGCGCCGCGATCTGTTCCCAGTCGGTCTCCGCCGCGGTCCGGGCCTGCGCGTGACAGACCGCGACGGCCGCCTGCAGCACGTACGGGCCGGGCGTCCCGCCGATCCGGCGGGCCGTCAGCATCGCGGTGAAGCCCCGGCGGATGCGCAGCTGGTCCCAGCGGCCGCGGTTCTGCTCGTGCAGCTGTACGGGCTCGCCCGCCGGGCCGGTCCGGGCGCCCGAGCGGGACTCCTGGATCTCCATCAGGGCGAGCAGCCCGTGCACCTCGGCCTCGTCGGGGACGAGTTCGGCCAGCAGCCGGCCCAGCCGCAGTGCCTCGTGGCAGAGCCCGGGGCGCATCAGGTCGTCGCCGGAGGTGGCCGAGTAGCCCTCGTTGAAGATCAGGTAGACCACTTCGAGCACCGAGGACAGCCGCCCGGCCAGCTCCGGTCCCTCGGGCAGGGTGAACGGCACCCGCTCCTCGGCCAGCGTCCGCTTCGCCGCGGCGATCCGCCGGGCGACGGTGGGCTCGTTGACCAGGAAGGCCCGCGCGATCTCCTGCGCCGTCAGCCCGCCGAGCAGCCGCAGGGTCAGGGCGATCCGTCCCTCGGCCGGCAGCACGGGGTGACAGGAGATGAAGATCAGCCGCAGCAGGTCGTCCTGCTCGGGGGCGGGCGGCGACCCCGGTTCGAAGTCCCCCTGCTGCTCCAGCTCGTGGGCGAGCTGCTCCTGCTGCAGCGTCAGGCGCCTGGAGCGGCGGACGTGGTCGACGGCCCGGCGCTTGGCGACGGCCGTCAGCCAGGCGCCGGGGTTGTCCGGCGCACCGGCGTCGGGCCACTGTTCGAGTGCGGCGACCAGGGCGTCCTGCGCCAGCTCCTCGGCGAGGCCGACGTCGCGGACCATCCGGGTGAGGGCGGCGACGATCCTGGCCGACTCCAGCTTCCAGACCGCGTCGATCGTGCGGTGGGCATCCAGCACGGGCACGATCACAGCATCCGCCCCGGCCGGGCCGCAAGCCGGGACGGCGGAGCGGCGGGACGGACCCCGGGGGGCGGCCGAAGGCGCCGGCAGAACGCCCCGTGGACCGGACGCGGTGCCGGGCGGCGTCCCGATCGGGATGCCGCCCGGCCGGCCGGGTCGGTCAGGGGCCGAACACCTGCTGGACCACGCTCTCGCCGTCACCGACGATCCGGCGGAAGCGTCGGGCCAGTTCGATCGCCTCCTCCTTGGAGCGGACCTCGATCAGGGCGAAGCCGGCCACGGCCTCCTTCGCCTCGGCGAACGGCCCGTCCGTCACGGTGATCTCGTCCCCGGCGGAGGTCACCACGATCCCGCCCGGCTCAAGTCCGCCGGTGGCCAGCAGGACGCCGGCCGCGCTCAGCTCCTCGATGAACTTGCCCATCTCGGCGAAGAGGGCCTCGTCAGGTGCGGTGTCGGTGGCCTTGGTCGTCATCAGGTAGCGCATGTTCTCTCCTCGGTCGGGTCGTCCGGTGACTTGCTTCTGCCCAGACGTCGATCGGGGCGATGTGACAGGGAACGGCCACGTTCCCTGTCACATCGGCGGTTCGACGTGGAGGCGAGAACCGAGCAGCCCGCCCCGGAAAGAGAGACCCGCCATGAGCACCGTCCAGCTCCCCACCGCTTCCACCGGCACCGATGCCTCCACCACCACCGCACCCACCCCCGCGGCAGCCCGGGCCGGCACCCGGACCCTGCTGGCCTGCCTGGTCGTCGCGGCGCCGCTGTGGGCCGTCGTCTCGCTGGTCCAGGCGGGCTGCCGGGAGGGCTTCGACCTCACCCGGCACCCGCTGAGCGCGCTCAGCAACGGCTCCCTCGGCCGGCTGCAGATCAGCAACTTCCTGCTCGCCGGCCTGCTGACCACCCTCGGCGCGAAGGGCCTGCGCCGGGTGATGCACGGTACGCCCGGCGGCACCTGGGCGCCCCGGCTGGTCCGGGTGTTCGGCCTGGGCATGGTCGCGGCCGGCGTCTTCGTGATGGCCCCGGCCGACGGCTTCCCGGCGGGCACCCCGGCCGGGCCGCCCGCCACGCCCGGTCCGGGCGGTTACGGCCACATGGCGGCCGGCTCGATCGCCTTCACCGCCCTGATCGCCGCCTGCTACGTCCTCGGCCGCCACTTCTCCCGGGCCGGGCAGCGGGGTGCGGCGATCGCCTCCCGGGTGGCCGGCACCGCGCTGCTGCTGGGCGACGGCTGGGCGATGGGCGGCGGCCCGGCCGGCACGGTGACCCTGGCCGTCGGCGTCATCACCGCGATGCTCTGGGTCTCCGTGGTCGCCGCCCGCGCCCGCCGCACCGCCTGAGTCCCGCCGGACCGGCGGACGCACGGACGCACGAACAGGCGAGGGACGGACAGCCGGACGCACGGACGAGGACCCCGACCGGAAACCCGGTCGGGGTCCTCCCCTGCCGCCTGAGGACCCCCGTACCCCAGGCCTCCCACGCCCCGGCGCCGCCGGGCGGCCCTCAGGCCGCGAGCGCGTGGTCGGTACGGTGGGCGACCCGGCCGCGCAGGGCGAAGGTCGCCGCCGAGCTGAGCAGGCCGCCGAGCAGCGCGATCCACCACAGGGCGTTCGCGCCGAGACCGGTGTAGAGGGTGACGCCCAGAGTGAGGGCGGCGAACCGGGCGAGCCCCCAGGTCCAGCTGAAGGCGCCCTGGTAGCGGCCGCGGGCGTGCGCCGGGGCGAGGTTGGCGACCATCGCGGCGGCGATCCCGGCCACGACGGCCTCGCCCAGCGACCAGACGACCACCGAGAGGGCGAAGCCGGCGATGCTGTCCGCGAGGCCGGTGAGCGCCACCCCGACGGCGATCAGCACACTGCCGGCGGCCTGGACGGGCAGCTGCGGCAGCCGGGCCAGCCAGGCCGTCGCGAACGGCTGGACGCCCACCACCAGCAGGGCGTTGACCGCCGCCATGGCGCCGTACACGGCCGGCGTGAGCCCGCTGTCGTGGACGGCCAGCGGCAGCGCGACCTCGGTCAGCGAGTAGACGAAGAGCTGCACGCCGAACAGCGGGAGCAGCGCCATCAGCAGGCCGTCCCGCAGGACGACGCCGTAGCCGACGCCGTCCCGGTCGCCCGCCGGCGCCTTCGCCACCGGCCCGGTCTCGCGCAGCCGGGTCACCACGAGGGCGTAGACCAGCATGGTGCCGGCGTCCACCGCGAAGAGCAGCCGGTAGCCGTGCTCGGCCAGGTAGCCGCCGAGCACCCCGGCCGCCGCCGTACCGATGTTGACGCCCCATCCGAACAGGGCGTACGCGCGCCGGCGGCGCTCCGCGTCCACCGCGTCGGCCATCAGCGCGTACGCGGCCGGGCCGACCGTCGCCCCGGCGGCGCTGAGCAGCAGTGCGGCGGCGGCCATCGTGGCCACGCCGGGCGCCACGTACAGCGCCCCCTGCGCCACCGCCGCGCCGAGCAGCCCGATCAGCATCGTCGGACGGCGCCCGATCCGGTCGGCGAGCAGGCCGCCGACCGCCGGTCCGAGCAGGTTGCCCGCCCCGAGGGCCCCGAGCACGTACGAGGTCTCGCTGCCGGTGACGCCCCGGGCCGCCAGGAAGAACACCAGGAAGGGGGTGACCAGGTAGCCGAGCCGGTTGACGATGGTGCCGGCGAACAAGGTCCAGACGGTGGGCGGGAGTCCGCGGAAGGTGGAGAGCATGGGACGAGCCTGCGGCCGCACCGCCCCCGGGCACCATTGATTAAGCTGAGACCGAATCAGTCGGGCCAACCTGGAGGGTGACGGATGGAGTCGGGGCTGAGCTTCTCCGCGGCGGACCTGGCGCAGACCCGCTTCGCGGTCTCCCCGATGTGGGAGGTCGTCACCAGCTTCCGGCTGCTCAGGGCGCAGGCCGAGCCGCCGGTGCACCGGCGCTGGGCCGCGCAGGTGGGCCCCCGGCTGGTGCGGGCCGGGCTCGGCCGCGGGTGGCTGGCCGAGCTGATCCCCGCGCACGGCTATCTGGCCGACCTGCTCAATCCGACGCCGGCCAGTCCCTTCCCCGCCCTCGCGGCCGAGTTGGAGGCGATCCGGCGGACGGCGCCGGAGCGGGTCCGGACCGAGCTGGACGTGCTGGGCACCGAGCGGGACGCGGCCGCCTCCCCGCGGGTCCGGCTGCTCCGCGAGGACCCGGGGGCGGCGCTGGAGAAGGTGACGGCCGAGATCGAGGTGTACTGGGAGATCGCCCTCGCGCCCTACTGGGCCAGGATCCGCCAACTGCTCGAAGCCGACGTCTTCCACCGGGCCCGGCAGGTGGCCGAGCACGGCTCCGCCCACGTCCTCAACGAACTGCACGCCTCGGTGCGGTGGGACGACGGCACCCTGCACCTGGTCCGCCGGCACTGCGCGCTGACCCGGGACCAGGCCGGCTCGGGCCTGCTGCTGGTGCCCTCGGCCTTCGCCTGGCCACGCGTGCTGACCCGTTCGGTCCCGCCGGACCCTCCGCAGCTCGCCTACCCGGCCCGCGGCATCGGCACCCTCTGGGAGCCCCGGACCAGCACCTCCGCCGAGGCGGTCGCCGGCGTCCTCGGCCGCTCCCGGGCGCTGCTGCTGGCCGAGCTCGACACCCCGGCCTCCACCACCCAGCTGGCCAGGCACTGCGGCCTGTCCGCGGCCGGCGTCTCCCAGCACCTCACCGCCCTGCGGGACGCCGGCCTGGTCACCGCCCACCGCAGCGGCCGGTCCGTCCTGTACGCCCGCACGGCCGTCGCGGACGCCCTGCTCTGCCCGGCGCGGGGCGCCCTCGACCGGGCCTGACCCGCCCCGTCCAGGCCCCGGTGCCGAGCGCTCGGCACCGGCCCCCCGCCGGTGCCAGACTGGTGATGAGCGACGGAGGACGCCATGGGCTTCTACACGACGCAGGTCGTTCCGCGGATCATCAATGTCGCCTGCGGCATGAAGGAGGCCGATCCCCTGCGCCGACGGGTCTGCGACGGCCTGGCCGGCGAGGTCGTCGAGATCGGCTTCGGTTCCGGCCTCAACATCCCCTTCTACCCGGCGACGATCACCCGGGTCTCCGCCGTCGAACCGTCCGACCTGGGCTGGCGCCTGGCCGGCCGGCGGCTCGCGGCGACCAGGATCCCGGTGCAGCGCACCGGCCTGGACGGCCAGGCGCTGCTGTACCCGGACGACAGCTTCGACGCCGCGCTGTCCACCTGGACGCTGTGCACCATCCCGGACGCCGAGGCGGCCCTGCACGAGCTGCGCCGCGTCCTCAAGCCCGGCGCGGCCCTGCACTTCGTCGAGCACGGCCTGGCGCCGGACGAGTCGGTGCGCCGCTGGCAGCACCGGCTGGACCCGATGCAGCAGCGGTTGTTCGGCGGCTGCCACCTCACCCGCCCGATCGTCGACCTGCTGACGGAGGCGGGTTTCACCGTCACCGAACTGGACGTCTTCTACGAGAAGGGCGCCCCGAAGGTGATGGCCGCCGACTCCCTGGGCATCGCCACGACCGGGCACTGACCCGCCCGGCCCACCGGCGGCCGCGTCAGCCCGTCGGCAGGCCCCGGCCGGCGGCGAGCCGGCCGAGCAGTCCGGCGAGGACGGCGTGCTCCTGCCCGCTCAGGCCCTCCGCGAACTCCGCGTCCAGGGCGTGGGCCAGGGCGGAGCAGGTGGCGAGCAGCTCGCGGCCGTGATCGGTGAGGGTGAGCAGCTGGCGGCGGCGGTCGGCGGGGTCGCGGGTCCGCCGGATCGCGCCGAGGCCCTCCAGGTGGTCGGCGAACCCGACCACCAGGCTGGGCGCGACACCCATCACCCGGGCGACGTCGAGCTGGGAGGCGGCCAGGCCCTCGGACAGCACGATCATGAGGCCCACCTGCTTGGGCTTGAGCCCGTGGGGTTCGACTGCGGCGGCGAACCGTTCGGTGGCCATGGCCCCGAGGACCCCGAGCCGGAAGACGGTCGAGGCCTGGACCGGCGGGACGACGGGCGAGCCCCCACCCGCCGCGCCGACCGGCCGGGCGCCGGCGAAGGAGGAGCCGGCCGCGGAGCGAGCCTCGTAGCGGGTTTCGGCACGGGATTCGGCACGGGATTCGGCACGGGATTCGGCGCCGTCCTCGGCACTGACATCGGACATGCGGCCATGCTACATTCCCAAAATCATTCAAAGTTCGAATGATTCAAGCCCTGACCGAGGAGTCACCGTGCCCGATCTCTCCACCGTTCAGCTGCACGTCGCCGACCTGCAGGACGACATCGTCGGCCTGGCCGCCACCAACCCCGCCGGCACCCTGCGGCGGTCGGCCCGGGTCCTCGCGGACATGGCCCGCCTGCTGGACATCCCGGTCACCCTCTCGGCGGCGCCCCGGCCCGGCGGCCCGGCCGTGATCACCGAGCTGACCGACCGCCTGCCCGAGGCGCCGGTCTTCGTCCGCAGCGGCCCGTGCGCATGGGACGACCGGGCCGTCCGGCAGGCGATCACCGCCCACGGCCGACCCGACCTGGTGCTCTGCGGGGTGCTCACCGAGGTCGTGGTGCTGCACACCGCCCTGGCCGCCGTCGCGGCGGGCTTCACGGTGCAGGTCCTGGTCGACGCCTGCGGCGGCATGTCGGCCCGCACCGAGGAGGCCGCCCTGCGGCAGATCGAAGCGGCCGGCGGGCGTGTCACCAGCGTGGCGGGCTTCATCGCCGACCTGGTCCGCGACTTCACCACCCCCACCGGACGCGAGGCCGTCACCGGCCTGCACGGCCTGCTGGCGCCGGCGCACTGATCTCCGCACTGCGCTCCGCCGGTCACCACCGCCGCCCGCCGCCCGCCGCACCACCGCCCCGGGACCCCGGGGCGGGCGCCGCGACACCAGCCCCGCCCGCCCTCGCGGCTCGGCCGCAAACGGCCGGGCGGGGCGTAGCTTGAAAGGACATGGCAAGGGCGGGCCGCCGGCGGCCACCGCCACGACCAGGCCCTTCGCCTCTCGGAACCTTCCCGGAGCCCCGCCCCCGCGCAGCCGCCGACGCGCCGGCGGACCGGACGGCGCAGGAGGAGAAGGCCATGTCCTTGCGGACCGGATGGGTCGCCACCACCCTTGCCCTCCTGCTCGCTTCCGGCGCGGTGGCATCCTGCGGGTCCCCGCCGGGCAGCACCACCGGAACGGCGCGGACGACCGCCGCTCCCACCGGCACCGGCTCACCGGCCGCGCCGGACGGCTCGGCGCCGGCCGCCACCGCCCCGACGGCCGGCACCACCGCCACAGCCGCACCGAGTCCGACTCCGAGCAGGGGAGCACCGACCCTGAACCCGACCGCGCCGCAGCCCACCGGCCCGGCCGGCTCCGACGAAGGGGCCGACGAGCCGACCCCGGCCCAGCTTGCCGGCCGGCGGATCGTCTACTCCTACCCGGGCCTGACCCCACCGCCCGCCCTGCTGGAGGACATCCGCGCCGGGCTGGCGGCCGGGGTGATCTTCTTCGGCGAGAACGTCGCCGGCCCCGACCAGCTGCGCTCGGTCGTCCGGCAGTTGCGCGAGGCGCAGCAGCAGAGCCCGGTGCAGGTCCCGCTGCTGCTGATGACCGATCAGGAGGGCGGCCTGGTAAGGCGACTGCCCGGCGCCCCCGAACTGTCCGCCCGCCGGATCGGGCAGGCCGCCGACCCGGTGGCCGCCGCGACCGAGGCCGGCACCGGCGCGGGCACCAACCTGGCCGGCGTCGGACTCAACGTCAACCTCGCCCCGGTGCTGGACGTGTACGACGTGCCCGGCAACTTCGCCGACCGCGCCGAACGGTCCTTCAGCTCCGACCCCGACGTGGTCGCGGCCCTCGGCACGGCGTTCATCAGGGCCCAGCAGAAGACCGGCGTCGCGGCCACCGCCAAGCACTTCCCGGGGCTCGGCACGGCACCGGCGAACAGCAACACGGACACCGGCCCGGTGACCCTGCCGGCCGGGCTGAGCCGGCTGCGCGACGTCGACGAGGCGCCCTACCCGGACGCCGTCGCGGCCGGCGTCGGGCTCGTCATGCTCTCCTGGGCCGTCTACCCGGCCCTGGACCCGGACCACCCGGCCGGCCTGTCGTCCACGGTGGTCGAGCGGGAGCTGCGGGAGCGGATCGGCTTCGAGGGCGTCACCATCACGGACGCCCTGGAGGCCGGCGCCCTGCAGGCGGTCGGCACCACCGGCCAGCGCGCGGTGGCCGCCGCCCTCGCCGGCATGGACCTGCTGCTCTGCTCGGCCCGGGACACCGGCCAGGGCGAGCAGGCCGCGGCGGCCCTGGCCGAGGCCCTGAGCAGCGGCCGGCTCGACCGCGAGGAGTTCACCGCCGCCGCGGACCGGGTGACGGCGCTCCGGGCCGACCTGGACTGACCCCGGTACGGCCTGCGGGCCGGGGCCGCCCCGGCGCACGAGTGGGTCCGGGCGGCCCGGGCGCACGAGTGGGTCCGGGCGGCCCGGGCGCACGAGTGGGTCCGCGGCCTCCGGTCGGAGGCCGCGGACCCCGTCCGCGTGCCCGGGTCAGAGCCCGTGCGGCGCGGCCGACGCGGTGGCCTTCCCGGAGGCGGTGGCCTTGCCCGGCGCCCGGAGCATGACGAGGGCCAGGACGAACGCGGTGACGAGCAGTCCTGCGCCGACCGCGAAGGCGAGGTGGTAGCCGCCGGTCAGTGCCTCGGCCCGGCTCCGGCCGTCCGCGAGCAGACCGTCGGTGCGGGACGCGGCCAGTGTGGAGAGCACCGCGACGCCCAGCGCCATGCCGATCTGCTGGGTGGTGTTGAACAGCCCGGACGCCAGGCCTGCGTCGTCGGCCCCGGCGCCGGACATCCCGAGCGTGGTCAGCGCGGGCAGGGCGAGCCCGAACCCGGCCGCGAGCAGCATCACCGGCAGCAGGTCGGTGACGTAGTGGGCGTGCACCGGGATCCGGACCAGCAGACCGAGGACGCCGACCAGCAGGGCCAGCCCCGCCAGCAGGACGTTCCGCTCGCCGAAGCGGGCGTTGAGGCGGGCGGAGACGCCGAGCGACACCGCGCCGATCACCACGGCCGCCGGGAGCATCGCGAGGCCCGTCCGGGCGGCGCTGTAGCCGAGCACCTGCTGCAGGTGGAGGGCGACCAGGACCTGGAACGAGAACAGCGCGGCGACCATCAGGACCTGCACCAGGTTCGCGCCCCTGACTCCGCGCGGCCGGAGGATCCGCAGCGGCATCAGCGGGGTCCGCGCGGTGGCCTGCCGGGCGACGAAGCCGATCAGCAGGGCGAGGGAGAGCGCACCGAGGCCGAGCGTCCGCGCCGAGGTCCAGCCCTGCTCGCCGACCTTGACGACGGTGTAGATCCCCAGCATCAGTCCGGCGGTGACGAGCAGCGCGCCGAGCACGTCGGCCCCCGCCGCGAGGCCGGACCCCTTGTCCGCCGGGAGCGCCAGCTTGGCGCCGGCCAGCGCGGCGAGCCCGATCGGCAGGTTGATGATGAAGATCCAGTGCCAGTTGAGCGCGTCGGTGAGCACCCCGCCGAGCACCTGGCCGATCGAGGCGCCGGCGGCTCCGGTGAAGCTGAAGACGGCTATCGCCCTAGCCCGCTCGGCGGGTTCCACGAACAGCGTCACCAGGATGCCGAGGCTGACGGCGGCGGCCATCGCGCTGCCGACCCCCTGCAGGAACCGGGCGAGGACCAGCACGGCCGGCGAGCCGGCCACGCCCGCCAGGAGCGAGGCCGCGGTGAACACCGCGGTGCCGGCCAGGAACATCCGCCTGCGGCCGATCAGATCACCGAGCCGCCCGGCCAGCAGCAGCAGGCTGCCGAACGCGATCAGGTAGGCGTTGACCACCCAGCTCAGCCCCGCCGGGGAGAAGCCCAGGTCCTGCTGGACGGCCGGCATCGCCACGGTCACGACGCTGCCGTCGAGGACGACCATCAGCATCCCGCTGGCGATCACCGCGAGGGCGAGCCCGCGCGACCGGGGCCCGGCGGGGGCGGTCGGGCCGGGGAGCGAGGTCGGGCCGGGGAGCGGGGTCGGGCCGGGGGAATCGGAGACTACGGGCGTGGCAGGCATGGGTCTCTCCCGTCGGATGAGGTCAACGAGAGCGACCGTAGCAGATAGTCCCGTAATAGACGATCCTCTTCAGATCTACTTGCTGCGCTGGCGCGCCCGGCGGACCGGCTGGGGGTTCTCCACGGGGGTCGCCAAGGGCCCGCCGACCAGGCGGTTCAGCATCCGCAGGAAGACCTCCCGCTCGCCCTCCGGCAGCTCGGCCAGCGCCTCCCGGTGCACCTCGTCCACGATCACCTGGCTCTGCCCGGCCACCCGCGCCCCCTCCTCGGTGACCGCGATGATCCGGGCCCGCCGGTCCTTGGCGGAGGGGCGGCGCTCGGCGAGACCGGCCTCCTCCAGCGCGTCCACCGTGACCACCATGGTGGTCTTGTCCATGCCGCCGATCTCGGCCAGCTGGATCTGGGTGCGCTCCTCCTCCAGGGCGTGGACCAGCACGCAGTGCATCCGCGCGGTCAGCCCGATCTCGGCGAGCGCGGCCGACATCCGGGTCCGCAGGACGTGACTGGTGTGGTCCAGCAGGAAGGACAGGTCAGGTTGGTTGCGCGCGGGCGCCATGGCGGTCATGCCCACCAGGATAGGCAAGTAGGTCCGTAGCGGATTATCCGAAGCAGGATCCAGATCCCGGCGCCCGGAGCCGCCGCCGGGCCGACGACGCCTACCCCATGGTCCTGGCGCCGTCCAAGGACTCCCGGATGATGTCGGCGTGCCCCGCGTGCTGCGAGGTCTCGGCGATGATGTGCAGCACCACCCGCCGCACCGACCAGCGCGCTCCGGGTTCGAACCACGGCGCCTGCGGGAGCGGGTGGGCCACGTCCAGGTCGGGCAACGTCGCCACCAGCTCGTCGGTCCGCCGGGCCACCCGCTCGTACTCGTCGAGCAGTCCGGCCAGCGTCTCGTCCCCGACCATCCGGAACTGGTTCTCCCAGTCCCCCGGGTCGCTCACCATCGCCTCGGCGCCGCCGACCGCGAAGCGCATCCAGCCCGCCTCGACGCCGGCCACGTGCTTGATCAGGCCGCCCAGGCAGAGCGCGCTGACCGTGGTACGGCGGGCCGCCTCCTCGTCGGTGAGGCCCTGGACGGTCTGCCGCAGGAAGCCGCGGTGCCGCGCGAGCGTCTGGAGCAGATCGGCGCGCTCGCCGGCGGGAGCCTCCCGAAGAGCCGACATGGCACCTGCCTCCTCCGACGTCCAACGGGTAGGGGCCGCACCCGGTGCGGTCCGGCCGCCCGGGCCCGACGGCCCGGCTGCCACCCAACCACACGGCGCGGCCCGCTCCGCGGAACCGGGCCGGGCCGTCCCCGGTTCGGCCCACCGGGCCCGCGGGCACCGCCGGCCCCGGCCGCAGGCCGGGCCCCCAGGGGCGGGTCGTCCCCGTGGTCGGAACCAACAGTTCCGCCGTTCGGTGCCCGCCGAAGCGTCCGGCGCGCATCATGGACGCATGTCACTCGCCGAGGTCGCCGGACTGCTCGCCGACCGGACCAGGGCCGCCTTCTGCCTGGCCCTGCTGGACGGCCGGGCCTGGACCGCGGGCGAGCTGGCCCGGCACGCCGAGGTCTCGCCGTCCACCGCCAGCGAGCACCTCTCCCGGCTGGTCGCGGGCGGCCTGCTCGCCGAGGAGCGCCAGGGCCGGCACCGCTACCTCCGGCTGGCCGGCCCGGCCACCGCGACCATGATCGAGGACCTCTGCTCCTACGCCGCCGGGGCGCCCACCGCCCCGGGGCCGGACCAGGCCCCGGCCCGGCCCGGGGGCCTGCGGGAGTCCGGCCGGCTCGGCGCCGAGGCCCGCGCCCGGACGTGCTACGACCACCTCGCCGGGCGGCTCGGGGTGGCCGTCGCCGACGCCGCGCTGGCCCGCGGGCTGGTCGCGGACGACGCCGGGCTCGTCCTCACCGCTACGGGCCTGGACCGGCTCGCCGGGCTGGGGGTCACGGCGGCCGAGCTGAAAGGGTCCCGTCCGGTGGTCCGCGGCTGTCTCGACCGGACCGAGCGCCGCACCCACCTCGCGGGGGCCGTCGGCGCGGCGCTCGGCCGGCGCGCCTTCGAGCTGGGCCGGGTGGAGCGGATCGGTACCGGCCGGGCCCTGCGGACCACCCCGGCGGGCCGCCGGGACCTGCGGGAGCTGCTCGGGATCGAGGTACCGGTGCAACCACCGCCGCCGGCACTCGGCTCACACCCCGTCGGGCACGGCTGTGCGGCCGACGTAACCCCTGGCCACGGGTGATGTGACGTCCGCGCAACCGGCACCGCCTACGGTCCCCCTGTGGGACCGGCCCACCGACGGCCGACCGTGCCCCTGCCGTGGGGGCGGTGCACCGCCGTCTCCCGAGAAGCGGCCCTGCGAGATGCGGTCCTCCGAGAAGGGGTCTGTCCGTGACGGCACCTAGCCCACCGAGCGCCACCGGCACGGTGAAGACCGTCTGCTCGTACTGCGGTGTGGGCTGCGGCATGCTGCTCGACGTCGCGATCGACACCGGCACCGGACGGCGCACGGTGGTCAAGGCGTACGGTGACAGGGCCCACCCGGCGAACGGCGGCCGGCTCTGCACGAAGGGCGCCACCAGTGCGGACATGCTGGCCGCGCCGGGCCGGCTGGGGACGGCGCTGGTACGCGCCGCGCGGGACGAACCGGCGGTGCCCACCGACGTGGACGTGGCCGTGAGCGCGGTCGCGCGGCGGTTGCGGGGGATCCTGGAGGAGCACGGGCCGGACGCGTTGTCGTTCTACGTCTCGGGGCAGATGTCGATCGAGGCGCAGTACCTGGCGAACAAGTTGGCCAAGGGTTTCGTGCGGACGAATCAGATCGAGTCGAACTCGCGGCTGTGCATGGCGTCGGCGGGTACGGGTTACAAGTTGTCGTTGGGGGCGGACGGGCCGCCGGGGTCGTACGGGGATTTCGAGGGCGCGGACGCGTTCCTGGTGATCGGTGCGAACATGGCGGACTGCCATCCGATCCTGTTCCTGCGGATGATGGAGCGGGTGCGGTCGGCGGGGGCGAAGCTGATCGTGGTGGATCCGCGGCGCAACGCCACCGCGGAGAAGGCGGATCTGTTCCTGCAGATCAGGCCGGGTACGGATCTGGCGTTGCTGAACGGTCTGCTGCACCTGCTGGTGGAGGGCGGGCACACCGATCCGGGGTTCGTCGCGGAGTTCACCGAGGGCTGGGAGGCGATGCCGGCGTTCCTGGCGGACTACCCGCCGGCGCGGGTGGCGGAGATCACCGGTCTGGCGGAGGCGGACATCCGGCTGGCGGCGCGCTGGATCGGGGAGGCCGGTGAGTGGACGAGCTGCTGGACGATGGGCCTCAACCAGTCCACCCACGGCACCTGGAACACCAACGCGCTGGTCAATCTGCACCTGGCTACCGGGGCGATCTGCCGTCCCGGGTCCGGGCCGCTCTCCCTGACCGGGCAGCCCAACGCCATGGGCGGCCGGGAGATGGGCTACATGGGTCCGGGTCTGCCCGGCCAGCGCTCCGTGCTGGTCGACGCGGACCGCGCCTTCGTCGAGGACCTCTGGGGGTTGGAGAGCGGCGCCCTGCGCACGGACGTCGGGCGCGGCACGGTGGAGATGTTCGAGCGGATGGCCGCCGGGGACATCAAGGCCTGCTGGATCATCTGCACCAACCCGGTCGCCTCGGTCGCCAACCGCCGTACCGTCATCGCGGGTCTGGAGGCCGCCGAACTGGTCGTCACCCAGGACGTGTTCGCCGACACCGAGACCAACGCCTACGCCGACGTGGTCCTGCCGGGGACGCTGTGGGCGGAGTCCGAGGGCGTGATGGTCAACTCGGAGCGGAACCTCACCCTGGTGCCCGGCGTGATCGATCCGCCCGGTCAGGCCACCCCGGACTGGCAGCTGATCGCCCGGGTCGCCTGCGAGATGGGCTTCGCCGAGGCCTTCAGTCACGGCTCCGCCGAGGAGGTCTTCGACGAGCTGCGCCGGGCCTGGAACCCCAGCACGGGCTGGGACCTGCGCGGGGTGACGTACGAGCGGCTGCGCGAGGTGCCGGTGCAGTGGCCGGCGGCGCCCGGCGGCCCGGACCGCAACCCGATCCGCTACCTCAACGACGGTGTCAGCCAGGCCCTCGTCGAGCGCCCGGACGGCAGCCGGCCGCGGCTGGTGTTCCCCACGCCCAGCGGCCGGGCCCGGTTCTTCGCCCGCCCGCACCTGCCCGCCGCCGAACTCCCCGACGACGACCACCCCTTCGTCCTCAACACCGGCCGTCTGCAGCACCAGTGGCACACCCTCACCAGGACCGGCAAGGTCGCCAGGCTCAACAAGCTCAACCCCGGCCCCTTCGTCGAACTGCACCCCGAGGACGCCCGGCGGCTCGGCATCGCCGAGGGGGACCACGTCGAGGTCGCCTCCCGGCGCGGGCGCGCCGTGCTGCCCGCCGTGGTCACCGACCGGGTCCGCCCCGGCGACTGCTTCGCGCCCTTCCACTGGAACGACCTCTTCGGCGAGTACCTCGCCGTCAACGCCGTCACCAACGACGCCGTCGACCCGCTCTCCTTCCAACCCGAGTTCAAGGCCTGCGCGGTCTCACTGACCAAGGTCGCCGCACCGGCCCGGCCCGGGGCCGGCGCGCGGCCGGCCGAGGCGGCGCCCGCCCCGACCGCCGAAGCCCCGGTCCCCGAAGCGTCGGCCGCCGGGCCCGCCCCGGGGCAGCCGGGCACCGGCCCCGCCGCGCTGCTGGCCCGTGCCCTCGGGGTCGCCGACCTCGTGCCGCCCGACTTCGACCCGGACGAACGCCGGTACCTGGCCGGCTACCTGGCCGGCCTCGGCAGCGCCGGTCGACCGGGCGCCGGCGGGGCCGTACCCGTGCTGCCCGTCGAGGCCCCGCTCGACCCGGACCGCGCCCGCTGGGTGAACGGGCTGCTGGCCGGGCTCTACTCCCGGGCCCCGCTCGCCCCGCCGGCGCCGCGGGCCGCGACGGGCGACGGCCCGGACGTCAGGGTCGGCGGCAACGTCGGGGGCGGCGTCGGCGGCGAGCCGGCGTCCGAGGTGGTCGTCCTCTGGGCCTCGCAGACCGGGAACGCGGAGCGGGCCGCCGCCGGCGCCGCCCGCCGGCTGACCGAGGCGGGCTGGGCCCCCCGGCTGCTCAGCATGGCCGACAGCACCCCCGGCACGCTGCCGCCCGGGGTCCCCGTCCTGATCGTCACCAGTACCTTCGGCGACGGCGGGGCCCCCGACAACGGCGCCGGCTTCTGGGACGCCCTCGCCGCCGACGGGCACCCGGGGATCGGCGACCTGCCGTACTCGGTGCTCGCCCTGGGGGACTCCGGCTACGACGACTTCTGCGGTCACGGCCGCCGGCTCGACCAGCGCCTCGGCGAACTCGGCGCCACCCGGCTGACCCCCCGGGTCGACTGCGAACCGGACGACGACCGGGCCGCCGCCCGCTGGCTGGAGGAGGTCCTCGCCGCCCTGGCCGTCCGGCGCGCCGCCAGGGCCCGGGCCGCACGGCTGTCCGCCGCACCGAAGTCCGCCGCACCGGCAGGCTCCGGCTACTCCAAGACCTCGCCGTTCGCCACCCTGCTGATCGGCAACCGGGTCCTCAGCCTGCCGGGCTCCGGCAAGGAGGTCCGGCAGTTCGCCTTCGACACCCGGGGCGGGGAGCACGGCGACCTCGGCTACGAGGCCGGCGACGCGCTCGGCGTCTGGCCCGCCAACTGCCCCGACCTGGTCGCGGAGTGGCTGGCCGTCACCGGACTGGACCCGGACGACGTCGTCCCGCTGGCCGGGGGCGGCGCGGCCGGGCCGGCCGCCGTCCCGCTGGGCGAGGCCCTGCGGACCCGCCTGGAGATCGCCCGGATCACCCCCGGCCTGCTGCGCTTCGTCGCCGAGCGGACCGGCGACCGCGACCTCAAGCGGCTGCTGCGCCCGGACAACAAGGGCGAGCTGGCGCGCTGGAGCTGGGGGCGGCAGGCCGTCGACGTGGTCGGCGCCCACCCCGTCCGGGCCACCGCCCAGGAGTGGGGCGGTGTCCTCAAGCGCCTCCAGCCTCGCCTGTACTCGATATCGTCCAGCCCGCTGGCCCACCCCGGCGAGGTGCGGCTGACCGTCTCCGTGGTCCGGTACGCGAACGAGGCGGGTCGCGGCCGCAAGGGCGTCTGCTCCGGGTACCTGGCCGACGCGGCGGACGACGGCCCGGTGCCGGTGTTCGTCCAGCGCTCGCCGCACTTCGGACCGCCCGCCGACCCCACCACGCCGATGGTGATGGTCGGGCCGGGGACGGGCGTGGCGCCGTTCATCGGGTTCCTGGAGGAGCGTCAGGCCCGTGGGCACACCGGCCCGAACTGGCTGTTCTTCGGCGAGCAGCGGGAGGCCACCGACTTCTACTACCGCGAGGAGCTCGACGGGTTCCGCCGCTCCGGCCACCTGGACCGCCTCGACCTGGCCTTCTCCCGCGACCAGCGCGCCAAGATCTACGTCCAGGACAAGATGCGCGAGCACGGCCCGCGACTGTGGGACTGGCTGCAGAACGGCGCCCACTTCTACGTCTGCGGGGACGCCGGCCGGATGGCCAAGGACGTCGACCTGGCCCTGCGCGAGATCGTCGTCAACCACGGCGGCCTGACCGAGGAGGAGGCCGTCGGGTACCTGAAGCAGCTCGCCGCCGAGAAGCGCTACGTCCGGGACGTCTACTGACGGCGGGCCCGGCCGGCCGCCGACCCGCTCAGGGCGCCGGCGCCGGCCGCCGCCGCAATCGGCGCCAGGTCCGCCGGCCGGCCTCGACCGGGTCCCACAGGCCCGGGCGGGCGCGGACCAGCGGGTAGCAGGCCAGGCCCAGCAGCACGGCCGAGAAGTGGCCCACGCTGGTGAAGTCCCGGCCCTCGACCAGGGCGAGGCCGTAGAAGAACAGCAGCCCGCCGAGGTAGAGGTAGCGCCAGGGCGCGGTGATCCGGTACGTCAGCACGGCCTCGACACCGGCCAGGGCGTAGCTGACGCCGTAGTCCAGCGTGTAGACGGCGCTCTGCGGCGCGTGGCCGTGCTCGATCGCCCAGTAGAGGACGCCCTCGCTGAGGTAGGTGGCGCCGACGTGGGCGATCAGCAGCACCGCCAGCCAGCGCCCGGTGCCCAGCCAGCGCTCGGCCGGCACGTGGAAGATGTTGTAGAGGACGAAGTAGAAGTACCAGCCGCCGCCCGCGATCCACATCGCGCTGGTCACCAGCACCCGGACGGGCGACTCGGAGAGCTGGTGGAGGTTGGTCGAGCGCCGCTCCAGGATGTGCTCGGCCGTCTCTGGTGACACGTGCCGGATCACCACCGTGGTCGCGAACAGGATCACCAGCCAGATGTGGGTGCCGGGGGCGCGTCGGACGTACGCCCAGTAGGCGCGGGCCGCGCGGGCGAGGTGCGTCGGCACGGGCGGGTCCCCTCCGGCAGGGCCGGCCTGGCGCGGCCGGCATCAGGCCCAGCCTGCTGGACGGGCGGCCCGGGGACGCCCCGCACTGCTCCGACCGGGTGAGGCGGGCGGCCGCGGCATCCGTAGCAGGGCTGTGACATGCGCCACATCGATTCCGGAAGCCGGACTGCCACCCTGCTGGGACCGTCACCGTTCCCGGGGGGAAGCACCGATGTCCGTACGCACCCGCCTGAGCACCGTCGCCGCCGTGGCCCTCACCACCGCCGTCACCGCCGGCGCCGCCGCACTGCTGGCCGGCTGCGGCCCGGAGAACCCCGGCGGACCGGCGGCCGCCCCGCCCGTCACCGCCCCGCCCGTCACCGCCGCGCTGTCCGGGGCCGGGACGGCGCCGGCCCCGAGCGGCACCGCCGCCCCCGCCACGACGGCCGCCACCCCGGCCGCCGTCAACGGCACCGCGGGCAACCACCTGACCGTCAGCAACGGCACCGACCACGTCCTGATGAACGGCACCTCGGTCGACTTCGGCACCGTCGTCCGGGACCTCGCGTGGTCGCCGGACGGCGCCAAGGCGGCCTTCGTCGACGGCGCCGGCAACCTGATGGTCGCCGACCCGGACGGCAGCGGCCGGGTCCTGGTCGCCCGGGCCCCGGGCGGGGAGACCTGGTCCCACCCCACCTGGCAGGTCAGCTCCGTGGTGCCGGACGTCGAGGTGCCCCTGAAGAACACCATCTTCTTCGCCGCCGCCAAGGGCGGTGTCTCCCGGCTCAAGGGCATCGCCGCCACCGCCGTGGACGGCACGCCGGAGGTGCTGTCGCTGGGCGCCGAGGAGGGCCCGGACATCGAGCCGCTCCCGCAGACCGGCAACACCTGGCCGAGCGCGGCGGGCCCGCACGGCACCGCCGTCTACGCGAACAGCGGCACCGGTGAGGTCTACATCCGGGACGACTTCCTGCGCCAGCAGGGCAGCCCGCTCCTCCCCGGGTCCCAGCCCGCGCTGGCGCCGGGCGGGGAGGACCTGGTGTTCGTCCGGTCGGTGGGCGGCCACGACCACGTCTTCGAGGGCGAGGTGGCCCGGCGGCCGGCCAAGGACCTCACCCCGGGCGCCACCACCGACTTCACCGAGCCGGCGTGGTCCCCCGACGGCAGGACCCTGGCCGTCCGGGCGCCCGACGGCATCTACACCCTCCCGGTGGACGGGTCCGCCGCGCCGGTGAGGATCTCCACGTACACCGGCCTGCCGGCCTACCGGCCCTGACGGCCCGGCGGCGGCTCGCGCAGGGCGTCCCGGCGCCCGGGCGGCCGACCGGTGCGGGCGATCTCGGCCCGCAGCTCGGCCAGCTGCTCGTCGGCCAGGCCGTACGGGAGGAACTCGGCCAGGCCGAGGAAGCGGAACAGCACCTGGGAGCCGGTGACGGCGTACTCGTAGTCGCCGAAGCCCGCCACCGCGCCGACGGCGCCCCTGGCCGCACCCCGGACGACGTGCCCGGTCAGCTCGTCCGGGGTGTCGGCCGACAGCCCGCGCCGCGCGCCGGGCCGGGCCAGGTACGGGCAGACCATCGAGGCGTACAGCATGCAGACCCGGTGGCCGGGGGCCTCCGGGGTCGGCGCGAGGTTGCGGTACGGGCGTCCGGCGGCCAGCGCGTCGGCGATCGCGGCGCACTCCGCCGGGCCGACCACCCGCCAGACCGGGCCGGGCGCCATCTCCCGGTCGCAGACCGAGCAGCGCCGGCCCCGCGCGCAGTCGGCGCTGCGGCCGTGGTCGGTGCGCGCGAACTGCGGCTCGCCCCCGGTCCAGGGGGTGATGGCCGGCACCGGGTAGCCACGGGTGTCGCGGGGCCTGGCCTCGACGGCCGGCGGCATCGGAACGCGGTCGAAACGCACCCCTCCTGCCTACCAGCGACCGCCGCACGGCACCAGGGCCGGGCGCCGCTCCGCGGCCTCGGGCCCGACCCGGCCACCTACGCGCTGCCCGGTCGCACCAGGCCGCTCTCGTAGGCGATCACCACCACCTGGGCACGGTCGCGGGCGCCGAGCTTGGCCATCGCCCGGTTCACATGGGTCTTGGCGGTGAGCGGGGTGACGAACAGCCGCTCGGCGATGTCGTCGTTGGACAGGCCGGCCGCGACCAGGGTGACCACCTCCTGCTCGCGGGCGGTGAGCACGTCGAGCCGGGGCAGCGCGGCCCGGTCGGCGGGCGCCGGCTGGGCCAGGAAACGGCCGATCAGGGCCTTGGTCGCGGCCGGGGAGAGCAGTGCGTCGCCCGCCGCGACCACCCGGATCGCGTCCAGCAGCTCCTCCGGGTTGATGCCCTTGCCGAGGAATCCGCTGGCCCCGGCACGGATCGCCTCGGCGACGTACTCCTCGCTCTCGAAGGTGGTCAGCACCAGGACCTTCACCCCGGCCAGGTCCTCGTCCGCGGTGATCAGCCGGGTGGCTTCGAGCCCGTCCAGTTCGGGCATCCGGATGTCCATCAGGACGAGGTCGACCCGGGCGGTGCGGGCCAGCCGGACGGCCTCCCGCCCGGTGCCGGCCTCGGCCACCACCTCCAGGTCGGGGGCGGAGTCGATGAGCATCCGGAAGGTGCCCCGGAGCAGTGCCTGGTCGTCGGCGAGCAGCACGCGGATCGTCATGGACAGCAGCCCTTTCGGCCGGCGCCGGCGGGCAGCGGCAGTTCGGCGTGGATGCGGAAGCCCCCGCCGGGGCGCGGGCCGGCCGAGAGGGTGCCGCCGGCGGCCCGGGCGCGTTCGTGCATGCCGATCATGCCGTGCCCCGTCCCCGCACCGGGGCCGGCGGCGAGCGGCGGGCCGGCCACCGGGACGGGGCCGTCGTCCTCGACGGTCAGCCGCAGGGTGTCGGTGCCGAACTCCAGCCGGACCCGCGCGCCGACCGGCCCGGCGTGCTTGTGGGTGTTGGTCAGCGCCTCCTGGATGATCCGGTAGGCCGTCAGGTCGGTGATCGGCGGCAGGTCGACCACCGGGCCGACGCGCTCCAGCCGGACCGGCAGCCCCGAGTGGCGGAAGGCCTCCAGCAGGTCGTCCAGACCGGCCAGGCCCGGCGCGGGCTCCCGGGGGGCCGCCTGCTCGCCGCTGTTGCGGAGCAGGCCGACGGTGGCGCGCAGCTCGTCCAGCGCGGCGCGGCTGGTGTCGCGGATCCGCTCCAGCGCCTGGTAGGCGTGCTCGGGGTCGGTGCGCATCAGGTGGTGCGCGACCCCGGCCTGGGCGTTGACCAGCGTGATGTGGTGGGCCACCACGTCGTGCAGCTCGCGGGCGATCCGCATCCGCTCCTCGGTGACCCGCCGGCGGGCCTCCTCCTCGCGGGTGCGTTCGGCCCGTTCGGCCCGCTCCATCGCGGAGGCGAGCAGCTCGCGACGGCTGCGGACGGCGTCCCCGACGGCGACCGACAGGGACGTCCAGGCGATCAGGCCGAGGTTCTGCGGCAGCTCCTCCACCCCGGGGCGGCTGACCAGCCCGGCGACCGTGAGCGCGACGGCGGCGCAGGTGCCGGTGCGCCAGGCGGTGCGCCGGTCGGTCCGGGTCGCGACCGCGTAGAGGGCGAAGCCGACGGCTCCCGGCGGCGGCCCGTCGACGGGCACCAGGACGAACTCGACCACGCCGATCAGCACGGTCGCCGCCGCCACCTGGACGGGCCAGCGGCTGCGCACCAGCAGCGGCACGCAGGAGATCGCGAGCAGCACCAGGTAGACCGGGATCGAGGCGTTCCGGTGGTAGGCGGTGGCCGCCGCGAACGGGGCGACCAGCACGAAGCAGACCAGCGCCACGGCCAGGTCGGTCATCAGTGGCCGGGCGCGCAGCCACGTCCTGATCGGGTCGGCCATCTGCACTCCTTCACCGTACGCAGTCGGGGGCGGTCGGCGGGCCGGGCGGCGGCCCGGCGGGGCGGGATCGGGCGGGACGGGAGCGGGCGGGACGGGCGTGGCCGGGGGCGAGCAGGACGGGCGTGGCCGGGGGCGGGCGGCACGGGCCGGGGCCCGGACCGGTCCTGCCGCCCGGTCCGGGCCCCGCCCTGCGCGGGCGGTCAGCGGGTGGCGTCCACCGGCTCGGACGCCGGCTCCGGGACCACCCGCAGCGGCGGCGCCGGGTCCGGCTCGCCCTCGACGCTGACGTGCGGCAGCAGCCGGTCCAGCCAGCCCGGCAGCCACCAGTTGGCCGCGCCGAACCGGTGCATCAGCGCCGGGACCAGCACCATCCGCAGCACCAGGACGTCGAGCAGGACGGCGAGCGCCAGGCCGATCCCGAACTCGGCGATCATCCGCTGGCCGCCGAAGATGAAGGCGGCGAAGACGCAGGCCATGATGACGGCCGCGGCGGTGATGACCTGCCCGGTCTCGCCGTGGCCGACCCGCACGGCCCGGCGGTTGTCCCGGGTGTGGGTCCACTCCTCGTGCATCCGGCTGATCAGGAAGACCTGGTAGTCCATCGAGAGGCCGAACAGGATCGCGATGATCATGACCGGTGCGAAGGCCTCGATCGGGCCGGCCGCACCGGCTCCCAGCGCCTCCGACCCCCAGCCCCACTGGAAGACCGCGACGATCGCGCCGAAGGCCGCACCCATCGTCAGCAGGTTCATCGCCACGCCGATCAGCGGCACCAGCAGGCTGCGGAAGGCCACCATCATCAGCAGGCAGCCGAGGCCCACGATGATCGCGATGAACACCGGCAGCTTGGCGATCAGGACGTCCGCGAAGTCCGCCGCGGTCGCGGTGGCACCGCCCACGTACACCTGCAGGCCGGTGCCGGCCTCGGCCTGCGGGACGACCCGCTCCCGCAGGTCGGTGATCAGGTCCGAGGTCTGCTCGGACTGCGGGGAGGTGCTCGGCACCACCCGCACGGTCCCGATGTTCTGGCCGTCCTTCATCGGCGCGGAGGCCACCTGGGCCACCCCGGGCACCGCCCTCAGCTCGGTGACGAGCTTCGCCAGCGCCGCCCGCTCCGGCGCGCCGGGCGCCTCGGCGACCAGCAGCAGCGGGCCGTTGGAGCCCGCGCCGAACCCGTCGGCCATCAGGTCGTACGCCTGCCGGGTGGTGCTGGACTTCGGGTTGTTGCCCGCGTCCGAGCTGCCGAGGCGCAGGGAGAACACCGGCACCGCGACGGCGGCCATCACCAGCAGCGCGACCAGTGCCTTGCCGGTCGGCCTGGACTGCACCCGCAGGGCCCAGCGGGCCCAGACGCCGGCGGACTGCAGCTCGGTCGGGCCCTGCTCGGCCAGCTGCCGGCGCTGGGCGCGGCTCAGCACCTTCAGCTTCAGCATGCCGAGCATGGCCGGCAGCAGGGTGATCGCGGCCAGCACGGTCAGCCCGACGGTCAGCGCCGCCGAGATGGCCATCCCGTTCAGGAAGCCGATGCCGAGGATCAGCATCCCCAGCAGGGCGATCACCACGGTGAGGCCGGCGAAGAGCACCGCCCGGCCGGAGGTGTTCAGCGCCCGGACCACCGAGTCCTGGACGCTCAGCCCGGCCATCAGGCCCTTGCGGTGCCGGTTGACGATGAACAGGGCGTAGTCGATGCCGACGCCCAGGCCCACCAGGGCGCCGAGGGTGGGGGCCACCGAGGCGACGCTCATCCCGTGGCTGAGCAGCCCGGTGCCGATCACGCCGGTGCCGACGCCGGCCACCGCGGTGAGCACCGGCAGCGCGGCCGCCCACAGCGAGCGGAACACCAGCGTCATCACGATCAGCGCGGCGACGATGCCGATCAGCTCGCTGGCACCGCCCATCTCGCTCTCGCTGTTCTGCACGGCCTGCCCGCCGAGCTGGACGTCCAGGCCGTCGGTGCGGGCCTGCCGGGCCAGCTCGACCACGTGCTCGACGTCGGCCTTGGGGATCTCCCGGGCGTTCCCGGTGAAGTTCACCTGGGCGTACGCGGTGGTGGCGTCCTTGCTGATCTGCGCCGCGCCCTGCGGGCTCCAGGGGCTGACCACCGAGGCCACCGAGGGGGCGGTGGAGATCTCCTCCAGCACCTTGCTCATCCGGTCCTTGGTCGCGGCGTCGTTCACCGAACCGCCGGTGGTGTGCCAGACCACGGTGTCGGTGTCGCCGGCCGCGGCCGGCATGCCCGCCTTCAGCAGGTCCAGGGCCTTGCTGGACTCGGTGGCGGGCATCGACATGCTGTCGCTGTACTTGGTGCCGAAGGCTCCCGAGGCCGCGCCGAGGCCGACCAGCAGGCCCAGCCAGAGCAGGACGGTCACGAGCCGGTGCCGGTGGCACCAGCGGGCAAGCGCGGACATCGGGTCTCCAGAGGGTGTCGGGCCCGGGGTCGGGCCGGCCGGCGCGCCGCCGCGCACGTCGCCACGGGTGCCGGGCGCGGGCACCCGCCGCGTACGGCGGGGCGCGGCCGGGCGCGGCCGGCGCCCGGTGGGCAGCCGTCCGTCACGCGGATCGGAGCCGGGGTGCGGACGGCACTGTCCGGCCCGGCCCGGCGGGGCCGCGGGCCTCTCCCCCGGTCCGTTCCACCCTCCCTTCCGGGGACCGCGCTGTCGTCACCCGTCCGCAGACACCCGGCGTACCGCGCCCGCGGTATCCGGCCCGGCGGGATACCGCGGGCGCGGGCACCGGCGCCGGGCGCTGGCGTGTTGTCCCGGCGCCCCCGGCCGCGTCCGGGAGACTGGCACCGCCGGACGGACCGACGGCCGGCCGGAAGCGAGGACCGGACCCATGGACATCACACTTCGGCTCGCCCAGCAGCCGGAAGCCGACGCGTTGCTCGGCCGCAGCCCGCTGGCCGCCCTGGCGGGCATGCTGCTCGACCAGCAGGTCCCGATGGAGTGGGCCTTCTCGGGGCCGTACACGATCGCCCGGCGCCTGGGCCGGGACGACCTGGACGCGCACGAGATCGCCGCCTACGACCCGGAGGCCTTCGCCGCCCTGCTGTCGCAGAAGCCGGCCGTGCACCGCTACCCCGGCTCGATGGCCAAGCGCCTGCAGCAGCTCTGCCAGTTCCTGGTGGAGCACTACGACGGGGACGCCGCGGCCGTCTGGGAGGGCGTGGGGAGCGGCAAGGAGCTGCTGACCCGGCTGAACGAGCTGCCCGGCTTCGGGAAGCAGAAGGCCCAGATCTTCCTGGCCCTGCTGGGCAAGCAGTTCGGCGTCGCCCCGGAGGGCTGGCGGGAGGCGGCGGGCCCGTACGGGGAGGAGGGCTGCCACCGTTCGGTGGCCGACATCACCGGGCCCGAGTCGCTGGAGCAGGTCCGCGCGTACAAGCAGGAGGCGAAGCGCGCGGCGAAGAAGTCCTGAGGTGTCCATGCGATCTTTTCAGAAGCCTCACACGAACGGCTGTTCCCGGGCGGCGCGGGCTGCTTAGGCTCCGCGTGCGTGCACAACGGCGTGTGCGGCCTCCGGTGCCGGCGGCGCGTCCTCGCGCCTCCGCCCGTACGGAAAGATCACATGGACTACTGCGCATCCTGCCGACGCCATCTCAACGGCGCCCTCTCCTGCCCCGGATGCGGCGTGGCCGCCGCCATGGCCGCCGCTCCACCGCCCGGCCCCGGCCTGCCGACGGCGGCCGGGACCCCGACCGAAGCGCTGCCCGCCGTACCCCCGGCGCCCCGGGCGCGGGCCGACCGGCGCGGCCGGGCCCGGTCCGGCCGGCGGCGCGGCGCCCTGGTGCTCGGCGCCGCCGTCCTGGTGCTCGCCGGCCTCGGCGCGGTGGCCCTGGCCAGCACGGACCAGGAGCCGGTGGCCGCACCGGCCGCCGCTCCCGCCGCGCCGTCCCCCACCCGCACCGCCGGCGGTCCCGCCACCACCGCCGCGCCCGCGCCGGCCCCCGTGGTCACCAGCGCGAAGCCCGCCACGGGCACGCCGAGCGGCCGGCCGAGCCCCACCGCCTCCGCCTCGGCCACCGCCGCGGCGCCCGCGCCGGGGACGGCCGCCCCCGCCCCCGCGACCGCGCCGGGGACGACCCCCGGCCCGCCCGCACCCGGGCCGACCACGCCCGCCCCCGCGCCGACCACGCCGCAGCCGCAGCCCTCCCCGACGGCCTCGCCGAGCTGCACCCGGATCCTCTTCTGGTGCTCCTGAGACCGGACGCCGCACGGCCGCGCCGGCGCCCGGGGCCGGCGCAGCCGTGCGGAGGGCTCGTCAGCCGATCCTGCGGTACGGGTAGCGGCCCCTGACCGTCCGGCCGAAGCAGCGGCCGTGGCTCGGGGCGTCCATCAGCTCCTCGTGCACCCGCCGGGGCACGTCCGCGTAGCTGTACACCGCGCCGCTGACGAACTCGATCTCCAGCACCCGGCTCGCCGCGTCGTAGCCCACCGAGCGCAGCGCCGAGGAGTCCACCGGCCGGCGGCCGCCGGCCGTCCGAGTCCCTGCCATGGGGCCACCAGCCTTCGCCGTCCCGGGTCCTGGCCCCCCGTCCAGTGTGCGCCCGTCAGGCCGGCGACGCGAAGGGGTCCCGGCCGCAGGCCGGGACCCCTCGGGCATGCTCCGGTGCGGAGCGCTCCGGGTCAGAGGACGGGCACCGGCTCCGCGCGCACGGGCTCCCCGGCGGCCGGCTCCGCGGCCGAACCCTCGCCGACGCCCACGGCGGACTCCCCCGCGTCCTCGGCCCAGTGCCCGGCGGAGTGCTTGGGAAGCGCGAACATCAGCGCGAAGACCGCCAGCAGCACTCCGACGACCCACCACATCGCGTGCACGAAACCGGCGGTGAACTCCGCCCCGACCGCCTGCGGCGCCGCCTGCTCGTCGATCACCCCGAAGAAGGCCACCGAGACCAGGCCGAGCCCGAGCGCCATGCCGAGCTGGCCGGTGGTGTTGATCAGCCCGGAGGCCGAACCGGCGTGCTCCCGCGGCACCTCGGAGAGGATCGCCTCGGTGATCGGCGCGACGATCAGGCCCATGCCCGCGCCCATCACGACCAGCGGCAGCGCCATCTGCCAGGACGCGATGGCGCCGGCGTACCGGTCCGCCTCCCAGATGTAGAGCAGCACGCCCGTGGCCATCACCAGGGCGCCGGCCTGCAGCACCTTGCGCCCGAACCGCGGGACGAGCTTCTGCACCGACATCCCGGCGGCCACCGAGACCGCGATCGAGAACGGGATGCCGGTCGTCCCCGCCTTCAGCGCGCTCCAGCCGAGGCCGACCTGCATGTACAGCGTCCAGACCAGGAAGAAGATGCCGGTGACGATCCCGAAGGTCAGCTGCACGCCGATGCCGGCCGCGAAGCTCTTCACCCGGAACAGCGTCAGCTCGACCAGCGGCGAGCCGTCCCGGCGGGTCTTGATCTGCTCGTACCGGACGAACAGCGCGAAGACCGGCAGGCTGCCGGCCATCGAGAGGTGGCCCCAGAGCGGCCAGCCCGCCTCGCGGCCGTGGGTGAGGGGGTAGATCAGCATCAGCAGGCCGACGCTGGCCAGCGCCATCCCCGCCAGGTCCAGGCGCAGTGCCTTCTCGGCGCGGGACTCGGAGATGTACCGGCGGCCGAGCAGCAGGCCCGCGACGCCGACCGGCAGGTTGATCAGGAAGATCGGCCGCCACTGCAGGCCGAAGAGGTCCCACTGGGTCAGCAGCGCGCCCATCAGCGGCCCGGAGACCGCGCCGAGGCCGACGATCGCTCCGAACATCCCGAACACCTTGCCGCGCTCGTGCGCGGGGAAGGTCGCGTGGATGATCGACAGCACCTGGGGCACCATCAGCGCGGCGGTCCCGCCCTGCAGCACGCGGGTGGCGACCAGCATCTCCGGGCCGGTGGCCAGGCCGCAGAGCGCGGAGGCGACGGTGAACCCGCCGATGCCGAGCAGGAAGAGCCGCTTGCGGCCGTAGATGTCCCCGAGCCGTCCCCCGGTGATCAGGCCGATCGCGAAGGCCAGCGCGTACCCGCCGGTGACCCACTGGACGGCGCTGAACGAGGCGCCGGTGTCCTGCTGGATGCTCGGGATGGCGATGTTGACGATGGTGACGTCGACCAGGTCCATGAAGGAGGCCGTCATCACCACCGCGAGGGCGATCCAGCGACGGCGGTCGGCGACGCCGTCGGGTTCGGTTCCGGTGTCGGTCCTGGGTACTGCTGCGGCGGTCATCGCACGCCTTTCCTTGGCTGTCCGGGGCACGTCGCCGACTCTAGAAGCCATGTAGGTCGGATTCCGTCCTCGTTCTGCGGCATGCTGGCGGCCATGACGGACACCCCGGCACGACTGCTGAATCTGCTCTCCCTGCTGCAGACCCCGCGCGAGTGGCCCGGCAGTGAACTGGCCGAGCGCCTGGAGGTCAGCCCGCGCACCATCCGGCGCGACATCGAGCGGCTGCGCGACCTCGGCTACCCCGTCCAGGCGACGATGGGCGTGGTCGGCGGGTACCGGCTGGTCGCGGGCACCGCGATGCCGCCGCTGCTGCTGGACGACGAGGAGGCGGTGGCCATCGCCGTCGGCCTGCGGGCGGCGGCCGGACACGCCGTGGGCGGCATCGAGGAGGCCTCGGTGCGGGCGCTCGCCAAGCTCGTCCAGGTGCTGCCGTCCCGGCTGCGGCACCGGGTGAGCACCCTGAACGAGGCCACCGTCCCGCTGCTCAGGGGGGACGGGCCGACCGTCGACCCGGAGGACCTCACCCTGCTGGCCGCCGCCATCTCCAACCGCGAGCGGCTGCGCTTCGGCTACCGGGCCGTCGACGGCGCCGAGAGCAAGCGGCTGGTGGAGCCGCACCGGCTGGTCTCGGCGGGGCGCCGCTGGTACCTGGTGGCGTACGACAACGGCCGGGACGACTGGCGGATCTTCCGGGTGGACCGGATCACGGAGCCGTTCGCGACCGGCGTGCGGACCCCGGCCCGCGAGCTGCCCGCCGAGGACGCCGCCGCGTACGTGGCCGCCAAGTTCTCCCGGCTCACCCCGTCCTTCCGGGCGGTGGCGACCGTCTTCGCACCGGCCGAGGAGGTGCTGCGCCGCTTCCCCCGCGCCGACGAGGTGCTGCCGCTGGACGAACGGAGCTGCCGGCTGCAGAGCCGGGAGGACTCACTGGAGTGGCTGGCGATGCGGCTGCTCATGCTGGGCTGCGAGTTCGAGGTGCACGAGCCGCCGGAGCTGGCCGACCACCTGCGCGCGCTCGGCGCCAGGGCCACCCGCGCGACGGCGGGCGGCCCCGGCCGAGGACGGCTCGGCCGCTAGGCGGCGCCTCAGGAGCTGTACTCGGCGGTGATCACCGCGCGGGCCAGCGTGTGGAAGGTGATGTGGAAGCCGATCTGGGCGGCCGGGGTGTCGCGGGTGACCTCCAGCGCCGGGACGTCCAGCGCGTGCACGGCGAAGAGGTACCGGTGGGCCGGGCCGGGCGGCGGGGCGGCGCCGTCGTACCGGTGCCCGGGGAAGTCGTTGCGGGCGTGGAAGGAGGCGCCGCCGGGGAGGTCCGCGTCCGAGGAGCCCGCGCCGCGCGGCAGTTCGGTGGTGCCGGCGGGCAGGCCGAGCGCCAGCCAGTGCCACCAGCCGCTGCCGGTGGGGGCGTCCGGGTCGTAGCAGGTGACGGCGTAGCCGAGGGTCCCCTCCGGCGCGCCGGACCAGGCCAGCTGCGGCGAGAGGTTGCCGCCGGCGTGGGCGAACTCCTTGGGCAGCACACCGCCGTCGGTGATGTCACTGCTGGTCAGACTGAAGGACGGCACCTGCGGCAGGAACTCGTACGGAAGCGGCGGGCGGGCGCTCACGGGGGATCACCTTTCGACGGGGCTCTCGGGCGTCCCCACTTTATGGCTCCCCCTCCCGCCGGGGGAGCAGCTCGCCCTAGAGTCTGCCCATGGCCTCGGACGACCGCAGCAGCACTCCCGCCCTGGACCCGGCCCGCATGATCGCGGACGCGCGCCGGGCCTTCTTCGTGATGATCGGCGTCCTGGCCGTCGTCTGGCTGATCCAGGTCGCCAACTGGGCCGACGACTACCGGCTGACGCAGGACTTCGGCATCCGCCCGCAGCAGGTGGGGCGGCTCGGGGACGTGTTCGCGGCGCCGTTCCTGCACATGAGCTGGAAACACCTGGAGGGCAACTCCGGGCCGCTGTTCATCTTCGGGTTCCTGGCCGCGTACCGGGGGGTGCGCAAGTTCCTCGGCCTGACCGTGCTGATCACGGTGACCAGCGGGGCGGCCGTCTGGCTGTTCCAGGGCACGGACACCATCTCGGCCGGGGCCAGCGGGGTGATCTTCGGCTACTTCGGCTACGTCGTGCTGCGCGGGGTCTTCGACCGGAACCTGGTCGACACGCTGATCGGCGCGGTGATGGGGGCGTCCTTCGCCTACATCCTCACCACCGCCCTGCCGGGCACCCCGGGCGTGAGCTGGCTGGGCCACCTGGGCGGTCTGGCGGGCGGCCTGGCCGGCGCCTGGATCTTCCGCGACCGGGGCGGGAGGAAGGCGCCCCCGGCGCTGGCGACGGTGCCGGGGCCGGCCCGCAGCGCGCACGCCGACCTGCTGAAAGAGCTCGACGACCTCGGCATCTGACCCCTTTAGGTATAGACCAATCCCGGGCGCCGGGTTAGCGTGAGGACACCTGTACCCCCTGCTCCGGAGCCGCGCCGTGGAGTCGTCCGTCCTCGCCTTCGCCACCGACCTGATCGACGAGGGCGCCGACACGTTCTTCGGCAACCTGACCGACCGCGCCGGCGTCGGCGGCGTCACCCTCGCCTCGGTCTACCACGAGGCCCGCGACGTGTTCCCGCACAACCCCGGGCGGGTGATCCGGTACCTGGAGCCGGGCGCCGCGTACTTCCGCCCGGACCCGGCCCGCTGGGCCGGCCGGCGCCTCGCCCCGGCGCCGTCCACCGCGATCGGCGACCGCGACCCCTTCGCCGAGGCCGCCGACGAGGCCCGCCGGCGCGGCCTCAAGCTGCACGCCTGGACGGTCTTCTGCCACAACGACCGGCTCGGCTTCCAGCACCCGGACTGCGCGCCCGCCAACGCCTTCGGCGACCGCCACCTCACCGAGCTGTGCCCGGCCAACCCGGAGGTCCGCGAGTACGCCCTCACCCTGGTCGCCGAGCTCGCCCGGTACGGCGTCGACGCGATCCGCGCCGAGTCGCTGCACTTCCACGGCCTGCGCCACGGCTACCACCACGAGCGCTACTTCGAGGAGCTCGGCCCGCTGGCCGAGGCGCTGCTCGGGATCTGCTTCTGCGACCACTGCCGGGCCCACGCCGTCCGCGCGGGCGTCCCCGCCGAGGAGGCCCGCACGGCCGTCCGCGCCGAACTGCGCCGCCGCCTCGCCGACGAGGACGCCGCCGCCGAGCAGACCCCGCTGGACCAGCTGGCCGGCGGCGCGGTCGCCGCGTACGTCGACGCCTCGGCGCTCACCGTCACCTCGCTGGCCGCCGAGGTGGCCGAGGCCGCCGCGCGCCACGGCATGCGGCTGACCTTCATGGACGGCGGCGGCCCCGGCAAGGGGTGGCTCTCCGGCATCGACCTGCCGGCCCTCGCCGGGGCCGCCCACCAGATCGAGACGCTGGGCTACGCGAAGACCCCGGAGGCCGTCCGCGAGAAGGTCGCCGCCTTCGCCCTGCACGGCGTCCGCCCGCAGGACATGGCGGTGATCCTGCGCCCGATGGCCTCCGACTGCGACGGGCCGGCCAACCTGGCCGCCAAGATCGAGGTGCTGCGCTCGCTGGGCGTGCCGGAGGTCGAGTTCTACAACTACGGCCTGATGCGGCTCTCCTCGATGGACCGGATCGGGGCGGCGCTGGCCGGCTGATCGAACCGCCGGGCGGGCCGGCCGGGACGCACCCCCTCCGGCCGGACGGCCGCTACCGCCGGCGCCGGGACGTCCCGAACAGGCTGCGGCTGATCTCCCGGCCGAGCTGCGTCCCCGCCGAGCGGGCGAAGGACTTCAGCGCCGGGTTGGCCAGCAGCGAGCCGAGCAGGCCGCCCTCGTCCTTCTCCGCCCGCTCCCCCCTCCCGGCGCCGTCCCGCTCGGCCTTCCCGGCCCGCTCCGGCTCCGCCGTCCGTCCGGGCCCGGCCGGCGCCGGTGCGTCCTGCGCGGGCGGCCGGGCGGCGCGCGCCGCGAGCTTCTCGTACGCCGACTCCCGGTCGACGGCGTCCCGGTACCGCGCGCCCAGCGGGGAGGCGTCCACCGCGGCCCGCAGGGCCGGCTCCCCGAGCGGGCCCATCAGCGAGCGCGGCGCCCGCAGCCGGGTCGCCGCCACCGGCGTCGGCGCGCCGGTCTCGGAGAGCACCGTCACCACGGCCTCCCCGGTGCCGAGCGAGGTCAGCACCTCGGCGAGGTCGTAGGAGGACCGGGGGAAGGTGGAGACCGTCGCCTTCAGCGCCTTGGCGTCGTCCGGGGTGAAGGCCCGCAGCGCGTGCTGCACCCGGTTGCCCAGCTGGGCCAGCACGTCGCCCGGCACGTCCTTCGGCGACTGGGTGACGAAGAAGATCCCGACCCCCTTCGACCTGATCAGCCGGACGGTCTGGGTGATCGCCTCCAGGAAGGCCTTGGAGGCGTCCTTGAACAGCAGGTGCGCCTCGTCGAAGAAGAACACCAGCTTGGGCCGGTCCAGGTCGCCGACCTCCGGCAGCTCCTGGTAGAGGTCGGCCAGCAGCCACATCAGGAAGGTGGAGAACAGCCTCGGCCGGTCCTGCACGGCGGGCAGCTCCAGGACGGAGACCGTCCCCTCCCCGCTGGGACCGACCCGCAGCAGGTCGGCGGTGTCGAACTCGGGCTCGCCGAAGAACGCCCCCGCGCCCTCGTTGTCGAGCACGGTCAGGGAGCGCAGGATCACGCCGGCCGTGGCCGCCGAGAGGCCGCCGATGCCCTTCAGCTCCTCCTTGCCCTCGGCGGAGGTGAGGAAGGTGATGACGGCGGTGAGGTCCTTGAGGTCGTACAGCTCCAGGCCCTGCTTGTCGGCGTAGTGGAAGACCAGGCCGAGCGAGGCCTCCTGGGTCTCGTTCAGGTCGAGCACCTTGGCGAGCAGCAGCGGGCCGAAGCTGGTGACGGTGGCTCGGAGGGGGATGCCGACGCCCTGCCCGCCGAGCGCGTAGAACTCGGCCGGACAGCCCTGCGGCGTCCAGTCCTGGCCCACGTCGGCGGCCCGGCCCGAGACCCGGGGGCCGGGAGCGCCGGGGGCCGCGATGCCGGAGACGTCGCCCTTGACGTCGGCGAGGAACACCGGGACGCCCTGGGCGGAGAGCTGTTCGGCGATCAGCTGCAGGGTCTTGGTCTTGCCGGTGCCGGTCGCCCCGGCGACCAGCCCGTGCCGGTTCAGCACCGGCAGCGGGATCCGGACCTGCGCGGCCGGGTGGGCGGTGCCGTCGAGCAGGGCGGCGCCGAGGTCCAGGGCCGGCCCGGTGAACGCGTAGCCCTCGGCGATCTCGCGGACGGCCTCGGGCAGGCCGGTGCCCGGCAGGCCCCGGCCCGCCGCCGGCCCGCCGGCCGCGTCCTCGCCCGCCGGGCCCGGCTTCTGGTCGGTGGTCATCTCGGCACGCTCCTGGGCAGGCTGGGCAACGATCGCGACATTTCCCATGAAACATCCGCAATCGCCCGCCGGGCCTGCGCGACAGGCCCCTGCGCGAGGGAACATTTCGCCCGCAGTTCCGGGCATCGACGCAGGTCGGCCATGTTCACGCGGTCTTCCCGGGCCGCGTCTGCTGCGCCACCCGCCGCCCAAACGGTAGGCTTTCCGTGTGATCTTCAAGCGCATCGGCAATGGGCGGCCGTACCCGGATCACGGCCGGACCAGCACCCGCCAGTGGGCGGACGTCGCCCCACGCCCGGTGCGACTGGACCAGCTGGTGACCACCAAGGGGCAGTTGGACCTCGAAACCCTGCTGGCGGAGGACTCCACCTTCTACGGGGACCTCTTCGCCCACGTCGTGAAGTGGCACGGCGACCTCTACCTGGAGGACGGGCTGCACCGTGCCGTCCGGGCGGCCCTGCAGCAGCGTCAGGTGCTGCACGCCCGCGTCCTCGAAATGGAGTGACGGGCCCACCCCGTCGCTCCACCCCGTCCGGCCGGCGCTGCGTCCTGCCCTGCCGCGTCCCGGTGCCGGACACCTCCCGCCGGGCCCGTACATCCTTTCGGGTGCCGCCGTACTCCAGATGATGATCATTTAGTACCTTCGGAGCGGTCCCGCACTAGTCTGCTGACAACGGCCGAAATCTCCCTGGCGCCCCGCCCGACCGGCCGTACCCGTCACCGAACCCCGCCCTGGCACGAGGGGGAGACAAACCGTGAGCATGTTGACTCCCCAAGGCTTGAAGGGGAAGCAGTACCGGGTCACCGGAACCGCGTATCCGCGGCTCGGCCGACCCCCCAGGAAGGGCCGCAAGATCTTCGCGTTCATCGGCTCGCTGCTCGCGCTGGCGCTGATCGGCCTCGGCGGTGTGCAGCTGGTGGACATCTTCACCGGCAAGGGCAAGCACGCCACCGCCCAGGCCTGCGCCACCCCGTCCGCCGCCGTCAGCGGCAAGGCACTGGCGGCACCGGCCGCCGACGCCCCGCCGGGGGCCACGCCCGCCCCGGCCGCGCCGGTCGACCCGGCCGCCGTCCCGCAGCCGCAGGCCGTGACCGTCAACGTCTACAACGCCACCGCCAAGGCCGGCCTGGCCGGCCGGACCGCCGAGGAGCTGAAGAAGCGCGGCTTCGTCATCGGCACCGTCGGCAACGCGCCCACCGCCCTCGACAAGAAGGTGCCCGGCACCGCCCAGGTGATCGGCGGCCCCGCCGCCGTCGGCGCCATGACCCTGCTGAGCTCGCAGATCGCCGGCGCCATCAGCACCCCCGACGCCCGCACGGACGCGACCGTCGACTTCGTCATCGGCGACAGCTACAACGCCCTGCTCGACGAGACCCAGGCCGCCGCGGCACTCGCGCTGGCCACCAAGCCCTCGCCGACCCCCACCCCCGGCAGCTGCTGAGGCGCACGCAACCGCCGAGCACGGCGAAGGCCCCCGGTACGGCTTGGGTTCTAACGGTCCTCGCAACACCGCCCGGTTTTAGGTGGTGAGTAGATCACGTAGGCGCTCGGCTGGGTTGTCCCAGTCGAGCGTCTTGCGTGGGCGGCCGTTGAGTTCCTGGGCGACGTGTTCGAGGTCTTCGGAGCTGTGGATGCTCAGGTCTGTGCCTTTGGGGAAGTACTGGCGCAGGAGTCCGTTGGTGTTCTCGTTGGAGCCGCGTTGCCAGGGCGAGGCGGGGTCGCAGAAGTAGACGGGCATGCCGGTGGCCATGGTGAACTGCTTGTGGCGTGCCATTTCGCTGCCCTGGTCCCAGGTGAGGGAGCCGCGTAGGTGTGCGGGCAGGGTCTGGACGGTGCGGACGAGGCCGTCGCGGACGGTTTCGGCGTCGTGGGCTGCGCCGGGCAGATGGACGAGCATCGTGTAGCGCGTGGTGCGTTCGACCAGGGTGGCGATCGCGGAGCGGCCGTTCGCGCCGATGATCAGGTCGCCTTCCCAGTGGCCGGGCACCGCCCGGTCCTCGATGCCGGCGGGGCGCTCGCTGATCATCAGCATCGGATCGGTGAAGCGCGGGGTGCGCCGGTCGGGGTCGCGGTGCGGCTTGCGGCGGGTGCGGCCGGAGCGGACCGCGGCCTGGACCTCGCGTTTCAGGCCGCCACGGGCCTGGAAATACAGCGCCTGGTAGATGGTCTCCACGCTCACCCGCATGCTCTCGTCGTTGGGATGCTCCCTGAGCAGAGCGTGGCAGATCTGCTCGGGTGACCAGCGTCTGCGCAGTGCGTCCCCGACGAAGCGGCGCAGTCGGCCCTCGCGCAGCAGTTTGCGTTCCTTGGGTCGGGGCCGGCGTGCGGCGGCCGCCCGGTGGGCCGCGTAGGGGTGGTAGCCCTCGCTGCCGGAGTTCGCGTCGAGCTCCCGCTTGATCGTGCTCGCCGGCCGGCCCAGGGCCCGTCCGATCGCCCGCAACGAGTGGCCCGACGCGCGCAGATCGCGGATCCGCTCGCGCTCGGACAGCGTCAGGAACCTCGGGTGGAGCTGCTTGTCCAGGGCGGCCAGGCCCACCGGTGCTGTGGTCACACCGCACATCGTGACGGTCCCCGCCGCGTAGTCGACACGGCGGCCGTCGGGATAGGTCCGTGCGGTGCCGCTCTTCTTGACGCCCCGGTCCCAGTCCTTGGCCGTGCGCTCGTTCACACCGACCCGCCGGGCCGCCTCGCGACGTGCGACCCCACCGGCTCGGAGCCGCTCGTACTCACGCCGTCCCGGATGCCGCCGCGATACGCGCACCGAACCCCGCCCCGCCTTCCGGGCCCAGCCGAAGGCAGTGTTCCGGTTCACGCCCAGCTCACGCGCCACCACAGTCACGTTCCCCACGGCATCCAACCGCGCAAGGAACCGCTCCCTCAACCCTGCGAGACCACCACGCTCAACGCCCACGGTCCTCGCAACTCCCATTGATCATGGGTGTTGCGAGGACCGTTAGAACCCAAGCGGTACCGGGGGCCTTCGCCGTGCTCGGCGGTTCAGGGGACGCGGGGCCGGTTCAGCCCGCGGTGCCGTAGAGGCGGTCACCGGCGTCGCCGAGGCCCGGGACGATGTAGCCGTTCTCGTTGAGGCGCTCGTCGACCGCGGCGGTGACGACGGTGACCGGCAGGCCGGTCAGCTCCTTCTCCATCACCGCGACGCCCTCGGGGGCCGCCAGCAGCACGACCGCGGTGACGTCGGTGGCGCCGCGGTCGATCAGCATCCGGATGGCCGCCACCAGCGTGCCGCCGGTCGCCAGCATCGGGTCCAGCACGTACACCTGGCGACCGGAGAGGTCGTCGGGCATCCGGGTCGCGTAGGTGGAGGCCTCCAGGGTCTCCTCGTTGCGCACCATGCCCAGGAAGCCGACCTCGGCGGTCGGCAGCAGCCGGGTCATCCCGTCGAGCATGCCGAGGCCGGCCCGCAGGATCGGGACGACCAGCGGGCGGGGGTAGCTCAGCCGGGTACCGGTGGTGACCGCGACCGGCGTGGTGATCTCCACCGCCTCGGTGCGGACGTCCCGGGTGGCCTCGTACGCGAGCAGGGTGACCAGCTCGTCGGTGAGGCGACGGAAGGTCGGCGAGTCGGTGCGCTCGTCGCGCAGGGTGGAGAGCTTGTGGGCGACCAGGGGGTGGTCGACGACGTGGATCCGCATGTCTCGACCATAACCGCGGCCGGACACCCGTACGACCCGCCGACCGGGGCCTTCCGGCCGCCGCCCGGGCGGGCGGACGCCGGACGCCCCCGTGACGGACCCGCCGGACGGCCGCCGGGCCCCCCACCGGCGGCTTCGCCCCCCCGCCCGCCCGCGGCCCGCGGCAGGACGCCGGCCGTCACGCGATCCGCGGCACGCCGTGACACACCGCGAATGCCCGAGCCGATGCCGCTCCTGTGGTATCAAACCGGCGGATCTGGGAAGGTCAGACGCTATGACGAGCAACCCGAACGCCGGGGGCGGCTCGACGGGCGGGCCGCTGGGCCCGTCGGGCGGGCCCGCGAGGGCGGCCCCTGACCACCCGGAGACCGAGACGGAACGCCGCAAGCGGCGGGCCGTGTTCCTGCGTGAGCTGGCCGAGGCGCGCGAACTGCGGGCCCGGGTGCAGCCCCGGCGCACCAAGGAACGCCGGATGCGCGAGGCCATGCGGATGCGGACCTTCCGGATCTGACGGCGTGTCGGGCCACTTCTCGGCCCCCGGCCAATACTTCCGACACGACCTGCGAAGACGCGCTGCCGAACACCCCCCGCAATCGCGGGCTTTCTGTCACGATTCCGATGGGACGGTCCGAACAGCGGACCGCCTCTGGCGCGGGGGCGGCCAGACCGCGTTCGCCCGAGACCGCCTACAGCCGAGACCAATCTTGGGAGTGTCCCTGGTGGCGTACTTCGCTGCAGTGCTTGCTCGCACCGAGGACGGGTGGGATGTGAGCGAGACCGAACTCGACGCCGTCGAGAGTCTCGCCGACCTGGCCGACCTGGCCCGCGAGGCCGCACAGGAGGACGACAGCGTGCTCGTCTTCATCGAACAGGAGGACGCGTGGTTCGCCATCGTCCGCGTGGACGGTGAGGAGGACCCACGGATCTTCGTCTCGGACGGCGCCGCAGCCGCCCGGAGTTCCTACGGGTCGGTCCTCACCGACGAGCTGGTGGAACAGGCCGGCGAGAGCGAGTTCGACGACCTCGACAACCTCGTCGCCGAGCTGGACGACGAGGACTCGGCCTCCGAGGAGGAGGACGAGGACGACGGCCCGGCCGTGGGCCCGGGCGGGGTGCCGGTCGGCCCGCTCGGCGACTCCGAGATCCTGGCCGAGTTCGGGCTCGCCGCCAAGGACCTCGTCGACCTCAGCGGCGAGGGCGCGGTGCCGGGCGACGCCCTGGCCGAGATCGCCGACGCCCTGGGCTGCGGCGAGATCCTGGAGGCGGTGCGGTAACCGCCGTGCGGATGGCCGGTGCGGGCGGCCCGCCGGCCCCCGGCCGGCGGCTCCAGCCGGACGGCCCCGGAGGCGCTCGGCGTCCGGACGCCGGCGCGGATGCCCGACACTGGATGCCATGCAGTCCGCCCCGCAGATCGCCCCGCTGCCCGCACCCGTCCGCCCCGACCCGGTCCGCGACCGGTGGGCGGCGCCGATGCGCCTCGCCGTCGCCGAGGCCGCCCTGGCGCCGGCCGCCGGCGACGTCCCGGTCGGGGCACTGGTGCTGGGGCCCGACGGGACCGTCCTCGGCCGGGGCCACAACGAGCGGGAGGCGGTCGGGGACCCGACCGCCCACGCCGAGGTGGTCGCCATCCGCGCGGCCGCCAAGGCCCTGAACGAGGGGCTGCACACCCTGGCCGGCGCCGACGGCGAGGCCGAGCAGCGGCGGGCGGGCGAGTGGCGGCTGGCCGGCTGCACCCTGGTCGTCACCCTGGAGCCCTGCACCATGTGCGCGGGCGCGATCGTGCTCTCGCGGATCGCCCGGGTCGTGTACGGCGCCTTCGACGAGAAGGCCGGCGCGGCCGGCTCGCTCTTCGACGTGGTCCGCGACCGCCGGCTCAACCACCGGCCCGAGGTGATCTCCGGCGTGCTGGCCGACGAGTGCGGCGAACAGCTCCGCTCCTTCTTCGACGGCCACCGGCCCGGTTCCGCGGAACGGATTTCGTGACCGCCACCGGCGTCCGGTAGAGTCTCCCTCGGTAGCGTGTCCGAGCGGCCAAAGGAGCACGCCTCGAAAGCGTGTGTGGGGGCAACTTCACCGTGGGTTCGAATCCCACCGCTACCGCCACTTCGACAGAAGGGCCCGTCCTCGCGGACGGGCCCTTCTGCGTTTCCCGGGGCCCGCACCGGCTGCGTTTCCCGGGGCCCGCACCGGCGGGTGCCCCGGACGCCTCCCGAGACCGCCGCGGCGGCCCGGCCCCTGACATGGCAAGGCTCCGCACCCGGAGCGATGACCACCATCATCGGACGGGTGCGGAGCCTGGAGGGGGAACGGTTCCGGGGGGGTCGAACCGCTCCCCCGGCGGAGTCCCACAACCGGCACCGCGTCGGGGGGAAGCCGCGGCGGCCGGTCCCACAGCGGGGAGCTCCGGATCGTTGTACCGGTGATTCCTGCCAGATCCTCGGTACAACAACCATCCTGCTCCACCCGCCCCGCCGGGGCACCCGCAGAAAGCCCCCACTCGCGGGGACCTTCGTCCCGTCGGGCGAACGGGATGCTGATCCGCTGCGCCGTCCGGTGGAACGGACCGGCCGGCGGGCTGGGCCGGAGAAGGGCGCGAATCCGGGCGCCGCGCCGCCGCCCGCGCTGGGCCGGTCGGTCTAAGCTGCTGCACAGCAGGGGCCGCTCGGGGACCGGATGACGGCGGCCCACGGCAGGGAGGCGGGCAGTTCGATGGCACAGGCGCGGAAGATCGGCATGTACCTCCTGCTCATCTTCGTCCTCTACACGATCATCACCTCCCCCGCCCGCGCGGCCGAACTCGTCCAGTCGGGGTTCGAGGGGATCTCGACGGCGGCCAAGGCCGTCGGCACCTTCATGACCGGTTTGGTCAAGTAACTCCCCCGGCCGGCCGCGCCCCCGCGGCATCCGCACGACGGGCGGCACACCCGCGGCCGGGCGCCCGCGGGTGTGCCGGCCACCCGCTCAGGGCCGTGCGGAGCCGGACCGGACCGGGCGGCTACCGTGGCACGGTCCACAACCCTCGCCCGCTGGGAGCGGCATCATGATCCGGCACCTGGTCCTTTTCAAGCTCGACGAAGGCGTCACCAAGGACGACGAGCGCGCACTCGCCGGCGCCAAGGCCTTCGAGGAGCTCGGCTCGCTGATCCCCGAACTCCGTGAGTGGGAGTGCGCCTGGAACATCACCGACCGCGACATCGCCTACGACTACGCGATCAACAGTCTGGTCGAGGACCGCGCGGCGCTGCAGGCCTACATCGCCCATCCGGCCCACCAGGCCGCCGCCGGGCAGTGGCGGGAGTTCGCCACCTGGGTGATTGCCGACATCGAGGTCTGATCCCCCGAGCGCGTCGGTCGCATCCGCACGACCCGTGGCGCCCCGCCTCCGACCGGGCCGGGGCGCCTTTCGCGTGCCCGGGCGGGGCGCCCGGGCGCTGCGCCGGATGCCCCAACGGTGCTTCAACACACCTCGGCGCGGTACTTGAACGAACTGTGCCCACCTTGTGATGCTATGACCGGTTTTGCCGGACATGGCGAGGTGATGAACGGGGGCACGACACCCGACCCGCAGGTCCCCACCGTTGTCGATCTTGGGAGGGGTGAGTCCGTGCGGACTCGAGGGAGTGCACCTGACACCGGCGCGGGCCCGGCGGCCGTGGCCGCCCCGGCGACCGTCGCCTCCGGCGCCGAGAGCAGGACGGTGGGCGCCGTCCGGGCCGGCGGGACCGTTCAACCCGCCCAGGCGCCCCAGGCGCCCCAAGTGCACTCGGCGCCCGAGAAGCCCCAGCCCCTCCGGACCGCCCAGCCCCTCCAGGCCGCCCAGCCCCTCCGGACCACCCAGGGCGCCCAGACCGTCCAGCCCCTCCAGGTCTCACAGGCCCTCCAGGTCTCGCAGGCCGTCAGGACGGGCTCCGCCGGCCGGTCCGAGCCCGACGACGACCCCCTTGAGGAGCCCGCGCCCAGGCCCTCGCCGGACGAGGCGGTCGCGGCGGTCTTCGGACCGGCCGGCGAGCTCAGGCCCGGCGGCCGGCGGCCGGCCGTGGACGTCCGGACGCTGACCCGGGTGCTCTTCGAGCGGCTCGCCGAGCTGCCCCCGGACGCCCCCGAGCGCCGGCGGGTGCGGGCCGCCCTGATCGAGGTCAACATCCCGCTGGTGCGCTACGCCGCGACCAGGTTCCGCAGCCGCAACGAGCCGATGGAGGACGTCGTCCAGGTCGGCACCATCGGGCTGATCAACGCGATCGACCGGTTCGACCCGAGCCGGGGGGTGCAGTTCCCGACGTACGCGCTGCCGACCATCCTCGGCGAGATCAAGCGGTACTTCCGCGACAACGTCCGCACCATGCACGTGCCGCGCCGGCTCCAGGAGCTGTGGGTGCAGGTCAGCGGTGCCATGGAGGAGCTGACGGTCACCCACGGGCGGGCGCCGAAGGTCCCCGAGATCGCGGCCAGCCTGCGGATCCCGGAGGAGGACGTCCGGGCCTGCCTGGACGCCGGGCGGGCGTACAACGCCGCCTCGCTGGAGGCGGCGCAGGAGCACGAGGGCGGCCTGGCGCTGCTCGACCGGCTCGGCTACGAGGACTCCGCACTGGCCGAGGTCGAGCACCGCGACATGGTGCGGCACCTGCTGGTGCAGCTCCCCGAGCGCGAGCGGCGGATCATCATGCTGCGATTCTTCGCCAATCTGACGCAGTCGCAGATCAGCAATGAGCTGGGCATGTCACAGATGCACGTGTCCCGGCTGCTGTCCCGGATCCTGACGAGGCTTCGGACCGGCAATTCCTGGGAAGACTGATCGTCACAGACCCACCCATACCGCCCGATTCGGACCGAACGAAACGGGATTGCTGCGCGTTACTGCCACGTGACATCTTGCGATGTTCGGGTTTGCGGGCGCCCGGGGACCGGTATGGAGGGGGAGGGCGCCGCGCGGGAACCACCGCGCGGTGACGAGCGTTCAACAGTCAGTCACAAGGGGGTGGGTGCATGTCCGGAGAGCTGGGCACTGCTGAGATCCACGGCGCCGTCACGGTCGTCGACCAGATCCCTGTCCAGGGGGCCCGGCGGCAGGCCGCGCCGGCGCCCGCGCCGGACACTGTCGACACGCCCGGCACGCCCGACACACCGGCCGCGCCCGTCGCGGCCGCAGCGCCCGCCGCACCGGCGACGCCGGCCCTGGACACCCGCACCCTCTCGCGGGCACTGTTCCTGCGGCTGGCCACCCTGGAGGCGGGCAGCGCGGAGCACACGTACGTCCGCGACACGCTGATCGAGCTCAACCTGCCGCTGGTCCGGTACGCCTCCGCGCGCTTCCGCAGCCGCAACGAGCCGATGGAGGACATCGTCCAGGTCGGCACGATCGGGCTGATCAAGGCGATCGACCGGTTCGACCCGGAGCGCGGGGTCGAGTTCCCGACCTTCGCGATGCCCACCGTGGTCGGCGAGATCAAGCGGTTCTTCCGCGACACCAGCTGGTCGGTCCGGGTGCCCCGGCGGCTGCAGGAGCTGCGCCTGGCGCTCACGAAGGCCGGCGACGAGCTGGCCCAGAAGCTGGACCGCTCCCCCACCGTCGCCGAGCTGGCCGTCTGCCTGGGCGTCAGCGAGGAGGACGTGGTCGAGGGCCTGGCGGTGGGCAACGCGTACACCGCGAGCTCGCTCGACTCCAGCCCCGGCGAGGAGGACGGCGACGGGCCGCTGGCCGAGCGCCTCGGCTACGAGGACCTCGCCCTGGAGGGCGTGGAGTACCGGGAGTCGCTGAAGCCGCTGCTGGCGAAGCTGCCGCCGCGGGAGCGCCGGATCATCATGCTCAGGTTCTTCGGGAACCTGACCCAGTCGCAGATCGGCGAGGAGATCGGCATCTCGCAGATGCACGTCTCCCGGCTGCTCACCAAGACCCTCACCCAGCTGCGCGAGGGCCTGATCAGCGAGGCCTGAGAGACCCCCGCAGGCGTGGCCGGGAGCACCCGCTCCCGGCCACATTCGTACCAGGCGTCCCACGGGCCTCCTGGCGCCCCAGGAGACCCGGCAAGGCCCCCGCCGGGCCCCGGCCCTCGCACGGGCCCGCCCGCGGCCCGCCGGGCGGCCTCCGGGGCGTCAGCCGACCAGCAGGTTGGCCCGCAGGCCGGCCAGCACCTCGTCGTCCAGACCCAGGCCGTCCTGCCAGAACTCCTCGAACGACGCCCAGCCGGCGGCGACCTCCTCGAAGGCGGCCTCCAGGTAGGCGCGGTCGGCCCGGAAGACCGGCAGCAGCAGCCGCGGCTCCTGCATCAGCCCCCGGGTGCCGAAGCTGTCGACGATGTGCTCGATGATCGCGGCCGACCGCTCGTTGGTCAGCAGGTAGTCCGTGAAGACGGTGTCGCGGTCCACCCCGAGCGCGGTGAGCAGGATCGCGGCCGTCCAGCCGGTCCGGTCCTTGCCGGCCGAGCAGTGGAAGAGCAGCGGTGCGCCGTCCGGCGCGGCCAACAGGCGCAGCACGGTGGCGAACCGCTCCCGGGCGACCGGGTCGGTGACGAACCAGCGGTAGAGGCCGACCATCATCGCGGCCGCCCGGCCGTCGCCGAGCAGCGCGCGCTGCTTCTCGGGACTGCGGTCCGCCAGGGCGTCCCGCAGGGCGACGTAGATGTCGAAGTCGGCTGCGAAGACGGGCAGGTGGTGCAGGGTGACGCCGTCGGGGGCGGTGCGCCCGACGGTGATCGGGGTGGCGGAGAGCTCGGCGGCGGCGATCTCGGCGACCGGCAGGCCGGGGACCCGGTCCGGGCCCGCCTCGCGGACCTCGTCGAGGCTGCGCAGGTCGACGACCTGGCGCAGGCCGTACCCGACGAGCACGTCGAGGTCCTCGTCGGTGAGCCGGTTGAGGCCGTCGCTGCGCAGCGCGACGCCGTGCCGCAGCACCCGGCCGTCGGCCGTCCGGTACCCGCCGAGGTCGCGGGCGTTGACGGCCCCGCGCAGGCCGAGACTGCGGGCGGCCGCGAGGTCGGTGAGCGGCCCGCCGGGCAGGACGTCGGCGGCACGGCCGGCTGCGCCGGGGGCTGCGGTCTCGGTCTGCTGATCTGTCACGGGTCGGGCCTCCATCGGATATTCGGAACGCCGCAGCGCAGAACCTCGCACGATGTTGCATGAACCTGCCCGGCGGGGGGCACAGATGTGCGAGAGTGGTGGTGCTTGATCAGTCTAGGCAGCCCGGTGGGGCCTACCCGGGAGTAGTCGGTGACCAGCGGGTATCCGGCCGACGGCCGCATTGGTCAACAGATTGCTGTCAGCTGCTGACGGATTGTTGTTCTCATTTAATTATTTGCGTAGATTGTGGCTTTCTGACCACGTTCAAACCCTTTATGGCATCGCCATGAACGTTGGTAACAGATTCGCTGCACTCTCACCCATTTGGTCCCTAGCACCCCTGAACCTCCACCAAGATGACACCAGGCAGCCTGCTGCCTTCGAACAGAGTCAGGGCAGGCGCGCCGAGCAGCGGACCGCCCCTGCCCAATGGGGAGGAACCACATGGGTCGAGCGACCCGAAGAGCTGCCGCTTGCGCGGTGGCAGTCCTGCTGGCCGGCGGTCTCCAGTCGTCCTTCGCCAACGCCGCGACGACGACCCGGATCGACCTCACCGTGCTCGTGATCAGCGACGGTGGCCCCGCCACCGCCGCCATCGCCGCCGAACTGGCGAGCCAGGGCACCCCCTACAAGATCGTCAATCTGAACGACGCCAACCGGCCCGTGATCGATGCCGCCTTCCTGAGCGACACCGTGAACGGGCAGCCCCGCGCGAAGTTCCAGGGTGTCGTCCTGCCCAACGACAACCCCTTCGCCGCCGGGTCCGCCGAGATGACGGCCCTGGCCGCCTTCGAGGCCGCCTTCGGCATCCGACAGGTCGACGCCTACACCTATGCCCGCCCGGACGTCGGTCTGAACTGGGCGCAGAACCCCGGTTACATCGGCAGCCTCGACGGCGCCCAGGGGCAGGTCACCACGACCGGCCTCGCCGGCCCGTTCAGCTACCTCAAGGGCAGCGTCCCGTTCGAGGACAACGACCCGAACATCGGCGAGAGCTACGGCTACCTCGCCACCCCGCTGGCCGGGGCCGATTTCAAGCCACTCGTCGAGGCCCCGATCCCGGGCAGCACCGAGAAGGGCTCGCTGGTCGGCGAGTACACCCACGACGGCCGCAAGGAACTGGTCGTCACCTTCGTCTACAACCAGTACCAGCAGCAGTACCGGCTGCTGGCCCGCGGCATAGTCGACTGGGTGACCCAGGGCATCCACCTCGGCTACGACCGCAACTACTTCGCGGCCCACGTCGACGACGTCTTCCTCGCGGACGACCGTTGGGACACCAGCCTCAAGTGCACCCCCGGTGACGTCACCTGCCCGCCCGGCACGCCCGAGTCGAGCAACCCGATCCGGATGACGCCGGCCGACGCGCAGTACGCGAAGCAGTGGCAGATCGACCACAACTTCACCATGGACATGGTGTTCAACGGCGGCGGCAGCGAGGACTGGAAGGCGGACCACGAGGTCACCGCCGACCCGGTCGTCGACCAGATGGTGGCCGACCAGGCCAGCTACCGCTGGATCAACCACACCTACACGCACCCGTACCTGGGCTGCCTGCAGGACGTCTCCGTGGTGCCGTGGAAGTGCACCAAGGACGCGGGCGGCAACACCGTCTGGGTGGACCAGGCGACCATCACCGGCCAGATCAAGAACAACCTGGACTGGGCCGCGGCGCACCACATCACGCTCGACAAGAGCGAGCTCGTCACCGGCGAGCACTCGGGCCTGCTGACCGCTCCCCAGGAGACCAGCGACAACCCGTACCTGGCGCCCTCCCTGGTCACCAACGGTGTCAAGTGGACGGCGAGCGACGCCTCCCGCGAGAGCGGCCAGCGCGCCGTCGGCAGCTCCACGCTGACCGTCCCGCGGTACCCGATGAACGTCTTCTACAACGCCGGCACGGCGGTGGAGGAGGCCGACGAGTACAACTGGATCTACACCAGCGTCGCCAACGGCGGCAGCGGGGTCTGCGAGAACAACGCGAACTCCACCTGCCTCACCACCCCGCTGAACACCTCCACCGGCTACACCTCGTACATCGTGCCGCTGGAGGCGCGGATCGACCTGGGCCACGTGCTCAGCAACGACCCGCGGCCGCACTTCATCCACCAGTCGAACCTGGCCGAGGACCGGATCGTCTACCCCGTCCTGGACACGGTGCTCTCCACGTACCGCAACCTGCACGCGGACAACGCCCCGATCGTGAACCTCCCGCAGCGCGAGATCGGCGCCGAGTTCCAGCGCCGCGCGGCCTGGAACACCGCCCTGGCCGCCGGCCAGGTCACGGCGTACCGGATCGGTGACACCGTCACCGTGAACGCGCCCGCCGGGCTCTCGACCGAGGCCACCATGCCGACCGGCACCGTCCAGAAGCTCACCTTCGGCAGCACCGCGTTCGGCACCGCCTACGCCGGTACGCTGTCCGGCTGGGTCAAGGCCGGCTCGCTGCAGAGCACCGTCACGCTGAAGCTGACGGCCGCGCAGACCCCGGCGGCCCCGGCCGCCCCCGCTGCCGCCGCCGCCAAGACGGCGCCCGTCGCCGCCCCGGCCGCCAAGACGGTGGTCCCGAGCGGCGCCGCCACCGCAGTCCCGGTCGGCCCGAGCGACACCGACCGGACCGACGCGGCGACGCTGGTGCCCGGCAGTGGCAAGCCCGTCCTCGGCAAGGCCCTCCTGGGCAAGGCCGGGAACAACACCGCGGGCAAGCCCGCCGCGGGCAAGAGCACGGCGAAGAAGCCCGCCGGCAAGACCGGCAAGCAGTAAGACGCAGGACCGGTGGTGGGGCGGGCGATCCCGCCCCACCACCGGCTGTACGTCCGCCACCACATCGGACGTCGACGGGAGAAGGAGGGGGATCGGGGATGCGCGTCACCCTGCTCACCGAGGGGACGTATCCGCACCAGCACGGGGGCGTGAGTGTCTGGTGCGACCAGCTCGTCCAGGGCATGCCGGACGTCGATTTCGACATCGTCGCGGTGACCGGCACCGGCCACGAGCCGCTCGCCTGGGAACTGCCCGCCAACGTGCGGTCGGTGACCACCGCACCGCTCTGGGGCCCGGCCTCGGGTGCCAAGCCTCCGCGCCGCAAGGAGCTGCGGAGATTCCTCGACGCGTACGAGCGCTTCCTGCACTCCATCCTCGACCCGGTCTACACCACCCACTTCGGCACGGAGCTGTACGGCTTCGCCGACCTCGCCCGGCGCGGCCTGCTCAGCCCGGCGCTGCGCAGCGAGCCCGCCCTGCGCACCCTCCAGCGCGTCTGGACCCGTGACTACCTGCCGACCGCCGTCTCCCGGCCCACCCTCCACGACGCCCTCAACGCGACCGACCTGCTGGAGCACGCCCTGCGGCCGCTCTCGGTCGAGCCGCCGCAGGACGGCGTCGCGCACGCGGCCAGCGGCGGCCTGGCGACCCTGCCCGGCCTGATCGCCTCCCAGCAGTTCGGCGTACCGTTCCTGCTCACCGAGCACGGCATCTACCTGCGCGAGCGCTACCTCGGCTACCGCACCGGCCCGTACCGCTGGCCGGTCAAGGCGCTGCTGCTGGGCTTCTACCGGATGCTCGCCGAGGAGAGCTACCGGCGGGCGGCGCTGGTCACCCCCGGCAACCGGTACAACCGGCGCTGGGAGGAGCGCGGCGGCACGCCGTCCGCGCACATCCGCACCGTGTACAACGGCGTCGACCCGGCGGCCTTCCCGCCCGCCGGGCCCGAGCCGGAGACCCCCACCCTCAGCTGGGCCGGCCGGGTCGACCCGATCAAGGACCTGGAGACGCTGATCCGGGCCTTCGCCATCGTCCTCAAGGAGATGCCGGAGGCCAAGCTGCGGCTGTTCGGCGGCACCCCCAAGGGCGGCGAGGGCTACCGCGACGGCTGCATAGCCCTGGCCGCCGAACTCGGCATCGCCGACTCGGTGGTGTTCGAGGGCCGGGTCGCCGACATCACCGACGCCTACGCGGCCGGGAACGTGGTGATGCTCTCCAGCATCAGCGAGGGCTTCCCGTTCACCCTGATCGAGGCGATGTCCTGCGGCCGCTCCACCGTCTCCACCGATGTGGGCGGCGTCCGCGAGGCCGTCGGCGACACCGGCCTGGTCGTCCCGCCGCGGGAGCCCGAGCCGATGGCCGCCGCCGCCCTGGAGCTGCTGCGCGACCCGGAGCGGCGGGCCCGGCTCGGCGAGCAGGCCCGGCTGCGGGTGATCGAGCAGTTCACCCTGCGCCAGAACATCGACGGCTTCCGGAACATCTACACCGAGCTGCTCGGCACCGCCCGCTGGCTGCCCGAGGGCGTCGTCGCCGTCGGCGCCGACGGCCCGGAACTCCCGCAGGAGCACGCCGGCACCGCCGCCGGCCGCCCCGTCACCAGCTGGGGCCGGCGCGCCGAGAAGCTGCAGGAGGCCCGATGAGCGGCCCGCTGCGGCTCGTCCCCGACGAAGCCGGCCCCGAGTGGGCCGAGCAGACCATGCAGCTGCGCACCCTGCCGCGCCAGCGCCGCCGCCCGGCCCCGCCGGAGCCGGCCGACGACGGCCTCGACCTCTCCGCCGACCCGATCGACGCGCTGGCGGAGCGGCTCGCCGACGTCTGCGCCGACGCCGTGCACCCGTACGAGATCGCGGCCTTCCTGGAGTCGGACGGGCTGACGGACGAGCAGGCCGCGCTGAACTACGGCCGGCCCGACTCCTTCACCCTCGCCGAGGAGCTGTTCACCAAGGTCGCCCGGCGCTACCCCGGCCCGAGCGCCGAGTTCGCCAACCCCTGGCGGGCCGACCCCTGGCGCTGCGTGGTGCGCGGCCTGGTGTTCGCGCTGCCCGGCCTCGGCTACCTGCTCGGCGCCAACCTCTTCGCGGTCGAGCGGATGCGCTTCGGCCTGCCCTCCGGCATGGTCGCGCTCTCCGTCGCCACCCTCGCCAGCTGGTCCTGGAACCAGGCGCTCGCCCACCGCTCCTACGCCTGGCTCGGGCGCGGCCGGCGCCGGGCCGCCGGGCGCTGCCTGGCGATCGGCGCCCCGGCGGGCGCGCTGGTCGCGGCGGTCAGCGCCTACGTGGTCGGCGGGCCGCTCAGCTCCCTGCTGTTCGCGGCCGGCCAGTCCGGGTACCTGGCGGCCGCCACCGTGCTGCTGGTGCTCGGCCGGGAGAAGTCCCTGCTGGTCGCCCTGGCGCCGTCGGCCCTCGGCGCGGGCGTGGTCCTCGCCGTGGACGTGCCGCAGGTGGTCCGGACCTGCGTCCTGCTGGCCACCCTCGCGCTCGCCCTGGCGCTGGCCGTCCGCGAGGTGATCCGCTGCCTGCGCTCCGAGCAGGACGCCACCGTGCTGCGGCTGCCGCTGAGCAAGGAGATCCCGCAGGGCCTGTTCGGGCTCGCGGTCGGCACCCTGACCCTGATCGCCGGCCTCGGCACCACCATCCACCAGGCCGTCGACGGGGGTGTGCGGGCCACCGACGCTGCCGCCCCGACCGGGCCGGCGATGGTCGCGCTGACCCTCAGTCTCGGCCTCGCCGAGTGGCTGCTGTTCCGCTACCGGGCGATGGCCGTGGCCGCGCTGCGCACCAGCCACACCCCCGGCCAGTTCGTCCGCCGGACCGGCGGCGTGCTGCTCGGCTGCCTGCTCACCTACCTCACCACCGTGGCCGCGCTGGACGCGGCCGCCACCGTGCTCTGGCCCGGTGCGCCGAACCTCGGGACCGTCCAGCTGGGCGCCCTGCTGGTCCTCGGCGGCGCGCTCTGGCTGGCCCTGCTGCTGAACGCCTTCGGCCACAGCTGGAGCACCGCCCTGATCTGCCTGGCCGCCGCGATCGCCGAGTGCGCCGGGCTGCTGGCCGGTGCGGACCCGACCCTCCTGCAGCTGATCGGCTGCGGGGCGGCCGCCCTGGTCCTCACCTCCATCGCCGGGCCCGCGCTCGGCAGAACCACCAAGCACCGCTGAACCGCGCCGGCCGCGGGGCCCGGCACGCCACCCACCTCAGCTGAACACCCACCAGAAAGAGAATGCGTATGAGCACCGTCGCCGTCACCGGAGCCGAGGGCTTCATCGGCTCCCACCTCGTCGAGACCCTGGTCGCCGACGGCCACCAGGTCCGCGCGATGGTCCAGTACAACTCCTTCTCCTCCTTCGGCTGGCTGGAGACCCTCGACCGCGAGGTGCTCGACTCGGTCGAGATCGTCCTCGGCGACGTCCGCGACCCGGGCTCGGTCAACGGCCTGGTCAAGGGCACCGAGGCGGTCTACCACCTGGCCGCCCTGATCGCGATCCCGTACTCCTACCGGGCACCGCACTCGTACATCGAGACCAACGTCACCGGCACCCTCAACGTCCTGGAGGCCGTGCGCCACCTGGAGATCCCGCGCCTGGTGCACACCTCGACCAGCGAGACCTACGGCACCGCGCAGACCGTGCCGATCACCGAGGACCACCCGATCAACACGCAGTCCCCCTACGCGGCCTCCAAGGCCGGCGGGGACCGCCTCGCGGACAGCTACCACGCGAGCTTCGAGACCCCGGTCGTCACGCTGCGCCCGTTCAACACCTTCGGCCCGCGCCAGTCGATGCGCGCCGTCATCCCGACCGTGATCGCCCAGCTCGCCGCCGGCGAGACCGTGATCACCCTCGGCGACCTGCGCCCGACCCGTGACTTCACCTTCGTCAAGGACACCGCGGCCGCCTTCCGCACCGTCGGCACCGCGCCCGCCGAGACCGTGGTCGGCAAGACCTTCAACGCCGGCACCGGCGGCGAGATCTCGGTCGGCGACCTGGTCACCCTGGTCGGCAAGCTGATGGGCGTCGACGTCACCGTCAAGGAGGACGAGCAGCGCATCCGCCCGGCCAACTCCGAGGTCATGCGCCTGGTCGCCGACGCCACCCGGCTGCGCACCGCCACCGGCTGGGCCCCGGGCCACTCCCTGGAGCAGGGCCTGGAGCAGACCATCGAGTTCTTCCGGGACCCGGCCAACCTGTCCCGGTACAAGACCGACCTGTACAACGTCTGACCCGTCCAGCACATGCAGACATCGTCTTCCGTGGGGGAACCACCATGCACGCAGTGATCCTGGCCGGCGGCAAGGGCGTACGCCTTCGGCCCTACACCACCGCCCTTCCCAAGCCGCTCGTCCCGATCGGCGACCAGCACGCGATCCTGGAGATCGTGATGCGCCAGCTCGCCTCGGCGGGCTTCAAGACCGTGACGCTGGCCATCGGCCACCTCGGTCACATCATCCGCGCCTACGTCGGCAACGGTTCGCAGTGGGGGCTGCGGGTCGGGTACGCCGTCGAGGACAGTCCGCTCGGCACCATGGGTCCGCTGCTCACCATGCAGGACCGGCTGCCGGAGAACTTCCTGGTGATGAACGGTGACATCCTCACCGACCTGGACTTCGCCGGGGTGCTCAGGCACCACGAGGAGTCCAAGGCGCCGCTGACCATCGCGACCTACGCCCGCCAGGTCAAGATCGACTTCGGCGTGCTGACCACCGAGGGCAGCAGCATCACCGGCTTCCAGGAGAAGCCCAGCATCGACTACCGCGTCTCGATGGGCGTCTACGGCGTCTCCCGCTCGACCCTCGCCAAGTACACCCCGGGCCTGCCGCTGGGCTTCGACGAGCTCGTCCTGGACCTGCTCGCCGCCGAGACCCCGCCGTCCGCCTACGAGTTCAGCGGCTACTGGCTCGACATCGGCCGGCCGGACGACTACGACCGGGCCAACGCCGAGTTCGCCACGCACCGCTCGCTGCTGCTGCGCGACGAGGCCCCCGAGGGCCTGCGCTCGGTGCCGTCCGCCGAGGCCCCGGCCACGCCGATCCCGGCTGCCCGGCCCGCCGCGGACGCCGCCTCCGAGCCGGTGGAGCCCACCGGCGCCGACGGGCGGGCCGCGTGAGAATACTGCTGCTCGGCGCCGACGGCTTCCTCGGCCGGCACGCCGCCGACGCCCTGCGCGGGCTGCCCGGTGCCACGGTGCTCACCGGTGGCCGCCGGGCCGCCCACGACCTGCCGGTCGACCTCGCGACGGCGCAGGCCGACGTGCTGGCCGAGCAGCTCCGGCAGCTCGCGGTCGACGCGGTGGTCAACTTCGCCGGCGCGGTGGCCGGCAGCGCCGTCAAGCTCGCCGAGGTCAACGCCCGTGGCCCGGCCGTGCTCTGCGAGGCGCTCCGGGAGGGCGTCCCGCAGGCCCGGCTGGTGCACATCGGCTCGGCCGGCGAGTACGGCGCCTGCGAGAACGGCACCTCGCTCAGCGAGTCCGCGCAGCCGCGTCCGGTCGGGGTGTACGGCGCCACCAAGCTGGCCGGCAGCCTGGCGGTGGCCGGCTCCGGGCTGGACGCGGTGGTCCTGCGGGTCTTCAACCCGGTCGGGCCCGGAGCGCCGGCCGGCTCGCTGCCCGGGCGGCTCGCCGCCGAGCTGCGCCGGGCCGGCCCGGACGGCGTGGTGGAGGTCGGCGACCTCTCCGCGTACCGGGACTTCGTCGACGCCCGGGACATCGCCCGGGCGGTCGCGCTGGCCGTCACGGCGGCCGGCCCGCTGCCCCGGGTGATCAACCTGGCCGGCGGCGTGGCCCGCCCGGTGCGGGCGATCGCGGACGGGCTGGTGGCCGCGGCCGCCTTCGCCGGCCGGATCGACGAGAGCGGTGCGGGTTCGGAGCGGTCCGCCGCCGTCTCCTGGCAGCAGGCCGACATCTCCCTCGCCGCCCAGGAGCTGGGCTGGAAGCCGGAGACCGGTCTCGACGACACCCTGCGTGACCTGTGGCTGAGCACCGAGCCGGACCCGGTCGCCGCATGACCGCCGGCTCCGCCCACGACGGCCGCCTGCTGGTGCCGCTGTACGTCCACCCCGCGGTGGACCCGGCGGCCTGGCGGGCGGTCGCCGCCGCCGGCCCCGCCCGGGTCGCCGGCGTCGTGATCAACATCGCCGACGGCCCCGGTGACGCCTTCGACAACGTCTTCGCGGCCGGCGCCGAGGAGGTGCGCGCGGCCGGCATACCGCTGCTCGCCTACTCGGACACCGACTACGGCCGCCGGCCCCACGCGGACGTGGTCGGGGACCTGCTGACCTATCGTCAGTGGTACACCCCCGACGGCGTCTACTTCGACCAGGTCGCCGGTCACGCCGGCGCCCTGCCGCACTACCGCCGGCTGGCCACCGCCGCCCGCGCGGCGGGCTGCGGCACCGTCGTCTTCGGCCATGGCGACCACCCCGAACCCGGTTACGCCGAGATCGGGCTGGCCGATCTGCTGGTCACCTTCGAGGGTGACTGGGAGACGTACCGCGAGATGACCCTGCCGCTGTGGACGGGCCGTCACGCCGCGGCCCACTTCTGCCACCTGGTGTACGACGTGCCGGCCGAGGCCGCCGCCGAGGCCGCGGCGCTGATCACCGCGCGAAGAGCGGGCGTCGGCTGCGCGGTCCCCGGCAGCGGGGACAACCCGTGGTCGACCCTGCCGTTCGAGCTGTCGGCGCTCCAGACCCAGGGCTGACCGGCCGCGCCGCGACCCGGCCACCACGGCCACGGCCAGGCCCCGCGCCGCACGCACGACACCGCACGACACCGAGCCTGACCAGATCAGAACCCGACCAGACAGAGATCTGAGCACCAGACCAGACCGACCCGATCCGATCCGGAGTTCGAGTACTGTGACCCGCCGTTCCAGGCCACTGCTGGCCGCCATCGCCCTGACCACCGCCCTGCTGGCAAGCTCCTGCAGCAGCTCGGACGACGGCGACGACGACACCTCCGCCGACGCGACGGGCTCCGGATCGCCGGTGGCCACCGCCCCGGCGGTCCCCCAGCCGGCCACCCCTTCGGACACCCCGACGGACACCGGCTCCACAGGCCCGGGCGCGACCTCGCCCGCACCGGCCACCCCGGCACCCGGGACGCCCCCGGCACCCGGCACCCCCCGGCCCACCGGTCAGCCGCCCGCCCCCGGCCCAGCCGGCGCGGTGTGGCAACCGAAGCCCGGCGTCACCTGGCAGTGGCAGCTCGGCGGCACCCTCGACCAGTCGGTGGACGTACCGGTGTACGACATCGACGGCTTCGAGCACGACGCCTCGGTGGTCGCCTCGCTGCACGCCAAGGGCCGCAAGGTGATCTGCTACATCAACGCCGGCTCCTGGGAGGACTTCCGCCCGGACGCCACCGCCTTCTCCAAGAGCATGCAGGGCTCGGGGAACGGCTGGCAGGGCGAGAAGTGGTTCGACATCCGGCAGATCGACAAGCTGAAGCCGCTGATGGCGACCCGCTTCGACATGTGCAAGGCGAAGGGCTTCGACGCCGTCGAGCCCGACCTGCTCGACGCCTACATCAACAAGACCGGTTTCCCGCTGACCGCGGACGACCAGCTGAAGTACAACCGCATGATCGCCGGCCTGGCGCACGAGCGCGGCATGGCGGTGGCCCTGAAGAACGACCTCGACCAGATCCCCGCCCTGGTCGGTGACTTCGACTTCGCGGTGAACGAGCAGTGCGCGGAGTTCAGCGAGTGCGACAAGCTCAGCCCGTTCATCAAGGCGGGCAAGGCCGTGCTGCACGTCGAGTACAAGGTGCCGACGAGCAAGTTCTGCGGGCAGGCGAAGGCCCTGGGCCTCAGCTCGATGGAGAAGCACCTGGAGCTGGACGCCTGGCGCCAGCCCTGCTGACCGGCTCACCACGACGAGCGGCCGGGCCTGCCCAGCAGGCCCGGCCGACGCGTCCGGGCCGGCGGGCCGGGGCCGGTCCGCGCGGCGGGAGGCCCGGGCCGGGCCGGGTGGTGCGAAGTCGGGCAGGGAGTGGCCGGACAGGGTGAACTGCCCGGCGCGGTACGGACGTTCTTACTTGACCGCGAGCCAGATGACGACGGCCAGCACGGCCACCACCACGACGGCCACGCCGGCGATCACGCCGGTGCGGCTGTTGCCGCGGCTGCTGCCATAGGTGGAGACGGAGCCGGGCGCCTGCGGGGCCGGGGTCTCGTCGACGAACGCCCGGAACATCTGGGTGCTGCCGGCGGGGTCGTAGTCGTTGTCAGCCATGGCAGGGACTCTAACGAATCCGCCCGCCCCACCGACACCCCGGATCCCCCGTGAACCGGCGGGCGGCCCGGGCCGGGAGCGCCGCGGGCGTGACGGCGGCCCGACTGCAACGGCCGCACGACAACATCGTGAAGTCGTGGTGGTCCCGGAATGGCGGCTCCCGCGATCAGGTTGACTTCGGGCATGACCGAAAACCACAGTGACTCCCGCCCCGGTGTGACGCTCGGCACCTCCGACCTCACGGTGTTCCCGCTGTCGCTCGGCGGCAACGTCTTCGGCTGGACCGCGGACGAGGCGCAGTCCTTCGCGGTGCTGGACGCGTTCGCCGCCGGCGGCGGCAACTTCATCGACACCGCGGACGTCTACTCGGCCTGGGTGCCGGGCAACACGGGCGGCGAGTCGGAGACCATCATCGGCAACTGGCTGCGCAGCCGGGGCAACCGGGACGACATCGTGGTCGCCACCAAGGTCGGCGCGCACCCCGGGTCGACCGGCCTGAAGGCACACACCATCAAGTCCGCCACCGAGGAGTCGCTGCGCCGCCTCGGCGTGGAGCGGATCGACCTGCTCTACACCCACCGGGACGACACAGAGACCCCGGTGGAGGAGTTCGTCACCGCGCTCGACGAGCTGGTCAAGGAGGGCAAGGTCCGCGAGATAGCCGCCTCCAACATCAGCGCCGAGCGGCTCACCGAGGCCCTGGAGTTCTCCGCCCGGGAAGGCCTGGCCCGGTACGTGGCCGTCCAGCCGCACTACAACCTGGTCTCCCGCGCCACCTACGAGGGGCCGCTCGCCGAGGTCGTCGCCGCGCACGGACTCTCCTCGGTGCCCTACTTCGCCCTGGCCTCCGGCTTCCTGACCGGCAAGTACCGGCCCGGCGGCGCCGACGTGGACAGCGCCCGGGCGCAGGGCGCCGCCCGCTACCTGGACGACCCGCGCGGCCCGAAGGTGCTGACCGCCCTCGACGCGGTCGCGGCCGCCCACGGCACCGAGCCGGCGACCGTCGCGCTGGCCTGGCTGGCGTCCCGCCCGACGGTGGCGGCGCCGATCGCCAGCGCCCGGACGGTCGAGCAGCTGCCGCCGCTGCTTGCCGCCGCCTCCCTGCGGCTCGCCCCGGAGGAGCTGGCCCTGCTGGACGAGGCCTCGGCCTGATCCTCGCCGCGCCGTGTCCACAGGCTGTGGACGGACCTCGCGCCCGGTTCACTTGTCCACAGGCCTGTGGACAAGTGGACCGGGCGCGGTCCGTTCCGGACGCCGGACGGGCGCCCTGCGGCAACGACGGCCGCCCACGGCTCCGGGCAGCTACGGCCGCCCGAAGTGGGTCGGTCGGAAGCCGCTGCCGAGGGTGGAGACCCGGACGTTCCTGCCGGGTCGCGGCGCCTCGACGAACCGGCCGCCGCCCAGGTAGATCCCGACGTGGTGGATGGCGGAGGCCCGGCCGCTGTCCGACCAGAAGAGCAGGTCGCCCCGGCGCAGGTCGCCCGCGCCGATCGGGGTGGTGGCCGCGTACTGGTCGTTGGCGACCCGCGGGAGGCTGACGCCGGCCTGGCGGTAGGCCTGCTGCACCAGCCCGGAGCAGTCGAAGCCGCCCGGGCCGTTGCCGCCCCAGACGTACGGCTTGCCCACCTGCGCCAGCGCGTAGGCGACGGCCGTCTCGACGCCGCCCCGGTCCGTCTCCTGGGCCGGGTCCGGCCCGTCGTACTCCGGGGCCTGCGCCTGCGGGGCCTGCGACTGCGGGACGGCGGCCGGGCCGGACGCGACGCCCTCGCCGACGCGGCTGAGGTAGACGTCGTAGTGGCTGGTGTACCGCCACTCGCCGCTGACGCTCCGGAACCAGTACTTCGAACCGTCCCAGCCCTGCCGCGGACCCGTACCGCTCGCACCGTCGGCGCTCTTCGGCGCGGTGGCCCTCGGCGGGGTGCTCTTCGGTGCGGTGCCCTGGGCCTGAGCGGCCTGGGCGACCGGCTTGGCGCCCGTCCGGTTCAGGTAGACGTCGTCGTGGCTGGTGTACCGCCACTCGCCGCCCACGCCCTTGAACCAGTACTTCGAACCGTCCCAGCCCTGCTTCACCGGAGCAGGTGCTGCGTGCGCCGCCCCGGTGCCGGCGGTCAGGGCGACCACGCCGGCGCCGGCCACCACGGTGGTCGCCAGGCAGGTGCCGCGGACCGTGCGGTGTATTCGGCTGTCCCCGGACCGCGCGGCCCGGGCGGGCGTACGCACCCGGGCGGCGCAGCTGAGGCAGCCGCAGCCCGCCGGCGCGGCAACGCTGCCACGGCTCTCCACGAACCCCGCCAGCGCCGGATCGGCGGCGGCGGGTGCGGTGGCTATCTTCATCGGGATCGTCCTTCCTTACGCCCGGCCCGGACGGCCGGCGACGGTCCGCCGGCCCGGACACTGGGGGATGGCACCGAGGCGGCCACTCCGGACGGAGCGACGAACGCGACGAGCAGGTGCTCCATCAGGGCACTGCGCGCGGCCTCGTCCAATTCGTGGGCGGTCGCCCGCTCCAGGCGGCGGACCGCCAGGGCCGCCGCCTCCACCGCGTCGTCGACGAGCACGGTGCGCAGGCCCGCGTCGAGGTCCGCGAGGCGGCGCCGCCGCATCGACTCGGCGACCTCGGGGGCGTAGTCGAGCGCCATCGGCTGCACGGAGTAGACCTCCAGCCCGGCCGGGGCGACCTCGGCGGCCAGCGCCCGGGTGAGCTCGTCCGCGAACCACTGGCCGTCCCGCAGGGCCGGGCCGGGTACCGCGTTGCTGTCGCACGGCAGCGCGGAGGCGGTGCGGGTGAGCACCGCGTGGACCTGCTCGCGCAGGTAGTTCTCGTGGTCGGCGATCGAGAGCAGGGCGCGCGCCGTGTCCTTGACCCGCCAGACGATCAGCAGCCGGACGACGATGGGCGTGCCCGTCCGGTCGACGGCGTTGACCGGCTCGCTGCGCCAGTGCCGCAGCCGGACGTCCACCCGGCGGCGGCGCAGCAGCGGGTTGACCCAGACCAGGCCGGTCCGGCGGACGGTGCCGCGATAGCGCCCCCAGCGGGTCAGCACCCGGGTCTCGCCGCCGGCGTTGGCCAGCAGGCCGGCCAGGGTGAGCAGGATCAGCAGCCCCGCCCCGCTGACGGCGGCGACGTCCCGCAGGGTCACCACCGGCCGGCCGGCCGCCCGCGCGGCGCCGTCGCGGATGTCCGGGAGAACCCGCCAGTGCGGGATCACCCCCGTCCGGGCGAGCAGCAGGACGACACCGGCGAAGCCGACCAGCAGGACGAAGAGCCCGATCCACCCGGGCAGCGCCACCGCGCTGCGCTCCCGCAGCGCGGGATCGGTGCGCGGGGGACGCCGGGTGGTCGTGGCGCGCACCACCGTCTCCTCCTCCGGCCGGGCCGGCCGGCCCGCACCGAGCGGCAGGACCGGCTGCACCGGCTGCACGGACTGGACGGGCGGAATCGGCTGGACCGGCTGCACGGGCGGGACGGCCTGGACCGTCATGGGTTCGGCTGCGGGGCCGTCCAGGGGGTCGAGGACGGTCCGCGGCGCCGACCGCCGGGCCAGCGGGTCCAGCGGGAGCCTCGCCATCTTGGTGAGCGGGGTGGCGCCCCCCACCGGCGGGTCGGGCAACGGCCGGACGAGGGCGTCGGCCAGATTGTCGGGTCGCTGCGAAGAATCGCGGGTGACGTCCATGCACGGATCCTCGGGGTCGGTGTGTCGCGCAACGGGCGGCCCGGATCTGACGGGCAGTGCCAGACTCAGGCTAAGTTCATATGTCATCAAATGCGACATTTAACGCATAGCGTGTCGACATTCACTGACGAACCGTCTGAGTTCGACCTGACGCGCAGGCACATGGTGGGTGTGGTGACGAACATCTTCAGCGCCGCCGCCGGCCGGCTCCCCGGCCGAACACCCGGCGGGTGATCAGCCCGACCGAGGCGAGCAGCAGCAGGGCTCCGGCGAGGGCGGCCCGCCAACCGGTCGACTCCGGCCGGTGCTGGGCCACCGCCCCGCCCGAGGACTGCTCGACCAGCGTCCCGGCCGGCTCCGCTGCCTCCTCGCCGGCCGCCGCAGCGTCGGCCCCCGATCCCGACAGCCGAACGGCGGACGAGCCCGCGGCGGGAGGGAGCGGCTGGGCTGCGCCCCGCGCGGTGGACGAGGCGGAGGCGGAGGCGGCTGACGAGACCGGTGGGGACGGCGACGGCGACCGGAACGGGAGCGGCCCCGGGGCGGTCGTCCTTCCGGGGCCACCCGGTGACGCGACCACAGGTTGCGCGGACGGCCGGTCCGACGGCGAGGCGGTCGGCCGGGAGGTGGCCGACGGCGAGGTGGTGGGAGGGCCGGGGGGCGAGGCCGAAGCGGAGGCCGTCGGTGCGGCGGAAGCGGTCGGAGCAGTAGAAGCGGTCGCCGGCGGAACCACGATCGGCAGCAGTCCCGGCGGCACCGCGACCGGGCTCACCGCCGCGGTCGCCGACGAGAACGAGGACGAGGACGAGAACGAGGGCGAGGGCGAGGGCGAGGGCGAGGGCGAGGACGGCGGCTGCGTAGAGGGCGCCGCCGCGGCCGTGGTCGCCTTCACCGGTCCGGGGGAAGAGGCCGGCGCCGCCGGCGAAGGCGTGGCCGTGGCCGTGGCGACACCCGCCGTGGCCGTGGCCGTGACCGTGGCCGTGACCGAGGCCGAAGGCGTCGCCAAGGGTGCGGCGAGACGGATCGTCAGGGCCGGCGCCGCCGTCCCGTTGCCGGCCCGGTCGGTGGCGCTGACGACCAGTGAGTGATCACCAGGTGCGAGGTCCCGGGCGGCGGTGCAGCTCCAGCCGCCGTCCACGGCGGCCACCGCGCTGCAGGACGGGACGCGCTCCGCCGGGCTCTGGGCCACCGCCCGGGTGGCCACCATGACGGTGCTGCCGCCCTCCGCGCGGCCGGCGAACCGGGGGCGGGCCGTACGGAGCGTCTCACCGGCCGCCGGGGCGGTCAGGACAGGGGCGGCCGGGGCGACGGTGTCGACGACCAGTGCGGAGGCCCGGCCGGTCACCCGGTTCCCGGCCGCGTCGACGGCGGACGGGGTGAGCCGGTGCGTCCCGTCCGGCAGGTTCTCGACCGGCAGGCAGGACCAGCCGCCCGTCGGTCCGACCAGGGTGCTGCACAGCTCGGCGACCGTGGCCGTGGCCGTGGCGCCGGCCTGGTCGGCGACCGAGACGGTGCTGCCGGGATCACCGGTGCCGATGAGCAGCAGTCCAGGGTCGTTGGTGAACTCGGGCAGGTCCAGAACGGGCACGGCCGGCGGGGCCGTCTTCACGGTGAAGCGGACGGGGTCACCCGTCAGCACCACCCCGCCGGTGGTGGTCTCGACCGGGGTCAGGGCGTGCGCCCCCTGGGCCAGTGCGGTGCCGGGCCGGCAGGCCCAGCCGCCGCCCTGGTCGACCTTGGCCCGGCAGAGCGTGGAGCCGCCCTCCCGGACCTCGACGGACGCGCCCGCCACCGCGCCCTCGCCCCGCACCTCGGGGCGGGCGTCGGCCACCGTGCCGCCCTCGACCGGGCGGCCGATCTCCGGCCTGGCGGCGCCGACGGCGAGCCGGACGCGCTGGTCCTCGACCCCGCCGGAGTCGGCGAACCCGCCGGGGCCGACCAGTTGGGCACCCTCCCGGGCGAGGCGCAGCCGGGCCCAGGTCTCTCCTGCCGAGGCGCCGGGCGGGACGGTCCATTCGAGGCCCGCCGTGGTGGCGCCGGCCGCGAGTTCGGCCTGCACCCGCTCGGTGGCGTCGAAGCGGCCGTTGCGGTCGAAGTCGATCCAGCCGGCCAGGGTCGCGGGGGCGCCGCCCACCGCGACCGGCACGCTCAGCCGGTAGTAGCGCCCGATGGAGGCCTCGGCCGGGTAGCTGACGGCGGGGTCGGCGCCCCGGTGGTCGGTGCGTCCCGGCTCGGGCCTCGGCGGGGTGAGGCCGGCGAAGGGGCCGCGCCGGGCGGCGCCGTGGTCCAGTTCGACCAGCGGCCCGCCCGCGGCGGCGTCGGCGTCCGCCGTCCGGTCGGCCCGGGCCGGGCCGAGGCCGGCCGCGGAGCCCAGCAACAGGTCGGTGGCGAGGTGCGAGGCGTTGGTGTAGCCGGCGGGTGCGGTGCCGACCGTCTCGTCGAGGGTGACGGTGTACGCCTGGCGCAGCGGGGCCGGGGCGGTGCTGCTGCCGGCCCGCGCGGTGGAGCGCTGCTCGACCCGCAGGGTGGCGGTGCTGAAGGTTCCGGCGAGTTCGAGGCTGCCCTCGGCGGCGGCGTCCGGCGAGGCGTCCGCGGCGCCGTCCGGCCCGGCCGGGGCGAGGGCGTTTCCGGCCACCGTCCAGCCGGTCCAGCCGGTCCGGGCGGTCAGCACCGGGGCGCCGGGCGATCCGCCGGTGACGGTCAGCCGGGCGGCGGTGGCGGTGCTGCCGCCCCGGCCGGTGGCGAGCGATGCCAGGCCGCTGACGTGCAGTCTGGGATTGCGCACGGCACGGGAGAAGGAGATCTGGAGGGTGCCCAGGGTGCTCCAGGCACCGTCGGCCCGCGGGCGTTCGGGGGTGAGGCCGAAGGTCTCGGCGGGGGCGCCCGCAGTGAGCCCGTCCGCGTACCCGGCCGGCCGGCCGCCGCCGGTGCGGTCGGCCAGCCGGCCCGGTTCGGCCGTCACGGTGACTCCCGGGGCGGCGGCGAAGTCCAGGCGGACGGTGAGGCCGGAGGGGAGCGTCGCGCGCCCCTGACCGGTCCAGCCGTCAGGGGACTGCTGGGCCAGCGAGGGGGGTGAATTCCAGCCAAGCAGCAGGCCGGTGGCGAGCAGGGCGGCCGAGGCCGCGACGAGCGGCCGCCGTCGCGCGTTCCGCGGCCCGTCCGGGCACCCGCCGGAGGTGGGCGCGGCGGCGGGGCGGGAATACTGTCGGCTCATCCGGCTCTCCTTCGGCGTCGGCCACCCGAAGGGGGTCTGGGTACAAGATCCGACAAAACGGAATCACGATCACGAGCCGGTAATACTCCGACACCGGCGGCATTGCCCAGGTCGTACCCAAATGGCGGCCCCCTCCCGGCGGAGCACCCCGATGGCACGGGGGGCCGCCTGGCGTGACAGGCGCCGAAGGATCGTCAGATCATTCCAACCGACCGTTACTGACCAGTATTTGACCATTCATCGGACATCCCTGTTCGAATTGCCGGAATGCTCAGTAGAGTCGGCGCCCGTGACCATCAATCCCGTTCTCATCAAGAGCAGTTTCGCGGTCGTCGAACCTCATGGCACGGACGTCACCGCGCACTTCTACCAGCACCTGTTCGAGCACAACCCCGGCGTCCGCCCTCTCTTCGCCGAACATCTCGACGCCCAGCAGGACCGGCTCTGGAGCGCGCTGGGCGCACTGGTCACCCACCTGGAGGACACCGAGACCCTGGTCGGCATCCTGCGCGACCTGGGCGGCCGGCACGCGGGCTACGGCGCCCTGCCCGAGCACTTCCCCGCCGTCGGGGCCAGCCTGCTCGCCACCCTGCGGCACTTCGCGGGCGAGGAGGCCTGGACGGCCGAGGTGGAGGCCTCCTGGACCGCCGTCTACGGCGTGATCGCCGCCACCATGACCGAGGCACTCACCGCCGCGCAGTCCCACTCCTGAGGCCGCCGCGGTGCCCTTCGACCCCGCGGTCATCCGCGCCAGCTTCGCCGTCGTCGAGCGCCGCGCCGACCACATGGCCAAGTACTTCTACGCCCACCTGTTCGCGCACCACCCCGGCGTCCGCGATTTCTTCCCCGAGCAGATGGCCGAGCAGCGCGACCGGCTCTTCGCCGCGCTCACCCAGCTCGTCCTGCGGCTGGAGAATCCCGGGCAGCTCACCGGCTACCTGCGCGCGCTCGGGCGCGACCACCGCAAGTTCCAGGCCGCGCCCGAGCACTACCCGGCCGTCGGGGCCAGCCTGATCGCCGCGCTGCGGCACTTCTCCGGCCACGGCTGGACGCCGGAGATCGAGAAGGCCTGGACCGAGGCCTTCACCGTGATCGCCCAGGTGATGACCGAGGCCGCCGCGGAGGACGAGCCCGAATCCCCCGCCTGGTGGGAGGCCGAGGTCACCACCCGCCGCCGCGGCGCCCCCGACGTCGTGGTGCTCACCCTCGCGCCGGACCGCCCGTACCCCTACACCGCCGGCCAGTACCTCACCCTGTGCAGCCCGCGGGTGCCCCGGGTCTGGCGCCCGTACTCGATCGCCAACGCCCCGCGCCCGGACGGCAGCCTGGACGTGCACGTCCGCCGGGTGCGCGGCGGGCTGCTGAGCACCGCGCTGGTCGACGACGTGATGCCCGGCGAGCGGCTGCGGCTGGGCCCCGCCCTCGGCGACGCCTGCCTGGTGCCCGGCTCCCGGCGGCCGCTGCTCGCGGTGGCCGGCGGCACCGGCTGGGGCCAGGTCAAGGCCCTGCTGGAGGACCTGCTGGCCGCCCCCGACCCGCGCCGGGTGACGGTCTACCTGGCGGCCCGCAACGACGCCGACCAGTACGACCTCGCCGCCGTCGAACAGCTGGTGGCCCGCTACAGCCGCCTGGACGTGCTGCTGGCGGCCCCCGCCGACGGCGCGGACCGCACCACGGCCAACGGGCTGCTCACCGACGGCCTGCGCGCCCACGGCGACTGGGAGGGCTGGGACGTCCACCTCAGCGGCCCGCCCGGCCTCGCCCCCGAGATCACCGAGCTGCTGCTGGGCCTCGGCGCCGAGCCGGAGCGGATCCGGCACGACCCGGTGCCCGAGACGCTCAACCGGACCCGCCCGCTGACCTCCTCCGACTGGTTCCTGGACCGCCGGGACGTGGCCTGGATCAACCGCACCGAACTCGGCCGCACCGAGCCCCCCGCCCCGGAGTGGTAGCGGCCGCCCCGGAACGGCGGAAGCCCCGCCGACCTGGTGGTCGGCGGGGCTTCCGCGTCAGCTGGTGCGCTCAGCAGGATTCGAACCTGCAACCTCTTGATCCGTAGTCAAGTGCTCTATCCGTTGAGCTATGAGCGCCCTCAGGGGTCTTGCGACACCCTGCGGTACTCGGGAAAGCCTACCTGATCCAGGAGCCCTCCCCGCACACCCGGCGCGGCGCGTGCGGCAAGCGGCGAGGCCCCGGGCCGGAGCCTGGGGCCTCGCGATTGCGGTGCGCTCAGCAGGATTCGAACCTGCAACCTCTTGATCCGTAGTCAAGTGCTCTATCCGTTGAGCTATGAGCGCTCGCCCTGGCTTTGTTGCCGCCGGGGCGGTGCGGGAACAACATTACATGACCTGCGACGTGGGGCGAAATCGTTTGATCCGCACCCCCGGGCGGCCGGGTGGGAGGCCCCGGGCCGGGGGCCGCCGGGCCCGCCCGCCGGGCAGGTCCGGCCTCACCGGAGGGGGACGGCGCCCGCCCCCGGGAAACGCGGAAGCCCCGCCGGCCTGAGGGCCGGCGGGGCTTCCGGAGGCGGAGGCTGAGGGATTTGAACCCTCGATGGGCTTTAAGACCCAAACCGCATTAGCAGTGCGGCGCCATAGACCGGACTAGGCGAAGCCTCCTCCACAAGGACCGTCCCCGCATGGCGGATCCGTTCCGTGTGCCTGTGATGATGCCACAGCCTACCGGCCCGGCACCAACCACCGCTTACGTTACTAGGCGGGTCGTCCCCACCGCAAAGAACAATGAGATACTCCAGTCTCCGGAGGAGCTGCCCTGAGCCGAGGAGACCTGTCGACGTGAGCAGCAGGCCGATCCGAGGCGCTGCTCGCCTCGCCGCCATACTCGACGCCCTGCCCGACGCGCTGCTGCTGGTGAACAGCAACGGCACGGTCGTCGATGCCAACAACGCCGCCGTGCAGAGCCTGCAGGCGCCCGGGACCTCACTGGTCGGGATGGGCGTGCTCGACCTGCTGCCCGAGTTCGATCCCAGCCGGATCCCGGGCTCGATGCGGCCCGCCCCCCGCGAGGACGACGCGCTGGACCGGCCCGTGCGGATGACCGCGCGGCGCACGGACGGCACCGCCTTCCCCGTCGAGGTGTCCGGCAACGACTTCGCGGACGACGGCGCGAGCGAGGGCCGCGGGTACGCGCTGTCGCCGCTGGTGCCGTACGACCCGTACCGGGACACCCCGCGGCAGTCCTCCGGCAGCGACCTGCTGCTGCTGCTGGTGCGCGACCTCTCCAGCCGGCTCGGCGTGGAGGCGGAGCTGCGGCGCCAGCACAAGCAGACCGAGATGATCCTGCGGGCCGCCGCCGAGGGCGTGCTGGGCGTCGACCTGGAGGGCCGCTGCGTGCTGGTCAACCCGGCCGCCGCGCACATCCTGGAGTACCGGGCGAGCGAGCTGGGCGGGCGCGAGCTGCACCCGCTGATCCAGCACTCCAAGGCCGACGGCACCCCGCTGACGCTGGAGGAGTCCGCCCTCCTGGACACCCTCACCTCCGGCCGCAAGCACCGGGTCCGCGGCGCCGTGCTGTGGCGCAAGGACGGCCGGCCGGTCACCGTCGACCTGACCACCGCCCCCGTCCGGGACGGCGACCAGCTGGTCGGCGCGGTGATGACCTTCACCGACCGCAGCCGCGAGCTGGCGCTGGTCGCCCGCAACGAGCACCTGACCGCCGTGCTGGAGAGCGAGCTCGGCGGCGCGCTGACGGCCCTTCACCGGCGCATCGACGCGCTCGCCGGCGACCCGGCCGGCCAGCTCTGGCCGGAGGCGAACTGGACCCTGCGGCGGCTCGCCGACGAGTGCCGGCGGTTCGGCAAGCTGATCGACGGGGTGCTGTCGTACCAGAGCTACGAGGCGGGCGCCGAGAGCGGGCAGAACGCCCCGGAGCGCGAGCCGGTCGGCCTGGACGAGGTCGTACGGCGGGCCGTGGAGCACGCCGGCGAACTGGTCGGCGCCGGACGGGTGCGCTTCTCGGTGCACGCCGCCGCCGTCGAGGTGATCGCGGACGAGGAGCGGCTGGCCCAGGCGCTGGCCCACCTGGTCGCGGACGTGAGCGGAGTGGCCCTGTCGCTGGACGCCGTGCCGGTGGTCGACGGCCTGGCCGTACCGGCCCCCGTCGGCCCGGCCGAGCTGCCGCCCTCCGGCGGGGAACCGCCCATGGTGGTGCTGGCCGCCGCCCAGCGCGGCGAGGTCGCCCGGGTCGAGATCCGCGGACCGGGCCTCGGCCCCAGCCCCGTCCACCTGCCGATAGCGCGCAGCGTGGTCGAGCGGCACGGCGGCGTGCTGCAGTCCCACGAGCTGCCCGACCGGGCCGGCACCACGTACGTGGTGGAGCTGCCGCTGGACCCGGTCGCGGCGAAGGCCGCCGCCGAGCGCGCGGCGGCCGGCGGACGCCGGGACACCCCGAAGGAGTCGGACACCGCCGTGCTGCCCGACCTCCCGGGGATCCCGCAGCTGCCCTCGGGCGAGCGGACGACCGAGGGCGACGGTACGGACGACACCGGCGCGGAGGCCGCGGGGCAGTCCCCGGCCGCGCGTCCGGCGGCGGAGCAGGCCCCCGCGGTGGCGCCCGGGGAGGAGGGCCGGACCGGCCGCGGCCGCCGGGCCGCCCGGGCCGCCGACCCCGAGCGCCGGCAGGACGCCCCCGCTCCCCGGACGGGCCAGGGCGGCGGCACCGGAACGGGCGTCACGCTCGGCCGGACCGTCCCCGAGCAGTGGAACGGCGACGGCGCCGACGCCGGCTACGGCAGAGCGGCCGCCGACCAGGGCGACCGGGCCGAGCACGACCCGTGGCGCGGCGGCGACAACGGCGGGACGGCCTACGCCGTGCCCGCCGGAGAGAGCGACCGGGCACCCGGCGGCCGGGACTCCGGCACCGACTCCCGGACCGCCGCGCAGGGCGCCCCCAAGGCGTCCGGCGGCGCGATCGCGCTCGGGCCCGGCCCGTCCGCGGCGCCCGCCGAGCCGGAGCGACCGGCCGAGCAGCCGGCCCCGGAGCGCGGACCGCTGGCCCTCGGACCGGCCGGCCCCGCGTCCGAGCCCGCCGACGGGCCGGTGCCCGCCCAGGGTCAGGGCGCCTCGCGGCGCCGGCGCGCCCTGCCCGCCGCCGGCGAGGAGCCGCCGGCCGGCTTCTCGCTGCCCGGCGTGCCCGACCCCGGCACCCCGCTCTACCCCGGTCTGGAGCACGCGCTCCCGGCCGGACCGGCGCCCGCCGTACCCGAGCCGGGCACGGTGCCGCCCACCGGCCGGCGCCGCCGGCTGGCCGTACCGCCCGGCGGCACGGCCGGGACCAGGCCCGAGGAGCAGGGCGAGGAGGCAGGCCAGGCCCCGGCCGGGCCCGAGGCGGCCCCCGCGGCCTCCGGCGCCCTGGAGATCGCCAGACCGGCGCTGCCGGCGGGCGACAACCTGCCCGCGACCACGCAGCCGGCCCCGCCGGCCGGCGCCGAGGCGGGCGAGCCGCGCCCGCCGCAGCCGGTGGGCAGCGGGCTGGGCGAGCTGTCGCCGCCGCGTCCGATGGGGGCCGGCGGCGGGTTCCCCGGTGCCTTCCCGGCCGCCCCGGCCGGCACGGTGGCCGTCCCGCAGGCGGGCGGCCCGGCGGACGGCGGCGCACCGGTGGAGGCCCGTACTCCCCCGCGTCCGATGGCCGAGCTGGCCCCCGCCGGCCACGGCGAGCCCGCCCCGGCACCGGACGGCGCCCCCTCGGCCGCCGGTGCCCCGGCCGCTGACGGGAACGCCCGTCGGCTGCTGGTCTGGCCGGAGCCCGACCCGTCCACCAAGCAGGCCCTGCAGGACCGCGGCTACCACCCGGTCATCGTCCGCTCCCGCGAGGAGGTGGACGCGCAGGTCGCCGCCTTCCCCGCGGCGCTCTTCGTCGACCCGCTGACCGGCCCGATCACCCGGACGGCCCTGCAGTCCCTGCGGACCGCCGCGCTGAACAGCCGGGTTCCGGTGCTGGTCACGGCCGGGCTCGGGCAGTCCACCCGGGAGGCCGCCTACGGGGCCGACCCGGCGGTGCTGCTGCGCGCGCTGGCCCCCCGTGACGGCGAGAACCACGCCCCCCGGGTGCTGCTGGTGGAGTCCGACCCGGACATCGCGGCCGCGATGATCAGCAGCCTGGAACGGCGCGGCATGCACGTCGAGCACGCGGTGGACGAGAACGACGCCGTCGCCCGTGCCAGCAGCGTCCAGCCCAACCTGGTGGTGATGGACCTGCTCCAGATCCGCCGCCGCCGGGTCGGCCTGCTGGACTGGCTGCGCGCCAACGACCGGCTGCACCGCACCCCGCTGGTCGTCTACACCTCGGTGGACCTCGACCCGCGCGAGCTGCCGCGACTGCGGACCGGCGAGACGGTGCTCTTCCTGGCCGAGCGCTCGACCAGCCCGGACGTGCAGTCACGGATCGTCGACCTGCTGGGCCGGATCGGCTCGCTCGGCGAGCCGGGGGCGGCCGCCGGCGCCGGGGTGATGCGGCTCGCCGACCGCTGACGCGCCGGCCGTCGAACGTCCTCGGGCCCGCCCCTCCGGTCGGAGGGGCGGGCCCGAGGACCTTGTGCCCGGACGCGTCCGGCGGCTACTTGCCGAGGACGGTGACCTCCAGCTCCTCGGCCGCGTACGAGGCCCGGATCACCTTCTTGTCGAACTTGCCGACCGAGGTCTTGGGCACCGCCGGCACGATCGACCAGCGCTCCGGCAGCTGCCAGGAGGCGACCCGCTCGGCCAGGAAGGCCCGCAGTTCGGGCAGGCCGGCGGTGGCGCCCGGGCGCAGCACCACGGTCGCCAGCGGACGCTCGCCCCACTTGTCGTCGGGCACCGCGACCACCGCCGCCTCGGCCACCTCCGGGTGCGCCATCAGGGCGTTCTCCAGCTCGACCGAGGAGATCCACTCCCCGCCGGACTTGATCACGTCCTTGGCGCGGTCGGTCAGCGTCAGGTAGCCGTCCGCGGTGATGGTGCCGACGTCGCCGGTGCGCAGCCAGCCGTCCTCGCTGAACTTGTCGTCCGGACGCTCCGGGTCGTTGCCCGCGCCGCCGTAGTAGGCGCCCGCGATCCACGGGCCGCGGACCTCCAGCTCGCCGGCCGCCACGCCGTCGTGCGGCATGAACTCACCGGACGGGCCGGCCAGCCGGGCCTCGACGGAGGCGGGGAACAGGCCCTGGGTGAGCCGGTAGGGCCACTCCTGCTCGGTGGTCAGGCCGCCCGGCGGGAGGGCGAAGGTGCCGAGGGGCGAGGTCTCGGTCATGCCCCAGGCGTGCACCACGCTGATCCCGTGGCGGTCCTGGAAGGCCTTCATCAGGGCGGGCGGACAGGCCGATCCGCCGATCACGACCATCCGCAGGGCGGAGGTGTCGTAGTCGCCGGCGTCCAGCTCGTCCAGCAGGCCGCTCCAGATGGTGGGGACGGCAGCGCTGACGGTCGGCTTGATCCGGTCGATCATCGCGGCCAGCGGCTTCGGCTGCAGGAAGCGGTCCGGCATCAGCAGGTTGGCCCCGGACATGAAGGCGGTGTGCGGGATGCCCCAGGCGTTGACGTGGAACATCGGGACGACCGGCAGCGCGGTGTCGCGGGCGGTCAGCCCGAAGCTGTCGGCCGCGATCACCTGGAGGCAGTGCAGGTAGACCGAGCGGTGGCTGTAGAGCACGCCCTTCGGGTCCCCGGTGGTGCCGGAGGTGTAGCAGAGCGCGGCGGCCCGGCGCTCGTCGATGTCGGTCTGCCACGGGTACTCGGCCGGGCGGCCCTCGATCAGCGCCTCGTAGTCGTGGACGGTCCCGGCGAAGCCTGCCAGGACGGACCGGTCGCCCTCGCCGTTGACCACGATGTGCTGGAGCGTCGGGTTCAGCTGCGGCAGCACGGCCGCCAGCAACGGCAGCAGGCTGCCGTCCGCCACGATCACCCGGTCGGCGGCGTGGTTGACGATGAAGGACAGCTGGTGCGCGGGCAGGCGCAGGTTCAGGGTGTGCAGCACGGCGCCCATGGAGGGGACGGCCAGGTAGGCCTCCAGGTGCTCGGCGTTGTTCCACATCAGGGTCGCCACGCGGTCGTCGCCGCTCACGCCGAGTTCGTCGCGCAGGGCGTGCGCGAGCTGGGCCGCGCGGGCCCCCACCTCGGCGTACGTGCGGGTCACCGGGCCGGTGCCGTCCCAGGTGGTGACGGTGGAGCGGCCGTGGACGGTGGATCCGTGCACGAGGATCCGGGCGACGGTGAGCGGTACGTCCTGCATGGTGCTGAACACGCGGGTCCTCCTTGACCTGGCGGCTCCTGGCCGGGCTACCCGACGGTAACGAAGGGGGCCCGTGGCCGATTCTGCCGCTCGGGGAAGCCGCTGTCAGCATCCGGCGGCCGTTGCGCCGGTCACGGCTGGGCCACGTTCGCGCGGCGCCCGGTGCGGTGGGCGCGCCCGCACGTCCGGCGGCGCGAGGACGACGTGAGGCGCCGCGGGGACGCCGGGAGGGGGAAGGCCGGGCCGCTCCTGCGGCGCCGTCAGGTTGCGATGACCGCGGCGACCAGCAGGCGGGAGGCCTAGAGCGGCAAGCACGACGTTCACCGCGCGGAGTCCAGGTTCTCGGCGACGGAACGGGGGGTGCGCGGCGGCCCGCCTCGGCGGAGCCCAGGATTCCCACGGGACTCCAGGCGCCGCACGACCGGCACCCGCAACCCCGCGCGCACGGAGCCCCGGCCGGGGCCGCCCGGCGCGGGGCGTCAGGCGGCGACCAGGGCGTCCAGCTGGTTGCGGTCGACGGTGAGGGTGACGCCGCCGTGGGTCTCCTCGACGTCGCCGCGGTACTGGTGGATCCGCTGGTGCCTGGTCCACAGGCCGCGCAGGCTCGCGTGGTCGGTGCTCGGGCGGTCGTCCCAGCGGGCGTACCAGAGCGCGTCCGGCAGCGGCGCGGCGCCCGCGCGGGCTGCGGCGGCCAGGTCGGCGATGCCGGAGTCGAGGCTGGAGTAGAACCCGGAGCGGTACCCGGCGGCGTGCAGCGCCTGGGTCCAGCCGAGGGTGAAGTCGACCACCGCCTGGCCGCAGGCGGGATCCTGCGGCGGGTAGGACTCGATGTCCAGGTAGACCGGGCTGCCCTTGCCCAGCCCGACCGCCTTCAGCCCGCGCACGGCGACGCCCGCCTCGTCCCGCCCCTGCTGGACGGCGTCGGCGGGGTCGATCCGCCGGGGCTTGCCGGCCTGGGTCCGGCAGGGCGCCTGCAGGCCGACGTGGACCGGGACGAAGCGCCACCCCATCGCGCGGGCCTGCCGGATCCAGTCGGCGGTGAGCCGGGGCTGGCCGCAGGCGCGCTGGGCGCCGCTGGTGTAGATGCCGACCGCGCCGTACGGGGAGTCGGCGCGCCAGGCCTTCAGCGTCTCCAGCGAGGGCGCGGTGCAGGCGTCGAAGCCGGCGCCCTCGAAGACCTCACGGTGCAGGCCCTGCAGCGGTCCGGCCGGGTCGTCCAGGACGGTGGCGCGGATCCGGGGCGGCGGCGCGGGCGCGCCCGCGGCGGCGAGCGCCTCGGCGCTCGATCCGGCCCCGCCGTCGGTGGCCAGGAGCAGCACGAGGGAGGCGGCGGCGAGGGACGCGGGGCGGAGATAGCGCACGGTCCATTGGTACTGACGGTTCGTCGGATGATCCGAGCGACAGGGCCGCCGAGGCGCCTCCGAGTCACCCTTTTGGCCGACCCGTCCAGGTACGTCCATATTCTGGTAACGAGCTTGCCGGGGCAGCACTCCTTACGGCACACTCACTGGCATGCCCGCTCCTCAACCGACCGCCCCCGCCTTCCCGGCCCGGCCCGGCGCCACCGTCGCCCACGCCGAGGCCCTCGCCATGCCGCCCGCCCCCAAGGGCGAGCCCGCCGGCGAACGCGGTGGGTGGCGACGAGGCGGCGGCAGCGGCACGACCGACGGGCCGGCCGCCGCGCCACCGGGCACACCCGTCGACCGGACACCGTCCGGCCGACGGACCTCGAAGCTGCTGCGGCGCCCGGCGAGAATCCCGGCGCCGCTTCTCTGCGTTCTGGCCATGTTCACCGTCCAGAGCGGCACCGCCCTCTCCAAGCCGCTGTTCGCCCTGCTCGGCGTGGGCGGCACGACCTTCCTGCGGCTCGGCTTCGCCGCGATCGTCCTGCTGGCGGTGGCCCGGCCCCGGCTGCGCGGCCGCAGCCCGCGCGACCTCGGCGCGGCGGCCCTGCTCGGCGTCGCCTCGGCCGGCATGACCCTGCTCTTCGCCGGGGCCGTCGACCGGCTGCCGATGGGCACCGCCGCGACCATCGAGTTCCTCGGCCCGCTCGCGGTCGCCCTGCTCTTCGCCCGGCAGGCCGCCCACCTGCTCTGGGCCCTGCTGGCCGGCGGCGGGGTCGCCCTGCTGACCCTGTTCACCGGCGGCGGGCACGGCGGCTCCGCGCTGGACCCGGTCGGCCTCGCCTACGCCTTCGGCGCGGCCGCCTGCTACGCGGTGTACATCCTGTTCACCGACAAGGTCGGCGCGGCCTTCCAGGGGTTCCAGGGCCTGGCCGTGTCGATGACGGTCGGCGCGATCACGCTGGCGCCCTTCGGCCTCGGCCAGGCCTGGCACGGGCTGAGCGCGCCGGGCGCCTCACCCGTCCTGCTGCTGCTCGCCGTGGCCGGGGTGTCGCTGCTGCTGCCGGTGATCCCGTACGCGCTGGAGATGACCGCGCTGCGCCGGATGCCGCAGCGGGTGTTCAGCGTGATCGTGAGCCTGGAGCCGGCGGTGAGCGCGCTGGTCGGCCTGGTGGTGCTGCACCAGTTGCTCGGGTGGCCGCAGCTGGCGGGCATCGGGTGCGTGGTCGCCGCCAGCGTGGGCGCCACCTTGACCGGACGCCGGTAACGCGGCCCTCGCCCGCCCGCTCCGGCGGCCGGGCGCGGCACCCGACGGCGGATGCCCCGGCGGCCCGAGGAGGGCTGCCGGGGCATCCGCCGTCCCGGGCGTCACGGCCAGAGCAGGGTCCGCCGCCAGCCCGCGGGCGCGTCGTCACCGGCCGGGGTGCCGACGGCCGGAGCCTCACCGGCCGCGGCGTCCGTCCTGCTGTAGTGCAGGCGGACGTGACGGCGGCTCTGGTCGCCCTGCCAGAACTCCACCTCCCGGGCCCGCAGGGTGTAGACGGTGTGGGTCGGCGCCACCACGGCCGGATCCAGCTCCAGCCGGCGGCCGACCTCCTCGGCGGCGAGGTCGTACGCCGCGAGCGACGCCAGCGGCTCGCTCTGGTGCCCGACCAGCGTCGCCGCCCGCGCACCCGGCGACCTGGTGGCGAACTCGGCGGCCGAGACCTCCCGCGGGGCCGCCTCGACCGTGCCGCGCACCCGGACCTGCCGGCCCTGCGCCGGCCAGTAGAGCGTCATGGCAGCCACCGGGTGCTCGGCGAGCTGCCGGCCCTTGGGGCTGTCCGCGTCGATCGCGAAGACCCACGCTCCGCCGTCGGCGTCCACGTCGCGCAGCACCAGCGCCCGGGCGTCCGGCACCCCGTCGGCCCCGATCGTCGACAGGGTGACCACCTGCGGGTCGAGGACCCCGGCCGCGAAGGCCCCGGCGAGCCAGTCGGCGAACAGCGGACCGGGAGCGTCCGGGGCCCGCTCGGGGTCGAAGAAGGGCAGCGCGCGGGCCATCGGCGGCCGGCCGAACAGCAGCCCGGCAACCGCGCTCCGGCCGGGACCGGCCGGCCGGGGGGCGTCCACCGAGTCAGTCACCATGGGTCTCTCCTCCGTGCTGGGCGGGTCGGGCGGCCTGACGGCGCCACGCGAGCGCCACCGTACCGGGCGGGCCCGCGCCGGAGGCGGACCGGCCGGAGCGGGACCGCGCGGCGGCGGCCCGGCGGCGCGGCCTGCCCCTGTCCCGTCCCGGGGCGGGCGGCGCCCGGACAGGCCGGTGGGCGGCGCCGGTGTCGGCGCCGCCCACGTGGCCGGTTCGCGGTGACCCTTTCCGCTCTCCCGGTGAGGCCGGACGGACGCGGTCGCGCCGCGCCGTCCCGTACGGTCTTCGAGCTCGCTCCGCGGGTGCTCAGCTCACCCGCGGCCGCGGTCCGTCCGACGATGCCCGCCTCCGGCGCCCCCGCCGTCGGTGTGCGTGTCGTGCGGGCGCGGTGCCCGTCGCCGTGCTTGCCCGCGCCGCCGCCGTGGCGCCGCGGGATGCTGTTCGCCCGGCCGTCGCCGCCGGTGTCGGCGCTGCTACGGCCTGCTGGGCCCGGTGGGCCCGGTCCGTCCTTCCGGACCCGGGGCTAGCCGAGGGCCGGCACGAAGACCGGATTGAAGTAGACGTTGAGGTTCTTGTTGGACTGATCGGCGAGGACCAGGCCGGCGTTGTCCTTCACCCCGAGGGTGTTGTTCTGGTTCGAGGCACCGGAGCCGGTCGCCGTCTGCTGCGTCGCGTTGTAGTTGCCGTCCACCGAGCCGAAGATGTTGCCGCTGCCGATGTTCGACACCACGCTGCTGTTCGAACTGTCGCCGGCCAGTGCCCCGTTGTCGGCCGCCGCGGCTCCCGAACCGGCCAGCAGGAGTGCGGCGGCGATCGGGAGCGCGGCGAGCAGGCCGAGATGACGAATGGTGCGGATGCGAGCCATGAATGCCTCCATAAAAGCTGTAAGTCATGATATCCGTGCAGAAGTTCGCGGCCAGACGAACATCTGCGGGCTGCGACGCCGAGACACAGACTTCCGCAACAAATCGACAAAGCACCACCCCCGCCCGCCTTTTTCGCCCATTAGCGTGACATCGAGCCGGGTGCGAATAGCGGCCGGAGACCGGATCCGAAAGCCGACACACGGGCGGCCAACTGGGATTTCCCTCCAACGGCCGCCCCGGCCCGGCCGTTGGAGCGGACCGATGTCCGGCGCGGGCAGCGCGCATGGAAAACGGCCCGCACCACCCCGGCGCGGGCCGTCGGCATGCGCGCCCCTTCAGGGTGCGGTCGGCCGTCCAAGTCGATAATTCCAGCCATTCTTCGGCGACGCGAAAATCATTTCGTCAGCCACTCCGATATCAGGCTTCCCCTGCAGCCACCGGATATTCCACCGGCCCCGGGCCCAGGTGTTCGCCCGGGTCCGGGTACCCCGTCGACGACGCCGCCCGAGGACCTCAGAGAGCCTTGCCCGGATTGAGGATCCCCAACGGGTCGAACACCGACTTCAGCTGCCGCTGCAGCTCAACGGCGACGGGGCCCAGCTCCCGCTCCAGCCAGTCCCGCTTCAGCAGCCCCACACCGTGCTCGCCCGTGATCGTCCCGCCCAACTCCAGCCCCAGGCCCATGATCTCGTCGAAGGACTGCTTCGCCCGGGCCGCCTGCTCCGGATCGTCCGCGTCGAAGATGACGATCGGGTGGGTGTTGCCGTCACCGGCGTGGCAGACCACGCCGATGGTCAGGTCGCAGCGCTCGGCGATCGCCGCCACCCCGCCGAGCATCTCGGCCATCCGCGAGCGCGGCACCGCGACGTCGTCGATCATCGTGGTGCCGAGCCGGTCCAGGGCGGTGAGCGAGAGCCGGCGCGCCTGCAGCAGCATCTCCGACTCCGCCTGGTCCTCCGCCGGCACCACCTCGGTCGCCCCCGCCGCCAGGCACAGCTCCCCCACCGCGGCCAGCTCGGCCGCCGGGTGCGGACCGTCGAAGGCCACCAGCAGCAGGGCCTGGGTCGACTCCGGGAGCCCCATCTGCGCGAGGTCGTTGACCGCCCGCACGGTCACCGTGTCCATCAGCTCCATCAGCGAGGGCGTGAAGCCCTTGGCCATCACCTCGCACACCGCGGCGCAGGCCGCGTCGGTGCTCGGGAACTCCGCCGCCAGCGCCAACTGCGGTGCCGGGGCGGGACGCAGCGCCACCACCGCCCGCACCACCACGCCCAGCGTGCCCTCCGAACCGACCAGCAGCCGGGTCAGGTCGTAGCCCGCGACGCCCTTGGCCGTCCGACGGCCGGTGGACAGCAGCCGCCCGTCCGCCAGCACCACGTCGAGGCCGAGCACGTACTCGCTGGTCACCCCGTACTTGACGCAGCAGAGCCCGCCCGCGCCGGTGCCGATGTTGCCGCCGATCGTGCAGGACTCCCAGCTCGACGGGTCCGGCGGGTAAGCAAGCCCCAACTGGCCTGCCGCGCGCGAGAGTTCGGCGTTCACCACGCCGGGTTCGACCACCGCGATCCGGTTCACCGGATCCAGCTCCAGGATCCGGTTCATCTTGACCATCGACAGCACGATGCAGTCGTCCACCGCGTTGGCGCCGCCGGACAGGCCCGTCCTGGCGCCCTGCGGCACCACCGGGACCCGCAGCGCGGTCGCGGTGCGCATGATGTGCTGCACCTGCTCGACCGTCTCCGGGAACACCACCACGGCGGGTGTCCCGGCCTCGCAGAAGCCCGCCATGTCGTAGCGGTACGCGGCGGTGACGTCCGGGTCCACCACCAGCGCCCCCGCCGGGAGCCCCTCCGCCAAACGGTCCGTCAGGTCACTCACAGTGCTCTCCGATCGCTCGCCGCGCGGGCAGTCCCACCTCCCCCGCACTCTGCCCCGCCGCCCGGGCACCGGCAAGCACCCACCCCTACCCCGGCCCTGGGCCGGCGCCCACCCCTACCCCGGCCCGGACGGACGCCGGCCCCGGCCTCCGGTCACCCCCGACGCGGCGGACGTCGGGGGTGACCGGAGGCCGGGGCCGGCGGGTCGGGAGGGCGGCCGCACCCGAAGACAGGGGTCGCCCGGGTCAGGCCTTGGTGACCGGCTCCTGGATCTCGGTCACCCACTTGTCCCGGTCGTCCGGGCACTCCAGGTAGAGCTCGCGCGCGTACCCGGTCGAGCGGTAGCCGTTCCCGTCCGTCCAGCGGGCCAGGGTCTGCACCGTCGGCATGATCCCGTCCATGGAACCGCGGTGCACGACGGTCGCCGCCGTCCCGATCGCGGGGAGGTCGACGATCTCGAAGTCGTACCCGGCGGCGGGATCGACCGTGACCGTCATCGCGGCGTGCACCAGGACGGCCTCACCGTCGCCGGGCGCGTCCGCGTAGTACGCGATCCCGGGCCCGAACGGGCCGACCCCGGCCGCGACCAGCCGCCGGCACAGCTCGTCGTACAGCGGGCCGATCACCGGGCCGATGTCCTCCGGCCGGTAGCTCGCCGCCACACCGGTCAGCTCGGCCACCCGGACCGCCGGGATGCTCTTCACCACAACGTCGTCGGCAGGCATGCGTCCCTCACTCTCGATCGTCCGGAGCCTCGCCTCGACGTGGGCCAGCCGCCTGGCGTCCGCCGCCATCGCGGCCGCCAGTTCCGCCCGCCGCAGCCGGAGCATCCCGCGCAGCTCCTCCGCACCCACCTGCTCGTCCAGGACGGCCTGCACCTGCTGGAGCGTGAAGCCGAGGTCCTTGAGCGCGATGATGCGGTTGAGCCGGGCGAGCTGCCCCGCCTCGTAGAAGCGGTAGCTGCTGACCGGGTCGACCCGGGCGGGGCGGAGCAGTCCGATCGCGTCGTAGTGACGCAGCATGCGGACCGACACCCGGCCGTGTCTGGCGAAGTCTCCGATGTTGAACATGACGCCTCCTACTGCACAGCCTCACACGGTGTCATGGTCAAGCCCGTCCTCCCCGCCGCCTCCGGCGCCCTCCCGGGCCGGATGCTGCCGCCCACCCCTCACGCCCCCGTTACCGGCCCCTGCTCCACCCGCCGTGCCCTACGCCCTCCCCTCCCCCGGTCAGTCCGTGACCGTGAACCCGTGCCGGTCGCCGAGCTCGGTCAGACTGCGCTGGCCCGGGATCCCGTCCGCCTGGGCGCCCTCGTAGCCCAGGCGCCGCTGGAACCCGGCGTACGCCTCGATCGTCCGGGTGCCGAGCGAGCCGTCCACCCAGACCGGATCGAGGAGCCCCTCGTCGACCAGGGCCTGCTCGACGATCCGCACCTCGTCCCCGTACGTCCGGTGCCCCTGCTCGGCGCCGGGGTCCGTCCGGGCGGCGGCCCGGACGTGCGCCAGCGAGACCACCCGCGGGGCGGGGAGGTGGCCGAGGAGGCCGCGCAGGGAGGTCTCGCCCGGGACGCCGTCCGCGTCGGTGCCGCTGTAGCCGAGCGAGCGCTGGTAGTCGGCGTAGTTGAGGGTGTCCGGATCCCGCCAGTCCTCGTCCGGACCGCTCCGGTAGTGCGACCCGTGGCCGTGCGCGACCAGCGCCTCGCCCACCTCCCGGACGTGCGGGCCGTGGGCGCCGTACCCGTACACCAGCCCGCCGATCGTCACCTGGTAGCGGGCGACGGCGGGCTCCGGGGCCGGGGGCGGAGTGGGGGTGCGCGGAGTGGGCACCGGACCGCCGCCGGCCCGGGCGACGATCCCCGGCAGGACGTCCTCCAGGAACTGGCGCACCCGGGCGTCGCCCGGGCAGGCCGTCCCGCCGTCCGACCACTGCGGGAACAGCCGGTGGTAACCGTACCCGGGGTCGTCCCAGGTGCGGCAGACCCGCAGCGGGACGCCGTGCTGCTGGTGCATCCAGACGCCGAGCCGGATCAGCGCCTCGACCTGCTCCGGGGTCCACGGGTCGGTGTGCTGGAGGTTGGAGGCGCTCTCGACGGACACCGCGCCGGTGCCGTCGGGGCGGCGGTTGGCGTACATGTTCGCGTCGGCGCGGGTCTGCGTGCCGATGTACTGCGCGATCGCGCCGTCGTACCCGAGGCCGAAGTGGCTCTCCAGGTTCGTACTGTCCCGCCAGTACTCGAAGATCCGCTGCGGCGTCCACGGCGCAGCGATGCTGTGCATGATCAGCTGGGTCGGGACGATGGCCGGCTGGCCGTCGGATTCTGGTTGAAGCTCCATGCGCTCAGCGCCGGGGTACCAGGCCATGAGGTGCCTCCTGGACGTGCCGAAGTTCCCGGCGCGAACGCCCGGAAGTGGTGCGCGGACTGTTCGCCCGCGATCCACCAGCGAACGGCAAAACCGGAACGCCGGCCCTCAGATCGTATTCAAACCACCCGATCGGGTCACCAGGCGAACCACCTGTGACCATTGATCCGAACACCTGGCCCCCTCACCGACGGCCGAGCGAAAAGGCGGCCCGACCTGCGTCGGAACGGGTGGTGACACCGTGTCGGCCCCGGCCGGGCGGCGGCCGCGGCCCTAGGGTCGGCCGCATGCGCAAGCTCGTCCTGATCGACCTCGACCACACCCTGATCGAACGCCGGGTCCCGGTGGCGGAATCGATCGCCGCCTTCTGCGCGGCCCGCGGCCTGGACCAGGACGCCACCCGCCGCCTCGCCGCCGCCCTGAAGGAACGCACCTGCCCCGAGGCCTTCGCCACCCTCCGCGAACCCCTCGGCCTGCCCGGCAGCACCGAGGAGCTCTGGGCCGCCTACGTCGCCGCCCTGGCCGCCGACGTCACCCACGAACCCGCGACGCTGACCGGCCTCGACCGGCTCCGGGCGGCCGGCTGGACGGTCGGCGTCCTCAGCAACGGCGTCACCGACGTCCAGCACGCCAAGATCCGCTCGGCCGGCATCCACCGCCACGTGGACGCCGTCTGCATCTCCGAGGAGGCCGGCGCCCGCAAGCCCGACCCCGAGATCTTCCGGATCGCCGCCGAACGCTGCGGCCACCCCCTCACCCCCACCACCTGGATGGTCGGCAACAACCCCGCCACCGACATCACCGGCGCCACCGCCGCCGGCATCCGCTCCCTCTGGATCTCCGCCGGCCGCCCCTGGACGGCCGACCAACCGGCCATCCCGGACCACATCGAGGACGACGTCGCGAGCGCGGCCGAACACCTGCTGGCCCTGGCGGGGGCGGGGGCCTGACGGGCCGTCCACCCGCCCACGCGACGGGCGGGCACCACGTCCCACTCCTGCGGACCCGGTGGCGACCTCGAACCGGCGGGGACCGTCGAGGACGGACTGCGCCGCGAAATCCACGAGGCAACCGGCGTCAAGGTCACCCTGGAGCACCTGAGCGGCGTCTACAAGAACATGCCCCGCGGCATCGTCGGCCCCGGTGTTCCGATGTCGCCCGGAGGAGACGACCACCGTGCTCTCCGAGGAGACGACCGCGGTCGCCTGGCTCACACCGGCCGAGGTGTCCGCCCGGATGGGCGAGGTCCACGCCGTCCGCGTTCTCGACGCCCTCCGGCCGGCCGGAGGACCACCCGTCCGCAGCCATGACGGAGAGCGGTTGACCGGCGAGGGGTGAGCACGGGCGGCCGAGCGGCGGGCTCCGGCCCGGGACCGACGGCCAGGGGCTCGGAGCGAGCCGGCCCAGGCCTTCGCGGCCCCGGGAGCGAAGGAAGCGCCGGCCAAGATCGGGCGGACCTGCCCGGCCCGGCGGGCCGCGCCCGCCCCAGGGACCCGGTCCATGCCGGCCAGGAGCATCGCTCAGGCTGGACGGCCGAGGCCGGGCAACGCGAAGGGCGGGTACCGGCGAGTTGCCGATACCCGCCCTGAGCAGGTGTTTCTCCTACCAGCGGAGAGCGTGGGATTCGAACCCACGGTGAGGGGTCACCTCACGACAGTTTTCAAGACCAAAAACCCAGACCCACCCGTTGTGGTGCTGACCTGCACCGGAAGGCCACGCTACTACCCAGGTCGTCAGCGCTGGTCCACGGCTGGTCCATAGAGCCTCCCCTGAGTACCTGCCGGATACCGCTCATGTGTGCAATCCAGGGGCGTCAGTGCGCTTCAGCCTGGTCAGATGCCGGCGATCCTTTGAGGGGACATACTATCGTGAAATATACCAAACTATCCGGAAAGGCCAGTGTGATTCGAACATGGCCCCAGCTTTGAGCTAGCCAACTACAAAAAACCCCTGCGAGTGCGCGACTCGCCACGGATAATCAGCTCGGCAGGGTTCCATGCAACACGAGCAGCGAGGGCGCAAATATGGCGGACTCAACTGACACGGCGACGGATTTTAGAAGCACCCTTCCTCCGGACTCCCCACTCCTTCTCCTCGAAGAGAAGGTAAAGAAGGATGGGGCCCTGCACGACTGGGCCTTCATCGGAGGCGAATCAGTCTTCTTGGATATTCAGATCCAGAACGGACGAGGCGCCAGAATGCTTGTAGTGGATCCTTCTCAGGCCTCGGATCTCCTTCCGCTCAATTTGACGGAATATCGAGCACTGGGCGACTATGAAGCCTACGAGGCGCTGGGGCAGGATCGTTGGATTGAGGTAGTAATCAGAAGTAGCACGCTGGCGATCGGAAAAGCGCTTGCATCTATTTCCGGGTACCGCGAAATCTCTCCCGGCACTAAGGTCGCGGCCCACACTGACCGCAAGTGGGTTTTGCCCATCTGCGAATCAGAAAGCCAAGGGTGGAGTGCAGAGATTGGATCACCTTCCAAGGTCTTTTGCTTGCTCAGCCGGGTCCGGCAGGGTGTTGTCACTCTGCGAATCAGAGGAATCGAGCGCAAAACCCACGATGAGGCCTTGAGCGTCCTGGAGAAGCTAGGCAGCTCCATTGTTTTCGATTTGGACGTCAAATATGGCCTTTCCCTGGGATTGCGGCGATTGCGCCTCCACGTCCCCTCCCCCAGGGGGACTCCGGTCTCTACTGAAGCGCCATCCCACCCTGGCCTTGAATACGGAAAGGAACCGCTGAGCCTTTATCGATATGCACGAACGGCGCAAGGGATGCCCCTGCTCGAATTTTTGGCCTACTATCAAGTCCTTGAGTACTACTTCCCAAGATATGGCCAGAGGGAAGCATTTGATCGCCTTCGCAATGAATTGAGGGATCCTCGATTCAGTGCAAATGACGATCAGCATCTATCGCGCATTATTCGAATCTCAAACCAGTCAAATCGAGGATTCGGGGACGAGCGTTCGCAGCTCAAATCCGTCATAAGGTACTGCGTATCCGAGGAGAGCTTGCGAGAATTTATTGCAAGCAATCCGGAACTGGAAAGGCACTTGACGGAAAAATCGTCAATCAAGGGCGTTTCGGCTCTAGATCTTAGATCCCAGAAAGCTGATCTGATCAATCTGGCTTGTGATCGGATTTACAATGTTCGCTGTCGGGTAGTGCACTCTAAAGAGGACGGCGGTGGGCAGCCGGACGGGCTGCTCCTCCCACTCTCCAAGGAGGCTGATGCTGTCAAGATGGAAAATATCTTCATGCGATTCCTTGCCCAGAAAACGCTCATCGCCAGCGCTGTTCCATTGCACGTATGATTGGGGAACATTGGCACGCCATCCCTGACGGGTCGGTCTTGCCTCCTCTCGTCTCGGCGGAGGAGATTCCTGCAAGTAGGAGTCAGATACTGCGAGGATCAGGGCTGGTGCCAGTGACGAGGCATCCGTCATCCTGGTCAAAATCTCTCTCGCGTGGAAGGAGCCGCAAGTGTCCGAACGGAGCCCACGCGGCACGTACCTGCAGATTGCCGACGCGCTACGCACCGAGATCGGCGGTGACTCGGAGGTCACTCAGCTACCGTCCGAAGCTGGACTGATGGAGATGCATGGCGTCGCTCGGACGACTGTGAAGCGCGCATTGGATGTCCTCGCGAAGGAGGGACTGATCCGCTCGCAACCGGGCGTGGGGTGGACAGTCGTAGGTGAGGACGCCAAGCCTTCCGTGCTAAATCAGCTCACTGCCTTGATGGGAGTTGACAGGCTCGGGATCGGCGACCCGTTTCCGTCGGAGAAGTCCCTGTGTGAGCTGACTGGCGCGTCGCGAGGGACAGTCCGTCGTGCCCTGGCTCAGCTGGAGGGCGCCGGAGTTCTTGAGGCGCGACATGGAAAAGGCCGGCACGTCCGTGCACTCCCGACCGAGCACCTCTGATTTCACCTGAAGGATTGGAGCCCTCATCGTGCGCGCTTACGACCTTGCCGAATCCCTTCTTTCCAACGACCTCCCCCGTCGCTGGGTTCACTCCAAGGGAGTAGCCGGCCGAGCCCGTTCACTGGCTCCGATTCTTGGTTCGGACGCCGCGTTGCTAGAAGCGGCTGCGGTACTTCACGATATTGGCTACTCGCCTCGCATCGCTGATACCGGGTTTCACCCATTGGACGGCGCACGCTTCCTTCGGGCTGAGAAAATAGACGAACGCATCGTCCGGTTGGTGGCACACCACTCATGCGCGCTGCTCGAAGCCGAGGAACGCGGTCTCCGAATGGAGTTGGAGGCTGAGTTCCCAATGGAGGAAGCCAACCTGGTCGACGCACTGATCTACTGCGACATGACCACGACTCCGGACGGCGGACTGACCACGACGCCTGCGAGGATCGCAGAGATCGTCGGACGGTACGGGCCCGAGAGTATCGTCGGACGCTTTATCCGCAGGGCTGAGCCCGAGATCGGAGCGGCTGCCCTGCGAGTGGAGAGCCTGATGTCTCAGGTCAACGCGCAGACCTAGCCGATGTACGGCTGCACTCTGTGGGGATCAAGCCCGTGGTGAATCCGCAGCCGCATAGACGGGTGAATCCGCAATTCATCAAGGTCCGCTGGGTCTACCCAGCGGACCTCTTTCGACTCCTTGCTCGTCCGAAGGTCTCCACCAATCGGGCGAGCCCGGAAACAGATCGAGAACTGCTGGCGTACTTCGCCATCGTCATACGCGATAACGTGGTCTGGATCGGTGTACAGCCCAGTGACGGCAACAACCTCGACATCAATGCCGGTCTCTTCAAAGACCTCTCGAACGACTGTCTGGCCGACCGACTCCCCAATGTCGTGCCCACCACCAGGAAGTGCCCACAGGTCGTTATCGGTCTTGTGAATCAGCAACAGCTGCCCGGACATATCCGTGACCACGGCAGTGACCGACGGGACCACTGAATTGGCCGGCGGCGCGTCAGGGTCACGGAAGTAGTCGACGCGGCTCATGCTGCCTCGCTCTCAAGTACTGGAGATTTGATCACCCGGGCGCCATCCCAGATCCGCTCAATGCTCGCCGCGTAGGTACTGAATAGCTCGCCTCCCGAAACCTGAGCGAGGTGGAGGACCGGGGCGAGATATGCCCCAACCCCGTAGACGTGGCCATTGACGAGCATCTCGTCATCCGCGCGGTACAGCGAGTTGTAGAGCGTAGTCGCGTGCAGCCGGAACTCCACTCCGGGCACACTAAACAACGGTGCATAGTTAGCCAGTGCGTTGCGAATCTTGCCTGCCATGGCAGGGCCGATGCCTTCGTCCTGACCGCGCTGTGCAACTCCGGCGGAAGTGGGGTCGCCCAGCATGAGCCTCACCCGAACGCCGGCTTGCGCCTTCTCTCGAATCAGTCGGAAGAAGAGCGGATCCTCGGAGAGCCAGAAGCCCGCGTATACGACCAGGTCGAACTGCCTGCTCGCTCCCGCGTACAGCGAGGTCCACAACTCCTTGGGGACGACAGCGCGGTGTGGATAGAGCGTGACCAGCTCAGCCCGGCCCGCTTCGCTGGTCTCAGCGCTGGTCTGCTCATCCGACCAGAGGTCCGACAGCTCGCGCTTCAGCAGGTTCGCCATCGCGTACTGAAAGCGCCGATATGGCCGGCGCTGGTCCTTCGCCTCGACCCAGCGCTCGACCGTGCGCGTGCTGACACCGAGACGCTCCGAGATCTGGTCAAGCGTTAATCCGCTGGCCAGGATTGCGCCGCGAAGCCGTTCGTTCGCCATCTCGTCCCCCCAGGACAGAGTCGTCACGCGTGGACGATGCGGGACGACTTGACCGTAGCGAAGCCGGGCTGAAGCCGTCCAGCACCGCCGTATCTCGACGGCTCCCTTCGGGCGAATCTAGTGATGCGGGATCGGAAGACACTCCCGACAGCGACGCAGCAGGACTTGACGCAGAGTCGGCTCCGCGGGATCGTAAGAGACATGTTCAACATGTCTCGCATGATGAGGCAGGCGAACTGCAGACCCTCCTCGGGTCTGGTTTGAGCTGCACAAATGCGTCCCGTGGACGGCTGGAAGGCCGCCACGGGACGAAGGGGCCCCGGACAGATGGGGCCGAGGCACCCGGGCGCCTGGTCAGTCCGGAGGGTTCGAGATCGAAAGATCACGTCGTCACACCTCACCGGGAGCGCGCTCCCCAACGTGACGACACACGCGGGCCTCGCATCGCCGGGAGACCGGCCGGCGCGGGGCCCGCACTGCTTGACGAGTGACTTTGGCCCTCGACGCTCCCGTTCGGGTGCGTCGGGCGGCCATGGCTTCTCGTCACCTGATGAGTTGCCGGGCCCATAAGTCGGGGCCGTCGCGCTGTCCTTGGCCGGTTGCGCGACAGCCCCTCCGGGCCCACACACCTACTGGAAGAGGTAGACCCGTGAGGTCGATTGTTGCAGGCCAGCGTGCTGCGAACGAGAACGAGTTCGCGGAACTCGCGCTGGGCGTGGACGAGGAGCTGTTCGCCGGTGTGGCCGGCGAGGACGAGATGGACCGGGCCGCGCGGTTGGACGCGGCGTACGGTGTGCTGGCGGACCTGCGCCGGGAGGACCCGGAGTTGGCCGCCTACGCCGAGCGGCTGCTGAAGTCGGCGCCGGTCCCGCTAAGGCGGGTCCGGGCCGTGGCCCCCGCCGCTGTGGTGCCGGTGGGGGTGGCTGCCTGATGGGCCGCATCCGTGCCGCCCTGGACCGGGCGGCCATCTCGTACTGCACCGACAGCTACGGGGCGCCGGCGGCCGACCGCCGTACGGCGACCTACGGCGGCATGATCGCCAGCACCGTCGCCGAAGCCGGGCACCCGGCGGTCGCCGCCGTGATCTCCGGCATCGGCGCGGCCGCGATCGCGGCCGACACGATGTTCGGTCACCCCACCGCCCCCGAGGACGGCTACGCGGGATTCACCGCCGAGGCGCCGAAGCGGGGGTGGCGACGGTGAACCAGACCGGAATGTACCGGGTGCCCGCCGCCCCGCTCACGGTGCTCACGGGCACCGCATCCGCGCTCACTGTCTGCTCGTCGCAGCGCGGGCGGTGGGGCCGGTGAAGGCGATTGTGAGCCCGCAGCAGATCCGCTCGGCAGAGCGTGCGCTGAGCGCGGGAACGTGGACGATCACGTGCGGCGCCGTCCTCTACAGCGTGCTCACGGTGACCCCGCTCATGAGCGGACACACCCCCAAGGGGTGGCAGTGGACGGCCCCGATCCTGCCGCTGGTCGTGGACGCGGCCGTGGTGATCGTGGTCCGCATGGACAGCACCCTGGCTCGGCTCGGCGGCGACGGCGGCCGCTGGCCGACGGTGCTGCGCTGGCTGACCGGAATCATGACGGTGCTGCTCAACGTCGGCCAGTCCGCACTGGACCGCGATCGGGTCGGCGCGGCGGTCCACTCCGTGGCACCGCTGCTGCTGATCGTCACAGCGGAGACCTCACTCGCCTACCGGCGGGCGATCACCGCCGCAGTGGCCGCCCGTGAAGCCACCGAGCGCGCTGAGCGGGCGGAGCGCGAGCGCCGGGCCGAGGAGGACCGGCGCCGGGCCCGCGAGGAGCGTCTCGCGGACTTCGAAGCGGCCGAGCGACGCGAGCGTGAGCGCCGCGACCACGACGCGACGCTGGCCCGTGAGCAGCGTGAGCATGAGGCCCGGATCCTGCGCGAGCAGCGTGAGGAGAGTGCCCGGCGTGAGGCCTTCGAGCGGGAGGAGAAGGAGCGGCGGGAGGGCGCTGTGCGGGCCGAGCGTGAGCGTCGTGAGCGTGAGGTGAGCGAGCGTGAGCGTCGTGAGCGGGAGGAGCGTCTGGCCCGTGAACGGCATGAGCGGGAGGCCGCTGAGCGTGCCCGTCAGGAGTTGCTGTCCGGTGGTCCGGTCGCGGAGAAGCTCACCGAGCAGCGGGCCCGGGAGGTCGCCGGGGCCGCGTGCGCGGCCGGCCTGCCACAGCGTCAGGCGGTGGAGCTGACCGGATGGTCGGCCGGGTGGATCGCCGCCCGCTACCAGGAACTGCGCGACACCCCCGCACAGCCCGCTGCTGCGGCTCACGGCCGCGCCGCGTGACAAGGAGAGGCACCATGCCTGAGCTGTTCACCGGATCCCGCGCGGCCCGCTTCGCCGCCGCCTACGCCCTGCTGCGGGCCGCCGCCGACGTGGCGGACCACTGGATCCAGAGCGACCACCAGGCCCGCGTCAAGGGCCAGCACGACCACACCGACGGACAGTCCAGCGCCGCCGGCCGCCGGGCCTGCGCCGCCCACGTCGCCACCTACACCGCCACCCAGGGCGCCGCCCTGCTGCTCGGCTCCCGCGCCCTGGGGGTCCGCCTGCGGCCCGGCCCCGTCGTGGCGGCCCTCGCACTCTCGGCCGTCACGCACTACGTCGCCGACCGGCGTGAGCCCCTGCGCCGTCTCGCCGACGCCACTGGCAAGGGCGAGTTCGTGCGGCTCGCCGACCACGGCATGAACGGCGCCTACGCGCTGGACCAGGCCTGGCACCACGCCTTCGAGACCGCCGCCGCCGTCATCGCCTCCACCTGACAGACAGCGCCAACCCTCCAACAAGCAGAGAAGGAAACCGCCTTGAGCGTCTCCGTGAACTTCCGCGCCAACTCCCGGACCAAGCACCAGGTCTTCGGCTCCAAGCACCGGGACGACGCGCCGTTCCTGGAACTGACCACCGGCGTCGACTTCCTCACGATCGGCTCCGCCTACAACGCGACCCGGGCCGAGACCCTCGCGTTCGCCCGGGCCCTGGTCGAGACCGCGACCGCCTACCTTGCGGCCGCCGAGGCCTACGCCGGCACCACCCGCACCCCGCTGGACACCATCGCCGACCCGTCCTGACGAACAGTGCCAACGCCCGTCTGCCAGCACTGACACCGAAGGAGCCACGCCATGTTCGCCGCCGGCGATGAAGTGCTGATCCTCTCCTGCGAGGACGACCCCCGGGCCGCCGGGCGGACCGGCCGGATCGTGGACGAGGTCCCCCCGGGCCCGCTCACCGGCGGTCGCTGGACCGTCAACCGGATCGGGCTGCTGATCGGCCCCGCCCTGTGCCACACCCACGAGCTGCGGCCCACCGGCCGCTGACCATGCCGCACAACCCCGGGACGGCCGTTCCTGCCGGCAAGCTGACCGGCCGCCCCGGGGCCCTTTCCGCACCACCGAATCTGTGAGGAAGGAACCACCAGTGAACCAGCCACACAGCACCACCCACGACACCCCGGGCGGGGTGGTCGTGGACCTCGGCAAGGCCCGCGCCGCCCGCACCCCCCGCGCCACCGCCACGGCCACCGCGCCGGCCGACGTCGACCCGGACTCGGTTTACGCCGCCGGACCACAGCCGCTGGAAGGCGTGGTGCTGCCCGGCCCGGCCACCCCGCGCCCGACCGTCGTCCCCAAGGCGCCGGCGTGGGTGCGGGGGCGGCGGGCGGTGCGGGTGTTCCTGACCGATGAGCGGACCCGCACGACAGCCCGTCTGGTGGTGCGCCACGGGTCCTACGTGGTGCGGGGCGGCGGCATCCTCGCGAAGCGCGGGTGGGACGAGCGGAGCACCGCCCGCTACGAGCGGATGATGCGCACCGCCGAAGCCGCCGGCCTGCACGAGCAGGCGTTGGAGTGGGAGGTGCGGGCGGCAGCCTTCCGGGCCGCCCGTCATCAGCGCCGGATGGACCTGCTGACCTCCCCGATCCGGGTGGCGAAGAACGCCGCTGTCGGGGTCGGGGCGACGGCCGGCGGGCTGCTCGGACTCGGTGTGGTGCTGGCCATCGCCGAGCGGGACATCACCGACGTGGTCACCCCGATCATGACGGTGATCGACCTGATCCGCTGGGCCGTCGTGTTCGTCAGCATCGTGTGGGGGCCGCTGGTCGCCATCGCGCCGTGGGCGGCCCTGCTCGCCATGTGGTCGGTCGGCCGGCGTCGCCAGGCAGCCCCGGCCTGGACCCTGCCCGCCACCCAGACCAGCACGGTGGGTGAGCCGATCACCCCGTCCATCGTGGTCAAGGCCCTGCGTGACCTGGGCATCGCCCCGCTCCGCAACGCCATCAAGGACATGGGCGACGCCGGCGCGGGCATGCTCGGCCCCATCCGCATCGCCGGATGCGGCGTCGAAGTGGATGTCACCCTGCCGTCGGGGGTGTCGACCAACGAGGTCCAGGGGCGCCGCCGCAAGCTCGCGGAGAACCTGAACCGCCACGAGCACGAAGTGTTCATCACCATCCCGGAGGCGGCCCGCACGGTCCGCCTGTGGATCGCCGACTCGGGTGCGCTGGACGAGCCGATCGGGCCGTCGCCGCTGGTCACCGACCACGACCTGACCGCCGATCTCTACACCGGCCGCGCGCCCTGGGGCCAGGACCTGCGCGGGGACGCGGCGCTGATCAGCGTTCTTCAGCGGCACCTGCTGATCACGGGTCTGTCCAACCAGGGCAAGACCGCCAGCCTGCGGGCGTTGGCCCTGTGGCTGGCCCTCGACCCGACGGTCGAGTTCCGGATCGCCGACCTCAAGGGGGTGGGTGACTGGCGGATGTTCGACGGCCTCGCAACCGTGCTGATCCAGGGGCCGACGGACAACGAGGTCATCGAAGCCACGCAGATGCTCGAAGAGGGCGTGCGGGAGATGGAGCGCCGGATCGCGCTGGTCAAGGCGTCCGGCGCCACCGACGGCGTGACCCGGGAGGTGGCCCGCACCAACCCGGACTTCCACCCGCTCGTGCTGGTGGTCGACGAAGCGCAGATGGCGTTCATGTGCCCGGCCGTCGGCGAGGACAAGCGCCCGTACGGCGGCACGAAGGCGACGTCCCGGTACTTCATGGCGGGCCGCAAGCTCCACAACCAGGGCCGGGCGGTGAACGTCACCCTGTGGCAGGGCACCCAGGACCCGACGAACGAGAACCTGCCGAAGCTGATCCGTGAGGGCGCCCACATCCGGGCCTCCCTCGCGCTCGGCTCCGAGGAGCAGGCCCGGATGGCGCTGGGGGACAAGGCCATCGACGGCGGCGCCGCCCCGCACAAGCTCCGCCAGGGAGCCGACAGGGGAACCGTCGTGGTCGCGGGTGACGGCGTGAAGCTCGCCCCCGGGCAGGCCGCCACCACCATCCGCACCCACTACATCACCGGTGAAGAGGCGGCCGAGGTCGCCGACCGGGCGAAGGCCCGGCGGGCCGGGGTCACCACGGTGACCACGACCGCGCCGGCCGAGGGCGGCCCGGACGCGCTGGCGGACATCGCCGCCGCCCTCGGCGACGCGGTCCGGCTGCGGACGCAGGAAGTCCTTCAGCGGCTCGCCGCCGCGAACCCGGGCGAGTACCGGGAGTGGAACTTCGGGGACCTCAAGTCCGTGCTTGAGGGCGCCGGTGCCGCCCCGTACAAGTCCGACGGACAGATGGTCGTGGCCCGCGCGAAGGTGCTCTCCGCCCTCGCGGAGCGCGACGCGGACACCCCGGACGACGACGGAGAGTAAAGGGAGCCCGCAGGGAGACAGGGAGAACTCCCTCACCGCCTCCCTGAACCCCGATCCCTGCCCTGATCAGCACGCCTGTTCTCCCAGGGAGGCAGGGAAGCGCCCCAGGTCAGCCCCCTAGGGACCCCGGAAACGGGCCTCCCGGGCCGCCCCATGCCTCCCTCCCGCTACACACAGCGACGAGAGGACCCCATGAACGCCACCGCATCCGCGATCCGGCCGCTGGCCGCCGTCCACCTCCGCGAGGCCCTCACCGCCGCCGCCGACGGCCACGCCCCGGCCGCCCTCGCGGCCCTCATGCACATCGACCCCGAGTCCTGGCAGGCCATCGAGACCCGCCTCTCGGCCCTCGGGACGACCGTCCTTGACGCGCTGGCGCTGGCGGCCCGGACCGGGGGCACCGAGTGAGCGCCGTCGACATCGTGGCCGCCGCCGTCCTGTTCGGCCCCGCCGCCCTCGGGGGCGCCGCCTACGCCTGGACCCAGCGCGGCGCGGCGTCCGACTCCGCCGCCATCCGGCAGGTCCTCGCCGAGTACGACGGCACCCGCCCCACCGAGTACGAGGACGGCGGCACCCCGCCGCCGGAGCGTGAGCCCGCCCCCGACATCGCCCCCGCACCGGTCGCCCGCCTGGCGACCGTCATCCCGTTCCCCGACCGCCGCGCCGCCTGAACCCAGGAGACAACCGCCATGGCCAAGAAGGAACCCCGCTCCTACCTCGACCCCCGCGAGATGGGCGCCGACAACCTCGGCGACGCCGCCCGCGTCTTCCTGCTCTGCGCCCGCGCCGCCCGCGCCGAGTCCCGCGGTAAGTCCACCAAGCGTCTTGAGGCCCGGATGGACCGCATCCAGAAGCAGGCCCAGGAGCGCTGGGACGCCAAGCACGGCGACCAGGACTAGGACCCCGGGCCGTGGGCCTGGACTGGCGCGACGCCCGCCACTTCGACCGCACCCGCGATCTGCCCTGCCGCTGGTGCGGCCGCCCCACACCCCTGCGAGACGACCAGCGCAGGCCCTCGCACAAGGTCTGCGCCGAGAGCGCCATGAACGACGGCGGCGGCCCCCCTTCCGGCAAGAACCGGGGCCGCCGCCTATCCAGCACCCTCGAAGAGAACTGGAGACACCTAGCATGACCCAACCGACCCACATCCGGGCAGAGCACCTGCCCGCCGCCCTCACCCTGGTGGCCGCCAAGGTGCCCGTGCTGCCGTTGCGCGCCGGGAAGGTGCCATTCGGCAACTGCCGCCGCTGCACCGGCAACGCGTGCGGCGGCCGGCCGAACATGAAGACCCCCGGCCCCTGCACCTGCCCGGCGCCCTGCCACGGCTGGGCCGCCGCCACCACCGACCCCCACGTCATCAACTCTCGGGAGTGGGCGCGGGCGTGGCGGGAGGCGGCGGCTGTGGCCTACCACCCCGGCGGCGCGGGCCTGACCGTCGTGGACCTCGACAACGCGGACGCCATCGCCTGGGCGCGCGAGAACCTGCCCGCCACCCAGACCGTGGCGACCACCCGGGGCGAGCACTGGATCTACCGGGGCGCCATGCCGTCCGCCAACGCGGTGCGGCCCGGCGTCGACATCAAGTCCGCCATGGCCTACGCCCGATGGCTCGGCCCCGGCACCAGCACCACCACCGCCCTGCCGGACACCGTCCGTGCCCTGGTGGTGAGGGAGCCCGCCCCGGTCCGGCCGGCCGCCGTCACCGCGCCCGCCCCGGCCCGGGACGGGAGGTGCCCGCACCGCACGCCCACCTTCCTGGACCGGGGCATCGCCATGGCCGAGCAGCGCATCACCGACGCGGCCGGCGCGGTGCACGCCACCGTGTTCGGGGCGTTCCTCGCGGTGCTGTCCACCCACGGGCGGTGCGGGTGCCTCACCCAGGCCCACATGGAGCGGCTGTTCGCCGCCGCCCGCGCCAAGGGCGAATCGCCCCGCCACTGCACGGACGCGTGGACCAACGCCCTCCACAGGCTGGGGATGTAGCCATGGCCGAGGACGAGAAGAACCCCGCGCGGCAGGTCATCGCCGACTACGCCCAAGCGCACTTCCGGTACTTCCGCACCGCCGACGGCACCGTCTACGCCCAGCGCAACGGCCACCCCGTGGCCCGGCCGATCCGCTCCCAGGGCACCACGGGCAGCCACCGGCAGGAACTCATGGTCGGCCTGTTCAAGGACGGCATCGGCGTGTTCAACGGGTCCGCGCTCAAGGAGGCGTTGGACCTGATCGAGGCGCTCGCCCTGTCCGAGGCGGTGCAGCCCGTCCACATCCGTGTCGCCCCCGGGTTCGACGGGGCGACGTGGCTCGACCTGGGCCGGTCCGACGGGCAGTCCGTGCGCATCCACCCCACGGGCTGGGACATCCTCACGCCGGACCCGCGTGAGGTGTGCTGGCGGCGGACCCAGCTCACCGGCGAACTGCCCCTGCCCGTCAAGGACACCGACGGGAAGGGCATCGACCTGCTGCTGGGGCTGACCAACTTCGCCGACGCGGCGACCGAGTGCCTGGCCATCGCCTGGTTGATCGGCTGCCTGGGGCCGTCCGTGCCGGTCCCGGCCCCGTTCCTCACCGGGCCGCAGGGCGCCGGCAAGTCCACCGCCGGCCGGATGCTGGTCCGGATCGTCGAAGGCATGAGCGGCGACCTGCGCCGCGCACCCAAGGACGAAGAGAACCTGATCGCCGCCGTCGCGGCCGGATGGGTCACCGCCCTGGACAACCTCTCCCACATGACCCCCGACCTCTCCGATGCCATGTGCTGCATCGTCACCGGAGCCGAGAGCGTCAAGCGAGCCCTGTTCACCGACGGCGACGTGCACCGCGCCGCCTACCGCCGTCCCCTGCTCCTGACCGGCATCGACGTGGGCGTCATTCGCCCCGACCTCGCGGAGCGGCTGCTGCCGCTGCGGCTGGAGCGGCCCCGCGTGAGGCGCACCGAGGCGGAGTTGTGGGCGGACTACGAACCGGCCCTGCCCGCCGTCCTCGGATCCCTGCTCGACCTCACCGTCAAGGTCCGCGCCGCCGAAGCGCAGACCCCCACCGATCTGCGGATGGCCGACTTCGCCCACCTGTGTGCGCAACTCGACGCGGCGACCGGTCTGGGGGCGCTGGCCGCCTACCGGGCCCGCCTGGACGACCTGAACGACGACGTGATCGAAGGCGATCTCCTCGCGCAGACCGTCCTCAGGCACGCCGACACCATCGAGCCGGGCACCGCGCAGCGCATGTCCTCCACCGAGTGGCTGCACTGCCTGAGCCGCGTCCACGGCGGCGACGAGCTGCGTTCCCTGCCCAAGGGGTGGCCGACCACCGGGAAGGTGCTCTCCGACCGGCTGAAGCGCCTTCAGCCGACGCTTGCGGCGCGCGGTGTCCTCCTCGACACGGGCCGCACCCGTGAGGGCCGCTACCTCGAAATGGCCCGCCCGGCCACCGCGCCGCCGCACGAACAGCTGACGCTCTGACCCATGGCGCGTTCCCCCGAACAGCAAGAAGAGCACCGGTCCCTGAGCGGGGTGCTCCTCTTGCTGTTCGGCGAAGCCGCGAGAGTCGCGCCGCGTAGCGGCTCCTTCTGATCGCTCTGAGGGCTGAACTGCAACATGGACAGCCCCTCTTTTTTCCTAAGTAGGAAGATCCTGCGTCACCTGCGTCACGCGGGCTGAAAAACGGCCCCTGAGCTGCGGCTGAACCCGTGACGCAGACGACGGCCGCTGCGTCATCCTGCGTCACCTGCGTCACGGGCTGCGTCATGCGGTGACGCAGCCCGTGACGCACCGGTGACGCACCCCCAGGCTCTGCGTCACGCAAAGCCGCAGGTCAGAAGCCCGAATGACGCTGTGACGCTGTGACGCAGAAATCCGCACCTAGGACACACACGCACCCCGATCCATGCCCGCGAAGAGGAGTTAGGCCATGCCCAAGCAGGAGTACCTGAAGCTCCGCGCCGTTCTGGAAGAGATCGACATGTCCCGCTCCGCGTTCTACCGCATGCGAGCCAAGGGGCAGGCCCCCGAAATGATCCCCCTCCCGAATGGCCACCTCCGGTGCACGCGCGCCGCTCTGGATGCCTGGTGGGCGGACCGTCGCCTGAGCGCTGCCTGACCCTCCATCCCACCCATTCGGGGCCCCAGCACTGCTGGGGCCCCTTGCTGTGAGGTCTCCCGTTGCTGACACACGAGTTCGTCCCCTACACGATCCGCCACCGGGCCGACCGGGCCAAACCTTTCCAGACCCGATGGCGGGTCGGCCCAAAGCAGCACTCCGAGAGCTTCCTGCTCAAGGTGCAGGCGGACGGCCGGCGCGCCGAGCTGATGACCGCAGCCCATCGCCGCGAACAGTTCGATGTGGAGACCGGGCTCCCAGTCTCCGAACTGGAGATGCTTCGCAAGGCTTCGGAGCCGGCGGAGCCGACCTGGTTCGAGCATGCGAAGAAGCATGCCGAGGTGAAGTGGCCGGCCGCATCGGCCAAGGAGCGTGCAGCGCGGGCCGATGGTCTGGCCACCATTACCCCCGCGCTGGTCACAGATCGGCGCGGGGAACCAGAGCCGCGAGTCCTCCGACGTGCGCTCTCGTGCTGGGCGTTCAACTTCTCCGATCACGTGCAGGATCCTCCGAAGGAGATCGCGGAAGCTCTCGAATGGATCGCCCGGAAGTCGGTGCCGATCTCCCAGCTTGAGGACTCCGACACCATCCGGGGCGCGCTCAAAGCCATCGCGTTAAAGCTGGACGGGAAGAGGGCCGCCGACAACACGATCAACCGCAAGTACGCGACGTTCAGCGGCGCTCTCAGCTACGGAATCGAGCGTCGGCACTTCACTGTGAACCCGCTCAAGTTTGTGGACTGGGCGCCGCCGGAGACGGACGACGAGATCGAATGGCGGTACGTCCCCAACCCGCGCCAGTCCCGAGACCTGATCGAGGCGGCGCGCGGTCTGTCTTCGAGGGGCCGGCACCTCTCAACCTTCTACGGCTGCATCAACTGGGCAGCCACCCGGCCGGCCGAGGCAATGCACCTGCGGCTCGCTGACTTCGAGCTGCCTAAAACCGGGTGGGGGCTGATCGTGGCACCTGGCAGCTCTCCGCGCGTCGGCTCGCGCTGGACTGACGACGGCCGGTCATTCGAGGAGCGCGGGCTCAAGCACCGAGCACGCAAGGCCACCCGGCACATCCCCATTCCGCCGGTGTTTGTCCGGATGGTCCGCGAGCACGTGGACGAGTTCGGGCTGGGAGAGGACGGCCGCGTGTTTCACGCCGCCAAGGGCGGGGTGCTCACCACAAAGGAGTACTCCGCCGTCTGGAAGGAGGCCCGGAAGTTGGTCCTCACGCCGGCGCAGGTGCAAACGCCATTGGCTGACGTCCCGTACTCACTGCGGGCGACCTGCGTGTCTGGCTGGCTGGTGGCCGGGCTTGACCCGGTTGAGGTCGCCTACCGCGCCGGGCACAGCGTCGCGGTCCTCTTCAAGTTCTACGCCAAGGTGGTGGACGGTCGGCGGGACCGGTCAAACTCCCTGATCGAGAAGTTTCTGGACGAGGAGTACGACCAGGAGTAGCCCGTGGACCTGGTCCACGGCTGGTCCACACGCTCTGGCTCAACCTGGCATCGGGTGGGACACCCCGGGACAGAAATCGAACAGGGCGGGTATCGGCACGTAGCCGATACCCGCCCTGTTCGAGGTTTCCCTCACCAGCGGAGAGCGTGGGATTCGAACCCACGGTGACGGGTCACGCCACGACAGTTTTCAAGACTGTTCCCTTAGGCCGCTCGGGCAGCTCTCCAGGCGGAGGTCAGCCTAACGGGTCCGGCGGGGTTCGGTGCACCTGGTTTGCCGGGTGGGTGGGAGGTGGCGCCGGGGCGCCGCCCGGGGTCAGTTGTCGCCGGTGCGCTCGCCGAGGGTGACCTTGGTGGTGCCGGTCTTGCCGTCGCGGATGTACTCCACGTCGACCGTCTCGCCGGGCTTGTGCGTCCAGATCTTGCTGACGAGGGCGGGGCCGTTCTCGATCGGGCTGCCGCCGAGCTTGGTGATGACGTCGCCGGGCTTGAGGCCGGCCTTGTCGGCGGCGCCGCCGGGGGTGACGGCGGGGGTGCCCTGGACGGCGTTGGTCTGGATCTGCGCGCCGTCGCCCTTGTAGTCGTCGTTGCGCAGGACGTCGAGCTTGGCGTACACCGGGCGGCCGGTCTTGATCAGCGTGTCGGCGACCCACTTGGCCTGGTTGATCGGGATGGCGAAGCCGAGGCCGATGCTGCCGGCCCGGCCGCTGCCCGAGGAGTTGGACTGGATGGCCGAGTTGATGCCGATCACGGCGCCGGTGCCGTCGAGCAGCGGGCCGCCGGAGTTGCCGGGGTTGATCGAGGCGTCGGTCTGCAGGGCGTTCATGTACGAGGCCTGCGCGCCGGTCTCGTCGCCGGAGGCGACCGGGCGGTCCTTGGCGCTGACGATGCCGGTGGTGACGGTGGACTCCAGGCCGTACGGCGCGCCGATCGCGATGGTCGCGTCGCCGACGTTGACCTTGTCGGAGTCACCCAGCGGCAGCGGGCTGAGCTTGTCCTTCGGCGGGTTGTCCAGCTTGACCACCGCCACGTCGTAGCCCTCGGCGCGGCCGAGCACCGAGGCGGTGTAGGACGAGCCGTCGGCGAACTTGACGGTCAGTTTGCCGCCGTTCGCGGCCGGGGCCACCACGTGGTTGTTGGTGAGGATGTGGCCCTCGGTGTCGAAGACGAAGCCGGTGCCGGTGCCGGACTCGGTGCTGCTCGTCGCCTTGATGGTGACGGTGCTGGGCAGCGCCTTCTGGGCGATGGCGGCCACCGAGCCGGGGGCGGCCTCGTTCTTCTGGGTGTTGCCGGCCGGGACGGTGGTGCTGCGGTGGTCGTTGGCGGAGCTGACCGAGTCACCGTTGTCGGTGACCGCGACGCCGACGGCGCCGCCGGCCACGCCGGCGACCAGGGCGACCGCCGCGATCAGCGCGACCAGGCCGCCGCGCTTCTTGCGCGGTCCGCCGGGCGCCGCACCCGGGTACTGGCCCGGGTAGCCGGGGCCGCCGGGCAGGCCGGGCCCGCCGGGGCCGCCGTAGGTGCCACCGGCACCGGCGTCCTGGGCGCCCCAGCCGCCGAGCGGCTGGCCGGCGCCGAACGGGTGGTGGCCGTGCTCGGCCGGGGTGCCGGGCGGCGGGCCGTACGGGTCGGCGGCGGGGCCCTGGCCGGGCGCCGGCGCGGCCGCGTACGGGCCGGCGGCGACCGGAACGGGTGCCGCGTACGGGTCGGCCGCGGGTGCCGGCGCCGCGTACAGGTCGGCCGCCGGGGCGGGGGTGGCGTACGGGTTGGCCGGCGGCGGCGCGTCCAGGTAGGACGGGGCGGCGGGCGCGGCCGGCGCGGCCGGTGCGGCCGGAGGCAGGACCGGCGGCGGCGCGTCCAGGTAGGACGGCGCCGCGGGGGCGACGGGGGCGGCCGGGGCAACAGGTGCGGCGGGCGCCACTGGCGACCCGGGTGCGGCCGGCTCGGGCTCGCTCAGCTTGCCGAAGGCCAGCGTCCGCGGGGAGTCCCCGGCGGGCGGCGTGCCGGCACCTGCCGCGGCGGCCGCGGGCTGCTGCGCCGGGCCGTCGGTCGCCGGACCCACCGCCCCGTGACCGCCGGAGGGCTGCCCCTCCTGCGGTCCGGTGGACCCACTCTCGCGCTCGGTGCTCACTGACGACCTCCATAGCTGACAGGACCAAGAAGCATAGTTTTTCGTATGCGGGATTCGATTGCCGTAAGGGGCCCTCTGAAGAACTCATAAGAATCCTTAGCCGGACCGAACACGGGCGCCCGACAGGGCCCACGCGTCCCGCGATGCGGACGGCCCGCGGCCCCGGCCTTGGCGTTCCACCCGGCTCCCGCTAGCCTGTCGCTTCAATCTGAACACGCGGGAGCTTGGACCCCTTCCAGGCTGAGAGTGCGCTGGTCGACCGTACGCCACGGTAGTCGTGGAGGGCGGGCGAGGGAGCGCTGACCGCCGGAACCTGTCCGGGTAATGCCGGCGTAGGGAGTATCGGCCATGCCGCCTGCTTCGCCATCCTCTTCTTCGGACGCGTCGGCGTCCACGGAATTCCCCGCTCCTTCGGAAGGCCTTCACACGGACGTCGCCGTGCTGGACCGTCCGGAGGCGCACGGACGCGCCGAGGCGCCGCTCGTCCTCGACACCGAGCCGCCGCGCACGCTCTCCTTCAAGGACCAGTTCGCGCTCTGGCTCAACCTGGGCGTCAGCCTGATCGGCTTCAGCACCGCCGCGACGGTGCTGGGCGCCCCGGGCTCGGAGATGTCCTTCACGGCCGCGGTGGTCGCCATTCTGGCCGGCACCGTGATCGGCACCGCCGCGCTCGGCGTCGCCGCCCTGATCGGGGCGAAGACCGGCGCACCGGCGATGGCCAACCTGCGCGGGCTGTTCGGCACCAGGCTCAGCTACCTGCCGACCGTGCTGAACATCGCCCAGTGCGTCGGCTGGGGCGTCTTCGAGCTCACCGTGATCGCCCAGGGCGCCCAGACGGTGGCCGGCACCGACGGCTACCGCTGGCTGTTCGTCCTGCTCGCCGGGGCGCTGACCACCGTGCTGACGATCTGGCCGCTGGGCTCGATCGCCGTCCTGCGCAAGTACGTGGCCGCCGCGGTGGCCGTGGCGATGGTGTACTTCACCGTCCAGCTGGGCCGCCAGGGCTTCCCCGACCCGGGGGCCGGCAACTGGCAGGGGTTCCTGCCCGCGACCGACGCCGTGATCGCGCTGTCGATCTCCTTCGTGCCGCTGGCCGCCGACTACACCCGGCACTCGCGGACGGCCGCGGCCTCCTTCTGGGGCACCTTCTCGGGTTACACCGTCGCCCAGGTCTGGTGCTACGTGCTGGGCCTGATCGCGCTGCTGCAGTCGGGCGGGGACACCGAGAAGATCTTCTCCTCGTTCACCGGGGTCTGGGCCGGCTGGGCCTTCCTGCTGGTGCTGGTGCTGCGCGAGACCGACCAGTCCTTCGCGAACGTGTACTCGACCGCGATGTCGGTCCACAACCTCTTCCCGCGGGTCGACCGGCGGCTGCTGACCGGCGGGATCGGCGTGCTGACCACCGTCCTCGCGCTGCAGATCAAGGAATTCACCGCCTCGTACTACAACTTCCTCGGCCTGATCGGCTCGGTCTTCGTGCCGCTGTTCGCGGTGCTGGCGGCGGACTACTTCTTCGGCGCCGGCCGGCGGGGCTGGGACCTCTCCGAGCGGGCGCCCTCGCGCTGGCTGATGCTGCTGCCGTGGGTGCTGGGCTTCGCCGTCTACCAGTTCATCGCCCCGACCGCGATCACCGGCTGGTGGGTGGACTTCTGGAAGGACGCGCAGAGCGCCCTGCACTTCACCCCGCAGGAGTGGACCTCGGCCTCGCTGTTCGGGTTCCTGGTCCCCGCGCTGGTGACCCTGGCCCTCACCCCGCTGACCCGGGCCCGCCAGGCCGACTGACCGGACGAGCCCGGCCGGGAGAGCGGCCCGAGCGCCCGGATTGCGCCACCACGGCGACGGCGGCCCCGCAGGTTGGGGCCGCCGTCGCCGTTCCGTCATCCGGGCCGCCTATCGTTGGCGCTGTGACCAGCGCCGACCTGTCCCCCGCGACCGCCCGCACCGCGCAGCCCGTCCAGGTGGTGGCCCACCGCGGCTCCTCCCGCGCGCTGCCCGAGCACACCCTGGCCGCGTACCGGCGGGCCCTGGCGGAGGGCGCCGACGCCTTCGAGTGCGATGTCCGGGTGACCGCGGACGGGCAGCTGGTCTGCGTGCACGACCGCCGGATCCAGCGGACCTCGGACGGCCGCGGGGCGGTCTCCGCGATGACCCTGGCCGAGCTGGAGGCGTTCGACTTCGGCTCCTGGAAGGACGGGGCGGGGGCGGCGGACCCGGAGGCGCGGGCGGTGCTGCGGCTGGAGAGCCTGCTGGAGCTGGTGGCCGACGCCGGCCGCCGGGTCGACCTGGCGATCGAGACCAAGCACCCGGTCCGGTTCCGCGGCCGGGTGGAGTCCGAGCTGCTGAAGGCACTGGCCCGGTACGGGATCTCGGGGCCCGGCGGGAACCCGGAGAGCCGCCCGCAGGCCCGGATCATGAGCTTCTCCGCGCTGGCCCTGGGCCGGGTGCGGCGGGCCGCGCCGGAGTTCTCCCGGGTGTTCCTGTTCGACCGGATGCTGCCGCTGCGGCTGCGGCCGGGCACCTCGCTGCCGGGCGGCGCGACCATCGCCGGGCCCGGCATCGACCTGGTGCGGGCCCGCCCCGGGCTGGTGCCGGCGCTGCGCCGGGCCGGCCACCAGGTGCACGTCTGGACGGTGGACGAGCCGGCCGACGTGGAGCTCTGCCTGGAGCTGGGCGTCTCCGCGATCATCACCAACCGCCCGGCCGAGGTGCTGGCACAGCTCGGCCGCTGACCGGTCGGGCGGTGCACCGGCCCCGGGGCCCGGCGCGGCCGCTGTCCGGTTTCCGGTGGGTTCCACGGGACGGAAGCCATTCAATGTCCGGAATGTACCGAGGGTGAGCGGGGAATCACCTCGCGCTGCCGGTTTGCCGCTCGTCTTGAAATGTCCGCGCAGGATCGCCCCACGGCCGTTTCCGACCCATTCCCAAGGGGCATCCATCCCTCGGCATACGCTGAAGGAGGTCCGGGGGTGGCGTTGATGGTGGCACGCGAAGTGCCGACTTCATCGACCATGGCGGTGCCGCACGGCCCGGCCAGCGTCGGGGTCGCGCGGCGTCGGCTGCGTCGGGATCTCGGCGAACGACAAATACCGGACACGGTCGTGGACGACGCGGTTCTGATTCTCTCGGAACTGCTCAGCAACGCCTGTCGGTACGCCAGACCGCTCGGCCGGCTGCTCGACCTGGGCCGCGACACCGAGGCGGAGCTGGTCGACCAGGTGCTGGTGGCGGTGCCCTCGCGGCAGCCGGCCGGTGCCCAGGCCGGCGGGTTCCCGGCCGGCGGGTTCCCGGCCAACGGGCTGCTGGGCCGCGGCGCGGGCGACGGCGAGAGCGCCGAGGAGCCCGGCGGCGTGCTGGTCCGCTGGGGCCTGCATCCGGACGGGATGCTCACCCTGGAGGTCACCGACGGCGGTGCGCCGACCCGGCCGATCCCGTCCAGTCCTTCGCTGACCTCGCGCGGCGGACGCGGACTGAGCATCGTCGGCCAGCTGGCCAGCGACTGGGGAGTGCGGGACCTCCCCGGCGAGGTGACGGTCTGGGCGGCACTGCCGGTGCGCGGCAGGCACGCCCGGCGGGGCGGGAGCGACGCGCGAAGCGCGTGAGGAAACCTCAGTAGGCTTCCGGGAGCACGACCGACCGGCCGGCCGGGATGGGTGACGCCATCCCCGGCGGCCGCCGGTCCCAAGAATTCACCGTTCCCGGGAGAGCCGCACCATGGGCAAGAAGGCCGCCAAGAAGGCGCCGCAGCGCAGCCAGTCCGCCACCGCCACGAGCACCGCCACCGGCGGGATCCCCGTGGTCGGAGCCCGGGAGGACTGCCCCTGCGGGTCGGGCCGCCGGTACAAGGCCTGCCACGGCCGGGAGGCGTCGCACGCCGTCCAGGAGCTGGTGCACCGTCCGTTCGAGGGACTGTCGGGCGAGGCCGACTGGGTCGCGCTGCGCGAGCTGGTGCCGGCCGCCACGGTGCCGCTGACGCTGGCCGCCGGCGTGGCGGACGAGGCCACCGGTGACGTCCCGTCGGTGACCCTGGCGACCGTGCTGCCGCTGGCCTGGCCGGCCCTGCGCCGCCAGGACGGTTCGATCCTGCTCGGCCTGCAGACCCAGTCCTCCTCCGGCGACCTGAGCCGCGACCTGGCGGACGCCCTGGAGCTGGCCCTGACCGCCGAGCCCGGCGCCCCGGTGCCCTCCCGCCGGACCGTCCCGGGCGGCCGCCGCCTGCAGGACCTGCTGGACGTGTCGGCCCCGTTCACGCCGGCCGTGCACACCGGCTTCGAGTTCTGGCTGGAGGACGCCGAGTCCGCCACCGGCGAGGTCGCCGCCTCGCTGGAGCGGGCCAACGCCTCGGCCATCCCGACCGAGAAGCTGTCGAGCGTGGACTCCGCGTACTGGTGCGGCACCCCGGACAAGAACCACCTGCGCTGGGTGATGACCGTCCCCGAGGAGCAGCTGCTGGACGCGCTGGCCCGGCTGACCGCCGCCGACCGGTCCTCGATCGGCCCGGACACCCGCCTGGTCGGCTCGTTCCGGGCGCACGGACTGACCGTCCCGGTCTGGGACCTGCCGCTGGAGATGACGGCCGCCGACTGCGAGAAGCCGGCCGCCGAGTTCGCCGAGCGGCTCGCCGCCACGCTCGCCGACCCGACCCCGCTGACGACCGAAGAGCGGCGCGCCCGCGCCAACTTGGTGAACCGTCAGGTAACGCTGAACTGACGGCGTGTGATACGCGTCACAATCCGGCCGTCGCCCGCAATTTCCGGGCGGCGGCCGGGTCTTGGAAATTGGCGCGGCCGCCGATCCTTGTTACTGTTTAAACAGTCCGGTCGCTGGTGCATCCCCCGTCGCCAGCGGCCGGATTTTTTCATGCCCGTCGCCGGCCCGGCCGACCGCTCCCGAAACGGCCGCGGAACGGTGGCGGAGTCGGGCGGCCGGGTCGGCGGAAAACCCGCCCGGGCGACCCCCCGAGGCGACCCGCCCGCGCACCGGCCCGGAGCCGGGAACGGCCCCGGGCGGGCGCCCGGAGCCGATTTCCCGACGGCGGCCCGGCCACCCGGACGGGCCCGGCCTGACCGGTCCCCGCCGGGCCCGGAGCGGCCGGACCTAGAACCGCGGCCGGCCGGTGTCCTGCTTGGCCGTCGCCGCGACGAGCTCCTCCAGCATCGGCCCGACCTCCGGCAGCCGCACCCCGCCGCCCTCCAGCCGCTCCGGGGCAAGCACCCAGCGGACCCGGCCCCGGTCGCACCCCGGCGGCAGCGCCAGGTACCCGCCCGGCCCGTGGTAGCGCATCGAACCCGGGACCCACGGCTGCTGCGCCAGCAGCTCGGCCAGCGCGTCGAGCGAGTACGGGGCCACCAGCAGGGTGTACCGGCCGGGCGTGGCCAGGACGGGGCCGAGCGGCATCCGCAGCGCCTCGAAGTAGGCGAGTGCCCGCGCGGCCGCCGGAGCCGGCAGGCTGACGGCCGAGACGGCCCGGCCGGTGGCGACCAGGACCGGCGCGTCCGGGCTCTGCCGCTCCCACCACCAGCGCACCATCCGGGGGTCGGTGGTGGCCGCCAGCAGCTCGGGGTCGTGCGGGTGCGCTCCGGGCACCGGGCAGTCGGGGCTGTCGCAGGAGCAACGGCCGCCGGGTGCCCCCGCGCCCGGCACCACGGGCCAGCGGTACTCCACGGCGGCCTCCAGGGCCGCGGCCAGCCGCGCGGAGCGGCCCTCCTGCCGGTCTCGCCTGGTCTCACGCATGGGCGCTCGTTCCTTTCCGTGACCGCTGGGGCTTGCCGGCCCCGACGGAGCCATACGGCCGCGAGGGCCGGCCATCACCGCAGCCGCGCCGTACCGCACGCGACGTGGAACACGACATGGAACAGGACTTGAAAAGGGCCCCTGAGAGGTCGGCCCCTGGAACGAGAATCCCTCATGCGACCAGATGGACGCCGCTCAGACGCCGCTGGTTCCACCGTACGAGTGAGTGACCCGCGACCGGCCCGGGCCACGGGCCGCGCAGGCATACGATCCGGACGGCCACCGGTTCGCTCGTCGGAACAGGCGGGCCGCGAAACACCGTCCCTGCCTGTCTTGCCCGCTCTCCGGGCTTCCATGCCGACGGGCCGGTGCCCGGTGCGGGCCGGCCGGCCCGTGCCGCCCACGCCGGGACCGCTCCGGGGCCCGCTCCGGATATGCCCCGAATGGCCTGTCCAGAAGTAGGGCCGATGCTGTCGATCAATGACGAGTAGTGCCGAGAAATGACGAGTAGTGCCGAGCGGTGGCGCCTGACGGCGATCGGCAGCGATCGACGGCGAAGCGACGGCTCGGCCGGACTTGGGGGTTTCGCATGACACGTACCACCGTGCTGGGAGAAGCGGCATGACCGAGCCCCACCCGTCCGCCGCCCGCCTGCGCGCCACGGCGCCGCTCACGGCGGCCGCCGCCCCCGGCGACCTCGGCCGCGGCACCCGGCTCCCCGTGCTCGACCTCCCGCCCGCCGAACCGCCCGCCGCCCCGCCGGCCGGGGCGGCGGCGTACACCGCGGCGGTCGGCCCGGCCGGGCCCCCGGAGCCGGCCGGACAGGCCGACCCGGGTCTGCTGGCCGACGCCCTGGCCGACCTCACCGAGCTGTACGAGCACACCGCGCTGCTCGCCCGCGCCCGTGGTCCGGAGGCCGCCCTGGCCGCGCTGCTCGGCTCCGGGGCGGCCCTGCTCGGCGCCCGCCGGGGCTTCGTGGTCATCGGGTCGCCCGGCGGCGTGAGCCGCCCCGTCGGCCTCGGCCTGGACCGCTCCGGCCTCGGCGCGCTGGAGACCGTACCCGCCGAGCAGGGACCCTTCGGGGGCCTGCTGCGCCCGCACGGCCGCCCCCGCCAGGTGCTGCACCCCGACCTGGCCGGCCCGGCGACCCCCGCCCGGCTGCGCGAGGTCGCCGGGCAGCTCGGCCTCGGCGCCAGCGTCGGACTGCCGATCAGCACCGAGGAGGACGGCCCGCCGGCCGCGGCGGTCTGGTTCTACGACGGCCCCGCCGAGCCGGACGAGCGGCGGCTGCGGCTCGCCCGCGCCTACTGCGAGGCCGCGGCGCCGCTGCTGGCCGGCCAGCTGGAGGCGGACCGGGCCCGGCGGGCCGGCGAGGCCCTGCGCCGGGGCCTGCTGCCGGACCGCCTCCCCCGGCTGCCCGGCGTCCGGCTGGCGGCCCGCTGCGTGCCCGCCGGACTCGACCGCTCCACCGGCAGCGACTGGTACGACGCCATCGCCCTGCCGGACGGCACCCTCGGCCTGAGCGTCGGCAGCGTCTCCGGCGACGGGCCCGGCGCGGGCCCCGGCTCCGCACCCGGCGCGGCCGCCGCGATGGGCCGGGTCCGGGCCGCCCTGCGGGCCTACGCGGTGCTGGAGGGCGAGGACCCGGTCTCCGTCCTGGGGGACCTGGAGCTGCTGCTCAAGACCACCGAGCCGGCCCGCAGCGCCACCGCCGTCTACGCCTGGGTCGAACCGGACGAGCGCCGGATCACCCTGGCGGGCGCCGGGCACTGCCCGCCGGTGCTGGTCACCCGGCACGGCGCGAACTTCGTGGAGACCTCGTTGTCCGCGCCGCTCGGCATGCTCAGCTGCTGGGAGGCGCCCGGCGTGGAGCTGGACGCCGAGCGCGGCGACCTCCTGGTGCTCTACACCGAGGGCATGGCCCGGCGCTTCGGCCCGACCCTGCACGCGGGCCAGAGCGCGCTGCGCCGGGCGGCCGCGGACGCCCCGCGCGACGTGCGGACCGACCCGGACCGGCTCTGCGCCCACCTGCTGGCCTGCTCGGCCCCGGCCGGCGCCGGCGACACCCCCGCCGACGCGCCGTCCGGAGCCGGTCCGGACGGCGGCACCGACGACCTGGTGCTGCTGGCCGCCCGCTTCGAGTAGCCGCCGGGCCGGCCCGGCCGCGGCCCCCGAACGGGTGAACGGTCGGCCGTCCGTACCATGGGACGGACGGCCGCCCACGGGTGTCGCGATCCGACGCGTCCGGGGCGGCGAGACTCGCAAGGAGGCGACGTACGTGACCGAGGACCGTACCCCGGCAGTGGCCGAGAACCCCGAGGCCGCCGGAACCGATGGGGACGAGCGGCCCAAGGGCCGCAAGAACGGCCTCTACGACGAGGTGTCCGACGAGCTCGCCGCCTCGATGAAGACCGGCTGGGACGACACCGAGCTGCACGGCCTCGCCCCGGTCGCCCAGGCCGCCTACGCCGCCGAGCGCCGCGCCAAGCTGTCCGCCGCCTACCCGGGCGAGCGGCTGGTCGTGCCCGCCGGAAACCTGCGGGTGCGCGCCAACGACACCGAGTACGCCTTCCGCGCCGCCAGCGAGTACGTGCACCTCACCGGTGACCGGACCGAGGACGCGGTGCTGGTCGCCGAGCCGACCGGGGCCACCGGCCACGAGTTCGGGCTCTACCTGCTGCCCCGCTCCAACCGCGAGAACGGCGAGTTCTGGCTGGACGGCAACGGCGAGCTCTGGGTCGGCCGCCGGCACAGCCTGGACGAGGCCGAGCAGCTGTTCGGCCTGCCGGCCCGCGACGTCCGCAAGGCCGCCGAGGAGCTCAAGGCCGCCGCCCCCGCGCCCACCCGGATCGTCCGCGGCTACGACGCCGGCCTGGAGGCCGCGCTCGCCGGCGTCCTGGACGAGGACAAGGACACCGAGCTCAAGGAGTTCCTGAGCGGGCTGCGCCTGGTCAAGGACGAGTGGGAGATCGGCGAGCTGCGGGCCGCCTGCACCGCCACCGTGAACGGCTTCACCGACGTGGTCCGCGAGCTCGGCCAGGCCGTGGCCACCTCCGAGCGCTGGATCGAGGGCACCTTCTGGCGCCGCGCCCGGGTCGAGGGCAACGACGTCGGCTACGGCTCCATCTGCGCCGCCGGCCCGCACGCCACCACCCTGCACTGGGTGCGCAACGACGGCGACGTCCGCCCCGGCGAGCTGCTGCTGCTCGACGCCGGCGTGGAGACCAACACCCTCTACACCGCCGACGTCACCCGCACGCTGCCGATCAACGGCCGCTTCGACGCGCTGCAGCGCAAGATCTACCAGGCCGTCTACGACGCCCAGGAGGCCGGCATCGCCGCGGTGAGGCCCGGTGGCCGGTTCCGCGACTTCCACGACGCCTCGCAGCGGGTGCTCGCCGAGCGACTGCTCGCCTGGGGCCTGCTCGACGCCTCCGTCTACGACGTCGAGAAGGTGCTGGAGCTCGGCCTGCAGCGCCGCTGGACCCTGCACGGCACCGGCCACATGCTCGGCCTGGACGTCCACGACTGCGCCCAGGCCCGCCGCGAGTCGTACGTCGACGCGGCGCTGGAGCCCGGCATGGTGCTGACCGTGGAGCCCGGCCTGTACTTCCAGCAGGACGACCTGACCGTCCCCGCGGAGTACCGCGGCATCGGCGTCCGGATCGAGGACGACATCCTGGTCACCGCCGACGGCAACGAGAACCTCTCGGCGGGCCTGCCCCGCTCGGCCGACGAGGTCGAGGCCTGGATGGCTTCCCTGACGGGCTGACTCTCGTACGACGGCGCGGGCCGCCCCCGGACCTCGGGGCGGCCCGCGCCGTCGCGCGTGCCCGCGGAAGGACTCGGCCGACGTGCTCGGGCGCGATCTCGACGCCCGGGGCCAGGTGCTGGTCGCCCGTCGCACCGAAGCGGACCTCGGGGCTGTCGCCGGCCGGCGGCTCGGGGAGGGTGATCCGGTAGGTGTGGTCGGCGTGCCACCCGCGGCCAGGGCACGCCCCAGGCCGGCAGGCACCCGGCCGCGCGGGGGACCCCCCGGCGGACCGCCCGGTCCCGGGGCGGTCCGCCGCAGGACGGCCTACTTCACGACCACCCGCACCGGAGTGCTCTTGTGCCCGAGGAGGGTCAGGTCGCCGCTCCCGTCGTAGGGCAGCACCGCCTGGGCGGTCACGGGCAGCACGCCCGCGCCGTCCTCACGCGTCAGCTTCATCCGGTACTTCACGGTCCGGCTCTGACCCGGCGCCAGCGGGAAGGCCGCGTCCTTGCCCTGGGTCGCGTAGTCCATGCCGCCGCCGACACCGAGGCCCAACGGCTTCCAGGCCGTACCGTCCAGCCGCTCCAGCGACCCGGCGGTGATCGACACCATCTCACCCGGCGAGCCCGCGTACCACTCGGCGAAGAGCAACGGGTGCACCGCGGGGTAGTTGGTCTGGCTGGTGTTGCGGTAGGTGACCGACACCTGGAGCATCGTGCCGTCGTTCGGCACCGACTGACCCGGGTTCAGGCCCTCCACGGTGACCGCGACGTCGTTCTGGTGCGCCTTGGCGGCGGGGGCGGGCCGGGAGCTCAGGTCGAGGGTGTCCAGGATGGAGACCAGGTCCGCCTGGTACTCCGGCTTCAGCCCGATCGCCGCGATGTACACCTGGTCGTCGGCCAGGCCCCACAGCTGCGCGGTGAAGTTCTCCTTGCTGTTGCAGGAGACCTGCCACTGCGTCTTGCTGATCGTCTTGCTGGCCACGATGTCCCTGGTCCGGACGACCTTGCCGACCGTCTTGAGGGTGTCGCCGCTTCCGATGTCGTGCGGGTTCCCCCAGACCGGGCAGTACGGCTGGGTGCCCCAGCCGGAGTCGGAGTCCAGGTCCGCCATCGACGGCCAGATCGCCCGCTCGATCTCCTCGGCCGTGTTGTACACCGTCAGGCTCACGCCGTACGGCTCGCAGGAGTCGGCGGTGGCGTCCGCCGGGGCCCCCGGGCTCAGGACGCACAGCCGGTTGCCCGACTGGGTGGGGACGGTCCACCCGGCCGGCACCTTGAACTTGACGCCCCGGAAGTTGTACGGAACCGCCGCGCCACTGCCCGGCGTCGTACTGGTCGAGGAGGCCGGGCCGTCCGGCGGGGTCAAGGGGGAGGCCGTGGTGGCGGAGGCGCTCGGCGAAGGGCTCGGACCGGGCCCCTCGCTCACCGTGGGGGCGGGGCTGCCGCTGACCGTGGCGGCCGGCGGCGCGTCATGACGCTGGGCCGCGTTGTCACCGCGGAAGCCGAGCACGCTGAACGCCAGCGCGGCCGCGAGTCCGAAGAGCGGCACCGCGGCGACGTACACCGGCCGTAGCCGGCGGACCCGGCGGCTCGGCGGGGCGGCCGGGCGCAGGTCGTGCGCGGAGATCTGCCCCGCGCGCGCCTCCAGCGCATCGCGGAGCAGGCGTTCCATCGGGGTTCCGCCCTGCCCGTCGTCGCCGCCGTCGAGCGACCGGGGATGCTTCTTGCTCATCGGACCTTCTCCAGCTGCTTCTCAAGGGCGTCCAGGGCCCGACTCGCGGTGGACTTCACGGCGCCCCGGGACAGCCCCAGGGTCTCGGCTATCTGCGCCTCCGACATGTCGGACCAGTAACGCAGCACCAGCACCTCGCGCTGGCGCGAGGTCAGCTCCTGCAGCGCCACCAACACGCGGCGGTGCTCGTCGTTCAGTACGGCGTGGTCCTCGGCCGAGGGTGCGTCCGCCTCGTGCGGCGGCACGTACTCCCGGGCCGTCTTGCGGCGGCGCAGCATCGAACGGGCACCGTTGACCACCGAGGTGCGCAGGTAGCCGAGGGCGTTGTCGAGGTCGTCCAGCTGCTCGCCGTGGCGCTGGTACAGGGCGGTGAAGGCCTCCTGCACCACGTCCTCGGCGAGGTCCTGATGGTCGACCAGCAGGACGGCCATCCGCACCAGGCCGAGCCGGTGGGCGTGGTACAGGTCGGTCAGGGTGGGCTTCTCCTCGGCGGGCTTGCGCCCGCCCCGCAGCAGCCGGAAGCCCGACCGCCGCTGGGTCGCCTCCTGCTCGACGGCCGGCCCGCCGAGCGCCTCCCCGCCGTTCTCCGCCGCCGTACCGGCACCGAAGAGCAGCTTCAGCAGGCCCCGGAGAGTGACGACACGCCCCCCGCGGGGTGCCCCTGCCGGCGCGATGGCCATGGACATCTACTGTTCGCTTTCCCCCGGGACGGCGGCGATGGGCCCATCGCCGCCGTCAGGACAAGTGATCAAGGTCGTGATCGCTGTGATTGTGTCAGCGTCGTCGCCACCGGCCACGCCGCCCCCACTTGTATGGACGTCCGTCCCCGGCCGAGGTTGCAGGCGGCTTCGCACTTTCTTTCCGGACGGCGCCGGGGCGGGAACACAGGGGAACGCCGGAGGGCGGCGTGCCCCGGTGTTCCCGCCGGCGCACGGCGCCCCCGGGTTCGCGGCCCGATCACCGCGCCGCCCCGGCCGGAGGTCGGCGGACCAGCCCCAGGTCGACCGCCGTGGCGGTCCTCGGGTCCACCGGCCGCCGGCCCTCGGTCGGCCGGCCCTCGCGGATCCAGTACTCCAGGCCGCCGATCATCTCCTCCACCTCGCGCCCGAGCGCGGCGAGCCGCATCGCGGCCTTGGTCGAGCCGTGGCCGGCCGGGAAGAAGGCGAAGGCCCGCTCGGGGGCGAGTGCAGGGATCGCGGTGACCGGCGAGGTGGTGACGGGCGGGGTGACGGAGCTGGTGACGGCGGAGGTGGTGACGGGCGGGGTGACGGAGCTGGTGACGGCGGAGGTGGTGACGGGCGGGACGGTCATGTCCGGTCTCCTGACGGTCGGGTGCGGTCTGCCGGTGGTCGGGTGCGACCGTGCTCCGACGAGTCGGTCCTCCGCCGGCGGAGGACCGGCGCCGACGGTGGCGGGAGCGACTACACTCGCCAACATTCCGCCAACCACTCGATCAAGGGGATCCCGTGGCCGAGCCGCAGACCTCCGCACCCGTGGCCGCCGCGACCGGGCCGGTGGCCGTCACCATCGGCCGCCGCCCGGAGCCCGTGCACGACGTCGCCGTGTACGCCTTCGACGGCATGGCGCCGTTCGAACTCGGCGTGGTGGTCGAGGTGTTCGCCCTCGCGCGGCCCGAGCTCGGCGGACTGCTGGCGGCCCCCTGGTACGGCCTCAAGGTCTGCGCGGACCGGCCCGGCGAGGCACTCGGCGCGGTGGGCGGGTTCTCCGTCACCGCCCACCACGGCCTGGACGACCTCGCCGCGGCCGACACCGTGGTCGTCCCCGGGGTCCCCAACGCCTTCGGCGGCGAAGTCTCCCCCGGGCTGGTGGCCGCCCTGCGGACGGCCCACGAACGCGGGGCCCGGATCGTCTCGATCTGCTCCGGCGCCTTCGCCCTCGCCGCCGCCGGCCTGCTCGACGGGCGGGAGGCCACCACCCACTGGCGGTACGCCGACCTCCTCCAGCAGCGGTACCCGCTGGTCCGGGTCAACCCCGACGTCCTGTACGTCGACAGCGGCCAGGTGCTGACCAGCGCGGGCAGCGCGGCCGGCATCGACCTCTGCCTGCACCTGGTCCGGCGCGACCACGGCGCCAAGGTCGCCAACAGCGTGGCCCGCCGGTTCGTCGTACCGCCGCACCGTGACGGCGGCCAGGCCCAGTTCATCGAGGCGGCGGTCAACCCGGTGGAGGAGGAGGACGACGGCGTCGCGCGCAGCATGCGGTGGGCGATGGAGCACCTCTGCACCCCGCTCACCGTCTCGCTGCTCGCCCGCGCCGCCCGGATGTCCGACCGCTCCTACCTGCGCCACTTCACCGCCCGCAACGGGACCACGCCGATGCGCTGGGTGATCACCCAGCGGATCGCCGCCAGCCTCCCGCTGCTGGAGTCCCCGGACGGCACGGTCGAGGAGATCGCCGCGGCCGTCGGCTTCGAGAGTGCCGCCACCTTCCGTCACCACTTCGGCCGCGCCATGCGGACCTCGCCGACGGCCTACCGGCGCTCGTTCGGTCGCGGCGCGGCGTAGCCCGCGGGCCCGCGGTGCCCGGCCCGGGGGCGCGGCCGGTACAGGGCGCGGCCGGTTCGGAGCAGGCCAACGGGCGGTGCGGCAGGGCCGGCCGCCGCACCGCCCGTTGGTGTCAGCCCCGTTCGCCGCGCTCGGCGTTGGCGATGATCGCGTCGTGCAGCCAGCGGGCCAGGCCGGGGGCGAGCTGCTCGTAGGTGGCGGTGAAACGCGGGTCGGCGAGGTACATCGCGGCCAGGCCGCGGTGGATCTCGTAGCCGCAGTCGTAGAAGTTGTCGGTGATGTGGCCGCGGTGCACCTCGGCGAGGTCCATCGCCTCGCCGCTGTCCGGCGCGAGACCCGCTGCCAGCGCCTGGACCAGCCGCTCGTTGAGGGCGTCCATCTCGGCCTTGATGCGCTGCCAGTCGGCCTTGCCGTAGCGCGTGGTGCGGCGCCGGGACTCCTTCCAGGCGTCGGTGGCGCCCCACTTCTGCTCGGCCTCCTCCTCCCAGCTCTCCTGGTAGTCGGCCCCGAACACCTCGAACTTCTCCTCGGGTGTCAAGCGGTGTCCCATCCTCTGTGCCTCCATCGCTCGTTCGACCGCCGCGGCCAGGTCCTGGAGGTGGCCGATCCTCGCGGTCAGCAGCCCGTGCTGACGTCTGAGGTGTTCGGCCGGGCTCACCGAGCCGTCGTCCAGGATCGCCGCGATCTCCTCCAGCGGGAACCCGAGCTCGCGGTAGAACAGGACCTGCTGCAGCCGGTCCAGGTCGGCGTCCTCGTAGCGGCGGTAGCCGGACGCGGTACGGCCGCGCGGTGACAGCAGGCCGATCTCGTCGTAGTGGTGCAGGGTCCGGACGGTCACGCCCGCGACCCCCGCCACCTGGCCCACCGAGTAGCCGGTGCTCATTCGGGTTGCTCCCTTCTGCTGCCACCGACCCTCCCGCCTCACGTCGCGTGAGGGTCAACCCCAGTGTCCGGGAGCACCGCCGGCCCCCCGAGCGCACACCGCCGTGCGAGTCTCCGAGCGCGGGCCCCGGCAGCGGGCCCGCTTTGGACGGAGCAGCCAATTGCCGGGGCCCGGCGGCGCCCGCGAGCATGTGGCCATGACCCTCACCGCACCGCCCCTGCCCCGACGACTGGCCGCGGAGGCGGTGGGCACGGCAGCGCTGGCGGCCGTGGTGGTCGGTTCCGGCATCCGGGCGGGCGCCCTCAGTCAGGACGCCGGGGTGCAGCTCCTGGCGAACGTCACCGCCTCGGCACTGGCGCTGGTGGTGCTGATATCGGTGCTGGGCCCGGTCTCCGGCGGCCACTTCAACCCGCTGGTCTCGGCCGCCGCCTGGTGGACCGAACGCCACACCGGGACCGGCCTCACCGTCCGGGAACTCGGCGGGTACGCCGGGGCGCAGCTGGCCGGCGCGGTCGCCGGGACGGGGCTGGCCAACGTGATGTTCGAGCGGCCGTTCCTGGAGGTCTCCGCGCGGGCCCGGGACGGCGCCCACCTCTGGCTGGCCGAGGCGGTGGCGACCGGGGTACTGGTCCTGCTGGTCCTCGGCCTGGTCCGCAGCGGCCGCGGCGCTTTCGTGCCGGTGGCGGTCGGCCTGTGGATCGCCGCGGCCTGCTGGGCGACCTCCTCGGGCGCCTTCGCCAACCCCGCCGTGACCGTGGCCCGGATGTTCACCGGCAGCGGCACCGGGATCGCGGCCGGCTCGGTGCCGCCCTTCGTCCTGGCCCAGCTGGTCGGCGCGGCGGCCGGGGTGGCCCTGCTGCCGGTGCTGTTCGGGCGGCCGGCCCGCCCGGCCGCCGTGCCCGACGACGCCCGCGAGCTGATCGCCGGCTGAGCCCGCGGCCGGGGGCGGTTCAGCCGCGGGTGCCCGCCGGGACCCGCCCCGCGCCGGCCGGTCGGCGCCCCGGCTCCGGGCCGCGCGTCCCGCTCCGCGTCACACCCCGGGTCCCGCCGGCCCGCGTCCCGCTCCGCCGCCCGCGCGGCCGCTTGGCCGGCCGGAGCAGCACGTACGCCGTGGAGAGCACCACGAAGGCCAGCCGCACCAGGCCGCAGACCGAATCGGACGGGATCACCAGGGTGCCCCCGTACAGCGCCGCCAGCGCGATCCAGCTCCACCACGGGACCAGGCGCTTCTGGCCCACCGCGTCCCAGAGCAGCGTGCCGAGCAGGATCGACGCCGTGTAGTAGGTGTAGACGCTGGGGTCGAACAGGATCCGGGCGTTCGCCCCGAGCAGCACCACGGCCGGCCAGCGGCCGCGGAGCACAGCCGCCGTCCCGAGGCCGAGGCCCAGGGCGGCCTGCGCCGGGCGGTCCCACCACGGGGTCGCCGGGTCGGAGACGCCCAGCCAGCGCAGCGAGGAGGCCGCCTGGTTGGGGATGGTGAACCTGGCGGCGGCGAAGGAGCCGTCGGTGCCGAGGTAGAACGGCAGCCAGGCGACGGCCACCAGCGCGCACAGCCACAGCGCCGCGCGCCGCCACTGCGGGCGGGGCAGGGCCAGGATCAGCGGGACGAACGACAGCGCCCAGGGCTTGGAGTCCACCGCCAGCGCCAGGTGGACGCCGACGGCGGTGGTCCGGCCCCGGCTCAGCGCGTACGCGGCGAGCGTGGTGAAGAACAGCGCCAGCACGTCGTCCAGGTGCGCGAACCGGACCGAGACCTCCACCCACATCGGGATGAAGGCCAGCCCGGCCACCAGCAGCCGCTGCTGGAGGCGCCGGTGGTTGGTGCCGGTGCCCAGGTAGTACCAGGCCGCGGTACGGCCGACCAGCACCAACATCACCAGGCCCAGTGCCGACATCGTCGCCTCGGCCAGCACCTGGCCGACGTGCTCGGGGAAGGGCCCGAACAGTCCGGCCGCCGCCAGGCTCACCGGGCCGATCTGGAGTTCCGGGTGGTGGGCGTAGAGCGAGAGCCCGCCGCCGGGCTGCTGGTCGAACAGCAGTTGCTCGCCCTGGCGCAGGTAGTGCCAGGAGACGCCGCCGCTGGGCTCGACCAGCAGGAACCAGAGCACCGTCCAGGCGACCAGCAGGACATGGTGTCTGCGGACCGGCAGGCCCGCGATCCGGCCGGTGGCCGCCTCGTAGTCGCCGGTGGCCCTGGCCGGACTGGCTGTGCGCACGTGAACCTCTTCCCCGGCCGTCCGGTCGCCCGGGGCCGTCCCCATCGGCCGGTCATCCTAGACCCGCGGGAAGGACGACCGGTGCAGGCCGGGTGGCGAAGCCGTGGTGGCCCGGGCCCGGCGGGAACGCGCGAGCCCCCGCTCCCGGCGGAGGGCCGGGGGCGGGGGCTCGCGTCAGGCCGGTCCGGGCCCGGACGGGTGCGGCCGGGAGCCGGGTCAGCGGTGACCGTGGATCAGCTGTCCTGAGCGGTCTTGCGGCGGCGCAGCACCACGAGGGTGCCGATGCCGGCGGCCAGGACGGCACCGCCCGCGATGGCGATCGGGGTGCTGTCGCTGCCGCCACCGGTCGTGGCGAGGTCCTTGGCGGCGGCGTCGGCCTTGGCCTTGGCCTTGGTGACGGCCTCGTCGGTGATCTTCGGCGGGGTGACGGTCGGGGCCTTGACCGGGAAGTCGACCGGCGTCTGGGTGCCGTCCGTGGCGCTGGTGGACGGCGCCGGGGCGCTGGTCGAGGCCGACGGGCTGGTGGCCGGGGTGGTCGCCGGCGTGGTGGCCGGGGTGGTCGCCGGCGTGGTGGGCGTGCTGGTCTGGGTGGCGGTGGCCGAGGGGGACGCCGACGTCGAGGGCGACGTGGTGGCGGACGGCGAGGTCGACACGGTGGCGCTCGGGCTCGGGCTGGTGCTCGGCTTCGTGGTGCTCGCGCTGGGGCTCGGGACCGGCTTCGGGGCCTTGATGGTGAAGCCCGCGCCCTTGATCTGGTCGCAGGACCAGACGCCGTCGCCGTTCGCCTCGTGGGTGGTGTCGTCCAGCTCGGCGGAGACCACGACCGGGACCACGGCGGCCTTGCCGAGCGGAGCGTCCTTGGTGAAGGAGACCCGGACCTTGATGGTCACGCTGGTGCCCTTGCCGACGAAGAGCACGCTGTCGTCGGTGAGCTCGCCCTCCGGGGTCAGCGAGGCGAGGGCGGTCAGCCCGGCGTCGTCGCCGCTGCCGTCGACGCCGGGCGGCGGGACGGTCGGGATCCAGGCGGTGGTCTTGGGGAGCTGGTACTCGGCCTTGAAGTCGTCCGCGCGCAGCTTGCCCTTGTTGTCCTTGAACTTGAGCAGCGGCACGAAGGCGAAGTCGTGCGCCGTGGCGTTGTCGATCGTGAAGGTGAACTCACGGGCCTCGCCACCGGCGAAGAACTCGTTCGGGACGCCCTTCACGGACAGGTCGAGGATCTTGTGGGCCGCCTTGTCGGCCTTGGCCGCGGCGGTGGCCGACGGGGAGGCGCTGCCGACGGCGAGCGCGCCCTGCGCACCGCCCAGCACGATCGAGGAGGCGAGCGCGACGGAACCCGCGAGGGCGAGACTACGACGAATGGACAAAGCGATACCTCACGAAGAAGTCCGGGTCGTCCCGGAGGGCGCGGCTCGGATCCGCCGCCGTGCAGCAGAGCCCCCGCGAAGCTGAAGTCCGACGGACGATACCGAAAGATCCGTGCGATTCGGTAGCCGGATACCATCTTGTGCCCAGCAACGGGAGAATCGGTGTCCGTTTGAGGCAAGTCCGTCACCGCACAAGGCTTTTGTCCCAGGGTTTAGACGGCCCGAAAGCACCACGGCACGCCCCCCGCGAGCGCCGGGCACCGGGGAGTTCGAACGTACACGCCCTTCACCGCGTCAGATTTCCTGGGCGCCGTCAATCGGCCGTCCCAATTCCGCTTTGCACACGACAATGATCATTTACCCGGCGCGGGACCGCGAACCGGCCCGCAGGGGGCCGGCCCGGACAAGGCGTCAGTCCGGCAACCCCGCCCGGCGGCGGGCGACGGCGGCGACGGCCGCCCAGTCCTTCTCACCGTCACCGTGGGCCAGCGCGTCCAGGAAGGCGTCGCGCAGCACGCTCCCGAACGGCAGCGGGACGTTGCGCGCCTCCCCCGCCGACAGTGCCAGCCCGACGTCCTTCAGGCCCAGCGGCAGCCGGAACCCGGCCGGCTCGTAGCGGCGCTCGGCGACCATCGACCCGTAGCCCGAGTAGACCGGGCCGGGGAACAGCGTCCCGGTCAGCATCTCGATCAGGTCGGTCGGCCGCACGCCGTTCGCCTCCGCGAGGCTGCAGGCCTCGGCCATCGACTCGATGGCGCAGGCCAGCAGGAAGTTGGCGCTGATCTTGGCGGTGTTGGCCTGCGCCGGCCGGTCACCGAAGTGCCAGGTCCGGCGGCCCATCGCGGCCAGCAGCGGCCCGACCCGCTCCAACTGCGCCGCCTCACCGGCCGCCAGGACGTTGAGCTCCCCCGCCGCCGCCACGCCGGGCCGGCCGAGGACGGGAGCGGCGACGTACCCGATGCCGTGCTCGGCGTGCAGCGCCGTGGCGCGCTCGGCGAGCGCCACCGAGACCGTCGCCATGTTGACGTGCACCCCGGCGCGGGCCCCGGCGAGCAGCGCACCGTCCAGCAGCAGGGCCTCGACCGTCCGGTCGTCGGGCAGCATCGAGACCACGGCCTCGCTGTCGTAGACCTCGCCGAGGTCGGCGGCCGCCGTGGCGCCCTTCGCCACCAGCTCCTCCACCGGCCCGGGCGAGCGGTTCCAGACCCGCACCGGGTGGCCGGCCGCGAGCAGGTTGGCGGCCATGCCCCGGCCCATCGCCCCGAGGCCCACGAATCCGACCGTCATCACCGACATGGCTGACTCCCTGCTTCCCGTCGCTTCCCGTCGCGGTGGCCCGCGACCTCCGACCCTAGGCCGTGTCCGACCGTTCGGGGCGGATCAGCGCGCGGCGAGGCCGAGTTGACGCGGGTCGCGGGGCGGCCGGCGAGGTCAGCGGGCCGCGGCGGCGACGGGCGACCGGCCGTGCTCCCGGGCCCGGGCACCGGCGGCCAGTGCGGCCAGGACCCGCCCGCGCAGCAGCTCGTACTCGCCCTGCAGCCGGCCCGGCCGCTCCGGCCGGGCGACGGGCCGGCCCGGGCCGACCTGCTCGCAGGCGTCGAACTGCTCACGGGTGAGGTCGATCTCCACCCCGCCGCCGAAGCGGTTCCACCAGTGCAGGTCGGTCCGGACGCCGTCGACGTGCACCTCGCCCATCATCAGCTCACCGCCGAGCAGGTCGTTCAGCACCATCGCGACCACACCGCACTGCCCGCGCGCGGGATTGCCCGGATGCCACCGGCCCAGGTCCTCGGGCGCACAGGTGTCGACGCCCCAGGAGGAGCGGATCGCGCGTTCGATGTCGATGAGGGTCCACGGCGTCATGCCCGGAAGCCTGCCACGCGGCACCGACAATCGGCGGCCGCCACCGGCCGGTGGCGGCGCGGGGTCACGCCGACGGCCCCGGGCGGGTCCGGCGGACGCACGGGACGACAGCCCGGGGAACGCACGGAAGGGCGGCCCCGGGCGGGCGGGGCGGGACGGCCGTCAGTGGGCGACGCCCGACTCGGCCGTCACCTTCTCGATCCGCACCCGCACCAGCAGCTCGCCGGGCACGCCGTTGCGCGCGCCGTACTGCTCGGCGAGTTCCTCACCCATGTAGCGGGCGGCGATCCGGGTGGCCCAGGCGCGGACCTCCGGAAGGTCCTCGCTCAGCGTGGCCGTGCCCTGCACCAGCACGAAGGAGAACGGCGGCCGGTCGTCGTCCACGCAGAGCATCACCCGGCCGTCGCGGGCCAGGGTGCGGCCCTTGACGGTGCCGCTCCCGGTGTTGAGGACGATGTCGTCCCCGTCCAGCAGGAACCACACCGGGGCGACGTGCGGGCGCCCGTCGGCGCGGGTGGTGGCGAGCTTGGCGGTGCGGGTGCCGGCTGCGAGGAACGCGCGCCACTCGGGTTCGGTCATGGATGCCATGCCGACCATCCTGCTGGATCACCCCGCCCGTCCGCCGCCCGACGGGCCGGCCGCCCGGGCCGGGCGGCCGGGCGGCGAGGGCGGGTCACTTGCCGAGCGCCGCCACACCGGCCTGCGCGAACTGCTCGTCCAGGTCGCCGCTGGGGGCACCGGCCACGCCGATCGCCGCGATCGGGGCGCCCTTGGCCTGCACGGGCGCGCCACCGGCGAGGAACAGCGTGCCGGGGATGTCCTTCAGGTTGGGGGCCTGCGCGAGGCGCTTCGCCAGCTCGGAGGTCGGGGCGTTCCAGGAGACGGCGGTGAAGGCCTTGCGCTCGGCGGAGACCGGGGACTGCGGGCCTGCGCCGTCGCCCTTGAGCAGCACCCGCGTGATGCCGTCCCGGTCGACGACCGCGACCGAGACGTGCTGGCCGGCCTTGGCGGCGGCGTCCAGGGTGGCCTGCGCCGCCTTGGTGGCGGCCTCGACGGTCAGCTCGGTGGTCTCGGTCAGGTTCTTGTTCTGGGGGTCGGCCTTCGCCGCAGCCTGCACGGCCGGGGTCTGCGCGGTGTCCGCGCTGGCCGAGACGGCGCCGAGCGTGCCGGCACCGAGGGCGGCCGCCGCGACGGCACCGGTCAGTACCCGGGTGCGCATGCTGATCTTCTTCATGGTCCAGCTCCTCGTCGGATCGGCCGGAGCCCGACGGCTCCTGCTCTGCTTCGATCCTCCGGCCGCGTCCGGCCGCGCCGGGTCGGCGTTCCGGCCCGCTCGGCGACGCATGATGGTGGACGACGGGGTCAACCGATCGGCTGATGCGCGGGTGGGCCGGGCGGGTCAGGATCGAGGTGTCGGCGCAGGTCGGAGCCGTGGCCGGGCCCCGGTCACCGGGCCGCCGGTCCGTCACCGGGCAACCGGCCCGGCGCCGGCGTCCACCCCGCCGGGCCCGGACGGAGCAGGACGGAGCAGGACGGGTCCGCGCAGGGCCGGCCCGCGCAGAACAAGCCCCAGCAGGACGGGTCCGAGCAGGACGAGCCCGCCCCCGCAGCAGGAGGAGCCCCAGGTGCAGCACCCCCGCCGTCCCGGCACCGACCCGGACGCGGGCTGGCTCGCGGCCGTGCTGGACTCCGCCTTCCTGCTCCTGCTCGCCGCCTCGCTGGTCCGCTACCTGAGCCACCACCCGGGCAATCCGCGGGTGCCCTGGGTGCTCGGCCTGAGCGCCGCACTCGCCGTCGCGCAGCCGGCCGGTTCCTGGCTGCTCCGCACCCGGCCGGCCGCCACCGGACGCGGCACGGCACCGCACCCGGACGCTTCGGGTACGCGATCCGACGCGCGGGCCGGCACGCGGGCCGCCGCGGACGCCGACCGGCTCGCCGCGCGCCGGCGGCTGCTCCCGCTCACCGCCGTGGTGGCGCTCTGGGTGGTGCTGGTCCTGCTCGCACCGAGCTTCGCCTGGTGCGCCGTCCCGCTCGTCTACACCGCCCTGCGCGCCCTCCCGGCCCGGGCCGCGATCCCCTTGGTGGCGGCGCTCACCGCGCTGGTGGTGGTCGCCCAGGCGCGGCTCGCCCACACCCTGGACCCGACGCAGCTGCTGGTCCCGCCCGCGGTGGCCGCCCTGGCCACCGCCGTCTTCCTGTACATGGAGCGGCAGGCCGCCCGGCAGCGGGCCCTGATCGACGACCTGGTCCGCACCCGGCGCGAACTCGCCGCCACCGAGCGCCGCGAGGGCACGCTGGCCGAGCGCGAGCGGCTCGCCATGGAGATCCACGACACCCTCGCCCAGGGCCTGTCCAGCCAGCAGATGCTGCTGCAGGCCGCCGACCGCACCTGGGAGAGCGACCCCTCGACCGCCCGCGGCCATGTCCGGACCGCCGGTTCGGTGGCCGCCCGCAACCTGGCCGAGGCCCGCCGCTTCGTCCACGATCTCGCCCCGGCCGAACTCGCCGACGGCCGGACCCTCGACCAGGCACTGCGGGCCCTCGCCGAGCGGGAGTCCGGGGAGAGCGGCCTGCCCGTTCGCTTCCTGCTGGACGGCGTGCCCGTGCCGCTGCCGGCCGCCGCCCAGTCCGCGCTGCTGCGGATCGCGCAGGGCGCGCTGGCCAACATCCGGGAGCACGCCGCCGCGACGGCCGCCGCGCTGACCCTCTCCTACCTGGGCGACCAGGTGGTGCTCGACATCGCCGACAACGGCCTGGGCTTCACCCCGCCCGCCGAGGGCACCGGACCGGACGGCCCGACCGGCCGCGGCCACGGGCTCCCGGCGATGCGCGCCCGGCTGCGCCGGTTCGGTGGCACGCTGACCGTGGAGAGCTCCCCCGGCGAGGGCACCGTGGTGTCCGCCGCGATCCCGCTCGACACCGCATGACACCGGCGGCCGGCCACCCGGAAGGCGCCCCGCCCCCGAACCCGGCGCCCGGAAACCCGACGCCCTCGACGCCCCCGACGCCGCATGACCCTGGAGGCCGCATGACTCCGCCCGTACGCCTGCTGGTCTGCGACGACCACGCCGTGGTGCGCGCCGGGCTGCTGGCGCTGCTCGCCAGCGCGGGCGACATCGAGGTGGTCGGCGAGGCCAGCAGCGGCGAGGAGGCCGTCGCCCTGGCGGCAAAGCTCCACCCGCAGGTCGTCCTGATGGACCTGCAGCTGGGCGCGGGCATCGACGGGGTGGAGGCCACCCGCCGGATCAGCGGCGGCCCCGGCGCGCCGCACGTCCTGGTCCTCACCACGTACGACACGGACGCCGACATCACCCGGGCGATCGGCGCCGGCGCCACCGGCTACCTGCTCAAGGCCGAGCGGCCGGAGGAGCTGTTCGCCGCCGTGCACGCCGCCGCCCGGGGCCGCACCACCCTCTCGCCACCGGTCGCCTCCCGGGTGATGGCGCAGATGCGCGCGCCCGCGCCGCAGCTGACCGACCGCGAGCAGGACATCCTGGCCCAGCTCGCCCAGGGCCTGGGCAACCGCGAGATCGCCCGGGCGCTGTTCATCAGCGAGGCCACCGTGAAGACCCACCTCGGCCGGATCTACGACAAGCTGGGCGTGGACACCCGGGCCGGCGCGGTGGCCGCCGCCAAGGAGCGCCGGCTGATCCGCTGAGGCGGGCCGCCCAAGGCCTGGACGGGCGGCGGGGGCCGCGGACAGCTCGACGGCGGCGGCCGGGCGACGGCGGCGGCCGTCAGGCGCCGCCGTCCGCCGCGGCCGTGCAGGCCGCCGCCCGCGCCAGCAGCAGGGTCCGCTCCCGTCCGTTGCCGGTCAGCGAGGCCGCCCGCCGGAACTCCCCGGCCGCCTCCGGGTACCGGCCCAGCCGCGCCAGCAGGTCCCCGCGCACGCTCGGCAGCAGGTGGTACGCCTTGAGCGCCGGCTCCGCGGTCAGCCCGTCCACCAGCGCCAGCCCGCGGGCCGGCCCGAGGGCCATCCCCACCGCCACGGCCCGGTTCAGCTCCACCACCGGCGACGGCGTGACCTGGGCCAGCACGGCGTACAGCGCCGCGATCCGCACCCAGTCGGTCTCCTCGGCGGTCCGGGCCCGGGCGTGGCAGGCCGCGATCTCGGCCTGCAGCCGGTACGGGCCGCGCGCGGTCCCGAGGGCCTCCGCCCGCTCCAGCGCGGCGAGACCGCGCCGGATCAGCACGTGGTCCCAGCGTCCGCGGTCCTGGTCGAGCAGCAGCACCGGCTCCCCCGCCGGCCCGGTCCGGGCGCCGGCCCGCGAGGCCTGGATCTCCATCAGGGCGACCAGCCCGTGCACCTCCGCCTCGGCCGGGGCCAGCTCGGCGAGGATCCGGCCGAGCCGCAGGGCCTCCTCGCAGAGCGCCGGCCGCATCCAGTCCTCGCCGGCCGTCGCCGAGTACCCCTCGTTGAAGACCAGGTAGACCACCTCCAGCACCGAAGAGAGCCGGCCGGCCAGTTCGGGGCCCTGGGGCACCTCGAACGGGACCTTCGCCTCGGCGAGGGTCCGCTTGGCCCGGACGATCCGCTGCGCGACGGTCGGCTCGGCGACGAGGAAGGCCCGCGCGATCTCCTTGGTGCTCAGGCCGCCGAGCAGCCGCAGGGTGAGCGCCACCCTCGCCTCGGTGGACAGCACGGGGTGGCAGGCCGTGAACACCAGCCGCAGCAGGTCGTCCCCGATGTCGTCGTCCAGGGCCGCGTCGACGTCCGGCAGCGCGCCGGCGCCGTCCCCCTCGACCGCCAGTTCGTGGCCGAGTTCGTCGATCTTGCGGCGCAGCACCTCCTTGCGGCGCAGCGCGTCCACCGCCCGGTTCTTGGCGGTGGCCGTCAGCCAGGCCCCGGGGTTGCGCGGGACGCCGGACTGCGGCCACTGCTCCAGCGCGGCGACCAGCGCGTCCTGGGCCAGCTCCTCGGCCAGCCCGACGTCGCGCACCAGCCGGGCGACGGCGGCGATGACCTTGGCCGACTCGATCCGCCAGACCGCCTCGACCGCCCGGTGCGCCTGCGCCGTCCGCCGGTCCCCGACGACCGGGTCGGCCTCGGCGCCGCCGCACGCTCCGCCGGCGGGGACGCCCGGGGCGACCGGCGGGTCGCGGGGGTCGTCGGGGCCGCTGGTGCTGTCCTCGGGAGGCGTCACGGCCACCCATCAGAGCAGCTCGCCGCGGGCCGGGCCAACACCGACGCGCCCGCCCGGCACCGGCGCGAAGCACCGGCCTCCCGTACGTACCGGGCCGCGTACCCGGCCGCGACTACCGCTCGGGTGCGCTGCGCAGCGGCTCGTCCCGGAAGCCCTGCTCCTTGGCGACGGTCTCCGGCGAGACCGCGTCGGGCGGGAAGTCCCCCGCCTCGAAGACCTGCCGCAGCTCCACCGCACCCTCCTCGAACGGGATCCGGGTCGCCCACTGGACCGCCTCGTCCTTGGAGGAGACCTGGATCAGCCAGTACCCGGCGATCAGCCCCTCGGCCTCGGCGAACGGCCCGTCCGTCACGGTGGCGCCGCCTCCCGAGTACGAGACGAGGGCGCCCTTGGAACTCGGGTGCAGGCCCTCGGCGGCGAGCAGCACGCCCGCCTTGATCAGCTCGTCGTTGTAGCGGTCCGTCGCCTCGACGATCTCCTTGCCGGGGGGCGCGCCCTGCTCGGTCTGCGCGTCCGACCTGACCAGCATCATGAATCGCATGGCTGTCTCCTCCTGCGTCCCGGTCGGGGCCCGGTCCGGCCGGACGCGTCGTCCGGCCGGCCTGTTCCGGCCTCCACCAGGACGTCGAAGGGCGGCCCCGGTTCTCGACACGGGCGGCGAGGATTCCTCGAACCGGTCCCGGACCAGGAGCGGGACCGCGTGGGCGCGCTCCGGCGCGGCCGTCCGGCGGCGAGCCGCTAGGCCGGGTCGGCCTTAGCCCGCCTGCTGTGCCGGGCCACCCGGACCCGGTTGCCGCAGCCGACGGTGCACCACTCCCGGCGGCCGTGGCTCTTCACGAAGTAGAGGATGCAGCCGGGCGCCGGACAGGCCCTGACCTGCTCGACCGCCCGGCCCGCGAGGAGACCGACGCCGGCCGCCGCCACCTCCCCCAGGGCGGCCAGCAGGGGGTCCGGCTCGGACCACCTGGTCACCACCCGGGCCGGCCCGCCGGCCGTCGGCTCGAACTCCGGCCAGCTCACGGCCAGCCGGGCGGAGGCGTTCAGCAGGCCGACCGGTGCGTCGGCCGGGCGTGCGCCGGAGACCGCCGCCGCCGCGAGATCCCGCAGTGCCTGCCGCAGTTCGCGGAACCGTGCCACGTGGGCCCCGGTCGCGGCGGGCGCGGACAGCTCGGCCCGCAGCGGCTCGCTGAACAGCGCGGTCCGGGACGCCAGCCAGCCGTCGAGGTCCTCCGGCGTCCGCAGGGCGTCCACCAGGACGCCCCGGGCCCCGCCCCGGACGAAAGTGGTGTTGACCAGCTCAAGGGCGAGGGGCTCGCCCGTGAGCGGCATCCCGTCCGCCGCCTGCGCCTGCGTGTCCACCGTGCCACCGCCGTCCATCGCCCCATCATCCCGCCCGGTGCGGTCCCCCGGGGGCACTCACCGGGGGCCCGTACCGGCGGGCGGGCCCTCGGACCCGATACTAATGCGAGTCTCCTGATTCATCCATTATCTTGAGTCGGGTCACGGATCCCCGACGTAGGGAAGGCCATGTCCGACGCACCCAGCACGACCGCCACCGCCCCGGCCCCGGCGGCCCCCGGCACGGCCCCCGCCCCGGGCTCCGAAGCCCCGAGGCCCGAAGCCCCGACATCCCGGCGCCGCCCGGCCCTGCTCGCACCGGCCCGACTCCTGAGCCGGCTCGCCGGCAAGGCACCGGCCCGGCCCCCGGCCGCCTTCCTCGCCGTCGCCACGGCCGGCGGCGTGGCCGGACTGGTGCTCCTGGTGGCCGTCGGCAAGGTGCTGGAGCTGCCCGTCCTGATCCCGCCGCTGGCCGCCAGCGCCGCCCTGGTCCTCGCCGCGCCGGCCCTTCCACTGGCCCAGCCCCGCAGCGTCGTCGGCGGGCAGCTGGTCTCGGCCCTGGTCGGCTTCGCCGCCCTGGCGGTCGGCGGCAGCTCGCTGTGGACGGCCGCCGTCGCGGGCGGCCTGGCGATCGGCGCGATGGCGACGGCCCGGACGCCGCACTCCCCGGCGGCCGCGACCTCGGTGATCGTGGTGCTGACCCAGCCGCCCGCCCTGCGCTTCCTCGGCCTGCTGGCGCTGGCGACCGTGCTGCTGGTGCTCGTCGGCGTCCTGGCCGGCCGCAGCGGTCGGACGGCCCGCTACCCCGCGTACTGGTGGTGACGCCGGCAGCCGGTCAGGCCCCCCGTCAGGCCGGGGACGGGAATTGCGCCGGCACCGGGCGCCTCGGCCGGAATTCCACCGATCGCCCCTGCGCCCCCGCCATTCGGAATGCCGGACACCGGGCGGGATTCCGGCACCGGCGGTGAAACGGGAACGTCCCGTCCCTCCGGGGAGGAAATTGGAGGGACTGGAATTCACGGTGTGGCGGATGTCACTCGCCCTCCGGCGGGCGGTGACCGCGGCGGGACACCCGGGACGGGATCGCCCGGCGCCGCCGGGGCGCGGGGCGGCCGCCGGGGCTGACCGGTCAGCCCCGGTTGCCGGCCCAGTGGCGGCGCGCCGCCATGCCGATCAGCCCCAGGCCGAGGCCCACGGCGAGCCCGCCGGTGGCGGCCAGCGACAACCCGCTGGTGCCCGCGCCGGTCTCGGCCAGTCCCGTGCCGAGGGAGGCCTGCGAGGTCGGGGACGGTGCGGGCGCGGCCGCGGTCACCGCGGCGGCCGGCGGGGCGGACGGCTCCGGGCCGCTCTCCTCCGCGGCCGGGGCGACGGCGCGCAGGGCGGGCCCGGGGGCGGCGGTGTAGCTGCGGACCGTGGTGGGCGCCGGCGCGGCGCCCGAGGTGACGGTGAACAGCGCGGCGCCGGCGAGGGCCTGGCCCTCGACGGAGGCCCGGCCGGGTGCCCGGTCCAGCGGATCGGCGAGCAGTACCTGGAAGGTGTAGGCCTGGAACTCCCCGGGCGCCAGCGTCCGGGTCCGGGCGCACAGGTAGACCGTGGGTTCGGCCGGCCGCTGGGCGCAGTCGGCCGGCGCGCCGGCTATCCGGACCCCGGACGGGAAGCTCAGCAGCAGGCCGGCCGGGTCGCCGTCCGCCGGGCGGCCGCCGTGGAGCGCCGCGGGCGCGTCCCCGTCGTTGCGCAGGGCGAAGGTGGCCGGCACGGTCGCGCCCTGGACGCCCGCGACATCGCCGGCGACGGCGGACAGGGCGTACGGCCGGCCGGTCTCCAGGTAGGTGGAGGCGCTCTCGCTGCCGAAGCCGCCGGCCTGGCCGGCGGTCAGGGTCAGCGGCGCCCCGGTGCCCGGCCGGCCGGCGCCCTGGGCGGCGGTGAGCCCGCGCTCCGTGGGGCCGCCGGCGAGGTCCGCGCCGTACTCGAACCGCCCGTCACGCGGGTCGTCGCCGGCCGCCAGGGCCACGGGTACGGAGAGGCGCAGCACCTCGCCGGGGCGGACCACGGCGTCGTCGAAGCGGCAGAGCACCAGGCCGGCGGCGCGGTCCGGGTAGCGGCAGTTGCCGAAGTCCCCGAAGGCGGCGGCCGGGGCGTACCCCTCGGGTATCCGGAACCACAGCAGCACGCCGTGGGCCTCGCGGTCGCCCTGGTTGGTGAGGCCGGTGGCGAGGGTGACGGTGGCGCCCGGCTTCGTCCGGGTCAGGACCGGCAGCTGGGCGACGGAGAGCTGGGGGCCCTCGCCGACGCGCACCTCGGTGACGTCCCGTCCGGAGGCGCGGTTCACGGTGGCGTTGGTGGCGGTGACGGTGAAGAGGACCGTTCCGGTGGCACCGGCCGGCGCGCCCTGGGCGGCCCGTACGCCGAGCGTCAGGTGTCCGCCGCCGCCCGCGAAGTCCCCGGGTGCGCAGATCGCCTGCAGGTGCTCGGCGTCGGTGAAGGTGCAGGGTGCGGGCAGGCGCAGCTCGGCGAGCCGGGCCAGCTGCCGGCCGTCGACGGCGACCTTGACGCCGGCCAGAGCACTGCTGCCGTCGTCGGCCGCGAAGGAGACCAGCAGGTCGGAGAAGCCGCCGGCGCCGTCCGCGGCCGGGGCGACCAGGGTGCGCGCGCTCGCGGTCACCGTGAACGAGGTCCGGGAGCTGTCCGCGTGGGCGGGCAGCGCGCCCGCCGCGGCCGCCAGGGCCGCGACCGAGAACGCCGTCGCGGCGCCGCCTGCCCAAGGTCTCCGGCGTACCGGCGAGTCCCCCATGAAAAGCCCACTCCCCCACAGAACATGACGCGCAGCACTCCGGATCAAACCACTACCGCCCCGGCGACGCCACTTCGTTCCACCGCCGCCCGACTCGTACACGTAGCACCCTTCCCAGGGCGCGCGACGGCGCCGGGACGGCCGCCGGAACATCGCCTGTACGGGTGGTGGCCGGGCAGCGCCGCACCGGCGGCCGGCCGGCGCCGGCGGGCCGCCCGCGGGTGTCCTCCGGCGGCGGCGGAAATCCGCCCGGAGGGGGGGAAGGCGTAGTCCGGTTCGAACTCCTGCGCCGAATGACCGTTCGGCCGGTCGGGCCGGCGTACGGAAATGCGCGGAACGGGGCGAATTTCCCCCGGAGTGGCACCGGCCTCCGCTGCAAGTTCCTGCACTTGCGGAAACCTGCAATCAGGCGCCACTTGTTCACCGGCCGACACACTGTGATGGTGGAGACACGCCAAGTCGTCCGGGCCGTCGCAGCCCGATGAAGGCGACTTGCTCTTCGCATGGGTGCGCCCGGTACGTCCGTGCCGGCGCACACGGGGGGAAGAGCACCGGGGGGAAGCCATGTGTGGTGATGGCCTCCCGTCTCCGGGGCCGGTGAGGCGTTGCTGCTCCGCCTCATCGGAAGCGCCGTGAGCTTGGCGTTCACCGGCGGGCCCCTGGGGCCGGGCGTGCCAGCGCACGGCCGGCCCGGGGGGCCGCCGGCAAGCGGAGTCCTTGATCGCGGACATGCACCTCCCCTGCGATCATGATCGGACGTTGAGGGACATCCGGCAGGGAGTTGTTCGAGTGACCGCGGATCCGACGGCCGGCCAGGGCACGGGTGTGCCGGACGAGCCGGCCCGGCAGCTGTACCTGGCGATCCTGGCCGAGGGCGGGCGGATACCGGTCAGCGCGGTGGCACCCTCCGCCGAGCCCGCCCTGCGGCAGCTCCTCGACACCGGCCTGCTGATGCCGAACGCGGTGGACGCCTCCTACACGGCGGTCAGCCCGCGCGCCGTGACCGACCGGCTCGGCGCCGAACTCCGCTCCGAGGCAACCCGGTTGCTGGTCCGAGCGGAGGGCCTGCCGACCGCGCTGGACGGCCTGACCAAGGCCTACGACGCCGTTCCCCGGCTGCCCGACCAGCGCGGTGACACCACCCTGGTCCAAGGCCGCGAGGCCATCCGGCACCGGATCGCGGAGCTGCTCTCGGACTGCCAGGAGGGGCTGCTCACGGCGCAGCCCGGCACCCGCGAGGCCACCACGATGGCGCTGGCCCTGCGTCAGGACGTCCCGCTGCTGTTGAGCGGCCGGAGCCTGCGCACGCTGTACCAGCCGACGGCCGTCCTGGACGGCAGCGCGGCCGACTACGCGCTGGAGGTGTCCCGGCTCGGGGCCCGGCTCAGGGTCCTGGACGAGCCCTTCCAGCGGATGATCATCGTCGACCGGTCGATCGCCGTGGTGCCCGCCGCCGACGACCACAGCCGGGCGGCGTTCATCTCCGACCCCGCCGCCGTCGCCTTCCTGGTCGCCGTCTTCGAGCGCGACTGGGCCCGGGCCGACTCGGTCGAGTGGGAACCGGCGGCGGCCAAGGGAGCGGCCCGGCTGGCCGCCGACCGGGTCGGCCGGCTGCTCGCCACCGGGCTCACCCAGCGCGCGGTGGCCACCCGGCTCGGCCTCAGCGAGCGCACCGTGGCCGCCCACATCGCGCGGCTGCGCGAGCGGCACGGTGCCCAGACGCTGTTCCAGCTGGGCTGGCTGATGCGGGGCGGCCGGGGTGAGTGAACGCACCGCCACCCCCCGGCCCGGCGGCCGGCCCTCGGCGCCGGCACGGGCCACGTACCGCCCGGATCGGTTCCGCCGGCGGCTCGCCCGGGAGGGGGCGGTCCGCCGGGCGGGGTCCGCGGCGACGCTGCCGGGCGGTCCTGCCGGTACGGGTGGGGCACGTGGGGGGCGATGTCCGGTGGCGCGGCGGTCGCCGGCAGGGCTGCGGTGTCCGGCGGCGGTCGGCGTGCCGCCGGCCGTCGGCCCGACGGCGGTCGGCGTCCGGGGCGTGGCCGGCGTCCTGACGGTGCGCCGCGCGCGGGACGGTCAGCGGGCCGCGCGGAGGCGCCGGGGAGTGCCCGGCACCGGGAGCGGGTGCGGGCGGTCTGCCGACGTCCGGTTCGGGCGGCTGCCGTCCCGGGGGGTGACCCGGTGGGTGATCAGCAGTCGGGAGGGCCTGGCGAGCGTGCGGTTGCCGGCCGCCGCCCGGGGTAGCGGGAGCGGTACGGCGCCGAGTGGCTCTTCCGGCCGGGCCGGCAGGTGCGGGGAGCCGGGGTGTGTCCCGGTGGACGGAACGTGGTGCCGGGGGTCAGCCGGTCGCGGCGCCGGTGGCCCAGAAGTCGAACGGTCCGACGGCCGGCGGCTGCTGGCGCGGGATGGTGAAGTGCTCGCCGGGGGCGGTCCAGAAGCCCTCGCGCAGCGAGAGCGCCATGCCGGCCCAGTCGAGCGCGGTCTCCACGGTGTGCCGCAGGGCCTCCTGCGACCAGGTGTCGTCGAAGACGAGCGGCAGCACGGGGGCGACCTGCTCGATGGTGGCGATCAGCGGGTTGTGGGTGATCGCCTCGTCGACCAGCAGGACGACGGGCTTGCGCAGCGCGGACGCCCAGCCGAGCTCCAGGCTGACCCCGGCGCTGAGCGGCGCCCCGACGTACGCGAACACCAGGTCGGCGGTCTGCAGCGCGCGGAAGTCGGAGGGGACCCGCGGCTCGGGCGCCCGGCCGGCCACCGTCCAGGCGTCGCTGTGGTGGGCGCTGTACACGGCGGCACCGCTGCGCAGCAGCGTGGACCGGAGCGTGGTCAGCCTGGTCCGGCTCGCCAGGGTCACCACGCTGTCGGCAGGCCCGGTCAGTCGCATCAACGGCGCGGCGAGGAACACTCGGGCTCGCCGGCCCTCGGGGGCATGACCGGCGTGATCGCGCTGGTAGGGCTCACTCATGTCGACTCCGGGGGAATGGCCGGCCGGAGCGGGGGCTCGGGTCGGCCTGCGGGCTTTCGGGCTGGCGGTGACCGACGCTCACGGCATTCGGATGCCAGTGTTGAGTTTTGGTTGACGGATCAATATGTGGCGATATGCCTGGTATGGTCTGCGGAAACCATGAGCTGATCGTCCAACAAGCACCGCAAAGGCGTCCACTGTCACGCGGTGTCATCTGGCTGCCTGGCAGAGAGATGACAGCCCCCCGCCCTACTGCTCCCGCCGACCATCTGCCAGAGTTAGCTTCGCTTCGAAAGATTGAGGATCAGGAATCCGGCAGAATCGATTGCCGTTCCTGGACAACGGCGGGCACAGTCGATCGAATGTGAACCGCAGTAGTCATGTAGGCCTGATCTTGAAGGAAGTGGTCTTGTGCGCAAGGCGCGTCGTCTCGTCACCGTGGCCCTCCTCGCCGGAGCAGCCCTTTTCGTCGGCTCCGGTCCGGCGAGCGCCGACCTGATCTGGAACAGGTCCGTCCCGGCCAACCCCGTCGAGACGGTCACGGTGGCGCCCCAGCCGGCACCGCAGCCGGCGGGCGACGGAGACCTGATCTGGACCGTCGCCACCCCCCGCCCCGCAACGCAGTCGCTCACCGGCGACCTCATCTGGACCTGATCCAGGGCCGCTCCGTCAGTCGAGGTCGCCGTCACCTTCGGGCAGCCGGTGGAAGCTCTCCGAGAGCTTCCACCCCAGCTGGAAGAGGGTCTCGGCGTCGTACTCCTCGCGGAGTTCGGCGATGTGCCGTGCGAGCGTGCGCTCGCTGAGGCCCAGGTTGCGGGCGATGACCCGGTGGCCGACCCCCTGCAGCATCATCCGCACGATGTTGCGGCGCAGCCGGGTCACGACCTCCGGCGGCACGTCGCCGTTGCCGAGGAAGGGTATGGCCCGCTCCCAGCAGCCCTCGAAGAGGCTCAGCAGGTAGCCGATCACGGCCTCGTCCCGGATGAAGGCGGCCCGCTCCGTGTCGCCGCTGCCGGGGATGACCGCCACCGTCCGGTCGATGATCATCAGCCGGGTGAACGGCTCGTCCAGGGTGCGGACCTGGCCGCCCTCGGCCGTCATCGCCGTGACGTAGTGCCTGGTGGGCGCCGAGTAGCGGGTGCTCGGCTGGTAGATGGTCCGCCGGGACACCCCGCGCCGCAGGATGCCCACGTCGAGCGCTATCGCCGCCTCCGTGGGGAACGACCTGGCCCCGCCGCCGGGCTGGGCGCTGAGTATCTCCTTGGTGCTGCCCTCGAAGAGCGCGGACAGCCGCTGGTTGATCTCGGTCTTGCCCACCAGGTGCTCGACCGGGCCGCCCTCCCGGGGGTCGGCGCCCACCTCGCTGTAGGCCTGGCTGAGCTGCTGGAAGTCGCTGGGCAGGGCCATCGACCGGCTGAGCAGCTCCAGCGCCTTGCGCTGCCAGGCGGCGGAGAGGCCGGCCGTCAGCTGCCGCGGGTCGACCGCCACCAGGACCCCGGGATCGTCCATGTCGGGGACCAGCAGGCCGATCTCCACCAGCTCGCGCAGCTGACTGGTGCCGTCACAACCCGACTCGGCGGGGACCAGCCGGCCTCCCGACCGGACCGCCGAGAGGTAGAGCGTCCGGGCGCCCGCGGACAGAACACCAAGTCCGCCCTCGGTCACTCCTGGCTCATCGGTGCCGCCCATTTATGGCTCCTTGACCCCCGCCAGGCCGATAGTTGGAAGATCGGCCGTACTCACCCACCCTGATACCAGTGAATACCGTATAGGAGTTGACGCTTGGCACTACCGTCCACGATCCGGCTTTTCGGCGCGGAGAGCAAGAAAGATGTTGTGCGCAGAACAAGTTCGGGAACGGCCGAAGGCCGCCGACGGTCGGTGGAATAGACCGTCGGCGACCTGCCCATGACAATGCCGGCTTTACCGCTTGGGCCGCCAGACCACGAGTGCGCTGGACTGCGTGACCTGCTGGTACGGAACCAGATCCCGGCGGTAGGAGGCGTGCACCGCGGCCTCGCGCTGCTGGAGCGCGCTCGCGGCGCCTTCCAGGGAATCGGCCAGCTCGGTGATCCGCGACTGCAGCGCGGCGACCTGGTTCTCCAGCTCGATGATGCGCTTGATCCCGGCCAGGTTGATGCCCTCGTCCTGGGACAGCCGCTGCACCTCGCGCAGCTGCTGGATGTCCCGGGCGGAGTAGCGCCGGCCGCGCCCGGCCGTCCGGTCGGGGCAGACCAGGCCGAGCCGGTCGTACTGGCGCAGGGTCTGGGGATGCAGGCCGGAGAGCTCGGCGGCGACCGAGATCACGTAGACCGGGGTGTCCTCGGTCAGCACGTACGCCGGGTTGCCTGCCGGGCTGCGGGTGGGCCGGCCGGGACGGGGGCCTCCGGGGAGGCCGTCGCCGAGGCCGACGCCGATCGAGTCACGGTTCATGTGCTGGTCACGCTCCCTCCGCCGCCCGGAAGAGGGCGGCCCGCGGGTCGTCCGAGGCGGTGGCCTCGCGGTACTGCTCCAGAGCCGTCAGCGCGTCGCCGGTGACGTGCTGCGGTACCACGACGTCCACGGTGACCAGCAGGTCCCCGCGGGTGCCGTCCTTGCGGGTGGCGCCCTTGCCCCGGGCCCGCAGGGTGAGGCCGTTGGCACTCCCCGCGGGCAGTCTGAGTTTCACCGCCGGGCCCTTCAGCGTCGGCACCTCGATGGTGCCGCCCAACGCCGCTTCGGGGAAGGACACCGGCACACTGACCGTCAGGTTGTCGCCCTTGCGCCCGAAGACCGGGTGCGGGTCGACGTGGACCAGGACGAACAGGTCGCCGGGCTGGCCGCCGCGTTCGCCCTGGGCGCCCTTGCCCTTGAGCCGGATCTTCTGGCTGTCCTGGACGCCGGCCGGGATCCGCACCTGCATGGTGCGGGCCGAGCTGGCCCGGCCGCTGCCGTGGCAGTCCTGGCACGGGTCGTCGACGATCATGCCGCGGCCGCGGCAGTCCCGGCAGGGCTCGGAGAGCGCGAAGGCGCCCTGGCCCCGGCTGACGGTGCCGGCGCCGACGCAGGTCGGGCAGACCCGCGGCGTGGTGCCGGCCCTCGCCCCGGTGCCGCTGCAGGAGCGGCAGGGCGCCTGGCTGGTCATCCGCAGCGGCACGGTCGCGCCGTCCACCGCCTCCTCGAAGCTGAGGGTCACCTCGGTCTCGACGTCGGCGCCGCGGCGCGGCTGGGCCTGGCGCCCGCCCCGCCCGAACAGACCGCCGAAGACGTCGCCGATCCCGCCGCCCCCGCCGCCGGCACCGCCCTGGGTGCCGCTGAAGAGGTCGCCGAAGTCGAAGCTGTAGTTGCCGCCACCGGGACCACCGGCCCGGTAGCCGCCGTTGGCGAAGAGGGTGCGCGCCTCGTCGTACTCCTTGCGGCGCTTGTCGTCCGAGAGGACGTCGTAGGCCTCGGAGATGTCCTTGAAGCGGTCCTCCGCCTTGGCGTCACCCTTGTTGGCGTCGGGGTGGAACTCCCGCGCCAGCTTCCGGTACGTCTTCTTGATCTCGGTGGCGGTGGCGTCCTTGGGCACGCCGAGGACCTTGTAGTAGTCCTTTTCCACGTAGTCCTTGCCGCTCATGGCTGCCGCCACCTCCCAGAGTCAATAGATCCTTGGTACCCCCGGGCGGTGCCGGCGGCGCTGTCCGCCCCGCCGGTACCACCCGCGGACACGGCACTGCGGAGCCGTTCGCCGTACTGGACGACGTACGACTCCGCAGCGCACAGGGTGTCAGCTTTCCGCGCCACCGTCAGCCTTGTCGGCCTCGGCGTCCGCCGCCTTCTCGGCGTCGTCCGGCCCGGACGTGGTCTGGGTGCCCGGCTGGGGCTCCGCGACCGCGACCATCGCCGGGCGGATGATCCGCTCGCCGATCCGGTAGCCCGGCTGGAGGATCTGCACGCAGGTGTCCTCGGTGACGTCCGAGGAGTAGCTGTGCATCAGCGCCTCGTGCATCGTCGGGTCGAAGGGCTCGCCCTCCTTGCCGAACTGCTGCAGGCCCAGCTTGGCGACGACCGTCTCCAGGCTGTCGGAGACGGACTTGAAGCCGCCCGTCACCTCGCCGTGCTCGCGGGCCCGGCCGATGTCGTCCAGCACCGGGATCAGGCTCTCCAGGATGTTGGAGACCGCGATCTCGCGCACCGTCAGACGGTCCCGCTCGACCCGCTTGCGGTAGTTCTGGTACTCGGCCTGCAGGCGCTGGAGGTCACCAGTGCGCTCGGCCAGCTCACGCTTGGCAGCGGCGAGCTCCTCCGAGGTACCGCCGGAGACCGCCTCTTCGGCGGCCTTCAGGACAGCCTCCTCGGCGGCGGAGTCGTCGCCGGGCTCAGCGCCCTGCGGCTTCTCCGTCATGCCGCACCACCCTTGGGCTTCTCGTCGTCGACGATCTCGGCGTCGACCACGTCGTCCTCGGGGGCGCCGGCCGACGCGCCCTCACCGGCGGCCGCACCGGCGGCGTCGGCGTTGGCGTAGAGCGCCGTGCCGAGCTTCTGGGCGGTGGTGGAGACCTTCTCGGTGGCCTCGCGGATGGCCGCGATGTCCTCACCCTTGAGGGCTTCCTTGAGCTCGGTGATCGCGGCCTCGACCTCGGTCTTGACGTCGGCCGGGAGCTTGTCGGTGTTGTCCGCGATGAACTTCTCGGTCGAGTAGACGAGCTGCTCGGCCTGGTTGCGGGTCTCGACCGACTCGCGACGCTTGTGGTCCTCCTCGGCGTACTGCTCGGCCTCGCGCATCATGCGCTCGATGTCGTCCTTCGGCAGCGCGGAGCCACCGGTGACGGTCATCCGCTGCTCCTTGCCGGTGCCGAGGTCCTTCGCGCCGACGTGCATGATGCCGTTGGCGTCGATGTCGAAGGTGACCTCGATCTGCGGCAGGCCGCGCGGGGCCGGGGGCAGGCCGGTCAGCTCGAACATGCCGAGCTTCTTGTTGTACGAGGCGATCTCGCGCTCGCCCTGGTAGACCTGGATCTGCACGGACGGCTGGTTGTCCTCGGCCGTGGTGAAGATCTCCGAGCGCTTGGTCGGGATCGTGGTGTTGCGCTCGATCAGCTTGGTCATGATGCCGCCCTTGGTCTCGATACCCAGGGACAGCGGGGTGACGTCGAGCAGCAGGACGTCCTTGACCTCGCCCTTCAGGACACCGGCCTGCAGGGCGGCGCCGATGGCGACGACCTCGTCCGGGTTCACGCCCTTGTTGGCGTCCTGGCCGCCGGTCATCTCCTTGACCAGCTCGGCGACGGCCGGCATACGGGTCGAGCCACCGACCAGGACCACGTGGTCGATCTCGGACAGCGAGATGTTCGCGTCCTTGATGACGTTGTGGAACGGGGTCTTGCAGCGCTCCAGCAGGTCGGCGGTGAGCTGCTGGAACTGGGCTCGGGTGAGCTTCTCGTCCAGGTGCAGCGGGCCCTCGGCGGAGGCCGTGATGTAGGGCAGGTTGATCGAGGTCTCGGAGGACGAGGACAGCTCGATCTTGGCCTTCTCGGCGGCCTCGCGCAGACGCTGCAGGGCCATCTTGTCCTTGGACAGGTCGACGCCGTGGCCGGCCTGGAAGACCTTCACCAGGTGGTCGACGACCTTCTGGTCCCAGTCGTCACCACCGAGGTGGTTGTCACCGTTGGTGGCCTTCACCTCGACGACCCCGTCGCCGATCTCCAGCAGGGAGACGTCGAAGGTGCCGCCGCCGAGGTCGAAGACCAGGATGGTCTGGTCGTCCTTGTCGAGGCCGTAGGCCAGGGCGGCCGCGGTCGGCTCGTTGACGATGCGCAGGACGTTGAGGCCCGCGATCTCACCGGCCTCCTTGGTCGCCTGGCGCTCGGAGTCCGAGAAGTACGCCGGAACGGTGATGACGGCGTCGGTGACCGTCTCGCCCAGGTAGGCCTCGGCGTCCCGCTTGAGCTTCTGCAGGATGAAGGCGGAGATCTGCTGGGGGTTGAAGTCCTTGCCGTCCAGGTTGACCTTCCACCCGGTGCCCATGTGGCGCTTCACCGAGCGGATGGTCCGGTCCACGTTCGTGACCGCCTGGCGCTTGGCGACCTCGCCGACCAGCACCTCGCCGTTCTTGGCGAAGGCGACGACGGACGGCGTGGTCCGAGCGCCCTCGGCGTTCGTGATGACGGTGGGCTCGCCGCCCTCCAGAACGCTGACGACCGAGTTCGTCGTACCGAGGTCGATGCCGACCGCGCGTGCCATCGTAAATACCTCCACGGAAGAGTTGAGCTTTACGGGCTCAAGCATGCCTGACGAGATCGGGAGCGTCAACAGGCTTGAGCCGTCGCCACTCAACTTTACTGCGCGCTTATCTGTACGGCATCCCGCGCCACGCCGTTCCACCTGGCCCGACCAGCACACGTTCCCGCCCCGCCGACGGCCACCGACTCCGACCACCACCCCACGAAGCACCCGCCGGCGGCACCCCGCCGCCCGCACGAGCACCCGCACCGGACCCCACCGACCGAAGCCCGAACCCCCTCGCGCACGCCCCGCGGCACCGGCCGAAGAAAGCCCCCCATCCGTTCGCGCACCCCCCGCAGCACCGGCCGGCGGAAGGCCACCCCGGCGAGGGAGCCTCAACCAAACAGGTGAGTAAGCCCTTAGTGACTGCCGCCATACCTTGCGCATCTTCTGAACGGGCGTTAACGAGCGATAGTCTCCGCCGAGGTCCACCTGCAAGTTACCGATGAGTACAATCGGTCGGACCCCTTCTACACACAGCTCGACCCCAGCCGCAGGAGACGGAGAGCCGATGCAGCTAGCAGCGATCGTCATCTCGCTGGTCACCACTGTGATCGGCACCGCGCTCGCCGCCCGTGCGGCCGCGTACATCTACAAGGTGGTGAAGACCGGCTCGCCGGACGCCACCCGCACCGGGAACCCGGTGCGGAGGGCGAAGACGGTGGCCGTCGAGTTCCTCGGCCACACCCGGATGAACCAGTGGGGCGTCGTCGGCGTCGCCCACTGGTTCGTCGCGGTCGGCTTCTTCACCCTGATCACCACCCTGGTCACGGCCTTCGGGCAGCTCTTCGACGCCGAGTGGACGATCCCCGTGATCGGCCACTGGCTGCCGTTCGAGATCTTCACCGAGCTGGTCGGCACCCTGACCACGCTGGGCATCGCGACCCTGATCGTGATCCGGCTGCTCAGCCTGCCCGGCCGGGCCGGCCGCAAGTCCCGCTTCGCCGGCTCGATCGCCTGGCAGGCGTTCTACGTCGAGTACACGATCCTCGGCATCGGCATCTGCATCATGGTGCTCCGCGGGCTGGAGGGCGCCCTGGCGGGCGTCGAGTCCTACGAGGCCGCGTACCTGGTCTCGTACCCGCTGGTGCTGGCCTTCAAGGGCCTCTCGCACAGCACGCTGGAGAACCTGATCTACCTGTTCGCGATGCTGAAGATCTGCATCTCCTTCGCCTGGGCGACGACCATCGGCGTCAACCCGTCGATGGGTGTGGCCTGGCACCGCTTCCTCGCCTTCTTCAACATCTTCTTCAAGCGCGAGGAGAGCGGCTCCGTCGCCCTCGGCGCGCTGCGGCCGATGACCAGCGGCGGCGCCCCGATCGACTTCGAGGACCCGGCCGACGACGCCGTCTTCGGCGTCTCCCAGGTCGAGCACTTCTCCTGGAAGGGCATCCTCGACTTCTCCACCTGCACCGAGTGCGGCCGCTGCCAGTCGCAGTGCCCCGCCTGGAACACCGGCAAGCCGCTCTCCCCCAAGCTGCTGATCATGAGCCTGCGCGAGCACGCCTTCGCCAAGGCGCCGTACCTGCTGGCCGGCGGCGGCAAGGACGCCGAGGGCAACGAGATCGCCACCGCCGAGCAGCTCAAGGACGTCCCGGCGGCCGCGCTGGCCGAGGCCGAGCGCCCGCTGATCGGCACCGCCGAGGAGAACGGCGTCATCGACCCGGACGTGCTCTGGTCCTGCACCAGCTGCGGCGCCTGCGTCGAGCAGTGCCCGGTGGACATCGAGCACATCGACCACATCGTCGACATGCGCCGCTACCAGGTGATGATCGAGAGCTCCTTCCCGACCGAGGCCGGGACGATGCTCAAGAACCTGGAGAACAAGGGCAACCCGTGGGGCATGGCCACCAAGGCGCGCCTGGACTGGGTCAAGGAGCTCAAGAAGGAGACCGGCATCGAGGTGCCGGTGATCGGTGAGGACATCGACCCGGCCGAGGTCGAGTACCTCTACTGGGTCGGCTGCGCCGGCGCCCTGGAGGACCGCGCGAAGAAGACCACCAAGGCCTTCGCCGAGCTGCTGCACACCGCGGGCGTCAAGTTCGCGATCCTCGGCAAGGAGGAGACCTGCTCGGGTGACTCCCCGCGCCGCCTGGGCAACGAGTTCCTCTTCCAGATGCTCGGCGCGCAGAACGTCGAGACGCTGAACGCCGCGCTGGAGGACGCCCCGGCCAAGCGGATCGTGGCGACCTGCCCGCACTGCTTCAACACCATCGCCAACGAGTACCCGCAGCTGGGCGGCCACTTCGAGGTCATCCACCACACCCAGCTGCTGCAGCACCTGATCGACGAGGGCAAGCTGCTGCCGGTCAACCCGGTCGAGGGTCTGATCACCTACCACGACCCCTGCTACCTGGGCCGGCACAACAAGGTCTACAGCCCGCCGCGCGAGATCATGGACAAGGTCCCCGGCCTGCGCCAGCAGGAGATGCACCGCCACAAGGAGCGCGGCTTCTGCTGCGGCGCCGGCGGCGCGCGGATGTGGATGGAGGAGCGGATCGGCAAGCGCATCAACAACGAGCGGATGGACGAGGCGCTGTCGCTCAACCCCGACATCGTCTCCACCGCCTGCCCGTTCTGCCTGGTGATGCTCTCCGACTCGGCCAACGGCAAGAAGAACGAGGGCGCGGCCAAGGAGCACCTGAAGGTGGTCGACGTGGCCCAGCTGCTGCTGGAGTCCGTCAAGGCGGCGCCGACCGCCGAGGCGGCCCCGGAGACCGTGGACGCCTGACCCGTACCGGCCGGCCCGCCACCCGTGCGGGCCGGCCGGGCGGGCGCCGCCCGAGCGGCGCCGTTCGACAGTTCTGCTACAAGTTCTGCTACAACCGGGCCCGGTCCGCGCTTCCTCGGCGTCGGCCGGGCCCGGTCGTCCCGGGGCCGCGCCCGGGCCCTCGTCCGGCTGGACGTCCCGCCAATCGGGCGGGCGCCTGACCGGGCCGCCGCGGGAAGGAAATACAGTAGGCGCCTGACCCGCGCCGTGCGGGTCTGTCCCGCACCCGGACGGACCGGGCGGGGACCACCACCAGCGGAGGCTGCAGCCGCACCGGCGGCGGCGCCACACCGGAGCACAAGGGGAACAGCGCAGACCATGACCGAGGCGATCATGCTGGTCGGCGGCAAGGGCACGCGACTGCGCCCGTTGACGACCCACACCCCCAAGCCCATGCTCCCCGTGGCGGGCGTCCCGTTCATCGCACACCAGCTGGCCCGCGCCGCGGCCGCCGGCGTCACCCGGGTCGTGCTCGCCACGTCCTACCTGGCCGAGGTGTTCGAGGACCACTTCCAGGACGGCACCCCGTACGGGATCGAGCTGGTCTACCTGACCGAGCGCGAGCCGCTGGGCACCGGCGGAGCGATCCGCAACGCCGCGTCCGGCCTCACCTGCGGCCCCGACGAGCCGGTCCTGGTCTTCAACGGCGACATCCTGTCCGGCGTCGACATCGCCGGCCTGCGCGACGGCCACGTGGCCGCCGGCGCGGACGTCACCCTGCACCTCACCCGGGTCGAGGACCCGCGGGCCTTCGGCCTCGTCCCGACCGACGAGGACGGCCGGGTGCTGGAGTTCCTGGAGAAGCCGGAGACGCCCGAGCAGATCGTCACCGACCAGATCAACGCGGGCTGCTACGTCTTCACCCGTTCGGTGATCGACCGGATCCCGGCCGGCCGCGAGGTCTCCGTGGAGCGCGAGACCTTCCCCGAGCTGCTCGCCACCGGCGCGCTGCTGCGCGGCGTGGTGGACACCTCGTACTGGCTCGACCTCGGCACCCCCGCCGCGTTCGTCCGCGGCTCCGCCGACCTGGTCCTCGGCAAGGTCGACTCCCCCGCCGTCCCCGGCCCGACCGGCGACGCCCTGCTGCTGCCCGGCGCCAGCGTGCACCCCGGCGCCGTGCTCAGCTCCGGCACCGTGGTGTCCGAGGGCGCGGTGGTCGAGGCCGGCGCGATCGTCGAGGGCAGCGTGGTGCTGCCCGGCGCGACCATCGCCGCGGACACCTTCGTCAAGGACTCCATCGTCGGCGCCTACGCCGTCATCGGTGCCCGCACCTCGCTGGACGGCGCCGTGATCGGCGACGGCGCGACCGTCGAGGCCGACAACGAACTGCCGAACGGCATCCGGATCGCCTGCGGCACCCTGCTGCCGGTCGGCGCCGTGCGGACCACCGCGGGCCCGGGCGGCTGCCCGGCCGGCGCCTCCGCGGCGGCCGCCGTCCACGCACCGCGGGTCGGCGCCCAGCACTAGGCCCCGTTCCGGGAGTGCTTCGCGGGCCCGGCACAGGGCCCGCGAAGCACTCCCGCCCGGCCGTTCCGGCCGAGGCGACGGCCGCGGGGGCGCGGGGCGACCGCGGACGGCCCGTCACAGAGTCGCTGCAATCCCGTCCCGGAGCCTTGATCGACCGCCGCGGGGGCCGAAGGACCGGTACCTTCGGAACGTGGCTGGCAATCGATACGACAGCGGTCAGGGCGCCGATCCCCGCAGATGGACGGCTCCCCCCGGGGGGAATCCGCAGCAGCAGTACGGGCAGGCGGACGGACCCGAGTACTTCACCGCGCCGCAGGGCCGGGGCCCCGCGGCCGGCCCCGGCGGCTACGACCCGTACGGCGCCGACCAGCCCGGCCACACCCGGGCCTTCCCGGTCGGCGACGGCGACCCGTACGCCGGTGGCCCCGGCGGCCCCCCGCAGGGGTATCCGCAGCAGTACCCGCCGGAGTACGGGCAGGACGGCTACGGTCAGCAGGGGTACCAGCAGGAGGGGTACGACCAGCAGGGCTACGGCCCCGAGTACGGGCAGGACAACGTCGCGGTCTACCGCGCCGGCGGCCAGTCGGCGCCGCGGGTGGCCGGGCCGCGCCCGCGCTGGCGCGAGCTGCTGACCGGCATCTACCGTTCGCCCTACGCCACCTTCGACCGGGCCCGCGACCACCAGGTCTGGCTGCCCGCGCTCTGCGTCTCGCTGCTGTACGGCGTGCTCGCCGTCCTCGGGCTCGGCCTGACCCGCGAGGACGTGCTCGACTCCACCTTCACGGTCGCGCTGTCGGCCCTCGCCGGCTCCGCGGTGGTCTTCACCCTCGCCGGCGCCATGCTGGGCGCCGTCACGTACGCGCTGGCCCGGCAGTTCGGCGGGGACGGCCCGTGGCGCTCCACCGTCGGCCTGGCGATCCTGATCGGCTGGAGCACCGACGCGCCGCGGCTGCTGCTGGCGCTCTTCCTGCCGGCCGACAACCTGGTCGTCCAGGTGGTCGGCTGGGTCACCTGGCTGCTCTGCGCCGGGCTGCTGACCGCCATGGTGCGCCGGATCCACGACCTGCCCTGGGGCAAGGCCGCCGGCGCCGCCTCGCTGCAGCTGCTGGCGCTGCTCGTACTGATCAAGCTGCCGACCCTGGGCTGAGAGCCGGCCGGGGGTACGCGGGTGACCGGGCGGGCCCCGGTGCGGGGCACCGTCCGGGGGAGAATGGCCGGGCGGGCCGCCTGTACCGGGGCCCGCCCCGCTTCCGGCTCCCCGGAGCCCTCGCCACCCACCCTCGCACCAGTGCACGGAGCCCGTATGACCCTCCCCACCACGCACGTCAGCTTCCCGGCCGGGGCGGTGACCGGCGAATCACCGGTCCTCGCCGTCCGGCCGCTGGCCGACGGGCGGTACGCCGTCGTCACCGCGGCGACGCCGTTCCACCCGCTCGACCACACCTGGCCGGACCAGCCCGCCGACACCGGGACCCTCACGGTCGACGGCGTCGAGCGGCCCGTCGTGGACTGCCTGACCGGCGCCCTCGGCCCGGACGGCGGCGAGCTGCTGGCCGGCGCGGACATCCCGGTCCGGCGCGGCGACGAGCAGTGGTCCTGGCTGGTCCTGCACGTGCTCACGGACGACCCGGGCGACATCGTCGGCCGTCCGGCCTCGCTCAGCGTCGACGCGGGCCGCAGGGCCGCCCTCAGCGCCTCGCACAGCGGCTGCCACCTGCTCGCCCTGGCCCTGAACGCCGCCCTCGCCCCGCGCTGGCGCAAGGACCCGGGCCGCGCCGACGCCTTCGGCAACCCCGACTTCGACAGCCTGGCGATGGCCTCCTCGGTGATGGACACGGAGGCCAGCACCGACACCTACCGGCTCGGCAAGTCGCTCAGGAAGAAGGGCTTCACGGCCGAGGCCGCCGACGGGCTGCCCGCCCTCGCCGAGGCCCTGCCCGCCGTCACCGAGGCCGTCAACGACCTGCTCGCCGCCTGGGTCGCCGCCGACGCACCGGTGCGCGTCGAGACGCCCGGCCCCGAGCTGACCGCCCGCCGCCAGTGGCACTGCGAACTGCCGGAAGGCCCCGCGCAGATCTACTGCGGCGGCACCCACCTGCACCACCTGGGGGAGCTCGCCGAGCTCCGCACCGAACTGCGGCTCTCCGAGGACGGCAGCGAACTGACCGCCGTCACCCGGCCGAAGCGCGCCTGAGCCGTACGGGCAACCCCGGGCCCGGGCCCGCGCCGGTCGGGCCGGCCCGGGAACGCCTGCGGGCGGCCACCCCCGAGGGGGTGACCGCCCGCTGCTGCGTCCTCTGCCCGGATCAGACCTGGCTGCGGTGGAAGTTCAGGTGCGAGCGCGAGGCCGTCGGGCCGCGCTGGCCCTGGTAACGCGAGCCGTACCGTGCGGAGCCGTACGGGTGCTCGGACGGCGAGGAGAGCCGGAAGAGGCACAGCTGCCCGATCTTCATGCCCGGGTAGAGCTTGATCGGCAGCGTCGCCACGTTCGACAGCTCCAGCGTGACGTGCCCGCTGAACCCGGGGTCGATGAAGCCGGCCGTGGAGTGCGTCAGCAGCCCGAGCCGGCCGAGGCTCGACTTGCCCTCCAGCCGGGAGGCGACGTCGTCCGGCAGCGAGATGACCTCGTAGGTCGACGCCAGCACGAACTCGCCCGGGTGCAGGATGAAGGCCTCGTCACCCTCCGGCTCGACCAGCCGGGTCAGGTCCGGCTGCTCCTCGGAGGGGTCGATGTGGGGGTAGCGGTGGTTCTCGAACACCCGGAAGAAACGATCCAGCCGGACGTCGATGCTGGAGGGCTGGACCATCGAAGGGTCGAAGGGGTCGATGACGACCCGACCCTTGTCGATCTCGGTTCGAATGTCCTTGTCAGAGAGCAGCACGCTTCGAGGTTACGTGCACGGGCGGGCCCCGGACGAATCCGCCCGGGGCCCGGCACCGCCCTCACCCGGCCTCAGGCCAGGAACTCCGCGGCCTCCAGCCGCAGCGCCCGCTCCAGTTGCGGCTCCGACAGCTCCCGCACATCGGCGAGCACCGAGCTGCGCATCCGTCCGCACTGCGGACACCGGATCAGTCTCCCCGGCCCCAGCCGCGCCGGGCCGAGATTCTGCATCGGGAACGTGGTGGTGCTGAACAGGTGCCCCTCGGCACAACGAACGACGGCGCGCTGCTCCATCGGTCCCCTTCCCATTCTTCCCCCGTACTCATGGCGCCCCGACGGGATTCGCATCGCGGGACAGCGACACATTAGGGGATCTTCCGGACATTCCGCACAGCGGCTCGCCGCCCCCGGGAAGGCACCGCCGGGACTCTCCACGCGACCAGAACAGTACGCCTCCGCGCCCCTCCCGGGGGCACTCCGACGCGACTCCCACCCCACTCCGCCACACCCACATCGCGCGCGCCGTCCGGCCGGCGGCCGGGCCCCTCGGGCGAGCGCGGCACGAACGCGAAGGGCGCTACGAGCACCCGCGACGATGGGGTAGAGTGATCGTGGATCGAGCGGTCTCGTGACGGCTCATCAGGCGGGCGTAGTTTAATGGTAGAACATGAGCTTCCCAAGCTTATAGCGCGAGTTCGATTCTCGTCGCCCGCTCAGCGATGAAGCCCCAGGTCAATGGCCTGGGGCTTTCTTGTTGTCTAGGCCAACGTTGGGCCGTCGTGCCAGATTCGTGCCAGATAGCTGTTGACCCGGCGTTAGTTGCGAGGGATTTCGGCTGCGGAGTGCGGCTTTCGGGGTGGCGGGCGACGCTCGTCTCAAATCACGAGATCGGCCTTCTGTGATCTGCGCCATGATGTCGATGGGGTTGCTTGGATGATCCATCCGGTGGGCGACTGGTCGCCGGCCATGGCCAACAGCCCGCCCACTTGTGGATGTTCCACGACTCATGGCTCCGGTGGGGCCGCCCGGGAGCCCAGCGTTAGCTGGAGGTGTCGAGGGCTTCTGCAGGGCAGTCCTTGCCTCTGAGCGCACCGACCATGGTGAGGGCGCTCCCGATGGCCACGGTGGCATCCCCGAGGACGGCTGACGGACTGCCCAGGCGACCTGCTCAGCCAATGGCGCTCGAACGACTCGCCCTGCATGGCGCCGCATTGAGCGCGTGGCCAGCCCATCTCCGCCATGACCATGCATGCACACCATGCGCATGCCAATAGACTAACCCCGAGTGAATATGCAACTCCTTTGAGCGATAGGCGCAGCTCACTGGGCATGTGAATCACTACGGCTAGTGATCATGCAAGTCGCCAGTGTGATCACACTGCTATCGTGAGATCTGTCACGGCTGGGTGAATCTTTACCGATTCGGTAAACGTATGTCGGGGGAGGTGGGTAGACTTGGACGTATGGTACGAGGATCGAAAGATGGAGAAGGCCTGCGCGTCTGAGCGGGACATGCGGCGCCAGTACGGGGCGCTTCTCGCTCGGAAGATCGGTCAGCGGCTGGCGGCCCTCGAGGCCGCCGAGAATCTTGAAGACCTTCGACCCCCGGCAGTGGGTAAATGCCACGAGCTGACCGGGGACTATGCGGGATGTCTGGCCTTGAATCTGGATGCCAACTGGAGGCTGATCTTCCGCCCTGAGCGTTGGAGTGACAACGGCCAGGGTGGGCTCGACTGGTCGGCTGTGGACTCGGTCGTCGTACTGTCCATTGTCGACTATCACTAGTAATCGGGATGAGACCACGTGGGGGTAGGGCGGCGATGATCAACTCGAACGCTGTGCGTGAACTGTATCCAGCTAGTGAACCCGACTATGCAATTCCTCCTGGCGAAACTCTCCTTGAGTTCCTTGAAGAATCGGGAATGACGCAGCGGGAGCTTGCCATCAGGGCAGACCTAAGCCCTAAGCACGTAAATCAGCTTATCAAGGGGACGGTATCCCTTTCTCCAGAGACTGCAGAGAAGCTTGAGCGAGTAACGGGGATTAGGGCTCGCTTCTGGAATCGTCTCGAGGCTGACTATCAGTCCACCCGTGAGAGGCTCAGGCTCACGCGCGATCCCGTCATCTTCGAGGCATGGATGAAGGATGTTCCCTGGCGAGAACTCCTTAAGCGCGGGGAGCTTCCAGACGCCCCAAGCGATAAGGCTTCGCGATGGGAGCAACTCCTTGCGTTCTTTGGCGTCGCAACCCTCGATGCATGGGTGGATCTATACGAGCGTCCGGCAGTAGCTTTTCGCCAGGCCAAGTCATTCGAGGCAAGTGCTGGCGCTGTAGCCACCTGGCTTCGACTGGGTGAAGTTGCCGCCCAGTCGATCCGATGTGCCCCCTATAGCAAAGATAAGTTGCGTGCCAGTATTCCTGAGCTGCGTCGCTTGACCGTTCTTCCTCCGGATAAATTCGAGCCGGAAATGGTAAGGATTGCTGCGGAGTGTGGCGTGGCGGTGGTATTCGTCAAAGAAATTCCAGGAAGCCGTGCCTCTGGCGCAACTCGTTGGCTCTCGCCGGGCAAGGTAGCAGTGCAGCTTAGCTTGCGGTACAAGACTGACGATCAGCTCTGGTTCACATTCTTCCATGAATTGGGGCATGTCCTCTTGCATGGCAAGCAAGACATCAGGATCGAGGGGCCGGAGAACCCCTCTGACCCGCAAGAGGATGAAGCCAATGCGTTCGCCAGGGATACTCTAATTCCCTCGATCTACTCTCCTGGGCTTGAACGTATTCGCTCATTGAGTGACGTCAGGTCGTTTGCCCAAAAGATCGGTGTAGCGCCCGGCATTGTTGTGGGTCGCCTTCACCATGAGAAGCTTCGGCCATATAATTGGGGAAATGGACTAAAGAGGCGGTTTGAGCTAGTTGAATAGGCGGGCCTGGCCGGCAACCCCTGCGCCTCGATGAATTATTGAAAATACCCCCTAATTTGGGGTTTGATTTCAAGAAGCTGCGGCGGCGCGGAATGGTTGGATAGTGCCAGCGTGCTTGGTGGGCCCGTCGCTGGAGCCCCGGTCGGCAATTCAGCCAGGGCTCCACGCCGCCAGGAATTACGCCTGGTGAGGCACCTTCGGAGTACTGGTGCTGTCCGTCGAAGGGGAACGGCGGCGAGTGCGGATGTCGACGACGGCGGCGCTGATGCCGTTGGAGATTTTGGTCTGCTGCTCGGCGGTGGCGTGCTGGTAGATCAGCGCGGCGCGGACGGAGGAGTGGCCCATGTGGGCCATGAGGTCCTTGAGGCTGGCGCCGGTACCGGCGGCGAGGACGTTGTCGGTGTGGCGGAGGTCGTAAAAGCGGAAGCCGTCCATGCCGAGCTTCATGCGGGCCTTGCGCCACTTGCGGCCGAAGGTCGAGCGGCGGAACGGGGCGCCGCGCTCGCCGATGAACAGCAGGCCGTCGTCCTCCTTCGCGGCGTACCAGCGCAGGTGCAGCTCGAAGTCCGGGACGATCTCGGGCGGGATGCCGACCGGTCGCTTGCCGGCCTTGGACTTCGGGTCGCCCAAGACACGCTTTCCGGTGGTCAGTTCGGGGGCCGCGCGTCGGATCCACACGACCCGCTTGACCAGGTCGACGTCGGATCGCCGGACCTCGGCCAGTTCCTCGGGGCGGAGGGCCATGAAGGAGCCCATGAACACCATGAGTTGCCAGCGCGGGCCCATGAGGTCGGCGAGCTGGAGGACCTGCTCGACCGTGGCGACGGGACGCTCCTCGGCTTCCTCCTTGCCACCGCCCCTGATGCGGCAGGGGTTACGGCGGATGAGTTCGTCGTCGACGGCGGTCTCCAGGACGGCCTTCAGGAGGCGGTAGGCCTTGGCGGCGGTGGTCTTCTTGCCGTCCTTGACCAGCGCGGCGCGCCAGGCCCGGACCTGGGGAGCAGTGATCTCCTTCAGCTCGGACTCGCCGAACGTCGGTTCCAGGTGCAGGCGGAGGAGGCGGCGGTACAGCTCGTCGGTGAGGGGTGCGAGGTCGCGTTCGTCGATCCAGGCGGTGGCGTAGAGGAGGAAGTTGACGGCTCCCGCGTTGGGGTCGCGCCATTCCTCGCGGCGTATGTCGGTCTCGGTCTCGACGAGCCAGGCTTCGGCGTCGCCCTTGGTCGCGAAGGTCTCCTCGGCGTTGCGCAGGAGGCCGTCGGGGCCGGGTAGCGGGCCTGGAAGCGGCCGGAGGGAAGCTTGCGAACCGAGCCCCAGCGGCGCCGTCGGCCGGAGTTGTTCGCCATCAGGCCGCCCGCCCGAAGCGGCGGCGGCCGGAGTGGACCGGGGCGACGGTGTTGGCCTCGATGTAGGCGGCGAGCACGCTCTCGGAGATGCGGACGTGGCTGCCGATCTTGACGAAGGCGATGCGCCGCTCGGAGATGAGGCGACGGGGGAAGCGCTCGCTGGTGCCCAGGCGTTCGGCTACCTGGCCGACGGTCAGGTACTGCTCGGAGGTGTTGGTCGAGCGGCGGTTGCTGTTCTCGGGCATGGGTTCTCTCCCCGCGGCGCGTGGCTGTGACGGGCCGTCGCCGCGGTTGATCGCTGTGGTAGGTGGTCGGTCTTGGATGGACGCTGCGGTTCCGGTGCGCCAACACTGGAACGAGCGGGGGTGGTAGGCCCAGGAGGTGGCCGGGCTGGGGGTCCTGGGTCAGTCGCGGGTGATCGCGGCCTTCAGGTTGTCGAGGAGCTGGACGAGTTCAGCCCTGGTGAACTGGTTGAACGGGCCGGCCTCGGCTGCCTCTTCGGCAGTCGCGAGCGGCGGAAGGTGTCGGGTGCGTCTGCCCTCTGGTCGCGCGCGCAGGGCGTGGGTGAGCGGGCCGTCGTCGCCGGCCTGGTTGGCCTCGTCGACGGGGAAGGGCAGAAGGGGGCTGATGCCGTCGGCCCAGTCCCAGGCCGCCTCGGTGGTGACCGGGCCGGCGCCGGTGACGTTGGTCCGGCTCGCGTCGGCGACGGGCGGCAGGAGGAGCGTGGTCGGGGAGACCCCGAGCGCGACGGCGATGGCAGCGAGGTCGTCGACGTCCACGCGCCGTTCGCCGCGCTCGATCTTGCTGAGCGCGGTCGTGGGCGTGGGGCGGCCCAGGTCGGTGAGGATCTCGGCGAGTCGGCGCTGGCTCATGCCGAGCTCGGTCCGCAGCCGCTCGATGTTCTTCGCGGTCTGCAGTCCGGTCGGGCCGATCTCGACGGGTCGTGTTGCCATGACGGGATATAAGCATGGATCTCCGGCCGCACCAAGTAGTCCGAGAATGCCGTGCGGATCGTGCTGTGCCGTCCGCGCACGTGTCGGTTTGTCCACTGCTTTATGGTCCTTGACATGCTGTTTGGTGCGGCCGGACTTTGCTGGTAGTCCTTGGGTGCGCGACTCGTCGGGAGGGCGGAGCCCATGCCGCCTTGCCACGTGGCGCTCCAAGATGGAACGTCGCTGGCGGCGCGGACGTCGCCTCCGCCGAGGCGGCGAGATCGGCAGAGAGCCGGTCGACCGGAGACGCAGGAGGGGATGAACGGGGCGGCGCGGAGAGGACCACGCGACCGCCCGAAAACGGGAGCGGCCCCCGGTGTTGGCGCACCGAGGGCCGAAGGAACTCCCTGAACCGACCACCTACCACAGCGATCAACCGAGGCACTGGACCGTCACAGTCACGGGTGCCTCGGGGAGGAAGCCATGCCCAAGAGTACGACCCTGGCGGCTCGCACCACACCCGCCTGCGGCAGCCTGCCCCCGAAGGCGGGGCGGTAGCCGTGGCGCGCATCCGCACCATCAAGCCCGAGATCACCCAGTCGCTCAGCCTCGCCGAGGTGTCGCTGACTGCCGAGCGGACCTTCGTCTGCCTGCTCACCCAGGTCGACGACGAGGGCCGCCACATCGACCACGCCGCGATCATCAACGGCGTCCTGTGGGCACTGCGGCCCGAGCACACCCCGGTCCACTGCGCGGACGACCTCCAGCAGCTCGCTGCCGTCGGCCTGCTCTGCCGGTACACCGGCTGCGACGGCCGCCAGTACCTGCACGTCGCCAAGTGGCACGAGCACCAGAAGATCTCCCACCCGAGCGCCTCCCGGCTGCCCTCGTGCCCGGTGCACGAGCATGGGCGGCGGTGCGGCAAATGCAAGGGGGAGCGGTGCATCCGCCCGGCTCCGGAGGACCTCGGGAGGGTTCCGGAGGCCGTCCCCGACCCGGTTTCGGTACCGGTCGGCGAGGGCGCGCTTCCCGAGGCCGCTCCGCATCACCTCAGCGCGCCCGAGTCAGGCCACCAGCCAGCGGACGCCGGTGAAACAGCAGGTCAGGGCACATCTCCGGAATCGCCCCGGAGGGCTCAGGAGGACCTCGTGCCTGGATCTAGGATCTTGGATCCTGGATCTACCCCTAAAGGGGGCGGCTCCGCCGCGCCCACCCCGGCACCCTCTCGCATCCCTCACCAGGACGAGCCGCACCACGTCGCGGCGCAGGCAACCGAGCACGGCGTGACTGCCCACGACCTGCTCGCCGAGTACGTGCGGGGCTGCCGCAAGCGCCCGCCCGCCAAGGTGCTCGGGCACCTCGCCAAGGTCATCTCCAGCCTGCTAGCCGAGAACTTCACCGAAGACGAGATCCGGGCCGGCCTGGCGCGGTACCAGGCCAGGCCGCTGAGCCCCAGCCTGCTCCCGGACATGGTCCACGAAGCCATCAACGCCCAGCCCGCAGCGGCTCGGCAGAGCGCCGCCCGTGCAGAGCACCAGCCGTTCACCAACCCCGGGGACGCCCTGGCCTACTACGGGGGCGAGCTGTGACCTCCACCCCGACGGCGGCCCGTACCGCCGACCGCGAGCCCAAGCTCATCGGCGGGGGCTGGCGCGAACGATTCGCCCGCATCCAGGCCGTCCCGACCACTGCCGCCGAACGCGAGGCCGACCAGCCGTCCACCGCGCTGGAGCTGGCCGACCTGCGCATCCCGCCGCGCTACCGACTCGCCATTGCCGACCACCCCGAGGTCACCACCTGGGTCCGGTAGGTCACCCTTGCGAGTCGCCGCGGGCCCGGTGGCGCCCCGGGCATCGCCCAGGGCCCGTCGCTGCTGATCACGGGCTCGACCGGGTCGGGCAAGACGCACCAGTCCTACGGGGCGGTCCGCAGCCTGCTCGCGGGCGGTGTGCGCCTGCGGTGGATCAAGACGACCGCCGAGGAGCTGTACGCCGCGCAGAGGCCCCGTCAGGGCGTTGATAGCGAGCAGGAGATGCGTGCGCTGATGGCCTGTCCGCTACTGATCATCGACGACCTCGGTGCCGCGAAGGCGACCGAGTGGACCGAAGCGCTCACGTTGCGGCTGGTCAACCACCGCTACGAGTACATGCTCCCGACGATCTTCACCACCAACCTGCCGCTCGGCGACATCCGCGCAGCCCTCGGCGACCGCACCGCGTCCCGGCTGGCGGAGATGTGCGAGCGCGTCATCCTCACCGGCCCCGACCGCCGACGGCGCACCGCCTGAGCCCCACCGGCTCCGCGCTGCCGCCGTGCACCTGACGCCGCACGGCCCGGCATCCCGCTTCACACGTCCACCCCACCGCCGCCTCGCCGCTCGACCCTGCCCTCGCAGCGACGAGGCCACCTGGAGCACCTCACGTGACCACCACCGCACTGCCCTCTGCCCACATACCTGCCGTCCGGGTGTCCCCCTGGGACCGCCTCACGGTCGTACTGCTCGGCGCGCTCGGCTTCGCCCTGTCCTACGACGCCCTGCGGCAGATGGCCGCCGCGATCCACGTGCGCGGCCCGCTCACCTACGCGTTCCCGCTGATCATCGACGGGTTCATCGCCTACGGCGTGCGCGCTCTGCTTGTCCTGCGCGAAGCCCCCCGGCCCGCCCGCGCCTACGCCTAGGCGCTCTTTACCGGAGCGACCGCTGCCAGCGTGTGGGCGAACGCCCTGCACGCCGTCCGCCTCAACAATCTGGCCGGCATCGGCAGCAGGCTCCAGCTCAGCGACACCGTCGTTGGCTTCCTGTCGGTCCTTGCCCCGCTCGCTCTCGGCGGCGCCGTCCACTTGTACATCCTCATCGCCCGCCACGGCGGGAACACCGCGATCCGCCGGGGTGAGCAGATCGACGATCCGCGCAGCGGAGCTTCTGCCGTCCCCGTCGCCGCCGACCAGGACGAGGACGTCCAGCCGCAGCGGACGGAGGACCGAAGCGACGAGAACGCGATGCTGACATTGCTGTCCGCCGCCGGTCTGCTGCCCTCCGAGTGGAGCGCCACGCTGCCCGGACACCAGTCGGCGGACGGCGATGACCAACCATCCGGTACTGCGAACACCTCAGACTCGTCCCAGGTCGGCGGCAGCGACAGCACCGTCCAGGGCAAGCCGCTCGGCCGTCCGCCGGGCGCGTCGATGGAGCAGTTGCTGGAGGTCAGCCGCATAGCGGTCGCGGCCCATGGTCGACTCACCCGCGCGGTCGTCGAAAAGGCCGTCCGAGAAGCCGGCCTTCCGCTCGGCAGTACCCGCCTCACCGAGCTGATGAAGAAGCTCCGCCAGGAGTCGGACGGCGAACAGAGCGGTCAGGCCCCGGAAGCCGACTGACCGCCATCAAGGCCAGCCGACCGACTAACCTCGGTCGGCTGGCCACCGACTTCTGCCGACTCGCAGCCGCAAACCGGCAGAAGCCCGCTGCTGCTGGTTCCCACATCCGGCGGCCCCTCCCGCGCGCAGTCACTGCCCGGCTGCACCACCCGAGAAGCCGCCCGTATCCGCAAGGCCGGTGCGACCAACCGGCACCCATGCGGAAGCGGCCCATCCACCCCGCCACCACCTTGAAGCACACCCGCGACCACCGCCCGCCAGACCCCCGAGCAACCAGCCCACGAGTCCTGTAGCCGCCCGTGACCCCGATGAAAGTGACCACCGCTCTGTCCCAGACGGAGCAAGTTGTGGGGTAAGGAGTCCTTACCCCGCTCCCGCCCCCTGGGGGCAGGCGCTGTCCCTGTCGATGGCCGCCCCAATGGGGCAGCCCGCGACGGGGAGGCCGGCCCGGGGGTGCCGACGAAAGGGAAGAGCCGCCAAGGACCGAAGTCATCCCTACGGTGCAGCACCGTCGCGCTCAACAGAGCGTGCCCGCGAACCGCCCGCACCCGCACCCGCACCCGCACCCGCGACATCGAATGGCCCTGCTCCAGCAGGCCGCCGACCAGCGTTCTGCTCCTACGATGTGGCGAAGGCTCGATCAGCAACGTCGATGACGCCGTGGCGGGTTGGGGTACCGCCGATGAGCCCCAGGATTCGCACCGGAACTGGTGGCACCTACGTCCAACCCCACAGTCGTGATCAGGCAGTGCGCTGCTTGGGCGCGTACCGCAGAAGGACGACATCACCGACGGTCGTGGTGTCGAGGAGCTTCATGCGGCTGGTGCTGCCGCCGGGGTACTCGGCGGGGTGGATGAAGCGCGGAGCCTGGGCTTGGCCGACCAGCAGCGGGGCGATGGCGAGATGCACCTCGTCGGCGAGGTTCTGGGACAGGAACTGCGTGTGGATCTGTCCGCCGCCCTCAACCATGAGTCGCTCGACGCCACGGCCGCCGAGATCGTCGAGCATGGCTCCGAAGTCGACGGTCGGGCCGGTGCTGACCACGTCGGCGAGGCCGTCGAGCTCCTCGCGGAGCTTCGCAGCCGCGCCGTCGGTGGTGTAGACGACCTTCTGGTCGCCGAAGTGCCAGAACTTGAGGTCCCGGGTGAGATCGCCGCTGGCGGTGATCGTCACCTTGAGCGGGTACTCCGGCTTGCCGGCTGCCACCCGGTCGGCGCGGCGCTTGTCGCTGTTGACGAGGAGCCGCGGGTTGTCGCTGCGGAGCGTGTTGCCGCCGATCAGGATGGCGTCGGACTCCGCCCGCACCTGGTCGACGCGGTCGAAGTCCTCCGCGTTCGACAGCAGCAGGCGCTGGGGTGACGTGTCGTCAATGTGTCCGTCCACGGAGGTGGCGACACTCAGGAGGACGTACGGGCGCTCGGCCATCTCGGATTCCTTCTCGTGGTGGGACGGTGGGACGTCTGCCTGATTTGATCAGACTTCATGGAGCACGACGTTGTCGAGAGCTCCCCGGAACTCCGAAACCTCGGCCACGGACGTCCAGCGCTGCAACTTCGTGTCGAGTAGGGCAAGCTCGGTGAAGATCCGGGCCGAGCCTGTCGCCGTGGCGATGGCCAAGGCCGCCGAGCCGCTGACGGCTGCCGCCTCCGGTCCGTCGGCGTGGAGCTGGGCAACTGCGGCGCGGGCGAGGTAGACACCACGGTCCCGGCGGTATGAGGTGGGCAGTGCGCGGATGGCGCGCTCGAAGCCGGAGACGGCGTCCTGGTGATTTCCGAGAGCCGAGAGCGAGCGGGCGCGCTGCGCCTCCACGTAGGACGCGTCGAGCCAGCGGCCACGGGACGTCTCGTCGATGCTGGGTCCCGCGACGACCTCCAGCGCCTGGTCGTAGGCGTTCTGGCTGGCCCGTTCGTCGCCGCGAAGGGCGTGGCCGTGGGCGCCGTAGACGGCTCCCATGGCGCTGAGGCGGCTTCGCGGAGGCGCTATCCGCTGGGCGGCCTCGGCAAGGTCGACGGTGTCGAGGGAATCTCGCATGTCGCCTGCAAGCTGGGCCTTGCGGGCCATCGTGTAGATCGTCAGGTCGTGGGCACCGGCCACGGTCGACCACTCGATGGCTCGGTCGGCCCAGTACTGGGCCGCGCGGAAGTCACCGCTGTCCTGGTACAGCCAGCTGCAGAACTCGGCGTACTCGGCCTGGACTTGCATCAGCTCCTGCCGATCCCGCCCGGACGCCTCCTGGCGGAGTTGCTGAATCTGCCGGATGTGTTCCTGGGCGTCGGCGACCACGTTCCGGGGGCCGAGGAAGTTGTCGCACTCGACCAGCGAGCGCCGCAGAGAGCGGAAGTTCTCCACCGGATGCACGTCCGGGGCGACGAGCCCAGCCGACCCGGCCTCGATGGGGGACACGTTCGAGGACGTACCGGAGGCGGGAAGCAGCGTGGCCCCGGCGACGGCGGTGACGCTTCGAAGGAGCTTGCGGCGCGGCATTGTCACGAAGGTGATTCTCCCGTCCGACATGCGACAGGCAACCCGCACCTCGCCGCTCATCAGCGCCATCGCCGAGCCGAGGGCAGCCGCGTCGACGTCCTTTCCTGCCGCCCGTCGGTGGTCGGCTTCGGTCACGGACGGCGAGTGAGTCACGGCCTTCGCCACACGCGATGCGCGCCCGGACGCGTCGGCCCTGTCCACATCCGACGGCTGCTTGTCCGCATCGCTGTCGACGTGTTCCAGGCCGCGGGAGAGGACCCCGCCGGTTCCGAGGGCTGCGTCGAGGGTGACCGCGAGCTCGGGCTTACACGGTCGTTGGCCCTTCTCGATCTTCGAAATCAGATCCCCGCTGACGTGCACCGAAGTGCCGAGCGCGTCCTGGGAGAGCCGCCGGGTCTCGCGCCAGTGACGCAGTTCGGCACCGAACCAGGCGCGGGCGGATCGGGAAGGCTCCAGCGTCTTCGGTCGTTGCGGCATCGCACCCCCTCTGCCTGCTGATGTGGACAACGCGGGCTGTCTGCATGCCGGGCTGGCCCCGGGGCGCCGCCAGGGCGCTGAATGGTTCCACAACGTCGCACACCCAGTACACACCGCGATCAGTGGATAGCGGGAGTGTTTTCGAAGTGCACGTTGGAGTGACATCCGCCAGCACGCCGCATCGGTCTAGGAGGAGCAAATGCCCATCACGGAAGCGAGGTTGAATCGGCACTACCGGACCGCGCTGCCAGGGCTGTGCCCCGAGGCGATGGGGCCGCTCCGGCAGATCGTCCGAGCCCATCTCTGCCTCTGGGGCCGGACCGGACTGACCGAGGTCGTCGAACTCGGCGTGACCGAGCTGCTGACCAACGTCTGCAAGCACACAGCTGGCGACTGCGAGCTGATGATCAAGGAGACGCCCTATGGCGTCCTCGTTGCTGTCACGGACTTCGACGACAGGATGCCGACGGTGGGGGAGGCGGCCGACGACATGGAGGGCGGCAGGGGCCTGTTCCTGCTGAGTTCCTTGGTCGACGAACTCGCCATGGAGTCTCTGCCGTTGGGCAAGAGGGTCTCGTTCCGACTGGAGGATCACCGAGCCGGTCCAGGCGGTCGATCGTGCTGACCATCGACCGAGTGACTCCCCTGATGGCCAGTTCGAACCCGCAGCGCGCCGTCCACTACAGCTGCACCGCCCTGTTCGAGAACGCCGGCACCGAGAGATCTCAACTTCTCGACTGGGATCTGCTCGCGACCACTGGCGACGCATTCAAGAAGATCCGCCGCGCGGCCGTCGGCATCACCCAGGTGCTCGACGAGCGTGCGAACGAGGGCCTCCGGGCATGGCTGCTGGACCGCGACGCGTTCGCCGCCTTGGAGGCCGCGCTCGGCGCGGGACGCACCTACGAGCTGGAACTCTGCGGTGCCACCGCGAGGATGGTTCTGGTCGCTCGTGGGGTGACCGCACTGCCGATGGTGGACCGGCTTTCGGCGAGTTGCCCGGCCCTGATGCTTCGCGGCCGACGGTTGTGGGCCGAGCAGCGTGAGCGGGCCATGGTCGCCGACCGAGACCGGTCGAAGTCCGGGCCAAGGGTGGGTCGATCAAGTGCTATCGGCTCCCGCCAGGCAGATTTGACGCTCAATCAAGGCGAATAGACTCGCTGGTTCCCAGAGATCCAGGACGACCCGGATCCGAATCGGGACGGCGGCCGGACGACCCGAATCGACGTTCGGCCTCAACCACCTTCACCAAGGAAGAGACACATCCATGCCCGAGAAGGTCACCAAGGACAAGGTGCTCGTCTACGTCGTGCGCGACGGACGGCTGCTGGTGTTCCGGCACACCGACTACACCTACGAGGAGGTCGGGATCCAGGTCCCCGCCGGCAGCATCCGTCCCGGGGAGACCCCCGAGGCCGCCGCCCTGCGCGAGGCCCGCGAGGAGACCGGCCTGACCGACTTCAAGATCGTGCGCAAGCTCGGCGAGGCCGAGTACGACATCAGCCCGTACCGGTTCGAGATCCAGCACCGGCACGTCTTCCACCTGGAGCTCACCGAGCCCACCCCGGAGCGGTGGACGAGCCAGGAGGACCACGACGGCGAGCAGAAGCCCACCCACTTCGAGTGCTTCTGGATCCCGTTGGAGGCGGCACACATCCTCCAGTCCGGCCAGGGCGCCCTGCTGGGACGCCTGTCCGACTAACCCCATCCGATCACGGCAGTGAGGAGGCAGTCGATGCACCGCAGCACCGAACGGCACCGCGACGGGATCGAACAGCTCTACCGAAGCCTGGACTCCGACGACACCGGTACCGCGGTGTCGGTCATCGTTAAGGTGCGCGGCGAGACCTGCGACATCGACTGCCTCTACTGCTACGAGAAGCGCAAGGAGGCACCCGGAGGAGCCCGGGTCAGCGCCGCTCAGATCGGGCGCCTGGCCACCCTCTTTCGGGGCCGTCCCCTCGCCGTCGAGATTCACGGGGGCGAACCGCTGACCGCCGGCACGGAGCACATCGCCGAGATTCTCCGCGAGCTGGCCGCCCTGCCCACGGTCGTTCGCGTGAGCCTGCAGACGAACGGCGTCCTGCTCGACGAGGACTGGCTCGACCTCTTCGAGGAGCTCTGCCCGATGCTGCAGATCGGCATCTCGTTGGACGGCGACGCCCAGGGCAACGCCTGGCGGGTCGGCTACGACGGCAAGCCGGTCTACCCTCGGGTTGCCCGAGCGCTGAACCTGCTGGCCGAGCGGGACCGCAGCGTCGGAGTGATCGCCGCCGTGACCCCGGCCGTACTCGGCCGAGCCCAGGACGTCCTCGACCACCTCGCCGGCTTCGGCTCGGTGAATGCCGTCAGCTTCGTCCCCTGCTTCGACACCACCATCCGTCGACCCACTGCGGCAACGGGCCGTCGGGCCTTGGCCAGCCGCCTGCTACAGCAGGCAGCCGTGGCCTCCGACGGAGGACCGGCCTGGGCGATTCACCCCGACGAGTACGCCGAGTTCGTCCTCGCCGCCACCGCGCACTGGATCAGCGCCGGGCACTTCGCCCGCATCAAGCTCGAACCGGCCGTCTCCACCATCCGGCGCCTCCGGGGACTCGGGACCGGGTTCTGCCACTTCTCCGACCTCAAGTGCGACCACGTCACCCTCTACCCCGACGGCCGCCTCGGTAGCTGCGACGAACTGCCCTGGCCCCAGGCCCAGCTCACCCTCCTGGACACGACGAACGACCAACGCGAGATCACCGAGGCCCAGCAGGGCTCCAACCTCCTGAACCAGGGCAAGGCCCTGATGAACAAGTGCACGACCTGCGACTACCGCAGCACCTGCGGCGGAGGCTGCGTCGCCACCCGCTGGCGCATGAACCTGGCCAGCGACCAGGACGCCTACTGCGACTACCGGATGCGCATGATCGACGGCATCGCCGCCCTGCTCGCCCAACCCATCCACCCCGACGGCGCTTGGTGCCGGACCCTGCGCTGGCGCCCCCGCACCCCGAACAGCATGCGAGACGTGGCCGGCTTCGCCGCCCGCTGGGACGACCGCACCGCGCCCCGCGAAACGGTCAGACTGCACACCAGCTCCCACGGCAACATCAACACCGTCGGGCGACCCGGCATCCACGAGGCCGATGACCTCGACCCCTCCCACCCGCAGTGGCGCGATGCCATCGAACCGGGCGTCTGGCCCCTGGTCCACACCGTCACCCGCCGTTGGAACCTCATCACGTACGACAGCTGCGAGGGCCACGCCTACGCGGGCCTCGACCTGGACCCCGCTGTACGCAAGGTCGGCATCCTCGCGCGCGACCAGGGCGAGTACACCCGCGCTGCCGCTGCTCTCTGCCGTGCCGCCACAGCAGCGGCATCCGGGCTGCCGGCCTCGGTCACTGTCACGCTCGGCCGCTCGGAGCTGACCTGCGAGACCACCGGAGCAGCGACGCCCGTCCTCGACCTCGCCCTCCAGCCGGCCGCCGGCCACGGCTGGGAGGACTACTTCGCCCACCTGGACGAGGCCACAGCTGTGTTCGCGGACGCTCTGTGCGACGAACATCCGAGCCTCAGCCTGGCATGCTCCTGCCCGCTCCCGACCAGACGTACCCCCGGACCCGGACAGCCCGAGGCGGTGAGTCCATGACCAAGGCCATCGACGACGTCACGCTGCACCAGCTCCTCGGCCGCATCGTCTACTTCCACACCCTCTTCATCGACCCCGTCTTCGTCCCCGCCCAGGAACCCGGCCGGGGAGGGGCCTGCTGCAACCACCGATCCAGCGCCCACCAGCGCACCGCCTACGGCCTCCTAGCGACCACAGCGTGGACCGCCCTCGACGAGATCGCCGCCACCTTGTCCGGACACCACACGCCGTGCCCCCACCGGGACGGCAGCTGCTGCGCGACCTGCCGGGTCGCCACCGCCGGCGCCGCCATCGCCGACGCCTGGATCATCACGGAGCACCGCGCCTACCAACGCCAGCCGCCCGTCGACCGCGCCCGGCAGGTCTGCCGCACCGCAGCCGCCGCCCGCCTCGCGCACCCGTTTGCGGCTCAGCATGCCGCGGCATGCCCGGCCCTGGCATCACTCGGCCCCACCAGCAGCAACCCACTGCTGCCCAGCCCGGAGGACCTGCCCCTGACCGGCGAACTGTTCGCGCTGTGGCAGGACCCGCTTTCCACCGCCCATAGCCCCGTGGTCAGTTGGCTCAACCACTGCACCGCCTTGGACGACGTCCACCGCGTACTTGAGACGAGGAGGAACAACCGGTGATCCACATCGCCGAGACCGTCGGCATCGGCAGCGTCGAGAACTTCATCGACGCCACCGAGCAGAACCGCCTCGCCGCCTTGATGAACGGCTTCCTGGCAGCCCAGGACCGAATCCGCTTCGGCGACGAGCGCCGCATCTCCATCCACGAGATCCCCGGCCACACCGCCGAGCAGGCCATGGCCGTCTACGAGCCCGCCGGACGGATCGAGATCCCGAACATCCCCGACGAGGCGGAGAAGCTGCTGCAGCACGCCTTCGACCGCGCCCGCCCGGCCCTCGCCCGCGTCATGCCCTCCATCACCACCTGCCGCCCCTGGACCTACGTCGAGTACGGCCCCGGCCAGCACATCACCAGCCACCTCGACGGCATCGCCCCAGACCCGCTCGCCTGGCCCCGACAGATCGCCGGCATCAGCGTCGTGATCACCTCAGCCGAAGCAGGCGGCGCGTTCTTCGTCGAAACCGCTTCCAGTGACCAGCTCTGGAACACCCAGCCTGCCGACGCCACCCGCCACGGGTACGCCGACGGCATGTGGCTTGCCCACGACGGCGCCGATAACTCCGCCATCTGGTTCCAGCAGATGCCCCGCACCCGCTGGAGCGTCGACCCTGCAGCCGGCACCGCACTGCTCTACGGCTCCCAGCTCACCCACGGCACCCTCCCCGTTGTCCAGGGCCGCGCCGCCAAGTTCATCAGTTGGCTGGCTGCCGAGCCCGACACCGCAACCCCGCACCGGCGGTGACCGCGGTGCTGCTGGCCCTGGAAGGAATCGCAGGCGCCGGGAAGAGCACCCTTCGCGACCGCCTCCTCAGTGACGCCCACAACAAGGGCATCCCACTCAGCCACACCGGCCAGTTCTCCTGGCTGTCACCGCCGGCCACCCGGACCCTCATCGGCCTACGAGCCGGCCGCCCAGCAACCAGCCCCGACGAGGCATCGGAAGCCGCGTGCTGGGATCTCGCCCTCCACGCCCGCTTCAACCTCACCCCCGCCCTGACCCTCGGGCCGGTGATCGCCGACCGGCTCACCCTCTCGACCGCGTGCCTGCTCGCCCTGCTCCATCAGCGGCCAATCCGCACATTCGTCGAACGCCTCGCTGAACAGTCCGCCGTCTGGCCGCAGCTGACCGTCCTGCTCACCACCCCGCCCGAGACCTGCAACGCCCGGATCGCAACCCGGGCGACCGCTCGACGCTTCGTCGAAGATCCGGGCACCGCTCACCGGCTCGCAGATCTGTATCAGCTGGCCGCCGACGCGTGGACCGAGACCACCGGCCTGCCGGTCCTGCGGCGCCCCTGCATCACCACGGCCGACCTCGATCACCTCGCCGCCGCCTGCCTCGACCGGCTTCGCGAGACCACCGTCCCGCAGCCCCGAACACAGGAAACCGCCGATGAACCTGCACCCCCTCCACCCCGCAGCATGGGTCCTTGACCAGGTCCGGGACTCCGGCTGGAACGTCCACGGCCTCCTCGCCTTCACCCGCGCCAGCACACTCGTCAAAGCCAGTCGCCCCGGCCAGACCCCCATCGTCCTGAAGGCCGGGTTCGGCAGTAACCACGTCCTGGCCGAACTCGACGAAGCCACCAGACCCGCCGCCTACGGCTTCTACTGGTACGCGCAGATGACCGAGCCCGAACGGGATCTCGCGCGTAGGGACTTCCTCCACGAGACCGAACTCACCCGCGTAGCCGGCGGAACCGACCACGTCGTCCCCCTGCTCGAGCGCGGCAGCTGCGAACGCTTCGACTGGTACACCATGCCCCACTGCGCGGACGGCAACTTCCGTGCCCTCATGGGCAACACTCCGCGCAGCCAGGGGTTGGGCATCCTCGCCGACGCCGCCGACGGCCTGCACAACCTCCACCAGCGCGGGATCGTGCACCGGGACGTCTACCAGGAGAACATCCTCATCCACGAGGGCCGAGGCCTGATCACGGACCTCGGCGCGGCCCGCCGCACCGACACCCCGCGAGGCCCGGCCAGCCGAAGCCCCGAGGTCCACTGGCCGCCCGAGTACGCCACCGCCTACGACCACGCCACACCGGCCGCCGACGTCTTCAGCCTCGGCGTCCTCGTCTACCGGTACCTGCGCGCGGACATCCCCCGCTTCAGCTCGTCCTGTGAACCCATGGCCTTCCCGGGCGATCTGACGGCCACCATCACCGCCTCCCTCGCCCAAGCGCCCGCCGACCGGCCCGCCATGGACGAACTCCGTGACGCGCTCCGCAGCGTCAGCCGCTCTACCTGACCCGCCCACGTCCAGGAGGCCCCACCATGCGCAGGGCGAGAGCGCCGCCCCGGACGCGAGCATCCGCACGAACAGCTCGGCTCCATCCATCAACAAGAGAGGCACGGATATGGACACCAACGACCGCATCGGCGACTTCCTCGCCGCCGTCGAGGACCTGCGCGGCGAGGACGAGACCGTCCGCACCACCGCCCACACCTCCAGCGTCTCGGCCGAGGGCTGGCCGACCACCGACGTCGACGCCACCTGATCACGCTCGCCCGCCGGCGCTCTGAGCACTGGCGGTGAACACCCCTGGGGCCGGGTCATCCGGCCCTGCCCCAGGGCCCCTTACCTCACCGAGGAGGAACCTGTGGAGGCACCCGTAGCCTTCGACTTCCCGCCCATCCAACGCCTCCACCGCAGCCGGATCGCGAAGATCCACAGCGTCACCCACCCCACGACCGCACCAACCCCGGTCGGCGACGCCGCACTCGACTACAGCCTGGCCCACCACGTGCTCGAAGGCTCCGAGACCGCGGCCCGCAGCAGCGACTCCGCCCTGTTCGACTGGTACGGGGCCAACCCCGACGCCGGAGCCACCGACAAGCTCACCCCTACCGCTGTCGGCCCCCGCATTATCCTCAGCCCCGACCGCGCCGACATGCCCCGGTCGCCGATCTCCGAGACCCCTTACTACGTCCTGCGCCCCGAAACCGTCCAGGCACCGCTCAGCCTCCGAAGCATCGCGGCCTCCGCCTACTCCACGGCCGCCGGCAACGGCTTCGCCGACCTCCTGGCCACCCACGCCGTCGTCGCGTGCCTGCTCCGCACCAAGCAACTCGGCGACACCCTGGACAGCTGGACCATCACACGCCTGCCCGGCACCGTCTTCCTCGACCACGTCAGCGACCCCGTCGTCCTCGCCCGCGACCTGATCCACGAGGCCAGCCACAACTGGCTCAACGACGCTCTCACCGCGACCGCCTGCAAGATCAACGACGGCGAGCTCTTCTACTCACCGTGGAAGCAGACCACCCGGCCTGCCTTCGGCTTCCTCCACGCCTGTTGGGCGTTCCCTCTCACCATGATCTACACCAGCCGCGTCCTGGACCGCACCAGCGGCGACCTCCAACGCTTCCTCGCTGCCTACCTCGACCAGCAGCGCATCCTGCTCGCCAGCACCAGCGACGACCACGCCCACGCACTGCAGCTGATCAGCGACGACGGCCTGCGCTCCCGCCTTCACGCCGTCCACCACCAGGCGCTCAGCCTGTGAACACCGACCACTGCGGCGCATCGGCGGTGGCCGAGCCCGGAATCTCGATCCTGGTCCGCCGCCCCGGCGAAGCCGCCGTCCAACTGCACATCGGGCTGGCCAACCTCGAACACGCTGTTTCGATCGGCCCCGACACCGCATTCAACGTCGGCTCCGTCGCCAAGCAGATCACTGCCCATCTCGTCCTGCTTGCCGCCCAGGACGGCCTGCTCGCGCTGGACCAGCCGGCGAACGCTCTGCTCCCTCGGCTCCAGGTCCGCAACATCACCATCGTCGACCTGATCACCCACCGCTCCGGGCTACGCGACGCCGAGTCCCTGCTCTCGCTTGCCGGCTTCCGCGACCTCGACCACTACACCGCCGACGACCTGGTCAACCTCGCCTACCGGCAGCAGCAAAGATCAGTCCCCGCAGACCAGTTCCTCTACAGCAACACCAACTATCTCCTCCTCACCAAAGTCCTCGAAACCGTCCACGGCACCGATCTGGCTGATCTCGCCCCAACCTGCCTCTTCGGCCCGCTCGGCATGACCGCCACCCACTTCAAGACCGACATGCGGCAACTCATCCCGCACGCCGCCTGCGCCTACCAGCCCACCTCCAACAGCTGGCAACACACCGCCCAGCCCGCCGCTCTGCCCGGCCAAGGCACCCTCTGGACCACCCCTGCCGACCTCGACCGCTGGCTCGGCCACCTCTCCGACCGCTGGCACCAGGGCGGTCTTGGGCTCCCTGATCAGGACGTTGTCCCGTATCGGGCCGCTGACCGCACCCCCTACCTCTACGGAGCTGGCCTGTATGCGGACACTCGTCCTGCACAGCGCAGTGTCTTCCACTACGGCCACGAGCACGGGTTCTCGGCAGCAGCCCATCTGGCTGCGACGGGGGCACGTGTCGTCTGCATGTCCAACAGCGACACCATCGCCGCCGACCGTGTCGCTGCGCGGCTCTGCATCGAGCTCCGAAGGAATCACATCGACGAGTTGGAGGGCGTACTCGCCAGAGCAGCAGACGAGGTGTCCATGGCGTCCAGGGATCCGAGCCGCGCAAACGGAGACAGTACTCAGCCCGACATCGCCGGCCATACAGGTCTCGGCACGTTCGTCTGCACCGACGTACCCGGAATGCTCCGGCTCACTCAGAAGCGTGGCGCCCTCTACCTATGGCGACGAGGCAGTGGCGATCAACTCGTCAGTTCAGGACCGCTCAGCCACGACGGCCCGGGCTACCGGCTGACCCTGCGGTCGGCCGACGGGAACGATGCCGCGCCTGATGCCTTCACCTTGGACCTCGACCGTGCTCCAGGCCTCAACTTCAAGCGCCAATGACAGCGCTGCCAGCCCTCGGACAGCTCGGATTCGCCCCCTGGGAAGCCGTATTCGTCGGCGACTTGGAGGCCGACGTGCACGTCGCCCGCGCGCGGCTGGAGCACGGCGGTCGGCGCGGGCTGGGCTTCGCCGCCCCGCCGTGCTCGCCCAGTCTGGCGTCGACGTCGTCCTCCCACACCTGATGGACGTGATCGCTGCACTGCTCGTTCTGGTAGGCCTGCGGCAGCAGGACGAGGAAGTCAGGCGATCTTGACGCCGGAGCCGCTATCTTGGTTGTGCGGCCACCAGCACACCGTTCTCTCAGTGCTGGCTGCACCACCTGTGAGCGACGGATCTGGAGTCATGGTCTACACCGTGGGGGCGCGAGCTATCTGCGTCGAGCTGGAGAACTGAGAACCCCTGAGTCCCCGTTCTCGGCCCGGCTCGGCGTGTGATCACCCCCCACTCTCCACGACTATTCCGTGAGAGCCATCCGCCATGCGCTCGACGCAGATCCGCTCCACCCTCCTGGACTACTTCACCTCCCGCGGCCACCGCCAGGTCCCGTCCAGCCCGCTCAGCCCCTCCGACCCCACGCTGCTGCTGGCCAACGCCGGCATGAATCAGTTCAAGCCCTACTTCCTGGGCGAGGTCGCCCCGGAGCACCGCCGTGCCACCAGCATCCAGAAGTGCGCCCGCACCTCCGACATCGACAACGTTGGCCGCACCAACCGGCACGCCACGTTCTTCGAGATGATGGGCAACTTCTCCTTCGGCGACTACTTCAAGGCCGACGCCATCGCCTTCGCCTGGGAACTCCTCACCCAGGGCTACAACCTGGAGAAGGACCGACTCTGGATCACCGTCTACGAGGACGACGACGAGGCCGAACAGCTCTGGCGCAAGATCGGCGTCCCCGCCGAACGCATCCAACGCCTCGGCATGGAGGACAACTACTGGTCCATGGGCGTCCCCGGCCCCTGCGGCCCGTGCTCCGAGGTCAACTACGACCGCGGGCCGGCCTTCGGCCGTGAGGGCGGCCCCGCCGTCGACGGCGAGCGCTACATGGAGATCTGGAATCTCGTCTTCATGCAGTCCCAGCGCGGCGAGGGCGACAAGAAGGGCAACTTCCCGATCCTCGGCGACCTCGCCCAGCAGAGCATCGACACCGGCCTCGGCCTCGATCGGCTCGCCGCGATCCTCCAGGGCGTCGAGAACGTCTGCACCACCGACCTGCTCCTGCCCACCCTGAAGGCGGTCCAGGAACTCGCAGGCCGCGACTACCCCGGCACCAAAGAGGAGAAGATCTCCTTCCAGGTCGTCACCGAACACGCCCGCTCCATCGCCTTCCTCATCGCAGACGGCGTCCTGCCCGCCAAGGACGGACGCGGCTACATCCTGCGACGCCTCATGCGCCGCGCGGTCCGCCACGCACGCCTGCTCGGCATCGACCGGGACGTCCTCGCGCCGACCACCAGCAGCGTGATTGCCAACCTCAGCGACGTCTGGACCGAACTCTCCGACCAAGCCGCCCTCATCGAGCAGGTCGTCACCGCCGAGGAGGAGTCGTTCACCCGTACCCTCGCGCAGGGCACCCGGCTGCTGAACGCCGCGATCACCCGTACCCGTGAGACCCGCTCCACCACGCTGCCCGGCGAGGCCGCCTTCGAACTGGCCGACATCTTCGGCTTCCCCCTCGAACTGACCGTCGAGGCAGCCCACGACGCCGGACTGACGGTCGACGACGACCGCTTCGCCACCCTGCTGGACGAGCAGAAGAAGCGCGCCAAGGCCGGCGGCAAGGCCAAGACCACCGAAGCCCTGCGCAAGCAGGACACTTACCGCGAGCTGTCCGCCCACCTGCCCCGCACCGACTTCCTCGGCTACGACCACCTCACGGCAGAGGTCACTGTCCTGGGCTTGATCTCCGACGGAGCCGTCACCACCACCGCCCCCGAAGGCGCCGACGTCGAACTCGTCCTCGACCGCTCCCCGTTCTACGCCGAGGCCGGCGGCCAGATCGGCGACACCGGCACCCTGCGCACCACTGACGGCACCCTGCTCCGGATCACCGACACCCGATACGGCCTGGACGGCTTCCGCGTCCACAGCGCCCGCGTGATCGAAGGCGAGATCCGTACCGGAGCGAACGGCGAAGCCGCTGTGGACGCCGACCGCCGCAAGGGCCTCATGCGCTCCCACTCGGCCACCCACATCCTGCACGCCGTCGTCCGCGCCACCCTCGGCGACCACGCCCGCCAACAAGGATCCCTCGTCGAACCCGACCGGCTCCGCTTCGACTTCGCCCACTTCTCCGCCGTCACCCCCGACCAGCTCACCGAGATCGAAGCCGCCGTCAACGGCCACGTCCTCGACGACCCGGCCGTCCGGGCCTGGCACGCCGACCGCGTCGAAGCCGAGGCCGCCGGCGCCATCGCCCTGTTCGGCGAGAAGTACGGCGACACCGTGCGCATCGTCGACATCGGCGACTTCTCCCGCGAGCTGTGCGGCGGAACCCACGTCGGCCACGGCTCCCAGGTCGGTGCCTTCCGCCTGCTCAGCGAATCCTCGGTCGGCTCCAACCTCCGGCGCATCGAAGCCCTCACCGGCCACGGCACCCTGCGCCATCACGACACCGAGCGCCGCCTGCTCGAAGAACTCTCCACACTCCTCGGCACACGCCCGAAGGATGCCCCCGAGGCCCTGCACAAGCGCCTCGACGCCCTGGCCACCGCGCAGCGGGAACTCGCCCGCCTGCGCGAGGCCGAACTGCGGAGCCAGGCGGGACAGCTCGCCTTGGGCTCCCGCCAGGTCCCCGGGGGCCGAATCGTCTCGCAGCGGGTCACGGGGCTGGGGGCGGCTGACCTCCGCATTCTCGCCGCTGGCACAGCCGACCACCTCCGCAACGACCGCGCCGTGGTCGTCCTCGGGACCGAACACGACGGCAAGGCCCTGCTCGTCGCCGCCATCACGCCCAGTCTCCTCAGCGACGGAGCTGAGGCCAGCCAGATCCTCGCCGCTGCCGCCCGCGCCGTAGGCGGCGGAACAGGCGGCAAGGGACCGGTCGCCAACGCCGGAGGCCGCCGCGTCGAAGCCCTCGACGAGGCTCTCAGCATCGCCGTCCAGGAGGCGACCCATGCCCTCAACCAGTAGACGTCTGCGTGCATGGGCATGCTGTGGGCGGCGGTCCCCACGCGGAGCCGCCGCCCGGTGCATGCCTCCGCCACCACGATCAGCGGGCCAGCAGGTCTTTCACCAGGACGACGCTTTCGTAGTTGGTGACGTTCCACCGCCACGTGTCCACCGGGACGTAGCCACGCCGGCGGTACCAGCCGACCAGCTCGCTCGCCTCGGACGACGTGTCGATCACTACCTGTCCGCAACCCAACGCGGCAATCCGTTCCTCTGCGAGCGTCAGCAGCCGCTGCCCCAGCCCGGTGCCCCGCTGCGCCGGCTCCACAGCCAGCTGCCAGAACGACCCCGCGCCCGCTGGAGCCGGGTACCCCTCCGGGGCCGCGAAAGGAGCCGCCACCGTCACCGTCCCCACTAGCGATTCCTCCATGACTGCGAGCCAGCACTCACCCTTGGATACGCGTTCGGCCGTGTCCTGCGCAGACTGGTACGACGCGAAGAAGACCCGCCCTGCCGCAGCATGATCGGCGTAAGCCTGGTGGAGAAGGAGGGTTAGCTCCGCAGCCGAATCATCCGCCGTGAAAGGCCGCACCTCGACGACATCGGTCGTAAAAGCCGACCTCTGCCCTGGGCCCATTGGCATGGTCATCGCTCCACACCTTTCTACGCCGCACCGGGGCAGCCGATGATTGCTGCCTCTGATCCCATCGCTGCTCTCCCAGTGTCCGCCGACCGGTCACCAGCGGCACGCGGGGCCAGTGCCGACGCCGAGCAGAGACAGCGTGGAAGCGTCATGGCCACGCGGGTACCGGACAGCTGCATGTAGTGCGCGGGAAGGTCGCTACCTCGAATGGAAGATTGACGGCCGGCGGCGACAGGGTCGCCGAGATCAGCGCGTCCTGAAAGCCCGGTAGCTGCTGGTAGGAAGCGATATCCCGGCCCACGAACAGGTCTGCGAGCACGCCCAGCAGGCCGTTGACACGTGCGGGCAGCAGAGAAGACGGGTCCGCGTAGGCTTGACCGAGGGACGCGCCGATGTTGGCCGCCTTCCAGGGGTTGTCCTTCTCCTCCGTGATGCCGAGCCAGCGCTCGATGGTGCCGGTGAGACGAACCGCGCCGACGAAGGATGATCCGGGATCGTTGGCGGACGCCGCCAGCGCGGTGAGCGCGGAACCGTCCTCGCACAACCTCTTCTTACGGTCGTTCTGGCTGGTGGCCATGACAGCGTCCTCGTCCCAGAGGACGACATGCGGAATGCCGAACAGGGAGAGGGTGCTCGCCGCGCGATGCAGCTCGAACTTGCCGAAGGCGCTCAGTACGCCGACGTTGGGGCCGAGCTCGGCCAGGAGGCCCCGACGGGCCAGCCATTCGAAGAACAACACGTCGCTGGGACCTTCGACGACAATCACCCGGTCGGCGAAGAATGCGGCGGCCCGGTGTGCATCCAGGTCGTAGAGAACCCGATTCCGTTCCTCGTCGGCTGCTGTCAGACGGGCCGTCTTGAAACAGGAACGAGAGCCCATGGCGTAGGCCGAGCGGGCGTGGATGTCCGCGAGAACGTTGTTGACCAGAGCGGGGGAGGGCGATGCCACCTCGATCCCGTGAAGCGAACGGTGCACCCGGGTGATCGTCTCAAGGGAGGTTTCGGCCGCCGCTAGAACGGACGCGTTGTGGGTGGTGATCGTCACTGCCGTGTTGCCAGCGGCGACGAGCTTATGTAGGTCGTGGGCGAGCCTCGTCACCTGGGAGGGGTGGAGGAACGCCTCGGGCTCTTCGAACAGGATCCAGCGGAATGTCCCCTCCTTGGCTTTGGCCCGTAGCTTGGCCGCCGCTTGGATCAGCGCGGCGATCATAGCGCGCTGAACGCCGGACCCCTGGGTCTCCAGGGGGCGATGGGTGCCCTCTTGGTGGAGTCGCAACTCGATGAGATGACGCATGATCAGCTCGTTGGACAGCTCGCCTACGTCGACCTTCGCAGACAGGCCCCAGGGCATCAGCGCGTCGTCCAGATCGCTCTCGAGGTCGGTGATGGGCCCTTCCTGCAAGGCGTTGCTCAGCATCCCGAGGGCGGCTCTGGCACTCATGAGCAAGGTCTCGATGTGTCGCTCGGAGAAGGCGAGGAGCAGTACGTCCCGCAACGGCGAGGGACCAGAAAGTGATGTGTGGTCGGCCATGTTGCTGATCGCCGGGATGTGGACGCACTGACCGAGTTTGGCCGCACTGGTCCAGCCGGTCGGCTGCGGTTCGCCACCATCCTGGGGGATCAGGTAGTAGGACCCGGCAAGATGATCGTTGCTCTTGGTGAACCAGCGCCGGATCCGGAGGAGATCGCCATCGACGAGGTCGACGCCGATCTGCCGAGCCTCGGCGGCGTCAACGCTGTAGTCGATCTGCACCCAGGACTCTCTGCCAGGCTCCGTGTGCCAGGGAAGGTCTCGGGCTTCGTCCCAGTCCAGTGCGCCGTAGAACAATAGGACGGCATCCATCAGGGTGGACTTTCCCGCATTGTTCGGGCCGATCAGCGCGCCGAATGGACGTAGGTGCAGTTCGACGTCGAGGGCGCCGCGAATGTTCCGGACGGCCACGCGTAGGGGGCGCATGGAGAGGCTCCTCGATGTCAGCGGGGGAGGAACGGGCTGGGAGCCCCTGAATACGACACGTACAGCCGGTCACGCGCGCGAGTGCACGCGACGTAGAGCACGCATCGCTCCCTCTGCACACTTTCCAGGTGAGCGGCCCTGTCGACTTCCAGTGGAACGATCGCCCGCTCGTGCGGTACCACCCTGTCCTGGACGCCGACGACCGCAACGCACTGGAACTCCAGGCCCTTCATACTGTGCATCGTGCCGACCTGGACCCGGCCGCCGGACGGGCCTGGCGGCTCGGATTCGATGCCTGCGGAGCGAAGGGCGTTCGCCACGTCGTCGGACTTGGCGCTGACCCGGGCCGCGACGGCGATCGCACCAGGTTCAACGCCGTCGGCCAACCAGGCCCGGACTTGGGAGACCACGGCGGCGCGCTCCTCGGACCACTCAGTGAACCGCCGGACGATCGGTCGACGCCCGTGCATAAGCGATTCGTAGCCTTCCCGGCTGTCGGGCCAGCCGTCGAGCTCCTCCTCGGATACCAGCCCCAGCACTCTGACTGCCCAGATGAGAATCTCCTGGGTAGTGCGGTAGCTGACGGTGAGCCGCTGCGTCCGGCCAACGATGTTGACCCCGGTGTTCTTCAGCGGTACCCGGTGCTGCCAGATCCGCTGATGCGGGTCCGCCACAAGGAACAGATCGTCCTCAGCCGGGCGGACAGCCGCCCTGAGCAGCCGCCACTGCGCGGGGTGCAGGTCCTGGGCCTCGTCGACGATGATGTGCTGGTAGATGGCTGGGCCGTCCTCCTGCCGCAGGATCCGTGCCGCCTCATCGGCTAGCTGTAGGACCGACCAGCGCCCGCAGTTTCTTAGCTGGGTACGCACCGCCTCGATGGCGGCCCAGACCAACGGCCGCTCGGATCGGGGCAGAGCCCGGCGGCGACCGGCACGTGCGGCCGCCAGGTACGCATCCAGCGTGGTGATGTCCTGGGAGAGGACCACCTGTTCCCATTCGTCGACCAGGAACTCCCCGGCGTAGTCCGGGTGCACGCTGTCGGCCAGACTGACGAGTTCGCGGGACGTGAGCACCTCCGGGCGACCGCCATGCCGATTGCTGACCACTGACGAGGCAAGCTTGCTCGTGGTAATCACCTCGACCCGGTCGCGATCCCCGGGATTCTCGACGAGCTGGTTCAGTTGGCGGGTCAACTCAGCGGTGAGTGGGTGGCTGTATGTGGTCAACAGAATCGGCGTGCCGCTGTCGTAGAACCCGGCAAGATGCGCAGCCCGGTGCAGGGCAGTCACCGTCTTGCCAGTGCCCGCGCCGCCGGTGATCATCACCGAACCGGAATAGGGGTCGTGGTAGGCAATCCGGCGCTGCATCGGATGAAGGAAGATCCTCCACAGCGCGAACGGGGGACGCAGCAGCTTCTCGAGTTCTTCGGGACCGCTGACGAGCGCGACCTGGTCGGGGGTCCGCTCGATTGCCGCGGACAGGTCATCCGGCTCTACCTGGTCGGGCTTGGCAGCGTTGACGAGATGCTTACTGACCTCTCCCCAGGTCTCCTCGATCGACATGCCCGAGGCCAGTGCAACGAGGACGTCGTACTGCAGTGACGGCAGCATGTTTTGGAGGGCGTCTAGGTGCGCCTCCCTGGTCAGCAGTCGGACGATAGGAAGCACCTGATCGTCGATGCCAAGTGTGCGGAGGTCCGAATCCTGGACATGATCGAACAGCCGGGCCGGTGTAGTCTCGGCTGCCAGACGCAGTGTGCCGGCCATGTTCTGCAGCCGTGTCTCATCGCGCATCTCCAGGACGCCGAGGACGTGGTTGACGGTGAACAGCCTCGTCGTAGCCCAGGTGATCGCCTCGTCGTGCGGCAGGACACGCAGCAGGCAGTAGAGCTCTCCGGTCACCGGTGCCAGGACGACTCCGCGATAGAACTGATTGATCCGGATCGTCCTGATCCGAGGGTCTTCGGCTCGATTGAGCTTCTCCAGATGCAGTCCCGCGTGCGTGGCCTGGGCAAACTTGCCGAGTGCGGCCTGCACAGCCTTCTGGACCGGCTTCTCCAGCTTGGCGTACTCAGAGAGGAACTCCTTGGCGATCGCCAACTGCGGCACGGTCACTCCTCCGACGGGGTGTGCGACCCTCATGGTAGGTCGTTGATGATCTGTGCAGGGCAGTATCGTATGAGGTTCTCTGACCCGCCTTGACTGACGACTGGGGGCTCCGCCTGTGGCGAAGCTGACGTTGCCGCAGCTGGAAGCGCATCTGTTCGGCGCGGCCGACATCTTGCGCGGCAAGATGGATGCCTCGGAGTTCAAGGAGTACATCTTCGGGATGCTGTTCCTCAAGCGCTGCTCCGACCAGTTCGATACGATCCGGGCCCGGGTCATCACTGAGCAGATCGAGGCGGGCCGGACAGAGGCCCAGGCCGGAGAGATCGCCGACAACCGGGCGTTCTACCGGGGTGGCGACTTCTTCGTGCCGACGGCGGCCCGTTGGAGGCATCTGGTCGGTAAGTCGGCCGAGAACGGCGTCGCGGACCTGCTCAACAAGGCCTTGGCCGCGCTGGAGACCGCCAACGTCACAGCACTGCAGGGCGTGGTCGGGCACATCGACTTCAACCGCAAGGTCGGCAAGACGTCGCTGTCGGACCAGAAACTACGGGCCCTGATCAGGCACTTCGACCGCTACCGGCTCCGCAACGAGGACTTCGAGTTCCCCGATCTGCTGGGCGCCGCGTATGAGTACCTCATTGGTGAGTTCGCCGACTCGGCGGGTAAGAAGGGCGGGGAATTCTACACCCCGCGCGGCGTCGTCCGGATGATGGCGCGCCTGGTCGATCCGCACTCGGGCATGCGGGTCTACGACCCGTGCGCCGGTTCTGGCGGCATGCTGATCATGTCGAAGGAGTACGTCGCGGAGGCCGGTGAGGATGCTCAGGACCTGCGACTGTACGGCCAAGAGGCCAACGGCGGCACCTGGGCCATCTCGAAGATGAATATGATCCTTCACGGGATCGTCAACGCCGACCTGGAGAACGAGGACACTCTCGCCAATCCGCTGCACATCGAGCCAGACGGTTCGACGCTGACGCTCTTCGACCGGGTGCTCACGAATCCGCCGTTCTCGCAGAACTACGTGAGCGCCGGGATGAAGCACTCCGACCGCTTCGAATACGGCTGGACCCCCGAAACCGGCAAGAAGGCCGACTGGATGTTCGCCCAGCATGTGCTTGCGGTGCTCCGGCCAGGCGGCATCGGCGCCACGGTCATGCCCCATGGCGTGCTGTTCCGTGGCGGCGAGGAACAGGTGATCCGAAGGAAGGTAATCGAGGACGACCGGCTGGAGGCCGTCATCGGCCTCGCCTCGAACCTGTTCTATGGCACTGGCATCCCGGCGTGCATTCTCATCCTGCGCGGCCCTGGCCTTCGCCGAGCCTCCCACCAGGGCAAGATTCTGTTCATCAATGCTGACCGAGAGTACCTGTCCGGCCGCGCCCAGAACTACCTCGAACCCGAACACGCCGAGAAGATCGTCGCCGCCTACCGCGCCTATCTGGCCGACCCGACACATGACATTCCAGGCTTCGCCCGCGTGGTATCGCTCAAGGAGCTCGAAGACAACCAGTTCAACCTCAACATCCGGCGTTATGTCGACAATACCCCGCCGCCGGAGCCCCAAGATGTCTGGGCACATCTTCACGGCGGTGTCCCGAAGTCCGAAGTCCGTGAACACGAGGCCGCTTTCCAGGCATACGGCGTGGACGTGCACTCTCTATTCGTCGAACGGGACGCCGGCTACTACGAATTCCCGGCGGATGGCTGGCGGTCGGCTGCTGACCGCATCCCCGAACTGGCCGCGCCCGCTGAAGCACGTATGCGAGACGCCTTCGATGAGTGGTGGAGTCGGCACAGCAAGCGCCTGCGTGAGCTGCCCGATACCCGCAAGGTTATGGACACCCGCGCCGAGCTGCTGGAGTCCTTCGTCGCAGAACTCGAACCCCTCGTCATACTCGACCGCTTTCAGCTCTCTGGCGCGGTCGCCTCCTGGTGGGGAAGTGTTCAATACGACATCCGCACGCTGGCCTTCCACCAGTTTAGTGGAGTTGTCCAGGGTTGGCTGGCGACGATCCAGACCGCTTTCGCGGATGACGAAGCGGCGGTACTGAACGCCCAGCGTCAGGCAGCTGCCAAGCGTAAGACTCGGGAACATCCGCTGGTCCCATACGTTCTCGCCGACTACCTCAGCGAGCTTGAAGAGGCGGAGAATCTGCGGGCCGAACTCGATGCCAAGGTGAAGGCCGTCACTGCGACCTCTGAGGATGAGGACGACGAGGTCGAGGACGTCGATCCCGTCATGTTGAAACGCCTTCGCGCTCAGCTCACCGCAGCCAAGTCCGAGGCCCGCAAGCTGGAGGCCACCTTTGTTGAGGAGCTTGGCAGGGGCGTCCGTGAGATTCACATGGCCGAGACCGAACCCGACTTGGTCATGCGAATCCTTAAGGCCGACCTCAGTCGCCGTCTCGACACCTGCCTCGCTATTGGCCGCAGGGCCCTGATTGACCGGTATAGCAGGTGGGCCGCCAAGTATGCGGTGACCCTTCCCGAACTCGAAGCCCAGCGCGCGGTTGCGGCCGTCCGAGTTGATGAGATGCTGCGGGAGCTCGGCTATGCATAGTGTTCCCGACGGCTGGAAAATGCGATTTCTAGCAGAGCTCGTCAGCCTGCCAAAGACACAAGTAGATCCCACCCAGCGGTCGTACCGTGATCAACCTCTTATCGCGCCGGATCACGTGGAGCCTGGAACTGGTCGACTGATCTCCATCAGTACCGCCGCAGAGCAGGGAGCTATTAGCGGCAAGTACGTGGTCCAGGCCGGCGACGTTGTATACAGTAAGATCCGTCCCGCGCTTCGAAAAGTAGTGCTGGCGAGATTTCCAGGACTTTGCTCGGCTGACATGTATCCACTAAGATCTCGAAATGAAATCGAGCCGAGGTTCCTTCAGGCAATCCTTCTGGGTGAGGATTTCTCGCGATTTGCTGATTCCGTATCTGGACGTAGCGGAATTCCAAAGATTAATCGATCGGAATTGGCTGAGTACCAATTTTTGCTCCCACCTTCGGAGGAGCAGCGGCGGATCGCAGAGGTCCTCGATGCGGTTGATGATCAAATTGAGACTGCTCTTCTTGAAGCTTCGAAGCTGCGACTTCTGCGCTCGGGTGCGTTGCGGCGTGCAATGGATCCTGGGCTAGGGCTTATTCGTTCAGTCGAAGCTTCGCGCTTTCGGGAGATTGATGGACTATCGGTTGATGGCTGGTCTGCGATTCGACTTGGCTCTTTGGTGTCGCGAATCGACGCGGGAAATAGCCCGGACCTGGAAGATCGGCCAGCGGCTAGTGGTGAGTGGGGCGTCCTCAAGGTAAGCGCGGTAGGGCGGCATGGGTTTCGCCCAATGGAGAATAAGGTAGCCCCGCACAGGGTGCTCCATCAAGAAAGCCTATGCGTCCAGCCAGGTGATTTGATCATGACGCGGGCAAATACTGCTGATCTTGTTGGGCTTAGCTGCATTGTTGAAGAAGTTCCATCAAATCTGATGCTGTGCGACAAAACGCTCCGCCTGGTGGTTGATGGTAGGAAATCTTCGGTCGAATTTGTCAATCTGGCACTGGAGGTGGATGAGGTGCGAACGCAGATTCAGATTGCGGCCACCGGGACCAGTGCGAGCATGAAGAACATTAGCCAGTCATCCATCCGCGCCTTGGTTGTCCCATATTCGGCGACGGACATGGAGCGTATTTGCCGTCTTGATGCGGCACATCGCAAGATAATCAGCCTTCGGCAGGCGGAGCTGCTTAAGCTTCGGGAGCTCAAGCAGGGGATTATGGAAGACCTGTTGATTGGGCGGGTTCGGGTCTGAACGGTCAGGTGTGCCTCGGCGCCCAGATGACTTGGCCCGGCTTGTGGTTGAGGGGCGACAGTCGGGAAAATAGGATCTCCGTAGCGTGGTGCGGTGTCCATAAGCAATGATTTGGGTTGCTGCCAACGTATGCCGATGTGAAGCGAGGGGGCGCTCGTGTCCGGGCCAGAGTATGTACAGGTTGAGGCTCCACTGCTCCGCCAGTTGATGCTGATGGGGTGGGAACACCTGCCGGGCCAGACGGAGGGCGCGTTCAAGCCAGAGGACCCGACGGCGTCCGGGCGAGAGTCGTTCGCCGAGGTGCTGGCGGAGTCGCGACTGCGAAAGGCGCTGCGTGACATCAACCCGGGGCCGGATGGGGCGCCCTGGCTGGACGACGCGCGAATCAGCCAGACGCTGGGTGAGCTGACTCGGATTACGGCCAGGGGTCTGCTGGAGGCCAACGAGCTGACGACCGAGCTGTTGATCAAGGGCGTCACCGTGCCTGGACTGCCAGGCTGGGACGGAGGCCGGGATCAGCGCGTTCACTTCATCGACTGGAAGCACTGGCAGCGCAACGAATTCGTGGTCGTGTCCCAGTTCCGGGTCGACGTGCCGGGCACCAGCGGGCTGAAGCACATCGCACCCGACGCGGTACTGCTGGTCAACGGCATCCCCTTGGTCGTCGTGGAGTGCAAGAAGCCCAGTAAGGGCGACGCAATCGCCGCGGCGGTGACGCAGCTGAAGCGGTACGCCGGCCAGGGCCGCAGTCGAATCCCCACCGGAAATCCAAAGCTCTTCCACAGCGTCCAGCTGACCGTGGCGACCTGCGGGGAGCGGGCACGCCTGGGCACCTTCACGGCCGACACCGAGCACTACGTACCCTGGCGCGATCCGTATCCGCTGACCGATGCGGTCATCGCGGCAGGGCTTGAGTGCGACGAGCGGTCCGTCACCGAGCAGAACCGGCTCACCGCCGTTGTTCTGCACCCTGAGCGGCTGTTGCAGATCATCCACAACTACGTGACGTTCATGACACTGGACAACGGCATCCGGATCAAGGCCGCACCGCGCTACCAGCAGTACCGCGCAGTCGAGAAGACCCTGGAGCGCCTGCTGACCGGTGACACGCGCGAGGAGGATGGTGCCCAGGACCAGCGGGGCGGCATCATCTGGCATACCCAGGGCTCGGGTAAGAGCCTCACCATGACATTCCTCGTCCGCCGCATGCGGTCGATCCCGGAACTGTCTGCGGTCAAGGTCGTGCTTGTCACCGACCGGACCCAGCTGCAGAAACAGTTGTCCGAGACGCTCCGGCTCACCGGTGAAGAAGTCGAGGAGGCCAAGAGGGTCAAGCAGGCCAAGCACCTATTGGCGGCCCAGGGCCCGGGTATCGTCGCCGTGATGATCCAGAAGCAGCAGGACGTGGCGGCGCGGTCCACCGATGGCGAGCTGGGCGAGGCCGTCCCCTCACTTGGGGAACTCAACGACGGCACCGCGATCGTGGTCCTCATCGACGAGGCGCACCGGTCGCACGGCTCCACACTGCACATGAACCTGCTGGAGGCGCTGCCCAACTGCGCCCGGATCGGCTTCACCGGAACCCCGATCATCATGGGTAAGCAGAAGAAGACCTCCCAGATCTTCGGCAGCATCATCGATACCTACCGGCTGGCCGACGCCGAGGCCGACGGCGCAGTCGTGCGGATCTTCTACGAGGGCAATACCGTCAAGGGCGCGGTCAGGGACGGACGTGACCTCGACGAGGTCTTCGAGGACCTGTTCGCCGAGCAGAGCGACGAGGACCGCGAGGCCCTGCAGCACCGGTACGCCACCAAGGGCGATGTGCTCGAATCGGAAGAGCTGATCGCAGCCAAGGCCAGGCACCTACTCAGGCACTACGTCACGACCGTGCTGCCCGGCGGGTTCAAGGCCCAGTTGGTGGCAAACAGCAGGGAGGCGACACTGCGCTACCGGGCGGCTCTGCTCGCCGCGAGGGACGAACTGGTCCGCCAGGCCGAGACTGTCCCGGCGCGGTTGCTCGACTCTCCGCTGGACCAACTGACCGCCCGACAGATCGCGCAAGTCAACGCGCACCGGAATCTCGACCTGCTCCGCGCCATGGATTTTGTGCCCGTCATCTCACCGGGCACTGACGACCACGAGGAGCGCTTCGCCGAGTGGACCGCGCAGAAACCGCAGGAACGCAGGGTCGACGACTTCACGAAACCGTTTCCGCCGGAACTCGGCCCGGATGACCACCCGGTCGCATTTCTGATCGTCAAGTCAATGCTGCTGACCGGCTTCGACGCACCGATCGAACAAGTGCTCTACATCGACCGCTCGCTCAAGCAGGCCGAGTTGTTGCAGGCGGTGGCCCGCGTCAACCGGCCGGCCAAGGACAAGAAGTGCGGCTATGTCGTCGACTACTTCGGGGTCGCCAACCATCTGACCGAAGCGCTCAGGGCCTACGCCGCCGACGATGTCGATGGAGTCCTCGTCGACCTCCGCGAGGAAGTCGCCAAGCTGGATCCGATGCGTCGCCGCCTCCTAGCGGTCTTCACCGACCACGGGGTGACCCCCTCCGGGACGACCCTGGAGGACTGTGTGCTTCTGTTGAACGACGGGGCCCGGTTTGACAGGTTCGAGGCCGAGCTCAAGCGGTTCCTCACCACCATCGACGTCATCCTGCCCGAGCCGACCGTGCGCCCCTTCCTCAATGACGCCACCCTCTATGCGGAGATCGCGATGCGGGCCAAGCGCAGGTTCCGAGTCGACGGTGGCGACTTCGACCCCAGCGCGTACGGTGCGAAGGTCCGGCAACTGCTCGACGATCACCTGCTTTCACTCGGCATCGACCAGAAGCTGCCCCCGGTGTCGCTGACAGCGGACGATTTCGAGGAGAAGGTAGCGGCACTTCCCGGTGCGCGAACCCGTGCCTCGGAGATGGAGCACGCCGTACGGGATCACATCGAGATTAACCGGGGCAAGGACCCCAGGTTCTACAAGCAGCTCAGCCAGCGCCTCGAAGAGATCCTGCGCAAATTCGCTGAGAACTGGGAGCAGCAGGCCGCGCTCCTCGCCAACCTGGTGGCCGAGTTGCGAGCGGACCGCCCTGCGCCGGACGACCCGCTCAGCCCGGTCGAACGGGCGCTGTACGGCGTCATACTGGAGGAAATCGCGCGGGACGGGGTGATCGACCCGGAGACCGACCGGTGGTTGTGCGACATCAGCACTGGTGTGTTCACCATCGCCCAGCAGGTGACCCATCGGCGTGATTTTTGGCGGAGCCCGGTCGACCAAGAGGACTTCCGGAGTCAGACCATCCAGTGGCTGATCGCCATGGACACGGTGGCGATCGACAAGGTCGACTCACTCGCCGACCAGTTGGTGGACGTGATCAGACACCGTCGTACGGAGATTCCGCGCCCCTGATCGCCGGACCTGGTGGGGAATGTCGGCGACGGGTGCCAGGATGTGACCGTGAAAGGTTCAGCGGCCGTCGAGGTCCTGCGAGTCGACGACCTCGACGTACAGGTGCGGGTCAGCGAGCATCGGCGGCAGGTCAGGCTGACCGTCGAGCGTGACTCGACGGTCAACGCCACCGTCCCCCCGGGGACCGGGCAAGCCGAGCTGGTCAAGCTGATCAGAAGCCGGCGGCGATGGCTGTACGGCAAGCTCGCCGAACGCGAGTCGCTGAGCAACGGCAGACCCTCGCGTGAGTACGTCTCCGGCGAGGGCTTTCCCTACCTGGGGCGCAACCATCGGCTGCTAGTGGTCGAGACCAGCCCGGCCGACGTGCGGTTGCTGCGAGGTCGGCTGGAGATCCGACAGGATGTGCTCCGCGACCCGTCCATGGCCCTGATCGCCTGGTACACCCGGCGTGGTGAGAGCTGGTTGCCTGACCGGCTACAGCCGTGGGCCGCGCGGTTGGACGTGGCTTACGGTGAACTCCGGGTCCGTCCTCTGGGCTATCGCTGGGGGTCGTGCTCGCTGCATGGCCATCTCAACATCCATTGGGCGACCATGCAGCTGCCGCCCGATCTGATCGACTATGTGCTCGTGCACGAGCTAGCCCATCTGCACGTGCCCGATCACAGCGAACGATTCTGGCGAATGGTTCAGCGGGCCATGCCCGACTGCGGTGCCCGTCGCGACCGGCTGAGACGGCTCGGTCCCGATCTCTGGCTTCCGGAAACAAAGATCACCACTTGAAGGCGAAACGCCGGGTGTGGGTAGGACCTATCGGCCGTCGGCCTGGTAGGTCTTCTTCCACAAGACGCGATGGCGGGGGTCGCCTTGGCCGGTTCCGCTCACGTGGGCCAAGCGACTCCAGGGTGGCGCCGCTGTTCCAGACGCCGAAGCGGTCGCGGTGGATGGCGATGATCGCGTTCTTCTGGGCGAAGACCTCGGCGGGGCGGGTGAGGCGGGTTGTGGTGACGAAGATGGCGATGTCTGCTTTGAAGTGCTGCTTGGCGCCCGGGAGGTCGCGGACTTCGCGACTCGCGATGGAGGCGGTGGGCGTGTAGCGCTTGCACTGGATCACCATCTTCCGGCCATCCGGCAGGCGGCCGAGCACGTCAGCTCCGTTGTCGCTGGCCTCTCCTACTCGCTGGACCTCGGAGCAGCCGTCTCGGCGGTAGAGGTCGGCGACCAGCTCCTCGAACTCGGTGCCGGTCATCTTGTCCACGTCGGCGAGCGTCCGGTGGCCGGCCCGCACCAGCTCCTCGGCCCGCCACTTCCGATCGCCGCTGCGAAGGAGGCGGTCAGTGCGCCATAGCCGCCACCCCAGTGCGCCAACACCACTGATCCCGGCTGCGCCGAGGAGGTACGGCCAGATCAGCGACCAGAAAGCCGTGAGGAGAAGCAGCAGCACAACGGCGCCAACGGTGGCTGCCTTCCACAGGTTGTTCCGGCGCTTCCGCCCGGATGAGCGACGTCCGCCTCGCTTGGCCATGCGGTCCCCCTCCCAAGATCCCGGTCAGCAGTTTTAGGCACGGAGAGGGCTCGTGGGAAGACCGCCTCGCAACTCGTCACCCCAGGAGGCGGTTCTGTGGGCTTCCTACGACTGGTCGTGATCGTCGATGGCAAACTGGCTGTCAGATCTGTGAACTGGGCGCTCGGCGTGAGAGGCTGAGGTGCGGCGGCACGTCGTCCATGAGCCCGCGAGCGAGCGCTGATCGGGGGACCTGATCAGGCCGTGCCAAATCCGTGCCAGAACGGGCGGCGAACGATGGTCCGCAGTGGCCAGAACTGATCGCCTCATGTGCCCACCTGGCCAGGTATCGCCGCAGGTCAGGGCCCTTTTTGGGGCCGAAGGGCCAAAGATTCCCAAGCTTATAGCGCGAGTTCGATTCTCGTCGCCCGCTCCGAAGGAAAGCCCCAGGTCAACGACCTGGGGCTTTCTCGTTGCCCGGAATCGCCAACTGCAGGGGTGCGCGACTCAGTTATGGAGTTGGCCCCAGACGACTGACGCGCACCTGCCATAGGCCGGCGCCGACAACGCCCCTTCGAGCCGGCGGTGCGGTGCGGTGCACACCCCCCGGTGCCGGTATCCGCCAATCGCCGGGACACACCACGTCACACGCCTGAAATCTGGCGTACGGGTCAATTCGGGCTGCCGGAATTCACTGGTCCGCTTTTTCATGACGCCGTCCGAGAATGCATCGCACACCCCTTGACCTCGGCATTCTCGAATAATGAGACCCAAGATCAAACTTGGTCTAGACAACCTAGGACGTGTTCGATAGGTTTTCGCCACGAGATCTCGCCAGCGCTGGATCGACCAAACGCATCCGTCTTCGCAGTCGTGGAGGATCCATGGTTCAGGCAATTCTTGAGATGACCGACCGCGCGCTCTCGCGAGTGCTGCGCAAGGAAACCGCCGAGGCTTACTGTGCCTGCCCGGCGGGCAGCTCCACCTACTGCGTGGGTGACACTCTCGTCACCAAGTTCTGCTGCTCGTGGAACTGCGCGGTGGCCCCGTCGTGCACGTACACCTACGTGTACGGCGCCTGCTGAGCACCATTGATCATGTTCGGTTCCGGGCATGGGCGGGACGGCATTCCTGAGGCCGCCCGCACCGCCCGCCGCCCGACCTGACGGCCGGCGCGCGCCTCGGTCGAGCGGGCCGTGTTCCTGCCGCCACCGACGGGTGGCGGCAGGAACACGGCACCGTCCTTTGGGGGATGAATGAACGAGTACCTGGAACTGGCTTTCCGCTGCGTGGTGACCATCGTTTTCGCGGCCTCGGCGGCGGGCAAGGCCCGGGCCCCGCAGGAGTTCGCGGCGGCGGTGCGGGAGATGCGCGTCGCGCCGGAGCGGCTGACCGGGCAGATCGTGGTGGCCGTGCCGTTGCTGGAGGCCCTGCTCGCGGCGGCGGTCTGGGTACCGGCGATCGCACCCTGGGCGTACGCCCTGGCGGCAGGGCTGACCGTGGTGTTCACAGCCGTCCTGGTCTCGGTGCTCCGGCGCCGGATCGACGCCGCCTGCTCGTGTTTCGGCGTGTCCGCGACACCGGTCGGAATGGCCCATGTCGTCCGGAATTGCGTACTCTTCGCGGCGGCGGCGGCAGGCTGCGTCACCGCGTTCGCAGCCGACCCCGGAACGGCCTATCTACCGCATTTCCCGGAAGCATTGCTCAGTATTTTTGCCGCTGTCTGCACCAGTCTCCTCATCATTGCCACCGATATCCTTGCCGACGTCTTTTCCGACCCTTCGAAGGCGGCCCCCCGAAGTTCTTCCTGATCTCCCTGCCGTTTCATCGGCCGCCTTCACCACCGTTGCCGCACTTCTTGTGCACACTCAATAGCGAGCGCCGAAGCGAGGCCCCGTCATCATGCTTGTTGCCGCTGTCGTCCTGATCGCCTGCCTGTCCGTCTTCAATCTGGTCCTGACGCTCGCCGTGGCCCGCCGGTCGCCCGGCACCGCGACGTTCGACAACGAGCCGCCGGCGAACAGCCTGCCGGACGGATCCCCGCTGCCCGAATTCAACGCGCACACCCACGCGGACGGCCCGATCAGTCGCGAGGACCTGCGCGGGGAGGCGATCGTCGGATTCTTTTCGACCACCTGCCAGCCGTGCCGCGAGCAGGCTCCGGAGTTCGCCCGCGTGGTGCGGGACATTCCCGGCGGCCGCGAGCAGGTGCTGGCGTTCGTCAAGGGCGGCGGCGCCGCGGAGGCGGAGCTGGTCGGGCTGCTGAGCCCGGTCGCCCGGGTGGTGACCGAGCCGGCCGGCCACGCCGGGGCCTCGGCGGCCTTCGGGATCGTCCGGTGGCCGAGCTACCTCAACGTGGACGCCGAGGGCAGGATCACGGACCGCGGCCAGGTCTCCGAACTCGCCGTCCCGACCCCGTCCCCGGCCCAGTGACCGGGGCGGACACCGCGCCCGGGACCGGCCTGCGGGCGCTCGGGTCGGCGCGGGCCGCCGCCGGGCTGGCCTGGCGGTCGGGTCCACGCACCATCACCTGCTACGCGCTGGCCAGCGTGGTCGCCGGCCTGCTGCCGGCCCTGATCGCGGTCCTGGTCCGCGAGTTGTTCGACGCGATCACCCAACTGCGCCCCACCGGAGCCCTGGTGCGGGTCACCGTGCTGCTGGTGGCGGCGAGCCTCGGGCTGTCGCTGGTCCCGTCGGTGATCGAGTACCTCCGGGCCCAGAACAGCCGGGCGATCCGGCTGCGGGTGCAGGACGAGCTGTTCGACGGCGTCAACCGGCTGCCCGGCCTGCGCCACTTCGAAGACCCCCGGTTCCAGGACGAGTTGCGGCTCGCCCAGCAGGCCGGCGCCTCCGCTCCCGAGCTGCTGATCGGCTCGGCGGTGAGCAGCCTGCAGGCGCTGGTGACCCTCACCGGGTTCCTGGCCACGGTGTTCGTCCTCAACCCCGTGCTGGGCGTGGTCACCGTGCTGATGGCGCTGCCGCTCTTCGGGACCCAGCTGGCCGCCGGGCGGCGGCGCGCCGCGGTGCTGCAGGACAACATGCCGCGCAACCGGCGGCAGATGTTCTACGGCAGCCTGCTGACCGACGTGGACGCGGTGAAGGAGATCCGGCTCTTCGGCCTGCAGGCGTTCTTCAAGGAGCGGGCCGGGGCCGAACTGCGCGCCGCCTCCGCGGCCGAGCGCCTCACCGACCTGGGCAACCTGCTCCGGCGGCTGCCGCCGTCCCTGCTGGGGGTCGCCGTGTACGGCGTCGGCTTGGCCTGGGCGGTGCACGCCGCGCGCACCGGTGCGCTCTCGATCGGCGACGTGTCGGTCTTCCTGGCCGCGACGGCCGGGATCCAGTCCGGCGTCTCGCAGTTGGCCGGTACCGGCAGCGCCGCCTACCAGGCCTCGATCACCTTCGGCTTCTACCGGGGCCTGCAACTGGTCACGCCGGACCTCTCCCGGCCGGCGGTGGCCGCCGCCCCTGCCCCGGCCGGCCCCGGCATCACGCTGCAGGACGTCTGGTTCCGCTACGACGACGCCTCGCCCTGGGTGCTGAAGGGCGTCGACCTGACCATCCCGGTCGGCGCCACGACCGCGCTGGTCGGCCTGAACGGCGCCGGCAAGAGCACCCTGGTCAAGCTGCTCTGCCGGCTGTACGACCCGACCCGGGGCCGGATCCTCTGGGACGGCCTGGACATCCGGGAGTTCACCCCCGAGCAGCTCAGGGAGCGGATCGGGGTGGTCTTCCAGGACTACTGCCGGTACGACCTCACGGCCGGCGAGAACATCGGCCTCGGCCAGGTCTCCCGGCTGGACGACCCGGAGCTGGTGACGGCCGCCGCGAGGGCGGCGGGGGTGCACGGGCGGATCTCCGCGATGGAGGCCGGCTACCGGACGCTGCTGAGCCGGATCTTCGTCCCGGAGCCGGAGCAGGGCGGCGCCGGCCGGTCGCTGTCCGGTGGCGAATGGCAACGGGTGGCCGTCGCAAGGGCGTTCATGCGCAGGGACGCGGACCTGCTGATCCTGGACGAGCCCAGCGCCGGCCTGGACGCGGCCGCCGAGAAGGAACTTCACGACAGTCTACGGGAGTTGCGGCGCGACGCGACGAGCGTGGTGATCTCGCACCGGCTGAGCTCCGTGCGGGACGCGGACCGGATCATCGTGCTCAAGGGCGGCCGGGTGAGCGAACTGGGCACCCACGACGAACTCATGGCGCACGGCGGGGAGTACGCGGGCCTGTTCACCCTGCAGGCGGACGGGTACCAGCTGGCCGCCGCACCGGGCCCGCCGCGCGCACCGGAGCGGGTCTGAGGCCGGCCCGCGGCCGGGCAGGCACCGCCCGGCACCGCCGGGCGGCGGAAGGGAGGAAACCGAAGTGACCCCGCTCCACCTGTTCCTGGGGCTCGCGGCGCTGCTCGCGGCCCTGCTGGTGCTGCTCCGGCTGTCGGTGTCCGTCCTGCTGGTCTCCGGACCGAGCATGACGCCGGCCCTGCGGCACGGTCAGCGCGTGTTCTTCGTCCGGCCCGGGCTGGCCCGGCTGCGGACCGGCCGGATCGTCGTGGTGACCGCGCCGGCCGCCGCCGGGACGGACGGGCGGCCCGGGCGCCGGCCGGCCGGCGCCCGGCCGCTGCTGGTGAAGCGGGTAGCGGCACTGGCCGGGGAGCCGATCCCGCCGGAGGTCCGGGAGGCCGCCGGTGCCGCCGCCGGGGATCTGGTCCCGCCCGGGCAGCTCGTCCTGCTCGGGGACAACCCGGGCTTCAGCACCGACTCCCGGCTCTGGGGAGTGCTCCCCACGCAGAGCGTCGTCGGAATCGTCCTTGACGGCATCCGGCCCCGAGGCTGACGGAAGTGGTACGCGCGATGAGGTGGTCGACTTGCTCGTGATGGTGCGGTCCCAACTGCGGCACCGGCTCGGCAGAGCCGTCGCCCTGATGTCCGGAATCGCGGTCGCCACGTCCGCGTTCACCGTGCTCACCGGCGCGGCCCGGACGCAGGAGCTGCAGGTCCGCCGGACGGTGGACAGCAACTACCGCTCGGCGTACGACATCCTGGTCCGGCCGACCGGCGCCCGGTCCGAGGCCGAACGCGCCCAGGGCGTGGTGCAGGCCGGCTTCCTGTCCGGGATCTTCGGCGGGATCAGCCTGGAGCAGTGGCAGCGGATCCAGCGGATCCCCGGCGTGGACGTGGCCGCGCCGATGGCGCTGGTCGGCTACGTCATGGCGAGCGCCTCGGTACCGGTCGACCTGGCCGCGCAGATCCCGGCCGGGCAGGACGGCGCCGTCTTCCGGATCACCACCACCACCTCCACCGACCAGGGCCTCAGCCGGACCCCGCCGGCCGTCACCTACCAGTACGTCACCCGCAACCAGCTGGTCGAGAACCAGGGCGGTCAGGGCGGACCCGGCCCGGTGACGGAGGAACTCCCCTCCGGCGCCCAGGTCGCGGCCTGCCCGGTCGACGCGGTGCCGCCGGCCGGCCCCTTCGACACCCCGGACCGGATCGGCTGCGACTCCACCAAGGGCTCCCGCTCGGTGGTGAACGGCGAGACCATCAGCACCCGGCCGGCCTCCGGCCCGGTCGGGTACAAGGTCAACATCCGGGTGCCGATGCTGATCGGCGCGATCGACCCGGCCTCCGAGGCCCGGCTGGACGGTCTGGACGGCGCCGTCGTCTCCGGCCGGTACCTGGCCGACCACCAGGGCGCCGGTACCCGCCAGGTGGCCGCCGCCGTGGGCACCGCCACCGACACCACCGCCACGACCGTCCCGCAGCCGACCTTCCCGGTGCTGGCGGCGGCCCGGAGCAGCCTCGACCAGACCGTGGACGTCTCGGTTCAGCGGCTGGCCGGGACGGACGGCCGCACCCCGGCGCAGCTCGGCACGGCGGCCCTCGGCGCACTGGCCGGGCAGCCGGTCACCACCCGGACGGTCACCGCCGGGGAGGCCTACGGGCAGCTGCTCGACGGGATCTCCGCGGGCACCCCCGCCTCCCTGAACTCGCTGGCCGCCACCTGGACGGTCGGCCCGCTCACCTTCACCGAGGGGCCGGGCGGCGTGCTGCGGCCCACCGCCGCGCAGAACCCGGACTCCACCTGGGCCTCCGGGGTGCCGAACTCGCCCTGGCTCAAGGTGCCGCCGAGCAACGCCGAGACACCGCTGCGGGCGGTCGACAAGCACCTGGCCGTCCCGCAGTCCGAGCCCGGCCGGCTGACCGTCCCCGTGCCGGAGGCCGTCGGCGTCTTCGACGCCGCGAAGCTGCCCGCGACCAACCCGCTCACGGCCGTCCCGCTCGGCGCGTACGACCCGCCGACCACCACGCCCGCGGACGCCGCCTCCACCGCCGCGCTCGGCGGCAAGGCCCTGCAGCCCGACGGCGGTCTGGGCGGCCTGCTCAGCCAGCCGCCGCAGCTGCTCACCACCCTGGACGCGCTGCCCGCACTGACCCGGGGCGCCTTCCAGGGTGACCTGCACGCCGCCGACCCGATCAGCTCGGTCCGGGTCCGGGTCTCCGGGATCACCGGCACGGACGCGGTCAGCCGCGAGCGGGTGCGGCTGATCGCCCAGCAGATCCAGGACCGCACCGGCCTGCACGTGGACGTCACCTACGGCTCCTCGCCGCACCCCACCACCATCGCGCTCGGCGCCGGACGCTTCGGCCGGCCGGAGCTGCTCGTCGAGCAGAACTGGGCCAAGCTCGGGGTCGCCTTCACCGTGCTGGACGCGCTGGACCGCAAGAGCCTCACCCTGTTCGTCCTGATCCTCGCCGTGTGTGCGCTGTTCGTCACCAACTCGGTGGGCGCCGCCGTCCGTTCGCGGCGCACCGAACTGGGCGTACTGGCCTGCCTGGGCTGGTCGCCCGGCCGGGTGCTGGCCACCCTGCTCGGGGAGGTAGCCCTGCTCGGACTGCTGGCCGGGCTGGCCGGCGCGGCGCTGTCCTGGCCGGTGGCGGTGCTCTTCGGCCTGAAGATCACCGCGGCCCGCGCCGCGACGGCGGTGCCGGGAGCCGTCCTGCTGGCCCTGCTCGCCGGCGCCGTCCCGGCCCTGCGCGCCGCCCGGACGGCGCCCGCCGCGGCCGTCCGCCCGGCCGTCTCGGACGCGCACCGGGTCAGCCGGGCCCGCGGCATCGCCGGGCTGGCCGCGGGCAACGTCCGTCGGACACCGGGCCGCAGTCTGCTGGGCGCGCTCAGCGTGGCCGTCGGCACCTGCGCGCTGACCGTCCTGATCGGGATCACCTGGACCTTCCGCAACGCCCTGGTCGGGTCGCTGCTCGGACAGGCGGTGTCCTTCCAGGTCCGCGGCATCGACTACGTGGCCGTGGCGACCGTCGTGCTGCTCGGCGCCCTCGCGGTGGCCGACGTGCTCTACCTCGGCATCCGCGAGCGGGCCGCCGAGCTCGCCGCGCTGTCGGCCGCCGGCTGGGACGACCGCGAACTCGGCCGGCTGGTCGTCACCGAGGGCGCGCTGATGGGCCTGCTGGGTGCCCTGGCCGGAGCCACCGCCGGGGCCGCCGCCACGGCGACGCTGGCCGGCGCGCTGCCCGCCGGCGTCGTGGCCACGGCCGCCGCCGTCGCGGCCGGCGGCGTGCTGACGACGATCGTCGCCTCACTCGTGCCGGCCGCCCTGCTGCGCCGCACCCCCATCGGCCAACTGCTCACGGAGGACTGACCCTTGACCGACACACCCATGGGCTCCGGCGCCGCCGTACGGGCGCTGGACGTGCGGAGGTCCTTCCGGACCGGCGCGGACCAGAGCCTCGCCGCCGTCGACGGGGTGAGCGTGCGGATCGAGCCCGGCCGCGCGGTCTCGCTGACCGGGCCGTCCGGCTCCGGCAAGTCGACGCTGCTGCACATGCTGGGCGCGATCGAGCGCCCGGACAGCGGCACGATCCACGTCGGCGACGCCGAGATCACCGCCATGTCGCGCCGCCGGCTGGCCGCCTACCGGCGCGGTATCGGCATCGTGTTCCAGCGCTTCCACCTGCTGCCGGCGCTGTCGGCGCTGGACAACGTGATCGCGCCGGTGCTGCCGGTCCGCACCGACTTCGACAAGCGCGCCCGGGCCCGCGAGCTGCTGGAGGTGGTGGGACTCGGCGGACGGGAGGCCGCCCTGCCGTCGAAGCTTTCCGGCGGGCAGCAGCAGCGGGTGGCGATCGCCCGGGCCCTGATCAACGACCCGGCGCTGCTGCTCGCGGACGAGCCGACCGGCAACCTGGACAGCCGGACCGGCGCGGCGGTGGTGGAGCTGCTGCTCACCCTGCGGGCCGAGCGCGGCATGACGATGGTGATCGCCACCCACGACCCGGGCCTGGCCGACGACTGCGACGAGCAGATCCGCCTGCGGGACGGGCGTCTGGTGGACGGCTGAGCGCGGGTCCGGCCGGCCGGACCCGCGGCGGTCGGCCTGCGGCCGGCCCGGTCGACGTCCACCGCCCCGGTCACCGTCCGCCGGGGCGGTCCTCCTCCTCGTCCTCCTCGTCCCCGGCCGGCGGCCAGCGGTGGGCGTCCTCGCCCGGTGCCAGCCGGGCCACCACCTCGGCCAGCGCGACACAGGCCTGTTCGATCTTGAAGTAGGTGTTCCGCTGCTCGGCGATCAGCGCCGACAGCAGCAGCGCGGTCAGCGCCGCCGCGCCGTTGAGGGCCTGGAGGGTGAACATGACGGCGAGCGTGCTGTGGCCGGCGAACGGACCGACCCCGTCGACCGCGGCCCGGACCGCGACCACCGAGACGACCAGCACGCACGGCGCGGCGCCCATCAGCTGGTAGCGCAGCGCAGCCCAGATGAGCACCGGGAAGACCAGGAACAGCAGGTGCAGCGGGCTGCGGGTGCCGATCAGGGCCACCACGGCGGTGAGCAGCACCAGCAGCGGAGGTTCGGCCCACTGGTAGGGCCGTATCGCGGTCGGCCGGCGGAAGGTGTAGAGCGCCAGCAGCAGGGGCGTGACGACCAGGACGCCCATCGCGTCGCCGACCCACCACGCCGACCAGGTCGCGCAGAAGCCGCTGGCCGGCAGCGAGCCGACCAGCAGCAGCGCGAGGCTGCCCACGGTCGCGCTGATCAGCATGCCGGCCAGCGCGCCGAGGAAGACCAGGGCCACGCCGTCCCGCAGCCGGTCCAGCTGGATCCGGAAGCCCACCGCCCGGAGCATCAGGCAGGAGCAGACCACGGCGAGGCTGTTCCCGGCGGCGATCGCGACGGAGGCGCCGTTCACCGGCCCGATGGTGGCGATGACCAGCAGGGTGCCGATCGCGATGCCGGGCCAGACCCGCAGGCCGAGGATCAGCAGGCAGGTCAGGGCGATGCCCGTGGGCGGCCAGAGCGGCGCGACCTTGGCACCCCCGACGACCACCTGCTGCAGCAGTCCGATCCGGCCGGCCACCAACCAGGCGGCCGCGACGGCGAGGATCCGCAGGGCCGCTGCGGTGAGACGCCGGAATACCTCGTTGCGCACCACAGAAGCCATCAGACAACGCCGCCGGCCCGGCACCGGCCCGTGACACGCGCTGCGGGGCTTGTTCCGCCTGCCGGTCCTGCCCCGGGACGGCCTACGCCTCGCGGTCCCGCTCGTCGTGGCACAGGACCAGGACGGCGGCGTCGTCCGTGTGGCCGGTGAGGTCGGCGACCTTGATGATCTCGGTGGCCAGCTCGCCCGGGTCGGGGACGGTGCCGGCCCGGGCCCCGGCGCCGACGCCCTCCTCGACCACCCGGGCGACCTGCTCCAGGCCGGCCTCGATCGGGAACGAGGGCCCCTCCACCACACCGTCCGTGACCAGGACGAACGCACCGGGCACCGCCAGCCGGCGCCGGGTCACCGGGTACACCTCGCCGGGCAGGATCCCGATCGGCAGTCCGCCCTCGTCCTGGGTGACGCCGCTGCGGCCGTCGGTGGTGGCCCAGACCGCGGGCACATGGCCGGCCCGGGAGTCCGACAGTTCCCAGCTGACCGGGTCGAAGCGCAGGAAGCTGCAGGTGGCGAAGAGGGTGCAGTCCATCGAGAGCAGCAGTTCGTTGGCCCGGGCCAGCACCTCCCCCGGGTCGGCCGAGATGCCGGCCACCGCCCGCAGGCCGACCCGGACCTGGCCCATGAAGGCGGCCGCCTCGACGTCGTGCCCCTGCACGTCGCCGATCGAGAAGCCGAGCGCGCCGTCCGGCAGCCGGAAGCCGTCGTACCAGTCCCCGCCGATGTCCAGGCCGTTGCGGGCGGGCGCGTAGCGGGCCGCGGTGCGCAGGCCCGGCAGCTCCGGCAGGGCGCCGGGGAGCAGCTCGCGTTGCAGGGCCTGGGCGAGTTCGACCCGGGCCTGCTGCAGCTCGGCGCGCTCCAGGGCCTGTGCGGTGAGGCGTCCGAGTTCGGTCAGCAGGTCGTCGGCGCTGGCGGGCCGGCGTCGGGTCATCGACCCTCCCAGGGGCTTGGGTCACGCGCCCGAGGCCGGTCACCGCGGGTGCGACCGGTACCCGGGACACTCCCCGGGACGGGCGACCGTGCGGCACCGGACGGCCGAGAGCCGGGCCGGTCACCCGGCGAATCGCAGGTTCATCCTATTTCTGCGCTGCCGCCGCCGCTTGGCGGAGCGGACCGGCCCCCGGCCCCGGCCGCTCCCGCCCGGCGGCCGCTCCCCCGGCTGCCGCCCGGCGGTCGCTCACCTGGCTCGCGCCCGCTGAGTACGCCCGGTGGGCCCGCCCGGGTCAGCCGGCCTTGCCGAGGGCCTGGTCGAGGTCGGCCCACAGGTCGTCCGGGTGCTCGATCCCGACGGTGACGCGGATCGTCCCCGCGCCGATGCCCGCCGCCCGCAGCTGCTCGTCGTCCAGCTGGCGGTGCGAGGTGCTGGCCGGGTGCATGACGAGCGTGTGCACCCCGCCCAGGGACGGCGCCAGGGCGGCGAGCCGGACGGCCCCGGCGAAGGCGTGGCCGGCCTCCCGGCCGCCGACGTGCTCGAAGGCGAGCATGCCGCCGTGGCCGCCGTCCAGCAGCCGACCGGCGAGGGCGTGGTCCGGGTGCCGGGGCAGCCCCGGGTAGTGCACGGCGGCCACCGCCGGGTGGTCGGCCAGCCGGGTGGCCAGCGTGAGCGCGTTCTCGCAGTGCCGCCGGACCCGCAGTGCGAGGGTCTGCATGCCGCGCAGGGTGAGCCAGGCGGTGAAGGGGTCGGCCGAGGCGCCCAGCTCCGAGGCGTGGTGCCAGACCTCGGCGTGCAACTCGGCGGAGGCGAAGACGGCCACGCCGCCGAGCACGTCGCTGTGACCGCCGAGGTACTTGGTGGCGGAGTGCACCACGATGTCGGCGCCGTGGTCGAGCGGACGGCAGAGCAGCGGGGTGGCGAAGGTGTTGTCGACGACGCTGAGCACGCCCGCCTCCCGGGCGACGGCGGTCAGCGCGGGCAGGTCCGAGATCCGGGTCATCGGGTTGGAGATGGTCTCCAGGTAGAGCAGGCGGGTGTTCGGGCGCAGCGCCTGCCGGACCTCCTCGGCGCTGTCGCCGCCGACGTGGGTGACCTGCACGCCCCAGCGCTCGGCCAGGTCGCCGAGCACCGCCGTGGTGCCGCCGTAGAGGCTGCGCTGGGCGATCACGTGGTCGCCGGAGCGGAGCAGTCCGAGCAGCACGGAGTTGATCGCGCCCATCCCGGAGGCGGCGGCGAGGGCGGCGGCGCCGCCCTCGAGGTCGGCGACCGCCCTTTCCAGGGACCGGACGGTGGGGTTGCCCATCCGGCCGTAGAGGAAGGCGCCGGTGGGGTCGGTGAAGGCCGCGGCCAGGGCGTCCGGGTCGTCGAAGGCGAACACGTGGCCCTGGTGGATCGGCACGCCGAGCGGCCGGCTGCCGGCCACCTCGGCGACCGGCGGGTGGACGGTCCTGCTCTCGGGGTGCAGCTCCGGGGGAAGTGAGGTCATGGCGCCATCCTCGGAACCCGGGGCCGGGCCGTCCAGGGCCAATCGGAGCGGATTGGCCCAGGGGCCGTGGTTCCGCCGGGCGGCCCCGGGCGGGCGGGTCACCGGGCAGGTGCGGCAGGCGGGCGGGTCACCGGGTGGCCGGCCCGACCGGTGCGTGGGCCAGGCCGAGCAGCACGCTCACGTCCGCCAGCGCCGGGACGTCGTAGAGCAGCGGCCGGGGACCGGCCTGGTCCGGGCGGCTGAGGTAGCCGCCGTCCGGCTGCTGGCGGTCGGCGAGCAGCCGGACGGCCCGCCGGAGCAGCGGGCGGTGTTCCGGCGAGCCGGCCAGGGCGATCACCGCGTACGCCGTGCTGATCGGGTCGCTCGGGTCGCCGGGCCGGTGGCCCCAGCCGCCGTCGGCGTTGCCCGTCCGGGCCAGGTGGCCGACGGCCCGGCTCCTGACCAGGTCCAGCTCCCGGCGGGTGGCGGGGCCGGCGCCCGCCCGGGCGGCGTCGCAGGCCAGCACCGCCCGGAAGACCGCGTTGGAGGCGTTGCGGCTCCAGCCGCGCCCGAAGCCGCCGTCCGCCCGCTGGCCGGCCGCGATGAAGCGCGCGCCGGCCTCGACCACCGCCCGGTGCGCCGGGTCGGGGGCCAGCGCGTTGACGGCCCCGGCGGTCATCGCGATCTCCGAGGGGACGCCGCGCGCATAGGTGGGGAAGCCGCCGTCGGGGTTGCGCCGCTCCAGCAGGTGGCGCTCGGCCGCGCGGATCCGCCGGCGGTGCCGGGCCGCACCGGTGCCGCGCAGGAACTCCACCGCGTACGAGGTGTCGTCGACGTCGCTCTGCGTCACCCCCGGGTGGAAGCCGAATCCGCCGTCGGGGTTCTGCCGGCCGGCGAGGGCGTCGGCCATCCGGTCGACCAGCGGCCCCGCGTACCCGCAGCGGACGAGGGCGAGCCCGGCGGTGGCGGTGGCGAAGAGGCTCATGCCGGTGATGAACGGGAGTCCCCCGTCGGGGCCGAGGCCGGCCAGCACGTCCCCGAGGGCGCGGCGGACGGCCGGCCGCCGGCCGGGGTGCTTGCGCAGCGCGAGCAGTCCGAGCAACCGGGCCAGGTTGTTGCACTCCCAGGCCGGCCCGGGCCGGACGGCGGGCGCCAGGACGTCCCAGTCCGTGCCGGTGACCAGTCCGGGGGCGCCGGTGCCGTACGCCGCCATGATCTTGAGCGAGGTCATCTCCAGCTGGAGCCAGCTCTGCTGGCCGCGCACGTCGTAGGCCTCGGGCCGCGCCCGGGGGAACTCCCCGGCGCCGAGTTCGGCCAGCAGGGTGGCGAACATGAGCCGCTTGCGGTCGGCCGTGAAGTCGTCGACGACGAGCTGCCGGGCCGCCGCCCGGTCGGCGGGGCCGGCGGTGCCGAGCGCGGCCCGGCCGAGAGCGCGCTGGAGGGCGTCCGGCGGCCGGCTGTCGAGGGTGTCCCGGAGGTACCGGGCGAGCCGCCGGCGGGCCTGCGGGGCGGTCCGCTCGGCGGTGAGCAGCCACAGCGCCAGCGCGGACTCCAGCACCCGGCTCTCGCAGGGCGCCCGGAGCAGGCCGTCCGGGCCCACCCGGGCGGCCACCCGGCGGGCCAGCCGGTCGCGGCGGTGCAGGAGTTCATCGGCGTGCGGCCCGTGGGCGAGGGGTTCGACCCGGCCGGCGGAGGGCAGCAGGACAGGCGTCAACTTCGGGGCTTTCCATGGGGGACGACGCGGCCGGGCCGGTGGCCGCGGACGGTGCGGCCGGGCGGTGGCGGGCCCGGCCGCACTGCTCCGCCGCCACGGCCGCGCCAGGCCGGAGCCGGGCCACGACAAGATCATGACTTACGGATCGTAGCTCATCGGACACTTTGCGTGACCTGAATTCCGGAACTCCACCCTCCGGGCCAACTACCGCCCCTGGAGCATCCCGTGGCGGCCGGGCCTCAGCCCCGGGCGGCCAGCTCCCGGACCACTTCGGCGAAGCCCCGCACCAGCGGGTTGTCGGTGCCGGCCCCCCAGGCGAGCACCACCCGCAGGGGCTCGGCGTCGACGAGCGGCACCCAGCAGAGGTCGGGGCGGCCGTAGTACCGGGCCATGCTGGCCGGCGCGAAGCAGATGGCGGCGCCGTCGGCCACCTGCTCCAGCATCTCCTCGACGTTGTCGTTGGTCGGCCCCCAGCGCGGGGCCGAGCCGTCCGGCCGGGGGTTCACGGCCCACCAGTCGACCCATTCGCGGGGCGCCCGCTCGGTCCACATCAAGGGCTCGTCGTTGACCTCCATCACGCCGACCCCCGCCCGCCCGGCCAGCGGGTGCCGGGCCGGCAGGCCGACCACCCGGGGTTCGGAGTGCACCAGTTCGGCGTGCAGGCCGGTGAGGTCCGCGGGCAGCCAGACGAAGGCGACGTCGACCCGGCCGTCGCGCAGCGCCGCGGCCTCCTCGCTCCAGTCGAAGCGCTTGGGCGTCACCTGGACGCCGGGATGGCGACGGGCGAACTCGGCCCGCGCCCGGGTGGTCAGCTCGCCCGCGCCGCTGGCCTCGAAGCCGACCCGCAGCACCCCGGTCTCGCCGCGCAGGTGGCGCTCGGCGACCGCCGTCACCCGGTCGGCCTGGCGCAGGGTCCGGCGGGCCTCGGCGACCACGTCCAGCCCGGCGGCGGTGGCGTTCACGCCGCCGGAGTGCCGTTCGAACAGCCGCAGGCCCAGCTCGGACTCCAGGTTCCGGAGCGCGTACGAGAGGGCCGGCTGGCTCACGTGGAGCCGTTCCGCGGCCCGACCCAGGTTGCCCTGATCGGCGATCTCGACGAGGTAGCGCAGTTGCCGGAGCTCCACGCAGCGATGATAAGCGGCCTTTATCGGGCGGCGGAAGCTCTGTCTTGGACGCCGGACACCGCGAAGTGGCTCACTGGAACCGTCAACAGCGGATCAAGGAGCAGGACATGACGAACACTCACGCAGGTGCCACCCGCACGGCGGCCGGCCGGGTCTGGCTGATCACCGGTGCCTCCTCGGGCTTCGGCCGGGCGCTGACCGAGGCGGCCCTGGCGGCCGGCGACACCGTGGTCGCGGCGGTCCGCCGGCCGGAGGCGCTCAAGGACCTCGCCGCCGAGCATCCCGACCGGGTGGTGCCGGTCGCCCTGGACGTCACCGACCAGGCGCGGATCACCGCCGTGGTGGCCGAGGTGCTGCTCTGGTACGGGCGGATCGACGTCCTGGTGAACAACGCCGGGCGCGGCCTGATCGGCGCGGTCGAGGAGAACACCGACCGCGAGCTGCGCGACCTGATGGACCTGCACTTCTTCGGCCCGGCGGCGCTCACCCGGGCGGTACTGCCGGCGATGCGGCGGCAGGGGTCCGGCGCGGTGGTGCAGCTGAGCAGCATGGGCGGGCGGCTCTCGTTCGCCGGGGTCGGCGCCTACTCGGCGACCAAGTTCGCCCTGGAGGGACTGTCGGAGGCGCTGGCGCCGGAGGTGGCCCCGTTCGGCGTGAAGGTGATGATCGTGGAGCCCGGCTCGTTCCGGACGGGCTTCGCGGGCGGCGGCGCGCTGCTGGAGTCGGCCCCCCTGGACGCGTACCGGGAGACGGTCGGCCCGGTCCGCGAGGTGCTGCCGCAGAGCGACGGCACCCAGCCCGGCGACCCGGCCAAGGCCGCGGCGGCGATCCTGGCCGCGCTGGCGGCCGAGCGGACCCCGCTGCGGCTGGTGCTGGGCAACGACGCGACCGACGCGATCCTGGCGAACGCCGACGCGGCCCGTGCGGAGCTGCTGGCCTGGGAGCAGGTCAGCCGGGGCACGGACTTCGACGCCTGACCCGCGGCGGCCGGGGTCCGGACGGACCCGACCCCGGCCGCCCGCACACCGCCGGCCGCCGGGCCGGCGGTCGTCTGCCGGGCCGGCGGCTCAGGCCCGGAGCAGCCGTCCGCCGGCCAGCCCGCCGACCGTCCGGACGGCCGCGACCGCCCAGGCCGCGATCAGCAGCAGGTAGAGCGCCACGGCCAGCCCGGTGAAGCCCGCGAAGCCGGTGTGCCGGGCGAGGCCGGCCGCGCCGGTGACACACGTCCCGACCGGGAAGGTGAAAGCCCACCAGGTCATCGCGAAAGGCATCCCGGCCCGCATCGCCCGCAGGTTGGCGGCCGCGGCGACCAGCAGCCAGAGCATCGCGACGCCCATCACCGCGACGCCGTACAGCTCGGACAGCACCAGCGCGGCGGGGGCCAGCGCCGGGGCGGCCGGCCCGGCGGCGTCGGCCAGCTGGCCGGTCGCGGTGGTGGACTGCCCGAGCGGCCCGAGCACCAGGAACAGCGCGGGGGTGAGGGCGGGCGCGAGCGGCTTGCTGTGCAGCAGCCCGGTGATCACCACGGGGAGCAGGGCGAGGGTGGCCAGCAGGCCGGCGCCGAGCAGCGCGTAGCAGCCCTGCAGCATGGCGGTCCGCCAGCCGCCGGCCGGCAGGTACGGCACGAGCGCGGGGCCGGTGGCGGCGGCGACCAGCGGCGCCACCACCGGCAGCAGCCAGGTGGGGTTGGCGTCCTGCGCGGCGAGCCGGTGCCGGGTGATCATCAGGTAGGGGATGCCGGCCGCGACGGCCAGCGCGTACGCGGTGCCCGCCGTCCACAGCACGGCGTCGACGGCCAGCGCCGGACCGGTGCCGATCACCCGTGGGCCGAAGGCCAGCGTGGCGTACCCCACCGCGAGCAGGGCCATCGGCGGGCAGCCGTAGAAGACGGCGGTGGCCGGGGTGTCGAACAGGCCGGCCCGGGCGGTGTCACGGTGCCGGGTGAGGTGCACGGCGCGCGCCGCCACCAGGGCGAGCAGCGCGAGGACGGACAGCCCCCAGAGCAGTTCGCCGAAGCCGGTCAGACCGGGCGGACGGACGGGCAGCGCGGCCGCGCCGTTCGCCACGACGGCGGTGCCCATCACGGCGGCGTACCACTGGGGGCCGAGTCCGGCGAGGGCGGGAGCGCGGCCGTGGCCGGTGAGCGGGCGGGCGAGGGTGAGGGTGGCCATGGCACCACCGTGCCCGGGGCCTGGCCGTGCCGGTAGCGCCCGCGCGCCTATGAGCGCATAGCCTGGGCCTATGCCTCTCTCCTCGCACGTCCCCGAGCTGGGTGCGCTGGAGCTGCTGCTCGCGGTCGCGCGGCTGGGCAGCGTCGGGCGGGCGGCGGCCGAGCTGGGCGTGAGCCAGCCGACCGCCAGCGCCCGGATCAAGGGCATGGAACGGCAGATCGGGGTGGCGCTGCTGGAGCGCTCGCCGCGCGGGTCGAAGCCGACCGAGGCGGGCCGGCTGGTGGTCGAGTGGGCGCGCAACGTGGTCGAGGCGGCCCGGGCGCTGGACGCCGGGATCGACGCGCTGCGCGAGAACCGGGACGCCCGGCTGCGGGTGGTGGCCAGCCTGACCGTCGCCGAGTACCTGATGCCCGGCTGGCTGCTGGCCCTGCACGGGGTCAGCCCGCAGACCTCGGTGACGCTGCGGACGGCCAACTCCGCGGACGTCGCCGGGCACGTGCTGGCCGGCGAGGCGGACCTCGGCTTCGTGGAGGGCCCGACCACGGCCGCCGGCCTGTCCGGCACGGTGGTGGCCGCCGACCGGCTGGTCGTGGTGGTGGCCCCCGACCATCCGTGGGCCCGCCGCCGCGCGCCGCTGACCGGCCCGGAGCTGGCGGCGACCGCGCTGGTGCTCCGCGAGCCGGGCTCGGGCACCCGGGAGGTGCTGGAGATGGCGCTGGAGCCGTACGGCGGCGCGGCCCGGCCGCTGATGGAGCTGGCCTCCTCGACGGCGCTGAAGGCGGCCGCGATGACCGGCGCCGGGCCGGTCTGCCTGAGCGAGCTGGCGGTGGTGGAGGAGCTGGCGACCCGCCGGCTGGTGGCGGTCCCGCTGGCGGCGGGGCTGGACCTGAGGCGTCCGCTGCGCGCGGTCTGGCCGGCCGGACAGCGGCCGTCCGGCCCGGCCCGGGAGCTGCTGGGCCTGACCCGGCGGACCGGCTGAGGCCGCGGTGCCCGTCCCCGGCCGCCCGGAGCCGCCCGGAGCCGCCCCGGAACGGCCGCGCGAACTGTTCATCCGAAAGTTGAGCGGAATAGACTCAACTTAGTGCATGCTGTATCTAGCAGGAGCGACAGCTCCCCACCCCGGGATCCGGCCCCGACCGCCGGCCCCGGCCCCGACGTAGAGGAGGACGACCCAGCAGTGGACGCCAGCAAGTTCACCACCAAGACGCAGGACGCCCTGTCCGCCGCGATCCGGCAGGCGGGCGCAGCGGGGAACCCGGACGTCAAGCCGGTGCACATCCTGCTCGCCCTGCTGGAACAGCCCGAGGGCATCGCCAAGCCGCTGCTCGAAGCCGTCGGCGCGGACGCCGGCCGGATCACCGCCGAGGCGCGCCGCCAGCTGACCGGGCTGCCGAGCGCCAGCGGCTCGACCGTTGCCGCGCCGCAGCTGGCCCGGGACACCCTGGCCGTGCTGACCGAGGCCGGCAGGCGCGCCGACGACCTCGACGACCAGTACCTCTCCACCGAGCACCTGCTGGTCGGCCTGGCCGCCGAGGGCGGCGCGGTCGCCGACCTGCTGAGCCGGTACGGCGCCACCCCCAAGGCCCTGCTCGCCGCCTTCAAGGACGTGCGCGGCAGCGGCCGGGTCACCTCGCAGGACCCCGAGGGCACCTACAAGGCGCTGGAGAAGTACGGCACCGACCTCACCCAGGCCGCCCGGGACGGCAAGCTCGACCCGGTGATCGGCCGCGACCAGGAGATCCGCCGGGTCGTCCAGGTGCTCTCCCGCCGGACGAAGAACAACCCGGTGCTGATCGGCGAGCCCGGCGTCGGCAAGACGGCCGTGGTCGAGGGCCTGGCCCAGCGGATCGTCGCCGGTGACGTGCCCGAGTCGCTGCGCGGGAAGCGGCTGGTCGCGCTGGACCTCAGCGCGATGGTCGCCGGCGCCAAGTACCGCGGCGAGTTCGAGGAGCGGCTGAAGGCCGTCCTGAACGACATCAAGCAGAGCGACGGCCAGGTGGTCACCTTCATCGACGAGCTGCACACCATGGTCGGCGCGGGAGCCGGCGGCGACTCCGCGATGGACGCCGGCAACATGCTCAAGCCGATGCTGGCCCGCGGCGAGCTGCGGATGGTCGGCGCCACCACCCTGGACGAGTACCGCGAGCGGATCGAGAAGGACCCGGCGCTGGAGCGCCGCTTCCAGCAGGTGATCGTCGGCGAGCCCTCGGTGGAGGACTCGATCGCGATCCTGCGCGGCCTCAAGGGCCGGTACGAGGCGCACCACAAGGTGCAGATCTCGGACGCCGCCCTGGTCGCCGCCGCCACCCTGTCCAACCGCTACATCACCTCGCGCTTCCTGCCGGACAAGGCGATCGACCTGGTCGACGAGGCCGCCTCCCGGCTCCGGATGGAGATCGACTCCTCCCCGGTGGAGATCGACGAGCTCCAGCGCTCCGTGGACCGGTTGCGGATGGAGGAGCTGGCCCTGGAGAAGGAGTCCGACCCGGCCTCGATCGACCGGCTGGCCCGGCTGCGCCGCGATCTGGCCGACAAGAACGAGCAGTTGAGCGTGCTGACCGCGCGCTGGGAGCAGGAGAAGAAGAGCCTCAACCGGGTCGGCGAGCTCAAGGAGCGCCTGGACGACCTGCGTGGCCTGCTCGAACGGGCCCAGCGGGACGGCGACTTCGAGCGTGCGTCCAAGCTGATGTACGCCGAGATCCCGGCCGCCGAGCGCGAGCTCACCGAGGCCCAGGAGCGGGCCGCGGACGAGGATGCCAGCCAGTCGATGGTCAAGGAGGAGGTCGGCCCGGACGACGTGGCCGACGTGGTCTCCTCCTGGACGGGCATCCCGGCCGGCCGGCTGCTGGAGGGCGAGAGCGCCAAGCTGCTGCGGATGGAGGAGGAGCTCGGGCGCCGGCTGATCGGCCAGCGCGAGGCCGTCCAGGCCGTCTCGGACGCGGTGCGCCGCACCCGCTCCGGCATCGCCGACCCGGACCGCCCGACCGGCTCCTTCCTGTTCCTCGGCCCCACCGGCGTCGGCAAGACCGAACTCGCCAAGGCCCTGGCCGACTTCCTGTTCGACGACGAGCGGGCGATGGTCCGGATCGACATGAGCGAGTACGGCGAGAAGCACTCCGTCTCGCGGCTGGTCGGCGCCCCGCCCGGCTACGTCGGCTACGAGGAGGGCGGCCAGCTGACCGAGGCGGTGCGCCGCCGCCCGTACAGCGTCGTCCTGCTGGACGAGGTGGAGAAGGCCCACCCCGAGGTCTTCGACGTGCTGCTGCAGGTGCTGGACGACGGCCGGCTCACCGACGGCCAGGGCCGGACGGTGGACTTCCGCAACGCCATCCTGATCCTTACCTCCAACCTCGGGTCCCAGTACCTGATCGACCCGAGCACGCCGGAGGAGCGCAAGAAGGCCCTGGTCCTGGACACCGTCCGGGCCACCTTCAAGCCGGAGTTCCTCAACCGGCTCGACGACATCGTGGTCTTCGAGCCGCTGGGCACCGCGGAGCTCAGCCGGATCGTGGACCTGCAGGTCAACAAGCTCGGCGAGCGGCTGCGCGAGCGCCGGCTCACCCTGGAGGTCACCCCGACCGCCCGGGACTGGCTGGCCCTCACCGGCTACGACCCGGCGTACGGCGCCCGGCCGCTGCGCCGGCTGGTGCAGTCCGCGATCGGGGACCAGCTGGCCAAGGCCATCCTGTCCGGCCAGGTCCACGACGGGGAGACCGTGGTGGTCGAGCTGGCCGAGGACGGCGACCGGCTGACGGTCCGCGCCCGGGGGCCGCTGGAGAAGTGACACCGCGCGCCGGCGGGCCGTTCCCTTCGGGGCGGCCCGCCCCGGCGCGCCCGGCGGAGGCGGGACCAGGGACTCAGGACTCAGGACTCAGGACTCAGGACTCAGGACTCGGCGATGATCCTGGTGAGCTTCGCCTCCCGCTCCCTGGACTTCTGCTGATAGTCCGTCAATTTCTGCTGGTTGGCCTCGATCAGCTGCTTCTGGTAGCCGGTCAGCACCTCGAACCAGATCCCGGCCAGGTTGGTGCGGGCCGTGCAGGCGGCGTCCGCCTTCGCCGCGGCGAGCTCCTCCGGCGAAGGCCCGGCGGCCGCCTGCGCCCCCGCCGCGTGGTACTGGTCCACCAGCCCCTGCGGAGTGACCCCGGGAAATCCGGCGGCGCTCATGCACCCCTGCCAGGCCGTGGTGGCCGCGGTCACCCGGGCGTCCTTCGCCAGCACCGCCAGCGACTCGTCGAAGAGCCGCCCGACCAGCTCCGAACCGGCCGTGTCCGGGTTGTTGAGCTGCGCGAACGCGGTCTCCATGCACTTCTGCACGGCCCCCTCCTCGGCCGGCTCCAGCGCCCGGCGAGCCGGCGCGGCCACCGTCTCCGGCGAGGGATGGAAGCCCTGGACGGCCGCCACGCCCTCCGAGAGGTAGCCGAAGGCGCCGGCCGGCAGCGCCGTGGCGGCGTCGGGGCGCCGGCCCTCGTTGAGAGCGTCGTCCCGGGTGAAGGTGGCGTAGCCGCCTTCGTGCATGCACTTGGTGATCAGCGCCCGGAGCGCCTGGCTCGCCATCTCGCTGCGACCGTCGGTGGTTCCGTAGGCACCGAGCGGGAGTTGCATCATCGCGTCGCGTCCCGAGGCGGGCGCGACGGCGGCTCCGGCCGGCGGCGGGGTCAGGGACGGCCGGGCCGCCCGGCCCCCCTGGCCTGAGGTGCACCCCGCGAGGGCGGCGAGCAGCCCGGCGACCACGAGGGCCGTGGCCGCGACCCGTGCCTGCAACTTCACGCGTACGCTCCGGTCTTGAGATTCCTGCCCGCGCGGTCCCGCTCGGTGCGGGCCAGCCGGTGCAGTTCGGCCCCCTGGGCCTCGGACAACTTCCAGGTCTGGGCGAGCAGTCGGAGAGTGGAGACCCGCGGACAGGAAACCCCGCGCTCCAGATCACGGATGGACCGCACGCTCATTCCGGAGGCCGCGCCCAGATCCTCCTGGGTCATTCCCCGGTCGAGCCGCATGCTCCGGAGCAATGCCCCCAGACAATTGCCCGTCGCCATGACAGGACCCCCCACCACTGACTCCCCCGAACCAATGAAAACCTCAACTGGACGTCCGACAGCGGAAATTGTCCTGCCGGGAGGGTTTCACCGCACGCTAACGGCATCCGGTGGCGACGGCAACGGAATGCGATCACTCAGCGCGTGACAAAGCTCACTGCCCGTACACGTTTGGGTGGGCCGCCCGGCAGTTCCTCCGGTCAACCTCCGGTCAACCTCCTGGTCCGTGCCGACACCGGCTTGCAAGGATCCGGTCGGCCACGCCGACCCATGTCGGCCCGCCGGGCCCGGCCAGGAACCGGCCGGCAGGGAAACCAGGGAAAACAGGAGAATCATGACCCGCCGCTGGAAGAAAGCCGCTCTCACCACGGCGGCAGCCGCCGCTCTCGCCCTCGCCGCGCCGGCCACGGACGCCAGTGCCATCAATCGGGTCAGTTGCAACGGCCGGTGGGACTTCGTGAACGTCATGACCACCAGCGACCACCTGTGCTTCGCCAACGACGGGTACCTGAACGTGACGATCTACAACACGGGGGACATCTACTCCGGGAACAACGACTTCTACTTCTACTACAGCATCTCGTCCCCCGCGGGCAGCGGAAGCCGCCACCTCTGGGCCTGGACCTGGAACAGCGGCATGTACAACGACGCCGGCCGGCTCGGGACCGTCCGTTCGGTCGAGGCGTACCGGCCCTGAGCCTGGTCGGAGGGCGGGCCCGCCCCGGGGAGCCCCTGTGTCCGGGGCCCCGGATGAGGCAGGATGGGACGTGGAAGGGCGGCCTCTCATTGCCGACCACCCACGTGCACTGAGAAGAGGACCCCCCATGAGTATCGACCCGTCGTCCATCCCTTCGTTCGGCGTCCCGCAGGGCCCGCAGGGTGGTCAGCCCGGTCAGGGCCAGCCGGCCGGCCCGCCGCCGGTCGTGGTGCCCGACCAGGCCCTGGTGGCCCAGCTGCTCGACCAGATGCAGCTGAAGCACGTGGTCGACGAGGAGGGTGACCTCACCGCCCCCTGGGACGGGTTCCGCGTCTACTACATGTTCCGTGGCGAGCAGAAGGAGCTCTTCGCGGTCCGCGCCTTCTACGACCGTTCGTACCCGCTGGAGGACAAGGGCGAGATCCTCGACCTCATCGACGAGTGGAACCGCGAGACCCTCTGGCCGAAGGTCTACACCCACACGCACGAGGACGGCGTGGTCCGCCTGATCGGCGAGTCCCAGATGATCGTCGGCACCGGCGTGAACCTGGAGTACTTCGTGACCACCACCGCCAACTGGACCCAGGCCGCGGTCGGCTTCGAGCAGTGGATCGTCGAGCGCCTCGGCCTGCAGAAGGACATCGAGGGCGACGAGGGCACCCCCGAGGACGGCGCCCCCTCCGACGAGTCCTGAGCCCCCTGCGCACGCGTCCCGCGGACCGTGCCGCTCGCACGGCCCGCCCCCGGCCCGGGGGCGGGCCGTCGTCGTACCCGGCGCCGGGCCGGCTCCCGGGCCCCGGGCCGCCGCCGTCCGCGGGGGACCCGCCGGGTGTACTTGTCCCGGGCCCGACGATGCCCGGAGGATGATCCCGACGACAAGCCAGGAGGAGCCGCAATGGGTACCAGGCCGCTGCTGAACCGCAGGCTGCAAGGCCTCGGCACGACGATCTTCGCCGAGATGTCCGCGCTGGCCACGGCCACCGGCTCGATCAACCTCGGCCAGGGGTTCCCCGACACCGACGGGCCGCGCGAGATCGCCGAGGCCGCCGCCCGCGCCGTGCTGACCGGCCAGGGCAACCAGTACCCGCCCGGCCCCGGCATCCCCGAACTGCGGCAGGCCGTCGCCGAGCATCAGCAGCGCTTCCACGGCCTCGGCTACGACCCCGACACCGAGGTCCTGGTCACCGCCGGCGCCACCGAGGCCATCGCCGCCGCCCTGCTCGCCCTGCTGGAGCCCGGCGACGAGGTGATCGCCCTGGAGCCGTTCTACGACTCCTACGCCGCCTGCATCGCCATGGCCGGCGCCACCCGGGTGCCGCTCACCCTGCGCGCCCCCGCGTTCCGACCCGACCTGGACGAACTGCGCTCCCTGATCACCCCGCGCACCCGGCTGCTGCTGCTGAACACCCCGCACAACCCGACCGGCACCGTCCTCACCCCCGACGAGCTGGCCGCGATCGCCGCCCTCGCCGTCGAGCACGACCTGCTGGTGGTGGCCGACGAGGTCTACGAGCACCTGGTCTTCGGCGGCGTGCACCACCCCATCGCCGCCCTGCCCGGCATGCGCGAGCGGACCGTCTCGATCTCCTCGGCCGGCAAGACCTTCTCCTTCACCGGCTGGAAGGTCGGCTGGGTCACCGCCTCCGCGCCGCTGGTGGCCGCCGTCCGCACCGCCAAGCAGTACCTCACCTACGTCAGCGCCGGCCCGTTCCAGTACGCCGTCGCCGAGGCGCTGCGACTGCCGGACGAGTACTTCGCCGCCTTCCGGGCCGACCTGCTGCGCAAGCGGGACCTGCTCGCCGACGGGCTGGACGCGGCCGGGTTCCGGGTCTTCCGGCCCGAGGGCACGTACTTCATCACCACCGACATCACTCCCCTGGGCGAGAAGGACGGCCTGGAGTTCTGCCGCTCGCTGCCGGATCGCTGCGGCGTGGTGGCGATCCCCAACGTGGTCTTCTACGACGACACCGAGGCCGGCCGGAGCCTGGTCCGGTTCACCTTCTGCAAGAAGGACGACGTCCTCGCGGAGGCGGTGGAACGGCTGCGGCGGCTGAGCCCCGCGTAGCCGGACCTCGTAGGACCGCGCCCGCGTCCGGGCCGGCCGGGACGCCCGCCACGCCCCCGCCGGGGGTCGGGGGCGGGGCGGGCGGGTCGGTTGCCCGCCTCAGTTGCCCACCAGGGACATCAGGGCGGGCGGGTACCGGTCGCCGTGGACGCTGCCGGGGGCGGCCGCCTCCGCGATCAGGGCCAGCTCCTCGGCGGACAGCTCGACGCCGGCCGCCGCCAGGTTCTCCCGCAGGTGGGCGCGGCCGGCGGTGCCGGGGATCGGCACCACGTCCGGGCCCTGGTTCTGCAGCCAGGCCAGCGCGAGCTGGGCCAGCGTGACACCGTGCCGGCGGGCCGGTTCGCGCAGCGCCTCGACCACGGCCAGGTTGCGCCCGAGGTTGGTCCCGGTGAAGCGGGGCAGACCGCGCCGGAAGTCCTGCTCGTGGTCGAGGTCCGCGGCCGACCGGACCTGGCCGGCCAGGAAGCCGCGCCCCAGCGGGCAGCACGGGACGATGCCGATGCCGAGCTCCCGGCAGACCGGGACCACCTCCGCCTCGATCTCCCGGGCCCAGAGCGACCATTCGCTCTGCACCACGGCCACCGGGTGGACCGCGTGCGCGCGCCGGATCGTCTCGGCGGACATCTCGGAGAGCCCGATGTGGGCCACCTTGCCCTCGGCGACGAGTTCCGCCAGCGCGCCCATCGACTCCTCGATCGGCTCCCCGGGGTACGCCCAGTGCTTGTAGAGGATGTCGATGCGCTCGACCCCGAGCCGTTCCAGCGAGGCCTCGCAGCTGCGCCGGACGAACTCCCGGTCACCGCGTACGCCCAGGAAGGTCCCGTCGGGCGCCCGGTCCAGGCCGACCTTGGTGGCGATCAGCACCTCGTCCCGGCGGCCCGCGACGGCCCGGCCGACCAGCCGTTCGCCCGCGCCCATGCCGTGGATGGCGGCGGTGTCGAGCAGGGCGACCCCGCGGTCGATCGCCTCGTGCAGGGTGGCCATCGCCTCGGCGGGGTCGGCCCGGCCGTAGAACGAGGTCGTGCTGAGACAGCCCAGGCCCTGGGCGGCGACCCGCAGCGGGCCGAGCCGCCGGGTCGGCAGCGGCGCGGGGGTCATCCGGCGCCTCCCGCCGCGACCTGTGCGAAGCACTCCTCCAGCACGTCGAGGGCGTCGTCGAGCAGGCCCTGCGGGATCACCAGCGGCGGCAGGAAGCGCAGTACGTTGCCGTAGGTCCCGACGGTCAGCAGGAAGACGCCCCGGGCGTGACAGGCCGCCACGATCCGCTGGGCCAGCTCCGGGGCCGGCTCGTCGGTGCCGGGGCGCACCAGCTCGACGCCGATCATCGCCCCGCGACCGCGGACCTCCCCGATCACCTCGTGGCGGGACTGCAGGTCCTTGAGCCGCCCCAGCAGGGTCTGCTCGATCCGGCGGGCGGCACCGGCCAGGTCGTCCCGGCGCATCACACCGATCGAGGCGAGCGCGGCGGCGCAGGCCACCGGGTTGCCGCCGTAGGTGCCGCCGAAGCCGCCCGCCTGCACGGCGTCCATGATCTCCGCCCGCCCGGTGACGGCGGACAGCGGCAGCCCGCCGGCGATCCCCTTGGCGCTGGCCACCAGATCGGGCACCACGCCCTCGTGCTCGCTGGCGAACCAGGCGCCGGTGCGGCAGAAGCCGCTCTGGATCTCGTCCGCGACCAGCAGCGCGCCGTACTCGGCGCACCACCGGGCGATCTCCGGCAGGAACCCGGGCGCGGGCACGATGAACCCGCCCTCGCCGAGGATCGGTTCGAGGACGACGGCGGCCACGTTCTCCCCGCCGACCTGGCGCTCCAGCGCCTCCAGCGATCGGCGGGCGGCCTGCTCGCCGGTCTGCCCGGCCGGGTCCCGGAACGGGTAGGAGGCCGGGATCCGGTGGATCTCGGGGGTGAACGGGCCGAAGCCCTGCTTGAACGGGTTGTTCCGGGCGGTCAGGCCCAGGGTCAGGTTGGTGCGCCCGTGGTAGGCGTGGTCGAGCACCACGACGGCCGCCCGTCCGGTGGCCGCCCGGGCGACCTTGACGGCGTTCTCCACCGCCTCGGCCCCGGTGCTGAACAGCGCGGAGCGCTTCTCGTGGTCGCCGGGGGTGAGGTCGGCCAGCTCCTCGCAGACCGCCACGTACCCCTCGTACGGGGTGGCCAGGAAGCAGGTGTGGGTGAACTCGGACACCTGGCCACGGACCGCCGCCACCACGTCGGGCGCGGCGTTGCCGACCCCGGTGACGCCCAGGCCGGAACAGAGGTCGACGAAGGTGTTCCCGTCGATGTCGTGCAGCAGGCCGGCCCCGGCGGCCCGGACGTAGACCGGCAGCGCGCTGCCGACCCCCCGGGCGACGGCCCTGTGGCGCCGCTCCTGGAGCTGCCGGGAACGCGGGCCGGGTACTTCGGTGACGACCTCGCGTCGCCCGGCCAGGTCATGTGCGCTGTTGACGGTCACGAACCCTCCACTGTGCGGTGCGGTGGCGGCTGCGGCTGCCCGCAGCCGCCCGGTGGCTGTTCAGAAGGAGCGGACGACCCGGTCCGGCCGGATCGGCAGGGCCCGGTGGCGCACGCCGGTCGCGTGCCAGACCGCGTTCGCGATCGCCGCCGCGCCGCCCACGATGCCGATCTCGCCGATGCCCTTGATCCCGGTCGGGTCGTGGGTGTCCGGGTCGTCCACCCAGTCCGCCTCGACGAGCGGTACGTCGGCGCCGGCCGCGACGTGGTAGCCGGCCAGGTCGCCGTTGACCAGGGCGCCGGAGGCGGCGTCCCGGACGGCCTCCTCGTGCAGGGCCATGGAGAGCCCCCAGATCATGCCGCCGATCAACTGGCTCCGGGCGGTGAGCGGGTTGACGATCCGGCCGGCCGCGAAGATCCCGAGCAGCCGGCGCACCCGCACCTCACCGGTCGCGACGTCGACCGCGACCTCCGCGAACTGCGCCCCGAAGGCGTGCCGCTCCCGCTGCCCCAGCGCGGCGACCGCCGCCGCGGTGTCGGTGCGTACGGTGATCCCCTCCGGCGGGACGGCGCCGCCGGCGGCGGCCAGCCGCTCGCGCAGGTCGGCGGCGGCCAGGTGGATCGCCAGCGCCCAGGACCGGGTGCCCATCGAGCCGCCGGCGATCATCGCCTGGCCGAAGTCGCTGTCCGCGATCCGGACCCGGACCCGGTCCGGGGTCACTCCGAGCGCGTCGGCGGTCAGCTGGGCCAGTGCCGTCCGGGCCCCGGTCCCGATGTCGGCCGCGGCCATCCGCACCGTGAAGGTGCCGTCCGCGTCGGCGGTCATGGACGCGGTGGAGGGGGCGGCTCCCGCCGGGAAGGTCGCGGCGGCCGTCCCGGTGCCGATCAGCAGGTGCCCCTCCCGGCGGACCCCGGGCCGGGGGTCGCGGTCGGCCCAGCCGAAGCGCCTCGCCCCCTCCCGGTAGCAGGCGAGCAGGTTGCGGCTGCTGAAGGGCAGCCCGGAGACCGGGCCCACCGCGGGCTCGTTGCGCACCCGCAGCTCGACGGGGTCCAGGCCGCACCGCTCGGCCAGTTCGTCCATCGCACACTCCACCGCGAACGCCCCCGGCGCCTCGCCCGGCCCGCGCATCCAGCGCGGGGTGGGCACGTCGAGCCGGACCGCGCGGTGGACGGTGCGGTGCGCGTCGGCGTCGTACATCACCCGTCCGACACCGGCGCTCTGCTCGATGAACTCGTGGACCGTGGAGGTCAGGCAGAGCGCCTGGTGGTCGAAGGCGCGCAGCCGCCCGTCGGCGTCGGCGCCGAGCCGGACCCGCTGGACGGTGGGGCTGCGGTACCCGACCGTCGTGAACATCTGCCGCCGGGTCAGGACGACCCGGACCGGACGGTCGAGCACGGTCGCCGCCATGACGGCGAGCACCACCGGCGGACGGATCGTCCCCTTCGAGCCGAAGCCCCCGCCCACGTGCTCGGCCCGCACCCGGACCACCGCCGGGTCGAGTCCGAAGAGCGTCGCGAGGTCCTGCGCGATGTTGTACGGGCCCTGGGTGGAGTCGACCACGTCGAGCCGGCCGTCGGCCCAGCGGGCCACCGCGGCGTGCGGCTCCATCGCGTTGTGGTGCTCCTCCGGCGTGGTGTACTCCTCGTCCACGACGTACCGGGCGGCGGCGAGTCCGGCCTCGATGTCGCCCTTCTCGGTCTCCGCCGCCCAGGACGGCGAGTCCGCGGGGGTGTACACGTCGGGGCGGCCGGCGTGGAAGGACACGTCGTGCGGCTCCCGCTCGTACCGTACGGCCAGCGCCCCGGCGCCCGCCCGGGCCTGCTCCAGGGTCTCGGCGACCACCAGTGCCACCGGCCAGCCCTGGTGCGGCACACGGTCGTTCTGCAGGATCTGGATCAGCGGCTCCGGCCCGAACGCCGCCACCAGCTCGCGCATCCGCGGCGCGTTCCCGTGGTGCAGCACTGCCAGGACACCGGGCATCGCCAGCACGGGCGCGGACTCGACGGCCACGATCCGGCCCCGGGCGACGGTCGAGCGGACCACCCAGCCGTGGGCGAGCCCGGCGTGCGCGACGTCGCCGGCGTAGCGGGCGGCACCGGTGACCTTCTCCCGGCCCTCCAGGCGGGTGAGCGGTGCGCCCACGGCCGGGGCGGGCGCGGCCGCACCGGCCACCGGCGAGGCGGGCACCGCCTGGACGGGCACGGGCGAGGCGGGCACGGGCGGCGCCGTCATCGGGCGGCCTCCTCGGCGAGGCCGGTCAGGACGGCGACCACCAGGTTGCGGATCAGTGTCACCTTGTAGGCGTTGCCGGGCAGCGGTTCGGCGGCCTTCAGCTCGGCGTCGGCGGCGGCGCCGAAGGCCGCCGCGGTCGCCGGGCCGCCGATCAGCAGCTGCTCCGCGGCGCGGGCCCGCCAGGGCCGGGAGGCGACCGCGCCGAGGGCGAGCCGGGCGTCACGCACGACGCCCGCCCGGACGTCGAGGACGGCGGCGACCGAACCGAGGGCGAAGGCGAACGAGGCGCGCTCGCGCACCTTGCGGTAGCGGGAGGCGGCGCCGTCCGGGGCAGCCGGCAGGGTCACCCCGGTGATCAGGGCGCCGGGCGGCAGAGCCGTCTCCCGCTCGGGGGTGTCCCCGACCGGCCGGTAGAACGCGGCGACCGGCAGCTCGCCGGGCCCGTCCGGGGTCCGGTAGTCCACCACGGCGTCGAAGGCGCTGAGCGCCACCGCCAGGTCCGAGGGATGGGTGGCCACGCAGTGCGGGGACGCCCCGAGGATCGCGTGGTTGCGGTGCTCGCCGGTCAGCGCCGGACAACCCGTACCGGGCACCCGCTTGTTGCACGGTCCGGCGAGGTCGGTGAAGTACCCGCAGCGGGTGCGCTGGAGCAGGTTGCCGCCGACCGTGGCCATGTTGCGCAGTTGGCCGGACGCGCCGGCGAGCACCGCCTGGGCCAGCGCCGGGTACCGGCGGCGCACCTCGGGGTGGGCCGCCAGGTCGCTGTTGGTGACGGTCGCGCCGATCCGCAGCGCGCCGTCCGGTCCGGTGCCGATCCGGTCCAGGGGCAGCCCCCGGACGTCCACCAGCAGTTCCGGCCGCTCGATGCCGGACTTCATCAGGTCGACCAGGTTGGTGCCCCCGCCGAGGTAGCGCGCGCCGGGCTCCGCCGCCAGCAGCGCGACCGCCTCGGACACGTCGCCCGCCCGCCGGTAGCCGAACTCCCTCATGCCCTCGCCCCCGCACCGGCCGCCGCGGTGACCTCGACAGTCCCGGCCGCACCGGCCGCCCGGGCGACGGCCTCGACGATCGACACGTACGCGCCGCAGCGGCACAGGTTGCCGCTCATCCGTTCCCGGATCTCCTCGGCGTCGAGCCGGGCCGGTGCCGCCTCGGGCCGCAGGTCGGCGGTCACGGCGCTCGGCCAGCCGGCGGCGTGTTCCTCGATCACGGCGACGGCCGAACAGATCTGCCCGGGGGTGCAGAACCCGCACTGGTAGCCGTCGAGGTCGAGGAAGGCCTGCTGCACCGGGTGCAGCCGGTCGCCGTCCGCCAGCCCCTCGACGGTGGTGACCGCCCTCCCCTGCACCGCCACCGCGAGCTGCAGGCAGGAGACGGCCCGGCGGCCGTCCAGCAGCACGGTGCAGGCGCCGCACTGCCCCTGGTCGCAGGCCTTCTTGGAGCCGGTCAGGCCGAGTTGCTCGCGCAGCGCGTCGAGCAGGGTCGTGCGGTGGTCGACGGACACGGTGTGCGTCCGGCCGTTGACGGCCAGCGTGACGGTGCTGGTGGTCGTCGGAGCCATGCTCGGCCTCCCTCGGAGTGTGGGCCCGCCGCTCCGGGCCGGGGCGCGGGGCGGAAGCTGGGTGCGGGCGGCGGTGGTTGGGTTCGGCGGCGGGTGCGGGCGGCGGCCGACCGGACCGTTCCGGGGTGCCGGGGATCCGTCGGGGGACACCCACCGGGGGCAGCACGGAGCCGCGGCGGAAGGACGGACCGGGGGACCGGGAGCGACCGGCCGTCGCTCGCCACGGGAGCGGTCGCCCACCGATCGTCCACCGTGCCGTCCCGTCCCGGAAGTGGCATCCGCTGTCCTAGATCGGACACGACAGAACCTGGACAGCGGCCGAAGTCCGGTATCCGGGACGGGCATTGCGTCCACCCGAAACCGCCCCGCATGATCGGGCGGACCTGGTCCGCACGAGGCCCACGACCCTGCGCGCCGGACACCCGCAGGACGGGCGGGCCCGAGGCGCGGAGCGCCCGGCGGGCCGCCGGCGCCACCCCTGACAGCCGAAGGCGAGAAGCGTGACCGACCCCTTGTTCAACGCTGCCTGCGCGGCGGTCGTCCGGCCCTCGGGACAACGCGGCGGCGTCCTGCGCCTGGTGACCTCCGCCGACGTCGACTCCCTCGACCCGGCCCGCACCTACTACGTGTGGAGCTGGCTGCTGCAGCGCACCATGCAGCGCACCGTGATGGCCTTCGCCGCCTCGCCGGGGCCGGCCGGACTGCGCGTCGTCCCGGACCTGGCGGTGGCCCCCGGCAGCACCCCGGACGGCGGCCTGACCTGGCACTACACGCTGCGCCGCGGGGTCCGCTTCGAGGACGGCACGCCGGTGACGGCCCACCAGGTCAAGTACGCGGTCGAGCGGGTCTTCGCCCAGGACGTGCTGCCCGGCGGCCCGACCTACCTGATCGGGCTGCTGGACGACCCGGCCGACCCCTACCCGGGGCCGTACCGGGACGCGCGCCCCGGGCGACCGGGCCTGCGCGCAGTGGAGACCCCCGACCCGTACACGCTGGTCTTCCGCCTGCGGCGGCCCTTCGCGGACTTCGACTACCTGATGGCCCAGCCCACCAGCGCGCCGGTCCCGCCGGGCGCCGACACCGGGGCCGGCTACGAGCGCCGCCCGCTGGCCAGCGGGCCCTACCGGATCGGCGAGTACCGGCCCGGACGGCGGCTGCGCCTGGTCCGCAACCCCGCCTGGGACCGGTCCACCGACCCGGTGCGCAGCGCGCTGCCGGACGAGATCGACGTGACCGTCGGCCTGACCCCGCACGAGGTCGACGCCCGGGTGCTGGCCGGGGAGTTCGACATCAACCTGGAGGGGCGCGGGGTCCAGCTGGAGAGCCAGCGGCGGATCGCGGCGGACCCGGCGCTGCTGGCTCGCAGCGACAACCCGGTCACCAACTTCCTGCAGTACATCTCGATCCAGCCGCAGGTGCCGCCGTTCGACGACGTCCACTGCCGGCGGGCGGTGCACTACGCCGCCGACCGGGTGGCCCTGCTGGAGGCGCGGGGCGGCGGGGTGTTCGGCGGCGACCTCGCCGCGGGCCTGCTGCCGCCCGGGCTGCCGGGGCACCGCCCGTACGACCGCTACCCGGCCGGGCCGGACGGTCGCGGGGATCTCGCGCGGGCCCGCGCCGAGTTGGCGGCGGCCGGCCTGCCGGACGGCTTCGAGACGGTCGTCGCCACCCAACGCGGCAAGTTCCGGGTGGTGGCGGACGTGCTCGCGCACTCGCTGGCCCGGGTGGGCATCCGCGCCCGGGTGGCGGAGCTCGACATCGCCGGCTACTACCGGACGGGCCTCGGCCTGCCGGCCACCGTCCGGGAGCGGGGCCTGGGTCTCGCGGTCACCGACTGGGGGCCGGACTACCCCACCGAATACGGCTTCCTGGCCCCGCTGGTGGACGGCCGGCTGATCAAGCCCGGCGGCGGCAACCACAACTTCGCCGAGCTGGACGATCCCCGCGTCAACGCGCTGATCGACGCGGCGCAGTCCGCCGGCACCGCGCAGGAGCGGGCCGGGCTGTGGGCCGAGGTGGACCGCGCGGTGATGGAGCACGCGGTGATCCTGCCGATGGTCTACGACCGCACCCTGCACGTCCGCAACCCGGGGGTCACCAACGTCTACGTGCACCCGGCCTTCGGGCTCTACGACATCCAGGCGATGGGGGTGGCGCGGTAGCGGGCCACCCCCGTCGCCCCGCTGTCAGGTGGTGTAGCCGGAGTTGAGCTCGATGTATCCCTCGGTCAGGTCGCAGCCGTACACCGTGAACTCGCCGTCGGCGATGCCCAGGTCGATCCGGATCACGACCTCGTCGGCGGTCAGGTACTTCCGGGCCCGCTCCAGCATCGCGTCGTCCGGCTCCTCCGGGAACATCTCCAGGTCGCCGTAGTGGATCCGGATCCGGGACGGCTCGATGTCGAGGTCGTCGTCGAGCTTGCCGATCGCCATCGCGACCCGGCCCCAGTTCGGGTCGGCGCCGTGCACGGAGGTCTTCACCAGCGGCGAGTTGACCACGATCTTGCCGACCCGCTTGGCCTGGGCGACGTCCCGCGCACCGGTGACCTGGACCTCCAGCAGCTTGCTGGCGCCCTCGCCGTCGGAGGCGATGTTGCGGACCAGCGAGAGCGCGGCCTGGTACAGCACCTGCTCGAACTCGGCCTCGTCCACCGGCCCGGCCAGGCCGTTGGCGAACACGGCCGCACTGTCGCTGGTGGAGGTGTCGGTGTCGATGCTGAGCGCGTTGAAGGTGCGGTCGATCACCCGGCGGAACACGGCGTCCAGGCGGTCCGGGGCGAGTTCGGCGTCGGTGAAGAAGAAGGTCAGCAGCGTCGCCATGTTGGGCTCGATCATGCCGACGCCCTTGGCGATGCCCACCACGACGGCGTCGCCGCAGCGCAGGTGGACGGACTTGGCCCGGGTGTCGGTGGTCATGATGGCCGTGGCGGCGGCCTCGAAGTCGGCGGGCGGCAGCGGCGAGGGGATCGCGGCGATGCCCTCCCGGATGCTCTCGATCGGGTACGGGCGGCCGATCACCCCGGTGGAGCCGATCACCAGCTCCTCCGGCAGCACCCCGGCCTTCGCCGCCGCGAGCCGGCGGACCTCCTCCGCGTGCGCCGCGCCGACCTTGCCGGTCGCCACGTTGGCGTTGCGGGAGATGACGACCATGCCGCGGCTCTTGTGGGCGGCGGTGTCGGCGCGGCTGAGGACCACGCTCGGTCCGGCGAAGCGGGACTTGGTGTACACCGCCGCGGAGACGGCGGGCACCTCGGAGACCACGACCGCGAAGTCGTGGGCCGAGTCCTTCAGCCCCATGTTCGCGGTGTACGAGCGATACCCCTGCGGCACTGCCAGGTCCATGACCGTCCCCTTCCAGGTGGATATAGATGCCGAATCCAGCATATCTTCCTGGGGTGGCCGACACCATGCTTTCACTCGACGCCTCGCCCAGCCTCTCGCAATTTTGCTTCTGAGCAGGGAATATGACGCTCAACCGGACTTCGTCCGAGCAGCCACCGAGACAGCATCGCGGACACCAGCTGCATATTTATGACCCGGCCAGGTCCTGCGGTGTCCCGTTCCGGCCACGTCACCTCCTGGACAGCGGCCGCCTGTTGCCCCCGGCCGCGGCGGCCGGAAGAGTGCTGACGCAACGACGGTGGCGGAGGGTCACAGGTGAACGCGAGCACACCGGAGGTCAACGGCACCAGCCGCGCCGCGGAACTCGACGCGCGGGAGTGGGACGGCCTGGTCGGCCCCCAGGACTTCTTCCTGAGCCACCGCTGGCTCGGCTCCGTCGAGGACACCGCCGGCGTGCCGATGGAGTACTTCACCCTCCGCCGCGACGGGCGCGCGGTCGCCGCGCTGGCCACCGCCCTCGCCGACGGCGCCGAGCCCTGGAAGCTCGGCCGGACGGACAGCCTGCTCGAGTACTGCGCCGCCGAGGGCTTCCCGCAGGCCGAGGCCTTCCGGGCGGGCCTGCCCGGTCCGGCCGGACCGGCGCTGATGCCCGGACTGGTCTGCGGCGGCCGCCACCTCGGACGCACCCGGGTACTGTGCGGCGCCGAAGCCACCCGGGCGGACGTCGCGGAGCTGGTACGGCGCGCCGAGGACGCCGCCGCGGCGCGGGGCGGCCGGTCGGTGGCCTTCCTCTACGTCGACGAGGACGACACCCTGCTCGGCGAGGTGCTCGACGAACGCGGCTACGACTCCTTCGTCTCCGGCCGCCACAGCCGGCTGGACGTGCCCGCCGGGGGCTTCGAGGAGTACCTGGCCCGGCTGTCGGCCCACCGCCGCCGCCGGATCCTGGCCGAGCGCCGGGCGGTCCGGGCGGCCGGTGTCGAGGTACGGCTGGAACCGCTGGCCGCCGCCCCGCTGCCCCGGCTGGCGGAGCTGGAGACCCGGCTGCTGGCCAAGTACGGCTTCGCCGACTGGCGGCCCGAACAGACCGAGCTGGTCCTGCACAGCGTGCTGGAGCGTTTCGGCGACGACGCCGTGGTCTCGCTCGCCGTGGCGGACGGCACCGTCCAGGGCTTCGGGCTGCAACTGCGGCACGGCGACCAGTGGTACGCCCACCGTGCCGGCTTCGACTACGACTTCCAGGGACGGCTTCCGCTGTACTACGAGGTCCTCTACTACCACCTGGTGCAGCAGGCCCCCGCGCACGGCGTCAGCGTGATCCATTACGGGCTGGGCAGCGAGGAGGCCAAGCGCTCGCGCGGCTGCCGGGCGACCACCCAGCGCTGCTACGTGCTGCGGCCGGACGCCGCCGACCGCCCGGCCCCGGCCTGAGCCGACCCCCGCAGGCCCGTACCCGGGCCCTTCGCAGGCCCCGACGCCGGCCGCCGCGCCCACCGGCGGCCCCCTCCTGAAAGGAATCACCGTGAGCCTGGACGCCGGTGCCCGCCGCAGCTGGCGGAACGTGCTGCCGAGCGGGCCGGGCGTGCGCTGGTTCAGCGCCGCGGGCCTGGTCAACGCCCTGGGAACGGGGTTCTTCCTGCCGTTCGCCCTGGTCTTCTACGCCGAGGTGTCGCGGCTTTCGCTCGGGGTCGCGGGCACCGCGCTGACCGTCGCGTCGCTGGTGGTGCTGCCCCTGGTGCCGGCGGTGGGGCGGCTGACCGACCGGGTGGGCGCGCGGACCGTACTGATCACCGCCGCGCTGGTCCGGGCCGCGGTCTTCGCCGGGTACCTCGTCCTACCGGGCCTGCCCGCCTTCGTGGTGCTCACCATGGTCGGTGCGCTGGCCTTCCGCGCCGACCAGGCGGCCGGCCCGACCCTCGCGGTGGCGCTGGCCCCGCCCGGGGAGCGGAGCCGGTGGCTGGCGCTGTCCCGAGTGGTGAGCAACGCCGGCATCGGGGCCGGTGCGGCGCTCGGCGGCCTGCTGGTGGCGGCCCGGAGCGACGGGCTGCACGCCCTCGGCCTGATCAACGCCGCCAGCTTCCTGGCCGCCGCGCTCTGCTACACCCGGCTGGGCAGGACCGGCACCGCGTCCCCGGCCGACCGGCCCGGCGACGGCGGCGGCGACCGGCCGTGGCGAGACCTCCGCTTCGTCCGGACCGCGCTGGCCAACGCGCTGCTCTGGCTCACCGCCGGCACCCTGGAGAGCGCCCTGCCGATCCACCTGCTGCGCGGGCTGCACCTGCCCGCATGGAGCGTCGGGCTGTTCTTCACCCTCAACACCGCACTGATGGCCTTCCTGCAACTGCCCGTCGCCCGGCGGCTGGAGTCCCACCGGCCGGCCCGGGTGCTGATCGCCGGCTGCCTGCTGCACCTGGCCGTGTACGCGGCGCTGCCCGGGCTCGGCGGGCTCGGGACGGGCTTGGCGGTGACCCTGCTGGTGCCCCTGGTGGTCGTCTGGACCGCCGGCGAGCTGCTCGCCATGCAGGAGGTGACGGTGCTGCTGGCCGGACTCGCGCCCGAGCACCGGCGCGGCTCCTACCTCGCAGTCAGCCAGATCCCGGTCGGGGTGGCCGTCGCCCTGACGCCGCTGCTCGCCACCGTCGTCGGCTCCCGGCCCACCGTGCTCTGGCTGGTGCTCGCGGCCCTCACCGTCGTGGTGGCGGCGCTGGCGCACACCGAGCGCGACACCCGTTCCGGCCCGGGCGGCGTCCTGTCCCCGGCCGCCGGACCCGCCAAGGAAGAGGTGAACCGATGAGTGCCGACCTGGAGTTCCTGGAGGCCGACCGGATCTCCGGCCTGCCGGCCGCCGAGTGGGACGCCCTGGTCCGGCCCGAGGACCTCATGCTCACCACCCGGTGGATCGGCCTGACGGAGGCCAGTGCCGACCGTCCGCTGCGCTACCTGCTGCTGCGGCGGGCCGGCCGGCCGGTGGCCGCGCTGGCGACCGTGCTGGGCGACGCCACCGCGCCGTGGGTGCTGATGCGCACCGACACGGTGCTCCGGTGGGCCGCCGAGCGGGGCGCCGAGGGCGCCGGCGAGCTGCTCGCGGACCTCGGCGGGCCGCCGGACGAGGCCCTGCTGCCCACACTGGTGTGCGGCGGGCGGCATGTCGGGCGGACCGGCATGGCCCTCGCCGAGCATGCCGAACGCCAGGACGTGGCGGCCCTGGTGGCCCGGGCCGAGGAGCTGGCCGGGGAGTCCGGCGCCCGCTCGCTGGGGTTCCTGTACGTCGACGAGCGGGAGGGCCTGCTGCGCGAGGTGCTGGCCGCGGGCGGCTACCGCTCCTGCGAATCGGGCCGGTTCAGCCGGCTCGACGTCCCCGCCGGCGGCTTCGAGGAGTACCTGGGCGGCTTCAGCCGGCATCGCCGCAGCCGGATGCGCGCCGAGCGCCGCAGGCTGGCGACGGCCGAGGTGAAGGTGTCGCTCGACCCGGCGTCCGCCCACGACCCGGCCCGGCTGGCCGCGCTGGAGCTGGAGCTGCTCGCCAAGTACGGCTTCACCAGCTGGACCCCGGAGCACGCGGAGCGGGGCGTGCGGCGGCTGTTCGCGGCCTTCGGCGAGGACGCGCTGGTGGCGTCGGCGGTGGCGGACGGCAAGGTCCGCGGGTTCGGCGTGCTGGTCCGCCGGGGCGACCAGTGGCATGCCGTGAAGGCCGGATTCGACTACGGCTTCCAGGGCAGCCTGCCGCTCTACTACGAGACGCTCTACTACCACCCGGTCGAGCGGGCCGCCGAGTTCGGCGTCCGGGCGATCCAGTACGGCATCGGCAGCGAGGAGGCGAAGCGCTCCCGGGGGTGCGTGACGACCGGCAACGACTGCTGGGTCGGGCGGCTCCGGCGGCCGTAGCGGCGTCCGGCGGACCGGGACGCCCGGCGCGGCGGCCCGTGGGCGGGTGCCCACGGGCCGCCGTCCTGCCCGGCGGGGCGCCGGCCGCTCAGCGCGGGGCGAAGGCCACGACCTCACCTGCGGTGGCCGGGCCGTTGAGCTGCCGGTCGGTGCGGATGTACATCCGGTGCAGCCAGCGGTCCTTGCCGTCCCAGCGCGGGGTGAAGGGCGTACGGGCGTGCGTGGTCCGGAAGTTGTCGACGATCATCAGGTCGCCGGGCTGCAGGTGGACGGCCTCGGTGACCTCGTCGAGCGCCTTCGACAGGGCGGCGAGGGCGGCCCTGGCCGGCTCCTGGTCCGGGGCCAGCAGCTCCCGGTCGTAGCCGAGGAACGGGTCCTCGGCCTCCCCGTACAGGACCCGGACGTCGGCGATCGCGCCGAGCTCGGGGTCGTCGCCGCGGAAGGCCATGTCGACCAGACAGGGCATCGGCCGGGCGAGCAGCTCGGCGCGGTGCTCGGGCGCCACCCGGGCCAGGGCGTTGCGGACGGAGGCGACCAGGGTGGCCGCCCTGTTCTCGTGGTCGGCCCGGGAGCAGGCCAGCATCACGTAGTTGGGCTGTTCCCGGTGGTAGGCCATCTCGGTGTGGAATTCGAGCAGCGTCTCCGAGGTCTCGGAGGACAGGTGGTGCGCGCCCGGCGAGGGGTACACGTCGTGGTAGACCGTGCCGGCCCGCAGCTCGCGGTAGCCGGTGGGCAGGCCCAGCCGGCGGCCGACCAGGGCCAGCCAGGCCTCCATGGCCAGCAGATTCCGCTCCACCGGTGCCGGGGTGGAGGTGGGGGTCTGCGGCAGCAGCTCCTCCTCGTGACGCAGTCCGCGCAGCAGCAGGTAGCCGTTCTGGTTCCCGTTCTCCCTGAAGTCGTCCAGCGCGGAAGCGAGTTCGGCCGGCAAACGGTGGTCCGCGGCCTCCTTCGCGGCGGCGAGGAAGGCGGGCAGGTCCTGGCGGGGCACGGTGGGCAGCTCGGCGCGCAGGGCGTCGAGCGGCTCGGCGAGGTCGTCGCAGACCAGAATCGGTGCGGCCGTGTCGGGCATGGGTGGTCCTCTCGGTGTCGGTCGGTCAGGGGGTCTCGCGGTCAGGGTGGTCTCGCGGTCAGGGGGTCCGGCGGCCGGCGGGGCCGGCCGGGGTCAGGCGGTCCCGCGGTTCCTGGGGAGCGAGCGGGCGTACTGGTACAGCAGCTCCGCCCCGATCTCGGTGGCGAGCAGCGAGGTGATGCCCGCGTGGTCGAACGGCGGGCAGACCTCGACGATGTCGAAGCCGACCGGCCGCAGGTCCCCGACCACCCGCAACAGCGCCAGCACCTCGCGCGAGGTCGGGCCGCCGGGCGCCGGCGTGCCGGTGCCGGGGGCGAAGGCGGGGTCGACCACGTCGATGTCCACCGACACGTACAGCGGCAGGCCCGCAGTGCGCTCCCGGACCAGATCGGCGGTACCGGCCGGGCCGAGTTCGGCGAACCGGTCGGCGGTCACCACCGTGACGCCGTGGCCCCTGGCGTAGTCCAGCGAGTCGGGCGCCGGGTTGTGGCCCCGGATGCCGACCTGGACCAGCCGGGACGGGTCGATCAGCCCCTCCTCGATGGCGTGCCGGAACGGCGTGCCGTGGTGGTAGGTGCCGCCGTAGACGGGCGGGAAGGTGTCGCTGTGGGCGTCGAGGTGGAGGACCGCGAGCTCGCCGTGCCGGGCGTGCAGGGCGCGCATCGCGGCCAGGCTGAGCGAGTGGTCGCCGCCGAGCATCAGGAAGGCGTCGTTCTCCCGGGCGATCCGGCCGAGTTCCTCGGTCGCGGTGGCGATGGCCAGGTCCATCGAGAACGGGGTGAGGTCGATGTCGCCGCCGTCGACCGCGTCGATCAGGTCGAAGGTGCCCGGCCCCCGGTCGATGCCGGTGCCGTGGATCAGCCCGGACTCGGAGCGGATGGCGCGCGGCCCGAACCGGGCGCCCGGGCGGTAGCTGGTGCCCCCGTCGTACGGCGCGCCGATGACGACCACGTCCCGGCCCTGCGGCTCGGGGACGTACGGCAGCCGCATGAAGGTGGCGAGCTGCGCGTAGCGCGGCGACCGAACGGTCTGCACCCGCTCCGCGGTCGGCGACTGCTCAGGACTGCTCATCGGGCGGTTCCGTTCCCTGGATGCGGATGGTGAGGAGGCCGGCCGCCGCGGTGGCGGTGGCCAGGGCGTCGGCCGCGCTGCGGCCGGTGGCGTAACTGAAGCCGACGCCGGCGGAGTTGTCGGTGCGCTTCCACAGCGCCTGGCCGACCTCGGCGTGCAGGCTGATCGTCACGCCGGGGAGCCGGGAGGCCCGCTCGACCCCGTCGACGCCGAGCAGCCGGCCGGGCCGGTCCGGGTACAGGACCACGACGGCGGCGCCGCCCGGCCGGAGCTCCGCGGACGACCGCCCCTCGGACGGCCCGGCGGGTTCCGGACGGCCGCCGAGCGCCAGGAGTTTGGCCTCCAGGTGGGGGTCGACGCCCAGGGTGTCCTGGATCATCGTGGTGATCCGGTGGGCGGGCAGCCGTGGGTTGACCTCGATGATCCGGGGCCCGTCGGGGGTGAGCCTGAGCTCGGTGTGGGCCGCGCCCCGGCGGTAGCCGATGGCCGCGAGCACCCGGGTGACGCAGGCGCGGACCTCCCGCCACTGCTCCTCGGGGAGCGGCACCGGGAAGCTGTGCGCGCACTCCAGGAACGACGGCGGGGGCAGCAGGTCCTTGGAGGTGACCCCGTAGAAGCGGGTCACGCCGTCGACGGTCATCGATTCGACGCTGACCTCGACCCCCTCGACGTACTCCTCCAGCAGCACCGCGCCGGTGCGGGGCTGGCCCCGCAGGCTGTGCCGGACGGCCGACAGCTCCCGGTAGGCCTCGTCCAGCCCGGACCGGTCCCGGACCAGCCGGACCCCGTAGGAGACCGCCTCCGCCGGCGGCTTGGCCACCAGCGGGAAGCCGAGTGCGGCGGCCGCCTCGTCGAGCTGCGCCGGGTCGTCGACCAGTCGGTGCCGGACATTGCCCGGATCACCGGCGAACGCCTCGCGCAGCAGGTGCTTCTGGTTGGCCGCGGCCACCGCGCCGGCCCCGGGGCCGGGCAGGCCCAGCCGTTCGGCGACCTGGGCGGCGACCTCGGTGTGGTAGTCGGAGAACGACAGCACGCCGTCGACCAGCGCCTCGCCGGACGGTCCGGTGAGCGCCTCGAACACCGCCTCGACGTCGAGGGTGTCCGTCCGGACGACCCGGTCGACCCCGGCCAGCGGGTGCTCCTCGAACGGCCGGCCGGCGGTGTACCACTCGACGTCCCTGATCAGCAGCCAGATCTCGCAGCCCAGGGCCCGGGCCGCGTGGATGCCGTCGGAGAAGGCGTCGTGCAGCATGCTCTCGACCAACGCCAGCCGCTTGCCCCGCAGCCCCGCGTACCGCCCGGCACCCTCGGCCGTCACCGGGTGACCTCCTCGGCCACCTTGCGCAGGTCGACCTCGGCGGGGTGCGTCCCGCCGGTCACCACGGCCCGGTGGACGCGTCGCACCACCGCCCGCTTGGCCGCCGCGACATCCGCCCCGGCGACCCCGTACTCCGCCAGCATCAGGGTGAACGAGCTGGTGGTGCCCGAGCCCTCGTGCACCCCGAGCTTGGGGCGGCGTACGGTGGCCTCCGGCAGCAGGTCGGCCACGGCCTCGCGGAGGACCCACTTGTCGCGCCCGTAGCGGCGCTTGAGGCCGGCCTCCAGGCCGGTGAGGAGGTCCAGCACCTCGCGGTCCCAGTACGGATGGGTGGTCCAGTGGCCGGCGATCCCGGAGAGCACCGGGGTCATCTCGTTGAGGCCGTCGAAGGTCGCCATGTCGTGCGCGACCGCGTCGTCCAGCGCCGGCAGCCGGTCCTCCCGGTGCATGCCGCCGAGCGGGATGTCGGCGCCGTAGCCGGTGAGGATGCGCCGCCCGGCGGGGCCGGGGACGCGCCGGTAGAGCGCGGTGAGCGGCAGCAGGTACTCGATGATCTCGGGGTCGTCCGTCTCCGACGCCCAGACCGCCCAGGGCAGTTCGCCCAGCAGCTCGGCGGTGTCGATCCGGATCTCGGTGTGCGTGGTGTTGCCGTGCGCCTCGGCCAGCCGGTCCGCGACCAGGCGCGCCTCGGCGAACTCGTCGCGGCGGTCGGTGCCCATCGAGAGGGTGTGCAGGCCGGCCCCCGCGCCGGCCGCCAGAGCCGCCACCGCGCTGGAGTCGATGCCGCCGGAGAGCACCGCGGTCGGAGCCGGCCCGGTGCCGAGCCGGGCCCGGACGGCCCGCTCCAGGGCCGCGCGCACCGCGGCCACGGCCTCGCCCTCGGGGCGGACCACCCGGTGCAGGGCGGGCGTCCAGGTCCGGACGGTCCTGGGCGCCGGCCCGGTCCCGTCCAGGCCGAAGACCACCACGGCGCCGGCCGGGACCTGGTACAGGCCCGGTGCGCCGGGGACCTCCCGGGCGCCCGGCACCGGGCCGGCGGCCCCGCCGGGCGCGGCCGCCACCAGGGCCTTGGCCTCGGTGGCGGCCAGCAGCCCGCCGGGCACCGGACGGACGTGGAGCGGTACCCCGCCCGCGTGGTCGCTCGCGGCGATCACCCGGGTCCCGTCGCCGAGCAGGGCGGCGAACCGGCCGTTGGCCAAGCGGAAGGCGTGCGCGCCGTAGCGCCGGTAGACGGCGAGCAGCAGCCGGGCGTCGGGCAGCTGCGCCGCGCCCGGGTCGCCGAGCGCCAGCGCCAGCTCCGCGCGGTTGTACAGCTCACCGGCGAGCAGCAGGGCCGCACCGGCGTCCGTCGCGAAGCCGGCGGGGTTCCCGTCGCCGGGCGCGGCCTGCTCCGGTGCGCCGGCGACGAGGTGCCCCGCCCAGAGCTGGCCCGCGGGTTCGGCCGCGAAGGCCGACCGCCGGCCGGCGGTCGCGAACCGCGCGGCGGGGGCCTGCGGCGCCGCGCCCCCCACCGGGGCCGCGGCGACCAGGAACCCCACCACCGGGGGTAGCTCGGTCCGCATGGCGGTCAGATCTCCAGGGCGCCGAAGCCGCCCGGCTGGAAGTCGTACGCGATCGGGACCTCGATCAGGAACGGCCGGCCCAGGCCGGCGCCCTTCTCCAGCGCGGAGATCAGCTCGGCGCGGTCGCCGGCCCGGACCGCCTCGACCCCGTTGGCCTGCGCCAGCTGGACGAAGTCGACGGAGCTGAAGCGCACCGCCGGGTCGTGCGAGCGGCGGTGGCCGAGGTTCTGGTAGAGCTCGATCAGCCCGTTGGTGTCGTTGTTGACGACGACGGTGACGATCGGCAGGTTGAGCCGCGCCATCGTCTCCAGGTCGGCGCTGTTGGAGTGGAAGCCGCCGTCACCCGCGATCAGGAACACCGGCTCCTCGGGACGCGCCAGCTGGGCGGCCATCGCGGCCGGCAGGCCGTAGCCGAAGCTGCTGCAGCCGGCCGAGGTCAGGAATCCGTAGGGCTGGTCGGCACGGGCGAACAGCACCCCGTAGTGCCGGAAGAAGCCGATGTCGCTGACGATGGTGCCCTCGCCCTCGCGGGCGGTGGCGGCCATCACCGAGTTCATGCAGTCCATCACCTGGTGGACGCGCATGCCGTCGGCGTACTCCTCGGCGTCGGCCAGGAACTCGGCGATCCGCTCGCGCAGCGGGGTGATGTCGTGCGGGGTCTTCGGCTCCAGGCCGGCGGTGGCCGCGTCCAGCGCCTCGGTGAACGCGAGGACGTCGGCGACCACGTCCACGTCGGGGCGGTAGACCCGCGGCACCGGGTTGGCGGTGGGGGCGATCCGCACGGTGCGCTTGTCCACGCCCCGGGTCCACATCGGGGGACGGAGGTCCTCGGAGTAGTCGTAGCCGAGCGTGACGACCAGGTCGGCCGGGCCGAACAGGGTCTCCAGCGCGGGGAAGCCCAGTATGCCGTCCATGTAGCCGGTCACGGCGCCGTAGCCGAGCGGGTGGTCCTGCGGGAGCACGCCCTTGGCGATGTACGTGGTGATGACCGGGATGTTGAGCCGCTCGACCAGCGCGCGCAGCGCCTCGACCGCTCCGGAGCGGATCGCGGCGGCGCCCACCACCAGCACCGGGTGCTCGGCGGCGGCCAGCAGCTCCGCGGTGACGGTGACCTTCTGCTGCCAGTCGGCGTCGACGGTGGCCAGCGGCTTCGCGGGCAGCGGCGGGGCCGCGGGGACTTCGGCGGCACCCTCCGGCACACCGGCGCCCAGCAGGTCGACCGGCAGGCTGATGAAGCTCGGGCCGACCGGCTCGGTGAGACTGGCGGTCACGGCGGAGTCGACGAGGTCGGTGATCTCGGCCGGGCGCTGCAGCTCGGCCGCGTACTTGGTCATCGGCCGCATGATCGACACACTGTCCAGGCACTGGTGGGTGTCGTTCGGGAAGATGTCGTACGACTCGGACTGCGCGGCGAGCGCGACGACCGCGCTGCGGTCGAGCATCGAGGTGGCCACGCCGGTGGACAGGTTGGTCATACCGGGGCCGAGGGTGGCGAAACAGGCCTGCGGGCGGCCGGTGATCCGGGCCAGCACGTCGGCCATCACACCGGCCGTGAACTCGTGCCGGGTCAGGACGAAGTCGAGCCCCTCCACCTCGTCGAACAGGATCGCGGCGGCCTCGCGGCCGACCACGCCGAAGACGGTGTTCACGCCGTGCGCGTGCAGCCGCTCCAGCAGGAGCCTGGCCGCGGTGTTCTGCTCGGAAGGGGCACTGGAGACACGGGACATGACGACCTCTCTGAGGTTGGGCGGGGTGGGCCGGCCGCTGCCCGGCGGGGTCGCCGGGCGGACGGGACACCCGGCGTCCGGACGGTCGGCGGCCGGGCGGCCGGGGAGGCGGACGGTGCGGCGGGCGGCCGTACCGGTACGGGCGGGCGCGACGGGCGGATCCGCAGCCGTCGGCGGCCGGTGTCCCGGCGACGGTGCGCGAGCGGCACGGCCCCCGGGCGGGTGGCGGTCGGTGGGCAGCGCCGGGCGAACGGCGCGGCAGGACCGTGCGCCGATCATCCGCCCGGGCCGCGGGCCGCGTCCACGGCCGGACGCTGTCCGGGAGTGGACTCGTCCGCACCCGGACAGCGTCGGGCGGCGCCGGCGGACGGCGGACCACGACCCGGGGCGGCGGGCAGGGCGGCGGGCAGAAGGCCAGAACAGGACGTAGGTCGGCGCCGGGGCCGCGGCTCCGGCCGGGCGGCGGGGCCGCGGACCGCGGGTGACATGCGTGAACGACCTCAGACCGCCGATGTCAAGGGAATTGACAGTCAGTCAGGCCGGCACCTATACATGCTGCGGTCGCCTCCGGACGGCCCGGGTCGGCGGGCCCGAGCCTCAGGGCTGGTCGAGCCAGCCCCGCGCCATGGCCCGGACGCCGGCCTGGAACCGGCTCTCGGCCTCCAGGTTCTCCATGACCTCGGCCATCAGCCGGCGCAGGGTACGGGAGGAGACCCCGAGATAGCGGGCGATCGCCTCGTCCTTCAGGCCCTGGGCCAGCATCCGCACCAACGCACGTTCCCGTTCGCCGAGTTCGGGCTCCGCGCAGGCCGGGACCTGCTCGGTCCGCGGGCCGGCCGACTCGGCGGAAGGCGGCACGACGCCGCCGTGCACCCAGCAGTGCTCGAAGATCTGGAGGAGGATGTGCACGACCTCAGGTCCCTTGAACTCCAGGGCCGCGAAGCGTCCGTCCCGCGGCGCCGTGGAGGCGTAGCCGAGCGTGCCGTCGACGACGATCAGCCGCAGCGGCAGCACGGAGGCGACCCGTACCTCGGCGCCGGCCTCCTGGAGGGACCTCAGATGGGCACGCCCGTAGGGGATCCGGAGCATGGCGTCGAGGTGGATCGAGCGCATGACCACACCGCGTTCGAGCACCTGCTGGTTGCGCTCCATGCTGTCGGCGAGCATGTCGACGGGCAACGGCGTGCCCGGATGCATGCTGAGGATCTCCCTGCGGGCGCGGGCGGCGGCGCTCTCCAGGGCGGCGACCACCTCGGACTCGCCCTCCAGGAGGGTCGCGCGGATCCCGCCGCCCGAGGCCGACTGAAGCAGCATCAGGTTCTCGCTGAGCGCGCCGAGGACGGACCGTTCGGTGTGCAGTTCCTCGATCCGGCGCAGCAGCGACTCCTCCTCGCGTTCGAGGAACCGGGCCAGGCCGGCCTCCGGAGAGGTGAGCGTCGGGGCGGCCTCAGGACCGGAACGGATGAGCCCGTTCTCGACCAGCAGGGCGGTCGCGGCCCCCAAGGTCTCGGGGTCGAGTCGCAGGCTCTCCCGTGCTTCCTGCAGGGTCGCCCCCGGCTTGGCCGCCAGGAATCGGAAAAGCTCCTGGGCTGCGTCGGCTGGCGGGGTCATCGAACGTCAACTCCTCGGTCTACCGCTCCTCGACGGCCGGCGATGGCGGGTTGCAGCTTACCTATGCATTCTGCGCGGCAGTCCGGGATGGGACGGTTGCGAAGGATCGCCAGGAACTTCTGTTTCGCGTACAAATTATCAGGTTTGCACCGAATGAGAAAGGAGATTCTTCGGAGAATTGCCGATCGGACGAAAGACCTTCCTGTTCGTGGCCGGTGGTACCCACAGATCGATCGGATCTCACATGGCGAGACAATCTTGTCCATGTCCATGTTCTGCCATGGCCTCTCGCGGACATCGGGACCACCTGTACGACGACCGCCCGGCGGGCCATGCTGAGGCTGACGACCGGGGGGCCTTCGACCGCCACCGGCCGAAGATCACCGCGTTCGAGGGGGCTCCACCGTGAGTGCACGTCACATGATCGTCAGCACCGACTCCAGTTGTACCGGCCGGCGTCGCGGCCTGGCCGCACTCATGGCCACGGTGGCCGTGCTCGCCGCCACCGCCGTGCTGGGCCTCACCGAGCCCGCCGGATCCGCCGAGGCGGTCGGCCTGACGGGCGCCAGCGTGAAGACCCTGGACGACCTCGCCTGGGGCTGAGCCGCCGTCGTGAAACAACTCTCCGCGAGCCACCGGGCGGAGCATCCCGACGGGCCCGCCCCGCCCGAGCAGGACCCCGACCTCCGCTCCGCGGCCCGGATGCTGCCGACCGGGGTCACCGTCGTCACCGGCGGGCGGGGCAGCACCGTCCACGCCATGACGGTCAACTCCTTCACCACCGTCTCGCTCGGTCCTCCGACCGTGCTCTTCTGCCTTCAGGACAAGGCCCGGCTGTACGCCAGGATCGCGGACACCGGAGCCTTCACCGTGAACGTCCTCGCCGGGGACCAAAAGGACCTGGCCCGACGCTTCGCGACATCGGGCCGGCCCGACGGGCCGGCCGGCCTCGGTGACGTACCCCTGGGCCGGGCACCCGGCGGCGGACTCCTCATCGACGGAGCCCTCGGCTGGTTCGAGTGCCGCGACGCCCGCTTCGTCCCGGCCGGCGACCACCTGCTGGTCCTGGGCGAGGTCGCCTCCTGCGGGGTCCTGCGCCGCGCGCCCGCACTGGTCTTCCACAACGGCGGCTTCAGCAGCGCAGGTTGACCCGTGTCTCCCTGCCCCCTTCCACCATCTCCGGTCCACCTGCCGGACAACGATCTCAAGGAATGAGCACCAGTGACCGAAAAGCTGTGGGGCGGCCGCTTCGAGGAGGACATCACCCCCGATGTCCTCGACTACACCCTCACCACCGACATCGACGTCCGCCTGGTCTTCGCCGACCTCTGGCAGGACATCGCCCACGTGCTGATGCTCAGCGCCCGCGACATCATCCCGGAGACCGCCGCACGGTCCATCCTGGGCTCCCTGCTCGCGCTCCAGGAGCGCAGCGAGCGCGGCGAGTTGAACCTGCGTCCGGAGTTCGAGGACGTCCACCTGAACATCGAGCAGATGGTCATCGAGGACCTCGGCCGCGAGGTCGGCGGCCACATGCACACCGCCCGCTCGCGCAACGACCAGGTCTCCACCGACACCCGGATGTACCTGCGCCGGGTGCAGCTGGAGAGCGTCCGCGCCAACCTCGCGCTGATCGACACGCTGCTGTCCTTCCCCGAGGAGGACCTGCTGGCCATCCTGCCCGGCTACACCCACAGCCAGGCCGCCCAGCCGGTCTCCGTCGCGTTCTGGAAGACCGCGCACGCCAGCATGCTGCTGCGCGACGTCCGCCGGCTGCGCGGAGCCTACGACCGCACCGACGAGTCCCCGCTCGGCGCCTGCGCGCTGGCCGGTACCTCGTTCCCGCTCGACCGCCAGGTCACCGCCCGGCTGCTCGGCTTCGGTGACGTGCTCAGCCACGCCCTGGACGCCACCAGTGCCCGCGACTACCTGATCGAGAGCGCCTCGGCGTTCGCGATCGGCGGCAACAACCTCTCCCGGATGGCCGAGGAGGTCGTGGTCTGGAGCGGCCACGAGTACAGCCTGTGCGAGGTCCCGGACGCCTACGCGACCGGCAGCTCGATCATGCCGCAGAAGAAGAACCCGGTCGTCGCCGAGCTCGCCCGCGGCCGGGCCGGCCGCACCGTCGGCACCCTGGTCCAGCTGCTCACCATGGCCAAGGGCGTCACCCTCGGCTACAGCTGCGACCTGCAGGACGACAAGCCGTACCTGTGGAACGCCATCGACACCTATCTCTCCACCCTCAAGGTGATCGCCGGGCAGACCCGGGGGCTGACCTTCGACAGCACCCGCGGCGAGGACCTCTGCTGGGACAACTTCTCCACCGCCACCGAGCTGGCCAACTACCTGGTGTCCGACCACGGCATCGCCTTCCGCGAGGCCCACCACATCAGCGGCTCCCTGGTCTCCGCCCTGCTCAAGCGCGGCTCGACGCTGCGCGACACCGCGCTCGGCGCCGAGATCCTGGCCGAGCTCGGCCACCCGGTCGAGGAGGCGGTACTGGCCCGGATCTTCGCCCCGCGCAACGCCGTCACCAGCTACACCAGCCCCGGAGGCACCTCGCCGGACAGCGTCCGGGATGTCCGCGACGAGCTGCGCCGGACCGCCGACGCCCACCGCCGGTGGTGCGCCGACACCGAGCAGAAGCTCGACGACGCCCTGCGGGCCACCCTGCGGGCGGCCCGCGAGGTCGCCGGCGGCGCCGACGCGGCCAAGGTGCTGGCGACCGTGGTCGCCGAGCTGCCGCCGCTCACCCAGGCGTGACCGCTCCCGCCCCGAACCCTGTCGACGCAGAACCGGATCTGGAGTCCTGATGAAGATCGTGCTGGCCTATTCCGGAGGACTGGACACCTCCGTCGCGCTGCACTGGCTCAAGGAACGCTACAACGCCGAGGTCGTCGCCTTCTGCGCCGACATCGGCCAGATCGAATCGCTGGAGACGGTCCGGGAGCGCGCCGTGCGCACCGGTGCCTCCGAGGTCTTCGTCGAGCCCCTCACCGACCGCTACCTGAACGACTTCGCGCTGCCGGCGCTGCGCTCGCACGCCCGGTACGAGAACAAGTACCTGGTCGCGGCGCCGCTCTCGCGGCCGCTGATCGCCCAGCGGATGGTCGAGATCGCCCACGAGGTGGGCGCGGACGCCGTCGCCCACGGCGCCACCGGCAAGGGCAACGACCAGGTGCGCTTCTTCACCAGCGTCACCGCCCTGGACCCGGGCCTGAAGGTCCTCGCCCCGGTCATCGACTGGGAGTTGAGAACCCGCGAGGAGGAGCTCGACTACGCCCGCAAGCACGGCATCCAGGTGTCGGTGGGCAAGGAGAACCCGTACAGCATCGACACCAACATCTGGGGCACCAGCATCGAGTGCGGCGAGCTGGACGACATCACCCTCGCCCCGCCGGCCCGCGCCTGGCAGCTGACCAACAGCCCGCAGCAGGCCCCGGACCAGCCCCGACAGGTCACCATCGGCTTCGAGTCCGGGCACCCGGTCACCCTGGACGGGGAGAAGCTGGGCCTCACCGAGCTGGTCACCAGGCTCAACGCGGTGGCCGCGCAGCACGGCGTCGGCCGGGTCGACATCGTCGAGAGCCGGATCGTGGGCTTCAAGACCCGCGGCATCTACGAGGCTCCGGCCGCCACCCTGCTGATGGCCGCGCACGAGGAGCTGGAGGCGATCGTCCTCGACCGCGAGACCCTGCACCACAAGCAGGGCATGGCCGCCCGCTACGCCGAACTGGTCTACTACGGCTACTGGTTCTCCGACCTGCGGCGGGCGATGGACGCCTTCACGGACTCGCTGCAGGGCCCGGTCACCGGCGAGGTGACCCTGGAGCTCTACAAGGGCTCGTTCGCGATCGCCGGCCGCCGCTCGCCGTTCTCCCGCTACAGCGGCGCGCTGGCCACCTACGAGGCCGGCGACACCTTCAACCACCAGGCGGGGGCCGGATTCGCCTACGTCTGGTCGCTGCCGCTGACCCGCCCCGCCGCCGGGGGTCAGGTCTGATGCGCGTCGTCTTCATGGGGTACCAGACCTGGGGCCACCGCGTGCTGGAGGCCCTGCTGGCCTCGGAGCACGAGGTGCCGCTGGTCGTCACCCACCCGACCAGCAACCACGCCTACGAGACGATCTGGAACGACTCGGTCGCGGAGCTCGCCGAGCGGCACGGCATCCCCGTGCTGGAGCGCAAGTACGCCGACGACGACGAGACCAAGGAACGGATCCGGGCCGTCGAACCCGAGCTGCTGGTCTCCTCCGACTGGCGCACCTGGGTCGCACCGGAGGTCTACGGCCTGGCCAAGCACGGCGCGATCAACATCCATGACGCGCTGCTGCCCCGCTACGGCGGCTTCGCGCCGCTCAACTGGGCGCTGGTGAACGGCGAGTCCGAGGTGGGCGTGACCGTCCACTTCATGAACGAAGACTTCGACCTCGGCGACATCGTCGTGCAGCGACGCGTCCCGGTCGAGGACCGGGACACCGTCACGGACCTCTTCCACAAGACCGTGGAGCTGTTCGCCCCGGCCACCCTGGAGGCGCTCGACCTGATCGCCTCGGGCCGTACCGACTGGACGAAGCAGGACCCGGCCGAGGCCACCCTCTTCCACAAGCGGTCGGTCGAGGACAGCCGGATCGACTGGCGGCTGCCCGCCCGGGACATCGTCAACCTGGTCCGGGCGCAGGTCGACCCGTATCCGAACGCCTTCGCCTTCTTCAAGGGCGAGCGGGTCCGGATCCTGTCGGCCTCGGTCTCGGGCAGCCGGCTCGGCGGCACCGTCGGACGTGTCTTCCGGCCCGAGGGCGAGGGCGTCGCGGTCGTCTGCGGTCCGGACGCCCGCCGGGGCAGCGAGCCCGGCGTGGTGCTGGAGCGGCTGCGCACCGACGACGGGCGGGAGTTCACCGGGGTCGAGTTCTTCCGCGTCATGGGCGGCTACCTGACCGGCCACCCCTGACGGACCGACGCCCCACCACCGGGCCGGCCGGCGCGCGGCCGGCCCGGTACCCCGGAAGAGGAGTTCGTTGTGAATCTGGTCCTGGCCCTGGCATCGGCCTTGGTGCTCGGCTCGGCCGACTTCGTCGGCGGGCTGGCGGCGAAGCGGGCGGCGGCGGCCGTGGTCGTCATCTGGTCCAACGCCGCCGGCCTGGCGACCGCACTGCTGCTGGTCACCGTGCTCTCCCGGTCCGGTACCGGCTGGGGCGACATGCTGTGGGGCGGCCTGGCCGGACTCTGCGGCAGCGTCGGCGCGATCCTCCTCTACCGCGCTCTGGCCGGCGGGGTGATGAGCCTGGTCGCCCCCACCACGGCCGCGGCCGCCGCGGCGCTCCCGGTCGTGGCGGGGGTCCTGACGGGCGACCGCCTGACCACGCTCGCGGTGCTCGGCGTGGTCACCGCGCTCGGCGCCGTCCTGCTGGTCTCGCTGGGCGACGCGACCCCCGACGCGGACGGCGGCCGCCGCGAGACCCTGCGCAGCCTGGGCCTGGCGCTGCTCGCCGGGGCCGGCTTCGGGGCCTTCTTCGTACTGCTGTCCCGCACCCCCGGCCACTCCGGCCCCTGGCCGCTGGTCTGGGCCCGGTGTGCCTCGCTCACCTTGCTGCTGGGCATCGCGGCCGCCCGCCGGACCAGCCTGCGGCTGCCCGCCGCGGCCGCCCGGCCGGCCCTGCTGTCCGGGCTGCTGGACATGGCGTCGAGCGCGCTGTTCCTGGTCGCCGTCCGGGGCGGGAGCCTCGCCGTGGTCGGACTGCTCTCCTCGCTCTACCCCGTCAGCACGGTCGTGCTGGCCAGGTTCGTGCTCAAGGAGCGGATCCGGCCGGTCCAGCACTGCGGCGTGGCCCTGGCGGTCGGCAGCGTGCTCCTGTTCGCGTACCGCTGACCGGGCGCCCGCCGCGCCATCACGCCACCGCTCCGCCGCGCCACCGCTCCGCCGCTCCGCCGCCTCGCCGAGGAGAGATCGTGCCCTACACGGAAGTCATCGGCTCCGATCGGCAGCCCCTGCCGGACAAACGGGACCTTCGACCCCCCACCCGAACGTCCGTCTTCCCCAACTCCGCCCCGGTCGTGGGGCGCAGACCTTCCAGTCCTCACAGGGAGACTGCCATGCCAGTGATCACCGCCGCGACGGCGAGCATGAAGTGCGAGGTGCGGCCGGACCGGGTCGCCCTGGTGGAGTTCTCCCAGGCGCACGAGCAGAACCCGTTCAGCCGGGCCCGGATGCGCGAACTCACCCGGCTGATGCTGGACCTGGACGCCGACGACAGCGTGGGCTGCGTGGTGCTGTACGGCGGCCCCGGGCGGTCCTTCGGCGCCGGCGGCGACTTCAACGAGGTGTCGGAGTTCCACGGCGGCGACGAGGTCGACGCCTGGATCGACGACATCACCGAGCTGTACAGCACCGTCGCCGGCATCTCCAAGCCCGTGCTGGCCGCCATCGACGGCTTCGCGATCGGCGTCGGCCTGCAGATCGCGCTCTGCTGCGACCTGCGGATCGGCAGCAGCGCCTCGACCCTGGTGATGCCCGAGTTCCGGGTCGGCATCGCCTGCAACTTCGGCGGCTACATGCTGGAGACGGTCGTCGGGCGCAGCGTCATGCAGGACATGCTCTACACCTGCGACGAATGGCCCGCCGAGCGCGCGCTCGCCGACCGGCTGCTGCACGAGGTCACCGCGCCGGAGGACCTGCTGGACCGGGCCCTGGAGCGGGCCGCACGGATCGCCGGCTACACCGCGGCGGCCGTGCAGTCGACCCGCGCGCGGGTCAACGGGCCTTACGTGCAGGGCCTGCAGCGGGTCCGCGAGGAGGGCAAGCGCTCGCACCGCACCGCCTTCTCCGCCGGCGAGGCCCAGCAGCGCATGCGCCGCATCATCGGGAAGGCCTGATCCGATGGCTCCGCTCAGCAAGTGGTGCGTGGTCACCAACGTCCCCGTCCCGGCCCTCGCCCCGCTGGCGCAGTGCGCCGACCTCGGCGACCTGTGGGTGCACCACCGCGGCCCGGCCGGTACCGCCCTGCCCGGGACCCTGCCGTTCACCCTGGACGTGCGGACCCTCACCGCGCCCTCGGCGGCACCCTCGGCGGCGCCCGCCTCCACCCTGCGGATCGACGGCGACGCCGTCACGGTCCGGATCTCGGCCCTCAACGAGGACCCGGTCTACTACGCGGCGAACCGCCTGCGCGGCAGCTTCGCCTACTTCACCGACCTGCTGCTGGCCCCGCTGGTGCTGCCCGCCCTCGGCCTGCCCGTCGAGCTGACCCCGGGCGTCCCGTCCGGCGAGCGGGCCACCCTGCTGCGCGGCGTCGAGCGGCTGCGGCACGGCACCGTCTCCCGGCACCGCCGCGCGGACGGCGGCTGGCTCCGGGAGAGCACCGACCGGCACGACCCGGTCAGCGACTTCCGCGACCCGCACCGGGACGACGCGCTCGCCGCCGGCGAGGCCCAGCTCGACGCGCTGGCCGCCGAGATCACCCGGATCCGGGAGGCCGAACCGGCGGGCGCCGGCTATGCCACGCTGCTCTCCGGCGGCATCGACTCCGGCACCGTCACCTACCTCGCGGCCACCGCGGGGCTGCCGGTCACGCCGTACAGCGTGGCCACCCCCTGGGGCGACGAGCTGGACGACGCGGCCGAGCTCTGCGCCGAACTGGGCCTGGAACTGCGGCCGGTCCACCTCTCGGAGGACGAGATCATCGCCTCCGTGCCGGAGGCCGTCCGCTGGCTGGGCGTCGCCGACCCGGAGGTCGTGGAGGTGGCCCTGACCGCCACGTCCGTCCAGCGCCTGGCCGCCGTCCCGGCCGACCGGGTGGTCCTGACCGGCTACGGCAGCGACCTGATCAACGCCGGCCTCTACCGGCCCTTCGACCACCGGGACGACCTGATCGACCAGGTCCTCTCGGCGGTGGACCGGACCCGGCTGAGCAACGAACTGTCCAACCGGATGCCGCTGGCCTACGGCACCACCACCCACCACCCGTTCTGGGCCTGGCCGGTGATGCGCACCGCGCTGGAGACCACGCCCGAGTGCAAGGTCAGCGCTGGCCGCGAGAAGTTCCACCTGCGCACCGCGATGGGCGCCCGGGTGCCGGAGCAGATCGCCTGGCGCCGCAAGATCGCCGTCCACCACGGCGGCGGTCTGCAGCAGGGCGTGATGCGCCGGCTGGAGAAGGAGACCGGCACCGCCCGGCGCGAGCTGCTCTACCAGGCCTGCTTCGCCGAGCTGGTGGACCGCGCCGCCGAGGGCGAGCTGGAGCCCGTCGACCCCTGGGCCCTGCTGGAGCGCGCCGTGCGGCGGGTCCGCGCGCAGTGACCGCCACCCGCCCCGCGCCGCCGCGGGACGAGCAGCCGACCGAACCAAGGAGCACCGACCGCATGACCACCGCGACCTCGCGCACCCTGACGGAATCCGGCATGGGCACCGTGATCACGCTCACCGGCGACGACCGCGCCCCGGACGCCGGCAGCGACACCCGCACCCCCCTCACCGCCCTCACCGCCCTCGGCGAGGAGGTCCGCACCGCCGCCCTGAGCGGCGGCTGCGTCCTGGTGAAGGGGCTCGACCTGGACGAGCAGCAGTTCCAGACCCTGGTGCACGCGATGGGCCGCACCGTCGACCACAAGTTCGGCGAGGGGCAGGCCGACCTGCTCAAGCTCAACGCCTCGCACGACCCCGGCAAGGTCGTCACCGGCCGCGGCATGCTGCCGCTGCACACCGACGGCCTGCTGGTGGGCGAACGCACCGACCTGATCATCCTGTACGCGCACGAGTTCTCGGACGCGCCCGGCTCCGGGGAGACGTTCATCTGCGACCAGCTGGCCGCCTGGGCCGAGATGCCGGACCACCTGCGCGGACCGCTGGACCGGGCCGGCGCCCTGGAGTACCTGGTCGAGGAGCGCGGCTACTTCCCGAACGTCCCCGAGGACTGGTACGCCGTCCCCTCGGTGCGGGACCACGGGCGGGTCCGCTCGCTCAACCTGGCGCTGAACTTCCCCGCCGGCACCGCCACCCGTGGCTGGCAGGTGCGCGTGCCCGGCCTCTCCCCCGAGGAGTCGGACACCTTCCTCGGCGAGCTCGACGCGTACCTGCGGGAGCCGCGCTTCACCTACCAGCACCGTTGGAGCGTGGGCGACCTGGTCGTCATCGACAACCAGCGGACCCTGCACGGGCGCACCGCGATCGGCGCGGGCGGCACCCGGGTGCTGTTCCGCGGCCAGATCACGCTCTGAGCGCCGAAGCCCCGCAGGCGGCGGCCGGCGGCCGCGCCGAAGCCCCCACCCCTCACTCCCGCTAGGAAGCCGACATGCTCAAGCCTCGACAGCCGGTGCCGACCCTCGACGTCCCCCTGGTCGGCGGCGGCCGCTGGGTGCTCGCCGACCAGCACCCGGACCGTTTCACCCTGGTGGTCTTCTACCGCGGCGTGCACTGCCCGATGTGCCGGGCGCACATCACCGAACTCGACGGCCTGATCGACAAGTTCGCCGAGGTCGGGGTGACCTCGGTGATCGCCGTGAGCGGCGACGACGAGGACCGCGCCCAGCGGGCCGTCGAGGAGTGGGGGCTCTCCCGGGTGCAGGTCGGCCACGGGATGACCCTGGCCTCGATGCGCGAGTGGGGGCTGTACATCTCCAAGGCCATCAAGGAGGGCCAGCCGAACGAGTTCGGCGAGCCCGGCGTGTTCATCGTCCGCCCGGACGGCACGCTGTACGCCGCGGTGCAGACCTCCATGCCGTTCCTGCGGCCGCACCTCGACGAGGTCGTGGAGACGATCCGCTGGATCAACGAGAACGACTACCCGGCCCGGGGAGAGGTGTGAGCGCCGACGGGTCCCGGCCGCCCGGCAGGCTGTACACCGCCTTCCGGGCGGTCGCCCTGGCCGCCCCGCGGGCGCCCGCCGTGGTCACCCCGGACGGCGCGGTGTCCTCCTACGGGTCGCTGCTGGCGGCGGTCGAGGCCGCGGCCGGGCGGTTGGCCGCGCCGGCGGACACCGGGGCGCCCGCGCCGGCCGGCCGCGAGGCCCTGGGGCTGGCGGTCGGGGACCCGGGCACGTTCGTGGCGCTCTACCTGGCCGCCGCGAAGCTCGGCATCGTGACCGTGCTGCTGGACAGCCGGCTCCCCGGGCCCGAACTGGCCCGCGAAGCGGCCCGGTTCGACGTGGCCCGGCTCGCCGTGGACGAGGGGTCCGCGCCGGGATCGTTCGAGCTGCGGCCGGTCGCCGACGCGCCGCGGCACCGCGCCCTGGTCCTGGACGGCTACCGGGACGAGGACTTCGTGGTGCACTGCACCTCCGGGTCCACCGGGGAGCCCAAGGGCATCGTGATGACCCAGGAGGCCATCTCGGCGAGGGTCCGGTACTGGAGCTCCGACCTGGAGCTGACCCCCGCCGACGTGGTGCTCTGCGCACTGCCGCTGGCCCACTGCCACGGCATCGACGTGCTGACCCTGCCCGCCCTGCTGAGCGGCGCGACGGTGGTCTTCGCGCGCGGCCACGAGCTCACCGCCCGGGGACTGGCCCGGCGGATCGCGGAGCACCGCGTCACCGTGACCAGCGGGCTGCCGGTGATGTACCGGATGCTGACCGCCGCCCGCGGGGTGCCGGCCTCGTCGCTGGCCGGCCTGCGGCTGGCGATCTCCGGCAGCGCGCCCCTGCCCGTCGACACCCAGCGCGCGTTCCTGGAGCGGTACGGGCTGCCGTTGCGGCAGGTGTACGGCCTCTCCGAGATCGGCGTGATCTGCTTCGACCGCGCCTACGCGGGCGCCGGCTCGATCGGCCTGCCCGTCACCGGGGTCGAGTGGCGGCTGGTCCCGGTGGCGGGTGAGGGGGACGGCTCCGAACCGCTGCACGAACTGCACGTCCGAGGGCCGGCGCTCGCCCGCGGCTACTACCGCGATCCCGCCGCCACCGCGGAGATGTTCGAGGACGGCTGGCTGCTGACGGGTGACTTCGTCCGGGCCGAGCCGGACGGCTGGCACGTCCGCGGCCGGCGGTCCGGCTTCATCAACGTCGCCGGGAGCAAGGTCGGTCCGCTGGAGGTCGAGGCCGCGCTGCGGGACTGCCCCGGAGTGCTGGACAGCGCGGTGGTCGGGGTCCCCGATCCCGCGAGCACCGAGCGGGTCGCCGCCCTGGTCGTCACCGGCGACGGCTTCGACCCGGGCGCGGTCCGCCGCCGGCTCGGCGAGCGACTGCTCCCGCACCAGCTGCCCCAGCGCTACGAGTTCGCGCCGGCGCTGCCGCGCACTCCGCTCGGCAAGACCGACTACGCCGCCGTCCGGCGGCTGATGCACGACGAGGGGTTCGACACGTGATCGGTCACGCGCCCGGGGACACCACCCCGGACACCACCGGGCCCGGCCTGGCGGCCAGGCTCGACGCCGTGGCGGACGGGCTGTCCGGCAGGCTGGCGGCGGAGGAGCCCGGGCTGCGCGCCGAGGAGTACGAGCGGGACGCCGGCGCCGTCCTCACCGCGCTGAAGGACACCCGCGCCACCACCATGCTCGTCCCGTCCGACTGCGGTGGCCGAGGTGCCTCGGCGGCGGATGCCGTCCGGTTCCAGCGCGCTCTGGGCACCCTGGCGCCGTCGGCGGCGATCGCCAGCACGATGCACCACTACAAGATCGCCGCGCTCGGCGGTGTCGCGGCCGCCGGGGACGAGCACGCCCGGGCGATCCTCACCGACCTCGCCCGCGGCGCCGAACTGGTCGCCTCGGGCGGCGCGGAGTCCGTCCCCGGCAAGGACCTCCGCAGCCTCGGCAGCCGGGCCGTCCGCGACGGCGACGACTACCTGGTCACCGGGGTGAAGCGGCCCTGCTCGCTCTCCACCAGCATGACCACGATGTCCCTGATGGTCGAGCTGCGTTCGCCCGAGGGGGAGAGCGAGGGCTTCGCGCAGGCCTTCGTCCCCGCCGGCGCGCCGGGGCTGGAGCGGGAGCCGTTCTGGCGCAGCCCGGTCTTCCTCGCCGCCGAGAGCCACGCGGTGCGGCTCTCCGGCGTCCGGGTGCCGCGGGGCCGGGTCTTCCCGCTCCGGGGCGAGCCGGGCCGCCGGTTCGCCACCGACTGCTACACCTGGTTCCAGCTGCTCGTCGCCGCCTCCTACCTCGGCGTCGCCACCTGCCTGGCACAGGCCACGGCGCCGGAGCGGCGGGCCGGCTCGCGCGGCTGGACCGAGGCCGCGGCGCGGCTCGACCGGCTGGAAGCCGGCCTGCTGGACGCGGCGCACGCGGTCGACCGGGGCGCCGGCGCAGCTGAGCGCCTCAATCTGGCCGTCCGGGCGCGGGACGCCGTCGAGGACGAGGTGGGCGCCGTCGGTGGCCTGCTGCTGCGCTCGGCCGGCGGCGGCTCGTTCGCGCGCACCGGCTTCTTCACCCTGCTCGCCGGCGGCCTGCACGCGATCGCCTTCCACCCGCCGCAGCGCGGCGCGCGCGAGGGCATCGGCCTGGAACCGCTGGACCCGCGATCCAAGGACAAGCACTGATGTACACCAGAGAACACTTCAGCCTGCCGCCGGAAGCCGTGCACGAGTTCGTGCGCGCCCGCTCGTTCGGCGTCCTCGCCACCTGCCACCAGGGGCGGGTGTTCACCTCCCCGCTGCCCGTCGACCTGCGGGTGGACGAGGACGGCGAGCTGTTCGTCGCCGGGCACGTCGCCCGGGCCAACGGGATGTCGAAGGCCTTCGGCTCCGCCCCGCCCGCGACCCTCACGGTGCTCGGCCCGGACAGCTACGTGCCGGCCGAGTGGTTCGGCACCCGCAGCCGCATCCCGACCTGGTTCTACTGCGCCGTGGAGATCTCCGGGCGGCTCGAACTCAGCGACCCGGCCCGCACCCGCGCCGACATCGAGGTGCTGATCGACCGGCTGCAGCGGCGTACCGTCGAAGGCTCCTCCTGGACGCTGGACGAGATCCCCGCCGACCTCACCACCTCGTACCTGCGGAACATCGTGGGCTTCCGGTTGACCGGCCTCGACCTGGCCTCCTGCTTCCGGCTGAACCAGAACAAGGACGGCATGGAGAGCCTCGCCGAGGCCCTGACCACCAGCGACGTCGCCGCCCGCCAGGAGCTCGCGGACCTGGTCCGCCGGCCGCCGACCGCCCCCGCCGGATGACCGCCGACCCGGTCCGGACGGACGCCCTCGCCCGGTTGCTGGACCTCGACCCGACCCGCCGCACCGCCGTCGAGTGGTGCGGCCGGGCCCTGACGTACGCGCAGCTCGCGACGGCCGTCGACGACCTCGCCCGCCGGCTGGTGGAGCTGGGCGCGCCCCGGACCAACGTGCTGGTCCTCGGCCCGCTCAGCCCGGCCTACCTGGTCGGGCTGCTGGCGGCGCTGCGCTGCGGGGCCGTCCCGGTGCCGGTCGACGCCGGGACGACGGCGGACCGGTACGCCTGGACCGAGCGGGCCGCCCGCCCGTCCGTCGTGCTGAGCAGCGACGTCTCCACCGTCACGCAGTACCGCGGCACCCACGACGCGCCCGAGCTGGTGCTGGACGCGGCCACCGGCCGGACGGTCCTGGACACCCCCGCCGGGGCGCCGGCTGCCGCCCGCCTGCACCGCTACCCCGACCCGGACGCCGGCTACCTCATCCCGACCTCGGGATCGACCGGAGCCGCCAAGGCCGTGGTGGGCAGCCGGACCGGGCTGCACGCGTTCCTGACGTGGTTCTCGGGCGAGTTCGCGCTCGGCCCGCTGGACGTCTGCGCCGCCGTCACCCGGGTCAGCTTCGACCCCTCGCTGCGCGAACTGCTGGCCGTGCTGACCGCGGGCGGCACCCTCTGCCTGCCCGAGGCCGACGCCCAGCTGGACCTGCTCACGCTCGGCGGCCACCTGGCCCGCAACCGGGCCACCATCGCCTTCCTGGTCCCCTCCCTGGCGCGCCGGGTCGCGGACGGGCTGCGGACCGCGGGCACCCGGCTGGACCACCTGCGGTACGCCTTCTTCGCCGGCGAGGTGCTGCCGGCCCGGGTGGTCGAGCAGTGGTCCGAACTCGCTCCGGACGCCGAGCTGGTGAACCTGTACGGGATGACCGAGGGAACCCTCGCGCAGCTCTACCGGCGGGACGTCCGGGCCGGGGACGCCAGGCGGACGACGGGCCTGCCGGTCGGCCGGCCCCGCCCGGGCGTCTCGGTGGAGCTCGACCGGCCGGACGCCGACGGGCGCGGCGAGGTGCTCATCACCTCGGCGGCCCCGGCGCTGGGCCTGCTCGCCGAGGGCCCCGGGCCGCGCCCGGGGACGCTGCGCGTCGAGCCGATGGCCGGGGCCCTGCGCACCGGCGACATCGGCTGCTGGACCGAGGACGGCGAGCTGGTGGTGGCCGGCCGGGTCGGCAACGACCTCAAGGTGTCCGGCCGGCGCGTCTCCTTCCACCGCTTCGTGGACGAGGTCGAGGAACTGGCCGACGTACGGCAGTGCGTGGTCGTCGACCGGCAGGGCCCGCAGGCCTTCGTCGGCACGGTGGACCTCGCCCCCGGCCAGGACCGGTCGCTGCACGAGCGGATCCGCGACGTCGCCAAGCGCCTCGGGCTGCCCAGGCCCGCCGTCCACCTGCGCGCGGAGTTGCCGCTGCTGCGCAGCGGCAAGGTGGACCGGATCGCCCTGGCCGCGTCCGTGGCCGACCGGCCGGAGCCCGCTGCGGCGGTGGAGCAGGACGCCGACGTCACCACCGTGCTGCGCGGGCTGCTCGGCCTCGGGCCCGAGGACCCCGCCGACGTCTCCTTCGTGGACGCCGGCCTCTCCTCGCTGGACATGATGGAGTTCGTGCTGGAGGTCAACCGGCGCTACGGCTCGGAGTTGACCGTCCAGGCCTGCTTCGCCCGGCGTGACGTGGCCTCGCTCGCCCGGGCGCTGGAACGCGCCGGCCGGGCCGCCCCGGTGGACGGGACCGACCCGGCGCCGGCGGCCGCCGGCGGGCCGCCGACGCCCGGCCCGGACGGTGCCGAGGTGCCGTTGTCGACCCGGCAGATCGCCTACGTGGCGACCTGCATGGCCGACGGCAACGCCAACTGGTGCAACCTCTCCCGGGAGATCCCGCTCGACCGGGTCGTGACACCGCAGGAGCTGGCCGCCGCCCTCGGCACGCTGATCGCCCGCCACGACGTGCTCCGGCTCTCCCTCACGCCGGACGGCTCGCGGCAGGTCCACACCGAGGCCGCCGACCTGCGCTGCCCGGTCACCGTCCACCCGGCGCCCGCCGGCCGGCAGACCGAGGCGCAGCAGCGGGCCCGGATCCAGCAGGCCCGGGCCGACGCGGTGGCGCCGCTGATCGACCCGACCACGGGCCCGCCGCTGCGGGCGGCCGTGGTCCAGGAGGACGCCACCAGCTCGGTCCTGCTGGTGGCGCACCACCTGTTCGTGGACGGCCTGAGCATGGACCTGCTCGCCGCCGAGCTCCGCTCGGCCCTGCTCGGGCTGGACCTCGGCGAAGCCCCGCCGCCGACGAGCTTCCGGGACTACTGCCGGGCCACCCGGCGTGCCTCGAGCGGCCGGACGCCGGACGCCGACCACTGGGATCGGTTGCTGGCCGGCGCCGAACAGGTCGAGCTGGCGGAGGGCACCGGCCCGGACGCCCGCGAGGGCGAGATCACCTCGCGCCCGTTCGGCGTCACCGGCGCCCGGACGGCCCACCGGCTCGCGGCCGCGAGCGGGGTCTCGGTCTTCTCGGTCGTGCTGGCCGCCTTCGACCGGGCGGTCACCCGGACCTTCGGGCCGCACCCGCTGACCATCGTGGTCCCGGTGCAGATCCGCGAGGGCACCCGGGCCTCCGCCGCCGGGATGTTCATGAGCCAACTCATCGTCCGCGGTGCCGGATCGAACTCGCTGTCGGACAACGCCCGTGAATTCTCGCAGCAGTTGGAGGACGGCACCGAGCGGAGCGGCTGGGAGTTCGACCAGCGGGTCGAGGCCCTCGGGCTGACCGGCTCGGACTGCTTCCCGCTCTCCACCGTGCTGTTCAACCAGCATCCCAAGCGGCGCGGCCTGCGGGTCCGCGACCTCGGGGCCTGGCAGCCGCGCCCGCTCGGGCGCACCCTGCGCTACCAGCTCCAGGGCGAACTCCAGGTCTCGGGCTCGGAGATGGCCCTGACCTACTACTACCGGCGCGGGATCGGCGTCGCCGGGCCCGACGTGATCGACCGGCTCCACACCCACGTCCTCGCGGAACTGTCCGCGGCAGGAAGGGCCTTGCATGGCGAACAATGAGGCGACCGAGCTCACCGACGACGAGGCCCGGCTCCTCGTGCACCGGGCCGGCGGGACACCCGTGTACGTGTACAGCCGGGAGGCCCTGCGGGCCGCCGCCCGACGGGTCCGCGCCGCGTCGGTGCCGGGCGCGGCGGTCTACTACTCCCTGAAGGCCAACCCGCACCCCGGTGTGGTGGCGGCGCTGGCCCCGCTGGTGGACGGCTTCGACGTCTGCTCGACGGCCGAGATGGAGACCGCGCTGAACGCCGGGACACCGCCCCGGGACATCCTGTTCACCGGCCCGGCGAAGTCCTGGGCGGAGGCGGCCTCCGCGCTGGCGGCCGGGATCGCGGTGACCGTCGAATCCCCGGCGCAGGCACGGCTGTTCGCCGAGGTGGCCGGCCGGCTCGGGGTCACCGGACGGGCCGTCGTCCGGCTCAACACGCCCTACCCCGGCCGCACCCCTGACGCCGCCCCGTCGCCGAACCAGTTCGGCATCCCCGACGAGGACTTCGCCGAGGTCGTCGAGGTGCTGCGCGGCTCGCCGATGGCCCTCACCGGGCTGCACATGTTCTGGGGCTCGCAGTACTCCGACGCCGGGGTGATCCGGGCCGCCCGGATCACCGCGCTGGAGCGCGCCCGGAAGCTCGCCGAGCGGTACGGCCTGGCCTTCGAGCTGGTCTCGGTCGGCGGCGGCATCGCGATGCCCTGGTGCGACCGGGACGCCCCGGTGGACTGGGACGGCCTGCGGGCCGTCGGCGAGTACCCGGAGGTCCCCGGCGAGGGGGGCCCGGCCACGGTGGTGTGCGAGTACGGCCGGTCGCTGGTCGGTCCGGCCGGCAGCCTGCTGGCCACCGTGCTGGACACCAAGACCGTCGGCGACCGGCGCTACGTCCTGGTCGACGCCGGGATGAACCACATGATGATCGCGAGCCGCCTGGTGGCGGGCGCGGGGCGGGGCGAGCCGTCGGTCCGGGTGGTCGGCGCGAGGAATCCGGACGAGCTGAGCCCCGCGTACGTGACCGGTCCGCTCTGCTCGCAGCTGGACGTCCTCGCCGAGAACGTGCTGCTGCCCGCCGTGGAGGTCGGCGACACCCTGGTGTTCTCGGGTGTGGGCGCCTACGGACCGACGTTCAGCCCCAGCGGATTCCTCAGCCGCGACAAGGTCGGAGAGATCGTCCACTGACATGCATCGGACCACCATGCAGCAGAGCATCCCGCAGCAGACCAACCCGCCGCAGACCGACCCGCCGCAGGCCGTCCCCGGCCACGGCGGCGGACCGCAGCACGACCGCGGACCGGCCGCGACCACGCCCGGGGCGCTGAGCCCGATCCAGCGCGCCTACCTGGTCGGGGACCAGGAGGGCCTGGAACTGCGCGGCCCCGCGCGGTACTACCTGGGCTGCGACCTGGACACCGCAAGGGTCCCCGGCATCGGCGACCGGCTGCGCCGGCTGGTGCGGGCCAACGACGTCCTGCGGGCCGACGTGGCCGGCGACCTGTCGGTGTCCACCCTGCCCGCCGAGGCCGCGGCCGGGGCCGGCGTCGACCTCCGGCGGGTCGCCGACGCCGACTTCGACGCGGCGAACGAGGAGGTCCGCCGGCGGTTCTCGGCCGACGACTTCGCGTTCGACGGACGGCGGCAGTTCGAGGTCGTCGTGGTGAGCTCGGACCTACGGGCGCGGCTGCACCTGGTGTACGCCCTCTGGCTGATGGACGCGGCCTCGCTCGGCCTCTTCCTGGCCGGTCTGGTCCGGGACGAGGACGAGACCGCCCGCACCGACGCGCCGCCCGCCGCCCGGGCCACGCCCCGCCGGGACCGCTCCGAGCGCGACCGGCGGTTCTGGCGCGAGCGGGCAGCGGCCCTCCCGGACGCCGCCGAGCTGCCGCTTCGGCCCGACTGGCGGCAGGCCGGCCCGGGCGTGACGCACCGGATGGTCACCGTGGAGGCACCCGCGGCCGCCCGCCTCCTGCGGACGGCGAAGGCCCACGGCCTCACCCTCCCGATGGTCTGCCTCGCGGCCTACGGCGCCGTCCTCGGACGGCTCGGCGGCGGGACCGCCCACACCGTGACCGTCCTGCACTCGCGGCGGACCACGCCGCCGGCCCCCGACAGCCTGGGCAACCACGGCAGCACCATGCCGCTGGAGGTCCCGGCGACGGACGGGCAGAGCTTCCTCGAACTCGCCAGGGCCGTGCAGGCGCAGTACCTGGTGCAGGCCGTGCACGGCTCGCTCAGCGGCGCCGAGATCGCCCGGCTCGCCGACCCCGGTGGCGACCTGCGCCGGCTGCCCCACCCGTTCGCCTTCACCGCCCTGGAGGTCGACGGCCGGCGCGAGGCGGAGCTCGGCCTGCGCCGGCGCTGGGACGAGGTGCGGCTGCGGGTGCCGCAGGTGCTGATCGACCATCAGGTGGTGGTCGAGTCCGACGGCCGGCTCCGGCTGGGCTTCGACTGGCGCAGCGACGCCTTCGACCCGGGCTTCGGCGAGGACTTCGTGGACCAGTACGCCGGTCTCGTCGGGCAGCTCGCCGCGTCGGAGGAGCACTGGACCCGGGTCGCCGCGCCCGCGCCGGGGGCCTCGCCGGTCATGCCGCCGCGGACGACCGTCCAGGAGCTGGTGCACGACCGGGTGCTGCGGGTCGCGGACGGCGCCCCCGCGGCCCCGGCGGTGCACGACGCCGACGGCACTCTGACCTACGCCGAACTGGCCGGGCGGGCACGGACGCTCGCCGCGCTGCTGCTCGACGCCGGCGCGCGGCCCGGCGACCGGGTCGCCGTGCACCTGCCGCGGGGACGCGGGCAGGTGATCGCCGTGCTCGGCGCGCTGATCGCCGGCTGCGTCTACATCCCGCTGGACCACGGCACCCCGGAGGGCCGGCTGGACAGCATCGCGCGGCGCGCGGGCGTCCGGTTCGCGGTGACCGACGACGGGACCTCCGGCGACGGGGACGGGCGATGGGCCCGGCGCGGGGCCACGACGGTGACCCTGCCGGCGGTCGCCGACGGCCGATGTCGCCCGGCCCCGGCGGGCGCCCCCGCGCCGGATCCGACCGCGTACGTCATCTTCACCTCCGGCTCGACCGGGGAGCCGAAGGGCGTGGTGATCTCGCACGCGGCCGTCCTCAACACCCTGGACGCGGTCAACGAGGAACTCGCTCTCGGCCCGGCGGACCGCGTCCTCTCGGTCTCCTCCATCGGCTTCGACCTCTCGGTGTACGACATCTTCGGGCCGCTGCTGCGCGGCGGCTCCGTGCTGATGCTCTCCGAGGGCACCGCCCGCGACCCCGCGGCCTGGGCCGAGCTGATCGACCGCCACCGGGTGACGATCTGGAACTCGGCACCCGCGCTGGCCTCGCTGCTGGCGGAGGAGGGGGCCGGGACCCCGTCCGTGCGAGCCTTCCTGCTGAGCGGCGACTGGATCCCGCCGACCCTGCCGGGAGCGCTCCAACTGCTGTCTCCCAACGCCGACATGATCAGTCTCGGCGGTGCGACCGAGGGCGCGATCTGGTCCATCGCGCACCGCATCCGCGAGGCCGACCGGGCCGGCCGCTCGATCCCCTACGGCCGGCCGCTGGCCGGTCAGGACGTCCTGGTCCTCGACGGCGCGCGGGAGGCCTGCGCCGACTGGCAGATCGGCGAGATCTGGATCGCCGGCGCCGGGGTCGCCGACGGCTACCTCAACGACCCGGCCAGGACCGAAGCCGCGTTCCTGGCCGATCCGGTGCTCGGCTGGGTCTACCGCACCGGCGACCGCGGCCGCCGGCACCCGGACGGCGTGGTGGAGTTCCTGGGGCGCACCGACACCCAGGTCAAGCTGAACGGCCACCGGGTCGAACTGGGCGAGGTCGAGAACCTGCTGGAGGGGGCGGCCGGTGTCCGCGGCTGCGCCGCCTGCGTGCGGGGCGAGGGCCGCCGCAGGCGGGTGGTCGCCTTCGTCAGCCTCGCCCCGGACGCCCCGGCCGGCTGGCGCGAGGACGCGTACGCGGCGTTGCGGGACGCGCTGCCGCCGTACATGGTCCCGGACGCCGTCGTGGAGCTGGACGCGATCCCGTTGACCGCGAACGGCAAGGTGGACCGCCGGCAGCTGGAACGGCTGCCGCTCGACGAGGCGCCGGCGGACGCGGCGGAGCCGGCCGGGGAGGTGGCGGCCGGCGGGTCCGGCCGCTCGGACCCGCACCGGCACGAGGTGGCGCGCTGCTGGCAGGAGGTCCTGGGCACGCCGCCCGGCCGGGCGAACTTCTTCGAGTCCGGCGGCGGCTCGTACGACGCGATCCGGCTGCTGTCGCTGCTGCGCGGCCGGTACGGCTACCAGGTGCCGTTCGGGGACTTCATGGCGGACCCGACGGCGGCGGGCCTGGCCACGCGCTGCCGGCGGGCCCGGGCCTCCCAGGACTCCGGGATCTGGTCGTTCAACCCGAGGGCCGCCGCCGGGCCCCGGCTGCGGCTGGTGCTGTTCCCGCCGGTCGGCGGCGGTGTCTCCTGCTACTCCGACCTGATCCGGAGCCTGCCGGGCGGGGTGGACGTCCACGTGGTCGGCTTCGACGCCCCGGTGGCCGGGCCGGACGGCGACCCGCTCACCCTGGCCGCGCTGGCCCGGCGCTGCCTGGAGCGGCTGCCCGCGCCGGTCATGTCGGACGGCGTGCCGCTGGTCCTCGGTGGCTGGTCGTTCGGCGGCGCCCTCGCCTTCGAGGCGGCCCGGGTCTGCTCGGCACCGGTGGAACGCGTGCTGGTGGTCGACACCCCGGTCTCGGCCGGCTCCCGCGACCCGGGCGCCGTCACCACCGAGCGGCTGCTCGACGGTTTCGTCCGGGACGTCCGGGCGACCGGCGGGGTGGCCGTCGACGCCGGGCAGGTGCTGGCCGACCCGACGCTCGGCAGCAGGTTCGAGGTGTACCGGCAGAACATGGCCCTGCTGCGGGACTGGGAGCCGGTGCCCTGCGAGGTCCCGGTGGTCGAGTTCCGCGCCGGTGACGGACCGGCCGAGCGGGTGGACGGCGCGTGGGGCCGGGTGGCGCGGGTCGAGGAGTCCCACGTCCTGACCGGCGGGCACTTCGACGTGTTCGAGGGCGCGAACCTGCGTCTGGTGAGTGATGCGATCAAGGAAGTGAAGCAATGACCGTTCCCCACGTACGAGCCGTCATCCTCGACGAGCTGGAGTCCCACGGCCACCGGCCGGCCGGGCAGGACCCGGACCTCGACCTGATCGGCGCCGGGGTCAACTCGGTGACGCTGGTGCAGATCCTGTCGGCCCTGGAGGACGCCTTCGACGTGGACCTCGACATCTCCGCGCTGTTCGCCCGGCCGGTGACCGTCGCCCGGCTGGAGGCCGCGATCACGGCCGCCGGGCCCGCCTGAGCACCGCTCCGGCCGCGGGACCGGCCGGTCGGCATCCGCGCGGCGCCGCCGGCCTGACGCCCTGTCATATGCCGGTGGCGCCCGCCCGCCACCCGCCGCTCCCGCCGGCCGTGACACCGGCCGGGACACCGGACGCGGCCGTCGCACCACCCGGACGGCGGTATGCCGCGGGACGCTCCCCGACGGTGGCCGGCGCACGGCGCGAACCGAACGGCGGGGGCGCGCCGAGTCCGCTTTCCCGGGGGCGCACGACCGGACCGCACGGCGCACGCTCCGGTCAAGGGGGCGCACTCCGAACACAGTCACGCACCGGAGCGATCGGACTGGGGAAGCGCCACTGCCCGAAACGGTGAATGCTTGACAAAGTTGGGTAAATCACCGACGGACCCGGCGTATTCATGCTTCTCTGCTGCTGAATCTCCAGCCGGAATCCTTCCTTCCACGGTCGGCCGCGCCCTGGACCGCACAGCCTCGAACAGCCTCGTCTTCGGCCTAGTCGGACGCTGCACGGCGGGCGCGCACGGAGCTGAAACGCGGAGCCGAGCATGCTCACCACACTGCAGACCTCCTACACCGACACCCGCGCCGGTGACCTGGCCTGGTGCCTGGGCGGCGAACCGCTGCCCGCACTCGCCGTCCGCGACCTGAGAATCGGCGGCGTCCGCGGACCAGGACCCGCCGGAACGCTGCAACTGCGCCTGCTCGGCGCCTCCCACCAGGTCCTGATCGCGGCCGGGCCGGGCGAGTGCCTGGAGACGGTCGCCTGCCTGCCCGGCCGGCGCACCCCGCTGCCCGCCCGGGTCGCCAAGCAGGTCGCGGGCTGGGAGTACGAGTTCGCGGCCCGGATCGAGGCGATGCCGCCGCACGACTTCGCCGCCCGCGCCCAGGAGCTGCTGGCCCTGGTCGAGGGCCACCCGCGCGGCCTCGCCGGGGTCTTCCCCGGCGACCCGAGCGCCTTCACCGCCCTGATGACCCAGGGGGACGCGAACCGGCTGCTCTGGCGCACCTGGCACGCCTACCCGCAGGAGGGACGGCTGGTGTGCACCCGCTCCTCGCTGGTGGTCCGCGGCCGATGACGGGACCGGCCCCCGATTCGTACGCAGGAACGGTCCGTCAACCGGACGCACCGCGCTGTCCCACGGATGGACGCAGCTATCCGCATCATCCGTCGCCTAGCGTTTGTTCGTGATCAACCATCCGGCGGGTCCACCCGCTCAGCCGGTACTCGACCCGCGCCCCGACCCGGCCGACGGCCCCGGCGCCGAGGGCCGCCCCGCGCGGCCCGGCCCGGCCGGGAGCCGACGGGCCCCGCGCCGCCGCAGCCGGCCGCGGACCCGCCCCGGCCTGGCCCGCCCGGCGGTGCTGCTGGCCGCCTTCGTCTGCGCGGCCTGCGGCCTGGTCTACGAGTTGGAACTGGTCGCCCTCGGCAACTACCTGATCGGGGACTCGGTCACGCAGACCTCCGTCGTGCTCTCCGTGATGGTCTTCGCGATGGGCCTCGGCTCCTTGCTCGCGAAGCGGTTCACCCGGCGCCCGGCCAGCGCCTTCGCCCTCGTCGAGTGCGCGCTGGCGCTGGTGGGCGGGCTCTCGGTGCTCACCCTGCACGCCTGGTGGGCCTGGTTCGGCGGCGCCCAGGCCGCGATCGTCGCGCTGACCGGGGTGATCGGCGTCCTGATCGGCGCCGAGATCCCGCTGCTGATGACCCTGATCCAGCGGATCCGCCGGGAGGACGCCGGCCGCGCCGTCGCGGACCTGTTCGCCGCCGACTACGTGGGCGCCCTGGTCGGCGGGCTGGCCTTCCCCTTCCTGATCCTGCCCGCCTTCGGCCCGGCCGCCGGCGCGCTGGCCACCGGGGCGGTCAACACCCTGGCCGGCGGCGCCGTGGTGCTCTGGCTGTTCCGCGACGAACCGGAGCCCCGAACCCGCGCCCTGCTCTGGACGGGCTGCGGCCTCGTCCTGGTCACCCTGGCGGCCGCGGCCGCCTGCTCCGGCGCGATCGAGCGGGCCGCCCGGCACGCGCTGTACGGCGCGCAGGTCCGCTTCGCCGCCCAGAGCCGCTACCAGGAGATCGTGCTGACCGGCCCGGCCGGCGCCCGCCCCGGCACCGGCACCGGCCCGGACCAGCCGCTGCGGCTCTATCTGGACGGCCGGCCCGCCGTCTGCGGCCCCGACGAGTACCGGGGCAACGAGGCGCTGGTCCACCCGGCCATGGGCGCCGGCCCGGACGCCCGGGTGCTGCTGCTCGGCGGCGGCGACGGCCTGGCGCTGCGCGAGGTGCTGCGGCACTCGGGGGTGCGCAGCGTCCGGCTGGTCGAACCGGACCCGGCGCTGACCGGCCTGGCCCGCAACGACCCGGCGCTCGCCGCGCTGGGCGGGCACTCGCTGGACGACCCCCGGGTGCGGATCACCCACGCCGATCCGCTGGAGTGGCTGCGCAGTGCGTCCGGCGGGCGGGCCGAGGGCCCGTTCGACGTGGTCCTCTCCGGCCTGCCCGCACCGCCCGAGGCCCGCGGGGCGAAGTTCCAGTCCCAGGAGTTCCTCGGGCTGGCCGCCCGGGTGCTCGCCCCGGGCGGGCGGCTGGCCGTCCGGGCCGGCTCCTCGGAGTCCGGGCTCTGGCCGGTGGAGTCGGGCCTGCGGGCGGCCGGCCTGCAGACCCTCCCGTACGGGATCGCGGCCGGTCCGGCCGCCGGCTGCGGTCCGGCCCGCCCGCAGGGGTTCCTGCTGGCCGCCGCCGGGCGGCCCTGCCTCGCCCTGGCCGCGGACGCGCCGCTCCCCCGTTCACTCACCGAGGCCGGCCTGCGCGCCGCCGCCGAGCGGCTGGCGGGCGACCGGCCGGCCCGGGCGCCGGCCGCCTCGACGGTGCTCGGCCTGCGCCGGCACCCGCCCGCGGGCCCGGCCGGGCCACCCCGCCGGAGCGCCCCACCGGCCGGCGAGGGGCCGCCGTGACGACCCGCCGGGTGGCCGTCCGGACGCCCGCGGGCGGGCCGCCGCGGGGCCGCCGGGGTCGTCCGTCACCGGCGCACGGGCCCGGAGACCCCTCACAACCCGGCCCGGTGGGTAGGCTCGCAGACATGGAGCATGAGGTTGTCGTCCCGATGCCGGCCGCACTGGTCCGGCAGGCCCTGCAGGATCCGGCCCTGCTGGCCCGCTGCGTCCCCGGTCTGAGCACCGAGCCGGCCGCTGCGGGCAGCGGGCAGGCCGAGGAGATCAGCGGCCGGCTGCGGCTGCGGATCGGCACCTCGACGATCACGTACCGGGGCGTGCTGTCCCTGATCGAGGGCCGCGAGGGAGTCCTCACCGCGTTCGCCGAGGGTCAGGAGGCCCGGGGCAGCGGCGAGGCCACCGCGACCGTCCGGATCGCGGTCCGCCCGGGCGGCGCGGCCGACGGCGCCGACGGGGGCGCCGAGGCCGGCGCGGACAGCGCCACCGCGACCGTCCGGTTCACCGGCGACCTGAGCGCGACCGGGCGGCTGGACGAGTTCGACGCGGAGACCCTCGCCGCCACCGGGCGCCGGCTGCTGGACCGCTTCGCCGCCGCACTGGCCTCCGCCGGCGACGGCCTGCCGGAGGAGGACGAGGGCGAGGAGGCCGAGGAGGAGGCCGCCGAGGGCCCCGGCGCCACCGTGCTGTTCCTGGAGGACCGCGCCCAGGCCGCCGAGGACGGCGAGGACGCGGCGACCGGGGGGAACGAGGGCGAGGACGGGTCCGCAGGTGCGGCCGGTGCCGCGGCGGCGGCCGACGCGGCCTTCGAGGAGGCCTTCGACGGCGACTCGCTGGACGACGACCTGTCCGACCTGATCGCCTTCTCGGACGCCGACGCCGAGCGGTTCGGTCTGCCCACCGGCGGCGAGCAGGAGACCGGGCAGCCGGCCGACGCCTCCGCCGACCTGCCCTACGACTACGACCAGGACCAGGCGCTCACCGGCCCGGTGCGCCGCAGCATCGTGGGGCGCTCGGCCGAGGAGGTCGACCACGCCCCGCCGCGCGGCCGGTACGCCCCGGCACTGCCCGCGCGCAGCGCCCGGGCCCGGGCCGCCTCCCGGTGGGGCGGCGACGCCGGCGGCGCCGTCCCGGGCGGCCGGGCGGCCGTCCCGTGGATGATCGGCGGCGGGGTGGCCCTGCTGGGCGGCGCGGTGGTGCTCGTCCGGGTGCTGCGCCGGCGCTGACCACGGGCCAGGATCACCTGGGCCCGGATCGCCGGGCCAGGATCGCCGGACCTGCCGGGTCGGCCCGCGTCCCGTCCGCCCGGCCGGACCGCCCGCCGACCCGGCGGACGGTCCGGCGGCGGGACGGCCTCTAGACTGGCTGTCCATGAGCAACGACCTGAGCAACGACCGCGACGCCCTGCTGGCACAGATCAAGGACAAGGCCGTCGTGCACGGCAAGGTCACCCTCTCCTCCGGGCTGGAGGCGGACTACTACGTCGACCTGCGCCGCATCACGCTGGACGCCGAGGCGGCGCCGCTGGTCGGCAAGGTCATGCTGGACGCGACCGCCGACCTGGACTACGACGCGGTGGGCGGCCTGACCCTGGGCGCCGACCCGGTGGCGGCCGCGATGCTGCACGCCGCCGGCGCCCGCGGCCGGAAGCTGGACGCCTTCGTGGTCCGCAAGGCGGGCAAGGCCCACGGCCTGCAGCGCCGGATCGAGGGCCCGGACGTGAAGGGCCGCCGGGTGCTGGCCGTGGAGGACACCTCCACCACCGGCGGCTCGGTGCTCACCGCCGTCGAGGCCCTGCGGGAGGCCGGCGCCGAGGTGGTCGGCGTCGCGGTGATCGTGGAGCGCGGCGGCGAGGAGGCGGTCCGGGCGACCGGCCTGCCGTACCGCACCGCGTACAACCTGGCCGACCTCGACCTGGGCTGAGCCCGCCACCCGGCCGGCACCGGCGCACGCGCCCGGCGGCGCGGCCGGGCTGTGGACGCACCGGAAAGCCCCGCTCTGTTTCACGTGAAACAGAGCGGGGCTTTCGTCAGCTCCGGCGGGGGCCCGGGCACCCCGGGCGGCGGTCAGCCGCGGCGGTGACGCCCGCCGGCCTGGACGGCGTCGGCCTCCTCGGCCGCCACCGGGCCGCCGGCCTTCTTCTTCTTGCGCTCGCGCATCACCTCGACCAGCACCGGCGAGATCGACAGCAGGACGATCAGCAGCACGGCGGGGATCAGGTACTTGTCGATCACCGGGGCCAGCGCGTCGCCGAAGAAGTAGCCGATCAGCAGCATCGACTCGGTCCACAGCACGCCGCCGACCACGTTCCACAGCAGGAAGGTCTTTGCGGGCATCTGCAGGGTGCCGGCGACCGGGTTGAGGAAGGTCCGCACGATCGGCATGAAGCGGGCCAGCACCACCGCCTTGCCGGGACCGAACTTCTCGAAGTACTCCTCGGCCTTTAGCACGTACTCGCGGCGGAAGATCTTCGACTCCGGCTTGTCGAACAGCCGGGGGCCGACCCTGACCCCGATCAGGTGGCCGAGCTGCGCTCCCGCGACGGCCGCCAGGGGCGCGCCGATCAGCAGCGCGGCGATCGGCAGCCGGGCGCCCTCCCCGAGCACCGAGGAGGCGGCGCTGGAGGAGGCGACACCGGCCAGGATCAGCAGGGAGTCACCGGGGAAGAAGAATCCGACCAGCAGGCCGGTCTCCGCGAAGATGATGGCGATCAACCCGATCGCGCCGAGCGACGAGATCAGCGATTTGGCGTCGAGCAGGTTGACGGCGAGCTGGTTGTAGTCCACGGCCGCAGGATAGCGGGCCCGCATTGCCGGAGTCCTCAGCCTCCGGGGCGGCGACGGGTCATCCGTTCGTAGCATGCGGGGGCCGGGCGTCCGACTGGCGGGCCCTTGGTGGACCGCGGGGGCAAGTCTGGGAAGATGGCACCGGCATCCGGCCCGTGGTAGCGAACACCCTCTTCGTGACACCGCGGCGGCAGCCCCGAAGCCCGGTACCAGAAAGCCGTGTCGCAGAGCCGCGTCGGCCCCCGGTACCTCAGGTCGTACCGAAGGCGTACACAGCGTCGGACATCACCGTCCGTACGCCGCAACCCGACAGGAGCGGATTCGCATGCCCATCGCAACTCCCGAGGTCTACAACGAGATGCTGGACCGGGCCAAGGCGGGCAAGTTCGCCTACCCGGCCATCAACGTCACCTCGACGCAGACCCTGCACGCGGCCCTTCGCGGCTTCGCCGAGGCGGAGAGCGACGGCATCATCCAGATCTCCACCGGTGGTGCGGAGTTCCTGGGTGGCCAGCACAACAAGGACATGGTGACCGGCGCCGTCGCGCTGGCCGAGTTCGCCCACATCGTGGCCGCGAAGTACGACATCACCGTCGCGCTGCACACCGACCACTGCCCCAAGGACAAGCTGGACGGCTACGTCCGCCCGCTGCTCGCGATCTCCGCCGAGCGCGTGGCCAAGGGCCTGAACCCGCTGTTCCAGTCGCACATGTGGGACGGCTCGGCCGAGACCCTCGCCGACAACCTGGCCATCGCGCAGGAGCTGCTGGCCCAGGCCGCCGCCGCCAAGATCATCCTTGAGGTCGAGATCACCCCGACCGGCGGCGAGGAGGACGGTGTCTCGCACGAGATCAACGACGAGCTGTACACCACCGTCAACGACGCCGTCCGCACCGCCGAGGCCCTCGGTCTGGGCGAGAAGGGCCGCTACCTGCTGGCCGCCTCGTTCGGCAACGTGCACGGCGTGTACAAGCCGGGCAACGTCGTCCTGAAGCCGGAGCTGCTCGCCGAGCTGCAGAGCTCGATCGGCAAGCAGTACGGCAAGCAGGACCCGTTCGACTTCGTCTTCCACGGCGGCTCGGGCTCCACCGCCGAGGAGATCGCCACCGCGCTGGAGAACGGCGTCGTGAAGATGAACCTCGACACCGACACCCAGTACGCCTTCACCCGCCCGATCGCGGACCACATGTTCCGCAACTACGACGGCGTGCTGAAGGTCGACGGCGAGGTCGGCAAGAAGAACACCTACGACCCGCGCACCTGGGGCAAGCTCGGCGAGGCCGGCATGGCCGCCCGCGTCGCCGAGGCCGCCCAGAGCCTGCGCTCGGCCGGTACCCGCCTGAAGTAGTGCGACCGGCCTGCGACGAGCAGCGCCGACCGTCCTTCGCGCCCCCGGCCCGGACCTCGCGTCCGGGCCGGGGGCGCGGCGCGTTCCGGGCCCGGGAGGCCCGGCACCGCCACACCGTGGCCACGGCACCGCCACCCGCTGATGGTTCACTGGGGGCATGAGCGCACACGAGAACCCCTTCGCGGGCCAGAACCTCCTCGGCGGCCCGGCCCCGACCCACCTGCCCGTCGAGACCGCTCCGCTGGAGCTGCTGGCCGGCGGCGCCTCCCCCGCCGAGGTGGCGGCGAAGTACCCGACCTCCTCCCTCGCCTGGGCCCAGCTCGCCGACGACGCCTTCGTCGCGGGCCGGGTCGTCGAGTCGTACGCCTACGCCCGCACCGGCTACCACCGCGGGCTGGACTCGCTGCGCCGGGCCGGCTGGAAGGGCCACGGCCCGGTGCCGTGGGAGCACGAGCCCAACCGCGGCTTCCTGCGCGCGCTGCACGCCCTCGGGCGCGCGGCCGCCGCGATCGAGGAGAAGGGCGAGGCCGAGCGCTGCACGCAGTTCCTGCGGGACAGCTCGCCGACCGCCGCCGACACCCTGGGCTGATCGGCCCGGGCGCGCCCCCGCCCCCGTCCTCCGGCCGTCCGGCGGCCGGGCGGCGGGGGCTTCGTGCATACCGGGTATGTGGACACGGCGCCGCGGCCGTGCCAAGGTGAACGGGCGACGGGGGCGCGCAGCAGGTTTCGTACGCCCTCTCGGCCCTGCCCCCGGACCAGGAAGCGTACGCCGTGCGAACTGCCCCACCCGCCCCGAAGAGCGCGCGGCCCGGCCGGGGGCGACGACGGCGAGTCCGGCGGGGACGGGGCCCCGGCATCGCCGTCCTGGTGGCCGCCGCGACCGCCCTCCTCGGCGGTACGGTCTACGCCCTCGCCGGGCCTCCCGCACCCGACCAACGGGCGGCCCCCGGCGCCCGGCCGCCGGCCACCGCGGCCCCCGGCGCCGCACCCGGGGCCACCCCGTCGGCGGACGCGGCGTCCCGGGACGACCGGCCGGCCGGTGACCGGCCCGTCACCGCCGCCCCCGCGCCGCCGCACGGCGCCGAGCCGCACCCGGCCGGCAGCCCGCCCGAGCCCTCCCCCGCCGTGCTGACGGCCACGCCCACCGCCCCGGCCGCGGACCCGGTGCGCGGCTCGGGGACCTTCACCGTCGCCGGCGCCACGGGCGACCAGGCCGGCACCGGCACCGTCCGCCGCTACCGGGTCGAGGTCGAGGACGGCAGCGGGGTCGACCCGCAGGCCGCCGCCGCCCAGATCCAGGGCATCCTGGCGGACCGGCGGGGCTGGACGAACGACGGCCGGAACGCCTTCCGGCCGGTGGCCTCCGGCCCGTACGACTTCACCGTGAAAATAGCCTCGCCCGACACCGTGGACCGGATCTGCGGCGCCGCCGGCCTGAACACCCACGGCGAGGTCAACTGCAACGTCGGCGACCAGGTGGTGGTCAACGTCAAGCGCTGGAACACCGGCTCGCCGCAGTTCGACGGGCCCATCGACGAGTACCGCGCGCTGATCGTCAACCACGAGGTAGGGCACCGGATCGGCCACGGGCACGAGACCTGCCCGGGCAAGGACAAGCCGGCCCCCGCGATGATGCAGCAGATCTACGGCCTCAAGGGCTGCCGGCCCAACGCCTGGCCCTACGGCGCGGACGGCGGCTACCTCGGCGGCCCGGCCGTGCCCTGAGCCGCGGGCGCCCCCGGGCGGCGGCCGCGCCCGGCCCGGCGGCGCCCCCGGGCGATCAGCCGATCAGCCCGCCCATGTGGCCGTCCTCGGCCAGGCCCCGCCAGGGCCGCCGTTCGGACGCGAAGGCCGCCGGATCGATCTCCGTCAGCAACTCCTCCAGCAGCCCCTCCAGCAGCGCCGACGGATCGAAGACCGGCCGGCCGCCCCGGCGGGGCCCGGCCGCGCCGCGCTCGTGCTCCGCCCGGATCCGGTCCACCGTCCAGCACATGTAGAGCAGTGCCGAGAGGTCCTGGTTCAGGTAGGCCTCCGGCCAGCCCTCCTCGCCGTCACCGGCCGTCACCTCGACCCGCCCGGTCCGGCCGTCCAGCACGATCTCGCAGTCGTAGGGCCAGCTGCCGATCCGCAGGAAGTCCCGCTGGTGCGGGCGGTCGTCCTCGGCCTCGTCCCGGTCCTCGTCGAACCGCCACGGGTCGGCCTCGACCAGCGGGACGAGCTGCCGCGACAGGTCCCGGAGCAGGCGATGGCCCGCCGGCAGCCCGGCCCCGGCGAGCAGCCGGGCGGTCGGGCCGTGGGTCAGGGCCGCCGGCAGCCCCGCCGCCGGGTGGCGCACCGGCTCGCCGAGCTCGGCCACCAGTTCCGGCACCAGGTCGAAGGCGAGCCCCGTGCCGTCCCCGCGCGAGGCGCCCCAGCGCAGCCCCTCGGCCCGGACGAGCGTGCTCCAGTACGGCGCCGAGCCGTCCGCGGCGAACAGCGCCGGGTCCAGCTCCCGCATCCGCTGCTCGGCCGCCGCGATCACGTCGCGGCAGGCCGCCGGCCCGCGCCGGAGCGGCCCGGACGCGGGATCGGCGGCGCCCCGCCGCAGGCCGTCCGCCTCCCGCAGCAGGCGGACCAGGGTGGCCAGGTCGGAGGCGATCAGGTCCAGCTCCGGCTCGGCCGGGGGCCCCGGACGCCGGGCGGCCAGGTGGACGGCTCCCCCGACCGCGTCCAGCACCAGCAAGCCGTCCCCGTACGTCGGCGCGCCGATCACCAGCAGCCGCCCGCCGTCCAGGACGTCCCCGCCGAGCACCTCGGACAGCGTCGGCCAGGGGGCCTCCGCGTCGGCGTCCAGCTCCAGCCCCGCCGCGCGCGGCGGGAGCCCCACCCGGGTCAGGAATCGCCGGCTGGGCTCGTGGACCAGCGCGCCGGGCAACAGCCCGGCCGGCAGCCGGCGCACCTGCGCCGACCCGAACCATCCGTCCAGCTCCCGCGCCGTCACCGGCGCCCGCATGCCGTCCATCCGCTACCCCGCCCCCAGTCGCACGGCCACCGGGCCCTCCGGCCCGCCGATGATCAGAAGTCCCCCGGCCAGGGCCAGCGACCAGACCGGGGATCCCAGCCGCAGGTCGAGGACGCCGTCCGGGTCGTCCGGCCACCGCACCCTGACCAGCCCGTCCTCCCAGGCCGCGGCCACCACCGGACCGGCCGCGCCGACCCCGGCGGCGACCGCCGTGACCGGGCCCTCGCGCCGGTCGGCGGCCCCGGGCATCGGCTCGGAGCGCGGGCCCCAGAGCCGGACGGCGCCGTCGAAGCCGCCGCTCACCAGCAGTGGGAAGCCCTCGTCGGACATCCCGTCCCCGTGCATCGCCGCCCCGGCGAGCGCGGTCACCGGGCCCTGGTGCAGCTGCTCCCGGCGCACCTCGCCGTCCTCGTACCAGCACACGCCGCCGGCCACGTCGCCGACCGCCGGCGCCGCGCCGGACAACCCCGCGACCGCCGCCAGCGCGCTGAGCTCGCCGGCCGCCGCGCCGCGCAGCCGCTCCAGCGCCTCGCCCAGGGCGTACGGGTCGAGGCCGGGCCCGGGCCGCGGCGGCGCCAGGAGTTCGGTGCGGCCCCCGGCGTCGAGCAGCACGACGGTACCGCCCGGGGTCACGGCGAGCGCACGCAGCGGCCGGGGGCCGGGCACCAGCAGGGTGCCCGGGCGGCCGCCGGCGGCGTCGGCCGTCCGGACCGCGCCGGTCGGGCCGGCCAGCAGCACCTGCCCGGCGTGGACGCCGTGCCCGGCGGCCAGCGCGGTGACCGGCCCCGGCCAGGCGTCCCCCGCGGACGGCCAGAGGGCCCAGACGCCGGCCCAGGCGGCGGGTACGGCGGCCAGCCTGGCGACGGCGGCCTCGTCCACGCCGAGCAGCCGGGCCCGTAGCGTGGCGGCCCGCTGGGCGGGGTCGGGCTGCTCGACCAGCGCCGGGCCGGCCGCCCACCAGGCCCGGGCCACGGTGCCGTCCTCGCCCTCCAGTGCCGCCGTGACGGCCACCGGCCCGGCCAGCACCAGCAGCAGCGGGTCGGCCTGCATCCGGCCGGCGCCGCCCTCGCGGGCCGCGGCGGTCCAGAACTCGGAGAGCAGGTCCTGCTCCGTCCGCAGGAGGTCGGGCGTGCCGTCGGGGCGGACCGGGATCCGGGCGGCCAGTTCGCCCAGCGAGGCCGGCCGGGGCGGCCCGGAACGCCCCAGCGCGGCGGCCGCGTTGGGGTACGCGCCGGGGTCGCCGCCGTGCCCGAGGCACCAGGCGCCGAAGCGCTCGCGGTCGGTCCACTGCGGGTCGTCCAGCTCCATCACGGCCGGGGCCGGGCCCGGGCCGAAGGCTGCCGCCTCGGGGCTGCCGGTGACCGCCTCGACGACCAGGCGGACCTGCGGCAGCTCCAGCAGCGGCCGCAGCAGCCCGGTGACCAGGGCGGCCGGGTCGGCGGCCCGGTTCAGCCCGGGGACGCAGATCACCGTGGGCCGGCCGTCCTCGGCCAGCGCGGCGGTCAGTTCCCGCGCGGTCCGCGCGGACAGGCCGAGGCGGTGGGCGAGCGACCAGACGGCGGAGCTGAGGGAGTGGCCGGCGGCCGGCAGCACGGCCCTGATCCGGCGGGCGGCGGGGGTCCGCGGTGCGGTGCAGCCGGTCACCAGCCAGTCCAGCAGGTGGCTCTTGCCGATGCCCGGCGGGCCCGACAGCCGGCAGAGCCGCGGCGCCCGGGCGTCGTCCAGCCAGCCGAGGAGGGCCAGTCCGGCCGGGTGGCGGCCCGCCAGGAGGGGCGGGATCCGCCGGCCGTCCGTCGTCATGCCTGCCCCTGTCCGTCAGCGCCGCCGGCCTGCGGGACGCCGCCTCGCCGGGGCGGGCGTCCGTCGGGCAGCACGCTCTCCCATCAACGCTATGAGCATACTTACTGGGCGTCACTCGACCCGGGCCACCCGCAGGGTCATGACAGCCGGGGGCCGCCGGACGCGATCAGTTCCGCTGAAGCCGGGACCACCACCAGCCCCGGGCCGGACTCGGAAGCACCGAGGCAACGAGTTCCGCGGGCCGGACTGCCGGACCCGCGAGGAAATCCCCGCCGAAGTCCCGCCGGAATCCCCGCCGAATCCGCCGGTGCTCCGCTGCGAAAGGCAGCGCGTCCGTCCGGCCCGGGCAATGCGCAAGGGATTCCTCCGTCGTCCCACGAGCCGCCCGGCGGCGGGCCGTGCCGGCCGCACCCCCCGGCGCCGACCCCCGCACCACCGACAGCACCCTTGGACGGCACCGACGGCGTCCACGGGTGCCACCCGGAACTCCGGCGGGAATCCCGGGGACGAAATCCACCGGCAGCGCCCAATTCCCGTCCGGTCGTCCACCCGGCGGGCCGGAGTTGCCTCCCCCGGGCCGTGGCGCCGGGCCGTTGCGGACGCCCGGGCATTCCGGGCCGGATTTCCGGGAATACCCGCCCGGAGTCGCGTCCTGACGGCCGGCCGGGCACGCTCCGCACCGGGCCGCCCCCACCCGGCCGTCGCGGCGCCGGCCACGCCGCCCGGCGCCGCAACTCCCCCTTGCCCAGGGCTTGCAGGGTGGTAACGTCCGGATGAAGCACCATCCGGACCGCCTCCCGCGAGAGGCCCGGGGTCCGGTGCCGGCAGGCCACCGGACCCGCCCCGGAGAACAGCAGAGGAGCGCCATGGCCCGGGTCACTCCCGAAATGTTCGATTCGGTGTTCTCCGCCGACCAACTCGTCCGGATTCCCGGCGGATCCGTACCCGTACGGATCACGCACGGGCCTTCGCGGGAGTACTTCACCGGGATCGGGTTCCCACTGATCCGGGACTGGCTCTACCTGTCACCGGTGGACGAACCGTCCGGCGAGTTCCCGGACCTCGGGGCGGTCCGGCCCGAACTCGACGAATTCATCGACATTCCGGGTGGTGCCAAGGAATGGCTGCTCGTCGGGCACCTCGGCCCCGACCTGTTGTTGCTCGACGGGGCCACTGGTCGCGTCCATGCCATAGTGAACGGCTCGGACGAGATCACGCCCGTCCACGAGAACCTGCAGGAACTGGGCTTCTTCCTCTACGTGATGCAACGCGAGCGAACCCTCTTCTACGGTCCGTACGAGGACACCGACGAGAGCGAGGACGTCCGCGGCGCCATCGATCTGGTCCGCGCCGAACTCGCCGCGGCCGGGCCCGGCGCCTTCACCGGGCCCGGGGCCAGCTGGCCCCGGCTGCTGCGGGAGTTCAAGGACGAGTGGGTCGAGTACGCCCCGGCCGTGAGCGGACCGCAGGCCGGCGCCTCGTACCCCGGCGAGCACGACTGGTGGGCACCCCCGCACCTGGCCTGAGCCGGCCCGTCGGCGCGCCGCGGTACGGACGGCATGACCGGCCGTCAGTTCAGCACCGGGAGAAGGCCACTGATGTCGCTGCGCTCGCCGCTCGCCGAGACCGCGGCCTCCTCGACGGCCGCCGCCCAGCCGATCCGGCCGGTGGCCAGCCTGATCCAGGTCAGCGGATCGGTCTCGACGACGTTCGGCGGGGTGCCCCGGGTGTGCCTGGGCCCCTCCACCGCCTGCACCACGGCGTACGGCGGAACCCTCAACTCCACCGAACCGCCCGGCGCCCGGGCGGCCAGCGTGTCGGCCAGCAGCCGGACCACCGCCGCCACCGCCTGCCGGTCGTGGGGGAAGGCCGGCAGGCCGAGCGCGTCCGCGAGGTCGTCCGCGTGCACGACGGTCTCCACCAGCCGGGTGACCAGCATGTCGGAGAGCGGCATCGAGCCCAGCCGGATCTCGAACCGTCGCGCGGGGTCTGCCACTTCGGGCCCGCCGAGCAGCGCGAGCAGCTCCTCCGCCGCGGCGTCGAACCCGGCCGCCACCTCGGCCGGAGCGCCGTCGAAGGCCTTCGCGGTGTACTCCCGGGTACCGGCGTCCAGCAGCGGCGCCACCGTGCCCACCCCCGTGACCCACTGGGCCAGGCTCAGGGCCGGCGCCCCGCGCAACGGCTCCTGGAGGTGCCGGGGCACCCAGGCGATCTGCAGGGCGAGATGGGCCACCAGCTCCCGCACCCGCCACTGCCCCAGCCGGGTCGGCAGGGCCAGTCGCCGCTCGGCGTCCGGGGCGGCGCACAGTTCGTGGACGACGGCGCGCAGCGCACCGACCTGCGCGGCCAGCGCGGTGCGCACCTTCACGGGGTCGTAACTGCGGGTCTTCGGCGGCATACCGGCAGGCTACCGCCCCCCTGTCCGCCACAGCCGGGCAGCACCGGCGGCCGGCGGACAAGCCCCGGGCGGGCCGGGAACGGCCGAAGGGCGGCCCGCGCCTCAGCGCGGACCGCCCTTCGGATCGCTGCTGGTCGCAGCCCTGACCGGATCAGGCGAGCAGAGCCTCGATGACGCCGGTGTGGGCGTCCTTCAGCTCGGCCAGCGAGACGGTGAACTGGCCCTGGACCTCCAGGACGTCGCCGTCCACCACGCCGATCCGGGTGGCCGGCAGGCCACGCGCACCGCACATGTCGTTGAACCGGAGCTCCTCGCTGCGGGGCACCGAGACGACGGCGCGACCGGCGGACTCGGAGAACAGGAACACGAACGGGTCCAGCTCGGCGGGCACTACGATCCGGGCGCCGTTGCCGCCCTTGAGGCAGCTCTCCACCAGGGCCTGGGCCAGGCCGCCGTCGGAGAGGTCGTGCGCGGCGTCGATCATGCCGTCGCGGGAGGCGGCGATCAGGATCTCGCCGAGCAGCCGCTCGCGCTCCAGGTCCACCTTGGGCGGCAGGCCGCCGAGGTGGCCGTGGACGACCTGGGTCCAGGCCGAACCGCCCAGCTCGTCGGCGGTGTCGCCGAGCAGGTAGAGGTGCTGGCCCTCCTCGGCGAAGCCGATCGGGGTGCGGCGGGTGACGTCGTCGATGACGCCGAGCACCGCGACCACGGGGGTCGGGTGGATGGCGACGTCGCCGGTCTGGTTGTAGAGCGAGACGTTGCCGCCGGTGACCGGGGTGCCCAGCACCAGGCAGGCGTCGGCCAGGCCGCGGGTCGCCTCGGCGAACTGCCACATCACGTCCGGGTCCTCGGGGGAGCCGAAGTTGAGGCAGTCGGAGACGGCGAGCGGCTTGGCGCCGCCGGCCGCGACGTTGCGGTACGCCTCGGCCAGGGCCAGCTGGGCACCGGCGTACGGGTCCAGCTTGGCGTAGCGGCCGTTGCCGTCGGTGGCGACCGAGACGCCGAGGTTGGTCTCCTCGTCGATCCGGACCATGCCGGAGTCCTCGGGGGTGGCCAGCACGGTGTTGCCGATCACGTACCGGTCGTACTGGTCGGTGATCCACGCCTTGGAGGCCTGGTTCGGCGAGCCCGCCACCTGCAGCAGGGCCTCCTTGAGCGCCTCGCCGGTGGCCGGGCGCAGCAGCCGCTCGGCGGTCGGGGCGTCCGCCTGCAGCGCGTCCTGCCAGCTCGGCCGGGCGTACGGGCGGTTGTAGACCGGGCCGTCGTGGGCGACGGTGCGCGGCGGCACGTCGACGACCTGCTCGCCGTGCCAGAAGATCTCCAGGCGCTCGCCCTCGGTCACCTCACCGATGACGGTGGCGATGACGTCCCACTTCTCGCAGATCTCCAGGAAGCGGTCGACCTTGCCGGGCTCGACGATCGCGCACATGCGCTCCTGCGACTCGCTCATCAGGATCTCCTCGGGGGAGAGCGAGGAGTCGCGCAGCGGGACGGTGTCGAGCTCGACCCGCATGCCGCCGGAGCCGGCCGAGGCCAGCTCGGAGGTGGCGCAGGAGAGGCCGGCGCCGCCGAGGTCCTGGATGCCGAGCACCAGCTTCTCGGCGAAGATCTCCAGGGTGCACTCGATGAGGAGCTTCTCCTGGAACGGGTCGCCGACCTGGACGGCCGGGCGCTTGGCCGGGCCGGTCGCGTCGAAGGTCTCCGAGGCCAGCACGGAGACACCGCCGATGCCGTCGCCGCCGGTGCGGGCGCCGTACAGGATGACCTTGTTGCCGGCGCCGGAGGCCTGCGCGAGGTGGATGTCCTCGTGCTTCATCACGCCCACGCAGAGCGCGTTGACCAGCGGGTTGCCCTGGTAACAGGAGTCGAAGACCACCTCGCCGCCGATGTTCGGCAGGCCCAGGCAGTTGCCGTAGCCGCCGATGCCCGCGACGATCCCGGGCAGCACGCGCCGGGTGTCCGGGTGGTCGGCCGCGCCGAACCGCAGCGGGTCCATCACGGCGACCGGGCGGGCGCCCATCGCCAGGATGTCGCGGACGATGCCGCCGATGCCGGTGGCCGCGCCCTGGTAGGGCTCGATGTACGACGGGTGGTTGTGCGACTCGACCTTGAAGGTGACCGCGTAGCCCTGGCCGACGTCGACCACACCGGCGTTCTCGCCGATGCCGACGAGCATGGCGTCCGAGGCGGGCGCCTTCTCGCCGAACTGCCGCAGGTGCACCTTGGAGCTCTTGTACGAGCAGTGCTCCGACCACATGACCGAGTACATCGCGAGCTCGGCCCCGGTGGGGCGCCGGCCCAGGATCTCGCGGATCCGGGCGTACTCGTCCTCCTTGAGGCCGAGTTCGGCCCAGGGCTGGGCGGCGTCCGGGGTCTGCTCGGCGTTCTTGACGGTGTCGAGGCTCATCAGGCGTTCACCAGCTGCTTCAGTACGGAGGTGAAGAAGCCCAGGCCCTCGGTGGTCGGGCCGGTGAGCGGCTCCACGGCGTGCTCGGGGTGCGGCATCAGGCCGACGACGTTGCCGGCGGCGTTGGTGATGCCGGCGATGTCGCGGTACGAACCGTTGGGGTTCAGGTCGAGGTAGCGGGCGACGACCCGGCCCTCGGCCTCCAGCTCGTCCAGGACGTGCTGGTCGGCGACGAAGCGGCCCTCGCCGTTCTTCAGCGGCACGACGATTTCCTGGCCGGCGGAGTAATCGCGCGTCCACGCGGTGTTCGCGTTCTCGATCCGCAGCTTCTGGTCGCGGCAGATGAAGTGCAGCGAGTCGTTGCGGGTGAGCGCGCCGGGCAGCAGGTGCGATTCGCAGAGCACCTGGAACCCGTTGCAGATACCGAGGACGGGCATTCCCAGCTTCGCCTGCTCGATGATGGTGTCCATCACCGGCGAGAAGCGGGAGATCGCACCGCAGCGCAGATAGTCGCCGTAGCTGAATCCGCCCGGCAGGACGACCGCGTCGACCTGGTGGAGATCCTTGTCACGGTGCCAGAGCGCGACCGGCTCGGCGCCGGCCAGGCGGACCGCGCGCTGCGCGTCACGGTCGTCGAGCGAGCCCGGGAAAGTGACGACGCCGACGCGGGTGGTCACGAGGACTCCTCCACTCGAACGGTGAAGTCCTCGATCACGGTGTTGGCGAGAAAGGTTTCGGCGGCTTCGCGGATGCGGGCGAGCGCGGCGTCATCGACCGGGCCCTCCAGCTCCAGCTCGAAACGCTTGCCCTGGCGGACGTCGGCGATCCCGGCGAAACCAAGGCGGGGCAGTGCACGCTGCACCGCCTGTCCCTGGGGGTCGAGGATCTCCGGCTTGAGCATGACGTCGACTACGACGCGTGCCACTGGCACTCCCGGTGGTGTTCTCGTGAAGGCGGGGGAACTCCAGACTACCGGGGGTTTGAGGTCCGATTGCGGCCCGGACGTCGCGACGCGCGTAGACCCCAGCCCCTTACGCGACAAGGGCGGCACCTCCGGCGACACTCCCGCCGGTGCCCCTTTTCGGGGGATTCGGGACCCTTCTCAAGAACACCCGAATACCGGCACTCCGGACAGATCGGCCATCCCGTGGCAGCGGTATCCGAACCTCGGTGAATCACGTGAATATCCGGAAAAGAAAGCAGGACTCTTCGATTTCACCCCGCTTCGGGTGCAGAATAGGGCCACCTGCTGCGGCAAGTGCTGCGTATCCGGCATGGCATCCCGCCTGCCCGTATGCGCTTGCGCGACTGGTGCACATCGGGCCTCAGGAGCGCACCCCGCGCCCTGCGGCCGAAATGCCCGAGAGGATTGACACCCATGGCTCAGCGTGTAGTTGTCACGCTCTCCGACGACCTGGACGGCGGCGCGGCAGCGGAAACCGTCCACTTCGGCGTCGACGGGAAGTCGTACGAGATCGACCTGTCCCTGGACAACGCGGAAAAGCTGCGAGAGGCCCTCGCCCCGTTCGTCGCCGCCGGCCGCCGCCAGAGCCGCACCGGAAAGTCCTTCCGCCGCACCGCCCTGACCCCCGACCCGGCCGCCGTGCGCGCCTGGGCGCAGTCCCGCGGCATGGAGCTGCCGGCCCGCGGCCGCATCCCCAAGCACGTCTACGAGTCCTTCGCCGAGGCCAACTGACCTCCCGGAGCAGCTGGTCGCCCCGCCCGTCCGGAAGGGTGGGGCGACCACCCCGATCGATGGGGTAAAGTATTCCTCGTCGCCGCAACCGGAGTCCGGTCGAGGCGGCCGGTGCCCTAGAAAGCACCGTGCGGACGTGGCTCAGTTGGTAGAGCATCACCTTGCCAAGGTGAGGGTCGCGAGTTCGAATCTCGTCGTCCGCTCGCAGTAAGCACGAACAGCATGACCGGGCAGTACGCCCGGGACGGACAACTCAATAGCTCAGCATGCGGACGTGGCTCAGTTGGTAGAGCATCACCTTGCCAAGGTGAGGGTCGCGAGTTCGAATCTCGTCGTCCGCTCCATGAATCGAAGGCCCCCTCTCACGAGGGGGCCTTCGTCGTTCCGCGAGACCTTCTCCGTTCGTGGCGCAGGTCACACGCCGCCGCTCCCGGTGCCCATGACATTTGTCACCGCCGACCCGTGAATCCGCCTCCGCGACCGGTGACAGCGCGCACTGCCCGCACCGCCCCCGCGGCGGAAGGCTGGAGTCATGGAAACGAGCCACCCCCAGCCGCCCGCGGACCACGTGATCGAGGTCGCCGGCCTGCACCGCCGCTACGGACCGGCCGACCCGGCCGGCTTCGACGCCGTCCGCGGCGTCGACCTCACCGTCCGCCGGGGCGAGCTGTTCGCCCTGCTGGGCACCAACGGGGCCGGGAAGACCTCCACCATGGAGCTGATCGAGGGCCTGGCCGCCCCCACCGGCGGGCAGGTGCGGGTGCTCGGCCACGACCCGTACCGCGAGCGCGGGGCGCTGCGGCCCCGGATCGGCATCATGCTCCAGGAGGGCGGGTTCCCCGGTGACCTGACCGTCGCCGAGACCGGCCGGGCCTGGGCCGGGATCACCAGCGGCGCACGGCCCGGCGACGGCGGGCGGACCCTGGACGAGGCCCTGGCGCTGGTCGGGCTGACCGGCCGGCGCGGTGTCCGGGTCAAGCAGCTCTCCGGCGGCGAGCGGCGCCGGCTCGACCTCGCGGTGGCGCTGCTCGGCCGCCCGGAGGTGCTCTTCCTGGACGAACCCAGCACCGGCCTCGACCCGGAGGCGCGCGCCGCGACCTGGCGCCTGATCCGCGACCTGCGGGCCCGCGGCACCACCGTGCTGCTCACCACGCACTACCTGGAGGAGGCCGAGGAGCTGGCCGACCGGCTGGCGATCATGCACCGCGGCCGGATCGTCACCACCGGCACGGTGGCCGAGGTGATCGCCGGCCGACCGTCCCGGATCTCCTTCGAACTCCCCGAGCGGGAGAAGGAGTTCTCCGACCTCACGCTGCCCCCGCTGGCCGGCGCCGAGGTCCGCGCCGAAGGCCGGCGGATCACCGTGCAGAGCCCGCGGCTGCAGGACACCCTCACCGAGCTGCTCGGCTGGGCCGCCCACCACCGGCTCGCCCTCGGCGGGCTCGACGCCCGCAGCGCCTCGCTGGAGGAGGCCTTCCTGGCCATCGCCGCCGGCGCCGAGGAGCAGAGCCCCGAGGCCCCCGCCGTGCCCGCGCGCCGCAACCCGCTCCGCAAGCTGATCGGAAGTGCCCGATGACCACCGCTTCCACCCCCGCCACCACCCGGCCGGCCCCCACCGCGCCCACCACCACCCCGGCGGGCCGGATCCTGGCCCTCGGCCGGGCCGAGGCCACGCTGCTGCTGCGCAACCGCAGCGCGCTGTTCATCGCGGTCGCCCTCCCGCTGCTGATGATCGGCGCCCTGCGCGGGGTCCTGGACCAGCAGGCCGAGAAGCTGGCCGGGCTCGACCTGGACGCCGCCCTGGTGAACGGCGTGGTCGGCTTCGTGCTGATGTTCGTCGTCTACTACAACCTCACCAGCGCCTACGTGGCCCGCCGCAACGAACTGGTGCTCAAGCGGCTGCGCACCGGCGAGGCCGGCGACCTGGAGATCCTGGCCGGCACCGCCGTCCCGGCGGTCGTGCTCGGCCTGCTGATGTGCGCGCTGGTGGCCGCCGGCGGCGCCGTCATGCTGCACCTGCCCGGCCCGGCGAACCCGCTGCTGATCCTGGCCGGTCTGGCCCTCGCCCTCGTCCTGCTGATCGCCCTCGCCGCCCTCTCCAGCACCTTCACCAAGACCGTCGAGAGCGCGGGGATCACCACCCTGCCGCTGATGCTGGTGACCCAGTTCGGCTCCGGCCTGCTCGTCCCGCTCGAAGCCATGTCCGACCGGGTGGCCGACCTCTGCCGGCTGCTGCCCGCCACCCCGGCCTTCGAACTGATCCGGCTCGGCTGGTTCGGCACCGACGGCTCCGGCCCCGCCACCGGCTTCGCCGGCACCTGGGCCGAGGCCGCGCCGCACCTGGCCGTCGGCACCCTCTGGACAGCCGTCGCCGTCTGGGCCACCCTGCGGGTGTTCCGCTGGGAGCCCCGGCGCTGACCGGCCGGCCTCCCCGTCGATGGTCACCGCGGCCCGCCACTGGTAGGAAGACAGGCAGCAAGATCATGACTTCAGGGGGAGCGGCGGAGATGGACGTCACGGCACCGGCCCGGCGCTGGCGGGGCTACGGCAAACCGCAGCGCAGCGAGCTGTACCTGCGCTGGTCGCTCTACCTGATGGCGTTCTCCCAGCCCCCGGTGGTGCTGCTCACGCTGGTCGGGACAGCCCCGCAGCACGGGCCGGGACCGGCCGGCGGGGCCGCCGTGCTGGCCCTGTCCTGCGGCGTCAGCTGGCTGTCGATCAGGGCCTACGGCGCCGCCCTCGACCACTACCTCGGCCGTCCGAGCGCCGTCGACCGCCGGCTCCGGTCGACCGCCGCGGGAGCGCTGGCGGCGCTCTGGATCACCGTGCTGATCGGCTCGGACATCAGCCCCCGGGAGGACGGCGCCAGCCTGGCCGTCACGCTGGCGGGCGGCCTGGCGGTGCTCTGGTTCGGACCGCTGAGCGTCGCCCGCCCCTTCCGGACCGTCGCGCTGCAAGGGCCGCTGGGGCTGGCCCTGCTCGCGCCCCCGCTGCTGATGGCCGGCACCGACCCCGCCACCACCTGCGGGCTGCTGGTGGGCCTCGGAGTGATCCTGCCGCTGCTCGGCGCCAGCTGCCGCAGCTTCGCCTGGCTGCTCGGCGTGGTGTGGGAGCTGGACGCGGCCCGCGAGGCTCAGTCCCGGCTGGCGGTGGCCGAGGAGCGGCTGCGGTTCTCCCGGGACCTGCACGACGTGATGGGCCGCAACCTCACCACCATCGCGCTGAAGAGCGAGCTGGCCGTCCAGCTCGCCCGGCGCGGGCGGCCCGAGGCCGCCGACCAGATGACCGAGGTCCAGCGGATCGCCCAGGAGTCCCACCGCGAGGTCCGTGACCTCGTCCGCGGATACCGGACCGCCGACCTGAACGCCGAGGTGATCGGCGCCCGCGCGGTGCTGCGGGCCGCCGGCGTGGAGTGCGGGATCGACCTCGGCGAGGACGCGGCCGCGCTGGCCGGGCCCGTCCAGTCGGTGCTCGGCTGGGTGCTGCGGGAGGCGACCACCAACGTGCTTCGCCACAGCGAGGCCCGGCACTGCTCGGTCCGGCTGCGGGTGGCCGACGGCCGGGCGGTGCTGGAGCTGGCGAACGACGGCGTGCCGGCCGGCCCTCCGGTGCCCCCGGGCGGGCGGCCGCCCGGCGGCACCGGGCTGCGCGGCCTGCGCGAACGCCTCGCCGCCCACGACGGCACCCTCGACCTGCCGCCCGCGGCGCCCGGCAGCTTCCTGCTGCGCGCGAGCGTCCCGCTGGGCGCCGGCCCGGCGGCCGGCGCCCCCGAACCCACCGCACTGGAGAAGGCCGCCCGATGAACACCCCGACGGAGCCGACCGCGCCGACCCCGGTCCGCGTGCTGCTAGCCGACGACGAGCACCTGATCCGGGGCGCGCTGGCCGCCCTGCTCGCCCTGGAGGACGACCTGACGGTGGTCGCCGAGGCCGCCTCCGGCCCGGAGGCGCTGGCGATGGCGAAGGCCCACCGACCCGACGTCGCGGTGCTGGACCTCCAGATGCCGGGCCTGGACGGCATCGAGGTGGCCACCGAGCTGCGCCGGCTGCTGCCGGACTGCCGCACGATGATCGTCACCGGCCACGGCCGCCCCGGTTACCTGAAGCGCGCCCTGGAGGTCGGGGTCCGGGGCTTCCTGCCGAAGACCGTCTCGGCGGCCGACCTCGCGGGCATCATCCGCACCGTGCGGGCCGGCGGCCGGTACGTCGACCCGGAGCTGGCGGCGGACGCGATCGCGGCCGGTGAGACCCCGCTGACCCCGCGGGAGACCGACGTCCTGGAGCTGGCCGCGGACGGCACCTCGATCGCCGGGATCGCCGAGCGGGCGGCGCTCTCCCAGGGCACCGTCCGCAACTACCTCTCCTCGGCCGCCGCCAAGCTCGGCGCGGAGAACCGGCACGCGGCGGTGCGGATCGCCCGCGAGCACGGCTGGATCTGACCGGCCGGCGCGCGGGCGGGCCGCGCCCGGGCGGGCTACACCCAGTCGGTGGGCCAGTCGGTGCCGGTCAGCCGCTCGTACGCCTCGACGTACTTGGCCCGGACCCGCTCGACGACCTCGGCGGGCAGCTCCGGCGGCGGCTGCTCGCCGTGCCGGTCCCAGCCGGAGGCGGGGGAGGTCAGCCAGTCCCGGATGATCTGCTTGTCGAAGGACGGCTGGGCCCGGCCGGGCTGCCACTGGTCGGCAGGCCAGAAGCGGGAGGAGTCGGGGGTGAGCACCTCGTCGCCGATCACCAGCCGGCCGTCGGCCAGGCCGAACTCGAACTTGGTGTCCGCCAGGATGATCCCGCGGTCGCGGGCGATGTCCCGGGCCCGGGAGTAGACGGCCAGCGTGACCTGGCGCAGCTCGGCGGCCAGCTCGGAGCCGATCCGGCGGGCGGTCTCCTCGTAGCTGACGTTCTCGTCGTGCTCGCCGACCTCGGCCTTGAGCGCGGGGGTGTAGATCGGCGCGGGCAGCTCGGAGCCGTCCTCCAGGCCCTCGGGCAGGGCGATGCCGCAGACCGTCCCGTCGTTGCGGTACTCCAGCAGGCCGGAGCCGGTCAGGTAGCCGCGGGCCACGCACTCGACCGGGGCCATCTCCAGCGGGCGGCAGATCAGCGTGCGGCCCGCCCAGTCGGCCGGGGCGCCCGCCGGGACCTCGGTGGAGATCACGTGGTTGGGGACGATGTCGGCGATCCGCTCGAACCACCACAGCGAGAGCTGGGTGAGGATCCGGCCCTTGTCGGTGATGGCGTTCGGCAGCACCCAGTCGTAGGCCGAGGTCCGGTCGCTGGCGACCATCACCAGCTCGCCGGACTCGGCGCGGTACAGGTCGCGCACCTTGCCGGTGTGCAGGTGGATCAGGCCGGGTACCTGGACAGGCTCGGGCTTGGTGACAAATCCGCTCAAGGTCGTCTCAGTCCTCAGGGTGGTTCGCGTGTCCGCGGGCACGAAAAAGGGAGGTCGGTGGGGCCGAGTCTTTCACGAGGCCCCTTGTCCCTTCACCCAAGGGCGCGGGCCGCTCAGCCGTCCTTGCACAGACGATCCAACAGGTTGGCGGTGGCCCGCTGGACCCTCTCGTCGGTGTGCCCGGGGCGGTCCAGCGCCGGCGACCAGGCGAAGGTGCCCGCCGCGAAGACGTACGCGCCGCTCGGGGCCCGGTACAGCGAGGTCTCCTGGTAGCGGGTCCGCCCGGCCGAGTCCTGGTACGGGGAGTGCGCCAGCAGCACCCGCTCGGTGTGCTCGGGGAGCGCCACCTTGGGGAAGTAACGGTCCGCCTCGCCGGCCACCAGGCCGGGCAGCTCGTCGCCCTCGCGCAGGCCGGTGCCGTCCCAGAGCCAGTGCTCGGTGTTGCGCGCCACCAGCGGCACCGGCGCGGCGACCCGGCTCGCGTACTGGATGCCCAGCAGGTGCTGCTCCGGCTCGGCCGCGTCCCGCCAGAGCGCGCTCTGGCTGCCGGCCACCCCGGCGGCGGGGCTGCCGGCCGGCACCTTCTGCCGCTTGCGGCAGTTCAGCAGCCGGTTGGGCTCGCCGGACGCCGCGGCGGACAGCTCCACCCGCCAGTACATGGTGTTGGCGGAGAGGAAGACCAGCGAGGTGCCGTCGTCGCGGGCCCGCTCGACGGCCCGGCGCATCGGCTCGGACCAGTACTCGTCGTGGCCGGGGAAGATCAGCGCCCGGTGCCGGGCCGGCTCGACCAGGCCGGCGTGCAGGTCGGTGGCGGTGGCGTAGGCGAGGTCGTAGCCGTACCGCTCGGCCCAGCGGATGAAGTCGTAGGCGTGGCCGACGTGCAGCGGCAGCCCGGCGCCGGCGTGCGGGCGGTCGAAGGAGACCGTGACGGCCGCCTCCCGCTCGCCGAGCAGCCCGCCCCGGTCGTCCCACGCGTGGTAGAGGCTGGCCCCGAGCCGGCCGTCCTCGGGGAAGAGGTTGTAGGCCTGCCAGGTCACGTCGGGGAGCACCAGCAGCAGGTCCGCGGTGCGCGCCGGGTCGTCGAAGTCCCGGACGGTGAACGGGATGTGGCTGCGGTGCAGGTTGTCGCTGGTGGTCAGCACGGCGACGTACGCGCCGGGCTTCCAGTGGGTGGGGACCTGCAGCCGCCAGGACTGCCACCAGTGGTGGCAGGAGACGGTGCGGCCGGCCACCAGCGGCGCGGGCTGGGCGAGCCCGGCGATCAGCGGGCTGGACGTCATGTGGTGGGCGCCGTCGCCGGCGTAGTGGCCGATCCGGTAGACGTCGACGGTGAACTCGCGGGGCGGGCGGACGGTGACCCGGAAGTCCACCGACCCGCCGGGGCGGACCACGCCGGCCGAGGCGAAGCCCTTGATCTGCTGGTCCACGTCGTCGGAGTTGGCCGGGGTGCCGACCGGGGGTCTGGGTCTGGCCCCGGTGAGCGGCTGCTGGCCCGGCGCGTCCAGCGAGACGTACCAGGGCACGGCCTCCCCGGTGCCCGCGACGTACTGGTCGGGGCTGCGCAGCCAGGGCAGCGGGCCCTGTCCGAAGGGGTCGGAGACGCCGTGCGCGTGCGTTCCGGACTCCCAGCGACGGTTGAGTTCGGTCCCCACGCGCCCTCCCAGGTGCACCTCCACCGGGCTGGCACGTGCCGCCCGGATGTGCGTGCGGTCTAATACACCACACACTGCTGGCGCTGCGTAGCCTCACCGTAGCAACTAGTGGCGGTCAATCTGCCCGGCTCCCCGCTCCGGGCCGCTGTCCTGCGGGAACAGCGGATCCCGGGGGCGCGCGGTCCGGCACCGTGCGCCGCTCCGCCACCCGGCCCGGGGCATTCCCCGGGCCCCGCTCAGAGCCGTACGGGCTTCTCCAGCCGTACCCCGGCAGCGTCCAGCCAGGCCCGCAGCGGACCGTCCTGGCCCTGCTCGACGGCCTGCGCCACCGGCTCCGCCAGGTCGGTCCGGCGCACCCCGCCGATCAGCAGGACCGGCCCGTCCAGCCAGTCCAGGCCCGGGGTGCCGCCCGCCGTGTCGACGGCCGCGCAGCAGACCATCGCGGTGACGTGCTCGACCAGCAGGTCCCGGCCGCTGCGGACGGGCTCCAGCAGGGAGGGCGGCCGGCCCGTCCGGGCCAGCTGGCTGGCCAGGGCGGCGGCCAGCGGCTCGCCGTCGCCGTCGGAGAGCCGGGACAGCAGGCGGGTGAGGGTGGGGGCGCCCGGGCGGGCCTGCGGGGCCAGCCGGTCCAGTGCGGCCTGCAGGGCGGCGGCCCTGGTCCGCCAGCCGAGGTCGACCACCTCGGTGGGGTAGTCGGCCCAGTCCAGTTCCTTCCAGCCGTCGGCGGCCGCGGTGGCGGAACAGTCGCCGCCGGGCCCACCGGGCGTGAGCGGGGCCGGGGCCGGGGCCGGACCGGCGGGGGACGGCCCCCCGGGCGACCCGAAGAAGAGTTCGGCCGCGAGCAGTGAGACGGCCGCGTCGACGGTGCCCGGCTCCTCCAGCAGGTCGCAGGCGGGCCGGTCGCCCAGCCGGGTGCCGTAGCCGTCGGCGGCGAGCCGGTCGCGCCGGGAGAGTTCGGTGAGCGCGGCGACCACGCCGGCGTTCAGGTGGCAGGGGTGGCGGCCGAGCTTCCAGGCGGGCAGCGCGACCCGGGTCAGCATCCGGTCCCAGCCCGCGTACGCCAGCCCGACCTGCTCCTGGGCGGCGATCCGCAGTCCGTAGTCGACGGCCTTGGCCTGCTCGGAGGCCCAGCCGGCGACCGCCCGCTCCAACTCGGCGGAGTGCTCCCGGCAGGCGCCGAGCAGCCACCGGGTGATCCGGTCGGTCAGCAGCCGGGTTCCCCGGCGGCCCCGCGGGCCGGCACCGGGTTCAGGGTCGGATCCGGGGTCGGGGGCGGATCCGGGGGCCGCGCCGGAGTCCAGGCTCGCGTCGAGGCCGCGGACGAACCGGCGGGCGGCGGCGATGTCGGGGTCGGCCGCGGCGGCGGTACCGGCCACCACGGGGGCCAGCAGGGCCCGCAGCTCGCCGGCCCGCATCCACCACAGGAACGGCGAGCCGATCACCAGGACCGGGGCCGGCGGCGGGGTGTCCCCCCGGCCGCGCCCGGCCCGGCGGCCCGCCCGCGGCACCGGCACGTCCTCCAGCCAGCTGTCGCAGTCGGGGGTGAGCGCGATGGCCGACGGCGCCGGGACCTCCAGGCGGTCGGCCAGCTCGCCTATCAGGCGGTAGAGCTCGGGGGCGTCCGCCCGGGAGAGCGGGACGGCCGGGGTCTGCGGGACGGCTGCGGTGCGACGGGCCCTGGCCACCAGGCCGGCCACCAGCAGGGTGGCCGCGGCGACCGCGCACACCGCCCAGCGGACGGCGTCCCAGGCCGCCGCGTCGGGCGACCCCGGAGCGCCCAGCCGGCCGGTGACCCGCCCGGCGAGCAGCACCACCGCGACGGCGGCCGGCAGTACGGCGGCGGCCACGGCCCTGCCACGGACCCGCAGCACCGCTTGGGCGCGGGCGCGGGCGGTCTCGACAGCGGCCATACGGTGCGGCACCCCCTTCGGAGTCCCCGGGCGCCTTGTCAGGACGACCGGGCCGACTCGAAACGATCAGTTCCGACCGGGAACGGCGGTATCCGAGCCCGGTTGTGCATCCTGCGTGGCGCTCCTGACAGTTTTGACGCCCGCATCCCGGCGGGTGTTCCGGATCGCCCCGGTTTCCACTCGTCCCGGTGACGCCGCACGCATTCCGGACGCCGGCGTCCGGCTTCGACGCGTGGCGGGCCCGGACCGGACCGGCACACCGGGCCACGCACCCCCCAGCATCCCCCCGTACGGGCCCCGCCACCTGGCGACGATCATCGCGGCGCGGCCCGTGGCACTGCGATCCAGCGCACCATAAGGCCGATGGCCGGACCACGTCAGCCGGACGAGGATGCTGTCACTCGAACTGGTGGAATCCGGCGTCCGAGCGGTGTGGCAGCTGGCGCCCGCCCCCCGGCCGCGAAGGCCCGAGGGCGCTGCGTCCATGAGGGTCCCCGCCCAGGAACGGGGCGGGGACCGGACGCAGCGCCCTCGGGGGCCCGCTCGTGCGGCGGCCGGCCGGGGCCTGCGGCCCGGGCCGGCCGGTGGAGCTGTCGGACGGAACGGCCGGTGCTAGCCGGCCGCCTTCAGCGCGATGTCGGTGCGGTGCTGGCCGCCCTTGAGGCTGATCAGCGCGAGCGCGTCGTAGGCCCGGCCGCGCGCCTCGGCGAGGTCGGTGCCGGTCGCCGTGACCGACAGCACCCGGCCGCCGGCGCTGAGCACCTGACCGGTCCCGTCGAGACGGGTGCCGGCGTGCAGCACGTACGCGGTGCCGTCGGCGGCGTCGGCCTCGGCCAGGCCCTCGATCGGGTCCCCGGTGCGCGGGTCGGCCGGGTAGCCCTCGGAGGCGATCACCACGGTGACGGCGGCGCCGTCGTCCCAGCGCAACGGCTCCAGCAGCTCCAGCGTGCCGGTGGCGGAGGCGTGCAGGACGGCGGCCAGCGGGGTCCGCAGCCGGGCCAGCACGACCTGGGTCTCCGGGTCGCCGAAGCGGGCGTTGAACTCGATCACCCGGGTGCCGCGCGAGGTGAGCGCGAGGCCGGCGTAGAGCAGGCCGGAGAACGGGGTGCCCCGGCGGCGCAGCTCGTCCACGGTCGGCTGCAGGACGGTCTCCAGGACCTCCTCGACCAGGCCCTCGGGGGCCCACGGCAGCGGCGAGTACGCGCCCATGCCGCCGGTGTTCGGGCCCTCGTCGCCGTCGAGCGCGCGCTTGAAGTCCTGGGCGGGCTGGAGCGGCAGCACGGTGACGCCGTCGGTGATCGCGAAGAGCGAGACCTCCGGGCCGTCCAGGTACTCCTCGATCACCACTCGCTCGCAGGAGGCGGCGTGCGCCAGCGCCTCGGCGCGGTCGGAGGTGACCACCACGCCCTTGCCGGCGGCCAGGCCGTCGTCCTTGACCACGTAGGGGGCGCCGAAGGCGTCCAGCGCCTCGGCGGCCTCCGCCACCGTGGTGCACACGTAGGAGCGGGCGGTGGGCACGTTGGCGCCCGCCATCACGTCCTTGGCGAAGGCCTTGGAGCCTTCCAGCTGGGCGGCCCGGCCGGAGGGGCCGAAGACCGGGATGCCGGCCGCGCGCACGGCGTCGGCGACGCCCGCGACCAGCGGGGCCTCCGGGCCGACCACGACCAGGTCGGCGGTGAGCAGCCGGGCGAGCGCGGCCACGGCCGCACCGTCCAGCTGGTCGACCGGGTGGACCGTCGCCACCTGCGCGATCCCGGCGTTACCCGGGGCGCAGTGCAGCTCGGTGACGGCGGGATCTTGGGACAGAGAGCGGCACAGGGCGTGTTCGCGGGCGCCGCCGCCGATGACGAGGACCTTCACGGTTGGCAAGGGTAGTCGGTGACGCGATCGGGCCGCTCTCCGGTCTCATGCGGACGTCCGGACCGGGGGCGGCTGCGGCAGCGCCGACCTGGAGGAAGCTCCGAACGCGCGCCCGTCGGGACCCTCGGGCGGCAGCGGCGGGTGTCCGGGTCAGGACAGCGGGTCACCGGCGGCTCGCTCGGAAGGGTGAAATCTCGCCGGCCCCCGCAACCCTCCCACCTCGGGATCCTGAGGTCATTTCCGGTAACGATCATTGGCGAAGCGACCCCACGGTCAGCCATTTGGCGGTAAGAAGTGCTGTTGGACAACCACCGGCGATGTGCCGGTACGCGAACCTACGGGCGGTCCACACCCGCCCGGCGGCCTCGCCCGTCCACCGCGCCAGCAGGAATTCACGAACCGTCAGGGGGATGAATCGTCAGGAAGTGCCTTTTCCGGACGATTCCACCCCGGCCTCCGAAGCCCGCGCCCCGGCACCCGGGCCGTGCGGACCACCGGCGGGCCGGACCGTTCGTGGTCCGGACCCAGTCGACCCAGCAGTCAGCCCGCCACAGGGAGCCCCACAGGTGAGCCAGCCGGAAATGCAGCCCGAGGAGAGTGCCTGGGGCAAGGACGTCGGCGAGGAGGACCCGCCCGCGACGGCCACCGCCGCCACGGGCCGGGCGTCCACCCGCCGCCGGACCGACCTGAGCGCCCGCCAGTTCCCGCTGGGTGACTGGGGCGAGCCCGCCGAGCGGCTGGAGGAGCTCTACCGCTGGTCGGAGGAGCGGGCCGTCGAGGCGATCGACTGGTACCGCCGCGACCGCCTGGCCAAGCGCCGCTGGGCGCGCCTGCTGCGGCTGGGCACCGCCACCTTCACGGTGGCCGGCGCGACCGCGCCGCTGGTGGACCTCACCGGGGTCCTCGACCACGCATCGAACTGGGGGTACGTCGGCCTGGCCCTGGCCGGGGCCTGCCTCGGCGCCGACCGCGTCTTCGGCCTGACCTCAGGCTGGATGCGCGACGTCAGCACCGCGCAGGCCCTGCAACGACGCCTGGAGGCCTTCCAGTTCGACTGGGCCTCGGAGTGCGTGCGCGAGGTGCTCGGCCCCACCGAGGGCACCGCGGGCGAGGCGGCCGAGCGCTGCCTCGGCGTGCTGCGCCGGTTCTGCGAGGACGTCTCGGACATGGTCCGCAGCGAGACCTCGGAGTGGATGCTGGAGTTCCGCGCCACGATGACCCAGCTGCCCACCCAGACCCCGGGGGCCTGGGGCGGGCGGTCGGAGCCGGGCAGCGGCGCGCAGGTCCGGATCCTGCCCACGCCGGGCACCCGGCCCACCATGCCGCGCCAGCGGCCGCCGGAGGGCCCGCTGCGCTGACCGCGGGGCCCGGGGCGGGGCGCTCCGGGCCCGCGGGCCGCGCGCGAGCGGCGCGCACGGCCCGGTCAGGCGAAAACGATCATCGATCCCTGGGTCAGGCTGCGGGTCGCGGCCGCGTACAGGCCGGCCCAGGCGTGCCGCTCGCGCGCGTACGGGTGCACGTCGTCCAGCGGCGGCCCGAAGGGCTGCTCCAGGCCGGTCGGGCCGAGCGGCCTGGTCGGCGCGGGCGGGTCCAGCGGGTCGATGCCGAGCACCGGCGCCACGGCCTGCAGCTCGCGCAGCAGCCCCTGGGTGGAGCCCAGCGGGCCGCCGGAGGCGAGCAGGGCGTCGTCCACCAGCGGGGTGGCGAACTCGATCGGCACGTACGCCCCGGCGTGGTCGAAGTGCCAGACCAGGTGGGACTGCTCGGCGGTGCTCTCGAACATCTCCAGCAGCTGCTCGTAGTCGCCGCCGAGCGCGTCCACCGGGGTGATCTCGAAGCCGGTCAGCCCCAGCAGGTAGGCCCGGCGCAGGAAGTGCAGCGAGTCGTAGTCGAAGGCGGCTATCGGCTCCACCGCCCCGCTGAGCCCGGGCACGTACTGGTAGACCGGCACCTCGGGCAGCCCGTGGGCGGCCAGGGCGGAGTTGTAGACCACGAGGTCGTCCCGGAAGGGGTTCTCGGGGCTGTGGCTCAGGACGTCCACCAGCGGGACGAGCCAGAGGTCGCAGGCCATGAGCCGGCTCTTCCTCTCGGGCGGCGACGCCGCGCACGGTGGCGGGCGGCGGACGGGTGCGGTCGGTTCAGCGACCGCCCACCCTACCGGCCCGGCGTGCGCCGCGAGTCCGGCTCGGACGGGGGCAGGGCGGGCCCGAACCTGCTGAAGGGGATCGAACGGGGCTGCGGCACCAGGCCGAGCCCGACGTCCCGGGAGAGGTCGACCAGCCGGCCGCCGCCAGGGCCCGCGCTCCGGCCGCCGCCGGCCGGACCGGCGGCCCGCAGCCCGGCCTGGTCACCGCTCCGGGCCCCCGGCCGGTCTGCGGCGGCCTCGCCGGAGCGGCCCGCGGGCCGGGGCGTGGAACGGGTGACGGGCCGGACCGCCGGTGCCGCGCCCGGCGGCTGCGGGACGACCGCCTCCACCAGCAGCGGGAGCACCCCGAGGCTCTCCGGATCGTGCCCGGTCAGCTCCGCCATCAGGCGGACGGTGAGCAGGTTGTACTCGCCCACCACCCGGCGGGCGCCGGCCACGTCCCCCGCCTCGACGGTGTCGACGAACTCGTGGTGCCCGTCCCAGCACATTCCGGCCAGGTCGGGCGTCGCCCGCAGGTACGGCGCCGCGAACATCCAGGACTGCACCCGCAGCCAGTCCAGGTAGTCGGCGATCCGGCGGTTGCCCAGCAGGGCGCCCGCCTCCTGCCAGAACCGGCGGTCGCAGCCCACCATCACGTCCAGCTGGCCGGCCCGGGCGGCCCGCGCCGCCGCGTCCGCGCGCCGCCGCAGCGAGGGCAGCCGGGCGCCGTCCGGCAGGACGGCCCGGCCCGCCAGCCGCCGCAGGGCGCTGTCGGTGAGCAGGGTGCGGGTCTCGAAGATCTCCACGAAGTCGTCCCAGCCGAACTCCGGGACGGTGAAGCCGCGGTGGTGCTCGGCCCGGAGCAGGCCCTGCGCCGCGAGGTCCACCAGGGCCTCGCGGGCCGGGGTGGCCGAGACCCCGTACAGTTCGGCGATCTCGCGGACGGTGAAGTTGCGGCCGGCGGCCAGCCGGCCGGCCATCATCTCCTCGCGCAGCGCGCCGGCGATCTGCTCGCGGAGGCTGTTGCGGTGGATGGCGGAGCGGCTCTCCCCGGTGCCTGGGTCCGGCATGCGTGCGACCTCCTCCCCGGCAGGACTGGAACGACGGCCGCTCATCTTCTCAAACTTGCCCATGCGGTGCACAGGGGCGCAACACCGGAAAACCGGACGCCGCGGCCGGGCGCCCGGTGGCCGGCCGGGCACCCTCCGGCCGGGCGTCGGGACGGAGCTCCCGGCCGGCTGTCAGCGCTGGACCGGCGCCGGGATCCCCAGCAGCCGGTCGCGCAGCACCGGGAACTCGGCCCGGGCCTTGGCCACCTCGGCCGGGTCGAACTCGACCGTGAGGACCTCCTCGCCGTCGCCCGCCTCGGCGAGCACCCGGCCCCACGGGTCCACCACGATGCTGTGGCCCGCCTGCTCGACCCCGCCGTGCGTCCCGGCGGTGTTGCAGGCCAGGACGAAGGCCTGCTCCTCGACCGCCCGGGCCCGGCTCAGCAGGGTCCAGTGCTCGCGCCGGCGCGCGGGCCAGGCGGCGGGCACCACCAGCAGTTCGGCCCCGGCGTCCAGCAGCGCCCGGAACAGCTCGGGGAAGCGCAGGTCGTAGCAGGTCGCCAGGCCCAGCACGCCGAAGTCGGTGCCGGCGGTGACGATCTCCTGGCCCGCCCCCATCACCACCGCCTCGCCGCTGTCGAAGCCGAAGCGGTGGATCTTGCGGTAGGTGTGCGCCAGCTCGCCGTCCGGGGCGAAGACCAGCGAGGTGTTGTAGATCGGCCCGTCCGGGTCCCGCTCCACGATCGAACCCGCGTGCAGCCACACCCCGGCGGCCCTGGCGGCGGCCGCCATCACGTCGGAGGTCGGCCCGTCGAGCGGCTCGGCACCGGTCGACCAGGTGTCGTACGCGAAGCCGCCGAGCGGCCAGAGCTCCGGCAGGACGACCAGGTCGGCGCCCTCCTGGGCCCGCACCAGGGCGGCCGCCCTGGCCCGCCGCTCGTCGGCGGGCTCGGTGTCGGAGACCGAGAGTTGGATCAATGAAGCGCGCACAGTACCACCGTCCACGGCAAGAGTCCTACGATCGTCACCCGAAAGCGCTGCCCTGCTCTCTCCAGGCAGCGTAACGTGCGGTTAGCGCGTGCGCCCGGAAGCCGCCGTTCCCGTCTTCCGCCATTCCTGGGCACGCGCGTTGGGCAGCTGACGGAGGGCCGGAGATTCCCGTGACGGACAACCAGACCGTGCAGGCTTACACCGATGCGTGGACGCAGTCCATCGAGTCGATATCGGAGCTGGTGGCTCCGCTGCCCGCCGACGCCTGGAACCGGGCGACCGAATGCCCCGGCTGGTCCGTCCGCGACGTCGTCTCGCACGTCATCGCGTTCGAGTCCGAACTGCTCGGCGACCCGCGCCCGATCCACTCGCTGCCGAGCGACCTGCGGCACGTCACGGACGAGTTCACCCGCTACATGGAACTGCCGGTCGACAAGCGCCGCTGCCACACCTCGCCCGAGATGACCGGCGAGCTGGAGTACACGATCATCCGGCGCTCGCGCGCCCTGCGCACGGCCCGGCACGAGCCCACCGACCCGGTCCGCTGGCCGGCCGGCCCCTTCACCCGCGACCTCCCGTACCACGAGCTGCTGCGCCTGCGGGTCTTCGACGTCTGGGTGCACGAGCAGGACCTCCGGCGCGCCCTCGGCGAGCCCGGGAACCTCGACTCCGCCGCCGCCCTGATCGCCCGTGACCACCTGGTCGCCGCGCTCCCCAAGGTCGTCGCCAAGCTGGCCGGCGCCCCGGCCGGCAGCACGGTCGGCTTCGACGTGACGGGGCCGGTCGAGTTCCTGCGCACGGTACGGGTGGACGCCGCCGGCCGCGGCTCGGTGGACGACGGCATCAGCCTCGCCCCCGACGTGCAGTTCACCCTCGGCTGGGAGACCTTCGCCCGGCTCGCCTGCGGCCGTGGCCGGCCCGGCCCGGTCAAGACCGAGGGTGACGAGGAGCTGGCCGCCCGGATCCTGGCCAACTTCGCCGTGACCCCGTGACCCCGTGACCCCCTGACCCCCTGCCGCCCCCGTCACCCCGCCGGACGGCTGCCGCCTGCGCGAGGGCGGCCGGCCGCCCGGGGCGTCCCGGCGGCCGCGCGCGGGGTGGCGCACCTCGCGCTCCCGTACGGGCCCTCGGCACCAGTACCTCACCCGTTCGGCCTCGTTGTTCCGGGCAGTTCATCAACGGAAGGGCGAGGGGCGTCATGGACGAGGAAATGGTGCTGGTGCGAACGAGCTTCCCGGTCACCGGGCAGCCGATCAGGGTGGTGCTGATCGACGGGGCGCCGTGGTTCGTCACGGCGGACGTGTGCAAGGCCCTTGGGCGTACCAACCCGAGCGAGGCGCTGCGCATCCTACGACCGGGCGACGCCCGCACCATCGACCTTCGGTCGGAAACCCTCAGAATTTCTGAGGCATACGGCGTTCCCGCAGGTGGGAAACCCTACGTCCGCGGCAACCCGATGCTCGGTCTGGTCAGTGAGGCCGGCCTCTACACCTTGATCATGAGGTCGACGAAACCCTCCGCGCAGGCCTTCCAGGAGTGGGTCACCGGGGATCTCCTCCCCTCGATCCGCCGGGGCGACACCGACGTCCCGGTCCAGCGCCGGCGGATGGCGCGGTCCCTGGCCGAGGCGGTCGGTCAGCGGGTGGAGATCGTGGCGGAGGTCGGCGCGGACGGCAGCCTGGGCGTGCACGTCCGTTCGGACGGGACGGTGCACTGCCGGCACGGCGAGATGGAGTTCCGGGTGCCGAGCCGGGAGGAGGACAGCGGGCCGCCCTTCGGGGCCTGGTTCTCCTGCCCGAGCGTGGAGCGGGTGGGGATCAGCGGCGGCCGGGCGATCCCGCGCTGCGCGAAGCTGAAGCTGGTCGACCTCATCCGGCTGCTGGCCCCGGCGCCCGCCGTGCCGGACCCGGCCGACACCGCGGAAGGGGTCCTGATGGTGGAGATGCAGCGCCACGAGGCGCGTGCCCACGGCACCGCCCGGCAGATCGCGGAGCTGATGCGGGCGCTGGACGAGGAGCCCGGGGAGGAGTGAGCGGTCCCGCTCCGCAGCGCCCCGCCGGACCCACCGGGGCTAGGGCGCGACCTTCCGCCGCAGCCGCAGGATCATCAGGGTGCCGGCCGCCAGCGGGACGTACATCCAGCAGAAGGCCCAGCGGTACGCCTCGGCCGAGTAGCTGCCGGCCCCGGCCGGGGAGAGCGCGTCGAGCAGGACGCCGATGCCGAACAGGGTGACCATCGTCCCGATGAAGCCGCCCATGTTGGCGATGCCGGAGGCGGTGCCGAGCCGGCCGACCGGGTTGTGGGCCCGGGCGTAGTCGAGGCCGACCAGCGAGGCCGGGCCGTTGCTGCCCATCAGCAGGATCAGCACGACCAGCAGGGCGACCGGCGGGTGGGCACCGGGCCAGGCCAGGGCGACCGCCCAGCCGGCGCCGGTGACGGCTATCACCGAGAGGGTGATCGGCATCCGGGCCTTCGTCGTCCGGGAGAGCAGCCGGCCGAAGAGCAGCCCGAAGGCCATGTTGCTGAAGACCAGCAGGGTGAGCAGCCCGCCGGCCTGGCCGCGGGTCATGCCCTGCCCCTCGACCAGGTAGGGCAGCCCCCAGAGCAGGCCGAAGGCGTTGCCGGGGAACTGGGTGGTGAAGTGGACCCAGAGCCCGAGCCGGGTGCCGGGCTCCTGCCAGGAGTCCCGGATCTGCGACCGGACGGAGGGCCTGGGGGCGGCGGGCGGCTCGGCCGCGGGGACGGCGGGGAGGTCTGCCACGGCCGGCACGACGGGCAGGTCCGCCACGCTCACCGTGGCGGCCCCGGCCACCGACGGGGTCACGGGCGGGGCTGCCGGAGGGGCCTCCCGCAGGAACAGCGCCAGCAGCGCGGCCACCCCGATACCGAGCAGCGCGGTGGTGGTGAAGGTGGCCTGCCAGCCCTCGGTGTGCAGGGCCTGGGCGAGGACCACGGTGGTGACCAGGTTGCCGCCCATCCCGGCCAGCCCGGTCAGTTGCGCCACCAGCGGGTTCTTCGCGGCCGGGAACCAGCGGGCGGCGATCCGCAGGACGGCGATGAAGGTCATCGCGTCGCCGCAGCCCAGCACCGCCCGGGAGGCCAGCGCGGGCGCGAAGGAGGAGCTGAAGGCGAACGCCAGCTGCCCGGCGCTCAGCAGCAGCACCCCGGTCAGCAGGACCTTGCGCGGCCCGTGCCGGTCGATCAGCAGGCCGACCGGGATCTGCATCGCCGCGTAGACCAGCACCTGCAGGATGGAGAAGGTGGAGAGCGCGGAGGCGCCGATGCCGAAGCGCTCGGCCGCGTCCAGCCCGGCCACCCCGAGGCTGGTCCGGTGGATCACCGCCAGGAAGTAGGCGCTGACGCCGATCGACCAGGCGGCCCAGGCGGCGCGTCCGCCGGGCGGCGGGGCGGCGGCCGGGGGGTGCGGGGCGGCGGTGGTGATCCTGGGACCGGGTACGGACAGCGGGCGGGCGGTACTGGCAGGGTCCACGCTCATAGTGGGGCCAGGTTAGTCATCCCGCCTTCCGAACCCGACTCCGGGGTCCGGGCACGAAGGATCCCGGCGGGACGGCCGCCCGGCCGCGCCGTCGGCTCCCGGCCGGCCACCCGATGCACGCGTTGTGGGCCCCGGCCGTCAGCCCTTGACCGTCCACGTCACGGTGCGGGTCATGTAGCGGTCCCGGAAGGCCTCGTCCCGCACCCAGTCCGTGGTGTCCCGGACCACCGCCGTGACCACGGCGGTGTGCCCGGGCGGCAGGCTCAGCGCGGCGGTGTCCAGCGAGCCGCGGTCGGCGGTCGGCGGCTGCACCGGCACGCCGTCCACCCGCCAGTCGACCTGCAGCTGCCGGGAACCGCTCAGCGGCAGCGGACGGACCTCCAGGCGGGGCCGGCCGCTGACCTCGCCGGCCGGCGGCAGCGGGCTGTCGGTGGGCGCGACCCGGCGGTAGATCTGCTCGATGATCGCCTCCCGGGAGGGCAGGTTGTAGGTGCCGCCCAGGGTGCGCATCACGGAGTCGGGGGTGGGCCGGTAGATGCCGTTGGCGCTCCGGTACGCCCCGACCGTCCCGCCGCCGTCCGGCGACTGGACGCCCAGCCAGCGCCACCACTTGACCTGCTTGCGGCGCATCTCGTCGGCGTTCTCGGTGGCCAGGTTGGGGTAGTCGGCGTCGTCCGGGGCGCTGTCGTACTCGTCCCCGAGGTCGCCCACGGTGTGCCCGATCTCGTGCTGGATGATCCGGCCGGCGTCGGGGCTGCCGCCGGCGAGGGTGGTCACCCCGGTGCCGCCGGCGCCGCCGTACTCGGTGGAGTTCGCCAGCGCGATCAGGTACTGCGGGCCCTCGCCGTCCCCGGCGTAGCGGGCGGTGGCGCCCTCGTCCGCGCAGAGCAGCCGGGCGGTTCCGTCGCACCAGAAGTGCATGCCCAGCGGGGTGTCGCTGTGCTGGTCGTGGCTCTCGCTCTCGGCGATGCCGGACACCGGGGAGACGACCTCGACCCGCCGTATGTTGAAGAAGCCCTGGTAGCTGCGGAACGGCTCGATCTCCATCAGCGCCTTCCAGGCCCGGTCCGCCTGCTCGCGGAACAGCTCCTGCTCCGGCGCGGTGTAGCCGTCACCGAGCAGGACGAGGGTGATCCGGTTGGCCGGGTCCCCGGTGCGGCGTATGTCGATGGTCGGGGCGGCGCCGGCGGCCCGGAGGTCGGCCCGTTTCACCGCGTGCGGCGGCACCGCGCGGTCGGCCGGGGCACCGGTCCCGATCGCGCCGAAGGGCGCGGGGCCGGCCAGCTCCAGGGCGGCCGGGAGCACGGCGGTGGACAGCAGGACGAGCGCGGCCAGACTCCGGACGAGCCGGCCAGGGGTGCCAGGCGGCATACGAGTGCGTCCTAGGGGATCCGGTCACCCGGCGGGCGCTCGGGTGGGGGTCGCCAAGACGTACCCCCCGGACGTGCCGCTCCCCTCCCGGAAGAACCCAATGTCACTGGAGTGGCCGAAGATCCATTTCATACCAGACATCCCAATGATTGGGACACGAGCCCCCCTCGGCGCGCTCCCGCCGCCCAGCGGACCGGGCCGCGACCCGTGGCGCGAACCGGCCGAAGGGGTGCGGAGCAGGCCGCCACGGGCTCGGAGGACGGTTCCGAAAAAACTTCCGGCCCCACCTGCAACCCCCTGCGGGGATGGACGTCTTCAGGGGAGAAGGGCACGGAGAGCGAGACCGGCGCAGCCGGGGGCGCACTTCCGCTCAGCAGGAGCGGGCCGGTCACCTTCACCCACCACACCGTCATTGCCATCTCCCTGGGGGAACACGTCATGCGCGCGTCCGGTATCTCCGCATTCACGAAGAACGTCCCGTCGCTCTCCCGCCGTGGCAAGGCCGCCGCCCTGGCCGCCACCGTCCTGCTCACCGGCGGCGTGCAGCTCATCGGCGCCGACTCCTCCTGGGCCTGCAGCGACGACCGCTTCGGTGGCCCCCGCGAGGTCTACAACGACCCCACCGGCCTGACGAAGGCCGACCCGAACGGTGAGTTCCGGGCCTTCGAGTCCGCCACCATCGCGGCCGACGGCAGCTGGGCCGAGTACGGGGTGTCGATGACCAACACCTCCAGCGCCGACTACCAGGAGGCCTACCCCACCTTCGCGCTGAAGGTCTCCAAGGGCGCCACCGTGCGGAGCAAGGACGTCACCATCGAGGTGATGCGCAACGGGAAGTGGCAGCGCCTGGCGAACATGCCGGGCTGCGGTCCGACCGTCGACGCCGACACGGCCGCCCTGAAGCAGCCGATCGCCCACGGCCACGCGGCCAACTTCCTCTTCCGGGTCGCCCTCTCCCCCGCCTCGCCGCAGAACCAGACCGAGCTCACCCTGGTGACCGACGCCTTCGCCTTCGGCTCCGGTACCGCCGGCCACTCGGACCTGCGCACCGTCAAGATCACCCACCCCGCGGCCGCCCCCTCCACCGCTCCGGCCAAGCCCGCCGCCCCGGCCATCGCCAAGCCCGCCGCGCCGGCGAAGCCCGCCGCGCCCGCCGCCGCCAGGCCCGCCGCCGACGCCACCCGGGCAGCCGCGGCCCCCACCGCTCCCGCCGCCACCGGCGCTCCCGCCACCCCCACCGCTCCCGCCGCCACCGGCGCTCCCGCCACCCCGGCCGCCACCACGCCCGCCACGGAGCTCGCGCAGACCGGTACGAGCAGCCCGAACGGCTTCCTGGCCGGCTCGGCGGCCGCCTTCGTCGCCCTCGGCGCCGGTGTCGTGATCGCCGTCCGCCGCCTCCGAGCCCGGGCCTGAACAGCCCGGACCGGCCCGGTCAGCTCGGGAGCCGACCGGGCGACGGCCGCCGGGCGTGCAGCAGCAGATGCGTCGCGACCCCCAGCAACAGGCCCCAGAAGGCCGACCCGATGCCGAACAGCGCCATGCCGGAGGCCGTCGCCAGGAAGGTCACCACCGCGGCGTCCCGCCCCTGCTCCTCGGCGACCGCCGCCGCCAGGCTGCCCTGCAACGAGGCCAGCAGGGCGACCCCGGCGATCACCGCGATCAGCTCCTTCGGCAGGCCGGTGAACAGGCTCACCAGCACTCCGCCGAAGCTGCCCACCAGCAGGTACAGCGCCCCGGCGGACATTCCGGCGACATAGCGGCGGCGCGGGTCGGGGTGGCTCTCCGGGCCGGCGCAGATCGCGGCCGTGATGGCGGCGATGTTGATGCCCGGCGAGCCGAACGGCGCCAGCAGCACCGAGACCCCGCCGGTGGCCCCGATCAGCAGCCGGTCGTCCGGCCGGTAGCCGAAGGCCCGCAGCACCCCGAGCCCGGGGGCGTTCTGCGAGGCCAGCGCGACGATGGTGAGCGGCAGCGCGAGGCCGACCAGGGAGGGCCAGGAGAACGCCGGCACGGTGAGCAGCGGCCGGGTCGGCCCGCCCGCGTCGCCCAGGTGCAGCGGCAGGCCGACGGTGACCGCCGCGAGCACCCCGCCCGCCACCAGCGCCACGGGTACGGCGTACCGAGGGGCCAACCGCTTGGCGAGCAGGAAGGCCGCGAAGGTGCCCAGCACCAGGACGGGGGTGGCGTGCAGCGCGGTGAAGATGCCGGTGCCGAAGGAGAAGAGGATCCCGGCGAGCATCGCGTTCACGATCCCGGCCGGCACCGCCCGGATCAGTCGCCCGAACAGCCCGGTGATCCCGAACAGGGCGACCACCACCCCGCTGACCAGGAACGCGCCGACGGCCTCCCGGTACGGGTAGGCGCCGAGGCTGGTCACCAGCAGGGCCGCGCCCGGGGTGGACCAGGCGGTGATCACCGGGGTGCGGGTCCACCAGCTGAGCAGCAGGCAGGTGGCGCCGCTGCCGATCGACACCGCCCAGATCCAGGAGGCCGTGTGCGCCGGGTCGAGCCGCCCCGCGGCGGCCGCCGCGAGCACCACCACCAGCGGGCCCGAGAACGAGACGACGATGCAGACGAGCCCGGCGAGCAGGGCCGGGAGCGAGACGTCCCGGCGCAGCGACCGACGCCCGCCGTCGTCCGGGGGATGCGCCACCGTCTGCTCCACGAGCTGCTGTTCGACCATCCCGGCAGTATCGCGGAGCGCGGTTCGCGAAGCTTCCGAAAAAACGTCCGGACCCACCTGCAACCCCCTGCGGGGATGGACGTCTTTAGGGGAGAAGGGCACGGAGCGAGACCGGCGCAGCCGGGGGGCGCACTTCCGCTCAGCAGGAGCGGGCCGGTCACCTTCACCCACCACACCGTCATTGCCATCTCGCTGGGGGAACACGTCATGCGCGCGTCCGGTATCTCCGCATTCACGAAGAACGTCCCGCTGCTCCCCCGGCGCTCGGCGCTCACCGTGGGGGCTGCCACCCTGGTCCTCGGCGCGGGTCTGCCGCTGCTGCCCGGCGCCGGCACGGCCTGGGCCTGCGGCGCCCCGCTGGACGCTCCGATGACGGCCCCGACAGCGGCGCCGACGCCGGCCGTCACCCACGACGGCACCGTCGAGACCGGATTCTTCATGCTGGGCAAGGACCCGCTGACCATCACCGCGGGCGGCGGGAAGCTGGAGATCCCGGTGGAGGTGGGCAACTTCACCGGAGCGGCGTACGAGAAGGTGGTACCGCACCTCTCGCTCTACAACGAGAAGGCTGGCAGCCACCCCGGCGGCGGCACCAACCTGCGCGTCCAGGACCTCTCGGTCGAGGTCAACACCGGCGCCGGCTGGAAGAAGGTCCCGGTGGTCCACGGCTGCGACCCCGTCCTCTACGCCGACACCGCGAACCTGCCGGGCGTCCACCTCGACAACGGCCGGGCCACCCACTTCACCTTCCGCGTCGCCCTGTCCGCGGACTCCTCGAAGGACCAGACGGAGATCCAGGTCGGCGTCTCGGCCGGCACCGAGGACAGCGACAACGAGAACACGCCGAAGCCGAAGACCGCCTTCCGCTACGTGCAGGTCAAGCACCCGGCCGCTCCGAAGCCCACAACGCCGGCCAAGGCCGCCGCCGCCCCGGCGAAGCCCCAGGCCGCCGCCGCCGAGCCGGCCGCCGCCTCCACGGCACCGACCGCCACCGTCGCACCCACCGCCACCGCCGTACCCACCACCGCCGCCGCGCTGGCCAAGACCGGCGCCAGCAGCCCGAACGGCTTCCTGGCCGGTTCGGCCGCCGCTTTCGTCGCCCTCGGGGCCGGCGTCCTGATCGCCGTGCGCCGCCTCCGCAACCAGGGCTGAGGCGGCGCCGGCAAGCGGCAGGGCCGTACCCCCACGGCGGTGGGGGTACGGCCCTGTCGTGCTGTGCGGGGAACCGGCCCCGGGTGATCAGCCCGAGGTGATCGACCCGAGGCGATCAGCCCCAGGTGATCAGGCGCTTCGGGCGCTCCAGCAGCGCGGCCACGTCGGCCAGCACCTTGGAGCCCAGCTCCCCGTCCACCAGGCGGTGGTCGAAGGAGAGCGCCAGCGTGGTCACCTGGCGCGGCACCACCTTGCCCTTGTGCACCCACGGCATGTCCCGGACCGCGCCGAAGGCCAGGATGGCGGCCTCGCCGGGGTTGAGGATCGGGGTGCCGGTGTCGACGCCGAAGACGCCGACGTTGGTGATGGTGACGGTGCCGCCCTGCATGTCGGCGGGCGAGGTCCGGCCCTGACGGGCGGTGTCCACCAGTTCGCCGAGCGCCGTGGCGAGGCCGGAGAGCGTCCGGGCGCCGGCGTCCTTGATGTTGGGCACGATCAGGCCGCGCGGGGTGGCCGCGGCGATGCCGAGGTTCACCTGCCCCTTGATGACGATCTCCTGCGCCGCCTCGTCCCACTGCGCGTTGATCTCGGGGTGCCGCTTGATCGCGGTCAGCAGGGCCTTGGCGACCAGCAGCAGCGGGCTGACCCGGACATCCCGGCCCAGCTCGCCGGTCTCCTTCAGCCGGCGGACGAACTTCATCGTGCGGGTGACGTCGACCTGGACGAACTCGGTGACGTGCGGGGCGGTGAAGGCCGAGGCCACCATCGCCTGCGCGGTCGCCTTGCGGACGCCCTTGACCGGGATCCGCACGTCGCCGCCGGTCACGGCCGCCGCCCGGTCGTCCTGGACCACCTCGACGACGGGCGCGGCCACCGGTGCCTGCGGGGCCGGGGCCACCACCGGCGCCGGCGCGAGGGCCGCGTGCACGTCCTCGCGGGTGATCACACCGTCCGGGCCGGTCGGGACGACCGTCCGCAGGTCGACGCCGAGGTCCTTGGCGAGCTTGCGCACCGGCGGCTTGGCCAGCGGCCGGTCGCCGACGGCCTGCTCGGGCAGCGCGACGGGCGCCACCGGGGCGGGCGCGACGGCGGCCGGGGCCGCCGCCGTGCCGTTGGAGACGGCGACGGTGGTCTTGCGGGCCCGGCGCTGGGCGCCGCCGGTGCGCGGGCCGTAGCCGACCAGCACCTCTCGGCGCTCCGGCTCGGCGGGCTCGGCGGGCTCGCTCCGCACGACCGGCGCGGACGCCGGGGCGGCAGCGGCGGGGGCGGGTGCCCCGCCGGCCACCGCGACCGTGATGATCGCCGTGCCGACGTCGACCGTCGCGCCCGCGGGGAAGAACAGTTGCTCGACCGTCCCGGTGAAGGGGATCGGCAGCTCGACCGCGGCCTTGGCGGTCTCCACCTCACAGACGATCTGGCCGTCGGTGACGGGATCGCCGGGCTTGACGTACCAGGTCAGGATCTCGGCCTCGGTGAGGCCCTCCCCGACGTCCGGCATCCTGAACTCGCGGAGCGAGCGAACTTCGGTGGTCATCATCGCTCCTTGGCTCAGTACGCGAACGAGCGGTCGACGGCGTCGAGCACACGGTCCAGATCGGGCAGGAAGGCCTCTTCCACCCGGGAGGGCGGGTACGGCGCGTGGAAGCCGCCGACCCGCAGGACCGGCGCCTCCAGGTGGTAGAAGCAGCGCTCGGTGAGGCGGGCGGCCAGCTCGGCGCCCATGCCGAGGAAGACCGGTGCCTCGTGCACCACGATGGCGCGGCCGGTGCGCTTGACCGAGGCCTCCAGGGCCGCGAAGTCCACCGGGGACAGCGAGCGCAGGTCGACGACCTCCAGGCTGCGGCCGTCCTCCTGGGCCGCCGCGGCGGCGTCCAGGCAGACCTTGACCATCGGGCCGTACGCGATCAGCGTGGCGTCCGTGCCGCCGCGGGCGATCCGGGCGTCGTGCAGCGGCAGGTCGGCGGCGTCGCCGACCTCGCCCTTGTCCCAGTAGCGGCGCTTGGGCTCCAGGAAGATCACCGGGTCGTCCGAGGCGATCGCCTGGCGCAGCATCCAGTGCGCGTCGTGCGCGTTGGAGGGGCTGACCACCCGCAGGCCCGCGGTGTGCGCGAAGTAGGCCTCGTGCGACTCGCTGTGGTGCTCGACCGCGCCGATGCCGCCCGCGTAGGGGATGCGGACGGTGACGGGGAGCTTGACGTGCCCCAGCGCGCGGGCGTGCATCTTGGCGAGCTGGGAGACGATCTGGTCGAAGGCCGGGTAGACGAAGCCGTCGAACTGGATCTCCACCACCGGGCGGTAGCCGCGCAGCGCGAGGCCGATCGCGGTGCCGACGATGCCGGACTCGGCGAGCGGGGTGTCGATGACCCGGCTCTCGCCGAAGTCCTTCTGCAGTCCGTCGGTGATCCGGAAGACGCCGCCGAGCTTGCCGATGTCCTCGCCCATCAGCAGCGTCTTGGGGTCGCTCTCCAGCGACTTGCGCAGGGCCTCGTTGAGCGCCTTGGCGATGCTGAGCTGACCGGCCATCAGAGGTTCTCCCCGCCCTCGAAGGAGGCCGCGTACGCGATGTACTCGGCCCGTTCCTCGTCGACCAGCGTGTGCGGCTCCGCGTAGACGTGGTCGAAGATCAGGGTCGGGTCCGGGTCGGGCATGGAGCGCACGCCCTCGCGGACGCGCAGGCCCAGCTCCTCGCTCTTGGCCTCGACCGAGGCGAAGAACGCCTCGTCGGCCAGGCCCTCGCGGTCCAGGTGCGCCTTCAGGCGGGAGATCGGGTCCTTGGCGCGCCAGGCCTCGGTCTCCTCGGCGAGCCGGTAGCGGGTCGGGTCGTCCGAGGTGGTGTGGGCGCCCATCCGGTAGGTGAAGGCCTCGACCAGCACCGGGCCGTTGCCGCTGCGGGCGTGGTCCAGCGCCCAGCGGGTGACCGCGAGGCAGGCCAGCACGTCGTTGCCGTCGACGCGGACGCCGGGGAAGCCGAAGCCGGAGGCGCGGCGGTACAGCGGGATCTTCGTCTGGTTGGTGGTCGGCTCGGAGATCGCCCACTGGTTGTTCTGGCAGAAGAAGACGACCGGCGCGTTGTAGACCGAGGCGAAGGTGAAGGCCTCGCTGACGTCGCCCTGGCTGGAGGCACCGTCACCGAAGTAGGCGATCACGGCGTCGTCGGTGCCGTCCTTGGTGATGCCCATCGCGTACCCGGTGGCGTGCAGGGCCTGCGCGCCGATCACGATGGTGTAGAGGTGGAAGTTCTTCTCGTTCGGGTCCCAGCCGCCGTGGTTCACGCCGCGGAACATGCCGAGCAGGTTGAGCGGGTCCACGTCCCGGCACCAGGCGACGCCGTGCTCGCGGTAGGTGGGGAAGGCGTAGTCGCCGGGGCGCATGGCGCGGCCCGACCCGACCTGGGCGGCCTCCTGGCCGAGCAGCGAGGCCCACAGCCCGAGCTCGCCCTGCCGCTGCAGCGAGGTGGCCTCGGCGTCGAAGCGCCGGACGAGGACCAGGTCGCGGTAGAGGTCGCGGAGCTCCTCCGGGGTGGTGGTGAGCGGATAGTCCGGGTGCTCGACCCGCTCCCCCTCGGGGGTGAGCAGCTGGATCAGCTCCGGCTGGGCTCCCGAACCCGCGGGGAGGTTGTCAGGTACGGCCGGGGCGGCCTTCTTGCGCGCCCTTGCCGTGCTTTTGACGGTCACGTTCACTCCTCGGTCTGTCCGGCCGCCCGGGGTCGCCGGTGACCGGTCCGGTCACCGCCTCGCGAGGCGCGCTTGGGTGTGCGCACCGGCTGCGGGGCAGGTGGTGATCCTCTTCCGACGGCGTACCTCACGAGAACGTTACCCAGCGACCGCCCTTGGCGCGCTTGCGCTAGGACGTCCTAGTTGTTCACGTCCGGGAGCCGCAGGTGTGGCGCAGCTCTCACGGTGGTGCCGTGCAGGACACCTGCGCACGCTATCCGGGCAGCGGGCTCCGCGTAAGGGGGTAAAGGGGATCGGTTTTTTCCGCCCCGCCGCCGGGTGACGGGCCGCGCACCGGTGGTGCGCGGGCGCGCCGCCGGCTCGGGGCGGGCGCCGTACGGGCGGTGCGCGGGCGGAGCGGTGGTACGCGTCGTGGCGGGCGACGGGTCTCCGGGCATCCGGTATGGGATTCTTTGGGCGTGACGACAAACGGACATATCAGAGTATTTCTGCTCGACGACCACGAGGTGGTCCGGCGGGGCGTCCACGACCTGCTGTCCGTCGAGGGCGACATCGAGGTGGTCGGCGAGGCCGGCACCGCCGCCGAGGCCCTCGCCCGGATCCCGGCCGTGCACCCGGACGTCGCCGTGCTCGACGTCCGACTGCCGGACGGCAACGGGGTGGAGGTCTGCCGCGAGATCCGCTCCCGGCTGCCGGACGTCAAGTGCCTGATGCTCACCTCGTTCTCGGACGACGAGGCGCTCTTCGACTCGATCATGGCCGGCGCCTCCGGGTACGTGCTCAAGGCGATCCGCGGCACCGACCTGATCACCGCCGTCCGGGACGTCGCGGCCGGCAAGTCGCTGCTCGACCCGGTCGCCACCAGCCGGGTGCTGGAGCGGCTCCGCGAGGGCGGCGAGAAGCAGGACGAACGGCTCGCCCAGCTCACCAAGCAGGAACGCCGGATCCTCGACCTGATCGGCGAGGGAATGACCAACCGCCAGATCGGCAACGAACTGCACCTGGCCGAGAAGACGGTGAAGAACTACGTCTCCAGCCTGCTGGCCAAGATGGGCATGGAGCGGCGCACCCAGGCCGCCGCCTTCGTGGCCCGCCACCAGGCCGACCAGAACCACTGAGGCCGGCCCCACGGGGCTCGCTTCAGAACACTGACGGTTTGTCAAGGACCCCCGGCGGGGGGCCCTACGCTCTGGCCGTGACTCCACAATCACTCTCGGCCACGGCCGCCGCCCTCCGGCCCTCCGCCCCCCGGCAACCCCTCGCGGGGGCGCTGGCCTGCGCCCCGGCCCGGCCGGACCTCCAGGCCCCGCCGATAGGGACGCTCAGCCCGCCCGTCCCGCCGTCCGCGCTGGCCAGCGTCCTGCGGTCCTACCGGGTGGGCCCGCTGCTGGAGGCCGTGCCCGTCGCGGAGGGACTGCTCAACCGCGGCTACCGCGTCACCACCGGGAACGGTTCCTACTTCCTCAAGTGCTACGTGGACGCCGCCACCGCGAGCCGGCCGGTGATCGCCGGTCAGCACCGCGCCACCGCCGGCCTGCACCGGCGCGGACTGCCGGTGGCCCCGCCGCTGGCCGCCGCCGGCGGCCGGACGGTGACCGCCCACGGCGGCCGGCTCTTCGCGCTCTTCCCCTGGATCGAGGGCCGGCACCGGCACGGCACCGATCTGGACCTCCCGCAGTGCGAGGCGCTAGGTGCGCTGCTCGCCCGGCTGCACGGCGCACTCGACGAAGTCTGCGCCGCCCGGCCGCAGCCCGCCGGGTACCGCAGCGCCGATCCGCGCGACAGCGCCCGGCTGGCCGCCGCCCTGCGCCTGCGGGCCCGCGAGCGGCAGCCGTACGGGGCCTTCGACGCCCTGGCCGAGCAGCGGCTCACCGAGCGGATCGAGCTGCTGGCCGAGCTCGCCCACCGCAGGCCCGCGCTGGACGCGGCCCCGCCCACCGGCTGGACGCACGGCGACTTCCACGGCCTCAACCTGCTGCACCGGCGCGGCAAGGTGGCGACCGTCCTCGACTGGGACAAGCTCGGGCCGCAACCGCGTGCCGAGGAGGCCGTGCGCGCCGCGACCCTGCTCTTCAACCACCCGCTGACCGGGATGCTCGACCTGGTCCGGGTCCGCCGCTACTCGCAGGCGTACCGGGCCGCCGGCGGGGCCCGCCCGGAGGAGATGGCGGCGGCGGCGCACCGGGTCTGGTGGGAGCGGCTGAACGACTTCTGGATCCTGCAGTGGCACTACCAGCGCGGCGACCACCGGGCCGACCCGCTGTTCCCCGCCTCGGCGGGTCAGTTGGCCTGGTGGTGCCAGGAGTACGAGCAGGTCCTGGACGCCTTCACCAACTGACCCGGCCCGGCGGCTACCCCGCCGCCGGGCTGACCGGGGCGGCGGGCGACGAGGCCGGCGGGTGGGCGCTGCCGGTCGACGAGGGCGTCGCCCCGCCCGTCGAGGTCGCGGACCCGGACGAGGTCGGCGAGGCCGTGGCCGTCGGCGACTTGGTGGCCGTCGCGCTCGGCGACAGCGAGGGCGACGGCGTGCTGTGCCGGGTCGGTGCCGTGGTCTGCACGAAGGTCTGGTTGTCGCTGGGCGCCTGGGTCTGCTTGGTGGCGGACGGCGAGGGCTGCGCCGACGGCGAGCTCTGCGTCACCTCCGGGGCCGAGGTGGTGGTCACCGCCGGGGCGGTGGGCGTCTTCCCGTGGTCGTTGTCGCCGGCCTGCACCGCGACGGCGATGCCGATCCCGGCCGCGACCAGCACGGCGACCACACCGGCCACCCACCCCCACGGACCGCGGCGGCGGTCGTGGTCGTCCCCGTCGCCGTTCCCGCCGTTCGGCCCGCCCGGGCCCTGGTAGGGCCCCGAGGGGGTCTGGTAGGGAGAACCGGTCTGGTAGGGCAGCGCGGCGGTCGGGTCGCTCTGGCCCATCGACCCGAAGGACTCGGTGATCGCGGTACCGCCGCCGGGCGGCGTGCCCTGGCCGTACCCGCCCGTCCCCGGACCGGGGAAGGCACCGCTGTGGCCCTGCCCGGCGGCGGCCAGCCCGGCGGCCGCGGCGGCGGCCGCCGCACCCGGGTAGCCGGCCCCGGCGGCGCCGTGCAACTGGCGCAGCGCGTGCTGGACGTGCGCGCGGAACTCGTCGGCGTCCTGGAAGCGGTCGTCCGGGTTCTTCGCCAGCGAGCGCAGCACCAGGGCGTCCAGCCCGGCCGGCACCCGGTGGTTGGCCTGCGAGGGCGGCACCGGCGCGTCCTGGACGTGCTGGTAGACCACCGAGAGCGGGGTGTCGCCGGTGAACGGCGGCCGCAGCGTCAGCAGCTCGTAGAGCATGCACCCGGCCGCGTACAGGTCTGAGCGGTGGTCGACCGCCTTGCCGAGCGCCTGCTCGGGCGAGAGGTACTGCGGGGTGCCCATGACCATGCCGGTCTGGGTCATCGTGCTGGCCGCGCCGGTCAGCGCGCGGGCGATGCCGAAGTCCATCACCTTGACCGCGCCGCCGGTCGTGATGATCACGTTGGCGGGCTTGATGTCGCGGTGCACGATGCCGTGCCGGTGGCTGTAGGCGAGCGCCTCCAGGACCCCGGCGATGATGATCAGCGCCTGGTCGACCGGCGGGGCCTCCTCGTCCACCAGCAGCTCGCGGACGGTGCGGCCCTCGACCAGCTCCATCACGATGTACGGCGTGGACTCGCCGCCGCCGTCCGGTCCGCCGCTCCCGTGCTGCTCCTCGCCGGTGTCGTAGACGGCGACGATCGAGTGGTGGTTGAGGCCCGCGACGGACTGCGCCTCGCGGTTGAACCGCAGGCGGGCGATGTCGTCCTGGGCCAGCTCGGGACGGAGCAGCTTCACCGCGACCGTCCGGCCGAGCCGGACGTCCTGGGCGGCCAGCACCTCCGCCATGCCGCCGCGGCCGAGGCGGTGGGTCAGTCGGTAGCGGCCGTCGCCGACGGTGCCGAGCGGCGCCGTGCTGCCGCGGCCCGGGGTGTGCGGGCCCGCGGCGGAGGCCGGGAGGGCGGCGGTCGGGGCGGTGGCCTCGCGTGCGGCCTCGTCCCGGCCGGCGGCGCCGTCCCCCTCGCCGTCGCCAGGCTGCTGCGTCTGTGCCATCGCTCCTCGCCCCGGGCCTTCGCTCGGATCGCGGTCGCCCTGTCGCTACGTAATCCCTAGAACGCTACCGCCTCGGACAGCCTGCCGTGCACGGCCGCCCGCGGCGGGCCCTTCAGAGCAGCCCGCCGCCCGCGGGGGGCCGCTGGTCCAGCTGGAGCACGGAGGCGGGCAGCGACCGGCCGCTGTTGTAGTCGGTGGTGTTGTCCGCCTTGGTCACCACGATGGCGATGATGATGATCACCAGCACGATCACGCCGAGGATGATCCCGACCACCACCAGCGCGGTCGAGCAGCCGTTGTTGTTCGTGGCCGGCACCGGGGCGAACACCGGCTGCTGCATCGGCATCGGCGCGGGCGTGTGCGCCTGCTGCGGGAACGGCGGCGGCGTCTGCGGGTGGAAGCCGTGCGGCGGCGGCGTCCGGTACTGCGGCTGCGCGAAGGGCTGCGGCGTGTGCGGGGCCGGCGTGCTGTACGGCGGCGGCGGCGTCTGCGGGCCGTACTGCGGCGAGGTGTGCACCGGCTGGTACGGCTGCGCGACCTGCGGGGCGGGCGTCCTGAGGTCGCCAGGCACCTGCGGCATGTTGGTGAGCGAGGTGGAGGCGTGCGCCGAGCGCGGGCCCTCGTTGATCACCAGCGGGGTGCTGGCCTGCAAGGGGCTGCCGGCGCCGCCGCCGAGCACCCGCTCGACCTCCTCGCGCATCGCCTCGGCGGTCGGGAACCGGTGCGCCGGGTCCTTGCGCAGGGCGCGGGCCACCAGGGCGTCGACGGCCGGCGTGATCGCCCGGTTCAGCGAGGACGGCGCCGGCGGCTCCTCCTGCACGTGCTTGTACGCGATCGAGAACGGGGAGTCCCCGTCGAACGGCAGCTGGCCGGTGAGCAGCTCGAACAGCATGCAGCCGACCGAGTACAGGTCGGAGCGGGCGTCCACGCTCTTGCCGAGCGCCTGCTCGGGGGAGAGGTACTGCGGGGTGCCGACGACCATGCCGGTCTGGGTCATCGAGGTGACACCGGACTGCAGCGCGCGGGCGATGCCGAAGTCCATCACCTTGACGACGCCCTTGCGGTCGAACATCACGTTGCCGGGCTTGATGTCGCGGTGGACCAGGCCCGCGTCGTGCGAGGCCTCCAGCGCGGCCAGCACCCCGGCGGTGATCTTCAGCGCCCGCTCGGCGGGCATCGCGCCGTACTGGGCGATCGCCTCGTTGAGGACGTCGCGCAGCGGCTGGCCCTCGACGAGCTGCATCACGATGTACGGGGTGGTGGCGCCGTCGGCGGCGACGTCCTCGCCGGAGTCGTAGACCGTGACGATGTTGGTGTGCTCGAGCCGGGCGACGGCCTGGGCCTCGCGGCGGAAGCGCTCGCGGAAGGACTGCTCCCGGCCCAGCTCGGTGTGCAGGGTCTTCACCGCGACCTGGCGGTCCAGCACGTTGTCGTACGCCAGGTGGACGGAGGCCATGCCGCCCTCGCCGAGCAGGTGCTGAAGCTCGTACCTGCCGTTGCCCAGGGAGTAGCCCTGACCCGCGGTGCCGCCCTCGCTCATGGTCCTCTGCTCCCCCTCGGCCGTGGTGACACCCCGGCCGTGACGTTCGGTATCGTCCGTGCGGACCGGGCTCCGCCACCGGCCGGCCCGACCCCCGCCGCGGCCTCGGGGGGCCTGCGACAGGGGCCAGGGTATCGGCTCGACGGCCCACCGCTCTGTGCAGGGCCGACACTGTGACCCTGCTGCGACACCCCGCGGGCGGCCGCCCGCCTACAGGTACGGGCCGGAGCGCATGCCCCGCCCCTCGCCCGGCTCCTCCAGGTCGGGCTCGGCACCGTGCAGACCGGGCGGGAGCGCCCGCCGCATCTGCTCCAACTGCGCCCGGGCGGCCATCTGCTGGGCGAACAGCGCGGTCTGGATACCGTGGAAGAGACCCTCCAGCCACCCCACCAGCTGGGCCTGCGCGATCCGCAGCTCGGCCTCGGTCGGGATGGTGTCCTCGGTGAACGGCAGCGACAGCCGCTCCAGCTCCGCCACCAGTTCGGGCGCCAGCCCGAGTTCCAGCTCCTTGATGGAGCTGGCGTGGATGTCCTTCAGCCGGACCCTGCTGGCCTCGTCCAGAGGAGCCGCCCGGACCTCCTCCAGCAGCTGCTTGATCATGCTGCCGATCCGCATGACCTTGGCCGGCTGCTCCACCATCTCGGTCACCGGGAGTTCGCGGGGCTCGAACCCGTCCTCCTCGCCGAGCCGGGTGAAGCCCTGGCCCACCGGCATCCCGTCCGGCCCGACGATCAGCACCTTGGGGCCGTCCTGCGACTGGCCGCCCGACGCCTGGGACGACTCCTGCTGCGAGTGCTCGTTCATCGGCTTCGTCATGAATCCCATTCTCTCTCACCGGGCTTCGGTCCAGGGAAGACCCCGGCCCGTACCGCGCCCCGGCCGGTGCCTTCCGGCGGCCGGCGGCGCCCGTGGCCGGGCCCTCCCCGGGCGCCCGCCGGCAGATCCGCGGGCGGGCACCCCCCCGGTCGTGTGCGACCGTCACGCAGATGATCTGCCGGACCGTCAGATCGGTCAAACGGCGGGACCTGCCGGACGGCCGGGAGCGGCCGGTACCCCGCTCAGCCGCGGCGCATCCGCAGCCCGACCAGGGCGAGGCCGCTGCCGATCAGGGCCAGGCCGGCGCCGAGCGGCAGCTGCAAGGTCGACGAGTCGGTCCAGCGGGTGGGTGCGGCGACCGGGCCGGCCACCTCGACGGCGTCCGGACCGGCGGCCAGGGCCTGCGGGGACCCGCCCGCGGTGCCGGCGTCCGGCGGGGCCGGGGCCACGTCCTCGTCCACCGTGCCGCCGGCGGCCGGCGGCTCGACCCGGAAGCGCCCGCCCGGCCCCGGCGAGGCGGGGCCGAAGTGGTGCCGGTAGGCCTGCGCGCGGTCGGCGGGGAGCAGCCGGTCGGGCACCGGGTGGCGGGCGTCCCGCCCGGGGCCGGCCGGATCCGCGAACGGCGCGACGGACGGCACGGACGGCACGGACGGCGGCGAGCTCGACGGGGAGGAGGGCGCGACGGGCCCCTGCACGGCGGGGGACGGCAGGACGTCACCCTCCGGCCGCGGTTCGGCGGGGGAGGGCTCCGCCGTCGGCGAGGGCCCGGCCTGGTGCCCGGGGCCCGGACCCGCGCCGGGCCGGCCCGCGCCGGGGGAGCCTGGTGCGGAGGGGGTACGGGTGGTGGGCACCGGGGACGGCCCGGGCGCCGGTACGCCCGTGTCGGACCCGCCCGCCCCGGCGGACGGCTCCGCCGACGGGGACTCCTCGGTGTCCGGGGGCGCCGGGGTGTCCGGGGGCTGCGGGTCGGCGGACGGCACCTCGGCGGACGGCCCGTCGCCGGCCTGCGGCTCGTCGCCGGTCTGCGGCTCGGCATCAGCCGGGGCGGCGGTGTCGGCGTCGGGGGCGGCCGGGGCGGCGGTGTCGGCCCCGGCCGGGGACGGATCGGCCGGCGACAGACCCAGGGGCGGCGGCGGGGCGGCGGCCCGCATCACGGCGAACGGCAGGGCGGCGAACGGCAGGCCCGGCAGCGAGACCACGGCGGCGGCCCCGGCCGGCGGGGCCGCGGGCCGAAGCACCAGTGACCCGACGGGGGCGTCCGCCGCGCGCCGGACGAGCGCACCGCCCTCCTCGCCGGGCGCCGAGGCGACGGCGGGCGGGGAGAGCAGCAGCGGGAGGGCGAGGCCGGCCGCCGCGGCCCAACAGGCGGCGGCCGGCCGGTGGCGTCCGCCGGCGGGGGCACCGGCACCGGAACGGGCGCGGGTCGGCCCGGCGGGAGGGAGCTCGGAGAACACGTACGAAGATGCGGCCACGGACGGAGGTCCTTCCGACGGCCGACCGCGCTTCGGCGCGGCCGGCGGCGGGACAGCTCCCCTCCAGCCTCACACAACCCGACAATCCGGGCATTCCGAACAAGATCGGACACCGTACGTCACCCGGCCGCCTCGCCTCCCGCCGGCGCCGCCGGTACGGACCTCACGCCCGTGCCGGCCTCACACCCGCAGGACCACCTTGCCCACCTGCGTGCCCGACTCCAGCAGGCGGTGGCCGGCGCCCGCCTCGGACAGCGGCAGCACCTGGTGCACCACCGGCCGGACCACCCCGCCCTCGATCAGCGGCCAGACGTGCTCGCGCACGGCCGCGACGATCGCCGCCTTCTCCGCCAGCGGCCGGCCGCGCAGCGAGGTGGCCACCACGGCCGCCCGCTTCGCCAGCAGCGCGCCGAGGTTCAGCTCGGCCTTCACCCCGCCCTGCAGACCGATGATCACCAGCCGCCCGTTCAGGGCCAGCGAAGCCACGTTCCGCTCCAGGTACTTGGCTCCCATGATGTCCAGCACCACGTCCACGCCGGCCCCGCCGGTCGCCTCCCGGACGGCCTCCGCGAAGTCCTGCTCGCGGTAGTTGATGCCGACGTCCGCGCCCAGTTCGGCGCAGCGCGCGAGCTTCCCGGCGCTGCCGGCGGTCACCAGCACCCGCGCGCCGACCGCCTTCGCCAGCTGGATCGCCATCGTCCCGATCCCGCTCGCACCGCCGTGCAGCAGCACCGTCTCGGTCGGACGCAGGTGCGCCACCATGAAGAGGTTCGACCAGACCGTCGCCGTCACCTCGGGCAACGCGGCCGCCTCCTCCAGGCTCACCCCCTTGGGCACCGGCAGCAGTTGCCCGACCGGCACCGCCACCCGCTCCGCGTACCCGCCGCCGGCCAGCAGCGCGCACACCTCGTCGCCGACGCCCCAGCCGGAGACCCCGGCGCCGAGCGCGACGATCCGCCCGGAGCACTCCAGCCCCGGGTACGGGGAGGCACCGGGCGGCGGGTCGTAGAAGCCCTGGCGCTGCAGCAGATCGGCCCGGTTCACGGCGGTGGCCACGACCTCGACCAGCACCTCGCCCTCACCGGGCACGGGATCGGGGACTTCGGCCCAGGTCAGCGCTTCGGGGCCGCCTGGCTGGGGAACGGTGATGGCTCGCATGCCCGCCACGCTACGCCCGCCGGACGGCCCGCCGGCGGACGACCGGCTGACGCGCGGCCGACGAGCGGCGGAGCGGGGCCCCGGGGCGGGCCGCCGGCCGCGCGGCGGTGTCAGTTCCGGTCCCCGGGCCACCGCATGATTCTTCGTATGACCATCGACAGACCACCACCCCGGCCGGACGCCAGGCCGTCGCGGCTGCGATTGGCCGGCATCGGCGCCAGGAGCGTCGCCGAGGGCGGAACGGACTCGGACCGCCAGATCGCCCTGCCCAGCCGTCGCGGCGCCCCGCCGCTGCGGCAGGTGCTCAAGCGCCTGCTGCTGGCCCTCGGGGTGCTGGCCCTGACGACCCTGATCGTCTGGGCCGACCGCGGCGGGTACAACGACAACGCCGACGGCCGGGTCGACCTCCTGGACGCCGCCTACTACGCCACCGTCACCCTCTCCACCACCGGCTACGGGGACATCACCCCGGTCAGCGACACGGCGAGGCTGATCAACATCTTCGTGATCACCCCGCTGCGGGTGGTCTTCCTGATCATCCTGGTCGGCACCACCCTGGAGGTGCTGACCGAACGCACCCGCCAGCAATGGCGCATCGGACGCTGGAGGTCCACCGTGCGCGAGCACACCGTCGTCATCGGCTACGGCACCAAGGGGCGCACCGCCGTGGACACCCTGCTCGGCCAGGGCATCCGCAAGGACTCGATCGTCGTGGTCGACCCGCAGCAGAAGGTGGTCGACCAGGCCGCCCGGGACGGCCTGGTCGGCGTGGTCGGCGACGCCACCCGCACGGACACCCTGCTGCGGGCCGAACTGCCGCGGGCGGCGCAGGTCGTGGTCGCCCCTGAGCGCGACGACACCGCCGTCCTGATCACCCTGACGGCCCGTCAGCTGAACAAGAGCGCCACGGTGGTCGCCGCCGTCCGGGAGGACGAGAACGCCCCGCTGCTGCGTCAGAGCGGCGCCGACGTGGTGGTGACCAGTTCCAGCTCGGCGGGCCGGCTGCTGGGCATGTCGATGCTCAGCCCGCACGCCGGGTCGGTGATGGAGGACCTGCTCACCTACGGCACCGGCCTGGACGTCGTCGAGCGCCCGGTCACCAGGGCCGAGGCCGGGCACAGCCCGCGCGAGTGCGCGGACCTGGTGGTGGCCGTGGTCCGCGGGCGCCGGGTGCTCAACTACACCGACCCGGAGGCGGCGGTCCTGCAGCTCACCGACCGGGTCATCACCATCCGGCCGGCCGGACCGGCGACCACGGGCTGACGGCTGCCGCCCGCCCCACCGGGCGGACCGTTCCGGGCCCGTCCGTTGCGGGCACCGGCAGGGCCGTCCGCCGCACCGGCAGGAGCGTTCAGGGCACCGGCAGGAGTTCCACCGGGGCGCCCGCCGGCACGCCGCCGGGCGGCACCACCGCGAGGGCCTCGGCCAGCGCCAGTCCGCGCAGCATCGCCGGCCCGCCGAAGGCCTGGGCCACGGCGCCGCGCGGGCCCCGCCGGACGGGCAGCAGGCGGGTGTCGTGCGGGTGGCCGGGCAGCGGCTCGGCGGCCGGGGTGACGCACGGGTCGGCGGCGGCCCGGCCGGCCAGCGCGTGCAGCAGCGGCAGGGCCAGCGTGACGGTGCCGGCGACGGCCGCCAGCGGGTTGCCGGGCAGTCCCACCAGGTGGCGGCCGTCCGCGAGTTCGGCCAGCACCATCGGGTGCCCGGGCCGGACGGCGACGCCGTCGACCAGCAGCCGGGCGCCCGCCGCCTCCAGTGCCCGGTGCAGGAAGTCGACCGGCCCGGCGGCGGTGCCGCCGGTGGTGACGACGACGTCGGCGGGCGAGTGCCGGACGGCGTCCCGCAGCAGCCCGAAGTCGTCGCGGACCTGGCGGCGGCCGAGCACCTCGGCTCCGGCCGCGCGCAGCCAGGGCAGCAGCAGCGGCCCGAGCGCGTCCCGGACCCGGCCGGGCTGCGGGAGCCCGGACTCCAGCAGTTCGTCGCCCAGTACGAGCAGTTCGACGGTGGGGCGGCGGTGCACGGCCAGCAGGTCGTGGCCGCAGGCGGCGGCCAGGCCGAGCACGGACGGGCCGACCGGTGTCCCGGCCGGCAGCAGGTGGTCGCCGCGGTGGCACTCCTGCCCGCGCGGCCGGACGTCCTGCCCAGGGGCCAGGCTGCCCGGGGTGCGGTCGTGCAGCAGGGCGCCGTCCGCTCGGCCGTGCTCGCGCCGCAGCACGGCGGTGGCGCCGGGCGGCAGCTGGGCGCCGGTGGCGATCTCCACGGCGGCACCGTCGGCCAGCACCCCGGCCGGCTGTCCGGCCAGCAGCCGGCCCGCCGGGCGCCAGGGGCCGGGGCCGGAGACGGCCCAGCCGTCCATCGCCGAGGTGTCGAAGGCGGGCAGATCGGTGAGCGCGGTGAGCGGCTCGGCTAGGGTCCGGCCGATCGCCTCGGCGAGGTCCACCCGCAGCGGTGCCAGGGGCCGGTCGCCGGCCCGCCGGGCCCTCTCGCGGGCCTGCTGCCAGGAGAGTTCGCCCACCGGCGGGGCGGCCGGCGGCGGGACGCCCGGGTCGCCGGTCCCGAGGCCCGGAGCACCGTCGCCCGGAGCACCGTCGCCAGGAGCACCGTCGTCCGCACCGTGGCCAGGTGCGCCGTGCAGCGGCTCCCGCCGGCCGGAGGCGCCCGGTACGGCGGCGTCCGCCGCGGACGCACCCGGCCCGGCGCCCGTCAGGATGCTCACGTCCCCTCCGGTCGGGCGGCCGCCCAGCGCTCGGCGACGGCCGTCGCCCGCTTGTTGGCCTCTTCGACGGCCTGCGCCCCGCCGCCCCGCAGGGCGGCGGCGTAGCCCACCAGGAAGGCGGTCAGCGGCGCCGCCGGCCGGGCCACCCCGTGGGCGACCACCCTGGTCATGTCCAGCAGCCCGGGTACGTCGACGTCGAGCTCGATGCCCAGCTCGGTGCAGACCTCGGCGATCCAGTCGTCCAGCGTGCGCTCCATAGCCCCATGCTGCCTGATCCCGGGCCTGCCGCGATGTTGGGGCCGTGAGCGGCGCGCGTCGTTTCGCTCACGGCCGGGCGGTGCGGGCTGTGAGCTGCGCCGTCCGGGGGGCGCGGCCGGTCGGACCGGCCTCACCGGGGTCCGCGCTCCGCCGGCCGTCCGGCTCCGGTGCGCTCGCGCTCGCGGGCCCGGGCCAGTTCCTCCCAGGTGTCGCAGTCATGGGTGACGCCGTCGGCGTCCGCCAGCCGCACCGTGCGCAGACCGCCGGTGAGGCGGCGCAGCGGCAGCCCCGCCGGGTCCCCCAAGGCGGCGAGGGCGGACCGCAGCGCCGCGGTGCGGTACGCGGCGGCGAGCGGCTGGTCCCGGCCCGCCGCGTCCACCAGCAGCACCGCCTCGGGGGCGTCCGGGCCCTGCCCGCCGGGGCCGTCCAGGGCCTCGACCAGGCGGTGGACGGTCCGCTCGTCCAGGAAGGGCAGGTCTGCGGCGAGCAGCAGCACCACCGGGGCACTCACCTGCGCCAGGCCCGCGGCCACGGCGGCGACCGGCCCGCCGCCGGGCGGCTGCTCCCTGGTCCAGCGCAGTCCCGTACGGGTGGTCGGCCGGACCGGTCCGACCACCACCGAGGTGGCGGCGCCGGCGCAGGCGGCGAGCACCCGGTCGAGCAGGGTGCTCGCGCCGACCGTGAGGCCGGGCTTGTCCGCGCCGCCGAGCCGCCGGGCGGCACCGCCGGCGGGCACGATCGCGTCGTACGGTGTCATGCCGTCAGTATCCGCCCGGACGGTGCCGGGCCGTCGGTGCCGGGCCTGGCCGGGGCGGTGCCCGGCCGGGGCGGCGTGGCCGGCGGGGCTCGCGGGGCGGGCGCCGGTCTAGTCGTCCTCGACGATCTCACCCTCGACGATCTCGCCGAGCTCCCGGGCCACGTTGGCCGTCGCGCCGTGCTCCAGGATCGCGGGCAGGGTCAGCTCCGCGTACCGCTCGTTCATGGCCGCGACCAGGGCCTCCGGGTCGGTCGGGTGCTCGCGCAGCCGGTTGTCGAAGTCCCGCAGGTACTCGCCGGTGAAGGCCAGCACCTCGGCGGCGTCGTCCCCGCGGTCGGGCGCCCGGTGGCCGGCGATCACCCGCTCGACGCCGAGTTCGGCGATCCGGCCGAGGTTGCGCCGCCACTGCGCCCGCTGCTCGGGGGTGGTGTCGGCGGTCCAGACGTGGGTGCCGTTGTAGGCGAAGTCGCCGGCGATCACCGTGCGGATGCTCGGCACGTGCACCACCGTGGAGCCCTCGCAGTCGCCCTGGCCGAGCAGCAGCACCGGGATCAGCTGGCGGTCGACCATCAGCGGCTGCGGGAGCAGCTGCGCGGGCACCAGCGGGTGGTCAGGGATGTCGTCCCCGTACACCGGCTTCCACTGGGCGACCTTGGCGGCGGCCGTGCGCAGGATGCCCTCCACCACGGGCGGCGCGGCCAGCAGCTGCGCCTCGGGGAAGAGCCGCAGCACCTCCTCCGCGCCGAAGTAGTGGTCGGGGTGCTGGTGGGTGATCACGATGGCGAGCAGCCGGCGGCCCTTGCCGGCCACCCATTCCGCGAGCTCCCGGCCGGCGCTGCGGGTGAGCTGGGCGTCCACCAGGATCGCGCTCTGCTCGCCGAGGATCAGCGTGGAGGTGGCGAAGAAGGCCGATTCGGGGCCGGTGAAGACGGCGATCTCCAACGGGCGGACGTCCGGGGCCCCCGTGCGGCGGGCCGTCGGATCCGGTCCGGCGCTCTCCTCGGGCGGCGACGACGTCACTTCTGCTCCTGGCGGTCGGTCGGGGCCGGAGCCGGGTCGTCCCGGCCCGGCCATGTCTGGACCAGCATGGGAGCAAGCCCCGGCGTTTGGCGGTTAGGCGCGCCCGGCGGGGTCGCAGGCCCCACCACGGGCGCCCCACCGGCCGCGGCCGCGCCGGGGCGGGCCGTCCGACGCCGGGCCCGCGCCGGCCCCCCGGGCGCTTCAGGCGACCGGCGCCTTGGCCTTGAGCTCGGCCTCCTCCAGGGCCTGGGCCTTGGACGCCCGGGCGTGCTCCACGAAGGCCGCCAGCTCGGGCTGGGTCGGGGCCAGGGTGAACTCGGGAACGATGAAGTCCACCTGCAGGCCGAGCATGCCGGTGAGCACCTTCTCCAGGTAGGTGGTGACGAACTCGAAGCCCTCCCGCGGGCTTCCGGGCCCGTACGAGCCGCCGCGCGAGGCGACCACGGTGACGGGCGTGCCGGCCGCGGAGGGCTCGGCGCCGCCGGTGCGACCGATCACGATCACCTGGTCGAGCCAGGCCTTGAGGGTGGACGGGATCGTGAAGTTGTACATCGGGGTGCCGATGACCACCGCGTCCGCCTGCTCCAGCTCGGCGGCCAGCTGCTCCCGCAGGGCCAGTGCGGCCTGCTGCTCGGGGGTGCGGTCCCCGGCCGGGACGAAGGGGGCGGTGACGGCGTGGGCGTCCAGGTGCGGCAGCGGGGCGGCGGCCAGGTCGCGGTAGACCACGGTGCCCTCCGGGTGCTGGGCGAGCCAGGCCTCGCGGAAGACCGCCGAGACCTCCCGGGAGACGGAGCCGTCGGCGAGGGCGGACGAGTCGATGTGCAGCAGGGTGGGCATGACAGACCTCCGATTAATAAGGAGCTGACCTTTTGTCGGCAGCTGCGCTTAACGTAGCAGCTTACTTTTCTATAGTCACTAGCGGGCGGCCGGTACCCTGTATCCATGGCCGCGCAGGAGGTACCGACGAGCACGACCGAGCCCTGTCAGAGCGTGGGCCTCGCCATCACCCGTGCCTTCGAACTGCTCGGCAAGCGCTGGACCGGACTGGTCGTCGCGGTGCTGGACGAACACGGGCCCAGCTACTTCTCCGAGCTGCGCCGGGCCATCCCCGGCATCAGCGAGCGGATGCTCTCCGACCGGCTCACCGAACTCGCCGACGCCGGTCTCGTGCTCCGCCAGGTCGACGAAGGCCCGCCGCTGCGGGTCAGCTACCGCCTCACCGACTCCGGCGCGGCGCTGCGCCCCGCCCTGGGCGAACTCGCCCGCTGGGCCGAGCTGCACCTCTGCCCCGGCCGCCCGACCTGCTGATCTGCTGATCTGCCGACCGCAGGCCCCCGGATGTGCCGGTCAGGGGCCGGCCGCGCGCGCCGCGAACGCAGAACAGCACCCGGACCAGGCGGTCCGGGTGCTGCGACGTGCGAGGGAGGGTGGCAGGCCTACTCGGCCCGGCCGGCGCCGTTCTTCTTGCCGGTGATCCGGTCGAAGCGGTCGGTCAGGCCCCAGGAGGTGACCCGCCACAGGGCCTCCAGGACGATGCTCCGGCTCATCTTGGACGCGCCGAGCTCCCGCTCGACGAAGGTGATCGGCACCTCGGCGACCTTGAAGCCGGCCTTCACCGTGCGCCACGCCAGGTCGACCTGGAAGCAGTACCCGGCCGAGGCGACCTCGTCCATGCCCAGCCCGAGCAGCGTCTCCTTGCGGAACGCCCGGTAGCCGCCGGTCACGTCGCGGATCGGCACACCCAGCATCAGGCGCGAGTACGTGGAGCCGCCGCGCGAGAGGAGCAGGCGCGACTTCGGCCAGTTCACCACCCGGCCGCCCGGCACCCAGCGCGAACCCAGCACCAGGTCGGCGCCGCGCAGCGCGGTCAGCAGCCGGTCGAGCTCCTCGGGGCGGTGCGAGCCGTCGGCGTCCATCTCCACCAGCACGTCGTAGCCGTGGTCGATGCCCCAGCGGAACCCCGCCAGGTACGCCGCGCCCAGGCCTTCCTTGCCCTTGCGGTGCAGCACCTGCACCTGCGGGTCCGCGGCGGCCAGCTTGTCGGCGATGTCACCGGTGCCGTCGGGGCTGTTGTCGTCCGCCACCAGCACGTGGACCTCGGGCACGGCCGCCCGGACCCGACCGACGATCAGCTCGACGTTCTCGGCCTCGTTGAACGTCGGGATGATCACCAGCACCTTGCCGAGATCAGCAAAAGTCTGCTGGGTCGCGGTCACGTGCAAGCCTCTCGAGCGATGGGGGCGGGGAACGCCGCCCGTACCCGCATCAACGATGCAGGACCTTCCGGACGGCCCGCGGAGACAGAAAGTCTTGAGAACCGGCATCCTATACCGCACCCGGAGGGCCACTCCCCGCGCGGTCCGCGAAGGCGGTCCGCACACGCATGGCCACCCCGGCCGGACGGCTTGCCAAGCCGTACGACCAGTCGGCTAGGGTCGACTCCCAGCCTCTGCCAGGATTGACCGCGCCCGCAGGGCCACCTCCCGGCGATCCGGCGCCCACCTCAGTGCCGAAGGAGTAGGACCGCGCGCATGGACCGGCTCGTCAACACCGTCCGCCCGTACGCCTGGGGCTCGGTCACCGCGATCCCCGAACTGCTCGGGCAGGAGCCCACCGGCAGCCCGCAGGCCGAGCTGTGGATGGGCGCCCACCCCGGTGCCCCCTCCCGCACCGACCGGGGCGACGGACCGCGGCCGCTCGACGAGCTGATCGCCGCCGACCCGCAGGGCGAACTCGGCGCGGACACGGTGGCCCGGTTCGGCAACGGACTGCCCTTCCTCTTCAAGGTGCTGGCCGCGGGCATCCCGCTCTCCATCCAGGCCCACCCCACGCTCGACCAGGCCCGCGCCGGGTTCGCCGCCGAGGAGGCCCTCGGCATCCCGGTCGACGCCCCGCACCGCAACTACCGCGACGCCAACCACAAGCCCGAACTCATCTGTGCACTCGACGAGTTCGACGGCCTCTGCGGGTTCCGCCGCCCCGCCGACGCGGCCGCCCTGATGGCCGCGCTGGAGGTTCCCGCCCTCACCCCCCTGATCGGCCTGCTGCGGCGCGGCCCCGAGCCCACCGCGCTGCGCGAGGCCCTGGCGCACATCCTGACCATGGCCCCGGACACCGCCGAGGGCATCGTCAGGCAGAGCGCCGAGGCCGTCGACAAGGCCGCCGCCGGCGACCCCGACGGCCCCTACGCGCCGTACGCGCTGATCACCCGGACCTTCCCCGGCGACATCGGCCTGCTCGCCGGCATGCTGCTCAACCACGTCCGGCTGCAGCCCGGCGAGGCCCTCTACCTCGGCGCCGGCGTCCCGCACGGCTACCTGTACGGCACCGCCGTGGAGCTGATGGCCAACTCGGACAACGTGCTGCGGGCCGGCCTCACCCCCAAGCACATCGACGTCCCGGAGCTGATGAAGGTGGTCGGCTTCACCCCCGCCGACCCCGACGTCCTGCGGCCCGTTCCGGTGCCCGGCACACCCGGCGAGGAGCTGTACCCCGTCCCGATCGACGAGTTCCGGCTCTCCCGCTTCCTGCTCGGCGAGCAGGAACGGCGGATCGACGGCCGCGCCCCGCAGATCCTGCTCTGCACCGAGGGCACGGCCCGGCTCACCGCCGCCGACGGAGAAACCCTGGACCTCGCCCGCGGCGAGTCCGCGTTCCTCCCGGCCACCGGCACCGACACGACCCTCACCGGGCCGGGTGCCACCGTCTTCCGGGCCACCGTCACGCTCTGAGGCCGCGGCGCCGCCCGTGCGGCCCCCGCCCTTCCCGACCGGCGGTGCTGAGGCCTCGTCAGACCTGCGCCCCGGGGCCCGGGGCGGCCCGTGGCAGGATCGAACGGTGACCACCACGCCGGACACCCGCCGCCCCGGGCGCCTGCGCCGCCTCGCGCCGCTGCTCGCGGCCGGCGCACTGCTCAGCGCTTGCGGCACCGTACCGGCTACGGCCCCCGCGGCCGCGCCCGGCCGCGCCGACTGCCCCGACCCCGGCGTCGCCATCACGTCCGGGCCCGCCGACGCCGCCATGGGGCTGCGCGTCCTGACCATCGAGATGGTCAACTGCGGCATCCACCGCTACACCGTCACGGGGTACCCCACCGTCGAGGTCCTGGACGACGAACACCGGCCGCTCGGTGTCAAGGTCGAGAGCGGCTCCTCCGCCTACGGCGCGGTCGGGGGCCTCGACGCCACGCCCGTCCAGGTCACCCTGCTGCCCGGCGAACGGGCGACGAGCCTGCTGGCCTGGCGGAACACCCTGGTCGGCCCGGTCCTGCCGACACCGCTCACCGCCGGCACCGGCACCCACCTGGCCATCGGCCCCACCGCCGACCGGCCCCCGCAGACCGTGACGCCCGACCACCCGCTCGACTTCGGCGACGCCGTCGCGCCGGCCGTGGCGCCCTGGACCAGGGCCGCCCGGTAGCGGCCGGCCGCCGTGGCCGCCGGATCGCCGCGCCGCATCGGCGCCCCTGCCGCACCGCATCCGATTGTTGCGGCAATGCGAAGCGAATGCCCTTACCGGCAGGTCCGCACGGCCGACGACGGCATTCCGGTACCCGAAGCCGGAAGGGGGCGCCCGGCGAGCGCAACGGATTCCGTCGGCCCGCGACGGACCCCCACCCGACCGGCGCAGAATTCCGGCGTTCCGGACGGCCCGGAAGGAATCCGGAGAACCGGGCAAAAACGAAACCCGGAATTCCGGGGCGGCATGGCACGCCGCCGCGGAACTCCGGGCTCGTCGGAACGATTTACCGCAGATGCGTCAGTCGGTGGTGTAGAACCCGAAGAGGTCCACGATCAGGTCGGCGTTGCCGTCACTGACGTTCCAGAAGTCGATGACGCCGGTGGACCCGCTGCTCGCCTGGACCAGGTTCGGAACGGTCTGGGCCCGCTGCCAGTTGAGCACCGAACCGGGCTGCCGGTTCGGCACGTAGGCAGTCCCGTTGAGGTACGAGTCCCAGCTGTTCGGGTCCGGGGTGACCGCGAGGAAGCCCACGCCGGTGGTGTTCGTCACGGTGGTGTTGAGCACGAAGCCCGTGACGGTCGGCAGGTCCTTGCCCAGCGGGACGGGGTAGTACTGGCTCCGCAGCAGCGGGCCCTCGGCCTCTTCCCGGGTGTCGATCAGACGGACCGGGGAGGCCGGCAGGTAGGCGCTCCGGCTCGCGCCGCTGTAGTAGCCGACCACGTCCACGATCACGTCGGCCGGCTGCCAGCCGCCGTTCTTGATCTGGATCCTGCCGTCGGCGCCGACCGGCGCGATCACGGAGTTGGCGACCGTCTGGTTCGCCACGAAGTTGACGTTGGACGCCGTCGGAGCCGTCTGGCCGCCGGGGTAGACCGTCAGGAAGCCCGCACTGCGCGGGTTGGTGACCGTCACGTTCAGCGCCACCGAGGTGACACCGGAGACGGGCAGCTGACCGCCCGCACCGCCGGCGATCTGCAGGGAGAACGAGGCGCCCGCGCCGAGCTGCGCCGCCGACGACACACCGGTGCCGTCCCGGGTGTCCGCGATGCGGGTCGAGGCCAGCGAGGTGTAGCCGCTGGTCGAGCTGGAGCTGAAGTACCCGGCCACGTCGGCGATCAGGTCGACGCTGCCCCAGCCGCCGTTGTACAGGTCGACGTAGCCGTTCGCGCCGACCGGCACGATCACCAGGTTCGGCACGGTCTGGCCGGCGTTGAAGTTCAGGTTCGACGTGGTCGGCAGGGTGGTGCCCTCGCCGTACGCCGTGATGTGACCGGCCGTCGTGGCGTTGGTGACCGTCACGTTGAGGGCCACCGCGGTCACGCCGACGGGGATGCCGCCGTTGCCACCGATCTGCACCCGGGCGTTGGTGTACGGCTGCACCCCGCTGCCGCGGGTGTCCAGCAGACGGGTCGGGCCGTACGGGGTGTACAGCGAGCCGTACGTGGTCACCGTCATCTTGTTGACGACCTGGTTGGCCGACTCGTCGGTGGCCGTCACCGTGATGGTGTAGGTGCCGAGCTTGGCGTACGAGTGCGTGGACTTGTCCTGGCTGCCGCCGGTGGACTTCGTCGTGCTCGTCTGCCCGTCGCCCCAGTCGACCACCGTGGTGACCGGCACGTCGGCGCTCTTCACCTCGGGGGTGAGCGAGAAGCCGTACGCGCTGGTGCCCTGGGCGACCAGGCCGAGCGAGAGGTTCGGGTTGGCGGTGGAGTCCGCCGCGGCGTGGCTGCCGAAGGTACCGGCCTGGGCCTTCGAGTGGACCGCCTTGTCCGCCGGGCTGGTGACGGTCGGGAAGTTCACGGACTTGGCCGCGGACAGCTCGGCCCCAACCGCGCGCTGGGCGCCGGCGGCTGCGGCGGGCGAGCCCGCCGCGGGGGACGAGCCGGCAGCGAAGGCCGCACTCGGTATCAGGGCGACACCGGCCGCGAATACAGCTGCGGCCGCTACGAGACGGGGATGAGGCACTGGCCACCAGTTCTCTTGAATACCGATCAGGACAGACAGGAGGCTCAGCGTACAGATCGTCGGCATTCCCAACAACGCAATTCCTGACGGCTTTGCCGGCCCCGTCCGCGACCCGGCCGCCCACCGTGCCAGAAATGCGGCAAAGGGGATCAATCAGCCTCCCATCATGGCCTTTCCGGGCGCTTCCACCTCGACCGGGAGGCGAATCCCCCGGGTAACGCAAGGGGAAGTCCGGGCGTCGGAATGCTGAAATCGGCCCGTGAGGGTCACCTCCCGCACCCCGTGTGGATCCGCCACGAACACACCGTCAGTGAATTGCGACCCACCGTCACCCGACCGGAGGCGGAAGCTCCCCGTTCGTGCTGTCCGGCCGCACGCCTCACCGGTCACCCTGGGCCCGGATCGCCCGCCTCGGCCGGAAGCAAGGGGAAGAGCCGGGTGACGACCGCGACCGGCCGGGCCCCGTCGGGGCGCGCCAAGGGGCGCTGCTCGCGGTCCTGGTAGGGGGCGAGGGCCCGCCGGACCGCGGCGGCGACCGTACTCATCTCCCCGAGCGTCAGGTAGGCGACCGCACTGAACGCCTCGTCGTGGCGCCGGCCGGCCGGCTCCTGGTCCCGCCGGTCGAGCCAGCGTTGCCAGCTCTCGTCCTCCAGCCTCCGGGCCAGGTCCCCGAACTCCACCTGGTCCGGGTCGCCCGCGGGTGCCTGGTGCCGCAGCCGCCAGGGACGCGCCCGGCCTCCGCGGTGCGGGGCCTCCTCGACGTACCCGTACCGGGCGAGCTGCCGCAGGTGGAACGAGCAGAGCCCGGAGCTGTGACCGAGCCGCCCGGCCGCCTCGGTTGCCGTGACGGTACCGACCTCGGCGAGCAGGTCCAGCAGGGCGGTCCGGATCTCGTGCTCGGGCAGCCGGTCCGCGCCCGGATCGGCCGAGCCGGGCGCGGAGTTGACGTCTTCTTCAGCCACTTTGCAAAGTCTGCTACTTTGCAAAGCCACTGGCAAGCCACTGGCAAGCCGCCGGCAGGAGACCGGGGGACCCGACCGCGAGGCACCGGCCCGCACCTGCCGCGCCACGGCGCCCGCACGAAGCGAGAAGAGGGGGAGACGGCATGTCCGTCCGCCATGACCGGCCCCGTCCCACGGACCGGCGGGTCCGCCTGCAGGGCGTACCCGTGGACTCCCACCCCGCCTTGCCGCCGGAGGCCGAACGCGGTTCGGTGCGGCGGGTCACGGAGGTGGGCGAGGAGGTCCTGCGGCGGCCGTGCCGGGAGGTGACCGCGTTCGGCACCCCCGAGCTGTCGGCGCTGATCGACGACCTCTTCCTGACCATGCACGTGGCCGAGGGCGCCGGCCTGGCGGCCAATCAGATCGGCGTGGATCTGGGGGTGTTCGTCTGGGACTGCCTGGACGACGCCGGGATCCGGCACGTCGGCCACATCGTCAACCCGGTGCTGGAGCTGCCGGGGCCGGGCGCCCGCCGGCTCGTCGACGACCTGGAGGGCTGCCTCTCGGTACCCGGCGCCGCCATGTCCCTGCCCCGCACCGACCACGCCGTGGTACGCGGGTTCGACCTGACCGGCAGTCCCCTCCTGATCGAGGGGACCGGCTACTTCGCGCGCTGCCTGCAGCACGAGAGCGACCACCTGGCCGGCCACCTCTACCTGGACCGACTGTCCCGCCGAGACCGCAAGGAAGCCCTGCGGGAGACGGCCGACCGCCGCGAGGAGGTCCTGGCCCGACGCAGCGTCAAGGCCGCCGGCCTCGGCCGGCCCGTGGCCTGACGGCTGCTCCTGACGCACGCTCCTGACGCACGCTCCTGCTCCTGCTCCTGGACAGCCTCGCCGCCGATGACATGTCGGTCTTCCGTCACCTTCTGGCTTCTCCGCCGCCCCACCCCGACGTCACCCGGGACCGGTCCCCGGTCGATGCCGATTCCTCGGCGCGACGAAGAGTTTGCGGCTGCGTCACCGGGCACCAGGACTAGCATGTGAGATCAGATCGGGCTCCGGCGGGCTTCCCGCGCCGTGCCGGTCTGTACGCGTGAGACCGACCCACGGAAGGCTGACGCCGTGCGGAAACTGATCTACGGCATGAACCTGAGCCTGGACGGCTACATCGCCGCGCCCGGCGACGACATCGGCTGGAGCGTGCCGAGCGACGAGCTGTTCCAGTTCTGGTCCGACCAGTTGCAGGCGACCGACCTGTCGCTCTACGGGCGCAAGCTGTGGCGGACCATGAGCTCCCACTGGCCGACCGGCGACCGGCGGCCCGGTGCCACCCCGGCGGAGGCCGAGTTCGCGCGCCGCTGGCGGGACATGGCGAAGGTGGTGTTCTCCTCGACGATCGACGAGGTCGACTGGAACACCCGCCTGGTCGCCGGCGACGCGGTCGCGGAGATCACCCGGCTCAAGGCCGAGGACGGCGGCCCGATGGACATCGGCGGCGCGACGCTCGCCGGCGCGGCCATGCGGGCCGGGCTGATCGACGAGTACGTGCTGGCCACCGCACCGGTCCTGGTGGGCGGCGGCACGCCGTTCTTCACCGCGCTGGACTCCTGGGTGAACCTGAACCTGGTGGAGACGCGGACACTTCCCGGCGGCGTGATCCTGACCAGGTACGAGACCAGGCGCTGAGCGCCCGTCCCGGGTGCCCCGGACACCGCACCCCGAGCCACCCGAACGAGTGAAGCCCCTGAACTGCGGGTCTCATGACAGCGGCGGTGCCGCCGTCCGTCCGCCGACCGCCGCGGGACCCCGCCCAGCCCTTCGGGCCCCCGCCCGGCCCGCCCGCTACTCCCGCGTCATGTCCACGAAGCGCGAGTAGTGGCCCTGGAAGGCCACCGTGATGGTGGCCGTCGGGCCGTTACGGTGCTTGGCGACGATCAGGTCGGCCTCGCCGGCCCGGGGGGACTCCTTCTCGTAGGCGTCCTCGCGGTGGAGCAGGATGACCATGTCGGCGTCCTGCTCGATCGAGCCCGATTCACGCAGGTCGGAGACCATCGGCTTCTTGTCCGTACGCTGCTCGGGACCACGGTTCAGCTGGGAGAGCGCGATGACCGGGACTTCGAGCTCCTTGGCCAGCAGCTTCAGGTTTCGCGACATGTCGGAGACCTCCTGCTGGCGGCTCTCGGCCCGGCGCGAGCCGCCGGACTGCATCAGCTGGAGGTAGTCGATGACGACCAGCTTGAGGTCCTGACGCTGCTTCAGCCGGCGGCACTTGGCCCGGATCTCCATCATCGACAGGTTGGGCGAGTCGTCGATGTAGAGCGGGGCGTTGGTGACGTCGGGCATCCGGCGGGCGACGCGGGTCCAGTCGTCGTCCGTCATGTTGCCGGAGCGCATGTGGTGCAGGGCGACCCGGGCCTCGGCGGACAGCAGGCGCATGGCGATCTCGTTGCGCCCCATTTCGAGCGAGAAGATCACGCTCGGCAGGCCGTTGGTGATCGAGCAGGCGCGGGAGAAGTCCAGCGCCAGGGTCGACTTGCCCATCGCGGGACGGGCCGCGATCACGATCATCTGGCCCGGGTGGAGGCCGTTGGTCAGCGCGTCGAGGTCGGCGAAACCGGTGGGGACGCCGGACATCTGGCCCTGCCGGGAGCCGATCGCCTCGATCTCGTCGAGGGCGCCCTCCATGATGTCGGCCAGCGGGGCGTAGTCCTCGCTGGTGCGCTGCTCGGTGACGGCGTAGATCTCGGCCTGGGCGGCGTTCACGATCTCGTCGACGTCACCCTCGGCGGCGTAGCCCATGCCGGCGATCCGGGTGCCGGCCTCGACCAGCCGGCGCAGGACGGCCCGCTCGTGGACGATCTCCGCGTAGTACTCGGCGTTGGCGGCGGTCGGGACGGAGTTGACCAGGGTGTGCAGGTAACCGGGGCCACCGACCCGGACCAGCTCACCGCGCTTGGTCAGCTCACTGGCGACGGTGATCGGGTCGGCCGGCTCGCCGCGCGCGTAGAGGTCGAGGATCGCGCTGTGGATGAGTTCGTGCGCCGGACGGTAGTAGTCGAGCGGTTTGAGCACCTCGACCACGTCGGCGATGGCGTCCTTGGAGAGCAGCATGCCGCCGAGGACCGACTGCTCGGCCGCGAGGTCCTGCGGGGGGACCCGCTCGAAGCCGTCGACGGCACCGGGGCGCTCGTCCTCCTCGTCGCGCCGCTGCTTGCCGCCGCCCCGCTGGAAGCCGCCGTCGCGTCCCTTGCCGCCGCCACCGCCACCGCCCTGTCCACCGCCGCCGCCACCGCCACCCGCACGGCCGCGCGAGACCGGCAGCCGGTCGCCCGGCACGTCCGGGAACGGGGCGTCGGCGAAGGGGCCGGCCGGGAAGGCGTCGTCGGACGGCTGCCAGTCGTCCTCCGGCGGCGGGGCATCGTGGTCGTCGTACTGGGGGCCGGTCACGCGTGTTCCCCGATCAGCGATTGGTGCGAGTTGGAGCAGGCCTTGCCGGTGACTCGGTGGAGCGGTGGTGCGCTCCTCTTTCTACGCCACCGTGCCGACAAATCGGACGGCGGGCAGCGGTTGGAGTGTCGGGCGAGCGACCCACGCTAAGGGGCCGGGTGCCCTTCAGCCAAGATGGTTATCCACAGGCCGTGTGGATGACGGGCCCGTCCCTGTGGAGAACTGCGCCAAACCTGTGGACACCCCTGTGGACAGCACTGTGGATAACCACACCATCGCCCTACCGTCAACCTGTTGACCTGCGATTACTCCTTCCACCGGCTGTGCATGAGAAATAGTTCACACGCCGGTGGACCCAGCCGGCCCCCAGGCCTGTGGATACCCTCGGCCCGGTTGTCCCGTAATGACTGACATCACCTTGTGACACTTACCTGTGGATGAGTAGGCTGGCCGTCATGACGCTCCCCGCAGACCTCCGCAGCCGCGACCGGCGCCGGCACGACCGCGAGATCCTCGCCCTCGCGGTGCCGGCCTTCGGCGCGCTGGTCGCCGAGCCGCTCTTCCTGATGGCCGACTCCGCGATCGTCGGCCACCTGGGCACCCCGCAGCTGGCCGGCGTGGGCGTCGCCTCCGCCGCCCTCACCACCGTCGCCGGGGTGTTCGTCTTCCTCGCCTACGCGACGACCGCCGCGGTCGCCCGCCGGATCGGCGCCGGGGACCGCCGGGCCGCCGTCCAGCAGGGCCTGGACGGCATCTGGCTCGCCCTGCTGCTCTCGCTGGGCGTGGTGGCGCTGGCCCTCCTGCTCGCCCCGTGGGCGGTGTCCCTGCTGGGCGCCTCCCCCACCGCCGCGCCGTTCGCCGTGACGTACCTGCGGATCAGCTCGCTCGGCCTGCCCGCGATGCTCATGGTGATGGCCGCCACCGGGGTGCTGCGCGGTCTGCAGGACACCCGGACCCCGCTGGTGGTGGCCGTCGGCGGGTTCGCCGCGAACCTGGGCCTGAACGTCGTCCTGGTGTACGGTGCCGGGCTCGGGGTGGCCGGCTCGGCCTGGGGCACCGTGCTGGCCCAGACCGGGATGGCCGCCGTCTACCTGGTCGTGGTGGTCCGCGGGGCCCGCCGGGAGGGCGCCGGCCTGCGGCCGGACCCGGCCGGCATCCGCGCCTGCGCGAAGGCCGGCGGCCCGCTGATGGTCCGCACCCTCAGCCTGCGGGCCGTCCTGATGATCGCCACCGCCGTGGCGGCCCGGCTGGGCGACGACCAGATCGCCGGACACCAGATCGCGATGACCCTCTGGATCTTCATGGCCTTCGCCCTGGACGCCATCGCGATCGCCGGTCAGGCGATCGTCGGGCGCTACCTGGGCGCCGGGGACGTCCCCGGGACCCGGGCGGCGACCCGGCGGATGGTCGAGTGGGGCGTGGGCTGCGGCGTCCTGCTCGGACTGCTGCTGGTGGTCGCCCGACCGCTCTACGTCCCACTCTTCACCCCGGACCCGGCCGTCCAGGCCCAGCTCGACGACGTGCTGCTGCTGGTGGCGCTGAGCCAGCCGGCCGCAGGGGTGGTCTTCGTCCTGGACGGGGTCCTGATGGGCGCGGGCGACGGCACCTACCTCGCCTGGGCGATGCTCGGCACCCTGGTGGCCTTCGTCCCGGCGGCCCTGGCGGTGCCGGCGCTGGGTCTCGGCCTGACCGGCCTGTGGTGGGCGATGAACCTGTTCATGCTGGTCCGCGGCGCCTTCCTGTGCGGCCGGGCGCGGAGCGGCAAGTGGCTGGTCACCGGCGCGGTCCGGGCCTGAGCCGAACCGCCCGGATCGCAGCGGCGCCGCGGGCGACCCGCCGTCCGGGAACGACCGAGGGCCGGGCTCCATGACGGAGCCCGGCCCTCAGGCCACTGCTACGGGATTCAGGCGGACACGACGGCGACGTCGAGGTTGGCCTGGACGTCGGCGTGCAGCTTGACCGAGACCTTGTGGGTGCCCACGGTCTTGATCGGCGAGGCGATCGCGACGGCGCGCTTGTCCACGACCGGGCCGCCGGCGGCCTTGACGGCCTCCACGACGTCGGCCTGGGTCACCGAGCCGAACAGGCGGCCGGCGTCGCCGGAGCGAACGGCCAGCTTGACCTGGAGGCCCTCCAGCTTGCCCTTGACCTCGTTGGCGGCCTCGAGCGTCTGGATGGCGTGCACCTTGCGGGCGCGACGGATGGCGTCGACGTCCTTCTGGCCGCCCTTGGTCCAGCGGATGGCGTAGCCACGCGGGACCAGGTAGTTGCGGGCGTAGCCGTCCTTGACCTCGACGACCTCGCCGGCGCCGCCGAGACCCGGCACCTCGTGAGTGAGGATGATCTTCATTATTCGGTCACCCTCTCTTAGCGCGCGGTGCTGGTGTAGGGCAGCAGCGCCATCTCACGGCTGTTCTTCACGGCCGTGGCGACGTCGCGCTGGTGCTGGGTGCAGTTGCCGGTGACCCGGCGGGCGCGGATCTTCCCGCGGTCGGAGATGAACTTGCGGAGCAAGTTCGTGTCCTTGTAGTCAACGTAGTTGACCTTGTCCTTGCAGAAGACGCAAACCTTCTTCTTAGGCTTGCGAGCAGGCGGCTTCGCCATCGTGTGCTCCATTTGGGTTTCACGGTCCGGGCCCGCGGATCAACGCGGGTGCCCGGTCCGCACGAAATCTGTCAGCTTTAGAACGGGGGCTCTTCCGAGAAGCCGCCACCGGCCGGGGCACCCCAGCCGCCGCCGCCCTGGTTCCCACCAGAGGGGGCGCTGGACGCCCACGGGTCGTCGGACGGGCCGGACTGGCCGCCGCCGGAGTTCCCACCCCAGCCACCGCCGCCCTGCTGCCCGCCGCCGTACCCGCCGCCGCCCTGCTGGCCGCCGCCGAAGCCGCTGCCACCACCGGGAGCGCCGGAACCGCCCGGCCCGCCGGACCGGTTGGCCCGGGTGACCTTGGCGGTCGCCGAGCGCAGGCTGGGGCCGACCTCGTCGACCTCGACCTCGAAGACCGTCCGCTTCTCGCCTTCCTTGGTCTCGTAAGACCGCTGGCGCAGTCGGCCCTGCACGATGACGCGCATGCCGCGCTGCAGCGACTCGGCCACGTTCTCCGCCGGCTGCCGCCAGACGTTGCACGTGAGGAAGAGGCTCTCGCCGTCCTTCCACTCGTTCGTCTGGCGGTCGAAGGTGCGGGGGGTGGACGCGATGCGGAACTTCGCGACCGCCGCACCCGACGGGGTGAAGCGCAGCTCGGGATCGTCGACGAGATTGCCGACGAGGGTGATGACGGTCTCGCCTGCCATGGTGGTGGTGACCTCTCGGTGGAGTCCGCGTTCAATGCTCGCCGCGCTGTTTCACGTGAAACAGGCGACGCGAGTCACCCGACGCCCGGAGGCGTCAGAGGTGGCTCAGTGGGTGTCCGGGCGCAGGACCTTGGTCCGGAGAACCGACTCGCTCAGGCTGAGCTGGCGGTCGAGCTCCTTGACGACCTCAGGCGTGGCCTTGAGGTCGATGACCGAGTAGATGCCCTCGGACTGCTTGTTGATCTCGTAGGCCAGACGGCGACGGCCCCAGGTGTCGATCTTCTCGACGTTGCCGCCACCGGTGCGGACGACGTTGAGGAAGTTCTCGATCAGGGGGGAGACAGCGCGCTCCTCGACCGACGGGTCGAGGATGACCATCAGCTCGTAGTGACGCATGGGTAACCCACCTCCTTTGGACTCAACGGCCACGGTCTCTCCGTGGCAGGAGGGTTGTGCAGCGTCGGCACCGGAGCAGTGACGACACGGCCACCGTAGCGGCCGGGTCCGACAATGCGACCCGCCGTTCCCGCAAGAGGGCACGAGGGGGCACAACTACACCAGTGCAGACCGCACAGCCTACCCGCACCCGGTCGGGCGAACAAAATGCATAGGGGTTGTGATCCATGCCCCAACCACCGCAATCTGGACGGAAGGCCGCGACGGCTGCGACCGCCTGCTCGTTCGTCTCCTCCTCAGGAGGTGGGACTCATGGCACAGACCATGCACCGGTTCCCCGCGCTCACCCTCAACACCGACGGCCACCGGCATCCACGCGAGAACACCCTGGTGGGCATCACCGCCCTCCTCGGGGTCCTGGCCTTCACGACCTCGTTCTTCCACGGCCTGCACATGCTGAGTTCCTGGACCGGGATCATCGGCGTCGTCACCGGCATGTACGGGCAGTTCATCTCCGTCACCACCGCCGAACGGTTCGTGCTGGTCGTCGCGACCGGCATGTCCGCGTGGGGCTTCTACCTGGGCATCGCCCACGGCGGATTCTGGTGAGCCCCGCGCGCTGACGCGCCCACGAGATCCGCCGCCGGCGGAACCCCAGGCGCCCCCGTCTCGTACCTATCGGAGGACAGGTGACCGGACGGGGGCGTCGCACTGCCCGCGCCCGAAGCGGTCCGGGATCCGGACGATAGGGTCACTGCCAGACCCTGGGCAGCACAGCCCGACCAACAAGGAGCACCGAGCATGAGTCTGCGCCTGAGGACGATCACCCGCGAGGAGCACCTCGCCTTCATCCGGACCCGCGCCTCGGCCAGCCACATGCAGGTGCCGTCCTGGGGCGACGTCAAGGCGGAGTGGCGCTCCGAGTCGATCGGCTGGATCGACGAGTCGGGCGAGATCGTCGGGGCCGGCCTGGTGCTCTACCGCCAGCTCCCGAAGATCAAGCGCTACCTGGCGTACCTGCCCGAGGGCCCGGTGATCGACTGGTTCGACCGCGACCTGGACCGCTGGCTGGAGCCGATGCTGGCGCACCTCAAGTCGCAGGGCGCCTTCTCCGTGAAGATGGGCCCGCCGGTGGTGATCCGGCGCTGGGACGCGCCGACCATCAAGGAGGCGATCGCCGCCAAGCAGGCCAAGCGGCTGCGCGACGTCGAGGCCGACTGGTACGAGGCCCGGGCCTTCGAGGTGGCCGACCGGCTGCGGAAGTCCGGCTGGCTGCAGGGCGAGGACGGCGGCGCCGGCTTCGGCGACGTGCAGCCGCGCTACGTGTTCCAGGTGCCGCTGGCCAACCGCTCGCTGGACGACATCCAGAAGGGCTTCAACCAGCTCTGGCGGCGCAACATCAAGAAGGCCGAGAAGAGCGGCGTCGAGGTCGTCCAGGGCGGCTACGAGGACCTGGCGGTCTTCCACCAGCTCTACCTGGTGACCGCCGAGCGCGACCGCTTCACCCCGCGCCCGCTCGCCTACTTCCAGCGGATGTGGAACGCGCTGACGGCCGAGGACCCGAACCGGATGCGCCTGTACATCGCGTACCACGAGGGCGAGCCGCTGGCGGCGACCACCATGCTCGTGGTGGGCGAGCACATCTGGTACTCCTACGGCGCCTCGGCCAACCACAAGCGCGAGGTCAAGCCGTCCAACGCCATCCAGTGGCGGATGATGCGCGACTCGTACGCGCTCGGCGGCGGGGTGTACGACCTGCGGGGCATCAGTGACACCCTGGACGAGAACGACCACCTGTTCGGCCTGATCCAGTTCAAGGTCGGCACCGGCGGCCAGGCCGCCGAGTACCTCGGCGAGTGGGACTTCCCGCTCAACAAGCTGCTGCACAAGGCCCTCGACATCTACATGTCGCGGCGCTGACCCGCCCGGCCCGCTGTCCCCCTTCCTCGTCCCCATTCCCTCCGGGAGATGACCCGATGACGCTGTCGCTCTACCTCGACACCGACCGCTGGCGCGCTCACCAGCAGTCCGTGCTGGCCGAGTTCCCCGGTCTGGTGCCCGTGGCCAAGGGCAACGGCTACGGCCTGGGCAACCAGCGGCTCGCCGAGGAGGCGACCCGGCTGGGCACCGGCATCCTGGCCGTCGGCACCGCCTACGAGGCGGCCGACGCGGCCACCTGGTACGGCGGCGAGCTGCTGGTCCTGACTCCGTACCGGATCGGCGAGGAGGTGCTGCCGCTGCCGCACGCGCGGGTGATCCGCACGGTGGCGAGCACCGACGCGCTGCGGGCGGTGCCGGGCGCGCGGGTGGTCGTGGAGTGCATGACCAGCATGCGGCGGCACGGCATCGCCGCCGGCGACCTGGCGGCGGTGGCCGAGATGGTGGACAGCGTCTCCTTCGAGGGCCTGGCCCTGCACCTGCCGATGGACCGGCCGGACGGCTCCGACCCGGTGGACGAGGTCGCCCACTGGGTGGACGCCGCCTCGGCCGCCGGCCTGCCGATCCGCACCGTGTTCGTCAGCCACCTCGGCGCGGCCGGCATGGCCCGGCTCGCCGAGCGCTACCCCGCCACGGTGTTCCGGGCCCGGATCGGCACCCGGCTGTGGCTGGGCGACGGCGGCGCGCTGGAGGTCCGCGGCACGGTCCTCGACGTGACCCCGGTGGTCAAGGGCGACCGCTACGGCTACCGCCAGCACCCGGCGCCGTCCGACGGGCACCTGGTGGTGGTCACCGGCGGCACCGCGCACGGCATCGGGCTGGAGGCGCCCAAGTACGTCCAGGGCGTGTCCTCGCGCGCCAAGGGCATCGCCCGGGCCGGCCTGGCGACCGTCAACAAGACCCGTTCGCCGTACAACTGGGACGGCAAGCAGCTGTGGTTCGCCGAGCCGCCGCACATGCAGGTCTCGCTGCTGTTCCTGTCCGCCGAGATCCGGCCGCCGGCCATCGGCGACGAGCTCGGGCTGCAGGTCCGGCACACCACCACGCACTTCGACCGGGTGGTCGACCGCTGAGCCGGCGGACCGGACCACGCGAACGGGCCGGCGGCCGCACCCGGAGTGCGGCCGCCGGCCCGTTCGCTTCCCCGCGGTGAGGCGCCGTCAGTGCCCGGCCGCCGGCCGGGGGAGGCCCGGCAGGTCCGCCCCGGCCCCGCCCACGCCCGGCTCCGCGCCCGGCTCGACGGCCGTCGGCTCGACCGCCTCGGGGACGTTCAGCCAGCCCTCGGCGCCGGCCGGCGCGTAGGCGGCGTAGGTCGCCTCCTCCTTGAGCCGCCGGGCCGAGCCGAGCACGAAGACGTCCGGGGCACCGTCGAGCACCCCGCCGGACGGGTCGTCGCTGCCGTCCCAGCGGACCGGGTCGCGGTCCGGCAGCAGGATGTCGCGGACGATCACGGCGCACAGGTAGAGCGTGCCGAGCAGGTGCAGCGCCACCGCGAAGTGGTACCAGGAGTCGCCGATGCCGTGCTGCTTGCCGCCGGTCACGAAGCCCAGGTGGGACCAGATGCCCAGGGTGTAGAGCACCTCGCAGGCCTGCCAGACCAGGAAGTCCCGCGCGGCCGCGCGGCCGGGCCAGCACCGCGAGCGGGATCAGCCAGAGCACGTACTGCGGCGAGTACACCTTGTTGGTCAGGACGAACGCGGCCACGATCAGGAACCCCAGCTGCGCGAGCCGCGGCCGGCGCGGGGCCGACAGCGCCAGCCAGCCGATCGCCAGCGCGCAGAGCACGAGCAGCAGGGCGATGTAGGTGTCGAGGTTCTCCAGCCCGACGCCGCGGTTCTGCATCAGGATCACCCAGAAGGACCCGAAGTCCTCCTTGCGGTGCTTGCTGAAGGTGTAGAAGGTCGCCCAGCCGTCGAAATTGGCCAGCATGATCGGGACGTTCACCAGCAGCCAGGCCGCCACCGCGCCGCCCAGCGCCTGCCCGAACTCCCGCCACCGGCCGGCCCGCCAGCAGAGCACCAGCAACGGGCCGAGCAGCAGCACCGGGTAGAGCTTGGCGGCCGTGGCCAGACCGATGAAGACACCGGCCAGGACGGCCTTCGAGTTGGACCAGCAGGCCAGCGCCCCAGCGCGACGGCCAGGAGGTCCCAGTTGATCGTGGAGTTGAGGGCCAGGCAGGGCGCGAGGGCGAACAGCAGCGCGTCCCAGGGGCGGCGGCGGTGGGTGCGGGAGATCGCCACCACGGCGACCACGGCGCAGGCCATCAGCAGGCCCGCGTTGATCACCCAGAACCACTGCTCCTGCTGCTGGCCGGTACCGCCGCCGGGCGTGAGCCAGGCCGCGACCTGCATGAACAGCCCGGTCAGCACGGGGTATTCGAGGTACTGCATGTCCGGCGATCCCTGCGGGATCCTGTCGACGTACGGGTGCAGCCCGTCCGCGAAGCCCCGGCCGGTGAACAGGTGCGGGATGTCGCTGTAGCAGGCGTGGACGTACTGCGGCGAGCCGGCCTGGAACCAGCCGCCGTCGTAGCAGGGCAGCTTCTGCATCATGCCGAGCACCGAGGTCAGGATCACGGCGAGCGCCAGGAAGCGGGCCGGGATCCACCAGGAGACGCCCAGCAGGGCGCGCCGGCCGGGCGGGCCGCCGAAGACCTCGCTGCCGGCCGCGGCGACCGGGTCCTCGTCGGCCGGCACGACGACCGTGTCCGGCTGCGGGCCGGGCCGGTCGGCGGGGCCGGTCGCCACCGCGACGGGGGCGTGGAATCCCGCCCCGGCGGCCTCTTCGGGCCGGTCCGGCCCGGTGGATTCGTCACGCGCGCTCGACGTCATGCCGGACATCCTGCCGCACCGCGGGCGGGTGGACGAGGATGCCCCCGCCGACGGCGCCCGGCGAGCGGTGGATCGGCCCGTGCCACCGGCCGGGAACGACGGCGGCGGCCCTCCGAGGAGGGCCGCCGCCGTCTGCTTCCGCCGTTGTCCGGCACCGCCGGTTACGGCACGGGCGCGCCGCTGCTGGTCGGCTTCCCGCTCTTGGTCGGATCGGCCGTGGAGGCGCTGGGACTCGGTGAGGTGCAGGTCAGCAGCGGCAGACAGGTCGGCTGCTGGGTCGGGCGGGTCTTGGTCGGGCTGGGACTGGGCGAAGTACCGGCGCAGTCCACCCCGGGCAGGCAGCTCGGCATCGGCGCGGTCGGCTGCTGCGGGGCCGGAGCGGTGGGCTGCTCGGGCGCCACGGTCGCCGACTCGGTGGCCGTCGGCGAGGCCGTGGGGGAGGCCGTGCTGGGGGCCCCGGAGGAGTCGATCTGGCTGCCGACCGGCTCGGGGGTCGGGAAGTTGACCTTCTTCTCGTTGGCCAGGGCGGCCTTCATGTACCGGGTGAAGATGTCGGTCGGGGTGTCACCACCGTGGTTGGAGTCCTTGCCACCGGTGCCGTTGAGGGTCTTCAGCCCCGGGTTGCTCGGGTCCTCGCGCCACATCGAGACGGCGGTGGAGAGCTGCGGCGTGTAGCCGACCCACCAGGCCGACTTGTTCTGGTCGGTGGTACCGGTCTTGCCGGCCACCGGGCGGCCCAGCGCGTTGCTCTTGCTGCCCGTACCGTTCTTGGCCACGTTGACCAGCACGTCGGTGATGTTGTCCGCCACGGCGGCGTCCAGCACCTGCTTCAGCTCCGGCTTGGCGAAGCCCGCCTTCTCCCGGCCGTTGTACTCGACCTTGGTCACCGAGTACGGGTCCGCCTCCTTGCCGCTGGCGGCGAAGGTCGCGTAGGCCGAGGCCATCCGGATCGAGCTGGGGGTGGAGGTGCCGAGGGCGAAGGTGGGGGTCTTCGGGTCGGTGAAGGTCTCCTTCTTCAGCCCCAGCTTCTCGGCCATGTCGGCCACGTTCTGGCCACCGACGTCCTGGTTGAGCTGGACGAACGGGACGTTGTACGACCACTGCATGGCCTGGCGCAGCGAGACGTAGCCGCGCTTGCCGGTGTCCTCGTTCTTCTGCCGGTACGGCTTGCCGTCGTCGCCGATCACCAGCGAGCCGTCCGGCTTGCGGATCTCCGACATGTCGTCGGAGAGGTAGCGGCTGTCGGCGTTGATCCGCGCGGGCTTGCCCTGCTTGTCCGTCTGGGTGAGCACGCCGGTCTGCATGGCGGTGGCCAGCACGAAGGGCTTGAAGGTCGAGCCGACCGGGATGCCCTTGGCGTCGGCGTTGTTGTCGTAGTGGTTGTTCTCCACGCCGGGGCCGCCGTAGATCGCCACGATGGCGCCGTCGCCGGGCCGCACCGAGGCCGCGCCGACCTGGACGAACTTGTCCAGCTCGGGGCGCTTGGTCGGGTTCAGGGTCTCGGCCTGGACGTCGTCGACGGCCTTCTTCAGGGCGTCGACCTTGTCCTTCTCGAAGGTGGTGTAGATCTTGAAACCGCCGAGGTCGAGCTTCTGCTGGTCGACCGACTTGTCCTTGGCCATCACGAACTTGTTCGCGGTGTCGACCAGGTAGCTGATCTCACCGTTCATGCTGGCGGAAGGCTTGCGCGGGATCGGCTCCGGGAACACCGAGCACTTGGCGCGCTCCTCGGCCGTGATCGCCTTGGTGATCACCATCCGGTCGAGGATCCACTTCCAGCGCTGCTCGGCGCGGACGTGGTTGGCGGCGCTGAGCGAGGGGTCCTGGACGGCCGCGCCCTTGAGCAGGTTGGCCAGCATGGCGCTCTGGCAGACGTCGAGGTCCTTGGCGTTGACGCCGTAGTAGGACTGCGAGGCGGCCTGGATGCCGATCGAACCCCGGCCGAACCAGCTGGTGTTCAGATAGCCCTTCAGGATCTCGGGCTTCTTCATCTTCTGATTGATCTTCAGCGTGATGAAGAACTCCTTCACCTTGCGGTCGAGCGTCTGCTCCTGGGTCAGGTAGGCGTTCTTGACGTACTGCTGGGTGATCGTCGAGGCACCCTGCGTCTCGCCGCCCTTGGCCATGTTGTAGAGCGCGCGGACTATGCCCTTGGGGTCGATGCCCGAGTCGGTCCTGAACGTCTCGTTCTCGGCCGCGATGACCGCGTCCTGGGCGCTCGGGCTGATGTCGTTCAGGTCGACGATCTGCCGGTTGGTCTCGCCCTTGCGGGTCATCTCCGTGCCGTCGGCCCAGTAGTAGATGTTGTTCTGCTCTTTGACCAGGTCGTGGATGTCCGGGATGGTCGTGTTCGCGTACGCGATGCCGACCGCGGCCACCCCCGTGCCGAAGAACAACAGGAAGCCGGACAGCCAGAGCCGCCAGGACGGCAGCCAGCGGCGCACGCCGGTCTTGCCGAAGCGCGGGTAGTCGATGAACCGCTTCTTGCCGGGCTTGCCAGGGGGCCCCTGCTTGCCGCCGTGGCCGGCGGGTGCCTCGCCTGCACCGCGCTTGCCGCCCTTCTGGGCGGCCTTGCGCATCTCGGCGCGGGTCATCCGAGGCTGCTGGGCGGTGTCCCTGCCTCCCCCGGGGCGCCGGCGGCCGATGCCGTCCGAACGCAGTTCGTCACCGCCGGTCGGCCCCTCGTACGAGGGGACTCCCTCGGGCGGGTTGCCATGGGCGTAGGGGCGGCCGCCGCCGGGGCGCTGGTCACCGCCGCCCGGCTGGTCCGACCGTCGCCGTCGTTCGCTCATCTTCCAGCAACTCCTCGTCAGGCCGTCGAGCCTGAAGGCAGGGTTCACGTCCGATGCCCGTAACCGCCCTAACCCCGGAGGTGGTCCTCGTGCACACGCGACAGCGTACGCACCTACGAATCCTTGCTATTCGGGCATCAGGCCCGAATAGGAACATAACGACGACAGATCATTACAGGCCCGTTGCCTTGCGGCCCTTGACCACCATCCTGTGATCACAACCACGCGCGCCCCCCTTGCCCGTTCGGGGACCCAGGTTTACTGTTCTCGATATATCGAGCCGATACATCGGAGCGACATACAACCCACCAGCGGGGAGGAGGAGGCCGGCATGAGCAGGCGGTCGGGAGTGCTGGAGTTCGCCGTCCTCGGCCTGCTCCACGACGCCCCGATGCACGGGTACGAGCTGCGCAAGCGGCTCAACGTCCTGCTCGGCTCGTTCCGCGCCTTCTCCTACGGCACGCTCTACCCCTGCCTGAAGAGCCTGGTGGCCCAGGGCTTCCTCGTCGAGGACAACCCGGACGTCGAGTACGTCCCGGCCACCGCGCTCAACGGCAAGCGATCGAAGATCGTCTACCGGCTCTCCCCCGAGGGCAAGGAGCGCTTCGAGGAGCTGCTCGCCGACTCCGGTCCGGACGCCTGGGAGGACGAGCACTTCGGCGTCCACTTCGCGTTCTTCGGCCAGACCGACCGGGCCGTGCGGATGCGCGTCCTGGAAGGGCGCCGCAGCCGGCTGGAGGAGCGGCTGGAACGCATGCGCAGCTCCATCGCCCGCACCCGCGAGCGGTTCGACGACTACACGCTCGAACTGCAGCGGCACGGGTTGGAGTCGGTCGAACGCGAGGTCCGCTGGCTCAACGAGCTGATCGAGACCGAGCGGGCCAACCGGACAGGACGGGGCGGGCCCTCACCCGCCTCGTCGGGTACCGACAAGACTTCGGACGGCCGTGGCCAGGAGATCGGGTCCTCGGACCCGCCCGAGCCACCGTACGACCGCCCGGGGCGCTCCGCTCAGGAGCGCTGACACCACGCTGCCCCGCGCAGCGCGGTAGGAGTGGGCGCCTCGTGCGCCCGTCAGACAGTCATTCAGTCATTGCAGAAGCAGCAGGACGAGAGCCGCCGGGTCCGGCGGACCTCATGAGATCAGAGGGAGCAACCGGAATGGGTTCGGTTCGCGTAGCCATCGTGGGCGTCGGCAACTGCGCCGCGTCGCTGGTGCAGGGTGTCGAGTACTACAAGGACGCCGACCCGGCCGGCAAGGTCCCCGGGCTGATGCACGTGCAGTTCGGCGACTACCACGTCCGTGACGTCGAGTTCGTCGCCGCGTTCGACGTCGACGCCAAGAAGGTCGGCTTCGACCTGGCCGACGCCATCGGCGCCAGCGAGAACAACACCATCAAGATCTGCGACGTGCCGCCGACCGGCGTCACCGTGCAGCGTGGTCACACCCTCGACGGCCTGGGCAAGTACTACCTGGAGACCATCGAGCAGTCCGACGAGGAGCCGGTCGACGTCGTCCAGGTCCTCAAGGACCGCCAGGTCGACGTCCTGGTCTGCTACCTGCCGGTGGGCTCGGAGAAGGCCGCCAAGTTCTACGCCCAGTGCGCCATCGACGCCAAGGTCGGCTTCGTCAACGCCCTCCCCGTGTTCATCGCGGGCACCAAGGAGTGGGCGGACAAGTTCACCGAGGCCGGCGTGCCGATCGTCGGCGACGACATCAAGTCGCAGGTCGGCGCCACCATCACGCACCGCGTGATGGCGAAGCTCTTCGAGGACCGCGGTGTCCTGCTGGAGCGCACCATGCAGCTGAACGTCGGCGGCAACATGGACTTCAAGAACATGCTCGAGCGTGAGCGCCTGGAGTCCAAGAAGATCTCCAAGACGCAGGCCGTCACCTCGCAGGTCCGTGACCGTGAGCTGGGCGCCAAGAACGTCCACATCGGCCCGTCCGACTACGTCGCGTGGCTCGACGACCGCAAGTGGGCCTACGTCCGCCTTGAGGGTCGCGCCTTCGGCGACGTCCCGCTGAACCTCGAGTACAAGCTCGAGGTCTGGGACTCCCCGAACTCGGCCGGTGTCATCATCGACGCCGTCCGCGCCGCGAAGATCGCCAAGGACCGCGGCATCGGCGGCCCCATCCTGTCGGCGTCCTCGTACTTCATGAAGTCCCCGCCGGTCCAGTACTTCGACGACGAGGCTCGCGACAACGTGGAGAAGTTCATCCGCGGTGAGGTCGAGCGCTGAGCGTAGCTCGGTTCGCGATTGTCCCGGCAGGGCGCTGAGCGTAGCTCGGTTCGCGATTGTCCCGGCAGGGCGCTGAGCGTAGCTCGGTTCGCGATTGTCCCGGCAGGGCGCTGAGCGTAGCTCGGTTCGCGATTGTCCCGGCAGGGCGCTGAGCGTAGCTCGGTTCGCGATTGTCCCGGCAGGGCGCTGAGCGTAGCTCGGTTCGCGATTGTCCCGGCAGGGCGCTGAGCGTAGCTCGGTTCGCGATTGTCCCGGCAGGGCGCTGAGCGTAGCTCGGTTCGCGATTGTCCCGGCAGGGCGCTGAGCGTAGCTCGGTTCGCGATTGTCCCGGCAGGGCGCCGATCGCGGGATGCGGCTCCGGTCGTGTCCGCGTGGTGAACCTGCCGGGTCGAACTGACGACTCGTAGGGCTCCGGTGGGGGTCCCGGCATCGCCGGGGCCCCCACCGTCCGTTTCCGGGCGTTGTTTCACGTGAAACAACGCCCGGGGGCGTGGCACTCTTGGCGGGTGGCCATCACAGCGAACGGCAGCACCAGAGCTCCCAACCGTGCCACCCTCACCGGGCTGCTGCGGCAACGGGACTTCCGTCGGCTGCTGACCGCCCGGGTGCTGTCGCAGCTCTCCGACGGCGTCTTCCAGGTCTCGCTGGCCGCCTACGTGGTGTTCTCGCCGGAGAAGCAGTCCTCGCCGGCCGACATCGCCTCGGTGCTCGCGGTGACGCTGCTGCCCTTCTCGGTGGTCGGGCCCTTCGCGGGAGTGCTGCTGGACCGCTGGCGGCGCCGGCAGGTGCTCTACCTCGGGAACCTGGCCCGGTTCGGGCTGGGGCTGGTCACCGGCGGCCTGCTGCTGGCCCGCGCGCCGGACTGGCTCTTCTTCGCCGCCGCGCTGCTGGTCACCGCGCTCAACCGGTTCATCCTGGCCGGCCTGTCGGCGGCGCTGCCCCGGGTGGTCGACTCGAAGCAGCTGGTCACCGCCAACGCCCTCTCGCCCACCCTCGGTACGGTCGCCGCGGCGATCGGCGGCGGCCTGGGCTTCGGGCTGCACCAGCTGATGCCGCCGGGTGCGCGGGCGGACGCCGCACTGGTCACCCTGGCGGCGCTCCTCTACCTGTCCGCCGCGCTGGCCGCCCGGCGGATGGCGCCGGACCTGCTGGGCCCGGACCGCCACCCCGGCCGGCCCGCCCTGCGGCAGGCCCTCGGCCAGGCCGCGCGGGACCTCGGGGCCGGGGTACGGCACCTGGTCCGCGACTGCCGGCCGGCCGTCCACGCGATGGCCGCCGTCACCGCGGCCCGGTTCTGCTACGGCGTGCTGATCGTGGTGGTGGTGATGCTGGCCCGCTACACCTTCAACGACCCGGCGGACAGTGCGGCCGGGCTGGCGACCCTCGGGCAGGCGGTGGGGCTCTCGGCCCTCGGGTTCTTCCTGGCCGCCCTGATCAGCCCGTGGTGCACCCGGCGGCTCGGGCTCGCGGGGTGGATGACGGTCTGCCTGGCGGCCCCGGTCGTCTTCGTGCCGGCCCTCGGGCTGGCCTTCTCGCTGATTCCCGGCCTGGCCGCGGCGCTGCTGCTCGGCGTGGTCACCCAGGGCACCAAGATCTGTGCGGACACCGTGGTGCAGGAGTCGGTCGAGGACGAGTTCCGCGGCCGGGTGTTCGCCATCTACGACGTGCTGTTCAACGCCGCCTTCGTCGCGGCGGCGGCGGTGACCGCTCTGGTCCTGCCGCTGTCGGGCCGCTCGGCAACGGTGCTGGTGGGCGTCGCCCTGGTGTACGCCGCGGCCGCCCTGCTCTACGCCCGGGCCGCCCGACGCTCGCCGCCCGACGCGGGCCCGGTCCGGTCCGGCTGACTCCCCGGTAGGCCCTCGGCGTCACTGACGTGACGGCAACTCGCTAAGGTACGTCAGAAATTGCCGCGCCGGCAGCACTCTGTCACGGGGGACTCATATGAGCACACCGCCCAATCCGTACGGTCAGCCCCAGTACGGCTACCCGCCGCCCGCCCAGCCGCCGTACGGCCAGCCGCCGGCCCCCGGGTTCGGTCCGCCGCCCGCCGCCCCCGGGTTCGGCCCCCCGCAGCCGCCCGCGCCCGGCTACGGCTACCCCGGTGGCCCGGTGCCGCCGCAGCCCGGTCCGCCGGCCCCGCCGTACGGCCAGCCCGGCTTCCCCCCGCCCGGTGGCGGCGGCATGCCCCCCGGCGGCCAGCCCGGGTGGGGCCAGGTGGCTCCCCAGCCGCCCCGGAAGAACAACAAGGTCGTCCTGAAGGTCCTCGGCGCGGTCGTCGGTGTGATCGTGCTGGTCATCGGCTACTTCGTGGTGGGCCCGAGCGTCAGCAGCGCCGCCGTCGGCGACTGCGTGAAGACCAGCGGCGTCTCCGACGTCGACATCGTCAAGTGCACCGACGCCAAGGCTCAGTACAAGGTCATCGCCAAGTACACCGGCACCACCGACACCTCCAAGTGCGAGGCGAACCCGGACTCCACCGCCTCGGTCTGGGGCAAGAGCGGCCGGCGCAGCAGCCGCAAGACCTACGTCCTGTGCCTCGGCCCGCTGAACGGCGCCGCTCCCGGGGCCTCCCCGAAGGCCAGTTCCTCGGCCGCGCCGAGCGCCAGCGCCAAGCCGTCGTCCAAGCCGTCGGTCCCGGCGTCGTCCGCCTCCGCCGGCAACCCGGTGCCCAGCGACGTGGACCGCGCGAAGGCCGGCGACTGCCTGCGCAACGACCACGAGACCAGCGCCAACTCGACCCACGACTCGAACCCGGACATCACCATGCTGCCGTGCAGCGACTCCCGGGCGAAGTACAAGGTGATCGCCAAGGTGCTCGGCACCACGGACGGGGACACGGCCTGCGCCAAGTACCCGGACGCGAACAGCTCGTACTACCAGGACAACGGCATCACCAAGTTCGTCCTCTGCCTGGCGGACGTCAACTGACGCCGCCCGTCCCGTGACACGGCGGAGGGGAGCCCGGCCACCGGGCTCCCCTCCGCCGTTTCCGCTCCGCGCCGTTTCCGCTCCGCGCCGTTTCCGCTCCGCGCCGTTTCCGCTCCGCGCCGTTTCCGCTCTCCGCCCGACCGACGCCGGCCGGCCGAGCGGTGCGCCGGGGTCAGCCCTGGGCGGCCCACCAGGCGCGCAGCGCCGCGACGGCTTCCTCGTGCTCCATCGGGCCGTGCTCCAGCCGGAGCTCCAGCATGTGCTTGTACGCCTTGCCGACCTGCGGGCCCGGCTTCAGCCCGAGCAACTCCATGATCTGGTTGCCGTCGAGCGCCGGGCGGACGGCGTCCAGCTCCTCGCGCTCCTTGAGCTCGGCGATCCGGTCCTCCAGGCCGTCGTAGGTGCGCGACAGCGCGGCGGCCTTCTTCCGGTTGCGGGTGGTGCAGTCCGAGCGGGTCAGCTTGTGCAGGCGCTCCAGCAGCGGCCCCGCGTCGTTGACGTACCGGCGCACCGCGGAGTCGGTCCACTCGCCGCCGCCGTAGCCGTGGAAGCGCAGGTGCAGCTCGACCAGGCGCGAGACGTCCTCGATCAGGTCCTTGGAGTACTTGAGGTCGCGCATCCGCTTGCGGGTCATCTTGGCGCCCACCATCTCGTGATGGTGGAAGGAGACCCGGCCGTCCGGCTCGAAGCGCCGGGTGCGGGGCTTGCCGATGTCGTGCAGCAGCGCGGCGAGCCGCAGCACCAGGTCGGGGCCCTCCTGCTCCAGCGCGACGGCCTGCTCCAGCACGGTGAGCGAGTGCTCGTAGACGTCCTTGTGCCGGTGGTGCTCGTCGCTCTCCAGGCGCAGGGCCGGGAGCTCGGGGAGCACGTGGTCGGCGAGGCCGGTGTCGACCAGCAGCCGCAGGCCCTTGACCGGGTGGTCGGAGAGCAGCAGCTTGTTCAGCTCGGCCTGCACCCGCTCGGCGGAGACGATGGTGATCCGCTCGGCCATCGCGGTCATCGCCGCGACCACCTCGGGGGCGGGCGTGAAGTCCAGCTGGGCGGCGAAGCGGGCGGCCCGCATCATCCGCAGCGGGTCGTCGGAGAAGGACTCCTCCGGCGTGGCGGGGGTGCGCAGCACCCGCCGCTCCAGGTCGTCCAGGCCGTGGTGCGGGTCGACGAAGCCGCGGCCTGGCAGGTCGACGGCCATCGCGTTGACCGTGAAGTCCCGGCGGACCAGGTCCTCCTCGATGCTGGCGCCGTAGGTCACCTCGGGCTTGCGCGAGGTGCGGTCGTAGGCCTCGGAGCGGTAGGTGGTGATCTCGATCAGGAAGGAGCCCTCGGGCGTGTCCTTGCGCGCGCCGACGGTGCCGAAGGCGATGCCGACGTCCCAGACGGCGTCCGCCCAGCCCTTGACGAGCTTGAGCACCTGCTGCGGGCGGGCGTCGGTGGTGAAGTCCAGGTCGTTGCCGAGCCGTCCGAGCAGCGCGTCCCGCACCGAGCCGCCGACCAGGGCGAGCCGGTGGCCGGCGGCCTGGAAGCGCCCGGCGACCTCGTCGGCGACTGGGGAGACCCTCAGCAGTTCCTGGAGTCCCAGGGTCTGCGCCTCGCTCAGACCGGGGACGGCGGCGGTGGCGGTGCTGGAAGAATGGGCGCTGGGGTCATTGGCAGTGGACACGGCTCACAAGGGTACGGGTCCGGACAGCCCCGCCGCCCGCGGGTTTGCGGGCGGCCGGTACCCGGGTCCGGGGGTGCTCACCCGGCGACCCCCAACACTGGGGGCCGGGGATCGTCGTTACCATGCCGGTGGGAGCGAGTCTCGGCCGCGTCAGCGCGACGGCCGCGCCGCGGTGCCATCACGGCTGTGCGGACGGCGGACTACCGGACAGTACGGCCATTCATCTGGTCATCCGACGATCAGCGATCGAGAACGGCGAGGGCGAAGCGCGTGAGCGAGCCGGCACGGCACTCGGGCCTGGAGACGTACGGACACCGCGGACGGGCCGGTCGTGGAGGCCGCACCGCGCGGGCGGCCCGCCGGCTCGGGGCCCTCGCGGCGGGCTGCGCGATACTGCTCGGCGCCGCCCCGCAGGCCGGCGCGCTCGGCGCCCCGGGCGCCGCGTCCCGGCCGGGTCTGATGACCGAGGTGTCCGGCGAGTACCCGGTGGTCGTGACGATCGACGGCGTCTCCCCGGCCGTGGCCACCCCCAACGGCACCGTGACCATCACCGGCCAGGTGACCAACGGCGGCCGAGCGCCGCTGAAGTCCCCGCACGCCGCGGTCCGCGCCCCGTTCAACCACAAGCCGCTGAACACCCGCAGCGACCTCGCCTCGGTCGCCACCCGCAACGACCCGGCGGGCGTGGACGGCGTCGACCTGCCCAGCCCGCAGGCAGCGCTGAACGAACTCGGCCCCGGCCAGAGCCAGCCGTTCACCCTGCAGGTGGCGGTGGCCGACCTCGAACTGGACCGGGAGGGCGCCTACGAGCTCGCGGTCGACGTCCGCGGCTCGACCGGCGACAACCAGCGCGAGCGCCCGCTGGGCATCGCCCGCACCTTCCTCCCCTACAACCCGAACCCGACCGACGCCCAGCCCACCCAGGTCGCCACGCTCTGGCCGATCACCCACACCCCGGAGCTGGTCGCCCAGACCCTCTCGGACAACGACCAGAGCGTCGCCGTGCTGCGGGACGACAGCCTGGCCGCCGAGTTCGCCCCCGGCGGGCGGCTCTACGAGCTGGTCGACATCGGCGCCGGCCTGAACGCGCCCACCTGGGTGGTCGACCCGGACCTGCTGGACACCGCGTACGCGATGACCAAGCCGTACCGGGTGCAGAAGCCCAACACCGCCGGCCAGTCCGCCAAGGACGAGAACACCACCCAGGGCACCGGCACGGCGGCCGCCGCCGCCTGGCTGGACAAGCTGCGGGCGGCCGTCGCCAAGAAGGGCAGCGAGGTCGTCTCGCTGCCCTACGCCGATCCGGACATCGCCTCCATCGCGCACAACGGCGCCGACCTCAGCGGCATCGACACCGCCCTGCTCAAGGCCGGCACGGCCGGGCAGGTGACGGCGGAGGGCCGGCTCTCGGTGGACGTCCGGGGCGACGTCGCCTGGCCGTACCAGGGCTACCTGGACCAGCAGATCGCCGCCACCGCGCAGCGCGGCGGGGACAACCTGCTGCTGGTCAACGGGGCGAGCCTGCCCGAGGCGGACTCGCTGAAGTACACCCCCGGCGCGGTCCGCCCGCTCGGCAACGGCCAGACCGGCGTGGTCGCGGACAACACCGTCTCGGGCCTGTTCCAGAACGACCTGAACACCCCGCAGGCGCAGAGCGAGGCCGTCCAGCGCTTCCTGGCGGAGACCTTCGTGATCACCCGGCAGGAGCCGCACAACCAGCGCGGCCTGCTGGTGATGCCCCCGCGCGGGCTCACCGTGAACACCGCCAAGACCCTCGCGAGCGCCCTGCAGAGCGCCAACGCCGGCCAGTGGACCACCCCGGTGACGCTGGACGCCGTCGCCCAGGCCGCCGCCGACCCCCGGGCGAACGGCGCGGTGCCCCCGGCGACCGACTACCCGGGTGAGGCGCGCGCCTCCGAGCTGTCGGCCAAGGCCCTCACCGAGACCATGGCCATCCAGAGCAAGCTCGACCTGCTGATGCGCATCCTCACCCTCCCGCAGCGGGTGCGCGGGCCGTTCAGCGCCGCCATGGTCCGCTCGGTGTCCACCGAGTGGCGCACCCAGGGCCCGGCCGGCGACACCTACCGCGACGGCGTGCGGGACTACCTGGCCGAGCTGTCCCAGGCGGTGCGGGTGCCCAAGAAGGGCGTCATCACCTTCGCCGGCGACACCGGTGTCCTGCAGGTCAGCGTCCGCAACGACCTCACCCAGTCGGTCACCAACCTCAAACTGGTGCTGACCTCCAGCCAGCCCAACCGGCTCAAGGTCGGCGACCCGGCCGACATCGTGCTGGGCGCCTCCCGCAGCGTCACCATGCAGTTCCCCGCCGAGGCGCACAACAACGGGCAGGCCACCATGACCGCCCAGCTGTGGACCACCGGCCCGGACCCGCAGCGCTACGGCGATCCGGTCACCTTCAACGTCATGGTGACCTCGGTGACCGACGGCGTGCTCTACGTGATCGGCGCCGGACTGCTGCTGATCCTGCTCGCCGCGCTGCGGATCTACCGCCAGCGCAAGAAGCAGGGCCCGGACCCGGACGGGGACGCCGACCGGCCCCTGGACGAGGCCGCGGACGGTGGCGTCCCGGACCGCGCCGAGGGTCCGCGGGCAGCCCCCGAGGACGACGACGAGGGCCCGGACGACGACCGGGACGCCGTGCAGACACTGCGCGGCACCACCGCAGATGGCCGGGATCGGGCCACCGGTGATGAGAAGGTTGGTCCTTGATACCGCCCGACCCCAGGGCGCCCTCCCCCGAACAGCGAAGAGGTGGCATGAGCGGGCCCCGCGAGGAGCGAGCACAGAGCCAGGCCGGTGGACAACAACCGGCCGGGACGCCGGGCGGCGACTGGTACGTGGCCGACACCTACGCACAGGACCCCTACGCGGCGGAGGGCTACGACGGGTACGCGTCCGAGCAGGACCCGTACGGCGTCCAGGCCGGACGGGAGGGCGGCGCACCGCCGGCCTACGACGTGCCGCCGCAGCTCCCGCCGCAGGCCGGCGGCTACCCGACGCCCGTGCCGCCGGCGATGGCACCGCCCGTCCCGCCGGTGCAGCCCGGCTGGGACACCCCGGCCAGGCCCGCCTGGGAGGAGCCTGCGGCGAACCCCGCGCCGCAGCGCCCGGCGGCCCAGGCCCCCGTCACCCCGAACGCAGCCCCCCCGAACGCCGCTCCCGCGGACCCCGGCGCCCCCGCGCCCGGCTCCGGCCCCGGCGCCCGGTGGGGACAGCCGCAGTGGCAGGAGCCGGCCCGGGCGGAGTCGCCGTGGAACTCCGAGACCACCGAGTACGTCGGCGTGGACGCGCTGTTCGGCGGCCCCACCCAGCAGCCCACCCAGCAGCCCGGCCCGCAGCCCGGCCCGCAGGCGACCCCGTACCCCGACCAGCGGCCGGCCCAGCAGCCCGCTCCGCAGCCGGGTCAGCAGCCGTTCCAGCAGCCCGGGCCGTACAGCCCCTACCGGCCCGGCGCCCAGCCGATGCCGGCCCCCGGCGGTCCGGCCGCCGGCCAGGGCCACCCGGCGCCGCCCTTCGCCGCCGGTCCGCCGCAGGGCCAGGGCCCGCAGCCCGGCCACGAGCACCACCCGGGCCACGGCCAGGGCGGCCAGTTCGTCCCGCCGATCGAGTTCGACCCGCCGCTCTCCGAGCAGGAGGCCACCATGCAGGTGGCGGCGGTCCAGCTGCCGCCCGCCGTGGAGCCGCTCGACGAGGTCGCCGAGGAGATCGCGGAGGAGCGCCAGGAGGCGTCCCGGCCCGCGAAGGGCGGCGGCGGAGGCAAGGTCGCCGGCCTGCTGAACTCCAGCGCGATCATGGCCGCCGGCACCCTGGTCTCCCGGGGCACCGGGTTCGTCCGCACGATGGTGATCGTCGCCGCGATCGGCGCCGTCCGGATGGGCGACTCGTACAACGCCGCCAACACCCTGCCGACCCTGCTCTACATCCTGATCGGCGGCGGCGCGCTGAACGCCGTCTTCGTGCCGCAGCTGGTCCGCAGCATGAAGCACGACGAGGACGGCGGCGCCGCCTACGCCAACCGGCTGCTGACGCTGGTGATCATCGGCCTGGCCGGGGTCTCCTTCCTGGCCGTGATCGGCGCCCCGGTGCTGGTCCAGCTGATCGCGCACGCGCTCACCACCGACCAGGCCAGCGCAGACACCACGGTGGCGCTGGCGCGCTACTGCCTCCCCACCATCTTCTTCATGGGCATCCATGTGGTGATGGGGCAGATCCTGAACGCCCGCGGCCGCTTCGGCGCGATGATGTGGACCCCGGTCCTCAACAACATCGTGGTGATCTTCACCTTCGGCGCGTACATCTGGGTCTACGGCGGGTTCAGCTCCACCGAGGTCAACCCGGCCACCATCTCCCCCGAGGGCGTGCGGCTGCTCGGCCTGGGCACCCTGATCGGCCTGGCCGTCCAGGCGCTGGCGATGATCCCCTACCTGCGGGCCGCCGGCTTCAGCTACCGGCCGCGCTTCGACTGGCGCGGCCACGGCCTGGGCAAGGCCGCCCGGCTCGCCAAGTGGACGTTCTTCTTCGTCCTGGCCAACCAGGCCGGCTACCTGGTGATCACCCAGATCGCCGTCGCGGCCGGCATCGACGCCGGCGACAACGGCGCCGGCCTGTCGGCGTTCTCCAACGCCCTGCTGATCTGGCAGCTGCCGCACGCGGTGATCGCGGTCTCGATCATGAGCGCCGTGCTGCCGCGGCTCTCCCGCGCGGCCGCCGACGAGGACGCCGGCACCGTCCGGGACGACATCTCCTACGGCCTGCGCACCACCGCCGTGGCGATCATCCCCGGGGCCTTCCTCTTCCTCTCCCTCGGCCCGGCCATCGCCCGCTCGATCTACGCCGTGGGCGGCCAGCCGCAGGCCCTGGAGAGCGCCACCAACATCGGCCTGATGCTCTCGGCGTTCGCCCTCGGCCTGATCCCGTACTCGATGCAGTACGTCATGCTGCGCGGCTTCTACGCCTACGAGGACACCCGCACCCCGTTCTCCAACACCGTCTGGGTGGCGGGCTGCCAGGCCGGCTTCTCGGTCCTCTGCTACCTGGTGCTGCCCGCGCAGTGGGTGGTGACCGGGATGGCCTTCGGCTACGGGGCCGCGTACGCGGTCGGCGTCGCGGTGGCGATCCCGAAGCTCAAGCGGAAGATCGGCGGCCTGGACACCAAGCGGATCGGCCGCACCTACAGCCGGCTCGCCGCCGCCTGCGTGCCGGCCGCCGCGGTCGGTGTCGGCGTCAGCCTGCTGATCGGCTCGCTGGTCGGCGGCTGGCTGGGCAGCGTACTGACCGTCCTGGTCGCCGGCGCGCTGCAGCTGGCGGTCTTCGCGGTGATCGCCAAGCGGCTCAAGATCGAAGAGCTCAACTCGATGCTCGGGATGGTCCGCGGCCGCCTGGGCCGCTGACCGCACGTCAACCGTGCGGACGGGAGAACCTCCGCCACCCACGGGTGGCGGCCGCTGGGCCGGATTCGGCGATCGGGTGAGAGCCCGGGAGCGCCGGACCCGGCCCAGCGGCCGATCTGCACCAGATCTCTCCACCGCACGCAACCGCTTGCCCGTCTCAGCGGTCGTACCCGGGGGAGAACAGTGGGCACAATTGACCTGGACCGCCCCGGCCCCCGCGCCGAGGCGATCCAGCGACTTTCTCGGGTCCGGGGCGACACGACCGGGGCGACACAAGGGGAGGCATGACCACGGTGGCTGATGGCACCAAGGCGGTCGTCGACACGCCGGAGGCTGACGAGGCGGCGGACGAGGCTGCGCTGGCCATGGCGATCGACGACCTCGCGGGCGACGACCCGGCCGGCCCGCAGGACGCGGAGGAGGTCTCCGAGACCACCGCCCCGCTGTCGGCAGACGAGATCGCCGTCGAACTGGCCGCCGGCGCGGCCCTGGCCGCCGCGGCGAAGGCCAAGGCCGACGCGGCGGCAGCGGCGCGGGCCGAGGCTGAGGCCAAGGCCAAGGCCAAGGCGGAGGCAGCTGCAGCGGCCGGAGCCAGGCCGGCCGCCAAGGCCGGGTCACCGGCGAAGGCCGGCGAAGCGGCGAAGGCCCAGGCCAAGGCCAGCACCGGCACCAAGACCGACGGCAAGGCCGTCGAGGCCACCGGGGCGAAGCCGCAGACCGCCCCCGGCGGGGCCGCGCAGCCCCTCCCCGGGGCCGCCGCCCGCCCCGGTGCGCAGACGCCCGCCAAGGCCGCCCCGAGGGCCGCCGCGACCGCCGGCGACACCGGCGGGACGGGCGCCCTCCCGCTCACCCTGCCCGCCCCCCTGCGGCACAGCGGCGACGTCATCGGCGGCCGCTACCGGCTGGAGGAGTGCATCTCCCAGTCCGGCACCTTCAGCAGCTGGCGCGCCGTCGACGAGAAGCTGCGCCGCGCGGTCGGCGTCCACCTGATGGCCGCCGGGCACCAGCGCTCCCGCGCCGTGCTCGCCGCGGCGAAGTCCGCCGCCCTGCTCGGCGACCCCCGCTTCGTCCAGGTCCTGGACGCCGTCCAGGAGGGCGAGCTGGTCTACGTCGTCCGGGAGTGGCTCCCTGACGCCTCCGACCTCGCCAAGCTCCTCACCACCGGCCCGATGGAGCCCTACGACGCGTACCAGATGGTCCGCCAGGTCACCGACGCCATCGCCACCGCCCACCGCCGCGGCCAGGCGCACCTGCGGCTCACCCCGCGCTGCGTGCTGCGCACCGAGGGCGGCCAGTACCGGATCAACGGCATCGCGGTGGACGCGGCCCTGCGCGGCCTGCCCGCCGACGACAGCGCCGACGCCGAGCTCACGGACACCCGTGCCATCGGCGTCCTGCTGTACGCGGCGCTGACCCACCGCTGGCCGTTCCCCGAGGACCGCTACGACCTCCAGGGCCTGCCCAAGGGCCTCGGCCAGGTGCCCCCCAGCCAGGTACGGGCCGGCGTCCACAAGGGCCTCTCGGAGCTCGCCGCCCGCGTCCTCTGCGACCCGCCGCCGCACCACGGCGCCCCGATCACCACGCCGGAGGAGCTGGCGAAGGCCATCGCGCTGATGCCCCGCATCCGCCAGCCCGAGCCCGAGCTGCCCGCCTTCACCCCGCCCCGGCGCACCCCGCCCGCGCCGGCGCCCGTCACCGCACCCACCCCCGTCGGCCCGGCCTTCCACGGCCCGCTGCCGTACCCGACCCGGCCGCGCCGCCGCCGGCTGCGCCGGGTCCTCAAGGCGACCGCCTGGACGGTCGCGCTGGCCGCCGTCGGCTTCTCCTCCTGGCAGCTGGTCGGCCAGCTGCGCGGCAGCAACCACACCACCGACACCGCCGGGCCGACGGTCACCCTGACGGACGCCGCGCACCCGCAGATCGGCGCCCCGGTGAACACCGCCCCCGCCGGCACCCCGGTCACGATCGCGGACGTGAAGTCCTTCAACCCGCTGGGCGACTCCCCCGAGAGCGTGCCGCGGCTGCCGCTCACCCACGACGGCAACCCCGACACGACCTGGACCACGCTCGACTACCGGAACCCGCTGCAGATGATCAAGGAGGGCACCGGGCTCCTGGTGGACCTCGGCTCGCCCCAGCAGGTCGGATCGGTCAACGTCCAGTTCGTCGGCAGCACCCGGGTCGAGCTCCGCGTCCCGACCACCCAGTCCGCGACCGCCCCCGGCAAGCCCGGCGACTACCGCGTCGTCGCCCAGAGCACCGGCGCCCAGGCCGACCTCCGGCCCGAGGCCCCGGTGACCACCCGCTACCTCTTGATCTGGATGACCGACCTCCCCAAGGATGGGGGCGTCTGGCACGGCCAGGTGTCCGAGATCAAGGTCACCGGCTGACACCGGGCACCGCCGGGCACCGCTCGCGCCCCTGGCGCGGCGGCCCGGCCCGGTGGGTGCGGGCCCGGGTCCCGGAGGGCCCCGCGCGTGACCGGCCGGCGCGGGCCGCCGGCGACGACAGGCAGGACGACGAGGGTGGAAGGGGTGCGGATGGCGGACGCCGAGGACAGCGACGCCGAACTGCTGAGCCGGCACGTCGCCGGCGACCCGGACGCCTTCGGCCTGCTGGTGCGGCGCCACCGCGACCGGCTCTGGGCCGTCGCGCTGCGCACCCTCGGCGACCGTGAGGAGGCCGCCGACGCCGTCCAGGACGCGTTGGTGTCGGCCTTCCGCTCCGCCCACACCTTCCAAGGACGCTCCGCCGTCACCACCTGGCTGCACCGGATCGTCGTCAACGCCTGCCTCGACCGGGCCCGGCGGACCGCCACCAGGCGCACCGGCCCGCTGGACGACGACCCGCAGCGCCTGGACACCCTGGTCGGCAGCTCCGAGGCGGCCGATCACCCGGTCGTCCGGGCCGAGGTCCGGCGCGAGGTGACGGCCGCGCTCGACGCCCTGCCCGCCGAGCAGCGGGCCGCCCTGGTCCTGGTGGACATGCAGGGCTACCCGGTCGCCGAGGCCGCCGAGGTGCTCGGGGTCCCCGTCGGCACCGTCAAGAGCCGCTGCGCCCGCGGCCGCGCCCGGCTTCTCCCGCTGGTCCGTCATCTGCGCGAGAACCCCGCCGGCGGCTCCGACAGCGGCAGCGGCTCCGGCCCGGACCCGTCCGCGCCGGGCCCGGCGACGCGCGGCGCCGTTTCACCCGGCGGCGCTGTTTCACGTGAAACAGCGCCCGGATCGGCGCCCGACGGGAACCCGACCGGCCCCCGGACCGTCACAGGGACGAGCACCGGCAGCGATCCGATCCTGGAAGGAGATGCGACCGCGCGATGACGCACCCCACTTCTTCCCCGCATCCGGCCGGACCGCACCCTTCGATCGACGAGCTCGCCGACCTCGCCGAGGAGCTGATCGAGGACCCGGACACCGCCGAGTCCCTCCGGGCGCACCTCGACGACTGCCCGGAGTGCCGCGAGACCCTGGACGCACTGGCCGGGGTGAGCGAGCTGCTGGGCACGGTGGAGACCCAGCCGATGCCGGCGGACGTCGCCCGCCGGATCGACGCCGCACTGGCCGCGGAGGCGGACCGGACGGACCGGAGGGACCAGAGGGACCGAACGGACCGCGCGGCGGAAGCCGGCAGGCCGGCCGGCTCCGCCACCGAACCCGCACCCACGCCCGCGACGGCTCCCCCCGGGCGCCCCGCGCCCGCTCACGCACCCGCGCGCTCGCGGCAGGAACCCCGCCCCGTGCCCACCGCCCCGCCGGCCGGTCCCGGACGGTCCCGGCGGCGGTCCCGGCGGCGCGTCCTGCTGGGCACCGCCTTCGCACTGGCCGCCGTCACCCTCGGGGCCCTCCTGCTGCGGACCCCGGCGCCGGACCAGGCCGCCGACACCGCGGCCGGAGCGGCCGCCGCCTCCGCCCCCTCGGTCCCCGCCCCCTCCTTCGACGTCCCGTCCCTCGGCACCCCCTCCCTCGGCGGGCAACGACCCGGCGGCGAGGCCCCGCAGGAACAGCCGGCGATCAAGGGCGGGGCGCCCGTCTACCGCGAGGAGACCCTGGCCGCGCAGGCCAGGCAGCTGGTCCGCGCGGCCGGACCGGCGGTCCGGCCCTCCGACGGCACCGACCTCAGCACCCGCACCGCGCCGCCCTGCGCGCCCCCCGGCAACGGCTCGCTGCTCGCCACCGAACGGGGCACCTTCGAGGGCGTCCCCGTGGACGTCCTGGTGTACGCGGAGCCGGGCCACCCGGACCAGCTCGACGTCTACCTGGTCGCGAGCGACTGCGGAACCGCCCCCGCGACGGTCCTGCTGCACCGGAGCGTCCCGGCGCACTGACCGGCCCACCGACCGGCGCACCGGGCCGTCGACCGGCCCCGGGACAGGCCGGCCCACCGACCCACCAACGACCCTTCGACCCGGCCGCCGCCGGAGCCGCCGCACAGGCCGTCCGACCCGGCGCCGGGCGGGCCCCGGGTCCCGGCACCCGAACCGCCCCCCCAGGCCCCTGGCGCCCCTCCCGGGGCCCACAGTGCGGTCACCTGGTACGGATTCGGCCGGGAATGCGGGAGACTGGTCAATCGTTGTCCCGGGCGGCGGAGCAGGACCGCCCTCCCCGCACAAGCGCGGGTCGCGATGCGAACCAGGAGATGCAGTGAGCGACGTCCGTAATGTGATCATCATCGGTTCCGGCCCGGCCGGGTACACCTCCGCGCTGTACACCGCCCGAGCCTCGCTCAAGCCGCTGGTCTTCGAAGGCGCCGTCACCGCCGGTGGCGCCCTGATGAACACCACCGAGGTGGAGAACTTCCCCGGTTACCGGGACGGCATCATGGGCCCCGAGCTGATGGACAACATGCGGGCGCAGGCCGAGCGCTTCGGCGCCGAGCTCGTCCCCGACGACATCGTCTCGGTCGACCTCACCGGCGACGTCAAGACCGTCACCGACTCCGAGGGCAACGTCCACCGCGCCCGCGCCGTGATCGTCACCACCGGCTCCCAGCACCGCAAGCTCGGCCTCCCCCGCGAGGACGCGCTCTCCGGCCGCGGGGTCTCCTGGTGCGCCACCTGTGACGGGTTCTTCTTCCGCGACCAGGACATCGCCGTGGTCGGCGGCGGCGACACCGCGCTGGAGGAGGCGACCTTCCTCTCGCGCTTCGCCCGCAGCGTCACCGTGGTCCACCGTCGCGACAGCCTGCGCGCCTCCAAGGCGATGCAGGAGCGGGCCTTCGCCGACCCCAAGATCAGCTTTGCCTGGGACAGCGCCGTCGAGGCGATCCACGGAGACCCGAAGCTGACCGGTGTCACCCTGCGCGACACCACCACCGGCGAGCAGCGCGAGCTGGCCGTCACGGGCCTGTTCATCGCGATCGGCCACGACCCGCGCACCGAGCTCTTCACCGGCCAGCTGGACCTGGACGCCGAGGGCTACCTCAAGGTCGAGGCCCCCTCCACCCGGACGAACATCCCCGGTGTCTTCGGCGCCGGCGACGTCGTCGACCACACCTACCGCCAGGCGATCACCGCCGCCGGCACCGGCTGCGCCGCGGCCCTGGACGCCGAGCGCTACCTCGCCTCGCTGGCCGACCTGGAGGCCCAGGCCGCCACCGTCGCGGCCTGACCCTCGCCCGACCGATCCACCGGGTGGAGCTCGCACGCGGGCCGCTCCGTTTCACGTGAAACACGTACGCACGGAGCGGGTCCGTGGGCGGCGGGCCGCGCGAGCGGCCCGTCTCCTCGGGGCCGGCCCCACCCACCTCCCTCGCCGGGACAGAAACATAACGGCCCCCGCCGTTGTTGTCCTGGCGGCAACACTCGTCCGTGACCCTTAGGAGCTACCGTGGCCGGCGCCACCAACATCGTGACCGACGCGTCCTTCGAGGCCGACGTCCTCAAGAGCGACAAGCCCGTCCTGGTCGATTTCTGGGCCACCTGGTGCGGCCCGTGCCGTCAGATCGCCCCGATCCTGGAAGAGATCGCGGGCGAGCACGGCGACAAGCTGACCATCGCGAAGCTCGACGTCGACGCGAACCAGCAGACGGCCGCGGCCTACAACGTCATCTCGATCCCGACGATGATCGTCTACAAGGACGGCCAGCCGGTGAAGTCCATCACCGGTGCCCGCCCGAAGGCCGCCCTGCTCCGCGAGCTGGCCGAGTTCATCTAGGTTCACCCGGTGCATCGGCTGAGGCGGGACTCCCCCCGGGGGGAGTCCCGCCTCAGCCGATTCCGGCGCTGCCCCGCTCAGAACGGCCGGAGAGCCGGCTCCTTGCGCGCCCCGCCCAGCAGCCGCTCCAGCGCCACCTCCATGTCGCCCTTCCAGGACAGCGCCGTCCGCGCCTCCAGCCGGAGCCTCGGGTACCGGCGGTGCGGCCGGACGGTCTTGAAGCCGACCGCGAGCAGGTGCTCCGCCGGCAGGACACAGCTCGGCCGCTCCGGACCGAGTGCCCCGAAGGCCTCGATCGCCCGGACCCCGCGCCCCATCAGGTCCTTGACCACGGTCTGGACCAGCACCCGGCCCAGCCCCTGCCGCTGGTAGCCCGGCAGCACCCGGCTGACCATCAGCAGCACCGCGTCGGGCGAGACCGGACTGGTCGGGAAGGCCAGTGAACGAGGGACGTAGGCCGGCGGGGCGTAGGTCACGAACCCGGCCGGGTCGTCGTCCACGTACACGATCCGGCCGCAGGAGCCCCACTCCAGCAGGACGGCGGAGATCCACCCCTCCTTCTCCAGCTCGGGCTTCCCGGCCTCCACCGCCTCCCTGGCGGTGACCGGGTCCAGCTCCCAGAACACGCAGGAGCGGCAGGTGTTCGGCAGATCGCCGAGGTTGTCCAACGTCAGCGGGGCGATCCTGCGTCCCATGCCCCGCACCTCCTCGTCCTCACTTCGAGCATTCCCCCCTAGGAGCTCGCGCTCCACACGCCGATGGGTGCATGTTTCACGTGAAACGCGGTTCGGTGGCCGCGGTTCCCTGTGAAGCATGCACCCGTCGGTTCAGCTCGCCGTTCAGCTCTGCGACAGCCGCAGCCCGTCCTCCCCGGGCGCCAGGCTGTCCAGGATGCGGTTGAGGTCGTCCACCGAGGCGAACTCCAGCACGACCTTGCCCTTGCCGAGCTTGCCGCCGCGCTGCGAGACCTCGACCTTGACCCGGGTCTCGAAGCGGTCCGAGAGCCGGCCCGCCAGGTCGTTGAAGGCCGGCGAGAGCAGCTTGCCCGCCTTCGGGCCGTTGGCCCGCTGCGGCTTGTCCTCGCTCGCCATCAGCTTGGCGATCTCCTCGGTGGTCCGCACCGAGAGGCCCTCCGCGACGATGCGCTTCGCCAGCGCGTCCTGCTGTTCGCCGTCGGTGACGCTCAGCAGCGCCCGGGCGTGGCCCGCGGTCAGCACACCGGCGGCGACCCGGCGCTGCACGGCGGGGGAGAGGTTGAGCAGGCGCAGCGTGTTGGAGACGTGCGAGCGGGAGCGGCCGATCCGGTCGGCCAGCTCGTCGTGGGTGCAGGAGAAGTCGCGCAGCAGCTGGTCGTAGGCGGCGCCCTCCTCCAGCGGGTTCAGCTCGGCCCGGTGGAGGTTCTCCAGGAGCCCTTCCAGCAGAAGCTTGTCGTCCTCGGTGGCCCGGACGATCGCGGGGATCTGCTCCAGACCGGCCTCCCGGGAGGCCCGCCAGCGCCGCTCGCCCATGATCAGCTCGTAGCGCTCCTCGCCGACCTGGCGCACCACGACCGGCTGCAGCAGGCCCACCTCCTTGATGGAGGCGACCAGCTCGGCCAGCTTGTCCTCGTCGAAGACCTCGCGGGGCTGACGGGGGTTGGGCGTGATCGAGTCCAGCGGCAGCTCGGCGAACCGGGCCCCGTCCACCGGGGCCAGCTGCGTCGTCGCGGCCTCCTCGGCGGCCGCGACGGCCGGCTGCCCAGGCTGCTCGGACAGCTCGGACCGCGAGTCACGGGCACTCTCCGCGGCGGCCCTGGCCGCCACCGTGCCCCGACCGGTCGGCAGCAGCGGCGCCGCCGCCCGCGCCGGCGCGCTCTCGGCGAGCGCCTCCCCCGGCACGGGCTCCGCCGTACGGGGCGATGCCACCGCGCCGGCCGCCACCGGCGTCGTGGCCGGGATCAGTGCCCCGATCCCTCGTCCCAAGCCCCTGCGAACACTCACCGATTGTCCTCCGTCGTGCTGTGCTGAACCATCTGGTGGGCGGCCTGGGCCGCGCCACGCTGCTGCCCCACCGTGCCGGTTCCGGTGGCCACGCCCCGGAGCGCCAGCTCGCGAGCGGCCTCCAGGTACGACAGCGCACCGGTGGAACCCGGATCGTACGTGAGCACCGTCTGCCCGTAGCTCGGCGCCTCCGAGACGCGGACCGAGCGGGGGATGGCGGTCTGCAGCACCTCCTGCTGGAAGTGCGTCCGCACCTCCTCCGCCACCTGGGCCGCGAGCCTCGTCCGGGCGTCGTACATGGTGAGGAGGATGGTGGAGACGTGCAGCGCGGGGTTGAGGTGGGCCCGCACCAGCTCGACGTTGCGCAGCAGCTGGCCGAGGCCCTCCAGGGCGTAGTACTCGCACTGGATCGGGATCAGCACCTCCTGCCCGGCCACCAGCGCGTTGACCGTGAGCAGGCCGAGCGAGGGCGGGCAGTCGATCAGGATGTAGTCGAGCGGCTGCTCGTACGCGGCGATGGCGCGTTGCAGCCTGCCTTCGCGGGCCACCAGCGAGACCAGCTCGATCTCGGCGCCGGCCAGGTCGATGGTCGCGGGGACGCAGAACAGCCCCTCCACGTCGACCACCGGCTGGACCACGTCGGCGAGGGGCTTGCCCTCGACCAGGACGTCGTAGATCGACGGCACCTCGGCGTGGTGGTCGATCCCGAGCGCCGTGGAGGCGTTGCCCTGCGGGTCGAGGTCCACCACGAGGACCCGCAGGCCGTGCATGGCGAGCGAGGCCGCCAGGTTGACGGTGGTGGTGGTCTTCCCCACCCCGCCCTTCTGGTTGGCCACCACGATCACCCGGGTGACGGCCGGCCGGGGGAGGCCCTCGCCGGCCCGCCCGATGGCCTGCACCGCGGCCTGGGCGGCACGTGCGATGGGCGTGTCATCGATCTGGTCGATGGTCTCGGAGTCCTGCATGGGGGTCAGTGTTTCACGTGAAACCGGAGCGGCAACAGTCGCCGTCCAGGTGCGACCAAGCCCACGGCGAAGCCGCAGGTCGAAACTACCGGAGAGCAGGGAGCGACGTTTCACGTGAAACACCATGCCCGCTATGTCGGAAATCTGACGCTGCGACACTCCGGTACGGCGGTGTCACCCTGATGGCCACCCGCCCGTCACCCGGGGCCGGCCCGGACGATCCCGTGCCCGGCGGGACTCCCGGACGCCCTCGCGCGGACCTCGGCACCCACCCGGGCACCCACCACGGCACCGGACCCGGCACCGGACCCGGCACCGGACGGCCGACGCCGTCACTGTCGCCGTCGTCGCCGCCCCCGGACAACAGCGCCCCGGACAACAGAACGGGCGGGCGGTCCGAGGACCACCCGCCCGTTCGGCGATTCATCCGCACCGGCGCCCGCGCGACGCCCTGCGGCCGGTCAGCGCCGCCGGCGCCCCGCACCACGGCCGCGCTCCGTGGTCTTGCCGGTCGCGGCCCGCCCGGCCCGGGCCGCCTTGGCCCGCCGGGTGGCGGCCTTGACCCCGCCGGGGCTCTCCCCCGCCTTGACCTGGATCACCCGGGTCGAGGTCTCCAGGGTGCCCTCGCCCACCGAGATCACCGAGGACTCGACGGCCCCGAGCTTCGCCAGCCCGGCCCGGTTCTCGGTCAGCTCCTGCTCGGCGGTGTCGCCCTTGAGGGCGAGCATCTGCCCGTGCGGACGCAACAGCGGCATGCCCCAGCCGGCCAGCCGGTCCAGCGGCGCCACCGCCCGGGCGGTGACAACGTCGACCGCGATCTTGCCGATCATCTCCTCCGCGCGGCCGCGCAGCACGGTGACGTTCTCCAGCCCCAGCTCGCGGACCACCTCCTCCAGGAAGGTGGTCCGGCGCAGCAACGGCTCCAGCAGGGTGACCGAGACGTCCGGGCGGGCCAGCGCGACCGGGATGCCGGGCAGTCCGGCGCCGGAGCCGACGTCGCAGAGCGAGGACCCGGTGGGCAGCAGCTCGGCCAGGACGGCGCAGTTCAGCACGTGGCGGTCCCAGAGCCTCGGCACCTCGCGCGGGCCGATCAGGCCGCGCTGGACGCCGGCCGTGGCCAGCAGCTCGGTGTAGCGGACCGCGGACTCGAACCGGTCCCCGAAGATCGCCCGTGCCGCGGCCGGAGCCTCGCCCGGGCCCTCCACGCTCTCGGCGGCCGCCTCGCCGCCGGGAGCCCCACTCTCCGTGTCCATCTCAGCCTCTCCGCTCACCGAAACCACCGACCGCACTCCAGCACCGTTTCACGTGAAACATCTCCCGCCAAACGGTGCGCTCCGCAAAGGGACGACGACCCCGCCCGCACGCGGCGGACGGGGTCGACACTCATCGTGGCCACGGCCGCGATGTCACCGGCTTCAGCCCGGCAGCACGACCACGAAACGCTGCGGCTCCTCGCCCTCGGACTCACTGCGGAGCCCGGCGGCGGCGACGGCGTCGTGCACGACCTTGCGCTCGAACGGCGTCATCGGCCGCAGCTTGACCTGCTCGCCCGTGCTCTTGACCTGCTCGGCCGCCTGCGCGCCCAGCGTCGCCAGCTCGGACCGCTTGCGGGCCCGGAAACCGGCGATGTCCAGCATGAGGCGGCTGCGCTCGCCGGTCTCCCGGTGGACGGCCAACCGGGTCAGCTCCTGCAGCGCCTCCAGCACCTCGCCGTCCTGGCCGACCAGGCGCTGCAGCGCACGGTCGTTGCCCTCACCGACGATGGAGACCAGGGCGCGGTCGCCCTCGACGTCCATGTCGATGTCACCGTCGAGGTCGGCGATGTCGAGCAGACCCTCCAGGTAGTCGGCCGCGATCTCGCCCTCCTGCTCCAGGCGCGCGATGAGGCTGTCGTCGGCGCTGCCCTCGGCCTCGGCTTCGACAGCGGAGGTGGTGGTGCCTTCCGTCACTGATGGACTCCTTCGGAAGTGGGGCCCGGGTTGGCGGGCCGGGAACGAAGATCGGGCGGAGGTCCGGTCAGGACTTCTTCCTCGGCCGCTGACCACCCTGCTGTCCGCCGCGCTTCGGCTGCTGGCGGGTGCCCGGCTTGGCACCGGCCTGCTTGCCGACGACCTGCTTGGCGGCGGCCTGCTTGGCCGGCGTCTTGACGGCCGTCCCGGTCTCGGCGGGCACGGCGTCCTCCGGCGCGGTCTCCTGCGGCTGGTCGTCCTTGGTCAGCGCGACCGGCTGCGCGGCGCCGTGCTGGCGCTGGGCCTTGGTCAGCTTGCGCGGCTGCTGCCGACGCACCTGCACCGACTCCTCGACCACCGCGGCGGCGGACGCCTGCTTGGTGCCGGTGGGGGGGATCAGGCCGAAGAGCTTGCCCTTGATGACGGTGCCGTCCGGGTTGATCCGGCCGGCCTTCTTCAGCCGTGCCTGGCGCTCGTCCCAGGCCTGGCTGCCCGGCGTCGGGTTGTTGCGGATGACGATCAGCTGCTGGCCCATCGACCACACGTTGGTGGTCAGCCAGTAGACGAGGACACCGACGGGGAAGTTGATGCCCATCACGGCGAACATGATCGGGAAGACGTACATCAGCATCTTCTGCTGCTGCATGAACGGCGTCTTGACCGTGAGGTCCATGTTCTTGGTCATCAGCTGGCGCTGGGTGATGAACTGCGACGCCGACATCAGGATGATCATCACGGCGGTGACGATCTTGACGCTGACCTCGTTGCTGCTCAGGAAGGTCGCGGAGAGCGGGGCACCGAAGATGTGCGCCTTGCCGGCGCTGACCAGCAGGGCGCCGTCGATGACGCCGATCGGCTTGTTCTTCGCGACGGAGGCCAGCACGCCGTAGAGGGCGGTGAAGAACGGCGCCTGCACGAGGATGGGAAGGCAGCTGGAGAACGGGTTGGTGCCCGCCTCCTTGTACAGCTTCATCATCTCTTCGGACTGGCGCTGCTTGTCGTTCTTGTAGCGCTCCTGGATGGCCTTCATCTTCGGCTGGATCGCCTGCATGGCCCGGGTCGCCTTGATCTGCTTCACGAAGAGCGGGATCAGGCAGATCCGGATGACGATCACCATCGAGGCGATGGCCAGGCCCCAGGCCCAGCCGCCGTCCGGGTCGAAGACGTGGCTGTACAACGAATGGAACTGGACGATGATCCAGGACACCATGGTGTACAGCGGATTGAGGAAGGAGAAGGTCACCGGTCAGGCTCCTTGGACATTGGGATCGGCCACCGGGCCGATGGTCGCCGGGCCCTCGGGCTCCGGACCGGCGGAGGGCGCGGTCACCGGTGGTCCGGTGTCGGCCCTGCCACGGGAGGTCAACAGGTCACGCAGCCGGCGGTGCCACACCGGGTGCTTGCGTGCCGGCACGTGGTCCACCCCACCGAGTGTCCACGGGTTGCAGCGCAGGATTCGCCAGACGGTCAGACCGCCGCCCTTGATCGCTCCGTGCACCCGCACGGCCTCGTAGCCGTAGTGGGAGCACGACGGGTAGTAGCGGCAGACCGGACCGAGCAGCGGGCTGATGGTCCACTGGTAGACCCGGATCAGACCCATCAGCAGGTACTTCATCGCCCTGCTCCCGTCGGCACGGTGGCGGTCGGCTCCGCCCGGAGCAGCCGCTTCAGGGCCGCGTCCAGGTCGTGCTCGAGATCGTGGTACGAGGCGGACCCCGCCGGGGGCAGCGCGCGCACCACTATCAGGCTACCGGCGGGCAGCCTGGACAGACGATCACGGACCAGGTGACGCAGGCGACGCTTCACCAGGTTGCGCACGACCGCGGAACCCACGGCCTTGCTCACGACGAAACCCGCACGCGCCGAAGGAGTCCCCTCGGCGACGTGCGGGCGGAAGTCGCTGGTCCGGTCGGCCTGCCCCCCGGGGTCACCGTCTCTGCTGAGATGGACGACCAGAAGGGGCCGGCCGGCCCGTCGACCGCGTTTCACCGCGGTCGCGAAGTCCTGGCGCCGCCGCAGCCGGTTCTCGGAGGGCAGCACAACAGACTCTGGCGCGGATCAGGCGGAGATGTTGGTACGGCCCTTGGCGCGGCGGGTCGCCAGGATGGCGCGGCCGGCGCGCGTACGCATACGCAGCCGGAAGCCGTGGGTCTTCGCGCGACGACGGTTGTTCGGCTGGAAGGTGCGCTTGCTCACTCGGGGGCTCCTGAGGTGAATCGTAGGATGACGGGGGGTCGCTTGGCCGTCACCGTGCGTCCGCGTGATCTCCCCTTGGAATAGGAAATCCGGCCCGTCCTCCCAGGTCTGCTGGGGTTCTGGACAATCCACGGCGCCCGTGCTGCGCGCCTTATGTGAAGCGGGTGGACCCGCGGACATGCGGCAGCGGCCATCGACAACTCGACCTGGTTACGGTACGCGGACGCGGGTCCGAGGGTCAAACCGGGTGATGACACGCCCGCGGGCCAAGGGCCCCCGTCGCCCACAGCCTGTGGACAACGACTTGAATCAGCTCTGCCCGCTGACTACCGTTGCAGGACTTGTCTGGTTTGTTCTTCGATCCTTCTCCGATCCACAGTCTCTAGATCCATCAACCCCTGCTGGAGCCGCGGGGAACCGAGAAAGCGTGCACCAGTGGCTGAAGTCAACAGCGATCTCGTCCCGGTCTGGGCGAGGGTCGTCGAGCGGCTGGTCAACGACCCGGATGTCGGTGACAAGGACAAGCAGTGGGTGCGCCGGACCCAGCCGATGTGGATGATGCACGACACCGCGCTGCTGGCGGCGCCGAACGAGTTCGCCAAGCAGGTGCTGGAGGGCCGGCTGCTGCCGCAGCTGAGCGACGCGCTGAGCCGTGAGTTCGGCCGCCCGGTCCGGATCGCCGTGATGGTGGACGCCAACGCCGTCCCCCCGGCGGCCGCCCCGGCCCCGCAGGCACCCGCCGAACCGCAGCCGCGACAGGGCCCCGAGGAGGGCCAGGGCGGCCGCCCGGCCGAGTGGTCGGGCCAGCCGGACCAGCCCGCCCGGCCGCCGTACCGCGAGGAGCCGGACTACCGCTCCCCCCGGCCCGAGGCCTACCCGCCGGCCGGCGAGGAGTACGGGCGCCCCTACGACCGCTCCTACGACCAGGGCTACGAGCGAGGCCGGTACGACACCGCCGGCTACGAGCAGCGGCCCGCGCCGTACGGCGGCGCCCCGCAGTCCTGGCCGCCGGCCGAGAGCCAGGCCCCGGCCTGGGAGCAGCAGGGCGGCTACCAGGACCAGGAGCAGCCGCCGCGGCAGAGCTACCGCGAGCAGCCGGAGCACCAGGGCCCGCCGGCCGGCGGGCAGGGCGACCTCTTCGGCGGCGCGTACGGCCCGGCGCCCGGCGACGCCCGTCCGGGCGGACGCCGTCCCGTCGGCCGGCCCGCGCAGGACGCCTCCGGCGACGGCTCGCTGCCCGCCGACCCCCGGCCGCGCTCGGTGCCGGCCGTCCGACCGCAGACGGAGCCGCCGGAGCGCTCGACCCGCCCCGGCCTGCCGGACCGCAGCCCCAGCCCGGGTGTGCCCGCGCCGCCCGGCGCCCCGCCGGCCGGCGGCTCCCGCAAGGACGAGCCGGCCGCCCGGCTGAACCCCAAGTACCTCTTCGACACCTTCGTCATCGGCGCCAGCAACCGCTTCGCGCACGCCGCCGCGGTGGCGGTGGCCGAGGCGCCCGCCAAGGCGTACAACCCGCTGTTCATCTACGGGGAGTCCGGGCTCGGCAAGACCCACCTGCTGCACGCCATCGGGCACTACTCGCGCAGCCTCTTCCCGGGGACCCGGGTGCGGTACGTGAGCTCCGAGGAGTTCACCAACGAGTTCATCAACTCGATCCGGGACGGCAAGGCGGACGCGTTCCGCAAGCGCTACCGGGACATGGACATCCTGCTGGTCGACGACGTGCAGTTCCTGGCGAGCAAGGAGTCCACGCAGGAGGAGTTCTTCCACACCTTCAACACCCTGCACAACGCCAACAAGCAGATCGTGCTCTCCTCCGACCGGCCGCCCAAGCAGCTGATCACGCTGGAGGACCGGCTCCGCAACCGCTTCGAGTGGGGACTGATCACCGACGTCACCCCGCCGGAGCTGGAGACCAGGATCGCGATCCTGCGCAAGAAGGCGATCCAGGAGCAACTGAACGCCCCCGCCGACGTGCTGGAGTTCATCGCGTCCCGGATCACCCGCAACATCCGGGAGTTGGAGGGCGCGCTGATCCGGGTCACCGCGTTCGCCAACCTCAACCGGGCTCCGGTGGACCTGGAGTTGGCGGGCATCGTCCTCAAGGACCTGATCCCCGGCGGCGACGAGGACGCCGGCCCGGAGATCACCGCGCAGGTCATCATGCAGCAGACCGCCGCGTACTTCGGCCTGGGCGTCGACGACCTCTGCGGATCCTCGCGCAGCCGGGTGCTGGTGACGGCCCGTCAGATCGCGATGTACCTCTGTCGCGAGCTGACCGACCTATCGCTGCCGAAGATCGGCGCGCAGTTCGGCGGTCGCGACCACACCACCGTGATGCACGCGGACCGCAAGATCCGCTCGCTGATGGCCGAGCGGCGCTCCATCTACAACCAGGTCACCGAGCTGACCAACCGCATCAAGAGCTGACCGCGGCAGGGCGGTCGAGGCATCCACAGGGGTGTCGGGGCAGGCTACCGGCGCCCCTTCGGCGTGTCCGGGGACGGGCCGCGGGAGCGGGCCGCAGGGAGGTACGCAAGGGGCGGGAGCCCGCCGCCGGCCCGCGCCCGCCCCGGAGCCGCCGCCGGCGGGACGCCACCGGGGCCGCCCGCCGGTGCGGCGGCACGGAAGACCCCGCGATCGGATTACCGGACCCCGGGTGTGTACGGCGCGGAATTCCGGGGCAGGATGCCCGCGACGGACGGATCGCCAGGCGGGCCGCGCCGCCGAACATCTGACCAGGTATTCGAACGGACCGGGTCCCGAGGGCCGTTGTCCACAGGAGCGGGTGACTTTTCCCCGTCCACAGCCTGGGGAGCCGGAAGTTATCCAGAATTCCTCCACAGGGGCTACGCCGCTACGCTCTTCAGCGCAGGTCAGGTGCCTGTGGACTTGTGCACAACAGTTATCCACAGCCTGTGGACATCTGGCAGGCCGTCAGTAGGCCGTCCGGGTTGTCCACCGCTTGTCCCCAGGCGGCGGCCGGTTATCCCCAGGTTCTCCACAGCGGCGTCCACAGTTCGACAACATTGCCCGGCCGTTCATGCCCCGGTGTGAAAGGCGTCACGTGATGTTGACCGGGGCCCGTGGATAACCGGTGCATGATCTGGGGACAGGCCTGGGGATAACCTGTGGATACGCAGAGTGCCCTGTGGGTAACGCTCCGCCGTCCACAGCGGGCCCTGGTTATCCACCGGTGGCGTCCACAGGCTCTGTGGACAAAAAACCGGGTCTGACCTGCGAAAACAGGGTTATCCACGGTATCCACAGGCCCTACTACTACCACTACACCTATAGACCCCTGGAACTCGGTTAACAGTGGGTGGGCCGAAATCTGTGGACAACCGTCGCCCGACATCTGTTCGGGTTGCTTCCGCCCGTCTGCCCCGTCTGTCGGTGGAGTACGTCAGACTGTCCTTCGGCAACCGGATGCGGAGCGGCAGAGCTCGGCGGGCAGGTGCCAGCAGACGATCAAGACGAACCAGAGACGTGCGAGCGAGAGCTCGATCCAGGAGGCGGTTACCGGTGAAGTTCCGGGTGGAGCGTGACGTCCTCGCGGAGGCGGTGGCCTGGGCTGCTCGCAGCCTCCCGGCGCGGCCGCCGGTGCCGGTGCTGGCCGGCCTGCTGCTGACGGCGCAGGAGGGCAGCCTGGCGCTGTCCGGGTTCGACTACGAGGTCTCGGCCCGGGTCGAGCTCGAAGCGGACGTGGAGGAGGCCGGCACCGTGCTGGTCTCCGGCCGGCTGCTGAACGACATCTCGCGCAACCTTCCCAACAGGCCTGTGGAGATCTCCACCGACGGCCAGCGGGTCAGCGTGGTCTGCGGCAGCTCGCGGTTCACCCTGCCGACGCTGCCGGTGGACGAGTACCCGGCGCTGCCGCAGATGCCCACCGCCACCGGCACCGTCCCGGGCGACGTGTTCGCCTCGGCGGTCAGCCAGGCCGCGGTCGCGGCCGGCCGGGACGACACCCTGCCGGTGCTCACCGGTGTGCGGGTCGAGATCGAGGGCGACCGGATCACCCTGGCCGCCACCGACCGCTACCGCTTCGCGGTCCGCGAGCTGATGTGGAAGCCCGAGCAGGCCGACATCTCCGCCGTGGCCCTGGTGCCGGCCAAGACCCTGCAGGACATCGCCAAGTCCCTGGGCAGCGGCGACACCGTCTCGATCGCGCTGGCCTCGGGCGGCGCGGGCGAGGGCCTGATCGGCTTCGAGGGCGCCGGCCGCCGGACGACCACGCGCCTGCTGGAGGGTGAGTTCCCGAAGTTCCGCAGCCTCTTCCCGACCGAGTTCAACGCGGTCGCGGCGATCCAGACCCAGCCCTTCCTGGAGGCGCTCAAGCGCGTCTCGCTGGTCGCGGAGCGCAACACCCCGGTGCGGCTCAACTTCGAGCAGGGAGTGCTGACGCTGGAGGCCGGCTCCGGCGACGACGCCCAGGCCACCGAGCGGATCGACGCCGACCTCGAAGGCGACGACATCTCGATCGCCTTCAACCCCGGCTACCTGGAGGAGGGCCTGAAGGCCATCGACTCCGCGTACGCCCAGCTGAGCTTCACCACCTCGACCAAGCCGGCGCTGCTGAGCGGCAAGCCCGCGGTGGACGCCGAGGCGGACGAGGCCTACCAGTACCTGATCATGCCGGTCCGCCTCTCCGGCTGACCCGGCACCGGCCGCGGCCGGGTGACACCCTCAGCTGTACCCACAGGCTGTGCACAACCTGTGGACGGCCTCCGCCGGTCAGGACGACCGGCGGAGGCCGCACCCGTTGTGTCGGCGGTTCGCCGACCGTGGGCGCGCGCCTCCCCGGCGTAGGCTCAGGCAGTGCGGCAACGGCGCCGCCGTCATGCACGTCACCACAGGTAAGGACTTGGTCATGGAGCTCGGCCTCATCGGTCTCGGCAAGATGGGCGGCAACATGCGCGAGCGGATCCGCCGCGCCGGCCACACCGTCATCGGCTACGACCGCAACCCCGACGTCTCCGACGTCGACAGCCTGCAGGAGCTCGTCAACAAGCTCCAGGGCCCCCGCGTGGTGTGGGTGATGGTCCCGGCTGGCGCCGCCACCCAGGCGACCGTCGACGAGCTCGCCGAACTGCTCTCTCCCGGTGACGTGGTCGTCGACGGCGGCAACTCCCGCTGGACGGACGACATCAAGCACGCCGAGTCGCTGGCCGCCAAGGGCATCGGCTTCGTCGACTGCGGCGTCTCCGGTGGTGTCTGGGGCCTGGAGAACGGCTACGCCCTGATGTACGGCGGCGACGCCGAGCACGTGGCCAAGGCCCAGCCGATCTTCGACGCGCTCAAGCCCGAGGGCGAGTTCGGCGCGGTGCACGCGGGCGCGGTCGGCGCCGGCCACTTCGCCAAGATGGTCCACAACGGCATCGAGTACGCCATGATGCAGGCCTTCGCCGAGGGCTGGGAGCTGCTGGAGGCCGCCCCCGAGGTCACCGACGTGCGCGAGGTCTTCCGCAGCTGGCAGGAGGGCACGGTCATCCGCTCCTGGCTGCTCGACCTGGCCGTCCGCGCGCTGGACGACGACGAGCACCTGGCGAAGCTCAAGGGCTGGGCCGCCGACTCCGGCGAGGGCCGCTGGACGGTCGAGGCCGCCATCGACCACGCGGTGCCGCTGCCCGCCATCACCGCCTCGCTGTTCGCCCGCTTCGCCTCCCGGCAGGACGACTCCCCGCAGATGAAGATGATCGCCGCGCTGCGCAACCAGTTCGGCGGCCACGCGGTCGAGAACAAGTAGTCCACAGGCTGTGGACCGCGCGGCCGAGGTCGCGCGGTCCGTCCGCCGGTGCATTCCGTCAGCCAGCAGTTCCCCAGCAGGACCAGAAGGCGAGCGCAGTCCACAGCCATGCACGTAGCGCACCTGTCGCTCGCCGACTTCCGCTCCTACGCCCGCGCCGAGGTTCCCCTCGACCCGGGCGTGACGGCGTTCGTGGGGCCCAACGGCCAGGGCAAGACCAACCTGGTGGAGGCCATCGGCTACGTCGCCACCCTGGGCAGCCACCGGGTGGCCACCGACGCCCCGCTGATCCGGCTCGGCGCCGAGCGGGCCGTGGTCCGCACCTCGATCACCGCCGGTGCCCGGAGCACCCTGGTCGAACTGGAGATCACCCCGGGCAAGGCCAACCGGGCCCGGATCAACCGCTCGGACAACGTCCGCCCGCGCGACGTGCTCGGCCTGCTGCGCACCGTGCTGTTCGCCCCCGAGGACCTCGCCCTGGTCAAGGGCGACCCGAGCGAGCGGCGGCGCTTCCTGGACGAGCTGCTCACCGCCCGCGCCCCCCGGCTGGCCGGCGTGCGCCAGGACTACGAGCGGGTGCTCAAGCAGCGCAACGCCCTGCTGAAGACCGCCGCGATGGCCCGCCGGGCCGGCGGTGGCAAGGGCGCCGACCTCTCCACCCTGGAGATCTGGGACGGCCACCTGGCCCGCGCCGGGGCCGAGTTGACGGCCTTCCGGCTGCAACTGGTGAGCGCCCTGCAGCCGCTGGTGCGGCAGGCGTACGAACAGCTGGCCCCCGGTGCCGGGGAGACGGTGCTGGAGTACCGGAGCTCCTTCGAGGGCGAGCTGCCGGCCAGCCGCGAGCAGGCCGAGGAGCAGCTGCTGGGGGCGATGCTGGCGGCCCGCAAGCAGGAGATCGAGCGCGGCATGACCCTGGTGGGGCCGCACCGCGACGAACTGGTGCTGCGGCTGGGGCCGCTGCCCGCCAAGGGCTACGCCAGCCACGGCGAGTCCTGGTCGTACGCGCTGGCGCTGCGCCTGGCCTCCTACGAACTGCTGCGGGCGGACGGCGGCGAGCCGGTACTGATCCTGGACGACGTGTTCGCGGAGCTGGACGCCCGGCGCCGGGACCGGCTGGCGGAGCTGGTCGCCGGCGGCGAACAGGTGCTGGTGACGGCGGCGGTGGCGGACGACGTCCCGAAGGCGCTGGCCGGCGCCCGGTACGCGGTGGCCGACGGCGAGGTCCTCCGGCTGGACCCGTGACGGAGTCCGCCGACGGGGCGTCCGACCGCGCGGGCCGCGGCCGTCCTGTGTTCCGCGTCATGGCCCGGATGTCCCCCGTACCTCGTAAGCTGGACGGCCTGTCCACAGCCTGGGGAAGGAGATCGTCGTGAGTGATCCGGCGCAGCTGTCCCCCGAGCCCTCGGGCGTGGACCTGGCGCGGGTGGCCCTGCGGGCCGCCAAGGAGCAGGCCCGCCAGCGCGGGGAGCAGGTCCGGGAGAAGCGCGAGGCCAAGCGGCACGGCCTGCGCAGCGGGGCCCGGGCGGACGGCCGGGACCCGGTGCCGCTGGGGGCGGCGCTGAACCGGCTGATCACCGAGCGCGGCTGGGAGGCGCCGGCCGCGGTGGGCGGGGTGATGGGGCGCTGGCCGCAGATCGTCGGGCCGGACATCTCGGCGCACTGTGAGCCGAAGCACTTCGAGGAGGCGACGGCCGTCCTGACGGTGCAGTGCGACTCCACCGCGTGGGCGACCCAGCTCCGACTGCTGGCACGCCAGTTGGTGGCCCGGCTGAACCACGAACTGGGGCACGGCACGGTGAAGGTGATCAAGGTCCTGGGCCCGGCGGCGCCGGTCAGGGGCTACGGGCGGCTGCGCGCGCCCGGGAGCAAGGGGCCCGGCGACACCTGGGGGTGAGGGGCCCCGGTCGGCCGGTCCGCGGGTCCCGCGGACGGCGAAGCTCCGGAACCGCTGGCGGCCCTTTTGAGCGCTCTGGGGGCCCGGGGCGAGTATCGGGACATGTCCAGAGGGGATTTCGGGCGGCATATCTGCCCTCAGGGGCTGCCAAACGCCCATCTCTGTCAGTCGTACCGGTAGACTGAAAGCCAAACACTGTTGCTTGTAGCAACCGAGTCGAACCGCCGTGGTCGCACGCCCTCCCGTCCAGTGGGAGGGGATGCGGCCCGTGCTGTGCCAGAGAGGGCGCTTCGTGGCCGATTCCGGCAACCCCAGCCAGACCCAAGAACCCATCGACCCGGCGACCGGAAAGGCCTACGACGCCGACGCCATCCAGGTGTTGGAGGGCCTCGACGCCGTCCGCAAGCGCCCCGGCATGTACATCGGCTCCACGGGCGAGCGCGGCCTGCACCACCTGGTGTACGAGGTCGTGGACAACTCCGTCGACGAGGCGCTGGCCGGGCACGCCGACACCATCGACGTCACGATCCTGGCCGACGGCGCCGTGCGCGTGGTCGACAACGGCCGCGGCATCCCGGTGGGCATGGTCGCGAGCCAGGGGAAGCCGGCCGTCGAGGTCGTGCTGACGGTCCTGCACGCGGGCGGCAAGTTCGGCGGCGGCGGCTACGCGGTCTCCGGCGGCCTGCACGGTGTCGGCGTCTCGGTCGTGAACGCCCTGTCCACCCGGCTCGCGGTGGAGATCCACACCGACGGCTCGCGCTGGACGCAGGAGTACAAGCTCGGCGACCCGACCGCCCCGCTGGCCCAGCACGAGGCCACCGACCGGACCGGCACCAGCGTCACCTTCTGGGCCGACCCGGACATCTTCGAGACGACCGTCTACTCCTTCGAGACGCTGTCGCGCCGCTTCCAGGAGATGGCCTTCCTCAACAAGGGCCTGACCATCGCGCTGACGGACGAGCGCGCGGAGCACGCGGACGAGGACGGCACGCCGCTCTCGGTCACGTACAAGTACGACGGCGGCATCGCCGACTTCGTCACGCACCTCAACTCCCGCAAGGGCGAGGTGATCCACCCCTCCGTGATCGACTTCGAGCAGGAGGACAAGGACAAGTCGATCTCGGTGGAGATCGCGATGCAGTGGAACACCTCGTACACCGAGGGCGTCTACAGCTTCGCCAACACCATCCACACCCACGGCGGCGGCACCCACGAGGAGGGTTTCCGCGCGGCGCTGACCGGCCTGGTCAACCGCTACGCGCGGGACAAGAAGCTGCTCCGGGAGAAGGACGACAACCTCTCCGGCGAGGACATCCGCGAGGGCCTGACCGCGATCATCTCGGTCAAGCTCGGCGAGCCGCAGTTCGAGGGCCAGACCAAGGACAAGCTCGGCAACACCGAGGCGAAGACCTTCGTCCAGAAGGTGGTGCACGAGCAGCTGAACGACTGGCTGGACCGCCACCCGGTCGAGGCCGGCGACATCATCCGCAAGTCGATCCAGGCCGCCACCGCGCGCGTGGCCGCGCGCAAGGCGCGCGACCTGACCCGCCGCAAGGGGCTGCTGGAGAGCGCCTCGCTGCCGGGCAAGCTGAGCGACTGCCAGTCCAAGGACCCGGCCGAGTGCGAGATCTTCATCGTCGAGGGTGACTCCGCCGGCGGCTCGGCCAAGCAGGGCCGGGACCCGCGCACCCAGGCGATCCTCCCGATCCGCGGCAAGATCCTCAACGTCGAGAAGGCGCGGATCGACAAGGTGCTGCAGAACACCGAGGTCCAGGCGCTGATCTCGGCCTTCGGCTGCGGCATCCAGGAGGACTACGACGAGTCCAAGCTCCGCTATCACAAGATCGTCCTGATGGCGGACGCCGACGTCGACGGGCAGCACATCCGCACCCTGCTGCTCACCCTGCTGTTCCGCTTCATGCGCCCGCTGGTCGAGGCCGGCTACGTCTACCTGGCGATGCCGCCGCTGTACAAGATCAAGTGGGGCCGGGACGACTTCGACTACGTCTACTCGGACCGCGAGAAGGACTCGGTGATCGCCGCCGGCACCGCGGCCGGCCGCCGCCTGCCCAAGGACGACGCCATCCAGCGCTTCAAGGGTCTCGGCGAGATGAACGCCGAGGAGCTCCGGATCACCACCATGGACCAGGCGCACCGCCTGCTCCAGCAGATCACCCTGGAGGACGCGGCCCGTGCCGACGACCTGTTCTCCGTCCTGATGGGCGAGGACGTCGAGGCCCGCCGCTCCTTCATCCAGCGCAACGCCAAGGACGTCCGCTTCCTGGACGTCTGACGGGGCCCGCCCCCGCCAGTACCGTCCAGTCACGCGTGAAAGGAAACTGACCACCAGTGGTCGACGACAACCGTCCCGACGGCGAGCAGCCGGACAGCACCACCGCCACCGACACCTTCGTGAGCCGGGTCGAGCCGATCGAGCTCGAGACCGAGATGCAGCGGTCCTACCTCGACTACGCGATGAGCGTGATCGTCAGCCGTGCGCTGCCCGAGGTCCGCGACGGCCTCAAGCCCGTGCACCGCCGCGTCCTGTACGCGATGTACGACGGCGGGTACCGCCCCGAGAAGGGCTACTACAAGTGCGCCCGCGTCGTCGGCGACGTGATGGGCAACTACCACCCGCACGGCGACACCTCGATCTACGACACCGTGGTGCGCCTCGCGCAGCCGTGGTCGCTGCGGATGCCGCTGGTCGACGGCAACGGCAACTTCGGCTCCCCGGGCAACGACCCGGCGGCGGCCATGCGCTACACCGAGTGCAAGATGATGCCGCTGGCCATGGAGATGATGCGCGACATCGACGAGGAGACCGTCGACTTCGCCGCCAACTACGACGGCCGCTCGCAGGAGCCCACCGTCCTGCCTGCCCGCATCCCCAACCTGCTGATCAACGGTGCCACCGGCATCGCGGTCGGCATGGCCACCAACATCCCGCCGCACAACCTCCGCGAGGTCGCCTCCGGCGCGCTCTGGGCGCTGGAGCACCCCGAGGCCTCCAACGAGGAGCTGCTGGAGGCCCTGATCGAGCGGATCAAGGCCCCGGACTTCCCGACCGGCGCCCTGATCGTCGGCCGCCGCGGCATCGAGGACGCCTACCGCACCGGCCGCGGCTCGATCACCATGCGCGCGGTGGTCGAGGTCGAGGAGATCCAGGGCCGCCAGTGCCTGGTGATCACCGAGCTGCCGTACCAGGTCAACCCGGACAACCTGGCGCTGAAGATCGCCGACCTGGTGAAGGACGGCAAGGTCGCCGGCATCGCCGACGTCCGCGACGAGTCCTCCTCCCGGACCGGCCAGCGCCTGGTGGTCGTGCTCAAGCGCGACGCCGTCGCCAAGGTCGTGCTGAACAACCTGTACAAGCACACCGACCTGCAGACCAACTTCGGCGCCAACATGCTGGCCCTGGTCGACGGCGTGCCGCGCACGCTCTCGCTCGACGCCTTCATCCGGCACTGGGTCACCCACCAGGTCGAGGTCATCGTCCGGCGCACCACCTTCCGGCTGCGCAAGGCCGAGGAGCGGGCGCACATCCTGCGCGCGCTGCTCAAGGCGCTCGACCTGATCGACGAGGTCATCGCGCTGATCCGGGCCTCGGACAGCGCGGACGCCGCCCGCACCGGCCTGATGGGGCTGCTCTCGATCGACGAGCTGCAGGCCAACGCGATCCTGGAGATGCAGCTGCGACGGCTGGCCGCCCTGGAGCGCCGCCGGATCATGGAGGAGCACGACGAGCTCCAGCGCAAGATCGACGAGTACAACGCGATCCTCGCCTCGCCGTCCCGCCAGCGCGAGATCATCTCCGAGGAGCTGACCGCGATCGTCGAGAAGTACGGCGACGAGCGGCGCTCCACGCTGATCCCCTTCGACGGCGACATGTCCGTCGAGGACCTGATCGCGGAGGAGGACATCGTCGTCACGATCACCCGTGGCGGCTACGTCAAGCGCACCCGCAGCGACCTCTACCGCTCGCAGAAGCGCGGCGGCAAGGGCGTGCGCGGCGCGCAGCTGAAGCAGGACGACCTCGTCGACCACTTCTTCGTGACGACCACCCACAACTGGATCCTCTTCTTCACCAACAAGGGGCGGGTCTACCGCGCCAAGGGCTACGAGCTGCCGGACGCCGGCCGCGACGCCCGCGGGCAGCACGTGGCGAACCTGCTGGCCTTCCAGCCGGACGAGCACATCACCCAGGTGATGGCGGTGCGCACCTACGAGGACAAGCCGTACCTGGTGCTCGCCACCCGGGCCGGGCTGGTCAAGAAGACCCCGCTCAAGGACTACGACTCGCCGCGCTCCGGCGGTCTGATCGCGATCAACCTGCGGACCGACGAGAGCGGCCGGGACGACGAGCTGATCGGTGCCGAGCTGGTCTCCGCCGAGGACGACCTGCTGCTGGTGTCGCGCAAGGCCCAGTCGATCCGGTTCACCGCCACCGACGAGGCGCTGCGCCCGATGAGCCGGGCCACCTCCGGCGTCAAGGGCATGTCCTTCCGCGAGGACGACGAGCTGCTGTCGATGAACGTCGTCCGGGAGGGCACCTACGTGTTCACCGCGACCGACGGCGGCTATGCCAAGCGGACCGGCGTGGACGAGTACCGTGTCCAGGGGCGCGGCGGCTACGGGACCAAGGCGGCCAAGATCGTCGAGGGTCGTGGGTCGCTGGTCGGCGCGCTGGTGGTCGACTCGACGGACGAAATCATGGCGATCACCCTCTCGGGTGGTGTAATCCGCACAAGGGTTTCGGGAGTACGTGAAACCGGACGTGACACGATGGGCGTCCAACTGATCAACCTCGGAAAGCGCGACGCGGTGGTGGGCATGGCCCGCAACGCGGAGGCGGAGGACGAGGAGGCGGTGGAGGACGAGGCCGGCGTGGCCGAGTCGGACACCACCGAACTTGCGGAGGGCACGGAGACGGCGGGCGGCGAGGAAGCCCAGGCCTGACCCGGCCACGGAGCCCGTACCCCCGCGCGCCCGGCGCGCGGGGGTACGGGCGGCCGACCAGTACCGGGCAATCCCGCCGGGCGCTGGATGACGAGTGACGAACCAGGCCGGTGATCACCGGCCTGGCGGTGAGTGCGGGAGGACCAGGGTGAGTGGAGCCACGGGTGCTGCGGGAGGCGCCGCAGGCGGCCGTCCGGGCGCAGCACAGGGCGGCATGCCGTACGGCGGTGTTCCGCAGACTCCGGCCGAGCACCCGGCGGCGTCCACCTCGCTGATGCCCCCGGTCGGTTCGGGCGGTCAGCCGGGTGCGGCGGGTGGCTACGGCACGCCGCCACCGCCGCCGGCCCCGCCGGCCGCGCCCGCGGCGGGCGGCGGCAACGGGTTCTCGCAGCCGACCACGTACGCCAAGGGGCAGCCCACGCCGGCCCGCGGCACGCGGGTGAACGCGGGGGCCCCGGCAGGAGGGCCGGCCGGACCGGCCGCGCCCGCGGCGGGCGGCGCCGCACGGCGCCCGGCTCCGGCCGCGCCGGCGGGCACCGGACGGACCCGCAAGGCCCGGCTGCGGGTGACCAAGGCCGACCCGTGGTCGGTCATGAAGGTCAGCTTCCTGCTGTCGCTCGCGGTCGGCGTGATCCTGATCGTCGCGGCCGCGGTGCTGTGGATGACGCTGGACTCGCTGGGCGTCTTCGACTCGCTGACCAAGACCCTCAAGGACGTCACCGGTTCGGACACCACCGGCGGCCTCAACCTGATGGACTACGTCGGCTTCGGCAAGGTGATGAGCTTCACCGTGCTGATCGCGGTGGTGGACGTGGTGCTGCTGACCGCGCTGGCCACCCTGTCGGCGTTCATCTACAACACCGCCGCCGGCTTCACCGGTGGTGTCGAGCTGACCCTCGCGGAAGAGGACTGACACCCAGTCACTTCCGGCGGAATGAGCGGGCCCCGAAGGCTGTTGCAGCCTTCGGGGCCCGCTGCCGTTCGGGCGGGTTCCGGGCCAGGGGGGCGCAGGCCGTCCGGTCACCCGGCGTTCGGGTGACGGGCGTCCGGCCCCGGCGTGCCGCCGGGTTCCGCGACAGCCGCTGTGGGCTTAGCTGGGACGCGCGGTGCGCGAGGGACGCAGGTCGCAGGCAGGTCGCAGACAAAGGCAGCCGTACGGCTGGACGGAGGCGCGCAATGGCTGAGCTCGCAAGGCAGATGGTCGGGTCGCTGGAGGCCGTGCTGGGGGTCCCGGTACCGCTGCGGATCCAGGCCTGGGACGGCAGCATCGCCGGCCCGCCCGGCGCGCCCACCCTGATCCTGCGCAGCCGCCGCGCCGTCCGCCGCCTGGTCTGGTCGCCGGGCGAGCTGGGGCTGGCCCGGGCCTACGTGGCCGGTGACATCGAGATCGCCGCCGACACCGACCTCTACGAGGTGCTGTCGGCCGTCGCGCAGTACGCCGAGCGCCCCGAGATCCGGCAGCTGAACCTGGGGGTGGGCGACGCCCTCGGACCCAAGGGCAGGGAGTTGCTGCGGACCGCCCTGCGGATCGGCGCCGTGGGCCTGCAGCCGACGCCGCCGCCGGAGGAGGCCCGGGCGGTTCGGGGCAGGCTGCACAGCCGCAGCCGGGACCGCGCGGCGATCAGCCACCACTACGACGTCGGCAACGACTTCTACGGCCTCGTGCTGGGCTCCTCGATGGTGTACTCCTGCGCGTACTGGACGCCCGAGGCCAAGAGCCTGGAGGCCGCCCAGGAGGCCAAGCTGGACCTGATCTGCCGCAAGCTGGGCCTGCGTCCGGGGATGCGGCTGCTGGACGTCGGCTGCGGGTGGGGGTCGCTGCTGATCCACGCCGCCACGCACTACGGCGTGGAGGCGGTCGGGGTGTCGATCTCGGCGGAGCAGGTGGCGCTGGCCCGCAGCCGGGTCGCGGAGGCCGGGCTCGCCGACCGGGTGGAGGTCCGGCTGCAGGACTACCGCGAGATCCCGGACGGCCCCTTCGACGCGATCTCCAGCGTCGGGATGGCCGAGCACGTCGGCTCGGTGCAGTACCTGACGTACGCCTCCGTGCTGTACCGGCTGCTGGCCCCCGGCGGGCGTCTGCTCAACCACCAGATCTCCCGCCGGCCGCTCCCCTCCGGCGAGCACTACGAGCTCAGCCCGTTCATCCGCAAGTACGTCTTCCCCGACGGGGAGCTTGCCCCGGTGGGGTCCACGGTCTCCCTGCTGGAGGAGGCCGGCTTCGAGGTCCGGGACGTCGAGTCGCTGCGCGAGCACTACGGGCTGACCCTGCGGGAGTGGGTGGCCAACCTGGAGGCCAACTGGGGGCAGGCCGTCCGTCAGGTCGGACGGGGCCGGGCCCGGGTCTGGCGGCTGTACATGGCCGCCTCGGCGCTCGCCTTCGAGGAGAACCGGATCGGGATCAACCAGGTCCTCGCCGTCCGCACCCCCGTGAGCGGTGCGGCGGGCCTCCCTCCCACCCGCGAGCAGTGGCTGGCCCGCCCGCAGCGCCCTGAGCTGCACATGGCCGGCGGCGGTCCCGCGGGCGGCGCCGGGGGTGCCGCGGATACGGATTTGGGAGATCGGCCGTCGGTCCGCTAATCTTTCAGTGCGGCAAGGGCCTATAGCTCAGACGGTTAGAGCGCTTCCCTGATAAGGAAGAGGCCACAGGTTCAAGTCCTGTTAGGCCCACCTGCGGAAACGCCCCGGATGGAACTCCATCCGGGGCGTTTCGTCTTTCCGCCCGCCGGTCGGGCGCGGGCGAGGTGACGGGGGCCGCGCGGACCGCCGGCCGGCATTCCGGTGAGGCGGACGTCACACCGGCGCCGGGGGCCGGGGCCGGGCCCGGAATCCGCCCGGGAATGCCCTCGTCCGCCGGTCCCGGGCTTTCTTCCGGCCGGTGCGGAACTCATCGCCTCGTGGAACCCGGCCGGCCGGGTGCGGCCGGGCCGGGCCCCGCCGAGCAGGCATTCCCGATCCCCGGGAGGGTTGGGCGCGGCCGGCGCTGCTCCTGACCTCACCAAGGCGCCCGAGCCCCGATCCCGCGCCCTGTCCGGGCCCGGTGACCCTGGACGCGGCCCGGTCCGGCGGGTCTACTGGTGGGGGTGGACGTCGGAGCGGCGGAGAGAGGTGGTCGAGGTGGCGCTGTTCTGGGCGATGAGCATTCCGGGGCTGGTCTGTGCGCTGGTGCTGCTGGCCTTCGTCGACCAGCTCGCGCTGCGCGCGCGGCGCTCGCGGTGGATCCCGTGGCGCGGCAGCGGCCGGGAGGGCCAGATCTCCGCCACCGGCTTCGAGCAGTTGCACGCGCAGTTCGCGGCGGGCAAGCAGCACGAGCTGGAGCAGCGGAAGACCACCCTGATGCTGCGCGACGAGGAGGGCGAGGGCGCGCCGCCCCGGACGAAGGTCGACCTGGCCGGCGGGCGGGCCGTCGTGCGGGTCCCCCGGGAGACGTGACCGGAGGGCGCCGGCCTCGGCCGGCCCGGCCTCCGGACAGGACCGGCAGGCGCCGAAACCGGCCTGAACGGGCCGGACCCAGCCTGAAACGGCGCTGAACCGGCTCTGAAGGGGTGCTGAACAGCGCCTGGCCGGGGCCGACGGAGGGACGGTCGGACAGGTCACCCCGCGCCGGACGGCGGCGGGGCCGCCGGGGTGCGCCGGGCCGACCGTACGACAGGAGGCACGGCGTCAATCCCGCCGCCGGACCGGCCGGTTGGCCCGGTGGCGGCTGGTCACGATTGGGACACCGGTGTGTATCATCGGCCGCAAGGCGGTCTGCCACTCCGGCTGCCTGTTCGTGCTCGATATTTCCCGGACTCGCCGTCCGGCCACTCCGGCCGGAGCCATTGGTGCCGAGTTCGCAACGCAAGAAGGACGAGGTCCCGCGGTGAAGAAGCTTCTCCTGGTCGCCCTGGTCGCCCTCGGCGGCTTCTTTGTCTACCGTCAGGTCCAGGCGGACCGTGCCGAGCAGGATCTGTGGACCGAGGCCACCGACCCGGTGCCGGCCGGCGCGCGCTGAATCACGACGATCTTCGGGAGCGCCCGTGGCGCTCCCCGGGCCGGCCGGCCCCAGCCGTCGGGCTGGGGCCGACCGGGTCCGTGCACGGCTGCGGGGGATACCAGGTGGGATTCACGCCAGGACCCGGTACGCTAGTGCCTGACGGTCCGCACAGCGCCGTCCCGGGGCTTTAGCTCAGTTGGTAGAGCGCTGCCTTTGCAAGGCAGATGTCAGGAGTTCGAGTCTCCTAAGCTCCACAGTGTTCGATCCGCGATCGGCCGCTGACCTGTGATCAGGTCAGCGGCCGATTGCTTTTCCCGGGCGGGCCGGCTGTCCGGGCTGGCCGGTCAGTGCGGCTTGCGCGGGTCGTGCGGCTTGGGGTGATCGTCCCCGGGGCCCGGCTTGCCGGGGGGCGGCGGCGTCGGGCCTGGCTTCGGGGTGGTGGAGTCGGTGGGCGGCTGCCCGGCCTGATCGGCGGGGCCGCTGCCGTTGACCGGGGAGCCCGACGCGCCGGTGGGGCTGCCGTTCGCGGTGCCGCCGGCCGCGGCCGAGCTGCTGGTGCTGCCGGCGGCGTGCGCCCCGGTCGGCCCGCTGCCGCCGCCGTGGGTGCTGTTGGGCGAGTCCTGGACGGCCGGCGGCTCGATCAGCCACTCGGGGTTGCTCTGCCGACGCCACCACTGCCAGGCGATGACGCCGCTGCCGACCGCGAGGGTGCCTGCCACGGCGAGGCCGGTGGCCCAGCCGTTGCGCTGCTCCTTCTTGGCGTTCTTGGCGGCCAGGTCGCTGATCTCGGAGGCGGTCACGTGGCCCTGCAGGGCGGTGAGGGCCGCGGCGCCGCGGATCTGCGCCTCCTGGGCGACCGGGACGACCGTGCTGCGGGCCTCCTCGACGGCCTGGGCGACCTTGGGCCCGATGGTGGCCTTGGTCTGCCCGGCCATCTTCGCCGCCGACAGCCGGGCCGCCAGGGCGGCTTCCTGGGCCCGGTGGAAGGCCTTGAGGGCGTTCTGCTGCGCCTCGGGCGGCAGGTGCGAGAAGGCCTGGCCGAACTGGGGCGCGAGGTGCTTGTCGTACTGGGTGCGGGCACTGCGTGCGGTGTTGGTCGCGCCGCTCCAGGCCCGTTCGGCCGTCTCGCCGACCTTGGGGCCGATCGCCTCCAGCGCGGGGGTCATGCGCTGCTTGGCCTCGCCCGCGAGGTGCAGCGCCGTGTCCTTCGCGGTGGCGGCGTAGGGCGCGAGGGTCTCCTTGGTCTTGTCGGCCGTCTCACGAGCTGAGTCCAAACGGGTCACGAGATCTCTCCTCCTCGGTGGCGTCCACTTATGCACCTATCCACCTGATAGCTGATCATGCATCCCGATTTGTGTACCGGCACGCCGGGATGGGCCGTAAGCGAGGCGCCGCAGGTCCGCGCCGTGGGCCGCCGGCCCGGGCGGGAGCCCGGCGGGGACGCGACGGGGCCGGAAGGGCTCGCAGAGGGCTCGGAAAGGGTTCGCGAGGGGGGCGCCCTGCCCGCGCCGCGGTGGCCCGGTGGGCGGAACCGCGCTCCGTTAGAACAGGTGTACGCCTGGTCCGCGGCCGGCGCGTGGGATGATTCCTGGTGTCAACGACGTAGACAGGAAGGCAGTCCGTGGCCGAGGAACTGTTCGCCACTCTCAAGACCAACCGCGGCGACATCGTGATCAAGCTCTTCCCGAACCACGCCCCCAAGACGGTGGCGAACTTCGTGGAGCTGGCCGAGGGCGGCCGCGAGTGGACCCACCCGCGCACCGGCGTGACCTCCAAGGACCGCCTGTACGACGGCACGGTCTTCCACCGGGTGATCGCCAACTTCATGATCCAGGGCGGCGACCCGCTCGGGCTCGGCACCGGCGGCCCCGGCTACCGGTTCGCCGACGAGTTCCACCCGGACCTCGCCTTCACCAAGCCCTACCTGCTGGCGATGGCCAACTCCGGCCCGGCCACCAACGGCTCGCAGTTCTTCGTGACCGTGGCGCCGACCACCTGGCTGACCGGCAAGCACACCATCTTCGGCGAGGTCGCCGACGAGGCCAGCCGGAAGGTCGTCCAGGAGATCTCGGCCACGCCCACCAAGGCGCAGGACCGCCCCGTGAACGATGTCGTGATCGAGTCGGTGGAGATCACCCGCCGCTGACGCGGACCCGCAGTAGCCTGGCGATCCCGGTGGTGCCCCGCGTGGCGTCACCGGGATCGGCCATGAGAAGGGAATCCCGCGATGCTCCCGGACGAGCCCCAGAAGCCGGCGGACCGGCCCCAGCAGCCGGCCGGCCGGGACGACCGGCCCGCAGGCGGCCCCCCACCGGCCGAGCGGCCCGGCCCGCCCGCCGGGGGCTCCGCGTCGCCCGGGGCCGCGCACCCGCCGCTGCCCGGCTGCTACCGGCACCCCGAGCGGGAGACCGGCATCGGCTGCTCCCGCTGCGGGCGGCCGATCTGCCCCCGGTGCATGACCGACGCCTCCGTGGGTTTCCACTGCCCCGAGTGCGTCTCCGGCGGGGACCGGACGGCCCGGCGGGCCACCACCCGCTTCGGCGGTCAGCCGGTCCGGGACGGAGCGCTGGTCACCAAGATCCTGATCGGGATCAACCTGCTGGTCTTCCTGCTGGCCGCGTACGTCTACAAGCCCTGGCTCGCGAACGACCTCTCGCTGCTCAGCGTGAGCCCGCGCTACGACGGCTGGCCGCACGGCGTCGCGGAGGGGCCGGGCCAGTGGTACCGGCTGCTGACCGCGACCTTCCTGCACATCGAGATCTGGCACATCGCGACCAACATGCTGGCGCTCTGGTGGATGGGGCCGATGCTGGAGCAGGCGCTCGGGCGGATCCGCTACCTGGCCCTCTACCTGGTGTCGGGGCTGGCCGGGAGCGCGCTCGCGTACCTGATCGCCGGGGACTACATGAACTCGCTCGGGGCGTCCGGGGCGATCTTCGGGCTGTTCGGGGCGACCGTGGTGCTGTTCCTGCGGACCAGGACGCCGCTCGGGCCGGTGATCGCCCTGCTGGTGTTCAACCTGGTGATCACGTTCTCGGTGTCCGGGATCGACTGGCGGGCGCACGTCGGGGGACTGCTGGCGGGGGCGGCCATGGGCTTCGGGCTGATGTACGCCCCGCGGGAGCGCCGCAACCTCGTCCAAGGGGCGGCAGTGGTGCTGATGCTGGGCGTGGTGGTGGGCGCCGTGGTGCTGCAGACGGCGCTGCTCAACGGCTGATCAACGGCTGACCCGCCGGGCCCGGGACCGACGGACGGGACGCACCGTCCGGACGTCCGATCGACTCCCGGGCGGGTGTCCGGGAGCCTCCGGTCTCCTGAGGCAGGGTCAGGCGTTGTCCACAGCGCGCGCCGTGCTGTGCACAAGTGTTTCGCACAGTGGTTTGCACATCCGTGCTCTACGCGCGTCCTGCTGCGTCGCCATCGGGTCGGCGGGGTGCCGTCCGGCCCTGTGGACAGTGTGGTCCGGAAAAGTTATCCACAGGGTGTGGGGACTTTTCCCCAGTGTGGATAACCATGTGGATAAGCGGAAGGTGTGACCGGGGACCACTGGCGACGCGGCCTCCGCCGGACGCCCCGGGGGCAGCCGGCACGGCACCCGCGGACGGCGGCCGGCAGCGGCGCACGGCACCCGGGCAGCACGGAGCAGCCCCGCTCGCCGCCCGTCGGGACAGGGCGGTCGAGGGCGGCGATGAGCACGGCGGGGCGGTGCGTGACCGGGTGGGTCCTGGGCGTGGCGCAGCGGGGGAGAGCACGGGGCCTGGTGGCCGGCCGGACTCAGGTCGCGCGGCCTACTTCCACTGGGTGGAGACGCCGAAGCCCGCCGCGATGAAGCCGAAGCCCACCAGGATGTTCCAGTTGCGCCAGCTCTCCACCGGGTAGCTGCCGCTCGTCACGTAGTAGGTGACGATCCACACCAGGCCGACCAGGAACAGCGCCAGCATCAGCGGAGCGACCCAGCTGCGGCCTGAGCTGAGCTTCACCGCGGTCGTCGTGGACGGCGGCGGGGTGTAGTCGGACTTCTTGCGGAGTCGAGACTTCGGCACGAGGGGCTCTCCTGTCGATGCGCTGTGAGACCGCGCAGGGTGCAGCGGGGCGGGGCGGCGGCGGGGACTGACCGGGTGTGCGGGGCGCCGTACGGCAGGAATGCTCCGGACGGGTCAGGGGGCATACCTGCCGGGGGCTCCGCACATGCCACCGGCGTCCGTTAGCGTAGTGGTTCGGCGGGTCCGAAGGAGATAAGGGTACGGTGCCGAATTTGTCGATTCTCCCTGAACCTGCCCCCACCCGCGCCGGCGGTACCCGAATTGTCGGGCGTGCCCTGACCTGCGCCGTCTTCGCACTGGCCGGGCTGCTGTTCTACGTCAGCGCGCACGCCGCCCGCGGCACCGACCTGCGGACCGACGATTCACTGCTGAGGCTGAGCGACGTCATACGCCAGCGCAGCGCGCAGAACCAGCAGGCGCAGGCGCAGCTCGCCGATCTGCAGGAGCGGGCCGAGGAGCTCGCCCAGCAGCAGGGCAGCCCGGCGGACGCCGCACTGCTGGGGGCGCTGCAGCAGGGTTCCGCGCTGGAGCCGCTGGCCGGCCCCGGGCTGACCGTCACCCTGAACGACGCGCCGCCGAACGCGACCGCGCGCATCCCCGGGGTGCCCGCGCCGGGCGTCAACGACCTGGTGATCCACCAGCAGGACATCCAGGCGGTGGTGAACGCGCTGTGGCGGGGTGGGGCCGAGGGCATCCAGGTGATGGACCAGCGGCTGATCTCGACCAGCGCGGTGCGCTGCGTGGGCAACACCCTGCTGCTGCAGGGCCGGGTGTACTCGCCGCCGTACGTGATCAGGGCGGTCGGGCGGACCGAGGCCCTGCGGTCGGCGGTGGACGCCGACCCGACGATCCGCAACTACCTCCAGTACGTGCAGGCCTACGGCCTGGGCTGGAAGGTGCAGGAGAGCGGGGACCTGTCGGTGCCGGGCTACTCCGGCACGGTGGACCTGCGTTCGGCGGCCGGCCAGTGACCGGCACCCGGCCGTGGGCGCCGGGGCCGGACCGGGCGACGGGAACCGCCGGCGCCCGGTGCGCGGTCTAGTCTTGAGCCCAACCTTTACGTCGAGGGAGCACCATGTACGGCTGGATCTGGCGCCATCTGCCGGGGAACACCCTGGTCCGGGCCGTCCTCGCGCTGCTCCTCGTCCTGGGGGTGGTCTACGTCCTGTTCCAGTACGTCTTCCCGTGGGCGGAGCCGCTGCTGCCCTTCGGCGACGTCACGGTGGACGGTCCGGAGAACGGCGCCGGCTGACCGGTGCCGCGTCCTCCCACCCCACAAGTCCCCGCATCTCACCGGAGTAGCGTGCGTATGACCACCCCGCCGACCTCGCCCCGCATCCTGGTCGTGGACAACTACGACAGTTTCGTCTTCAACCTGGTCCAGTACCTGTACCAGTTGGGCGCCACCTGCGAGGTGGTGCGCAACGACGAGGTGACGGTCGCCCACGCGGCGCGCCGCGACGGTGCCGACGGCTTCGACGGGGTGCTGCTCTCGCCCGGGCCCGGTGCGCCGGAGGAGGCCGGGGTCTGCATCGAGATGGTGCACCACTGCGCGGGGATCGGGCTGCCGGTGTTCGGCGTCTGCCTGGGCCTGCAGTCGATCGCGGTGGCCTACGGCGCGGTGGTGGGCCGGGCGCCCGAACTGCTGCACGGCAAGACCTCGCTGGTCACGCACGAGGACGGCGGGGTCTTCGAGGGCTTGCCCTCGCCGCTGACCGCGACCCGCTACCACTCGCTGGCCGTCGAGCCGGCCACCGTGCCGGACGAGCTGGTGGTCACCTCGCGGACGGAGAGCGGCGTGATCATGGGGCTGCGGCACCGGGAGCTGCCGGTGGAGGGCGTGCAGTTCCATCCGGAGTCGGTACTCACCGAGGGCGGGCACCGGATGCTCGCCAACTGGCTGGCGCAGTGCGGCGACCCGGAGGCGGTCGGCCGGTCGGCCGGTCTCGCCCCGGTGATCGGTCGGGGCTGAGGACGTGACGGCGGTGCGCCCGGAGGGCCGCGCACAGGCCGGGGCCGGCGCGTACGGCGCCGACGCCCCCGGCGGTTACCCCGCGGCCGGCGGCCGCGACGACGCCGAGCCGGACGCCTGGGGGGTCTACGAGCCGTACCCGGCCGAGGAGATGCCCGAGTACCCGTGGCTGGCGGACCAGACCCTCCAACTGCGGACGATCCCGGAGGCCGCGCTGACGGCGGGCGCGCCCGCGCCGGGCGGCGGCCGGGCCGAGCGCCGGCGGGCGGCCCAGGGGCGGCTCGCGGTGCGTTCCGGCAGCGGGCGGCGCCGGGCGGCCGGGCGGGCGGCGGCGGGCCGGCAGCGGCCCCCGGAGCCGAAGGGCGTGGTGGTGGCCCGGATGATCGGCGAGCTGTGCATAACGCTCGGCCTGGTGATGCTGCTGTTCGTCTCGTACCAGCTGTGGTGGACCAACGTGCAGGCGGACGCCGCGGCGAGCGGTGCCCGCAGCCAGCTGGAGCACCAGTTCGACTCCGCGCCCCAGCCGGGTGCCGGGGCTCCGGCACCGGACCCGAACAAGCCGCCGGAGGCCTTCGCGCCCGGCAAGGGCTTCGCGATCATCCACCTGCCCAAGCTCGGGCTGAGCGTGCCGATCGCCGAGGGCACCGGCAAGGCCCAGGTGCTCGACAAGGGCCTGGTGGGCCACTACACCGGTACCGCGATGCCCGCGGACAAGGCGGGCAACTTCGCGCTGGCCGCGCACCGCAACACCCACGGCGAGCCGTTCCGGTACATCAACAAGCTGGCCAAGGGCGACAAGATCGTCGTGGAGACCGCGACGGCGTACTACACGTACGAGGTGACGAGCGGGATCCCGGAGACGCCGCCGTCGAACATCGGGGTGATCCAGCCGGTCCCGAAGGGCGCCGGGTTCACCAAGGCCGACCGGTACATCACGCTGACCACGTGCACACCGGAGTTCACCTCCAAGTACCGGCTGATCGTCTTTGGCAAGATGGTCGAGGAGCGGCCGCGCGGTGAGGGCAAGCCCGCCGCACTGACGGGTGGTCAGTAGCCGGCGGCGGCCCGGCCGCGGGCCCCGAGCACAGCGAGGCGGATCAGCGTGAGCCAGCAGTCGACGGACCCCTTGGACGGACGCGCGGACGGACGCGCGGACGGAACCGCCGACGGGACCGGGGACGACCCGGTGGCCCCGCCCGCGGGCCGGCCCGCCCGGCGGGGGCCCGCGCTGGTGGCGCTCGGGGCGTTCGGCGAGCTGCTGATCACCCTCGGGCTGCTGCTGGCGCTGTTCGCGGCCTACTCCCTGTGGTGGACGAACGTGCAGGCGGACCGGAGTGCCGACCTGGCCTCCGACAAGCTGCGCAGCGCCTGGTCGGCCCCGCCGTCCGCCGCGCCGCCGGCCCGCACCTACGCGGCGGGGGACGGCGTCGGGTTCCTGCACGTGCCGGCGATGGGTGCGGGCTACCAGGTGCTGATCCGGATGGGCACGGACGCCGACACGCTGGCCGAGGGGGTGGCGGGGGTGTACGAGACGCCGTACCGCTCGGCGATGCCCTGGGACCCGACCGGCAACTTCGCGCTGGCGGCGCACCGGGACGGGCACGGTGCCAAGTTCCACGACCTGGACGCACTGAAGCCGGGCGACGCGATCGTGGTGGAGACTCAGGACAGCTGGTACGTCTACCGGGTGGACGACACCCTGCCGGAGACGTCCAAGTACGACACCGGTGTGGTCGCGCCGGTGCCCGAGGGGTCCTCGTATCACTCCCCCGGGCGTTACATCACCTTGACGACCTGTACGCCGGTCTACACCTCGCGCTACCGGATGGCGGTCTGGGGCAGCCTGGTGCGGGTGGACCCGGTGGACGCGGCGCGCACGCCGCCGGCCGAGCTGCGCTAGGGCCTCTCCGGCGGCCCGGTCAGGGTGCCCGGAGCTCCCCTGACGCCACGTCGGCCCGGGTGGCCCCCCAGCAGGGCCGCCGAGGTCCACCGCCGGGCCGCAGGAGGCCGTTCCGCGGCCCGGGAGGCCGGGGCCGGGGCTTCCGGCCGGTCGGCTGTCCCCGGGCCGCAGAGCGCCGCCTGCGGCCGTCCCGCCTGCCGTGCTCCCCCGCGCCCGCCCCAGCCGTGCTCCTGTCCTGCCCCGTACCTGCTCCCCCGGCGCCGGACTTCCCGGCAGCGCACTTGCCCCGGCCCCGCACCGCCCCGGCCCCGCACTCCCCCGCCGCCGGGTCGCCCCGGCGCCGCCGCGGGCGCCGGAACGCCGGAGGGGCCGCCGGCGCCCGATGGCGTCGGCGGCCCCTCCGGGCGGCTGTCCCGCGGCGAGCGGCGCGGCCGCTCAGGTGATCACGGGTGGGACGGGTTCAGCCGCTACGGCCGGTTCGGGGACGGTGTGGAGTCGTTCCCTTTGGGGCCGGGCATCGTCTGCAGCTGGATCGGCGTGTTCGGGTCGACCAGCTCGTTGGCGCCCGGGCTGTACCGGACGACGATGTTGTCGTTGTCACCGCCCGCGCCGGCGAAGGTCCACTGCAGGCCGGCCGCCTTCAGCTGGGCCATCGCGTCCTTGACCGTCTTGCCCTGGAGGTCGCCGGGCACCGGGATCTTGTCCGGGGTCTTGTAGACCGTCAGGACGATCTTGGTCCCGGTGGCGGCCTTGCCGTTGGCGGGCGGGGTCTGCGTGGCGACCAGGCCGTTCTTGCTGGGGTCCGGGGCCGCGACGGTCTTGCTGGCGTCGACCTGGAAGCCGGCGTCCTGGAGGGCCTGGGTGGCGCTCGCCACCGGCTGGCCGACCACGTTGGGAACGTCGATCTTCGACTTGCCCTGGGAGATCGTCAGCTTGACCGGCGCCGACGGGTCGGCGGCGCCGTTGGCCGGCGGGTCCTGGGCGGTCACCTGGTCGAGCGGGGCGGAGTCGTCGTTCTTGTACTCGGTGGTGACGTTGGCGAAGCCGGCGTCCTGCAGGGCCTTGGTCGCCGCGTCCTTGGCCTTGCCGACCACGCCCGGCACGGTGGCCTTGGCCGGGCCGGAGGACAGCCGGACCGTGATGGTGCCGGTCTCCGCCATCTGGGTACCGGAGACCGGGTCCTGGTTGCAGACCTGGGCCTTCTGGATCTTGGTGTCGGGGCAGGCCACCGGCTCGCCCTCGGTGACCACCAGCTTGCCGCCGACGGCCTGGGCGGCCGTCTTGGCCTCGGCCAGGCTCTTGCCGACCAGGGTCGGCGCGGTGACCTTGGCGTCCTCCTTCTTGCCGCCGCCGAACATCGCCTGCGCGACGAAGAAGGTGCCGACCAGGACCAGCACCGCCGCGACGGCCAGCACGATCCAGGAGGTGTTGCTCTTCTTCGGCGGCTGCTCACCCCGCCGGGCGGCCCGGCCGTAGCCGTCGTCGTAGCCGTCGTTGCCGCCGCCCTGGCCCTGGTAGCCGCCGTCGTCCTGGTAGCCGCCCTGCGGGCCGTAGCCCTGCTGCGGGGAGCCGACCTGGGGCAGCACCGTGGTGGGGCCGCCGCCGGGCTGCTGCGGGAGCATGTTGGTCTGGCCGTACGGGTCGTGCTGGGCGTACTGGCCGTTCTGGTCGTAGCCGTACCCGCCGGCCGCGCCCATGCCGTACGCGGCCTGCTGGGCCGCCGCCACCGGCAGGCCGTCGAGGAAGCGCTCGATGTCGTCGCGCATCTCGTCGGCCGACTGGTAGCGGTAGTCGCGGTCCTTGGTGAGCGCCTTCAGCACGATCGCGTCGATCTCGGGGCGCAGCTCGGGGTCGTAGACGGACGGCGGCTGGGCCTCCTCGCGGACGTGCTGGTAGGCCACCGCGACGGGCGAGTCGCCGACGAACGGCGGGCGCACGGCGAGCAGCTCGTACAGCAGGCAGCCGGTGGAGTAGATGTCGGAGCGCGCGTCGACCTGCTCGCCCTTGGCCTGCTCGGGGGAGAGGTACTGGGCGGTGCCGATGACGGCGGACGTCTGGGTCATCGTCATGCCCGAGTCGCCCATCGCGCGGGCGATGCCGAAGTCCATGACCTTGACGTTGCCCTGCCGGGTGAGCATCACGTTGGCGGGCTTGATGTCACGGTGCACGATGCCGGCCCGGTGGGAGTACTCCAGGGCCTGCAGGATGCCGATGGTCATCTCCAGCGCGCGCTCGGGCAGCAGCCGGCGGCCGGAGTGCAGCAGTTCGCGCAGGGTGGAGCCCTCGACGTACTCCATCACGATGTACGGGATGGAGATGTTGTCGATGTAGTCCTCGCCGGTGTCGTACACGGCGACGATGGCGGGGTGGTTGAGCGATGCCGCGGACTGGGCCTCGCGGCGGAACCGGGCCTGGAACGACGGATCCCGGGCCATGTCGGCCCGGAGCGTCTTCACTGCGACGGAGCGGCCGAGCCTGGTGTCATGGGCGAGGTACACCTCGGCCATGCCGCCGCGTCCGAGGACGCCGCCGAGCTCGTACCTGCCGCCTAGGCGACGAGGCTCTTCCATAGTTCCGACCCTCTCCCTCACCGGCCGGTGAGGATGTGACGTAGGTGTCCCCGCACGCTCTGAGTGACGCCGTCCGGGCCACGGTGGTTCTGAGACACGGACCCCGCGGCGTCCCGCGGGCGGCAACGGGCACACCCGCTGCTTGCGGATACGCTACCGGTCCCGCCCGGCACAACCGGAGCCGGCCGGAGGCCGATACCAGACTGGTACCGGATGTGGGCTCCCGATTGTGACAATCCACGCACTCGGTCCCGGTCGGGTCACTTGCCGAGCGTGGCCTGCATCACAGCCTTGGCGATCGGGGCGGCCAGCCGCCCGCCGCTGATCCCGTCGCGGTTGTTGGAACCGTCCTCGACGACCACGGCGACCGCCACCGACTTGTTGTCGGCGCCCTTGGCGTAGGAGACGAACCAGGCGAACGGCAGGCCGGTGTTGCCCTCGCCGTGCTGGGCGGTGCCGGTCTTGCCGCCGACCGTGAGGCCGGGGATCTGGGCGTTCTTGCCGGTGCCGTTCTGCACCACGCTGACCATCATGTCCTGCAGCTTCTGCGCGGTGGCCGGGCTGATCGCCTGTCCGAACTGCTTGGCGCTGTGCTGGGAGATGGTGGTCAGGTTGGCCGAGCGCTCCTGGGCGACCAGGTACGGCTGCATCAGCGAACCGTTGTTGGCGATCGCGGAGGCGACCATGGCCATCTGCAGCGGGGTGGCCCGGGTGTCGTGCTGGCCGATCGAGTCCAGCGCGGTGCCGTCCGGGCTGGAGCCCTTCGGGTAGAAGCTCTGGACGGCCCGGATCGGGGTGTCGACGGTGGTGTTGAAGCCGAACTTCTCGGCCTGCTCGCGCATCTTGTCGCGGCCGAGGTCGGCGCCGATCTTGCCGTAGACGGTGTTGCAGGAGTAGTCCATGCCGACCTTGAGCGTGGCGCCCTCGCAGGGCTCGTTGGCGCTCTCGTTCTTCAGCTCCTGGCTGGTCCCCGGCAGGATGTACGGGTCGGGCGTCTCGGTCTTGTCGTCGATGTTCTGGAAGACGTTGTTCTCGAACGCCGCCGCCGCGGTGACCAGCTTGAAGGTGGAGCCGGGCGGATAGGTCTCGCGCAGCGCCCGGTTGAGCATCGGCTTGTTGGGGTCGGCGTTGAGGTCGGTCCAGGCCTTGGCGTCCGCGTCGCCGCCGCCGGCGAAGGTGCCGGGGTCGTACGAGGGGGTGGAGACCAGCGCGAGGATCGCGCCGGTGGCCGGGTCGAGGGCGACGACCGCGCCCTTCTTGCTGCCGAGGCCCTCGAAGGCGGCCTTCTGGGCCTTGGCGTTGATCGTGGTGACCACGTCGCCGCCCTGCTTCTCCTTGCCGGTCAGCATGTCGAGGGTGTTGCGGAAGAACAGCCGGTCGTCGGTGCCGGCCAGGAAGCCGTCCTCCAGGGACTCCAGCTGGCTGCTGCCGAAGGACTGCGAGGAGTACCCGGTGACGGGGGCGTAGAGCGCCCCGTTGACCCAGGAGCGCTTGTACTTGTAGCGCAGGCCGTCGACGAAGTCGGAGCTGGTGACGCGCTCGCCGTCGACGATGATGTTGCCGCGCGGGTAGGCGTACCGGTCGTACTTGTTGCGGTCGTTGTGGGTGTTGGAGGCGAGGCTGTCGGCCTGCACCCCCTGCACCCAGTTGGTGCGCACCATCAGGGCCAGGATCAGCACGAGGCAGAAGATCGAGACCCGGCGAATGGGCTTGTTCATGAGACGGGTCCCCTCCTCGTACCGGTCGCAGCATCGGGTCGCCGGGTGTCCGGCTGGTCAGTCAGTCGCACTGGTCATCACGTTTCGCTGGCCGGGGCCGGTTCCACCCCGGGACGGCGGGCACTGTCGCTGATCTTCAGCAGGATGGCGATCAGGGCCCAGTTGGCCACCACGGACGAACCGCCCTGGGCCATGAACGGCATGGTCATACCGGTCAGCGGGATCAGCCCGGTGACGCCGCCGGCCACCACGAAGACCTGCAGGGCGAGCGCCGAGGACAGCCCCACGGCGAACAGCTTGCCGAACGGGTCGCGGGCGGCGATCGCGGTCCGCAGGCCGCGCTGCACGATCAGGGCGTAGACCATGAAGATGGCCATCAGGCCGGTCAGACCGAGCTCCTCGCCGAAGGAGCCGATGATGAAGTCGCTCTTCGCGGCGAAGCCGATCAGGTAGGACCGGCCCTGGCCGAGCCCGGAGCCGGTGGCCCCGCCGGACCCCATCGCGAACAGGGCCTGGCCGATCTGGTCGCTGGCGCCCTTCGGGTGGTCGGGGGCGAAGGCGGCCATCGGGTCGAGCCAGGCGTCGATCCGGGTCTTCACGTGGCTCGCGGTGGAGCCCACCACCACCGCGCCGCCGATCGACATCAGCAGGCCGAAGACGATCCAGCTGGTGCGCTCGGTGGCGACGTACAGCATCACCACGAACAGGCCGAAGAACAGGAAGGACGAGCCGAGGTCGTTCTCGAAGATCAGGATCAGCAGGCTGACCAGCCAGATCGCGATGATCGGGCCGAGGTCCCGGCCGCGCGGCAGGTACAGCCCCATGAACCGCCGGCTGGCCAGTGCCAGCGCGTCCCGCTTGACCATCAGGTAGCCGGCGAAGAACACGGTCAGGATGATCTTGGCGAACTCGCCTGGCTGGAAGGACAGCGGGCCGAGGTGGATCCAGATCTTGGCGCCGAAGTCGGCCTCCCGGGACGGGAAGAACGCGGGCGCGGCGAGCAGCACCAGCGCCACCGCCATCGAGATGTAGGTGTAGCGCTGAAGGACCCGGTGGTCCTTCAGGAACACCATCACCACGATGAAGAAGGCGATGCCCAGACCCGACCACATCAGCTGGTTGGGCGCCGCCGGGTAGTTCTTGTAGAGCAGCTTGCCGGCCTTGTCCAGCCGCCAGATCATCACCACGCCGAGCCCGTTGAGCAGGGTGGCCAGCGGCAGCAGCAGCGGGTCGGCGTACGGCGCCCAGCGGCGCATCACCAGGTGCGCGACCAGGGCCAGCGCGCCCATGCCGAGGCCGTAGCCGAGCATCCCGGCCGGCAGGCTGCCGTCGATCGCCAGGCCCACGTTGGCGTACGCGAGGACGGGCAGCAGCACCGCGAAGGCCAGCAGCGCCAGCTCGGTGTTGCGCCGGTTCGGGGTGCCCTGCGGGGTGATGGTGATGTTGCCGCGCCGGCGCCGGGCGCCGCTCGGGGCGGCGCCGCCCGCCGGTGCCCCGGGGGCCGGCGGACGGTCGCCGGACTGGCTGTTCGGGCCGCTGCTCAGGTCATAGGTGCTCACGTGGTGGCCGCTCCCCGACGGCTGGCGGGCCCGCGTACGGCGGAGCCGGTACTGCTCGGTTGGTGCTGTCTGCGAGGCCCGGCCGCCGGTGCGGGGCCGGGCCGGCCGGGACTGCCCGCCGTCACGGCGTCGGGCAGGAGGCGGCCTTCTTCTGCTCCTCCTCGGTCAGGGTCGGCACCTCGCCCTGCGGCGAGACCGCCGGCGCGGCCGAGGCCGTCGCCGTGGGCGAGGCCGCGGCCACCGCCGGGGTGGGGCTCGCGGGGTGGTTCAGCGAGGCGCTCGGCGAGCTGCTCGGGGCGGCCGTGGGTGCGGCGGCGGGCGGCTCGGCGGACGTGCCCGGTGCGGGCCTGGCGCCCTCGGAGACCTTGCGGCAGACCGTGGCCTGCTCCTGGAGCTGCTTCACCTTGTCGTTCGCGTCGCCCAGGCTCACGGCGGCGATCGTGTTGGTGACGTGGGTGCGCTGGTCCGCCGGCAGGAACTTCACCTGGACGTCGCCGAAGGACTGGTGCACCGAGGACAGGCTGAGCCCGGCCAGGTTCTGGTTGATGCCCTGGTAGACCGCGACGTGGTCGCCGTCCACGCCGACGTAGTACTGGTCCTGCGTCCAGCGCCAGCCGAAGTAGCCGGCGCCGGCCAGCAGGCCGAGCGTCACCAGGCCGATCACCGAGCGCTTCGCCCACTTGCCCTTGCGGACCGGCAGGTCCTCGTCCTCGTCGGCGTACCCGGGCTGCTCGGCGCCGTACGCGCCGTAGCCGCCCTCGTAGCCCTCGGCGGGACCGAAACCGCCCGGAGCGGCGCCGTAGCCGGCCTCGTAGCCCTCGGCGGGGCCGAAGGCGCCCTGCGGGGGCCGGCCGAGGCCGGCCGCGCGCCCGGCCGGGGTGTTCAGGATCGTCTGGTCGGCGGCCGAGGCCGGCGGGGTCTCGGCGACCGCGCCGACCACCACCGGGACGTCGCCGCGCAGGCCGCTGAGGGTGTCGGTGGCGCCGACGTCGATGACGTCCGCCACGATGCAGGTGATGTTGTCGGGGCCGCCGCCGCGCAGGGCGAGCTGGATCAGCTCCTGGACGGTCTGCTCGGGGGAGTAGAAGCTCCCGAGCGTCTCCTCCAGGGTCTGGTGGCTGACCGGGCCGGAGAGGCCGTCGGAGCAGATCAGGTAGCGGTCGCCGGCCCGGACCTCGCGGATCGACAGGTCGGGCTCGACCTGGCCGCGGCCGTCCAGCGCGCGCATCAGCAGCGAGCGCTGCGGGTGGGTCTCGGCCTCCTCCGGCGTGATCCGGCCCTCGTCGACCAGGCGCTGCACCCACGTGTGGTCCTGGGTGATCTGGGTCAGCGAGCCGTCGCGCAGCAGGTAGGCGCGCGAGTCGCCGACGTGCACCATGCCCATCCGCTGGCCGGTCCAGAGCATCGCGGTGAGGGTGCAGCCCATGCCTTCGAGCTGCGGGTCCTCCTCCACCATCTGGCGCAGGCGGTCGTTGGCGCCCTGGACGGCGTCGCCGAGCAGGGTCAGCAGGTCGGCGCCGGGCACGTCCTCGTCCAGCCGGACGATCGAGCCGAGGACCTCGGAGGAGGCGACCTCGCCGGCCGCCGCCCCGCCCATGCCGTCGGCCACGGCCAGCAGCCGCGGACCGGCGTAGCCGGAGTCCTCGTTCCCCTCCCGGATGAGTCCCTTGTGGGAGCCGGCGGCGAAGCGCAGCACGAGGCTCATTTCACTGCCTCGCTTCGCTCGGCCACGTCCACGCCGGGCGCGGAGCTCACAGGTGCCCACCGGTCGTCGGCCCGGTGGTGCCGCTCCCCCGGCCGACCGGCCAGGGGGTGCCCCCCGGCCGCCGGGCCGCGGGCGTGGGCCCCGATGCTGCGCTCGCTCATGCGGTCCGTGTCCCCCTCTGGGCGTCGTCGGAGCTGCGGCGGATTCCACGGGAACCGGCGCGCACGGCCGCGGCGGCGCTGGCGCTGCCGTCCCGGCTGGTCATGGACGGGGTTCTGTCCCTCATGCGCTTGCTACTTCCGCAGTTCGATGACGGTCCGGCCGATACGGATCGGCACGCCGGGCTGGAGCGGGGTGGGCGTCGTGAGGCGCTGCCGGTCCAGATAGGTGCCGTTGGTGGAGCCTAGATCCTCGACCGTCCACTGCCCAGTCTGATCCGGGTAGATCCTGGCATGCCGGGAGGACGCGTAGTCGTCGTCCAGCACGATCGTCGAGTCGTGGGCCCGGCCGAGCGTGATCGTCTGCCCCTGGAGGGCCACGGTCGTCCCGGCCAGCGAACCCTGCACCACGACCAGCTGGGTGGGCGCCCCGCGCCGCCGCGACGGCTGGGCGGGGGCGGCCGGCTGGCCCTGGCCCTGCCCCTGGCCGGGACCGGGGCCCTGGGCGGGACGGCCGGGCGGCGCGGTGCCGGCCTGCGCGGAGGCTGCCCGCCGGGAGGAGCGCGGGTTGATCTTGGTGCCGAACAGGTCGCTGCGGATCACCTGGACCGCGACGATGACGAACAGCCACAGCACGGCGAGGAAGCCCAGCCGCATGACCGTCAGGGTCAGTTCTGACATAAGTGGCCCGCTTCTACCCTTCGACCTGTCGGTAGACGATGGTGGTGGAACCCACGACGATTCGTGAGCCGTCGCGGAGCGTAGCGCGCTGGGTGTGCTGTCCGTCCACCACGATGCCGTTCGTCGACCCGAGGTCGAGCACCATCGAGGGGGTGCCCGGGCGGATCTCGGCGTGCTTGCGGGACACTCCGGGGTCGTCGATGCGCACGTCCGCCTCGGTGGAGCGGCCGAGCACGCAGGCGTTCCCGGTGATCTGGTGGCGCGACCCGTTGACCTCGATCCAGCGCCGGACGGCCGTACCGCCGTGGCCCGCGCCGGGGAACGGGCGCACGTTGTTGCCGCCCGGGGCCGGCTGCTGCCCCGGCGGGTTCGGGGGCATCGCGGGGGGCGCGGCCGGCGGCTGCGGCGCACCGTACGGGGCCGCGCCGGGCTGCTGCCACGGTGCGCCGGGGGCGGCCGCCACCGGCGGGCGGCCGTAACCGGGCTGCCCGCCCGGGGCCGGCGGCTGCTGGTGGAGCTGCTGCGGCTCCTCGGCGGCCAGGGTGCGGCTGCGGACCCGGTACAGGCCGGTGTCCAGGTCGTCCGCCTTCTCCAGGTTGACCTGGAGCGGGCCCATGAAGCTGTACCGCTGGGCCTCGGCGTACTCGCGGACCATGCCGGCCAGCTCCTGGCCGAGCTGCCCGGAATAGGGGCTCAGCCGCTCGTGGTCGTGCGGACTGAGCTCGACGATGAAATCGTTGGGTACGACGGTGCGGTCGCGGTTCCAGATGGTGGCGTTGTTGTCGCACTCGCGCTGAAGAGCGCCGGCGATCTCCACGGGCTGGACCTCGGACTTGAACACCTTGGCGAAGGTGCCGTTCACGAGACCCTCGAGCCGCTGTTCGAACTTCTTCAGGACTCCCACGGGGCACCCCCTTCCAAGGGTTTCGGTCGCTTGTCCGCGGACCGGGTCGCATCGAACCGGTCGCGCCTACTTGCGGTACTTCCGTACTGATCGTATCCACGCCCGGGCCATCCGTACGGTTCCCGGACCGCGTCGTACCCGGGGGTGGGCTCGCGCACACCGCGCCCGCGCCGGTGTCCGCGCCGTCGTTCGCCCCGGTGCCCGGCAAGGCAGGGCTACCCGGCCGAAGGCCCGCTCACCCCTCGCTCGCCTGTTCGCGGGGCAGCCGTTCGGATGCGCCCGGCCGTCCCCGCGGTCACCGCGAGGGGCGTCCGGAGGGCTTCGACGGGTGGTGCCCGGACGGTCCGGGGAAAGGGATTCGGAGGTAGCCCCAGGGGCGTGCTAATGTTTTCCATGTCGGAAGGGGCGGCCGCAAGGCAGCCGGACCGAAGGCCAGCGAAACACCGGAGACGGTGCGGAGCGGGTCGGAGGATCGGATAGCATCTACGACAACACCCATGCGCGGGTGGCGGAATAGGCAGACGCGCTGGATTCAGGTTCCAGTGCCCGAAAGGGCGTGGGGGTTCAACTCCCCCCTCGCGCACAGCGAAGCCCCGCAGATCTTCGGATCTGCGGGGCTTTTTTGTATCTCCGGCCGGCCCCGGGGGCGGCCGGGGGGCACGGCGGAGGCCGGTCAGTCCCGGGCGGCGGGCAGGTCGGCGAGGACTTCGAAGCCGCCGTCCGCGGTCGGGCGGGCGGTCAGCGTGCCGCCGAGGAGCTGGGCGCGTTCGCGCAGGCCGACCAGGCCGTGGCCGCCGCCGGGGAGGACCTCGCCGGGTCCGCCGGAGGGGACGGGCGGCGGGCCGTTGCGGACCTCGACCCGCAGGCGGGCGCCACGGGCCAGCACCCTGACCTCCACGGCGGAGTCCGGCGCGTGCTTGCTGATGTTGGTGAGTGCCTCCTGGACCGTGCGGTAGGCGGCCCGCTCCACCGCCTCCGGCCAGGGCAGCTCCCCGGTGCTGATCTCGGTGTCGGCGGGCAGACCGCTCTCCTGGATCAGCCGGCACAGGTCGGCCAGCCGGGGCTGCGGGGCCAGCGGCACGTCCCCCCGGACGCCGGAGGCCCGCAGGACGCCGACCATCTGGCGCAGCTCCTCCAGGGTGCGCACCGACAGTTCGCGGATCGTCCTGGCGGTCGCCACCGCGGCCGGGTCGGGGCTGCTGACCTGCAGCGCGCCGGCCTGGATGCTGATCAGGCTGACCTGGTGCGAGACCACGTCGTGCATCTCCCGGGCCAGCCGGCCGCGCTCGCTGATCAGCACCCGCTCGGCCAGCAGCCGGCTCTCCCGCTCCTGGCCGCGGGTCAGTTCGTCCAGCTTGGTCGCCAGCTCGCGCCTGGTCCGGGAGAGCAGGCCGAGCGCGGCCGGGCCGGCGGCCAGCATCACGCACTGGATCGCGTACAGGGCGTTGTCCCGGTCGAAGGCCAGCGGGTGGTCGGAGAGCGGCCAGTGGAAGAACTCGACCAGGGCGAAGACGGTCGCGGCGACGGTGGTCACCCAGGGCCGGGCGCGGTGCGCGGCGACCGAGTACACGGCGGTGACCGGCGCGATCCAGATGTAGTTCAGGAAGCTGCCCGGCAGGGTCAGCAGCAGCACCAGCACCGGGAAGCGGCGGCGCAGCAGCAGGGCCGCCGCGGCCAGCACCGAGAGGCCGTTCTCCCACCAGGAGGAGTTCCGGGCCACCAGCGCGGCGTCGACCAGCGAGAAGAGCACCGGCAGCAGGAGCGCCACCCAGGGCGAGCCGGTCCAGGCGGGCCGCCGGCGGTGCCGGTCGGCGGTCATGCGCGGTCGCGGGGCTGCGGTTTGACCAGGCCGGCCCGGTGGGCGACCACGGCCGCCTGGACGCGGTTGACGGTGCCGAGCTTGCCCAGGATGGCGCTGATGTGGTCCTTGACCGTGCCGGTGCCGAGGAAGAGCCGGTCGGCGATCTCCGCGTTGGACAGGCCCTCGCCGAGCAGCGCCAGCACGTCGAGCTCGCGGCCGGTGAGGGTGCGGGCCAGCGCGGCGGCGTCGGCGTCCGGCCCGCCGCCGTCCACGTAGCCGCCGATCACCGTGCGGGTGACGGTGGGGGAGAGGATGTTGCCGCCGGCGGCCAGGACCCGCACGGCGTGCACCAGCTGTTCGGGCGCGGTGTCCTTGAGCAGGAACCCGGCGGCGCCGGCCTTCAGCGCGGTGCCGATGTACTCGTCGGTGTCGAAGGTGGTGAGCATCGCCACGGCCGGCGGCTCCGGCAGGGCCCGCAGCCGGCGCAGCACCGAGATGCCGTCCAGGTCGGGCATCCGGATGTCGAGCAGCACCACGTGCGGCCGCAGCCGGCGGACGTCCTCCTCGGCCTGGCCGCCGGAGCAGTCGCCGACCACCTCCAGGTCGGGAGCGGAGCCGACGATGAGTCCGAGCCCGGAGCGGACCAGGATCTCGTCGTCCACGATCAGTACACGGGTCGTCGCCATGGTCCCTCCTCGGTTGCGGGCCGTCCTGGTGCGGCGTTCCGAGCCTAGGGCCCGTGCGGGGGCGTCGCGTACCGGCTGAGGGGCGGTCACCCCCGCCGAACGGCGGGGGTGTGAATCGGCTACCGGGTTCACGAAATTCTCATGTCGGGTGAGCAACCATGGAATGAGCGGCCCCTGCGGGCGCGGGCCGAACGAGGCCGCGTCGGGCGAGGACGGCCCACGCGGACAGGTCGGTGCCGCCGGCCGCGGCCCGCTTTCGCGGATGCGCCCCGTCACCTGATCGTTTGGAATAGAGCTGTGTCGTCCACTGTGAAGCCGGAGCCGTCCGCCGCAGCGCCCGCCGGGGACCGGCCGGGGCCGGTGTCCCGCTGGCGCCCGAGGGCCGCCGCGGCGACGGTCTGGTACCTGCGGCTGCTGGCCCTGCTCAACGTGGTGACCGTGCTCGCGGTGCCGTTCCGCGACCAGGTGCAGGACCACAACGAGGGCGAGTTCTTCACGCCTTACCTGCTGACCGCGGGCCTGGGTTCGGTGGTCCTGTCGATCTTCCTGGCGGTCGCCATGCGGCGGCGCAAGCGGGCGGCCTGGATCTTCAACACCGCGCTCGCCGGTCTGACCTTCCTGGTGTACGTGCTGTTCATGGCGTGGCCGCCGGAGGACGGCTACGACTACGCCCGGCACCCCTTCAACTGGTTCTCCATCACGCTGACCGGGCTGTTCCTGGTGGCGCTGCTGGTCGGGCGCAAGGAGTTCACCTCCAAGGGGGACAGCTCCAACCCGAAGACCGCGGCGGCCACCTTCGTGGCCGGCCTGCTGGCCGGGGCCGGGGTGGGCGCCCTGCTGGTGTGGCTGAACAACACCCTGACCGGCGCGCACTTCTGGGACCTCTACCGGTACGCGCTCGGCCGGATGGTCACCATCGCGCCGTCCCAGCACCTCGACTCGGTGATCTCCGTGCCGACCTGGGTGAACGCCGTCATCAACACGATGAGCGCGGTGCTCTTCCTGCTGGTGATCTACGTGGCCTTCCGCAGCCCCAGGGACAAGGAGCTGCTCACCCCGGAGGACGAGCGGCGGCTGCGGGACCTGCTGGACCGGCAGGGCGGGCGGGACTCGCTGGGCTACTTCGCGCTGCGCCGCGACAAGGCCGTGGTCTTCTCCCCCAGCGGCAAGGCGGCGGTGACCTACCGGGTGGTCGGCGGGGTCTCGCTGGCCTCGGGCGACCCGATCGGTGACCCGGAGGCCTGGCCGGGGGCGATCGACGCCTGGCTGACCGAGGCGCGCGAGCACGCCTGGGCGCCGGCCGTGATGGGCGCGTCCGAGGAGGCCGGGGTGATCTACGCCCGGCACGGGCTGGACGCGCTGGAGCTGGGCGACGAGGCGATCGTCGAGCTGGACGAGTTCTCGCTGGACGGCCGGGCGATGCGGGTGGTCCGCCAGGCCTACAACCGGGTCAAGCGGGCCGGCTACACGGTGCGGATCCGGCGGCACGAGGACGTGCCGGAGTGCGAGATGGCCGAGCTGGTCGAGCGGGCGGACCAGTGGCGGGACGGCGCCACCGAGCGCGGCTTCTCGATGGCGCTCGGCCGCCTGGGGGACCCGGACGACGGCCGCTGTGTGATGCTGGAGTGCCACGACGGCGAGGGCGAGCTGCAGGCCCTGCTGAGCTTCGTGCCCTGGGGCGAGAAGGGCCTCTCGCTGGATCTGATGCGCCGTGCCCGGGACACCGAGAACGGCCTGATGGAGTTCATGGTGATCGAACTCCTCCAGCGGGCCGGGGAGGTCCAGCTGGAGCGGGTGTCGCTGAACTTCGCGATGTTCCGGTCGGTCTTCGAGCGCGGTTCGAAACTGGGGGCCGGCCCGGTGCTGCGGCTGTGGCGTTCCGTGCTGGGGTTCTTCTCGCGCTGGTGGCAGATCGAATCGCTCTACCGGGCGAACGCGAAGTACCGGCCGATCTGGGAGCCGCGTTATCTGCTCTTCGAGAAGAGCAGTGAGATCCCGCGGATCGGCATCGCGAGCGCGCGTGCCGAGGGTTTCATCACCGCACCGAGCCTGCCCGCTCTGTTCCGTCGCCGACACGCTCGTCCCGCTGTGGTGGGGCCGCGAGTGCCTACGGCGGAACGGACTGGGAAGGGGTAGTCCCTCCGCCGGGGGGCGGAGGGAAGCCGAATCACCCGAATGACGGTGTTTCGGTCGTCGATCTCCCACTTTGGGATGACGTGGAATCGACAGAATTGCCGATGAGGATTCTTTGGCCGCCTTCTAATGTTGAGTGGTGGTAGAGGTTTCGGGGAGCATCGGAATTGGAGCGAAGGCTGTGAATCAGAGGACCCACGCGGGGGGCGTGCGAAAGGGGCCGCTGGCATTTGCCAGGCGGGCCGTTGTCGCAGAGTGGGGGCCGTTGTTCGGCGCTGTCCGGGAACGGCTGGTGGAGCGGAAGTTCGCAGCCGTTCCGCTGGCCACCGCCGCGACGGTCCTGATCATGGTGTTCAGCGTCGTCCAGCACCTGCCCGGCGGCGAGCGCTTCGTCACCGGGATCGGGGTGGTGCGGGCCTCGCTGCCGCTGGAGGTCTCGCTGCTGCGGACCCCGCTCTCGCTCTACGTTCCGGCGCTGGACCTGCCGGTCTGGGGGGCGCTGGCCCAGGTCTTCCTGGTCTTCGGGCTGGCCGAGATCGTGCTGGGCCGCCGGATGACCCTGGTGATCGCCTACGTCTGCACCCTCGCCGGGACGCTCTTCGCCCGGGTGGCGGTGGCCGTCGGGCCGGACCACCTGCTGGGCTTCCCGCGCTGGGTGGCGCACGTGCGCGACACCGGGCCGTCGGCCGCCGTGGTGGGCCTGGCGCTCTGCATCGCCTTCCGCTGCCGGGCCTGGTTCACCGGGGGGACGGTGCTGGTGCTGATGATCGGCGAGGCCGTGATCCTGCCCAACCTGGCCGGTCTGGAGCACGTGGTCGCGCTGATGGCGGCGATGCTGATCGCCGCGTCGGTCGAGGTCTTCGGGGGCTTCTGGCCGCGGGTGCTGGCCGGGGTGGTCGCCGCCACCGCGATCGCCGCCGCGGGGCGGGCCGGCGAGGCCAGGCGGCGCGCCGCCGGCGCCGTCAGCCCCTGACGGGATCCGCCGGCGGGCCCGCGCCGCAGGGGGCGGGCCCGGCCGACGTCAGTCGCGCACGGTGCGGGGCAGCGGCAGCTCGAACCAGACCACCTTGCCGACGGCCTTGCGGGCCGAGCCCCAGCGTTCGGCGAGCTTGGTCACCAGGTGCAGCCCCCGGCCGGTCTCGCCGAGCGCCTCGGCGGGCTCCAGCGAGGGCAGGTTGTGGTTGTCGTCGCTGACCTCCACCAGCAGCTTGTCCACCCGGATCAGCTGCAGCCGGACCCGGTCCCGGGCCACCCGGACGGCGTTCGTCACCAGCTCGCTGACCAGCAGCTCGGTGGTGTCCGAGAGCGCCTCCAGGTGCCAGGCGGCGAGCTGCTCGCGGACCAGCGTGCGGGCCCGGCGGACCTCGGCGGTGTCCACCGTGAGGTCCCAGGTGGCCACCTCGGTCGGCGCCACGCCGTCGAAGCGGGCCACCAGCAGGGCGACGTCGTCCTTGCGGTCGTCCGAGTGCAGTCGCTCCAGCACCACGTCGCAGGCCTGCTCGGGGGTCTGCTTGGGGTCGATCAGGTTGCCGCACAGCGCGGCGAGCCCCGCCCCTATGTCACTGCCGCGGACCTCCACCAGGCCGTCCGTGCAGAGCACCAGCATCGAGCCGTCCGAGACGTCGATCTTCTTGGCGACGAACGGCACCCCGCCGACCCCGATCGGCGCCCCGGCCGGGATCTCCAGCAGCTCGCCGGTGCCGTCCGGGTGCACCAGCACCGGCGGGACGTGACCGGCGCTGGCCAGCTCGCAGGTGCGGTTGATCGGGTCGTAGACCGCGTACAGGCAGGTCGCCAGGTGGTCGTCGCCGAGCTTGTGGGCGAGGTTGTCCAGGTGGCGCAGCAGCTGCCCGGGCGGCAGGTCCAGCGCGGCCAGGGTCTGCATCGCGGTCCGGAACCGGCCCATCGCGGCGGCCGAGTGCAGACCGTGGCCCATCACGTCCCCCACCACCAGGGCGACCCGGCTGCCGGGCAGCTGGATCGCGTCGAACCAGTCGCCGCCGACCTCGGCCCGCGGGTCGCCGGGCAGGTAGCGGTGGGCGATCTGGACCCCGGGGATCCGCGGCGGGCGGGTCGGGATCATCGACCGCTGCAGGGTGGTGGCGACCCGGGACTCGGCGCGGTGCAGCCGGGCGTTGTCGAGCGACAGCGCGGCCCGGGCGGCCAGCTCCTTCAGGGTGGCCGCGTCGCCCTCGTCGAAGGGCGCTCGGTCGGACAGCCGCAGCAGCTTGAGGATGCCGAGCACGGTGCCGCGGGCGGACAGCGGCACCACCAGCATCGAGCGGCCGGCCACCACCGAGGCCAGCCCGGCGCCGCCCAGCGAGGCCGCGTAGTCCACCGCGACGTCCGGACTGATCACCGGGACCAGCACCGGCTGGTTGAGCTGGAGCGCCATGCCCGGCGGGGTGCTGCGCGGCATCGCGAGCAGCGCGCCCTCCTCCAGGACGTGGTCCCACTGGCCGGCGGCGTCGTTGAAGGTGCGGGCGACCCGGCGCAGCATGGTGTCGTCGTCCGGCCGGGCGGCAGGCAGCTCCGAGTCGGAGATCAGCCCGTCCAGCAGGTCGACGCAGGCGAAGTCGGCCACCCGGGGGACGAGCACCTGGCACAGCTCGCGCGCGGTGGCGTGCAGGTCGAGGGTGGTGCCGACCTTGCCGCCGACCTCGCCCAGCAGCGCCAGCTGCTCGCCGGCCTGGCCGTTGGTGAGGATCGGGACCAGCTGGTCGGCGGGCCGGGCCCCGCCCGGGGCCGGCACGGTGGGGGTGACGGTGTCCGTCGTACGGTCGCGGTGGCCGTTCGCGGAGGGTTCGACGGCGGCCTGCTCGATGGTGGCTCCTCCTTCGGATCCTGCGGAGCTGTCGGTGGCGGGGGCGACCGACTCGCGCTGGCCGGGCAGCGCCCCGCCGGGAGCGGCCGGACCGGGGCCGCCGGACGGCAGCACCCGCAGGCCGAGCACGGCGCCGCGGGCGATCCCCGGGATGCCGGCGGCGCTCCCGTCGGCGCGACGCGCGGCCTGCTCGCCCGGCCGGCCGGCCCCGAGCCGGGCGGCGCGCTGCTGCGCGGTCGGGTAGCGGCGGCCCAGCCCGGCGGCCGCGCGGGCGGTGCCGGCGGCGGGCGGCTCGTACGGGAGGACCGGCAGCGTGGTGGCCGCGTCCACCCACAGGGCGGGCAGTCCGGCCCGGACCAGCTGAGCCAGCAGTCGCCGGACCCGCTCCGGCGATCCGGCCGGCAGCAGTGAGGCCAACGCCCCGCCCGAGCCCTGCCCGGGCGGGGCGAAGGTGGCGCCGAGCCGGTGGAAGCCGCCCTGGGCGGTCGTGGTGGCGGCGTACGGCAGCAGCCTGGCCCCGAGCGCGATCCGCGGACCGGCCGAGCGCAGCGGGCGGGCGTCCACGGCCAGCGCCAGCAGGCTCCGGCCGGCCGGCTCGATCAGCGGGTACGCCCACCAGAGGATGTCCCGCAGCCGCTCCTCGCGGTCGGTGACGGCCATCGGGCCGGACCACGGGGTGTCGAGCTGGGTGAGGTCGTCCAGGGTGTCGAAGGCGTCGCAGCGCCGGCCGGCGGACTGCCGGACGGTGCCGGGCCGCGAGGCGGTGCCGGGCGGCTGGGCCGGGCCGGGCAGGGTGTGCGGGCCGGTGCGCGGCTCGAAGGCGGGCAGCAGCCCGGAGGCGGTACGGCCGTGCGCGACCTCGGCACGGTGCCCGAAGAGTTCCTCGGCCCCCCGGTTCCACTGGACGATCCGGCCGTCCTCGTCGACCAGCACGGCTGCGAGCCGCAGCAGGGCCGCCACTCCTGACGGCGGGTCGTCACGGTCGCCGGCACCGCCCTGGGCGGCCGGGGCGACATCCGTACTCGGTGTGGAGTTGGGCTCGTCCACCATGGATTCGGTCTGCTCCCGCCTGGCCGCCGCGCCTGAGGGTGGCCGTTCTGTGTGGGGGGCGGCGTGCTCTGCCGCTTCCAGCGAAGCACGGAGAGGGTCTGGACTGATAGCGAAACGGTGAGATTCGTAAGTATCAGTTGCGTGTCACCCAGAGTGCGCCGCCACGCACGCCCTGTCCATCCAACGAGTGGTGCGAGCTCCCTCCCGGCCCGCCGGGAGGCCGGTCCGGCGGGGTACTGTGGCTGATCGCACCGAGACGAGACAGAGGCGAGAAGGTGACCGCGCAGAGCCCCGTCCGCTGGTCGGACCCCGAGCAGCAGGAGCTGGAGGAGCGGGTCGCCGCGACCGAACTCGCCTGGCTCACGATGGACGTCGACGTGCAGGCCCTGCGGGTCGAGATCGACAACTTCGCGTTGATCCACCACCAGCTGCTCGGCCCGCTCTACACGCGGCTGGACGAGCTGGACGCGCTGATCGCCGAGGCCGTCGCCGCCCGCACCGGCCACCCGGAGGACGTCCGCCGGGCCGCCGACGCCCGCCGGCAGGTGGACGAGCTCCCCGACCTGGAGTCGCTCTTCGCCGACATCCAGGAGCAGGAGGCGGCCGCCGCCCCGCCGGAGCCGCCGACCCGGGTGCGCCCCGGCAAGGACGCCCAGCGGATCTACCGCGACCTGGCCCGCCGGGCCCACCCCGACCTGTCCACCGACCCGGCCGAGCAGCGCCGTCGCTCCGCGTTCATCGCCCGGGTCAACGAGGCGTACGCGTACGGCGACGCCGAGGCGCTGGCCCGGCTCGCCGAGGAGTGGTCCACCGACCCCGAGGCGGCGCCCGCCGTCGACTCCCCCGACCGGCTGGCCTGGCTGCGGCAGCGGCTGGAGTGGCTCGGCGGGAAGATCGCCGAGGTGGCCGCCGAGCAGGTCCGGCTGGAGAACACCGCGATGGGCGAGCTGCTGGCGCTCTCCCCCCAGGACCCGGACCGGCTGCTGGAGGAGCTCGCCGAACAGCTGCTCGCCAAGGCCGCCGCCCAGCAGGCCGAGCTGGAGCGGCTGCTCGCCGCGCCCGCCGGGCAGCCCGTGGACGACCGCACCGAGAACCCGACCCAGGAGACCCAGACGATGTTCCCCCAGATCCCCTCCATCGACGCCGCCGCCGTCCCCGCCGACGCCGTCCTGCTCGACGTCCGCGAGCAGGACGAGTGGGACGCCGGCCACGTGGACGGTGCGCGGCACATCCCGATCGGTGAGGTGGTCGCCCGGATCGGCGAGCTGCCCGACGCCAGGCTGTACGTGCTGTGCCGGGTCGGCGGCCGGTCCGCGCAGGTCGTGCAGTACCTGGTGCAGCAGGGCCTGGACGCGGTCAACGTGGACGGCGGGATGTTCGCCTGGGAGGGTGCCGGCCGTCCGATGGTCGGCACCGGCGGCGCCGAGGCCTTCGTCCTCTAGGACGCCCCGCGACGGGACGCCCCGCGACGGGACGCCCGCTCGCGGGAAGTCCTCCGCAGCCGGTCCGGCGTCGCCCGGACCGGCTCCGCCGGACCCTCCCCGCGCCGCGGGGCCTTAGGGCAAGATGGGCGGGCGCGCCCGAGGGGTGCCCCCGGCCAGGCCCGGGAGGCGGCCCGCCCTGGGGCGCGCGCCGCCCGGCGCACGACCGGGCAGCGGCGCGAGCGACCACCCGGGGAGAGCATGGCGCGGACCATCGCCGACGGGCCGGGGCACACCGGCGAGCGGCCCGGGCCGGTGCCCGGGGAGCCGGACACTGCCCCCCTCCCGGTCCGGTCGACGCCCGCCCTGGTGGTGCTGTGCCTCGCCGGCGCCCTGCTGCTGGGGGCCACCGGGGTCTTCCTGGGCGCCGTCTTCCTGCACGTCGCGCCCGCGAACGCGCTGTCCCGGGAGTACCGGCACCAGGTGGACGCGATCGTCTACCCGGAGTTCGAGCAGAACTGGAAGCTGTTCGCGCCGAACCCGCTGCAGCAGAACGTCCGGCTGGACGCCCGGGTGCGGACCGTCGTGGACGGCGGCGCCACCCGCGAGCACGACTGGCTGGGCCTGACCGCACAGGACATCGCCGCGATCCGGGGCAACCCGGCGCCCAGCCACGCCGACCAGAACATGCTGCGCCGGGCCTGGGACTTCTACGACGGCTCGCACGCCGGGCCGGACGGCACGCTGACCAACCCCCGGGGCAAGCTCGCCGAGCAGTACCTCAAGCGGATCGCGCTGCAGCGGATCGGCCGCACCGCCGACGGCGAGCGGATCCTGGAGATCCAGTTCCGGGTGACCGGGGTGCCGGTCGCGCCGCCCGGCTGGGCCGGCGAGAGCCCGCCGGTGACCGCGCCGGCCCGGGAGCTGCCCTGGTGGCCGGTGAACGACGAGGACTACCGGGGGCTGGCGTGAGCGGGACCTCCCAGGCCGGGGCGCCGCAGGCGGAGCCCGCGCGCGGACGCGGCGCCGGGCCCGGCCGGGACGGGGACCGGTACCGACAGCAGGTCCGGGGCGCGGGCCCGGGCTCCGAGCAGGCGCCGGAGCAGCCGCTGCTGGTCGGGATCCCCCGCCAGCCCGCCGCCGGGCCGGGCACTCCCGACGCCGTACCGGGGCCGGTCGTGGCCCCCGGACCGCTCCCCCGGCCCGACGCCCGCGCCGACCCGGCGCCCGGCCCGGTGGCCGCCGTGGGGGCGGCCCTCGCCCGGGGCTTCGCCGCGTTCACCGGCCGGGTGTTCGGCCCGTACCAGGCGGCCGTGGTGCGGATCGGCTTCGGGCTGGCCTGGCTCGCCTTCCTGCTGCGCGAGTGGCCCGAGCGCCGGGTGCTGTACGGCGACCGCTCGCCCTGGTCGCTCGACCTGGCCGGGCAGCTGCTGGCGGACAACGGCGCCTTCACGGTGCTGACCTGGTTCGGCGGCCGGTTCTGGTTCGAGCTGGTCTACCACCTGGCTGTGCTGGCCGCCGCGCTGGTGGTGCTCGGCTGGCGGACCAGGGCGAGCGGCGTGCTGTTCATGGTGAGCGTGCTGTCGCTGCAGAACCGGAACGTCTTCGTCGGCGACGGCGGCGACAACGTGCTGCACGTGATGGCGGTCTACCTGGTCCTCACCCGCTGCGCGACCGTCTGGTCGCTGGACGCCCGGCGCCGCCGGGCGGGCGACGACCGGAGCCGGGGCGCGGTGGCGCTCTGGGCCGTGCTCGGTGCCGCGCTGACGGCGGCCCAGTTCGGCGGTTTCTCCGGCGGGACGCTGGACTGGGTGTCGGCGTCCCGGCCGTACCCGGGCTTCGCCCCGCTGCTCTGGGGGCTGTGGACGGTCGCCGGCCTCTGGTACGCCGTCAACCGGTGGTGGCCGTCGGGGGAGCCGCGGGCGGTGCTGGACGCGCTGGCCACCATGCTGCACAACTGCGCGCTGCTGGTGATCGCCACCGAGGTGGTGCTGATCTACTCGACGGCCGGCTGGTACAAGGTCCAGGGGTCGCGCTGGCAGGACGGGACGGCCCTCTACTACCCGCTGCACCTGGACTACTTCGCGCCCTGGCCGTGGCTGTCCGGGCTGCTGGGGGCGGCCCTGCTGCCGGTCTTCGTGATCACCTACGGGACGGTGGCCGTGCAGGTGGCCTTCCCGTTCACGCTGATCGACCGGCGGGTCAAGAACGTGCTGCTGGCCGTGATGATGGCCGAGCACGCGGGGATCGCGGTGGTGCTCGGGCTGCCGGTCTTCTCGCTGGCGATGATCGCGGCGGACGCGGTGTTCCTGCCCACGAGCGTGCTGCTCAGGGCCGGGGCCGGGCTCTCCGCCCTGCGGGTCCGGCTCGCCGCCTCCCGGGCCGGGCGGACCTTGCCGCGGTAGTCGCCGTCGCGCGGAGCGCGGTCCTTCCGGCCACCCACCCTGGGTCGACCCGTCTAAGCTGTCCGTTATGTCCTGGTTAGCTGCCCTCCGTGACACGGCGCGGGCCGGGCTGACCCTGGACCGGACCCTCACCAACCCCCAACGCGCGCTGCGCGGAGCCGTCGCCGTCGCCCTGGTGATCTTCCCGACCCTGGCCATCGGCGGGCCGGGGCTGGCCACCTCCGCCGCGATGGGCGCCTTCATCGCGGGCACCGCCACCTTCCAGCGCAGCTTCCGGCCCCGGCCGACCATCGCGATCGCGGCCGGGGCCGGCCTGGGCATCAGCACCTTTCTCGGGTACCTGGCGGTCGGCGTGCCCGGGGCCTTCCCCGTCCTGCTGGCGGTCTGGGCCTTCGGCGCCGGGCTGCTGTGGGCGATCGGGCCCACCGCCGGCGTGGTCGCGGCCACCACCGTCTCGGTGATGCTGGTCGTCGTCCAGCTGCCGGTGAGCGTGCCCGCCGCGCTCGGGCACGGCCTGGTCTGCGCGCTCGGCGGTGCCGTCCAGGCCCTGCTGATCACCGTCTGGCCGATCGGCAACTGGACCGCCCAGCGCGAGGCGCTCGCCGACACCTTCGCCGAACTCGCCGACTACGCCCGCCGGCTGCGCCACGACCCGATCGCGCACCTGGACCCGGCCCCCTTCATCACCGCCCGGCACGCCGCCACCCTGACCTCCTGGCAGGAACGCCGCCGGCCGGCCGAGATGCGCGGGCTGCGCAGCATCGCGGAGCGGATCCGTCCGGCCCTGGCCGCCATCGCCGATCCCAAGGTCGGCGCCCCGGCCGAGGGGCCCGAGCGCGACCGGGCCCGCGAGGTGCTGGCGGCCGCCGCCGAGGCGACGGACGCGCTGGCGCGGGCGGTGCGCACCGGCGATCCGCTCCGGCTGCCGCGCTCGACCCCCGCGCTCACCCTGGTGACCCCCGCGCAGGGGCCGCAGCTGCGCGGCGCCGCCCGGCGGGCCACCCGCCGACTGGCCGGCCTGCTGCGCCGGGCCGCGGACATCCTGGACGGCAGCGACGAGGAGAGCATCGGCTCGCTGGCGGTCGACCCGGGCAGCACGCTGCGCAAGCCCCCGCTGCACCGGATGGTGCCGATCGCGGCCCGGACCGTCCGGCGCCAGCTGCAGCCGCACTCGGCCGTCTTCCAGCACGCCGTCCGGCTCTCCGGGGTGGTCACCGTCTCGTACCTGCTGGCCCGGACGGTCGGCTTCCACCACGGCTACTGGGCCCCGCTGACCTCCGCCATGGTGATGCGGCCGGACTTCGCGCAGACCTACAGCCGGGGGGTGGCCCGGCTGGCGGGCACCGTGGTCGGCGTGGCCTTCTCCACCCTGGTGGTCCAACTGCTGGACCCGGGGCAGTGGCTTTCGGCCGGCTTCGCGGTGCTCTGCATCGGCGGCGCCTACCTGACGCTGCGCACGGGGTACGCGCTGATGACCGCCTGCGTCTCCTCGTACGTGGTCTTCCTGCTCGGCCTCCAGCCGGGGGACCCGCTGGCCACGGCCTTCGAGCGGGTCGGGCTGACCCTGCTGGGCGGTGGTGTGGCGCTGCTCGCGTACGCGCTCTTCCCGACCTGGCAGTCGGCCCGGCTCGGCGAGCGGCTCGCCGAGTGGCTGGCCGCCGCCGGCCGCTACAACGCCGCCGCGCTGCGCGTCTACGGCGACCCGGCCACCGACGGCTCCGGTGAGGTGCGCTCCGCCCTGCTGGACTCCCGGGAGGCCCGCTCGGAGCTGATGCAGGCGGTGCAGCGGGCGGACGTCGAGCCGGTCCGGCACAAGACCCGGCTGCCGGACGTCTCGCGCAAGCAGATCGACCGGGCCCGGGCGGCCGTCGGCCACCTCGGCCGGGTGGGCATCCTGCTGGAGGCGCACCTGCCGGGGCGGGACGCCGATCCGGTGCCCGGCGTCCCCGAGTTCGCGGACGAGGTCAGGTACGGCACCGCGCTGGCGGCGGGCGCCCTGCTCACCGGGCGGCGGGTGGAGTTCGACTCGGTCCGGGAGGCGCACGCCAAGCTGGAGCGGGAGCTCTCGCAGGCACCGGAGAGCGACCGGCTCGACGTGATCAGGTCCGCCACCCGGCTGCTGCTGCAGGCCCTGAAGGACCTGGAACGGGCGCTGCGCCGCGGCGCCGGGCAGCCGGGCGCCGCGCAGCAGCCCCGGGAGCACGAGCGCGCGGGCGCCTGAGGCGCCCGGGCGGGCGCGGGGGCCCGCCGGGGCGCCGGTCGAGGGGTGGGAGAGTGGGGGCATGAACGACGAGGCCGAGGTCACCGGGTTGCTACGGAGCTGGCGGGAGAGCGCCGCCGCCCCCGGGACGGTGGTCCTGGACGGGTTCCACGCGCTGAAGCACGCGCTGCGCTTCGGCGGCGACGTCCGGTACGTGTGCACCGCCGACCTGTCGGCCCTGCTGCGCCTGGCGGAGGAACTGGCGCCGGACGTGGCACCGGCCCTGTCGGCGCTGGCGGTGGAGCTGCCGGAGCCGGCGCTGCGCACGCTGGCGCCCAAGCCGCACCCCACGGGTGTGGTCGCGCTGGCCGTCCGGCCCGGCCCGGCGGCCAACCTGGCGGCGCTGTCCCGCAGCCCGCGCCCGGCCCCGGTGGTGCTGCTGGAGAACCCGCGCAACCTGGGCAACGTCGGGGCGGTGATCCGGCTGGCGGCCGGCTTCGGCGCCACCGGCGTGGTGACCACCGGCGACCTGGACCCCTGGCACCCCAACGTCGTGCGGGGCAGCGCCGGACTGCACTTCGCGACGGCGGTGGAGCGGCTGACGCTCGCCGAGCTGCCCGCCGGGCCGCTCTACGTCCTGGACCCGGAGGGCGCCGACATCAGGTCGGTGACCGTGCCGGACGACGCGCTGCTCGCCTTCGGCACCGAGCGGCACGGCGTCTCCGAGGAGCTGCGCGGGCGGGCCGCGCGGCTGGTCGCGGTGCCGATGCAGCCGGGGGTGTCCAGCTTCAACCTCGCGACCAGCGTGGCGATGGGGCTCTTCCACTGGATGTCCGGCCGCCGGCCCTGACCCTCCGGGCCGGCGGCCCGCCGGCCGCCGGACGGTGGGTCAGCCGAACAGCCGGCGCCAGGTGTCCGGGCCGGGGTAGCCGTCCGCCTCGTCGCCGCTCCAGCCCAGCGAGAGCTGGAAGGCCCGGGTGTTCAGGCGGTCGCTCTCGCTCCAGCGCGGGCCGGGGCCCTGGCTGTAGTAGCGGCCGAACCCCTTGCGGACCAACTGCTCGCCGAGCTGCTGGACGTAACCGTTGGACTGCCCCGGCGTGAACTTGTCGGCGCCGGGGAAGGCCGGGACGCCGGTCGCCGGCGGGGTGGTGGGCGGCGTGGTGGTGGGCGGGGTGACCGGCGGCGGGGGCGATCCGCCGCCGATGTTCTTGCCCTTGCCGTTGACCAGGAAGTCCCAGGTGTCCCGGCCGGGCAGGCCGTCCGCCTCGGCGCCGGTCCAGCCCTGGGCCAGCTGGAACGCCTCGGTCGCCTTGCGGTCCGCCTCGCCCCAGGTGGGGCCGGGGCCCTCGGAGTAGAACCGGCCGCCGCCGCGCTGGACCAGCATCTGCCCGAGCCGGGTGATGTACTCGTTGGACCTGCCCGGGCCGAACTTGTCCGCGCCCGGGAAGGCCGTGCTCTGGCCGGTGCCGTCGCTGCTGCTGCCGGTGCCGGTGCCGGTGCCCGTGCCCGGGTCGGTGCCGGTGCCGGTGTCCGGGTCGGTGCCGCCGTCGGTGCCACCGGGGGACAGCGCCTTGTAGCGGTAGGGCAGGTACCCGGTGGAGTTGCTCCAGTAGGCGTACGGGGTGGTCCGCCGGATGGTGGCCGGGGAGGTCTGCTCGTACGCGAGGTAGCTGGTGCGGGCGGCGTCGGCCCACCCGCCGAAGATCGTCACGTGCGATCCGGCCTGCGGGTTCGAGGGGTTGTTGAAGATCAGCACGTCGCCCGGCTGGAGTTCGTCCTTGGTGATCCGGTCGGCCAGGCCGGGCAGGGTCCAGGTGGTCTCGCTGGCGGCCAGCCCCCACGCCATCGAGACGTAGCCGGAGCAGTCCTGGCGGTACCCGTCGGACCAGTTGGAGCTCATGCTGTACGGCACCTTCTGGTCCACCCAGACCTGTGCGCGGGCGATGATCTGCTCGCGGGTGATCCCCTGGACGGCCTGCAGCCGGGCCGTGGCGCCCGCCGGGTCCCCGCCGAACCGGCCGCTGACCTCGCCCTGCGGGGTGCGGGGGGCCGGTGTGCTGCTGCTGCCGCCCGGGGTGGGGGCGGCCGTGGCGGCGGCGCCACCGCCCAGCACGGTGCCGACGGCCGCGAACAGGACGGCGGCCCGGCGGCGGACGCTGTGCGCGGCCGCGTGGCCGCCGTCCTGGACGGCCGCGGCGTGCAGCCTGGCCCGGCGGCGGGCGTTGCACCCCGGGCATATGCAGTCGGTGTCCGGCTCGACCTCGTCGAACTCCAGCAGTCGGGTCATCTCCGCCCCTTTCCAGGGCACGTCGTTCCGGGGCCCGTCGCCCCCGGCCGGGAGCGCCCCCGCGTGGGGGCTGACGGCATGGCAGGAGAGACCTTCGCAGGCCGATCCGGTGTCATCAGGACCAACGTCCCAAATCGGACGGGTATTCGGCGCGATGGGATGGGCCGCGCGGGTGAGCCGGTGCGGACAGGAGGAGCTGAAAGGCCGTCGGACGGTGGGCGGCGCCCCCCGATGCTGCGGATGCGAAGCAGCCTTGCGGGGGGATGGGCGCGCAGGGGTCGGCGGGGCCGGTCGGCCCCGGCCGACGGCGGGTCAGGTGATGACGGCGGCCGACGGCGGGTCGGCGACGGCGGGTCGGCGGCGCCAGGTCGGCACCGGCCGCGACGTCACTCCCACTCCCAGCGGATGCCCACCTCGCCGGGCTGCTGGTCCGGCGACAGCACATGGGCGCTGGCCGAGGCGCCGATCCAGAGCTGTTCGCGCCGCCGGTCCACCTCCTCGCCCGGCGAGCGGTCGTAGCGCTCGCAGTGCGCGGGCACCGCCGCCGGGTCGAAGTGCACCTGGAGCACGTACTCGCGCACGGGCACCGCGAAGCGCCGCCCGTACACCGTGGTGGGGCCGTCGGACGGGATCTCCACCTCGTACTCGAAGACCGTGCTGTCCCCCAGGCCCAGCGGGCGGTCCAGCATCAGCTCGGCCACCACCAGGCCGTTCTCCGGGCGGCGGCGGACCCGGCCCAGCCGGGCGTGCCGCACCGAGGTGATCTCGGGGCAGCCGGTCGCGCCCTCGTCCGCCTTGTGCACCACCAGGCAGCGGGCCACCCCGCTCACCGTGGCCCGGACCACCTGGCGCATCCGCAGCAGATGGCCGCGGTGCTCGGCGTCCACGTAGTACGCGTCGTGGATGCTGAGCCGCTCCAGCTCGCCGACCGGCGGCGCGTCCAGCTCGGTGAAGACGTCCGCGATCTGCTGCTGGCCCGGCCAGACGTCCTCGATCCGCAGGCTGCCGGTGGTCGGGGCGGTGGCCCAGCGGCCGCGCGGACGGGGCGGGCCGAGCAGGGCGGAGAGGCCGTCGTGCGGGAACCCGAGCAGCTCCTCCAGCAGGTGGACGGCGTGCAGCGAGGCGGCCCGCTCGGGCTGGCTGCGCCCGCGCCGCCAGTAGCTGAGGGTGGTGACGCTGACCCGGACCCCGCGGTCGGCGAGGGCAGCCCTGATCCGGTCCAGGCTGAGGCCGCTGGCCTCGATGGCGGCGTTCAGGGCCTCGTCGAAGCTGCCGGCCGGGTTGATCCGGGCGACCTGCGGGTGCGCGGCCGCGGGCGCCTCGGCGGCCGGGCGCTCGGCGGCGCCTGCCGCCGCGGTGCCCGGCTGTCCGGCGGGCGGGAGTTCGGTGGCCGTCGTGTCGGCGGCCGGGGTTCCGTCCGCTCGTGTTCCGTCCGTCCGCGTTCCGTCGGCCTGCTGTCCGACCAGGCGGAGTCTTGCGGCGTTCTGTGGGAGTTGTGAGCCCATCCGGATACCTTCCCCACCAAGCGAGTTCGGCGGGACCGGCCCGCTGCCGGTATGCGCTGGGAGCCGCGTATCACCGAGCTGTGGGAACCCTACGCACGGTCGAGAGGGTACGTCATCCACCGCGCGTATGACAGTGGTCACGGTAGGGGACCGCCGGATGGCGGGGAGGGCCTCCCCGCGGCGGCCGGTGCCCGGGCGGGCCGGCCGCACGGCGCACCGCCGGGGCGGGCCGGTGGGCCCGCCCCGGCGGTGCGCCGGTGGATCTCAGGAGGTCAGGGACCTCAGGAGGTGGTGACCGCCGCGTCGTCGACGACGAAGCTGGTCTGCAGCGAGGAGTCCTCGACGCCGGTGAACTTCAGGGTCACGCTCTGGCCGGCGAAGGCCGAGAGGTCGAAGGACTTCTGCACGTAGCCGGTCGCCGCGTCGGCGTTGGAGTACGTGGCCAGGGTGGTGGAGCCGGCCTGGACGGTCAGCTTGTCGTAGGCGGTGGTGCCGGTCTCCGAGGTGGCGATGTGCACCCAGAAGGAGAAGGTCGCCTTGCAGCCGGCCGGGACGGTGACGGTCTGCGACACGGTGTCGGTGTGCGCCGAGCCGTAGCCGTCCATCCAGGCCTTCCAGGAGCCGGAGTGCGCGGCCTGGCCGGAGCTGTTGTCGACCACGCCGGTGGAGGCCGTCCAGGGCGCCGCCGTGCCGGTCTCGAAGCCCGCGTTGCCGAGCAGCTGGGCCGGGGTGCAGGTGCTGGTGCCGCCGACGGTCCAGGTGAACGAGGCGGTGCCGGTGGCGTTGGTGGTGTCCTTCGCCGTCACGGTGACGTTGTAGGTGCCGGCCGCGGTCGGGGTGCCGGTGATCCTGCCGGTGCCGGCGTTGACGGTCAGGCCGGTGGGCAGGCCGGAGGCGCTCCAGGTCAGGGTCTGGCCGCCGGCGCTGTCGGAGCCGCTGAGCTGCAGGCTGACGGCGGTGCCGGTGGCGGTGCTCTGGTTGCCCGGGTTGGTGACCGTCACGGTGTTGCCGGTCTGCGTGCCGCCGAGCAGGGCGGTGGTCAGCGCGTCGGCGACCGGGCTGCCCCAGCCGGTGACCTGGTCGTAGCCGGCCTTGGTGGAGAAGTCCTGGTTCTTGCCGGTGACGGTGTCGTGGAAGGCGCCGGCGTAGCCGCTGCCGTTGGCGACGGTGTACAGCTTGGGGGAGGCCTCGCCGAGCACCGGCTTGCCGGCCGCCCCGGCCTTCTGGTTGAACAGCGCGGCGTAGCCGGACCAGAGCGGCGCGGCGGCGCTGGTGCCGCCGTAGACCTGCCAGCCGCCGGTGGTGTAGATGGCGAAGCCGCTGGCCGGGTCGGCGTTGGAGGCGACGTCCGGGACGGTGCGCATGGTGCCGGTGACGCCGGTGCCGGTCTGCCAGGACGGCTTGCCGAACACGGTGGAGACGCCGCCGCCGGCGGTGCTCCAGGCGCTCTCCGAGGAGTAGCTGGTGCCGGAGACCTTGAGGTTGGTGCCGCCGACGCCGGTCTGGTGGGGGCTGGACGCCGGGAAGTCGACGGCCTTCACGGAGGAGCCGCTGGTGGAGCGGGTGCAGTCGCGCGAGCCGTCGTCACCCGAGGCCGAGAAGATCGAGATGCCCTGGGCGGCGGCCTGCTTGAAGGAGTTGTCGACCGCCGTCATGGAGGCGGCGGTGGTGTCCGGCTCGCAGGAGCCCCAGGAGATGGAGATGACCGAGACCAGGTTGTCCGAGACGATCTTGGCGGCCATGTCGATCTCGCCCTGGTCGCTGTTGGGGGCCTCGTAGACCAACTGGGTCGCCTTGGGGGCGACGCCGCGCACGATCTCGCTGTCCAGCTCGACCTCGCCCTGGCCGTCGCCGGGCGCCGAGTCGTAGTTCGCGCCGTCCACCGACACGGTGGTGACGGCCGGGCCGGTCAGCCCGTACTGGGTGTCGTAGGTCTTCAGGTTCGCGGACTTGTAGCCGTCGAACTCCCAGAGCGCCACCTTGGTGCCGGTGCCGTCCGCGCCCATCGAGTTCAGCTTGTAGGCGCCGTCGTACTGGCCGGGCCCGAAGCCGCTCGGGGTCGCGTTCGGGGCGGCGGCCGCGGTGGCGTTCTGCGGCTTCGCCAGTCGGGTGGTGCGCACGGTGTGGTTGTTCAGGCCGGATATGCCCTGGACGACGTCGGCCAGGTCGGCCGGCACCGAGGCGGCGGCGTCGTTGGCGAAGAAGGTCCGCTGCTGCAGCGGGTCGAGGTAGGCGCTCTCGTGGGTGCCGAAGGCCTTGGCGATCTGCTCGGCGGTGCCCTGGGCGTTCACCACCTGGCGGTTGTCGCTGACGCTCGCGACGGTCAGGCCCTGGGACTTCAGGTAGCCCTTCACCTGCTCCACGGCGGCCTGGGTCGGGCCGTAGCGGGCGGTGAACTGGGCGGGCGTCAGGTACTTGCCGTACTCGGGCGAACCGGGGGTGGCGACCGCGGTGAGGAAGCGGTCCAGGCCGGCGGTGTCGCGCAGCTTGAGGCTGACGGCCACCGAGAGCTGCTGGGCGGCGGGGACGTCGCCCTTCTTCTCGGAGCGCGCGACCGCCGGGGTGACGGTGTCGGGCAGCGCGACCCGGGAGGCGGTGGCGTTCGGGGCGGGGGCGGCCTGGGCGGCGGTGATTCCCAGCGACAGCGCGGTCAACGGCAGGACGGTCAGGGCCGCGGCAAGGGCGAGCGGGCGGGGGCGCACGGGCTCCTCCTCTGGCCGGCTGTGGGGGCCGGCAGGGACTGGGCGTTCCGGGTTCGAAAACGCTTGCTAGAACATCCCAGAGGGCGTGCGGGAATTGGCTCATGGCCGAGCAATTCATTACTAAAGAACAGTCAAGTGTGGACGCGCCGGGCAGAAACAGAATGGGCGTCAGTCCATACAGTGAATGGCTGTCGATGCGTCATCTGCGCAGATCACAGCGGTTGGTGAGGTGTAGCGGAATTGGTCTGGCCCAATTCGCGCAGAGCGAACGGGACTTCTCCTGGCATTCTGTCCCGGTGCGGGTGCCGTGAATTGGGGCCGGGTCGGCGGGAGAATCGGTCCGCCGCATCGGGAAGTGCGCACCGCCGTTCGCACCCGTGCTTCCCGGCGCCCCGCGGGCATGCCGGCGGGCGGGCCGGGGCCGCCGCCCCGGGCCCGCCGCGCGGGATCAGTCGTCCGAGGGAGCGCCCAGCCAGTGCGCCAGGGCGGCGCGCAGCTCGCCCCGGCTCGGGTCGACGGCGGCCCAGGCGGCGTAGCCGTCCGGGCGCACCAGCAGGACGGTGTCGCGGAGCTTGCCGTGCGGGTCGGCGGGGGCGGCGGTGACCACCCGGTCCGCCCACGGGTCGGCGGCGGACAGCTCGTCGTTGCTGATCAGGACGAACCGGCCGGTCCGCAGGGCCTCGTAGAGGCGGCCGGGGCCGCCCGTGCGGCCGTCCGCCGTGCCCTCGGCCGGGTACAGCCCGGTCAGCCGCAGGTCCGGCACCCGGCGGCCGGCCAGCGGGTGGGAGTCCTTCGGGGCCGGGTACTTGATGCCGATGCCGGAGACGCTGCGGGCGCCCTTGGCGGCGACCGGTCCGAGGCCGTCGGCGAAGGAGGTCAGCGCGGAGCGCAGGGCCCGGGTGGGGCCGGAGCGGGCCAGCGCGAGCCGGACCAGCGCGCCGGAGGTGCGCAGCACGGTCCGGCCGACCGGGTGGCGCTCGGTCTGGTAGGTGTCCAGCAGGGCGTCGGGGGCCCAGCCCTGGACGGCGGCGGCGAGCTTCCAGGAGAGGTTGGCGGCGTCCTGCAGGCCCGTGTTCATGCCCTGGCCGCCGGCCGGGGAGTGGCAGTGCGCCGCGTCGCCCGCCAGGAACACCCGCCCGGAGCGGTAGTTGGGCGCCTGCCGTTCGTCGCTGTGGAAGCGCGAGGACCAGCGGGCGTCGTGCAGGCCGTAGTCCTCGCCGAGCGCCCGGCGGGTGATGTCGGCGATCTCGCTCAGGTTGACCGGGGCGCTGTCCGGGAGCCGGCGGGCGCGGTCCCAGGCGATCACCCGGTACCAGCCGTCCCCGAAGGGCGCGAGGAAGGCGAAGCCGTTCTCGTTGGCGCCGACCGTCAGGACGTCCTCGGGGGTGCGCTCCAGCCGGACGTCGGCCAGCAGCACGGAGTCGACCACCGACTCGCCGGGGAACGGGATGCCCAGCAGGTCGCGGACGGTGCTGTGGACACCGTCGGTGCCGACCGCGTAGCGGGCCCGGTGGACCGTCCTGGCGTCCCCCTCGCCGGTCTCGATCCGCACGCCCTCGGCGTCCTGGCGCAGGCCGGTCACCTCGACGCCGCGCAGGATCGTCGCGCCCGCCTTCAGGGCCCGCTCCTGCAGCAGCCGCTCGGTGTTGGACTGCGGGGTGATCAGGACGAACGGGAAACGGGTGGGCAGCGCGCCGAGCTCGATCCGCAGCCGTCCGAACAGGCGCAGCGAGGAGAGCGGGGCGCCGGTGGCGATCAGGTCGTCCGCCAGCCCCCTGGCGTCGAGCTGCTCCAGGGTCCGGGCGTGCACGGTGAAGGCCCTGGTGAGGTTGGACTCGCTGCCGCGCTTCTCCAGCACCGTGACCCGGACGCCGGCGTTGGCCAGATCGCCGGCCAGCAGGAGCCCGGTCGGTCCGGCTCCGACGATCAGGACATCGGAGCTGAGCTGCTTCTCGGTCATATGTCATCTCCCGGCGGTGGGACGAGGGTGGGAGCGAGTTCTCAGCGCTCTCTCAGCCTCCCATCATCGCGGCCCCATCGGGGCCTGTGAATCTCCGAATCATGACTCAGCCCGCAACATCCGAGACCGACCGTGACGCCGGCCCCGCGCACGCCGGCGCCTCCCCCTCCGGCGGCTTCCGCCCCGGCGCGCCGGGGCGGACCGCGACCAAGCTGGTCGAGGTGGTCGTGCCGGTCCACAACGAGGAGCACGTGCTGGAGAGCTGCGTGCGCAAGCTGCACGCCTATCTCGACGAGACCTTCCCCTACGACTACCGGATCACGGTGGCCGACAATGCCAGCATCGACGGTACCTGGGCCGTGGCCTGCGCCTTGGCGGCCGAGATTCCGCAGGTCAGGGCGGTGCACCTGGATCTGAAGGGCCGGGGCCGGGCGCTGCGGCAGGTCTGGGGCGACAGCGCCGCCGACGTGGTGGCGTACATGGACGTCGACCTGTCCACCGGGCTGGAGGCGTTCCTGCCGCTGGTCGCGCCGCTGCTGTCGGGGCACAGCGACCTGGCGATCGGGAGCCGGCTGCACCGGGGCTCGGCGGTGGTGCGCGGGCCCAAGCGGGAGTTCATCTCGCGCACCTACAACGTGCTGCTGCGGGCCACCATGGCGGCGAAGTTCTCGGACGCGCAGTGCGGCTTCAAGGCGGCCAGGACGGACGTGGTGCAGCGGCTGCTGGCCGAGGTGGAGGACAACGCCTGGTTCTTCGACACCGAGCTGCTGCTGCTGGCCGAGCGGTCGGGCCTGCGGATCCACGAGGTGCCGGTGGACTGGGTGGACGACCCGGACAGCCGGGTGGACATCGTCCGGACGGTGCTGGACGACCTGAAGGGGATGGCCCGGGTGGCCCGCCGCTCGCTGTCCGGCGCGACCCGGCTGCCGGTGCCGCCGAGGGTCCGCCAGGCCCGGCTGGCGCCCGGCCTGGGCTGGCAGTTGGCGAGCTTCGCGGTGGTCGGCACGCTCTCCACCCTGGCGTACGTACTGCTGTACCTGGGGATGCGTCAGCTGATGCCGGCGCTGGTGGCGAACGCGCTGGCGCTGGCGGTGACGGCGGTGGCGAACACCGCCCTCAACCGGCGCTTCACCTTCGGGGTGACCGGCAGCCGGGACGCCCTGAAGCACCAGGTCGAGGGCGGGATCGCGTTCCTGGTCGGGCTGGGCCTGAGCAGCGGTGCGATCGCCCTGCTCGGGGTGGTGCAGCCGCAGGCCCGGCACGGCGCCGAGCTGGCCGCCCTGGTGGCGGCGAACGCGCTGGCCACCCTGGTGCGGTTCGTGCTGCTGCGGGTCTGGGTCTTCAGCCCCGGGCGGGCGGCCCGGGGCTGAGGAGCGGGGCTGCGCCCCGGTCAGACGTGGCGGCGGACCTCGACGGTGCGGAACCGGTTGCTGACGAAGGCCGCGTCGCAGTACGCCGAGTTGGCGGCCGGGTTGGCGCCGGTGCCGTGCAGGTCGGAGAAGGCGGCGGTCTGGTTGGCGAAGACGCCGCCGGTGAGGTTGAGCGACAGCGAGACGCCCGCGTCCAGGGCGGCCTCGACCAGCGCGGCCTCGACCTCCGGGTCGACGGTGTAGCCGGCCGCCGTCATGGCGCCCTGCTCGCGCACGGTGCGGCGGAGCAGGTCGACGGCGGCCTCGGTGGACTCCACGGCGACGGCGAAGGAGACCGGCCCGAAGCACTCGGTGAGGAAGGCGGCCCGGTCGTCCGGCTTGTCGGCGTCCGCCTTGACCAACGCGGGGGTGCGGACGGTCGCGGCGGGGAAGTCGGGGGAGGTGACGACCCGGGGGGCCAGGGCCAGCTCGCCGTACTCGCCGCCGGCGGCCTGCACGGTGCGCTGGAGCACCCCGGGATTGACCACGGCGCCGAGGACGGCGGCGGCCTTGGCGTCGTCCGCGAGCAGGCCCTCCACGGCTGCCGCCAGGTCGGCGACCACCTCGTCGTAGGACTTGTCGCCCTGGTCGGTGCGGACGCCGGTGCGCGGGATCAGCAGGTTCTGCGGGGTGGTGCACATCTGGCCGCTGTACAGCGAGAGGGAGAAGGCCAGGTTGCCCAGCATGCCCCGGTAGTCGTCGGTGGAGTCGATCACCACCGTGTTGACGCCGGCCTTCTCGGTGTAGACCTGGGCCTGCCGGGCGTTCTCCTCCAGCCAGTCGCCGAAGGCGGTGGAGCCGGTGTAGTCGATCAGCTTCACCTCGGGCCGCACGGCCAGCACCTTGGCGAGGGCGGCGCCCTCGTGCTCGGCGGCCAGGCAGACCAGGTTGGGGTCGAACCCGGCCTCGGCGAGGACCTCGCGGGCGATCCGCACGGTGAGCGCCAGCGGCAGCACGGCGCGCGGGTGCGGCTTGACCAGGACGGGGTTGCCGGTGGCGAGCGAGGCGAACAGGCCGGGGTAGCCGTTCCAGGTGGGGAAGGTGTTGCAGCCGATCAGCAGGGCGATGCCGCGCGGTACGACGGTGAACTCCTTGGACATCCGCAGCGGGTCGCGCTTGCCCTGCGGCTTGGTCCAGTCGGCCCGCAGCGGGAGCCTGGTCTGCTCGGCGTAGGCGTACGCGACGGCCTCCAGGCCGCGGTCCTGGGCGTGCGGGCCGCCGGCCTGGAAGGCCATCCCGTAGGCCTGGCCGGTGGTGTGCATCACGACCTGGGCGAACTCGTGCGAGCGGGCGTTGATCCGGGCCAGGATCTCCAGGCAGAGCGCCGCGCGGGCGGCCGGGCCGGCCGCGGCCCAGCCGGGACGGGCCGCCTGCAGGGCGGCGATCAGCGCGTCCGGCGCGGAGTGCGGGTAACTGATGCCCAGCTCGATGCCGTACGGGGAGGCCTCGCCGCCGACCGGGTCGCCGTTGGTGGGCTGACCCTCGACGGTGAAGGGCCGGCCGAGCAGGGCGTCGAAGGCGGCCTTGCCGTCCGCGGCGCCGCTCTCGCCGTAGGCCTTGGGGAACTCGGGGTACGGCGACCAGTAGTCGCGTTCGGTGATGGCGGTGAGCGCCCGGTTCAGGGTGTCCTGGTGACGTTCGACGAGTTCGGCGACGAGGGGGTGGGTGACCGCAGCAGCCATTGGTGCGCTCCTCGGAGGAGGCGGACGGGACACGTCACAGAGTAACCGAACGATCGGTCGGCTCAAGGGGTTCGGCGGGCCCCTTTCCCCGGACCGGCCCGCCGGGGCCCCCTCCCGCACCGGCCGCGGGCCGCACCGGCCGCCTCCCGCACCGACGGCCGCGGGGCCGCCGGGCACGACGACGCCCCGGCCGGGTGTCCGGCCGGGGCGTGGCGGTGCGCGGTGGTCGGGCCCGGGTTACGGGACGCCGAGCTCGAAGAGGATGTAGCCCGCGAACCAGCCGGAGGCGATCGCCGCGGAGCCGAGCACGGTGGCCAGCACCGGCCAGCTCAGCTTGCGCAGGGCGATGGCCAGCGGCACGAACAGCGGGAAGACCGGCAGCAGGTAGCGCGACACGTTGCCGAAGATCTGCGCGCTGCCCAGCACCGTCACCAGCGTGACCAGGGTGTAGACGATCAGGACCACCGGCGGGCGCAGCCGCAGCATCAGCACGATCAGGATCGGCAGGGCCAGCACGATCAGGACGGCCAGCATGTCCGGGATCGGGTACGCGAACGGGTAGTCGAACCGGCCGAGCATCACCCCGCGCATGGAGTTCCAGGTGCTCACGCCGTAGTCGAAGTAGTGCAGCCAGGCCTCGCGCTGGAGCTTGAAGTAGCCGCCCCAGTCACCCATCCGCCAGCCCACCCAGCCGACGTAGCCGATCAGGCCCAGCGGCGCCAGGAACATCGCCACCAGCGGGCGGACGACGCCGCTCTCCCGCCGGTACAGGTCGATCAGGGCCGCGATGCCGACCCCGGCGATCAGGGCCGCCGCGGTCGGCCGGTTGAGCCCGGCGACCAGGGTGACCACGCCGGCCGCCACCCAGCGCCTGGTCATCACCAGGTAGCAGGACCAGGCGGCGAGCGCGACGAAGGTGGAGTCGGAGTAGACCGCCCACTCGGCGCCGGAGCCGGGGATGACGGCCCACAGGCCGGCCGCGATCACGCCCGCCCGGGCGCCGGCCAGCCGCTCGGCCACGGCGAAGATGCCGGCCGCGGCGAACAGCGAGGCGACGATCGAGACCAGCATCCCGGCGCCGTACAGGCCGAGGCCGGTGCCCTCCGAGACCAGCCGGATCAGGCCGGGGTAGAGCGGGAAGAAGGCGGCGGAGTTCTGCTCGACGGTGAAGCCGCCGACCGCGCCGGGCACGTGGATCAGCTGCGGGTGGTAGCCGAACTCGGCGACCTGCCGGTACCACCAGCCGTCCCAGGAGGCCAGGACGTCCCAGGGCTGGGCGCCGCCGCCGAAGCGCGCGTCCTTCTTGGCGTAGTCCCCGGCGAACTGGAGCATCCGCATGAAGACGGTGAAGCCGATCAGCTTCAGCACCGCGTAGCACCAGACGGCGGGCCCGTAGCGGATCGCCAGCCGGCGCGCTCGTTCGCGCAGGCCGTCGGCCTCCGCCGGCTGGCCGCCGTCCCGCTGTTCGGGCACGCCGGTGGACACTGCCTGTTCTGCGTTCATCAAGACCTGATCCCACCCTGCCGCGGTCGATGGTGCGCCGAGTCTAGGACATTGGTCCAGACCTGGCCCTGGAGCTTCACCGGTCTGCCGGCTCTCGGAAGACCCACAGTCGCAGCAGCACGAAACGCAGCAGCGTGGCCGCCGCGTTGGCCGCGATCAGGGCGCCGACCTTGACCGTGGCGGAGGCGTCCGGCGCGACCCGCGCGACCACCTCCAGCGCGCCGTCACTGAGCGCCAGCCCCGCCACGAACGCGACCAGCCCCTGCACCTGGTGCCGGGCCGCCCCGGCCGACCCGCGCACCTTGAAGGTGAAGCGCCGGTTGGCGGCGGTGTTGGCCACGGCGGTGACGAGCAGCGCGATCAGGTTGGCGGTCCGGTCGCCTACGGCCGGGCTGAGGGCGACGTACAGGCCCAGGTAGGCGACGGTGGAGACCACGCCGACGACGGCGAACACGGGCAGCTGGCGGACGGCCCCCGGTCGCCCCGCCCCGGATCGCCCCGCCCCCGCCGGCTCGGCGGCGGGCGTCGGTACCGCCGGTCGCGGCGTGTCGTCGTGATCGGAGTCGGACGGCATCGGTCACGGAACCCTGGGTCGAGGAGTCGGAAAACCCTGCCTTACGGTCGGCCGGGGAGAATATTGGTCTGTACCGATCGACAGTTGTCGGACCGCAAAGCTCCCACTCGGCATCGGCGCAGTCTACGGTATGGGCGTGGACGGCACTCCCTGACCCGTTCGCGACACCAGCCGCTCACCTTCTTCTCCCATGGGCCAGGACAACCGATGACCGCAGTGCACCACGACCGCACCGAGCTCTCCGTCGTCATCCCCATGTACAACGAGGAGGAGGTCCTGCCGGTCCTCGTCGACCGCCTCCGTGCCGTTCTGGACGGCACCGGCGTCCGCTACGAGGTGGTCGCCGTCGACGACGGCAGCACCGACAAGACCGCCGCCCGGCTTGAGGACCTCCGGGCCGGCTGGCCGCAGTTGCGGGTGGTCGCGCTGCGCCGGAACTCCGGCCACCAGGCCGCCCTCACCGCCGGCCTGCACAGCGCCCGCGGGGCGTACGTGGCGAGCATCGACGCCGACCTCCAGGACCCGCCGGAGAAGATCCCCGAGATGCTGGCGCTGGCCAGGGCCCAGCGCCTGGACATCGTCTACGGGATCCGCTCGGACCGCTCCACCGACACCGGCTTCAAGCGCCGGACGGCCGGCGCCTACTACTGGCTGATCCGGCGGCTGGTCGGCAAGAACGTCCCCTCGCAGGCCGGGGACTTCCGGCTGCTCAGCCGCGAGGCCGTGGACGCCCTCAAGACCCTGCCGGACCAGCAGCAGGTCTACCGGCTGCTGGTGCCCTGGCTGGGCTTCCCCAGCGGGCAGGTCACCTACCAGCGTGACGAGCGCGCCGCCGGCGAGACCAAGTACCCGCTGCGCAAGATGGTCGGCCTCGCCATCACCAGCATCACCAGCTTCTCGGCCGCCCCGCTGCGGCTCGCCACCTGGCTGGGCGTCGTCAGCTTCTTCACCTGTCTGGCCATGCTGGTCTTCACCCTGACGGCCTACGCGCTCGGCAACACCGTGCCCGGCTGGACGTCGCTGTTCACCGCGATGCTCTTCCTCGGCGGGGTCCAGCTGATCTGCTTCGGCCTGCTCGGCGAGTACGTCGGACGGATCTACACCGCCGTGCAGCAGCGGCCGACCTACTTCATCGCCAGCGACAGCGGCCGTCCCGCCGAAGCCGCCGCCCCGGCCGCCGCCACCCCCGCCACCCCCGCCGCTTCCGCCGCTTCCGCCGCCGCCGAGCCGCTGGTGCCCTCCGGCCGGCCCGAGGCCGGTCAACTGCCCCCGGCCTGATCCTTCGTCCGGCCGCCGGGGATACTCGGAGGATGGCCGATCACACCACCCGCACCGCCTACACCGTGGAGTCGCTGCTCGCGGTGACCGTCGACGTGTTCAACGAGCGGGGCTACGACGGCACCTCGATGGAGGACCTCTCCCGCGCCGCCGGGATCTCCAAGTCCTCCATCTACCACCACGTGCGGGGCAAGGAGGAGCTGCTCCGGCTCGCCGTCGGGCGGGCCCTGGACGGCCTCTTCGGCATCCTCGGCGAACCGGCCGCCACCGAGGGCCCGGCCGTGCACCGGCTGGAGCACGTCGTGCGTCGCACCACCGAGGTCCTGCTCGCCGAGCTCCCGTACGTCACCCTGCTGCTGCGGGTGCGCGGCAACACCGCGACCGAGCAGTGGGCGCTGGAGCGCCGCCGCGAGTTCGACCACCGGGTCGCCGAACTCGTCCGGGCCGCCGTCGCCGACGGCGCACTGCGCTCGGACGTCGACCCGCGCCTGGCCACCCGGCTCCTCTTCGGCATGATCAACTCGATCGTCGAGTGGTACCGACCGGGCATCCGGACCGCCGACGGCGTCGCCGACACGGTCGTCCGCCTGGCCTTCGACGGCCTGCGGGCCGTTTGATCGAGGCTCGGCGCGACCCTGCGGCCCGCTCGCGGCCGTACCCTCCCGCAGGTCGACGCCCGGTGTGAGGGCCGCTCCGTACGTCGGGTGGTCCTTCCGCCCGCTGCGGGCCGGGGGCTCAGTCGGGGGGTACCTGGTCGGTCTCCTCGAAGACGATCAGGGTCTGGGTGGCCAGCACCTGGGGGATCGACTGGATGCGGCCCAGCACCAGCTCCCGCAGGGCCCGGTTGTCGGCGGTGTGCACCAGCAGCAGCACGTCGAACTCGCCGCCGACCAGCGCGATGTGCGCCACCCCGGGCAGTTCCAGGAGCTGTTCGCGGACCGCCCGCCAGGAGTTCTGGACGATCTTCAGGGTGAGGTAGGCGGAGGCGCCCTGGCCGGCCCGCTCGTGGTCGACCCGGGCGGTGAAGCCCCGGATCACGCCGTCGTCCATCATCCGGGAGATCCGCGCGTAGGCGTTCGCCCGGGAGACGTGCACGCGTTCGGCCACCGAGCGTATCGAGGCCCGGCCGTCCTGCTGGAGCAGGCGCAGGATGGACCTGTCGACCCGGTCCAACGGGGTGACCGGCTCCTTCGCTCTGGACATCTGTTCAGCGGACATGGCCCCCCACCCCTCGGATATGGACGTGCTGCTTCCAGCAGACCGCTGTCGCGGCCGATTGTCCACCACCTTGGCGCAGCTGTGGTCAGAATGAACAGACAACCGAACAATCGGTAGGGAGGAATCCGTCGCCGACCCGGTCGCGGCCCCTTGCACCACGGCACCACCCCGCTGCCCCCGCAGCCCCTCCCCCACCCCTTGGAGGTGCCCGAGATGACCGTTCTCGATCACAGACACCACACGTCCGTGCCGGGCTGGCGGCCCGGGGCCACCGCCCCGCGCACCGACCCGGCGCCGCTGCTCCCGGACGCCTCCCCCGTACGGGTGCTCGGCACCCCGGCGCTGGAGAAGTACGACCCGGCCCTGCTGCGCGAGCTGTACCGCCGGCTGGTCGTCGGCCGCCGCTACAACCAGCAGGCCACCGTGCTCACCAAGCAGGGCCGGCTGGCCGTCTACCCGGCCTCGACCGGCCAGGAGGCCTGTCAGGTCGCGGCGGCGATGGTGCTGGGCGCCGGCGACTGGCTGTTCCCGAGCTACCGCGACACCCTGGCCGTGGTCTCCCGCGGGGTGGACCCGCTGGAGGCGCTCACCCTGCTGCGCGGCAACGCGCACACCGGCTACGACCCGCGGGCGACCCGCACCGCGCCGCTCTGCACGCCGCTGGCCACCCAGGCCCCGCACGCGGTGGGCCTGGCGCACGCCGCCCGGCTGAGCGCCGAGCCGGTCGTGGCGCTGGCGATGCTCGGCGACGGCGGCACCAGCGAGGGGGACTTCCACGAGGCGCTGAACTTCGCCGCGGTGCTGCAGGCCCCGGTGGTCTTCCTGGTGCAGAACAACGGGTACGCGATCTCGGTGCCGCTCACCCAGCAGTCCGCCGCGCCCAGCCTGGCCCACAAGGCCGTCGGCTACGGCATGCCGGGCCGGCTGGTGGACGGCAACGACGCGCCGGCGGTGCACGCGGTGCTCGGCGAGGCCGTCGAGCGGGCCCGCTCCGGCGGGGGTCCGACCCTGGTCGAGGCGCTCACCTACCGGCTGGAGGCGCACACCAACGCGGACGACGCCACCCGCTACCGCGAGGACGAGGAGGTCGCCGCCTGGCGCGAGCACGACCCCGTCCTGCTGATGGAGCGCCACCTGCGCGAGGCCGGGCTGCTGGACGACCTGCTCGTGCGGCAGGCGTCCGAGGAGGCCGAGGCGCTGGCCGCCCGGATGCGCGCGGAGTTCCACAGCGACGCCGAGCTGGACCCGATGTCGCTGTTCGCCCACGTCTACGCCGAGCCCACCCCGCAACTGCGGGAGCAGGCGGCCCAGCTGGCCGCCGAACTCGCCGCCGAGCTGGCCGCCGAGGCCGAGGTGCAGCACTGATGAGCACAGCAACACCGGTGCGGACCAGCACCATGGCGCAGGCGCTCAACGCGGCGCTGCGCGACGCCATGCGCGAGGACCGGAGCGTCCACGTGCTCGGCGAGGACGTCGGCGCGCTCGGCGGCGTCTTCCGGATCACCGACGGGCTGACCGCGGAGTTCGGCCGGGACCGCTGCCTGGACACCCCGCTCGCGGAGGCCGGCATCCTCGGCACCGCGATCGGCATGGCCATGTACGGGCTGCGCCCGGTGGTCGAGATGCAGTTCGACGCGTTCGCGTACCCGGCGATGGAACAGCTCGTCTCGCACGTCGCGAAGATGCGCAACCGCACGGCGGGCAAGCTGCCGCTGCCGATCACCATCCGGATCCCGTACGGCGGCGGCATCGGCGGGGTCGAGCACCACAGCGACTCCTCCGAGGCGTACTACGCCCAGACCCCCGGTCTGCACGTGGTCACGCCCGCCACCGTCGGCGACGCCTACGGCCTGCTGCGGGCCTCGATCGCCTCGGACGACCCGGTGGTCTTCCTGGAGCCCAAGCGCCTCTACTGGGGCAAGGACGGCCTGGACCCGGCCGCCCCGGTCGAGCCGATCGGCCGGGCCGTGCTGCGGCGGACCGGCAGCTCCGCCGTCCTGATCACCTACGGGCCCTCGCTGCCGGTCTGCCTGGAGGCGGCCGAGGCGGCGAAGGCCGAGGGCTGGGACCTCGCGGTGCTCGACCTGCGCACCCTGGTGCCCTTCGACGACGAGACGGTCTGCCAGGTGGTGCGCTCGCTCGGCCGGGCGGTCGTCGTGCACGAGGCCAGCGGCTTCGGCGGGACGGGCGCGGAGATCGCCGCCCGGGTCACCGAGCGGTGCTTCCACCACCTGGCCGCCCCCGTCCTGCGGGTGACCGGCTTCGACATCCCGTACCCGCCGCCGATGCTGGAGCACCACCACCTCCCCGGGGTGGACCGGATCCTGGACGCGGTCGCCCGGCTCCAGTGGGAGGACCGAGGATGATGCCCGTCGTACGCGAGTTCACGCTGCCCGACCTCGGTGAGGGGCTCACCGGGGCGGAGGTGGTCCGCTGGATGGTCGAGGTCGGCGAGGTGATCGCGGTCGACCAGCCGGTGGTCGAGGTGGAGACGGCGAAGGCCGTGGTCGAGGTGCCCTGCCCGTACGGCGGGGTGGTCACCGCCCGGTTCGGCGAGCCGGGGGAGGAGGTGCCGGTCGGCGCGGCACTGGTGACGGTCGCGGTGTCCCCGTCCGGCGACCCGGCCGGTTCGGATCTCGACGCACCGTCCGGCGGGTCGGGCAACGTGCTGGTGGGCTACGGCACCTCGGAGGGCGGCAAGGGGGCCCGGCGCGGCCGGGTCCGCCCGGGCGGACCCGTCGGCCGCGCCGCCGCCGTCACGGCCGTGACCGCTCCGCCCGCTCCGGCGCCGGCGCGGCCGGTGGCTCCGGCGGTGGTCGCGGTGATCTCGCCGCTGGTCCGCCGCAGCGCCCGGGAGCACGGTATCGACCTGGCCGCACTGACCGGCAGCGGTCCCGACGGGCTGATCCTGCGCGCGGACGTGGACCGGGCGGTGGCCGCCGCGGCCGCGGCCCCGGCGAACGGCGCTCCGCGGCCCGCGGCGGCCACCGCCGAGGGCGCCGTCCCGCTGCGCGGTCTGCGCCGGACGATCGCCGAGAAGCTGACCCTCAGCCACCGGGAGATCCCGGCCGCGACCTGCTGGGTGGATGCCGACGCCACCGAACTCCTGGCTTTGCGCGAGCAGTTGAACGGCGGGAGCGGGCCGAGAATCGGTCTGCTGGCCCTGCTCGCCCGGATCTCCACGGCCGCGCTGGCCCGGTTCCCGGAGCTGAACGCGAGCGTGGAGTGCGACGCCTCCGGCACCCCGGTGGCCCTGCGGCGGCACTCTGTCGTGCACCTGGGGTTCGCGGCGCAGAGCGAACGCGGACTGGTGGTCCCGGTGGTGCGCGACGCGCATCTGCTGAACACCGTCCAACTCGGTGCCGAACTGGCCAGGTTGACGGATTCGGCGCGAGCCGGCTCGCTCACCCCGGCCGAGCTCACCGGCGGGACGTTCACGCTCAACAACTACGGTGTGTTCGGTGTGGACGGATCGACCCCTCTGATCAACCACCCCGAGGCGGCCATGCTCGGGGTCGGCCGGATCGTCGCCAAGCCCTGGGTGCACCAGGGGGAGTTGGCGGTCCGGCAGGTGACCCAGCTGTCCTTCACCTTCGACCACCGGGTCTGCGACGGTGGTACGGCCGGCGGGTTCCTGCGCTTCGTCGCGGACTGCGTGGAGCAGCCGGGCATGGTGATGCGCCAGCTCTGAGAGCGGCCAGGCCTGGAACTGTCGTCGCCCTGGGTACCGGATCCGGTACCCAGGGCGACGGTCATAGGTCGGGGGAGCGTAGCGCGCGGACGGGCCGTGTGTCCGGGCTTCGCGTGATTTGTCGGATGAGCTGTGCGGGCGTGCCACGCTACCGAAGGCTTCAGCAGGGACAAGCCGGGTGGTTGCAGGGTCGGCCGGAGGCGAAACGATTCTCTTGAGTACTCGTCAAGTTGCTGTGAAGAAACCCAGAGCGCTCCTGGTCCGGGCCGGGCACGGATCGGCCACGGCATCGGCCGTGCCGGGACTGCCGCCGGTGCCGCGGAGCGGGGCCGAACCGGGTGCCGACCAGGGCGCCGAGAGGAGCCCCGGCGCCGGCCCGGGCGAGCCGTCCGTCCCGGGTGCGTCGGCCCCCGGTGCGTCGGTCCCGGATCCGCCCGTCCCGGGTGCGTCGGTCCCGGACCCGGAGGCGGCGCCCGCCCCCGGACGGCTGCCGGCGCCTCCGATCCCGGCGATGCCGTCCGTGCCGCCCTCGATCCCCGGGGCGCCCCACGCGCTCCCCCCGGCCCCGAGTACGCCCCCGGCCGGGGCCGGCCTGGCCCTCGCACCGCGGCTCGCCGCCGCACCCGGCCTCAACTGGGCCGGCCCGGGCGACAACTGGAGCCGGGCCTGGGCGGTCCGCACCCTCGACGATCCCGCCCCCGACCGGGCTGCCGGCCCGATCCCCGTCCCGGAGCACCGGGTGGAGGCCGTCCCGGGGGCGGGCGCGGCGGCAGGAGCAGTGGGCGGCGCGGCGGGCGGCAGCGCGGGCCCGCCCGCGGCCGGGCCCGACGAACTGCCGCCGACCGCCCGGGACATCGGGCTGATCCGGGACACCCTGGCCGTGGTCGAGCCGGTCGCGGACCGGGCCACCGCACACTTCTACGCGCTGATCTTCCTGCACCATCCCGAGGTCCGGGCGCTCTTCCCGGCCGCCATGGACGTCCAGCGCGACCGCCTGTTCCGTGCCCTGCTGCAGGCCGCCCGCAGCGCCGACGACCCGGCCGGCCTCACCGAGTACCTGACCGGCCTGGGCCGGGGGCACCGCAAGTACGGCACGCTGAGCGGCCACTACGGCCCGGTGGGCGAGTGCCTGCTGGCGGCGCTGGCCCGGTTCGCCGGCAGCCGCTGGGACGCCGACACCGAGCTGGCCTGGCGCCGGGCCTACCGGCTGATCTCCGGCATCATGATCGACGCGGCCGAGGGCGCCGCCCGGACCTCCCCGGCCTGGTGGCAGGCCGAGGTGGTCTCGCACCAGCAGGCCACCCGCGACATCGCGGTGATCACCGTCCGGCCCGATCAGGCCTATCCGTACCGGGCGGGGCAGTACACCACGCTGGAGACCCCTTGGTGGCCGCGGGTCTGGCGGCACTTCTCGTTCGCCACGGCGCCCCGGCCGGACGGCCTGCTGACCTTCCACGTCAAGGCGGTGCAGGCGGGCTGGGTCAGCAACGCGCTGGTGCGCCGGGCGGCGCCGGGGGACGTGCTCCGGCTCGGGCCGCCGGCCGGCTCGATGGTGCTGGACCACTCGTCCGGCAGCGACCTGCTCTGTCTGGGCGGCGGGACGGGGATCGCCCCGGTCTGCGCGCTGGTGGAGGAGATCGCCGAGCACGGCGCGGCCGGCCGCGCGGTCGAGGTGTTCTACGGTGCCCGCCGGGACGCCGAGCTGTACGGGCTGGAGCCGCTGCGCAGGCTGGCCGGGCGGCACCCGTGGCTGTCGGTGCGGCCGGTCCTGTCGGGACCCGGCGGCATGGCGGGGCCGGACGCCCCCCTCACGGGCGAGCTGCCGGAGGTGGTGGCCCGGTTCGGTCCGTGGTCCGGCCGGGAGGCGTACCTCAGCGGCCCGCCGGCGATGGTGCGCCGCTCGGTCGGGGTGCTGCTGCGGGCCGGGGTGGCGCCGGGGCGGATCCGGCACGACCTGGTCGGGGACCTGGCGGCGGCGTAGACCGGTGCCCGGCCCGTGCGGTTGCCCGCCCCCGTGTCCACGGCTCCGCGCCGGCCCGGGCGCCCGGGCCGGCGGCGCTGCGGGCCCGACCGGCCCGGTGGCTGCCTTCCCGGACGCCTTTCCGGGGGCCTTCCCGGGCGGTGGGCCCCGGGTGCCGGCGGCTCAGCCGAGGTCGGGCGCGAGCATCGCGCGGACGCCCTCGATGTTGGCGGCGAGGAAGGCGCGCAGGCTCGGGGGGACCACGTTGACCGAGGTGACGCCCTCGCGGGTGAACGGCAGCCGGACGATCTCGTACTCCCCCTGCGGCTCGTCCACCTCGGGGCCGTGCCGGCGGGACGGGTCCATGGCCGCCAGCCGGCAGACGAAGAAGTGCTGCACCTTGACGCCGTGCGGGTGGGCGAGGGCGGCGGCGTCGGCGGGGGTGCTCCCGCCGGGGGTGTGCGGGTGGGGGTGGCTGATGGTGTCGACGAAGACCGGGACCACGTCCACGACCTTGCCGCCGAGTTCCTCGTCCACCTCGCGGTGGAGCGCCTCGACGACCGTGCGGTCCTCGGGCTCCACGCCGCCGCCGGGGGTGATCCAGTACGGGTGGCTGCCGGGCCGGGTGCGCTTGATCAGCACGATGGAGGCCTGGCCGTGCGCGTCGTCGGGGTCGAGTTCCAGCAGGATCGCCCGCGCGGTGCGCTTGACGACGGGACGCGGCGGGTTGGCCATGGCCACCTCCAGGGCTGGAGCGTTGTGCGGGAGTCTGCCGCAGGTGCGGTGCGGCCAAACGCGGCCATGCCCGGGTGCGTCCGTTCGGGCCGCGGGGGAGCAGGGCCAATCGATCTTGAATGCCAAGGGCCGATCGCCCCCAGCTTTCGCCAGTCATCGACAGGGAGCGACTCATGCCTTGGAATCGAAGGTCATTCGCGGGTGATACGTACGACTGTGATTGCGACGCGACCCGCCCTGTGCTGCAATGAGCGACCGCTGGGCAAATCGGAGCAATCCCCTCCGTTTGCCCTCCTGTGCACTGACTGGGGCTGGGGGCTTGGTGTGGTCATGGATCGGATCGCGGAGACGTCGAACACCGTCCGGAGGGGACGGCCGGCCCGGGCGTCCACGACCCGGCCGGCGGGGAAGAAGGACCGCCAGCCCACCCTGATCGCCTCCGTCCAGCGGGCGCTGCGCCTGCTGGAGGCGGTCGGGGGCTTCCTCCAGGGCGCCACGGCCAAGCAGCTCGCGCGCGCCGCCGGTCTCCCGCTGGGCACCACCTACCACCTGCTCCGCACCCTGACCCACGAGGGCTACCTGCGCCGGGCCGACGGCAGGTTCTTCTACGGCGACTCGGTGGAGGGCATCAGCCGCGCCGACGGCCGCCAGGCCGGCCGCACCGAGCTGCGGACCCGGATGGAGCGGCTCCGGGACGAACTGGGGGCGGCGGTTTATCTCGCGGTCTACGAGGAGGGGGAGGTTCAAGTGGTGGACGTGGCGTCCGGTCCGAACCAGCCGGCCGTGGAGGTCTGGGCCGACCTCCGGGCCACCGCGCACGCGCACGCGATCGGGCAGTGCCTGCTCGGCCAGCTTCCCGAGGAGGCCCGGCGGGACCACCTCGCGCGCCACCCGCCGGTCGGGCTCACCCCGTCGACCCCGGCCCGGGAGGCCGCCGTCCTGCGGGTGCTCGGCGCCATCACGCCCACCGTTCCGGTGGTCGAGCGGCAGCAGTACGCGCTCGGTACGGTGTGCGCCGCGGTGCCGATCACGGTCGGCTCGCTGGTGGCCACCATGGCGCTGTCGCTCCCGCTGGAGCAGGCGGACCGGCTGGCGGCCGCGGCCGAGCAGCTCCGGGTCAAGGTCGGTGCGATGTCCCCCTCGTTCGTCCTCTGACGGCACCGCGCCGCGAAGGCGCCGGCACGGCGTCCACCTCGTTCACCATTTGAAAAAGCACACCTTGTCCACTACCTCCCCAAACGTGGAGGATGAGGTTTGAACGGGGAATCGGGGCGAAAGTACAGAATTGGCAGGACTTTTCACAGTCGCGAGCCGCACTCCCGCCTCCAGCTCCCGGGCTCGGGGAAATCCCGCCTCACCGGCGGGTGGAGCGCCCACCCGGGGCACCGTTCCTACACAGCGAACTGCAGTGTCCGGCCATCGGTGGACCGATCAGCACGCACGGCCGGGCAGAACGAGAGGTACTGGCGCATGCACAGCACAGTCCAGGGCCACGTGGTCATGAACCTCGTGGTCTCGAACGAGCTCTCCTTCCGCATCGTGGTCGATCTCGAATACGACCCCAGCGACCCCTACGCGGTCCGCTTCACCTTCCACCTGCCCGGCGACGCACCGGTCACCTGGGTGTTCGCCCGGGAGCTGCTGCTCGACGGGATCAGCCGCCCGACGGGCGAGGGTGACGTGCACATCCACCCGGTCGGCGGGGAGGAGCTCTCCGACGTCTGCATCGTCCTGCACTCCCCCGAGGGCGACGCCTTGCTAAGAGCCTCGGCGCCGCCCCTGATCGCCTTCCTGACCCGCGCCGACCGGCTGGTGCCGATGGGCGAGGAGCTGACCGGCGGCGAGCTGGAGGCCGAGCTCGCCGACATCCTCAAGGGGTGCGAGAACGCGGGCTGACCGGGCCGGTGGGGCCCTCCGCGAGGAGGGCGCGGGCACCCGGCGCGGGTGGCGCGGGGTGTCCGCGCCCGGACGGACGAGGACGGAGGGGCCCCGCGGTGCAGGGCCCCTCCGTGTGCCGGCCGGCTCCCGGTCGGCCGGTGGCGGCACGGCCGCCACCGCGGCTCAGCCGTAGTAGCCGAGCACGTCGACGATGACGTGGGCGGTCGACCAGCCCCCGTTGACGATGCTGATCGTGCCGGACGTGCCCACCGTGACCGTCACGTGGTTGGCGATGGTCTGGCCCTTGCTCCAGTTCAGCGCCGAGGCCGTGTTGGTCCCGTTGAGCGGGTAGATGTCCAGGTGCCCGTCGCTGAGCGGCTCGGTCACCGTCACGTTGAGCACCACGGCCCTGGCCCGGGTCAGCGGCCCGTTCCAGTCCAGGGACAGGTAGCGGATCACGTGGTCGCTGAGCGGCTCGGGGGAGGTCCCGATGCCCGTGCGGGTGTCCATCAGCCGGTGCGGCACCGTGGTGTGGAACTTGGCGCCGCCTGTGTCGGCGGTGAAGTAGCCGAACACGTCGGCGATCACGTGCGTGCTCGTCCAGGTGTCGTTCAGCAGGACGACCTTGCCGTCCGCCCCGACCGGGACGATCACCTGGTTGGCGATGGTCTGCCCGCCGGCCCAGTTGAGGTTGGACGTCGCGGCGGCGCCGCCCGAGGGGTAGGCGGTCAGGTGGCCGTCCGAGCGGGTGTCGGTCACGGTCACGTTGAGCACGACAGCGGTGACGCCCGAGGCGGGCAGGCCGGCCCGGCCGGCGACGGCCAGCCCGATCGCCTGGTACGGGTCCGCGGGGCGGCCACCGGTCTGGCCGGCCGCGTCCCGGGTGTCCAGGATCCGGGTCGGGCCCGAGGCCGTGAAGGTCGAGCCGTCCGACGCCGTCGTGTAGTACCCGAACACGTCGGCGATCAGGTGGGCGGCGTCCCAGCTGCCGTTGTAGAGCTTGACGGTGCCGTCGGCGCCGACCGGCACGGTGACCAGGTTGGGGATGGTCGTCCCCTTCACCCAGTTGATGTTGGAGGTTCCCGGCAGTGCCTTGTCCGACGGGTAGACGGTCAGGTGGCCGTCCGCCCGCGGCTGGGTGACGGTCACGTTGAGCACCACGCCGGTCAGGCCCTGGGTGGGGACGCCGGCCCGGCCGGCGATCTTCAGCGACAGCGTCTGGTAGGCGCCGACGGCGCTGCCCGCGGTCTGTCCGCCGGTGTCCCGGCTGTCCAGCAGCCGGGTCGGTGCGACGGCCTTGAACGTGCCGGCCGGGCTCTCCGGGAGGGCGGCGCACAGGGTGCTGGTGAGGGCGCTCGCGTTCGGGGCACCGAGGCCGGTGGCCAGGTCGTAGCCGGCCGCCGCCTGGTAGAGGGACCCGGCGTAGCCCGACGGGGTGTAGGCGTTGTTGCCCGTGGTGACGTCGAGGAGGCCCGAGCTGCCCTTGGCGCGGTAGAGCGCGGGGTTGAGGAAGCCCAGCGGTCCGCCGGCCGCGCAGAGCGCGGAGGCGTTGGCGGAGGCCGCGACGGCGGCCCAGACCGGAGCCGCGCCGCTGGTACCGGCGATCCGGCCCCAGTACTGCTGGCCCTGGGCGTCCACGCCGACCGCGATCAGGTAGCCGTTGGAGCCGTCCGCCAGCGCGGCGACGTCCGGGACCTGCCGGCAGGCCTGGCCGGCCGGCGCGGTGCAGGGTGCGCCGCTGTAGCCCGGGCCGGTGCTGCCGGCCTGGAACCCGGTGGCCGCGTCGAGGGCCCAGCTGCGGGACACCCCGCCGCCGGTGGCTCCGCCGCGGTTCCACGCCGACTGGACCAGGTCCCCGGCGTGCCCGGTCATCGAGGTGCCGCCGACGCCGGTGACGTACGGCTGGCTCGCCGGGTCGTCGGTGCTGATCCGGTTGTCGGGGGCCCCGCCGTCCCGGAAGCAGCCGGCGGACCCGCTGTCGCCGGAGGCGGCCACCACGGTCTGGCCCTGCGCCGCCGCCTGCTGGAAGATCAGGTTCTCGCTGGCCAGCATCGCCGGGTCGGCGTCCGCCTCGCAGACGCCCCAGCTGGTGGACAGCACCTGGGCGCGGTTGTCGTTGACCATCGCCCGGTAGACGTCCAGGACGTTCGTCCTGGTGGCGAACTGCGCGTCCGGGCCCTGGTAGACCAGGATGTTCGCGTTCGGGACCAGGCCGAGGACGGTCTCGATGTCGAGTGCCGACTCGATGCCGTAGTTGCTGAGGTCCGGGGCGTGCGTCGGTCCGCCGTCGATCCTGACCCGGGAGACCGAGGTGCTGGTGCCGTAGCACTGCTGGTAGGCGGCGACGGCGGCGTCGGAGTAGTCCTCCAGCTCGAACAGCGCCACGGTGCTGCCCGCACCGCCGGCGGTGGCCGGCATGCTGTAGACGGAGGCCAGCGCGTTGCTGCTGTAGTAGTCCCGGTAGTCCTCGCGGCCGTAGCTCTGCTTCTGCCAGTCCTGGACCCACTGGCAGAGCTGCGGGGGCGTACCGGTGGCGTGCGGCGCGACGCCGGCGCCGTCGCCGGCGGCGGCCTTGGGCGCGGCCTGGGGTGCGGCGGCCGCCCCGTCCGGCAGCGTGTGGTTGCTGCGGGCCGTGGCCAGGGTGTTCAGGCCGACCACGCCGGCCACCGAAGCGGCGATGCTGCCCGGCAGCTCCGGCGCCCTGGTGTTGGCGTAGGCGGTCCGGCCGTCGGCCAGCCGGTAACCGGCGATGTCGGTGCCGAAGGCCTTCTCGGCCTCCGCCACCGTCGCGGTGACCGGGAGGGTGAGGCCGTCCGCGCCGACCGTGCCGGGGTGCAGGCCGAGATCGGCGAGGGCCTCGGCCGCGCTCTGCAGGGTCGCCCGGTCGGCGCCGAAGCGCTGACCGAACTCACCGGTCCTCAAGTACTGGTGGTACTGCGCCGAACCCGGCGTGGAGAGCGCGGTGAGGAAGCTCGTCAGGGCCTGCGGGTCGCGGGGCGACAGGGTGACGCCGAGGTGGAGCACCGTGTCGGCGGCCGGGGCGGTGGCCGCGACGGCGCCGGCCGGCGCGGTGGGCGCGGTGCCGACCCGCTGCGGCGCCGGTGACGGGCTGTCGGCGAACGCCGTGCCCGGGACGAGCAGTGCGGCCACCAGCGCGGTGGCCGCGGAGCCGGTGAGCAGGCGTCGTGACGACATGCGCCGGGCCCGGGCCGTGGCCGGCCCGGCTATTCGGAATCCGCTCGGCGGATCCGTGGGATTGGCCATCCACAATCTCCTGGTACGTACGGGAGCGAGGTGCTGCGGACGCAGCCTCTGTGGTGACCCCGGAGCGGTCGGCCGGGCAGGTCGCGCCGTCGGGCGGCGGCGGATCCGGCCCGAGGCGGACATGCTGTGGAAGGCCGTGCCCGTGGAACGGCCTGAAGCCCCCTCGACTCCCCCGACCCCCGACGGTGGGATCACCGAGGGTCGTTATATCAGTCGCGGTACGACAATCAGGACCGGGCCGTCGACCCGTCGGGCCCTGTTCACCGTGCCTCGCCCCGCCACGGCGCCCCAGGTCCACGCCCGAGCCCGCGCGCGCACCCGCGCGCACCCGCTCGGACCCGCGCTCCTGCGCCCGCTCTGCCGTCCACACGCCCGCGCGCACATGCCGGCGCCCGCTCGGGGAGCCGGGCGGGCGCTGGGACGGGTGCGGGGGAGGGACCGGGACGGCCGGCCGCGGTCAGTCCTTGTCGAGGGCCAGGCTGAGGCCCCAGGAGACCAGGCTGATGATCAGCGCGCCGAACAGGGCGGCCCAGAAGCCGTCGACGTGGAAGTCCAGGTCGAGCTTGTCCGAGGCCCACGAGGTCAGCCACAGCATCAGGGCGTTGATCACGAAGGTGATCAGGCCCAGCGTCAGCACGAACAGCGGCAGCGAGAACAGCTTCACCACCGGCTTGATCAGCCAGTTCACCACGCCGAAGATCAGCGCCACCGCGATCACGGTGAGCGTCTGCTGCCCCCAGGTGTCCTGTCCCGACAGGGTGATGCCCGTGACGATCCAGGCGGCGACCCAGATCGCCGCCGCGTTGATGAGTGTCTTGATGGCGAAAGATTTCACGGTTGAACACGTATCCCATCTGGTGGCCGGAGGTTGGTACATACGATGCCCGACCCGGGGGCCGTGAACCTAGGCCCGGAGGCCCTCACTTTTCGGGGCCGCCCCGACCCCTCGGAGCCGCCTGAGCAGCGGGCTTGTCCGGGACGCCGGAGCGGGACGGCCGGACCCGTGGCGCCTGCGGACAACTCCCGTGCCGGCCGGGCCGGCCAGGGGCGGAGAGGTACGATCGGCCGCAGCCGCAGCCGCAGCCGCAGCCGCAGCCGCAGCCGCAGCCGCAGCCGCCGTCCACGGCCGCGTCCCTGGCACTGTCCCGCGAGGCTCGGAAGGAGCTCGCCCCATGATTCCCGACCCGACCGGTGCTGCCCGCCCGGCCCTCGTCCCCCTCCCGGTCGCGTCCGGCGCGTCCGCCGGCGCGGTTCGGGCCGCCGGCTCCGGCACGGTCCCGGCATGAAGGTGTTCCGGCTCGACCAGCTCGACGCGGAGCGTGCCGCGAACGAGGGCGCGTACCTGCGCTTCCTGAAGGAGCGCCACATGTCGGCCGGCCTCTACGCCCTCTCCCCCGGCGACACCGACCCGCAGACCGCACACGCCCAGGACGAGATCTACCAGGTGGTCAGCGGCCGGGCCGAACTGACCGTGGGGGACGAGACCACCACCGTCGGCCGGGGCACCGTGGCCTACGTGCCGGCGGGGGTGCCGCACCGCTTCCACCACATCACCGAGGAACTGCGGGTGCTGGTGGTGTTCTCCCCGCCGGAGGACTGAGCGGGCCCGGCGGGTAGGGTCGGCCCCGACCAGTCCGTGATCACCGCGGGAGCCCGTGGCAGCGGGCTGAGAGGACGCCGGCCGGCACGTACGGCAGGTGATGCCGGGTGCCGGCGGCCGCGTCGACCGCCAGAACCTGGCCGTGACAGGGGAGCGCCCCGTCCGGGACAGGGAGGGAGCAGCACCATGACCCCGAGCCGCACCGAGCCGCGCAGCCTGACCGACGAGCTGTGGGCGTCGATCGAGCCGGTCTACGCGAAGATCCTCGACCATCCGTTCCTCGGCGGCCTGACCGACGGGACCCTGCCGCGGGCCGCCTTCCGGCACTTCGTCGTCCAGGACTCGCACTACCTGCGCGACTACGCCCGGGCCCTGGCCGTCTGCGCCGCCAAGGCGCCCGACGAGGCGGACGTCCGGGCGTTCGCCGACGACGCGGTGGGCGCGCTCGCCGCGGAGCAGGGCATGCACGCCGAGTTCATGGACGCCTTCGGCGACAGTGCCGAGCAGGCCGCCGCCGAGCCCGTGCTGCCGACCACCCGGGCCTACACCAGCTACCTGCTGGCGACCGTCTACGGCGGCTCGTTCGCCGAGGCGGTGGCGGCGGTGCTGCCCTGCTACTGGATCTACGCCCGGGTCGGCCGGGAACTGCTCGCCAAGTCCTCGCCGGACCCGCTGTACGCCAGGTGGATCGCCACCTACGGCGACGAGGCCTTCCAGTCGGTGGTCCGCCGGGTGCTGGCGCTCACCGACCGGCTCGGCGAGGAGGTCTCCCCGGCCGAACGGCGGCGGGTGGTGGAGCACTTCACCACCACCTCGCGCTACGAGTGGATGTTCTGGGACGCGGCCTGGCGCGGCGAGACCTGGCCGGTCTGAGCCGGCATGAGCCGGTCCGAGCCGGTCCGAGCCGGTCCGGCGACCGGTGGATGGACGGTGGCCGGCCCGCGACGCGAGCGCGGGCCGGCCACCGTCCTTCGTCCGGGCCGTCATCCGTCGTGCCGGCGGCCCGGACGGTGCCGTCGGCGGCCCTGCGGCGGCTCAGCCGTTGGTGAACCAGCCGGTCACGTCGACGATCTCGTGGGTGGCGCCGCTGCGGTTGTCGACCTCCACCCCGCCGCCCCCGAGCTTGGCGGTGACGCCGTTGGCCGAGGTCCCGCCCGCGGTGAAGTTGACGTTCGAGGTGTTCGGCAGGGGAGTGCCCGCCGGGTGCACGACCAGGTGCCCGGCGGTGTCCGGTTCGGTCGCGGTCACGTTGAGGGTGGCGGCGGTGGCCTCGGCGGGGATGCCCGCGGCGCCCGCCACGGGCACGGTGGTCGAGCTGTACGGCGGGCGCTTGCCCCCGCTCGTCCGGGTGTCGAGGAGCCGGGCCGGCGCCATGGCGGAGTAGAGCCCGTGGCCGGTGGGGCCGTAGTACCCCACCAGGTCGACGATGACGTGCACGCTGCCGACGTGGTTGTAGAGGTTGATCTTGTCGCCGTAGTTCAGCGGCACGACCACCTGGTTGGGAACGGTCCGGCCGGGGGCGAAGTTGATGTTGGAGGTGCTGGGCACGAACTGCAGGGGCGGGAAGACGGTCAGGAAGCTGTCCGCGTCGGGGTCGGTGACCGTGACGTTCAGGACCACGGCGGTGGCGCCGCGCGTGCCGAGGTCCTCGCGCCCGACGACCAGGCCGCGGCTGGTGTCCGGCCCGAGCTTGGTGCCGGAGCCCTCGCGGGTGTCCAGCAGCCGGGTCGGCGTCGTGGGTTCGTACTTGGCGGCGGCACCGGGCTGGTAGTAGCCGAGGATGTCGATCACCACATGGGTCGCGCCGGTGTGGTTGTAGACGTTGATCGTCGGCAGGTGCTGGTCCCCCCCGGAGCCGGGCACGGAGACGTTCTGCGCCACCGGCACCGTGACCAGGTTGGACACGGTCTGCCCGACGGTGAAGTTCACGCTCGACGTGGTCGGCACCGTCCGCGGGGCGCCCGCCATCGCGCTCAGACTGAGGTAGCCGTCGGTGGTCGGGGCGGTGGCGGTCACGTTGACCACCACGGCGGTGGCGTCCGCCGGGACGACGTTCGCCCGGGCCGGCGGCATGTGGCCGGTGTAGGGCGCGAGCGGGACGGTGAGGTTCTCGTCGGGGCCCATCGGCGAGTAGCTCGCCCACGTGGTGAGGAACGAGTTCCTGGTGTCGTAGGCGCGGATCGGGTTCACCGGCACGTAGCCGGCCGGCGCGGTGGGAGCCGGGGCGACGGCGGGTGCGACGGCGGGTGCGGCCGTGGCCGTTCCGGTGGCGAGGGCGGAGAGTGGCAGGGCGAGGGCCGTGAGCAGGGCCAGGGCGGCTGCCGGGCGGCGCAGGAGCATGGTGTGGATTCCCCCAGGAGGACGGAGCGCAGAGGTGCCCGGCGGCCTGCCTCCGTGAAGCCGCGCGTACCTGATAGACCCCCGGCGGACCGCCGGGGTTGCACGGGTCTCGAAACTTTGTCCGCGGCGGGCGGGTTGGGGATTCCCGCGCGCTTCCGGGCCGGCCGCCGGGCCCGGATCCGGCGTGGATCCGACCCGGACTCGGGGTCGGGCGTCGGGGTTGCGGCTCGGGGTGATCTCCGGGTTCTCTCGGGGCCGCAGCCCCTCGTTCCGCCGCATCGGCACCCGTACGATCGAAGTACCGAAGCAGACGGGATGCGGCACCAGAAGGCAGCCGGCCCGAGGGGAGAGTAAGGAACCGACATGGCTGAGCTCTGGAAGTCGCTGCCCTCGTGGGTGCGGAACATCGTCGTCCCGATCATCGTGCTGATCCTGGCCTGGAACATCCTGTGGTTCGTGGTGGGCGTGGTGGGAGCCCTGATCGGACTGCTGCTCAAGGCCCTGGTGGTGGTGGGCATCGCCGCGGCCGTGGTGATCCTGGTGAAGAAGGCCGCCAAGAGCTGACCTCGACGCCCGAGCGCCCGCACCCCCGGCCGGGGGTGCGGGCGCTCGGGCGTTCCCCGGCCCGGCGCCGGTCCGCCTCTGCCCGGGCCGGGTTCAGGCGCCCGGCCGCTCCGGCCGCTCCGGCCGGTCCCGCCGCTCCGGCCGTTCCTGCCGGGCCCGGCGTTCGAGCCGCTCCCGCCGCTCCCGCAGCAGGACGGTGTCGAGGTCCCAGCGGGGCCGCCACCCGGTGGCGCGGGCCCGGCCGATGTCCAGCACCACGCTGCGGGCCAACTGGTCGACCGCGTACGGGGTCAGGCCCGGCACCCGGCCGGTGCGGGCCGCGAACTCGGCCAGCCGGACGGGCAGGTGGCCGATCCGGGCCTCCCGGTCGTGGGCGCGCAGCACCCGGCGGACGGCCTCGTCGCGTCGGTACGGCCGGGCGTCGGCGATGTTGTACGCGCCGGGCGCCCAGTCGGCGGCGGCGAGGCAGGCGTCCGCGAGGTTCTGCACGGCGGTGAGGCTGAGCGCGACGTCCGGTCCGGGCAGCAGCAGCCGCCCCCGGCGGACCCGTTCCAGCAGCCGTGGCACCAGGTGCGGATCCCCCGGCCCGTACACCGCGCGGGGGCGCAGCACCACGGCGCCGGCGGCCAGCGCGAGCCGCTCGCCCGCCGCCTTGCTCCGCCCGTACGCGTTCAGGTGCCCGCCCGTGGTGGGGTGGTCCTCGCCCACCAGCGAGCGGTCGGGCCTCGGGTCGTAGACGCTCGCGCTGCTCACCCAGACCACCGGCCGTCCGGCCGCCGCTTCGAGCAGCCGCGCGGTGCCCTCGACGTTCACGGCGTACTGCCGCGCCTCGTCGGGGGAGCCGGGGGCCGGGTCGCCGACCGCCGCCGCGCAGTGGATCACCAGGTGGGCGCCGGCCAGGTCGGGGCGGCCGGCGGTGGCGTCCCAGGGGACGTGCCGGCCGACCGGGCCCGGGCTGCGGCCCAGGCAGAGCACCTCGGCGCCCTGCGCGGCGGCCGCGCGGGCCACCTGCGAGCCGCAGAAGCCGCTCGCGCCGGTGACGGCTATCCGCATCACGGCGCGCACTTCCGCACCCGCGGTCCGGGCCCGGCCGGTGGTTCGGCCCGCGGTCCGGCCCGCATCCGCAGTTCGGCGTACCCGGGCAGGGCGGAGCGGCGGTCCACCCGGGCGCGCACCACGACGGGCCGGTACGGCGCCAGGGCCAGCAGGAGGTCGGCGAGCTGGGCGCGGGCCAGCCCGGCGCCCGGGCAGGCGTGCGGGCCGGCGCCGAACACGGCCTGGTTGGCGGAGGCCGGGTCGGCCGGGGTGTCGTCCTGGGCCCGGGCGGCGTGCCGGGCGACCAGGATCAGCCGGTCGCCGCGGCCGACGGGACAGCCGGCGACGGTCGCGTCGGCGGCGGCGACCCGGGGCAGGAGCGGGGAGGGCGCGGTCAGCCGGAGCAGTTCGGCGGCCAGCCCGGGCGCGGTGACGGGGGTGAGGCCCGCCCAGAGCCCGGCGTCGGCGCACCAGGCGGCGGCCCGCGGGAGGGCGGCCACCGTGGTGTTGACCGCGGCCACCGCGAGCATCGCGTCCAGGCTGTCGGGGAGCAGCGCGGTGAGTTCGGCGGCGGCCCGCGCGGCGGCGTCGGCGCTGCCGGGGCGGCGCCGGCCGGGCAGGTGGTCCCGGGCGGTGGCGGCGGCCGCGTCGGTCGCGGCCCGGGCGAGCAGGAGCGGATCGGCGGGGCAGGCGGTCAGCGCGGCGGTGGTGGCACCGGCCAGCTCCGCGGCCAGTTCGACCAGGTCGACGGTGGCGTGGCCGCCGGGGCCCAGGACGGCGAGCCGCTCGCCGAGGAGGCCCTGCCAGATCGGGCGCAGCCGCGCGACCGCGCCGCTGCCGAGGTCGGTGGCGAGCGTGCGGCGGGCGGCCCGGTGCCCGGCGCCGTCCTGGTCGAAGAGCAGTCCGCCGTCGGTGAGCCGGGCCGCGGCGCCGCCCGTGGTGCCCGCGGCGGTGCGGTCCAGCGGGACGCGGGTCAGCACCTCGCGGTAGGCCTCGGCGCCGTGCACCAGGACCGTCCGGCCGATCCGGACCACCGGGCGGCGGCGGGTGGCGGCGAGCAGCGCGAACAGCACCGGGTGGCTGCGCAGGTAGACCTTGCGGTCGCGGCGGCGGGCGGTGCGCTGCGCCCTGCGGGGGGTGGCGTACGGCCCCACCAGCGGCGCGGTCACCGGGCCAGCTCCTCGGCGCAGAACCGGGACGCGGCGCCGCGGTCGGGCTTGCGCGAGCGCCCGGCCAGCGGGACTTCGGCGAACAGGACGGCGTCCGGCCGGGCGCTGCCCATCCGGGCCAGCGGTGCCTCCAGGGCGGAGCGCAGCCGCCGTTCGTCCGTCCCGGAGCGCGGCTGGACCAGAGCCACCAGCCGCTCGTCGCCGTCCCCGTCCGGGACGCCGACCAGTACGGCCAGTTCGACCCCGGGCAGGTGCAGGGCAGGCTCGTACAGGCCGGGGTAGATGTTCTCGGCGCGGCGCAGCACCATGTCCTTGCAGCGGCCCGCCAGCGCGATCCGGCCGTCCGGGGTGAGCGTGGCGCGGTCCCCCGTGCGGATCCAGGGGTCGGGGTCCTCGCCGAGGTAGCGGTGGCGGGCGCCGGGCCCGGTGAGCAGCAGTTCGCCGTCCGGGGAGAGTGCGGCCCGCACACCGGGCAGCGGGTGGCCGACCAGGTCGCCGTCCCCGGTCCAGGCGGCCTTCTCGGCCTCCTCGACGGCCGCGGCGGGGAAGAGTTCGGTCAGTGCGTAGACGCTCCAGGCCTCGGCGGCGCCGGCCTGCTTGACCCGGCCGAGCAGGTCGGCGCCGGCCGGGGCGGAGCCCGTCCAGACCCGGCCGGAGAAGCGCGCCCCGGCGGTCAGTGCGGCGCGCAGCTGCGGTGGCGTCAGGTAGGTGTCGGACGGTGCCAGCCGGTGCAGCTGGCCGGCCAGGCCCCCCGGTGAGCGGGCCGGCAGGGCGACGGTGGCGCCGGCGGCGAGCGCGGGGACGAGCACGAAGAAGGTGCCGCCGAGGACGGTGGACCCCGGCTGCGGGCGGACCAGTCCGGCGACCGTCCGCAGGCCCGCCGCCAGGCCGGCCCGGCTGTGCACCACGGCACGCGGGCTGGCGGTGGTTCCGGAGGTGAAGACGATCACGGCGTCCGCGTCGGGGCCGGGGTCGGCGGCGGGTGGCGGGCCGCCGGCGGCCGGCCGCAGCCGGGGCGCGCAGCCGGGCAGCCGCGGTCCGAGGGTGGCGACCGGTCCGAGGGCGGCCAGCGGCGGCAGCGCGAGCCGGGCCCGGCGGGCCAGCGGCCGGGCCCAGCCGGCCACCGCCTGCGCGGTGGCGTCCGCCAGCACCAGCGTGGGCCGGGCCAGCGACAGCCGGGCCCGCAGCACGTCGGGCCCGGCGGACGGGTCCAGTACCGCGATCCGCACCCCGAGGTGGTGCGCGGCCAGCATCACGGCCAGGGCGCGCGGGCCGGGGCGGACGGCCACCCCGAGGGTGTCGCCGGGGGCCAGGCCGCGCCGGTGTAGGGCGGCGGCGTACGCCTCGGCGAGGTCCGCGAGGTCGGCCGCGCGGATCCGGGTCCGCACCGCGCCGGTCCTGGTCCGGTGCAGGACGGCGGGGCGGGTGCCGGCGGCGCGCAGCGCCGGGACGAGGGTTTCCAGCACGGGAGGACCTTTCTGTGCGGACGGCAGGGGCGCGGGCGGGAACGCAGGGGCTGCGGGCGGCGGTGTGGTGCGGGCGCGGCGCCGTCAGCGAGGATCGGTGGAGTGCCGGCCGCTGCCCCGGTCCAGGTACCAGCGGGCGGTGGTCAGCACGCCGTACGCCTTGAGCCGGCGGGTGGAGTTGTGCACCACCATCGCCCGGCAGCGGCTGATGGCGGTGGTGTGCCGGCGGACCCGGTTGAGGAACGCCCGGTCGGTCGGTGACGGGCGCCGCGGCATGCCGCCCACCGCCAGGTACAGCTCGGCGCTGACGGCCATGTTGTTGCCGGCGTGCATCCGGTACGGCGCCAGGAACCCGTGCCGCCGGCGGTGGGCCGGGCGGATCCGTCCGAAGCCGGCGGCGGTGGCCACCAGCAGGCGGAAGCCGGCCCGGCCGAGCGGGCCGTGCTCGTCCCGGCGGGCGAGGACGCGGCCGCAGACCAGGCCGGGGGCCTCGGTCAGCGCGATCCGGGCGGCGGCCGTCCAGGTGGGCTGCGGTACGCAGTCGGCGTCGGTGCGGGCGAGCAGCCGCGCGCCCCGGGCGACGGCGTGCCGGAACCCGGTGTCGACCGCGCAGCCGACGCCCTTCTCCGGCTCGACCAGCACCTCGACCGGGAAGGGCGCGCAGGCGGCGAAGGCGCGGGCGAGTTCGGCCGTCCGGTCGGTGGAGCCGTTGTCGACCACCAGCAGGGTGAAGTCCCGGTCGTGCTGGCGGGCGAGGGCGGTCAGGGTGTCGCCGATCCTGGCCTCCTCCTGGTAGGCCGGGACGATCACCCAGAGCGGGGCCCGGCCGGGGGCGGGGCCGGTGGCGTGGGCGGTGCTCACGATGCCTCCCAGACCATGGTCATCAGGCTCACGCCGCCGCCCAGGCCCACCAGCAGGACCTTGTCCCCGGGGTTCAGTTCGCCCTTCACCCGGTCGAGTTGGACCCCGAGGGTGGCGCTGGCGATGTTCCCGAGGTCCGGCACCGTGAGCACCAGCTTCCCGGCCGGGACGCCGGTGAGTTCGACGAAGCGCTCCAGGTAGGGCACGGTCACCTGGTGGACCAGGACGCGGGCGTAGGCGTCCCAGCCGAGGCCGGTCCGGGCCGCGACCCGGGTCAGGATGTCGCCGCCGATCTTCTCGAAGACGCCGCGCAACTCCTTGCCGCCGCCGCGGAAGTAGCTGTACTCGTCGCCGCGCGGGTGCCGGGACCCGCCGCCGGGGATGCCGCCGACCGCCCAGTGTTCGGAGGCCGTCTCGGTCTCGACGTCGAGGATGCCGCCGCGTTCCACCGGCTCGACGACCACCGCGGCGCCGGCGTCTCCGAAGGTGTAGCCGGCGAACCCCTCCCGGAAGTCGGCGAGAGCGCCGGGGTCGCGCCGCATGGCCCGGCTGGGCGTCTCGCCGGTCACCACCAGCGCGCGGCGGGCCCGGCCGGCCAGGATCATGGCGCGGGCCAGGTCGATCCCGTTGAGAAAGCTGTTGCAGGCGTTGCTGACGTCCAACGCGTTTGCCTGGGAGCCGAGTTCGGCCTGCACCAGATGAGCGGTCGCGGGCTCGCAGACGTCGCGGGTGGCGGAGGCGTAGAGCAGCAGGTCGATGTCGAGAGGGTCGATCCCCCGGGCGTCCAGGGCCCGGCGGGCGGCGCCCAGCGCGAGGGTGGAGGCGTACTCGCCCTCGGCGGCGAAGTGCCGGGTGACGATGCCGGTCGCCTTCTCGAACATCCGCTCCGGCAGCCGGAGTCCGGCCGTCACCTCGTCCTGGAGCTGCTGTGAGGTCAACCGTCGGGCGGGCAGGTACGAGCCGACGGCCGTGATGCCGACTCGCGGTATCGGGAGGTCCATACCCTCATGGTGGCGGCAGCGGCGGCCCGAAATCATGAGTACGGGTACTCAGATCGCCCCTGGTACGGGCCTGGACCGGCCGTGCCCGCCCGCCGTTGCGGCGGACGGGCACGGCGACGGGGCGGCCCGGCCCGATCAGCCGTTGGTGAAGTACCCGAACAGGTCGGCGATCACGTGGGTGCTGCCCATGTGGTTGAAGACGTCGAACCTGCCGTCGGCGCTCACCGGTGTGGTGACCTGGTTCGGCACGTCGCGGCCGGGCACCGGGTTCAGGTTGCTGGTCCCGGGGAGGCCGGTGCCGGTGGCGTGCACGATCAGGTGGGTCTCGGCGGTCGCCTCGGTGGAGGTGACGTTCGCGACCGCCGCGAAGGCGCCGGCCGGCACGCCGCCGACGGTCCGCGAGCCGCCCTGGCCGAGCGGGCCGCCGCCCTGCCGGGTGTCCAGCAGCCGGGCGGGTACGACGGGCGTGAACAGGCCCTTGCCGTCCGGGCTGTAGTAGCCGAAGACGTCCACGATCACCTGGGTGCTGCCCAGGTGGTTGTAGAGGTTGACGGTGCCGTCGGCGCCGACCGGGACGATCACCTGGTTGGGGACGATCTGCCCGGGACGCACATTCAGGTTCGAGGCGGACGGGCGGCTGGTGCCCGCCGGGTAGGCCGTCAGGAAGCTCTCGGCCGTGGCATCGGTGGCCGTGACGTTGAGGACCACCGAGGTGGCGTTCGCGGGCACGCCGCCCGTCCCGGTGACCTTCAGCGGGCGTACCGCGTCCTGGCCGACCGGGGCGTCGCCGGGCTTGCGGGTGTCCAGCAGCCGGGCGGGCGCGACACTGCTGAACTTCCCGGTGCTGCCGGCCTTGTAGTACCCGAGGACGTCCACCACCGCGCCCACCGCGCCGCCGGTGTTGGCGATGGTGACGTTGCCGTTCTCGCCGATCGGCACCGTCACCACGTTCGCGATGTCCTGGCCGGGGCCGTAGTTGACGTTCGAGGTGGCCGGCCGCTCACCCTTGTTGGGCGTCGCGCTGAGGAACCCCTTGCCGGTGGCGCCGGTGGCGGTCAGGTTCAGCACGACCGCGGTGGCGCCCTCCGGCACCACCGGGATCCGGACGTTGTTGTACTCGACCTGGTTGTCGCGCACGTAGACGTCGAGGGAGCTCCAGGCCCCGCGCTGGGCGTAGCGGCTGTTGGTCACCCGGGTGTCGGCCACCCGGACGGGCGCGATCGCGGTGAACCCGGCCGCCTCGTAGGCGGCGGTCACCTGCAGGGTGGTGCTGGCCGTACGGTCGGCCCAGTCGGTGGCGGTCAGCGTGACGGTGTAGGTGCCGGGCCGTGCGTAGGTGTGCCCGAAGCCCTCGTAGGGGGTGGAGGAGGAGGTGCCGTCCCCGTAGTCCAGCTGGTAGTTCTTGATCTGCCACGGGGTGGTGGTGCCCGCCGCGTTCAGGTCGAAGCCGAGCGGGTTGGTGCGGCTGGGCGTCGCCCCGAGCACCGGCGTCAACGGGGCGTCCGGCCGGGCGTCGACGTAGCTCGGGTACGAGCCGACCTGGTGGCCGGTGCTGTCCGTCGCCGTGACGTACGCGGCGAACACGCCGGCCCGTGTGTAGGTGTGCTGCACCTTCGTCGCGGTGGTCACCGAGGGGGCGGAGCCGTCACCGAAGTCGTAGCTGTAGGTGACGGCGGTCGGCCAGGTGTTGTACGGCGTCGCCGTGAACTCGACGGCGAACGGGAGCGCGCCCCGCAGGCTGGGGCCGGCGGGGTGGTCGACGCCGCGCGCGGTCAGCCCGACCTCGTTCAGGCCCTGCACCTCGGCCGCGCCGCGGTCGCGCAGGCTGCCGTGCGGGCCGGTGCCGGCGACCAGCGGATCGTCGACCACGGCGCTGCCGTACAGGTCGGTGTCGGGCAGGCCCGGCACGTCCGGGTCGGCGGAGTCGATCGCCGCGGTGTCGTCGTTGCCGGGCCGGTGGAAGATGCTGTCGTGGAAGGTGATCGCCGCGTCCACGTCGTGCCCGCCCTGGCCGGTGGCCGCGGTGAAGGCCGCGGGGGTCGGGTGCCCGGCGCCGCCCCAGGTGTAGGCCTCGGTCCCGCTCAGCGGGTGGACGATGTTGTAGTCGACCTTCGTCGCGGCGGTGGAGCCGGCCGCCACCGAGATCGGCGCGCCGCGCGGGACCGTGCCCTCGGAGACGACGATGTTGTTCTCGACCACCGAGCCGGCCGAGGCGCCCAGCAGGGCGATGCCCGGGCCGTTGCTGCCGACCACGGTGTTGTTGGCGACGACCGTCCCGGGCCCGTCGGTGATGCTCAGACCGCCGCCCTGGGAGGTGCCGATGTCGTTGCCGACAATGGTGGTCCGCTGCGAGCCGGCGTCCACCACGACGCCCCCGGAGGCGTAGAACACCGACCGGGTGACGGCGACCTGGTCGCTGTGACCGGTCACCCGCAGCGCGGCCGAGCCGGCCGGCAGGGCCTTGCTCCGGTCCCACTCGGTCATCAGCTGGTCGACCTGGATCCGATTGGAGTCCTTGATGACGACCGGCTGCGCGGTGTCGTAGGCGAGGAAGCCCCGGATCACCACGTCGGAGACGCCGTCCAGGGTGAAGAGGTGCCCGGTGGTGCTGGTCAGGGAGGGCTGGTGGTTGTAGAGGTACATGGCGAGCGGCGCGCCGTCGATCACGATCGGATGCCCGGGGGTGCCCGAGCGGGTCACCCGGACCTCACCGGTGAGGTCGGTGTCCGGCGCGACCTGGACGGTCTGGCCGGGCTGCGCCGCGTCGACGGCCGCCTGCAGGGTGCAGTACGGCCGGGCGGCGGTGCCGGTGCCCGCGTCGCTGCAGTTGGCGGCGGCCCGGTTGTCGACGTTCAGGACGGCGCCCGCGTCGGCGTGCGCCGTGACGGCGGGCAGACCGAGGACGGCGGAGACCGTGGCGGCCGCCAGAGCGACGGCGTGACGAATGGGCATGGTGTGTGTCCCCCTGGAAGGCGCCGCCCGTGGAGCTGCGCGACCTGCTGACCGGCGGGGCGGCGACGATCCCGGACCGAACCGGTTCTGAGTGAAGATCAGACTATCGCCGTGAAGATCCCGTGCGCCACGGGATACGGGGCCGGGAACAACCGGGTGCGGGGCCCGCGCCGGTCGGCACGAGCCCCGCACCCGGCTTCGGTCAGGCGTCCTGGACCGGGACGGACTGCGCCCGGGGGCGCTCGGAGCCGGGCTGCGCGGGGAGTTCGGCGCCGGCGCTGCCCGCGGCCCCGTTCATCGTCCCCAGCAGCTGGCGGGCCAGGCCGAGGCCCGTCCCGCCCATGGTCAGGGCCTTGGCGAACATCTCGCCCATCCCCTCGGCGCCGTTGAGCAGCACCATGTGCTCGACGTTGCCGAACGCCTCGGCGCCGGCCCGGACGATCTCCGGCCAGTTCTCGGCGAGTTGCTGGGCGACCACGGCCTCCTGGTTCTCCGCCAGGGCGGCCGCGCGGGCCTTGATCGCCTCGGCCTCGGCCAGACCGAGCGCCCGGGCGGCCTCCGCCGCCGCCAGGCCCTTGGCCTCGGCCGAGGCGGCCTCCGCCTGGCCGGTGGCCCGGGTGGCCTCCGCGGACGCCAGGCCCCTGGCCTTGGTGGCCTCGGCCTCGGCGAGCGCCGCGATCTTCACCCGGTTCGCCTCGGCGCCGGCCTTCAGCTCGGTCTCCTTGGCCTGCGCCTGGGCCGCCGAGATCCGGGCGTCGCGGTCGGCGTCGGCCTTGGTCCGGGTCTCGTACGCGCGGGCGTCGGCGGGCTTGCGGACGTCCGCCTGCAGCTGCTGCTCCTTGCGGTGCGCCTCCAGCTCGGCGACCTTGGTCTCCTGGACCACGACCTCCTGGCGGGCGGCGGCCTGGGCGAGCGGTCCGGCCTGCATGGCGCGGGCCGTCGCGGTCTCCATCTCGGCCTGGTAACCGGCCTGCTGGATACCGCTGTTGCGGGTCGCCTCGGCCTTGCGGGCGAACGCCTCCTGCTCGGCCTCGGTGGCCTGGCGGTCCGCCTCGGCCTGGGCGATCCGGGCGTCCCGCATGACCCGCGCGGCGTGCGGGGCGGCGAGGTTCTGGATGTACCCGGTCGGGTCCAGGATCTCCTGGATCTGCAGCGAGTCGATGATCAGGCCCAGCTTCTCCATCTCCGTGCCGGAGGCGGCCCGGGTCTCCCCGGTGAGCCGCTCGCGGTCGCGGATCATGTCCTCGACGGTCAGCCCGCCGACGATGGAGCGCAGATGGCCGGCGAAGACGTTGTGGACGCGGTGGCCCATCATCGCCTGCTGGTCCAGGAAGCGGCGGGCGGCGTTGGCGATCGACACCGTGTCGTCGCCGACCTTGAAGATCACAACGCCCTTGACGTGCACCGGGATCCCCTGCGAGGTCACGCACTCGACGTCGAGGTCGGCCTCGTTGAGATCCAGCGACAGCTTGCGGACGACCTGGACGCCCGGGGTGACGAGCGTCCCGCGGCCGGTGACGACCCGGAACCCCAGCCCCTCGCCGACTCCCTCGGCGCGGTGCTTGGACCCGGAGATGATCAGTGCCTCGTTGGGCTCGGCGACCCGCCACATGAGCTTGAAGAGCACGATCAGGATGACGATCGAGGCGACGGCCGCCCCTGCGATGCCGATGAGCATCGGCTGATTCCCCCTTCAGGGCACACCGGTCCCGTGGCTGCGCTCTGTTGTGCAGGATGGCGCGGAACGCGGTGGCAGCGGAGATTCTGCGCCTGTTCCGATCACTTGGGAAGCAGTTGATGTCCTGATTCTGTATCAGCCGGTCAGGCCGGTGCTACGTACACCGTCCGTGGCGGCTGGTACTCGACCACGACCACCCTGGTGCCGACCGCCAACCGCTCCCCCGGGAAAGCCGGGTGGGCGAGGAACGCCTCCGTCCCCTGCCGGGCCGCCACGTGGATCATCACCTCGCCGACCAGGCCCTCGCCGACCGTCCCCGTCACCCGTCCCGTGCTGCCGACCACCGCGGCCCCCTCTCCGTCGGCTCCCAGTCTGCCCGCGCGGCCGCTTCCCGGACCCCCTCTGGACCGCGCCCGCGGTGCCCGCTACGGTGTTGAGGTCTTGTTGCGGACAAAACCGTCCGTGGACACGGGAGCTCGGAGCACCGGGCTGAGAGGGCGCTGAACGGTACGCCATCACGCGTACCGACCGCTGCGTCGACCGCAGGAACCTGGACCGGGTAATGCCGGCGTAGGGAGTAGAAGGTCGAATGACCATGTTCGAAACACCGGAGAAGTCTGCCCAGAGCCCGGCGGGCGGTGCGGCCGGCAGCCCGGTCAGCAGCGCCGCCAGCGGCTACCCGACCCCGGCGTGGCGCAAGGCCTACCGTGAGGGATCCCGCCCTGACCTGCGGGTGCCGTACCGCGAAGTGATCCTCACCAACGGCGGGAGCGTCCCGCTGTACGACACCTCCGGCCCGTATACCGACCCCTCGTACGAGCCGGACGTCCGGCGCGGTCTGCCGGCCCTGCGCGACGCGTGGATCCGCCAGCGCGGCGACGTCGAGGAGTACGACGGCCGCGAGGCCCGCCCGGAGGACGACGGGATCAAGCACACCTCGCCGCGCGGCGGGGACCTGCGCAACCTCGACGCCGTCTTCCCCGGCCGCCCGCGCCGTCCGCTGCGCGGCCGGGCGGGCGCGGCCGTCACCCAGCTCGCCTACGCGAAGCGCGGGACCGTCACGCCGGAGATGGAGTTCATCGCCCTGCGGGAGGGCCTGGAGGCGGAGTTCGTCCGCTCCGAGGTGGCCCGCGGCCGGGCGGTGATCCCGCTGAACGTGAACCACCCGGAGGTCGAGCCGGCGATCATCGGCACCAACTTCCTGGTGAAGATCAACGCCAACATCGGCAACTCCGCGGTCACCTCCTCGATCGAGGAGGAGGTGGAGAAGATGACCTGGGCGACCCGTTGGGGCGCCGACACCGTGATGGACCTCTCCACCGGCCGCAACATCCACACCACCCGCGAGTGGATCCTGCGCAACTCGCCCGTCCCGATCGGCACCGTGCCGCTGTACCAGGCGCTGGAGAAGGTCGACGGCAAGGCCGAGGAGCTGAGCTGGGACGTCTACCGCGACACCGTGATCGAGCAGTGCGAGCAGGGCGTCGACTACATGACCGTGCACGCCGGCGTGCTGCTGCGGTACGTGCCGATGACCGCCCGGCGCAAGACCGGCATCGTCTCGCGCGGCGGCTCGATCATGGCGGCCTGGTGCCTGGCCCACCACCGGGAGAACTTCCTCTACACCAACTTCGAGGAGCTCTGCGACATCCTCGCGAGCTACGACGTCACCTTCTCGCTCGGTGACGGCCTGCGCCCCGGCTCCACCGCGGACGCCAACGACCAGGCGCAGTTCGCCGAACTGCAGACCCTCGGCGAGCTCGGCCGGATCGCCCGCGACCGGGACGTCCAGGTGATGATCGAGGGCCCCGGCCACGTCGCGATGAACAAGATCAAGGAGAACATGGATCTCCAGAAGGAGATCTGCGACGAGGCGCCCTTCTACACCCTGGGCCCGCTCACCACCGACGTCGCCCCCGGCTACGACCACATCACCTCGGGCATCGGCGCGGCGATGATCGCCTGGTGGGGCACGGCGATGCTCTGCTACGTCACGCCCAAGGAGCACCTGGGCCTGCCGAACCGGGACGACGTGAAGACCGGCGTCATCACCTACAAGATCGCCGCGCACGCCGCCGACCTCGCCAAGGGCCACCCCGGCGCCAGCGACTGGGACGACGCGCTCTCGGACGCCCGGTTCGAGTTCCGGTGGGAGGACCAGTTCAACCTGGCCCTCGACCCGGAGACGGCCCGCGCCTTCCACGACGAGACGCTGCCGGCGGAGCCCGCCAAGACGGCCCACTTCTGCTCCATGTGCGGCCCGAAGTTCTGTTCGATGAAGATCTCCCAGAAGATCCGCGACGAGCACGGCGACGGCTCCACCGCCGTCGCCTCGGCCCTGGACGGTGAGGCGGAGGCCGGCATGGCCGCGATGTCCGCCGAGTTCGCAGCCAAGGGCAACCGGGTGTACCTGCCGCTGGCGGACTGACGACGCGGCTCACCGAGGCGCCGCACCGGGAGGCAGGAGGGGGCTTCCCGGCGCGGCGCCCGCGGCGTTGTCGTTCTCGGCGCGGAGGGACGGGCATGCCCTGAGGACTCGGATCACCGCCCCGAGCACCGAGCCCCGGCCCGTGCCTCGCAGGGGAAGGCGCGGGCAGGACTCGGCACGGTCGCCGGCCGGGCCGTGTGCGCAAGGCGAGACCGGCCGGTCTCCTCCCCGGCCGCATGCCGCGCCGGGAAGGGCCGGGCCGCGGTCGCGCTACAGGACTCCGCGGTCGATGTCCTGGGCCACCAGCTGACGCATGATCATGAGGCCCGGTGGCAGGGCGAGCGGCTGGTAGTGGTGCGTGCAGGGCCAGCCGTGCGAGGCTCCGGCGATGCGGCGGATCACGAAGAGCGTCGAGAGGCGCAGGTCCGTGAGGGTGTTGCCGCTGTAGGGGGCCGCCGGCGGTTGCAGCAGCCGGGCGTCCCGGGCGATCGTGAACAGGTGGTCGCGGCTGAGGTCGGGGCGGTCGAACTCGCAGCTGAGGACCTCGGCCATCGCGCTGAAGGACACGGCGCCCTCGGGGATCCGCGGATGCCACAGGGGGGCCGAGGGCGCCCGTTGGGCAGGTACGGCGGCCGGCGTGGCGTCGTGGTCGGCCCGAAGGCCGGCGAGGACGCCCGAAGCCTGCTCCGGACTCGCCCGGGACAGTGCCTCGGCGATGACGGCGGCGGCGTCCCGGGGTCGGTCCTGGCCAGGGCGAGGAGGGCCTCCAGGCCGGCTCGCGCGACCGACCTGAAGATCACGGCGGTCTCGGCGGGGAGATCCGACGCCGGGCTGTCCTCGGCCTGGTAGCGGCCGGTCCGCCTGATCGCGGGGAGCACCTCGTGGGTCACCCAGCGGCGGAACCGCTTGGCATCGGGCTTCCTGGAGCGAAGGATCAGCGAGTACAGCCCGGACTCGCTGATGATGGAAACCTGCTGGTCACCGCCAGGGGTGCGCATAGTATGCGCACCCTTTTCGTCGTCGTCGAGCCCGCGTACGGCACTGTGCACGCGGGCGATCTGGAGCACCGCGGCGACGTCCGCGGCCACCCACCAGGGATCCCCGTCGACGGTCACCACACGGACTTCGTGGCCCTGGAAGTCGAACCGGGCGAGGGCACTGCTCTGCGTCGTCATGCCCCGTCCAACGATTCACCTGGTCGGCGGATACGGATGCGCAATTTCACTCGTATGCGGTACGGCCGGTGACCACGGACGCCTCGGCTCGTGCGTTCCGCAGTCGTGCGCCCGGGGCGGCTGCGGCGGCCGGGGGGTGTCTCACGAGATGGCCCGCAGCCGGCCGGGGGTCCGCCGGCGGAGCCGGTCGAGGGCCTGGGCCGTGGCGTCGTCGGCCGGGAGGAGGACGACCAGTTGCTGGGCGTCGGCGGTGAGTTCGAGGGTCTCGCGCAGGAGCCGGAGCCCGTGCCCCGACGGGTGGTCGATCCGCAGGACGCCCCGGGCCGGCACCAGGTGGCGGTTGAGCCGGCGGGTGAACTCGGGGCCGGCGGTGGGGGCGAGTTCGGCGGTGAGCCACTCGGTGTTCTCGACGGAGGGGCCGAGCCAGAGGTCGAAGGCCTGCTCGTCCGCGACGTCGTCCCAGTCGGCGAAGAAGGTCCTGGCCCGGGGGTCGGTGAAGACGTAGCGGGTGAGGTTCGGGGTGTCGGCGTCGAGCAGTCCGCCGCCGTCCATCACCAGCTCGTAGCCGCTGGTCCGGGCGAGGACGTCGCCCAGCCGGTTGGTCAGGACGGCGATCCCCGGTTCCAGCAGGCGCAGGGTCTCCCGGACGGCGGGCCGGACCTCGCGGCGCGGCGGCTCCGGGCGGGGGTGCGCGGTGCACTCACCACCGGTGATCTTCGTGAGGTAGCGCAGGTGGGTGCGCTCGGAGGGGTCCAGGCTGAGGGCGTCGGCCAGCGCGTTCACCACCGCGACCGAGGGGTTGCGGTCCCGGCCCTGCTCCAGCCGGGTCAGGTACTCGACGCTGATCCCGGCCCGGGTCGCCAGGTCCGACCGGCGCAGACCGGGTGACCTGCGGCGCCCGTGGTCCGGCACCCCGAGGGACTCCGGCTGGATGCGGTCGCGCCTGGCCCGGATGAAGTCTCCCAACGGCGTTCCCATGCTTCGAGGTTAGCGGCGGCCCGGCGGGCCGTGGAGTGCTCAGGGTGGCCCTGCGGGGGCCAGCCTGGGCACGGTCTGGTTGCCGTCGCCGGCCGGGCCGATCGTGGTGGGCATGGAGAAGAAGAGCAAGCTGGTGATCATCGTCGGAAGTGTCCGGGAGGGCCGGTTCGGCCCGGTCGTCGCCTCGTGGGTGGCCGAGCAGGCGCGGACCCATGGCGGGTTCGAGGTGGAGGTGGTCGATCTGGCCGGGATCGACATCCCGTTGGCGCTGCCGGCGCAGTCGCCGAAGTACGCGGGTGAGGCGTACCCCCGGCCGGCCGGGATGGCGCCGCTGACCTCGGCGCTGGAGGGCGCCGACGCGTTCCTGGTGGTCACACCGGAGTACAACCACAGCTATCCGGCGTCCTTGAAGGCGGCGGTGGACTGGCACTTCACCCAGTGGACGGCCAAGCCGGTCGCCTTCGTCAGCTACGGCGGCGCGGCCGGCGGCCGGCATGCCGTCCTGCACCTGGAGAACGTGCTGACCGAGCTGCACGCGGTGACGGTCCGGGACGGTCTGGCCTTCCCGAACTACTTCACGGCGTGGCAGGACGGTCGTCCGCTCGATCCGGCGGCCCCTGGGTACGCCAGGACGCTGCTGGACCAGCTGGCGTGGTGGGCGGATGCGTTGCGGTCGGCCCGGGCGGCGGTTCCCTACCCGGCCTGAGCGCTCCGGCGGGGCGGTCGCGGGGCGCCCGCGGGGAACGCCTCGGGCGTCCGCGGCGGCCGGTGCTTCAGGCGCCGGCGTCCTGCGGGTACCAGCGGAGTTCGACGGTGTTGCCGTCCGGGTCCTGGACGTAGACGGAGGTGGCGCTGCCCCGGGCGCCGTAGCGGCCGACCGGCCCTTCGAGGACGGTGAAGACGCCCGAGTCGATGACCTCCTGCCAGTCCAGCGGCTCCACGGTGAGGCAGATGTGGTCGACGTTGGAGTCGCCCCGGGGGCCGTCCACCAGATCGATGATGGTCTCCGGGGTGATCCGGACCGAGGGGAACGGCGCCTTGCCGGCGCGCCACTCGTCCACCCGGACGGGCTCCAGGCCGAGCGGGCCGAGGTAGAAGTCCAGGGCCCGTTCGACGTCCCGGACGTTGAGGACGAGGTGGTCGAAGGCCTTCACGCGAAGGTTCGGCATCGGTGCTCCAAGTGGTGGTGGTGGGGTGGGGCAGGGTGTCCGGCCTGCTGACGTCCATGATTCGCCGGGGGGAATCCGGCATCAAGGCATGATCGGAATACGATCGTTGAGCAGGATTCAACGACGGGGGCGACATGTTGGAGCGGCTGGAGACCGAGATCTTCCTGGCCCTGGCCGAGGAGCTGCACTTCGGCCGGACCGCCGAACGGCTGGGGATCACCACCGGCCGGGTCAGCCAGGTGATCGGGAAGCTGGAACGCCGGATCGGCGGCACCCTGTTCGAGCGGACCAGCCGCAGCGTCCGGCTCAGTGCGGTCGGCCGGCAGCTGGCGGACGACCTGACCCCCTTGGTGGCCGGGATGGAGCAGGCCCTGCGGCGGGCCGCCGAGGCGGCCCGGGGCGTCACGGGGGAGCTGCGGGTGGCCTTCCTCGGCGAGTGGACGGCGCCGGTGCTGCTCAAGGCGGTCGCGCTGTTCGCCGAGCGCCACCCCGACTGCCGGGTGGGCGTGCGCGAGGTGCAGTTGTCCAACTCCCGGGCGAGCCTGCTGGACGGCTCGGTGGACGTGCTGATCGCCTCCTACCCCTTCGACGGCATGGCCCGCGGGCCGGTGCTGCTGACCGAGCCCAGGGTGCTGGCGGTGGCCGCCGGGCATCCGCTGGCCGGTGAGGAGTCGGTGTCCGTCGAGGTGCTGGCGGAGCACCCGGTGATCCAGTATCCGGCGGTGACCTCCGCCGGGTTCAAGCGGGACCGGACGCCCGAGCGGACCCCGTCCGGGCGCCCGGTGCCGAAGGGGCCGGCCGGCGGGACCTTCTCGGAGATGCTCACCCTGGTCGCCATGGGCAGGGGCGTCCTGCCGGTCGGCGCCCACTCGCGGCAGTACTACCCGCGCCCGGACGTCGCCTACGTGCCGATCCGGGACGCCCCGCCGATCGAGCGCGGTCCGGTCTGGCTGGAGGGGAACGGCACCGGGCGGGTCCGTGAGTTCGTCCGGGCCGCGGCGGACGCCGCAGCGCGGTGACGGGCGGGCTGATCGGCGGGCCGGCCGGCTCCTCGGTTCACCTGATCGGGGGAGATCGCCACCCGGACGGTCCGTCAACTGCTCCCGGCACGTAGCGTTTCCGGTCACAGGACCGAGCGGCCGCCGGAGGCCGCCCCGGCGGGTCGGCCCCGCGGTGGGTCGTGAGCGCTGGGCAGGCCGGGCGGTGGCGGTGGAACGGGCACGGACAGAGGCGGTGACCTTGGACGAGGCGACCCGCCGGCTGCTGGACGGGAGGAACGTCGCGACGCTGGCGACCCTCAATCCGGACGGCGGGCCGCAGACCTCGGTGGTCTGGGTGATGCGGGACGGCGACACGGTGGTGCTCTCCACCACGGCCGGACGGCAGAAGGCGCGGAACCTGCGGAAGGACCCGCGGGTCAGCCTCACGCTCTTCGACAGCGCGAACCCGTACGCGACGGTGGAGATCCGGGGTGTCGCGGAGCTGCGGGAGGACCCTCGGCGGGAGCTGCCGCGGGTGCTGTCGCAGAAGTACCTGGGGGTGGACCCGCCGGCCGAGGGGGACGAGGTGGTCCGGCTGGTGGTCCGGGTGGTCCCGACCCGGGTCGTCACCTTCTCGGCCTGACCGCGTTCCCGGACCGGGACCGGGGTCGCCGCGATGCGCGGGCCCGGCGGCGGGGCTCCGGCGGGGCCGGTGAAGGGTCCGGCCGCTGAATTCGAAACGATTTGTCAGGACATCTTCTGGCGCGGGAAGTCACGGATAAATATCGGAGGAGACGCGGACCGTCGCGGTCCAGTAGCGTACGCCGTCGTCCCCGTCGACTGCTTGACCGATATACCCACAGGATTTCCCTTGGATCTCGATTTCAGCGCCGAGCCCCTCTTCTCCTGGTACGTCGTGCTGCTGTGCATCAGCGGTGTCGCGATGGTCGCCATCGGTGCCGTCAATTTCGGTGCCCTGAGCATCGGCTGGCGCATATTCAACGCGGTCGCCGGTGTCGGCTTCCTCGGCTACGGCATCTACCTCGGATTCATCTTCGAGGGCGGCGAGTACCTGCTGTTCTTCAAGGCGTTCATCCTGCCCGGCGTGCTGATCTTCAACTTCGTCCGCTCGCTGGCCAGCCGCGGCAACACGCCGGCGCCGCAGCCCTTCCAGCCGGCCCAGGCCCCGGCCCAGCCGGCCGCCGCGCCCGCCCAGCCCTTCCAGCCGAGCGAGCCCGTCCAGCCGGCGCCCGCGCAGCAGTCCGTCCCGGGCAACCAGGCCGGCTGAACCGGCTGCCCGGGGCGCCCGCCCCGGGCAGGTCGCAGACATGACGGTCGAACGCCGTCCCGGGGGCCCGTCCGCCCACCGGGACGGCGTTCGGCGTTCCCGCCGCCGCCGGGCGGTGGGCCCGGGCCGGCCCCCCGGCCGGGTCAGACGTCGTCGGGGCTGGTGAAGGCGGGCGGACTGTAGCCCGGGCTGCTGAACTCGGCCGGGCGCGGGGTGCGGCCCTCCGGGTCGGTGACGCCCTCGACGCCGGGGCTGGAGAAGCCGGGGCTGCTGAAGCTCGCGCCGGTGTACCCGGGGCTGCTGAAGTCCGGCGGGGTCGGCGGGTCGCGGTGCTCGCCGGTGCTCTCGGCGGCCGGCGCGGCCCGGGGCGCCGGGGTGAACGGCGGCAGCGCCGGCTCCGAGTCCAGGTTGGCCCGCAGGTACGGCAGCAGGGCGCGGTCGCGCAGCGCGAGCTGCCAGGCCCGGCGGGCGTCGGCCACCTCGGCGCGCAGCTCGGGGTCGGTCTCGTCCGGCGGTCCGGCGCCGTCGCGCAGCGCGGTCAGGACGAGTCCGACGATGCCGATGACCATCGCGCCGGTGCCGATGGCCAGCGCCAGCCAGCCCGCGGTGAGCAGCGAGCGCCCCAGCACCAGCTCGGGGGCGGCGGTGCTCAGCACGTACCCGAGCAGCAGGAAGACCAGCCCGGCGGCGCCGGCCAGGATCGGCGCCAGGACGGTGAGCACGGGGAAGAGGCCCGCGCCGTCCTCGGAGCTGAGCTGGGCGGCGAGTTCGCCGATGTTCCGCGGGCCGGTGCTGCGCGGGGTGGACTCGTGGACGGGGGCGCGCCGCGGCCGCCCGGCCTCGGCGCGCAGGTTGTCGCGCAGCCGGGTGTAGTGCTCGTACTCGACGGCGGCGCCGGAGGCGATGGCGCTCGCGGCGAGCAGTGCCTTGGTGCGCAGCTGCTCGGAGGTGAGGCGGGCGGTGTTGCCGGTGCCGGTGCTGCCGGCACCGGTGCCCGGTTCGCGCTCGCGCAGCGCCGCCAGGATGGTTCCGTCGCGCAGTGCTTCGTCGAGGAGGCGCTCGAAGTCCGGGCGGTCCTCGGCCAGCAGGTGCGGGGCGTTGTTCATGCGGACCCCGTTCGCTCCGTCACGGAGGTGGATTTCCGCACCGGGGATGCGCCTTCGGAGGGTGGGGCCGGGGCGGCCTGGTGCGGTGTGCCTCGATGGTAGGGGCGGGTGGGGGCGCGCAGACAGTCGGTTTCCGGAATTTCAGCGCCGGGGGCGTGCACAAAGCCCCCGGGCGTCCGTTCCGGGCCGGTTCAGTTGACGGGCAGTCGGGCGATCAGCAGGCGGCCTTCCATGGTGACGCCACCGTCCATGGCGATGGCCAGGTCGTCCGCGTAGACGTACGGGCCGGGGATGTGCGGCGGCACGCCGTCGTCGGCGTGGGCCGCGCCGGTGAGGTACGGGATGGGGCTGTGGCCGTGCACCACGCGCCGGCCGCCGTAGGCGTCGAGCAGCTCGTGGACGGCGGTCGGGCCGGCGTTGCCGCGGAAGGCGAACCGCTTGGTGAAGCGGCGGAAGGCGTCCCACCACTCGTCGGCGCCCTCGTCGGCGAGCAGGTCGTGGACGGCGTCGTTGACCTCGGCGATCGACTCGCCGTACTCCAGGTAGGCGGTGGTGTCGGAGTGCAGCAGCAGGTGGCCGTCCTCCAGCGCCATCGCGGGCAGCCGGGACAGCCAGCTGATGTGGTGCGACTCCAGCCGGTCGAGGTCGTGCTGCTGGCCGCCGTTGAGCCGCCACGCGGCGAGGAAGGAGGCGGTGCCGGCGGTGGACTGCACGGGCTCGTCGCCGTAGCGGTGCGCGCCGAGGAAGAGCAGCTCGTGATTGCCCATCAGGGCGCGGCAGTAGCCGCCGGCGGCGGCGGCCTCGGCGGCGAGCTGCATGACCAGGTCGATGACGCCGATGCCGTCGGGGCCGCGGTCGGTGAAGTCGCCGAGGAACCAGATCCGGGAGCGGCCGGCGGACCAGTGGCCGTCGGCGTCGATCAGGCCCTGGTGGCGCAGCTCGGCGACCAGCTCGTCGAGGTAGCCGTGGACGTCGCCGACGACGTACAGCGGGCCGGGGGGCTCGCTGGGGTCGGGCGCGGGGTACGGGGTGGAGTAGGGCAGGCCGTCCTCGGTGAGCGGCGGGCCCAGCTCGATGGTCGGCGGGTCCTCGCGCGGCGGCGCCGGGTGCGCGGCACGGTCGTGCAGGGTGGGCTCGTGCGGGACCTGCGCCTGGAAGGAAGGGTCCTGGAAGCCGGGCTCGTGGAAGCCCGCGTCCTGGAAGCCGGGCTCCTGGAAGGCCTGCTCCTGGAAGAGCGGCTGGTGCTGCTCCTCGTGGTGCGGGGCGCTCTGCTGCGGGGCGGAGGGCCAGTGCTGTTCGAGGTACCGGGCGCCGCCGTAGGCGCTGTACGTCTCGGAGTAGCCGTCGGTGTAGCCGGTGGGTTCCGCGGGCTCGAAGTAGGAGCCGTAGGGCAGCACGTCGAGGTCCGGGTGATGGCGGGGGCCTGAGTCCGGCTGTTCAGGCCCGGGGAAGCGGTCCTCGGGTGTCATCCGCCCATCATAGGAAGACCACTCTCCCGCCGTCCTCACCTGGTGGGTATCCAATTCTCCGGAGCGTCAGCCGAGGGGCCCGTGAGGTCCGTTTTGTCCCGGACTGAGTGGACTAGACCTCGCCGGGGGAGCGGGGCGGGCTGACGGTGGTTCGGGTGCTGCGGCGCTGGGAGGAGGCCCGGACGATCAGCTCGGTGGGCATCAGGGTGCCGGGCGGCGGTCCCGTCCCGGCGGTCCGGAAGCGGGGCGGGAAGAGCCGTCCGACGTCCACCCCGGTGCCCGAGTCGACGCCCTCGATCGCGTCGATCAGCAGGTTGACCACGGTGGTGCCGATCCGGCGCGGCTTGAGCGAGAGGGTGGTGATCGGCGGCTCGGTGCCGGCGTAGACGTCGCTCTCGCTGCAGCAGACCAGCAGGAGGTCGTCGGGCACCCGCAGGCCGTACCGGCGGGCGGCGGCCAGCAGGTCGGTGCCGTTCGGGTCGAAGAGGCCGTAGACGGCGTCCGGGCGGTCCGGGCGGGCGAGCAGCCGGTCGGCCGCCACCGCGCCGGCCGCCGGGTCGTGCGCGGGGTAGGTCTCGTACACCGGCTCCTGGCCGACCCGGTCGCACCAGCCGAGGTAGGCGTCGGTGGAGAGCCGGGTGTAGGTGTCGGTGCTGGTGCCGGTGAGCAGGCCGATCCGGCGGGCGCCGGACTCGGTGAGGTGGTCGAGGATGCCCAGGACGGCGGCCTCGTGGTCGTTGTCGACCCAGGCGGTGACCGGGCAGTTGCCGGGCTTGCCGTCGCTGACCACCGGGACGCCGGACCGGTAGAGCTCGCTGACCAGGGGGTCCTGGTCGGGCGGGTCGATGACCACGGTGCCGTCCAGGGCGATGTTGCCCCAGACGTCGTGCCGGGAGGAGGCCGGCAGCACCACCAGGGCGTAGCCGCGGCCGAGCGCGGCGCTGGTGGCGGCCCTGGCCATCTCGGCGAAGTAGGCGAACTCGGTGAAGGTGAACGGCTCCTCGCCGTAGGTGGTGACGGTCAGGCCGATCAGGCCCGACCTGCCGGTGCGCAGGGTACGGGCGGCGGCCGAGGGGCGGTAGCCGAGGCGCTCGGCGACCTCGCGGACCCGGCTTCTGGTCTCGTCGGGCAGGCGCCCCTTACCGTTCAACGCGTCGGAGACCGTGGTGATCGACACTCCGGCGGCTGCTGCCACATCCCGGATGCCGGCCCGCTCCAGACGTCGTGAGGTGGTGGGTCGCCGACCGCTCTGGTTGGCTGCTGCTGTCATGGCGGACCGATCGTATGGCTCATGACGGCTCCCTGTGACCGGGGCGGTCGGAAGCGGAGAAGATACGTTTCTCCATGAACGAGGCGGTGGCGGTCCCTTCGATACCCGGCGGAAATCAGCCGTCTTACCTCTGACATGTGCCATTGGAACCCGGCAGAATGGCTGATCTGCACCCCTCGGCCCGCCGGGCATGTCACTCCTACGGGTGAGCGCGGTCGGTATCGTTCAACGAACCCGGCCGGGGCGGGTGCGCACCCCGGTACCCCGCGTACGGCGATCCCGGCACGCGGCGGACATGATCAGCACTGCGCACCTGCAAACAGGCCGCGCGGCAGCAGAGCACAGAAGGAGACGAGCGTGAGCGGTACGGCAGCGCAGGGCCCCCGGCTGAGGCCGACCCTGGACGGCATCCCCACCTACAAGCCCGGCAAGCCCGCCGGAGCCGACGCCTACAAGCTGTCCTCCAACGAGAACCCGTACGAGCCGCTGCCCGGCGTGCTCGACGCGGCGGTGGCGGCGGCCGGCTCGTTCAACCGGTACCCCGACATGGCGGTGTCGGAGCTGACCGAGGAGCTCGCGGCACGCTTCGGCGTCCCGGCCGAGCACATCGCCACCGGCACCGGCTCGGTCGGCGTGGCCCAGTCGCTGATCCTGGCCACGGCGGGCCCCGGCGACGAGGTGATCTTCGCCTGGCGCTCCTTCGAGGCCTACCCGATCATCACCCAGGTCGCCGGCGCGACCCCCGTCCCGGTGCCGCTCACCGCCACCGAGGACCACGACCTCGACGCGATGCTCGCCGCGATCACCGAGCGGACCAGGCTGATCTTCGTCTGCAACCCGAACAACCCCACCGGCAACGCGATCCGCCGCGCCGAGCTGGAGCGCTTCCTGGACGCCGTCCCCGCCGAGGTCCTGGTCGTGGTCGACGAGGCCTACATCGAGTTCATCCGCGACGCCGAGGTGCCCGACGGCATCGAGCTCTACCGCGACCGCCCGAACGTCTGCGTCCTGCGCACCTTCTCCAAGGCGTACGGCCTGGCCGGGCTGCGGGTCGGCTTCGCCGTCGCCCACGAGCCGGTCGCCACCGCGCTGCGCAAGACCGCCGTCCCGTTCGGCGTCAGCCGGCTCGCCCAGGACGCGGCGGTCGCCTCGCTGCGCGCCGAGGACGCCCTGCTGGTCCGCGTCGAGGCTCTGGTCGAGGAGCGGGCCCGGGTGCTCGCCGCCCTCACCGGACAGGGCTGGACGGTCACCGACTCGCAGGCCAACTTCGTCTGGCTCCGGCTCGGTGAGCGCACCCTGGACTTCGCCGCCGCCTGCGGCGCGGCAGGTGTGATCGTCCGCCCGTTCCCGGGCGAGGGCGTCCGGGTCACCATCGGCGAGGTGGCCGGCAACGACATCTTCCTCGCGACCGCCGAGAGCTTCCGCAAGTCGCTGTAGCCGCCGCGGCACCCGGCCCGCCCCGGGTTCTGCCGGCCGGCTCGCGCCGGCACGAAGGGGCGCACCGCCGACGCGGTGCGCCCCTTCGTGCCGTCCCCGCCCGCCGCCGGCGGCGCATTCGGGTGTCCGTACCGACTCCACCAGGGATGTTGGGGCGGAGGGAATCTGACGGTCTATCGTTTTCGGTATGTCCTCCGCCGAACTGATCCGCATCGTCTCCCGCTCCTCCCCCATGGCCCTCGCCCAGGTGGAACGGGTCCGCGCCGAACTGGCCGCGCTGCACCCCGGGATCAGGACGGAGGTCGTCCCGGTCACCACCTCGGGTGACCGCTGGATGGGGGATCTCGCGCAGCTCGGCGGGAAGGGCGCCTTCACCAAGGAGGTCGACGCCGCGCTGCTCGCCGGCGAGGCCGACCTCGCGGTGCACTGCGTCAAGGACGTGCCCGCCGACCGGCCGCTCCCCGCCGGGACGGTCTTCGCCGGGTTCCTCAAGCGGGACGACATCCGGGACGCCCTGGTCCACCCGGCCGGCCGGACCCTCGACGAGCTCCCCGCCGGGGCCCGGATCGGCACCTCCTCGGTGCGCCGGCGGGCCCAGCTCGCCGTCTCGCACCCGCACCTGGAGTGCGTGCCGATGCGCGGCAACGCCAACCGCCGGCTGGAGAAGCTCGCCGACGGCGAGGCCGACGCCCTGCTGCTGGCCGTCTCGGGCCTGGAGCGGATCGGGCGGCCCGACCTGATCACCGAGGTCCTGCCGGTCGAGACGATGTGCCCGCCGATCGGCGCGGGCGTCCTCGGCCTGCAGTGCCGCGAGGACGACACCCGCACCATCGACATCGTCTCCGGGCTGGGCGACGCCGACGCCTGGCGGGAGACCACCGCAGAGCGGATGTTCCTGCACGTGCTGCAGGGCCACTGCAACAGCCCGATCGCGGGCTACGCCAAGGCCGAGCGGGACGGGCGCCTCTCGCTGCGGGCCCGGGTCTTCTCCCCCGACGGCAAGACCGTGCTGGACGCCCACGAGTGGGCCGGGCCGCTCGATCCCGCCACCCTGGGCACCTCGGTCGCGGTCGCGCTGCTGCGCCAGGGCGCGCGGGAGCTGATCGACACCATCCCGCACTGAGCCCGTGCACCGCCGGGCCCGCCGCCCGCACCGGGCTCCGGCACCGGTGGCCGCCGCCCGGATGCGGCCGGCGGCCCGGCGGTGCAGGGTCGGGGTATGGCCTCGATCATCGTCCTGCTGGAGCTGGAGCCGTCCACCGAGGTGCTCGACGCCGGCGAGGTGGACGTCGGCGCCCGGGTGCGCTGGGTGCACGCCGCACCGGGTGATCCGGAGGCTCCCGGCGACCCGGGGGAGCGGACGTTCTGCGGCCTGGACACCACGCCCTTGGAGCCCGAGCCCTACCGCCCGTCCGGACCGGGGGAGCCCTGGTACCCGCCGCTGCACCGCACCCGGCGCTGTCGCGAGTGCGAGGCGGCCCTGCGGAGCCTGTGAGGCGCACCGCCGAGCGTCCGGCCGCGGTGCCCGCGGCCCGGCGCCCGACACCCGACATCCGACACCCGGCGCCGAAGGCGGGGAGACCGGCAGACCGGGGGCCGCCCGCCCGCCCCCGGCCTGCCGGTCGACCTGCTCGCCGTCGCCGTCCGTCACCCGCTGCGCCGGCGCAGGAAGACCGCCGAGGCCACCGCGCCGACCAGCACCAGCGCGGTGTTGACCAGGACCGCGAGGTCCACGCCGCCGAGCACCGTGGCGGCGGCGGTGCCGCCGCCGAGGGCGGCCGTCCGGGCGGTGAAGACGGCGCTCATGACCGGGGTGCCGAGGGTGATGCCGACCTGCTGGGTCATGGTGGCGACCCCGGTGGCGAGGCCCTGCTCGTGGTCGGGCAGGCCCGAGGTGGCGGTCACCATGAAGCCGACGATCGCCAGCATGTTGCCCACGCCGCCGACGAAGGTGGCCGCCAGCAACAGGGTGAGCCAGCCGTGGCCGGTGCCGAGCAGCAGCAGTGCGGCGGTCGCGGCGGCCTGCACCAGCAGGCCGGTGACCAGCGCGTTCCGCGTCCCCAGGCGGCGGATCACCCGGGGCGCGTGGATCCCGCCGAGGACGGTCCCGGCGCCGAGCACCCCGAAGGCCAGGCCGGTGGCGAGGGCGGAGCAGCCGAGCACCCGCTGGAGGTAGAGCGTCATCAGGAACACCAGCGAGGTCTCGGTGGCGAAGGCGACCAGCCCGGCGGCGTTCCCCCAGACCACCGTCCGGCGCCGCAGCACCCGGACGGGCACCAGCGGGTGGGCGGCGGCGCGCTCGACGAACCAGAACGCCACCAGCAGCAGGGCGCCGACGGCCAGCGAGCCGAGCGCGAGCGGGTCGCCCCAGCCGTGCTCGCCGGCCGCCGTGAGGCCGTACACCAGGGCGAGCAGCCCGCCGGTGACGGTGGCGGCGCCCGGCAGGTCCATCCTGCTGTGCCCCGCGCCGCCGGCCGCGGCGGACTCGGGGATCAGGCGCGGCGCGACGAGCAGCACGGCCAGGGCCACCGGGACGTTGACGAAGAACGCCCAGCGCCAGCTGAGCAGATCGGTCAGCAGCCCGCCGAGAACGGCGCCGGAGGTGAAGCCGGCCGACATCAGCGCCCCGTTCAGCCCCAGGGCCCGCTCACGCAGCGGCCCTTCGGGGAAGGCGGTGGTGAGCAGCGCGAGCCCGGCGGGGGTGACGGCGGCAGTGGCCAGCCCCTGCACGACCCGGGCGGCGAGCAGCACGCCCGGCGTCGTGGCCAGGCCGCCGACCAGCGAGGCGGCGGCCAGCACTACGAGCCCGAGCAGGAACACCCGGCGGCGGCCGTACAGGTCGGCGACCCGGCCGAACAGCAGGCTGAACCCGGCCGCGCCGAGTGCGAAGGCGGTGACGATCCACTGCAGACCGCCGAGCGGGAAGCCGAGGCCGCGGCCGATCACCGGCAGGGCGACGTTCAGGATGGAGAAGTCCACGGCCAGCATGAACTGGGCCGCCAACAGGACGACCAGGACGATCCGTTGGCGTCCGGTCATGGCGGCGGGCGCCGGCCCGGCCGGCGGTGCGGGGGACTTGTCGAGCAGGGTCACGGCGGTTCCTCCGGATCAGTGCGGTGCGGTGGGTACGGGCAGCAGCCTGCGCGCGTCCGCCGCCCGGACCCAGCCCCCTGCGGTGGGTAGCACTGGCAGGGGCAGGCTGCGCGGGCCCGGCCGGTGTTCACTGGAGTCATGGACACACCGCCGGAGTTGAGTGACTTCCTGCGCACCCGCAGGGCCCGCCTGCAGCCCGAGGACGTCGGCCTCGTAGCGTACGGCGCGCGCCGCCGGGTGCCGGGGCTGCGCCGGGAGGAGCTGGCCCAGCTGGCGGGGGTGAGCGTCACCTACTACACCCGGCTGGAGCAGGGGCAGAGCCTCAACGCCTCGGACGAGGTGCTGGACGCGCTGGCCCGTGCGCTGCGGCTGAGCCCGGACGAGCACGCCCACCTGCGCAACATCGCCCGCCCGGGCCGGGCCCGGCCGCGCCCGGCGGACCGTTTCGAGCGGGCCAGGGCCGGGACCAGGCAGCTGATCGCGGCGATGCGGGAGGTGCCCGCCGTGGTGGTGGGGCACCGCAACGAGGTGCTGGCCTGGAACCCGCTGGGGCACGCGCTGCTGGCGGGGCATCTCGACCCGGCCGCCCCGGACCACCGGGGGGAGCGGCCGAACCTCTCCCGGATGCTCTTCCTCGACCCGCACACCCGGGAGCTCTACCGCCGCTGGGAGGAGGAGGCGCGGGCGAACGTCGCCTACCTGCGGCTGACCGCGGGCCGGCACCCGGACGACCGTGAGCTGGCCGCGCTGGTCGGCGAACTGTCGATGAACAGCCCGGAGTTCGCGGCGCTCTGGGCCCGGCATCCGGTCAACGACTGCCTGTTCGGCAGCAAGGAGCTGCACCACCCGGTGGTCGGCCGTCTGGAGCTGGCTTTCGAGGCCATGCCGATGCCGGAGGGCGGTGGGCACCGGATGCTGCTGTACAGCGCCGAGCCGGGGTCGGCCTCGGACGCGGCCCTGCGCCTGCTCGCGGGTGCGGCGGGCGCGCCCGGTCCGGACTGCGGGATCACTGTGGATGGCTGGGAACTCCCTGGGAGTTCGGTCAACCGCTGATGAGGGTGCTGGTGCGGGTGGCCCAAAGGTGCACCGAAAAGATCAGCAATGTCCGGTTTTCCGGGCTCAGGGACCTCCCAGTTGCGCCCCAGGACTCCGCAAGAGCCCGGGGTGAGGCTTGCCCCCATGAAGGTGTTCCCGCGACGGCGTGGTGCCGTCCTCGTCAACTCCGCACTCGGCGTGGCCCTCCTGGGGGGCGCCGCCCTGGTGTACACCACCTTGGACAGCGGTACCAGCGTGGCGGCCGGCAAGGCCCAGGTACGAACGGCGACGGTGGCCAAGGGCACGGTCCTGGCCACCGTGTCCGGAACCGGCACCCTTGCCTCGCCGACCGACGCCGGGCAGGACTTCGTCACCGGTGGCAAGCTGACCGCGGTCAAGGTCGCGGTCGGCGACACGGTGACCAAGGGGCAGGTGCTGGCCACCGTGGACACCACGGCGGCCCAGCAGCAGGTGGCCGCCGCCCAGTCGGCGCTCACCGCCGCCAAGGCCAACCTGACCAAGGCCGAGGCCGGCGTCACCACCACGACCACCTCCCAGCTGCCCGCCTCCTCCGGCTCGGGATCCTCGGGCGGCGGCTCCGGCTCGTCCGGCAGCGGTGGCCGGGCCGCCGGCGCGACGGCCACGGCCGGCGCCACTCCGACGCCGCAGACCACCACGATCACCACCACCAAGGTGGACGACGCGGCGGTGGCCCAGGCCCAGCAGCAGGTCGACACGGCACAGACCAATCTCACCAACGCCCAGGCCACGCTGGCCGGTACGACGCTGACCGCCTCCGTGGACGGCACCGTCGCCTCGGTCGGCGGCAAGGTCGGCGACACCGTCTCGGGCGGTACCACCGGCTCGACCGGCTCCACCAGCAGCAAGTCGACCGGGACGACGAGCACCTCGGGCTCCGCGACGCCGAGCGGCTTCATCGTGCTGACCAACCCGACCGGGATGCAGGTCACCGCGGCCTTCTCGGAGCTGGACTCGCTCAAGCTGAAGAAGGGCGAGGCGGCCACCGTCACGCTCAACGCGCAGTCCGACACCAAGCTCAACGCCACCGTCCTGTCCGTGAGTTCGCTGCCCACCAGCAGCGGCAGCGGCGGCGCGGTGCAGTACGGCGCGACGCTGCAGATCACCGGTGACACCAGCAAGCTGCGGACCGGCCTGAGCGCCACCGTCTCGGTGGTCACCGGCGAGGCGGACAACGCCCTGTCGCTGCCCGCCGCGGCACTGGCCGGCACCGGCGCCAGCCGGACCGCGACGCTGGTCGCGACGGACGGCACCACCTCCCGGGTGACGGTGACCGTCGGCGTGGTCGGCGACTCCACGGTCGAGGTGACCGAGGGCCTGAAGGAGGGCGACAAGGTCGAACTGGCCTCCACCACCTCCGGATCGAGCAACGGCTTCCCGAGCGGGAACTTCCCGGGGCTCGGCGGTGCGGCGGGCGGCCAGGGCGCGGCGATCCCCGGCGGCGCCGGGACCGGCGCGCGGGGCGGCAACCGCTGATGGGCCGCACCGACTCCGGTTCGCGGGGCGGCGCGCGGCACACCGGCCCGGCGACCCGCGCGGCGGCCGCCGGCCCGGACGGGCCGGCCGCCCCGCCGGTGATCCAGATCCGCCGGGTCACCAAGTCCTACGGCCACGGCGACGCCACCGTGCACGCGCTGCGCGGCCCGTCCGACCCGGTGAGCGGGGAGCCGCTCGGCGTCACCCTGGACATCGAGCAGGGCGATTTCGTCGCGGTGATGGGCAGTTCGGGCTCGGGCAAGTCGACGCTGATGAACATCCTCGGCTGCCTGGACGTCCCCACCGGGGGCCGCTACCTGCTGGACGGCACCGACGTCGGCCACCTCGACGAGGGGCAGCTGTCGCTGGTCCGCAACCGCAAGATCGGCTTCATCTTCCAGTCCTTCAACCTGGTGCCCCGCACCACGGCCCTCGCGCAGGTCGAACTCCCGCTGGCCTACGCCGGCGTGCGGGCGGCCGAGCGGCGGCGCCGGGCGCTGGCGGCGCTCTCGCTGGTCGGCCTCGCCGAGCGCTCCGGGCACAAGCCCAACGAGCTGTCCGGCGGCCAGCAGCAGCGGGTGGCGGTGGCCCGGGCACTGGTCACCGCCCCCGCGATGCTGCTCGCCGACGAGCCGACCGGCAACCTGGACAGCCGCTCCACGGAGGAGGTCCTGGGCATCATCGACGGACTCAACGCGATCGGCCGCACCGTCGTGCTGATCACCCACGAGGACGAGGTCGCCCGGCACGCCAAGCGGGTGATCCGGCTGGTGGACGGCGCGATCGTGTCGGACGTCCGGCAGGGTCCGGTGGCCGGACCGCCGCCGGCGATCCGCCCCGAGCTGGTCGGAGGCCGGTCGTGATCCTCTGGCAGATGCTCCGCTTCGCCTTCGGCGGCCTGGCCGCCAACAAGGTGCGCTCCGCCCTGACCATGCTGGGCGTGCTGATCGGGGTCGCCTCGGTGATCCTGCTGCTCGCGGTCGGCAACGGCTCCTCGGTCGCGGTGAAGGACTCGATCACCGCGCTCGGGACCAACTCGCTGACGGTGTCGGCCGGGTCCTCCTTCGGCGGGGCCCGTGGCGCGACCACCGCGAAGAAGCTGACGGTGGAGGACGCCAAGGCGCTGGCCTCCTCGGCGCAGGCGCCGGACATCAAGTCCGTGGCGCCGGTGGTCACCACCACGGGCGCCGCGCTGTACGGGGACATCTCGTACACGCCGGGCTCGATCGTCGGCACCTACCCGGCGTACTTCGAGACCTCGAACCAGAAGGTCGAGAAGGGCGACTACTTCAGCAACGACGACGTGCTGAACTCCCGCAAGGTCGCGGTGCTCGGCTCGACCACGGCCAAGCAGCTGTTCGACACCGAGGATCCGGTGGGCAAGCAGATCACCATCGGCGGCACGCCGTTCACGGTGTCCGGCGTGCTGAAGACCAAGGGCAGCACCGGGTTCAACGACCCGGACGACCTGGTGATCGCCCCGCTGCCGACCGTCCAGAACGCCTTCACCGGCTTCGGTTCGGTCAACCAGATCCTGGTGCAGGCGACCTCGGCGGAGACGACCACCGCCGCGCAGGCCGAGATCACCCAGATCCTGATGGGTACCCACGCCCTGGCGGACGCCACCAAGCTGGACTTCCGGATCAGCAACCAGGCCTCGCTGCTGACGGCCCGGGAGAGCACCGGCAAGACCTTCACGGTGCTGCTGGGCGCGGTGGCGGCGATCTCGCTGCTGGTCGGCGGGATCGGGATCACCAACATCATGCTGGTCACCGTCACCGAGCGGACCAGGGAGATCGGCATCCGCAAGGCGCTCGGTGCGCCGAAGGGGGTCATCCTCGGGCAGTTCCTGACCGAGTCGACCCTGCTGTCGGTGCTCGGCGCCGGTCTCGGGGTGCTGGCGGGCCTGATCGGTTCGCACTTCAGCATCGTCGGCATCAAACCGGTGGTGATCCCGGAGTCGGTGCTGGCCGCCTTCGGCATCGCGGTCGCCATCGGCCTGTTCTTCGGCAGCTACCCGGCCAACCGGGCCGCTTCGCTGCGGCCCATCGACGCCCTCCGGCACGAGTGACAAGGAGCCCTGACCATCATGAGCAACGACAACCACTCGCTGGTGCCGCGCGAGGACGACAACAGCCCGATCGCCCAGGTCGAGCTGCTCTCCAGCGCGCCGGACGCCCGTGACATCACCGCCGAGCTGGCCGCTCCGCCGCGCCGCCGGCTGCCCTGGGTGACGCTCGCCCTGGCGGGCGGGGTGCTCGCCGCGGCCGCGTTCAGCGGCGGCGTCTGGTACCAGCAGAACCACGGCAGCACGAAGACCGCGGCGGGCGGCGGCGGCCAGCAGCGGGCCGCGGCCCCCGGCGGCTACGGCGGCCAGGGCGCCGCCGGTCAGGGCACCGGCCGCCGCAACGGCCAGGCCGGCGGCACCGGCGCGGCCGGCGGTGCGGGCGTGCCCGGCGGTACCGGCGCCCAGGGCGGCGCGGGCGGCTTCACCCGCGGCACCGTGAAGGTCGTGGACGGCACCACCGTCTACCTGACCGACGCGAACGGCAACACCGTCAAGGTGACGACCGGCGACTCGACCAAGGTGCAGCTCAACAAGGAGGGCAAGGTCGGCGACCTGCAGCCCGGCCAGAGCGTCACGGTGGTCGGCACCCCGGACGCCTCCGGTGGCTACGCGGCCACCCAGCTGGTCGAGGGCGCGGCGGCCGGCGGCTTCGGCGGCTTCGGCGGCGCCCGCACACCGTCCGGCGGCTGACCCCGCGGCCTCCGGACCACGGCCCGGCCGGCGCCCCGCCGGCCGGGCCGCTTCCGTTCCGGGGGCGGGGCACCGGAAGGGTGTTCGAGGGCGAAGGGCCCTTGTCCCGGGAAATCCCCCCCCGGTTAAGCTGGTTAATCCAACATTCATCAACCACGCATAGCCTCCCAGGGCTATCGTCCGATGAGTGTCATCGTCCGACCGGGAGGCGGAACAGTCGTGCAAGGGACCGTGTCGACATCAGGGATCGCGGCCGCCGCCGGTACCCCGGGTGAAGCCTTCCTCCTGGTCGTCGACGACGAACCGAACATCCGCGAGCTGCTCTCGGCCTCGCTGCGGTTCTCCGGCTTCCGGGTCTCCTCCGCCGCGACCGGCGAGGAGGCCCTCGCCGCCGTCGCCGCCGAGCGCCCCGACCTGGTCGTCCTGGACGTGATGCTGCCGGACCTCGACGGCTTCACCGTCGTCGAGCGGCTGCGCGAGCAGACCGGACGCGACCGGATAGCCGGGCCCGCGCACGCCGGCGACCACCTGCCGGTGCTCTTCCTCACCGCCAAGGACGGCGTCGGCGACAAGGTCCAGGGCCTCGCCGTCGGCGCGGACGACTACGTCACCAAACCCTTCAGCCTGGAGGAGCTGATCGCCCGGATCCGCGCCATCCTGCGCCGGGCCGGCGGCCCCGCCGAGGACGGCCGCCTGGTCGTCGCCGACCTCACCCTCGACCCGGTGGCCCACGAGGTCACCCGGGCCGGCACCCCGGTCTCGCTCTCGCCGACCGAGTTCAAGCTGCTGCACTACCTGATGGCCAACGTCGGCCGGGTGGTCTCCAAGGCGCAGATCCTGGACCACGTCTGGGCGTACGACTTCGGCGGCGACCTCTCCATCGTCGAGTCGTACATCTCCTACCTGCGCCGCAAGCTCGACTCCGGGCCGGTGCACGGGCCCAAGCTGATCCACACCGTCCGCGGCATCGGCTACGCTCTGCGCCGGCCGCCGCAGAACTGACCGCCCCGGATGCCCCGGCCCGACCTGCTCCGCCCCCGCCTGCCGGGCCGGCTCCGGCTGCCGCGGCCCGGCTCCCTGACGGCCCGGCTCTCGATGCGGGCCCGGCTGCTGGTGCTCGCGCTGCTGCTGGTCACCACCGGTCTCGCGGTCAGCGACACCGTGGTGCTCGGCACCGTCCGGCACCAGCTGGAACAGCGCCTGGACGAGCAGCTCCGGCGGGTCGCCGAGCCGCTCTCGCACCGGGCCGCCGGACGCCAGACCTGGGCGGACAAGGGCCAGCCGCCGGCCATGGCCGGGAAGCGGGCACAACCGCTGCTGGCCGCGCTGCCCAGCCAGTACACCGTGCTGTACCTGTCCGCCGAGGGCAAGGTGCAGCAGGTCGTCCGCCAGCCGGTCAGCGAGTCCGACCCGGCCCCTGAGCTGGGCCGCCTCGATCCCGCGACCACCACCCCGCAGGCCGCCTTCGACCTGCCCGACACCCGGGGGCGCGGCTCCTGGCGGGCCGTCGTCCTGCCGTTGCAGCGGCCGGCCGCCGGCAGCGAGTTCGCCGCGCCGAACGCCTCGTACCTGCTGGTCGCGGTCTCCCGCGAGGAGGTCGACGCCACCGTCGGCAAGCTGCGCGGCTCCTTCCTCGCGATCGGCGGGGTCGTCCTGCTGCTGATCGCCGCCCTCGGCTTCTTCGCCGTCCGGGCCGGCCTGCGCCAGCTGCGCGGGATCGAGAAGGGCGCCGCCCGGATCGCCTCCGGCGAGCTGTCGCACCGGATGCCCGAACTCTCCACCCGCACCGAGGTCGGCCGGCTCTCCGCCGCCCTGAACGGGATGCTCACCCAGATCGAGGCGGCCTTCGCGGCCCGCGCCGAGTCGGAGGCCCGGATGCGGCGCTTCGTCGCCGACGCCTCGCACGAGCTGCGCACGCCGCTGGCCGGCATCCGGGGCTTCGCCGAGCTGTACCGGATGGGCGCCCTGCCCACCCCCGCCGACGTCACCCGCACCATGAGCCGGATCGAGAGCGAGGCCGTCCGGATGGGCACCCTGGTCGAGGACCTCCTGGTGCTCGCCCGCCTCGACGAGGAACGCCCGCTCGACCTGGCCCCGATGGACCTGCGCACGCTCGCCGCCGACGCCCTGCACGACCTGACCGCCCTCGACCCCTCCCGCCCGGTGGCGCTCACCGGCCCGGCCGGCCACGGCGCCCCCGGGGCCGCGCCCGTCCTCGGCGACGAGGCCCGGCTCCGGCAGGTGGTCACCAACCTGGTCGGCAACGCCGTGAAGCACACCCCGCCCGGCACCCCCGTCCGGATCGGCGTCGGCACCGCCCACGGCGACTGCCTGCTGGAGGTCGCCGACTCCGGCCCGGGCCTCACCCGCGACCAGGCCGAACGCGTCTTCGACCGGTTCTACCGGGTCGACGCCTCCCGCAGTCGCAACGACGGCGGCGGCGCGGGCCTCGGCCTCGCCATCGCCACCGCCCTCACCCACGCCCACGGCGGCACCCTCACCCTGCACAGCGCCCCGGGCGACGGCGCGGTCTTCCGGATGGAGATCCCGCGCCAGCGGTGACCACCCGGGAGGGTGAACGGGCCCGGACGGCACCCGTCGGCCGGTGATCGTGTGCGACGGTACGGCCACGGCTTGTGTCACATCGGGCCGCCTGCTCACACTGGACCGGAAGAGGGGTGTCTCAATGATCGCGCTCGCAGTTGAGGAGACCGTCGTGGACCTGGACCAGGCGCTGTGGCAGGTGTGGAAGGCCATGGACGTTCCGCAGGGCTTCCGGGCGGAGATCATCGAGGGGGCCATCGAGATGTCACCTACCGGCGGGATCCGACACTTCACCGTCAATCGGAACCTTTCGCATGCCCTCTACGAGCATCTGCAAGGCAGCGGGTACACCTCCGGCCAGGACGGAAACGTCATCCACGGCCTCAAGGTCCTCGTTCCGGACGTCTTCGTCTCCCCCGAGGACCTGGAGGAGGTTGAGCACCCCGACGGGTTGGGCGTGCTCGCCTCCGGAGTCGTCCTGGTCGTCGAAACCGTCTCGCCGGGCAGCGAGAGCCGCAAGCGCGACCTGGTCCGCAAGCACCGCGCGTACGCCACGGCGGGCATCCCGGTCTACGTGATCATCGACGACTTCGACGACGGCGGCTCGGTCACCGTCCTCTCCGGCCCCGACCCCGCCAGGGGCAGCTACGCGAGTTCGGTGCGCACCCCGTACGGCGAGGAGGCGATCGTCCCGGAGGGGCCCGCCAAGGGATTCGTGATCGGCCCCGACGTCACCGGCGGCCCCCGCTGAGACCGGCGCCGCCCGAAATCTCCTTGCCCCCGACCGGCCGGCAGGGGAGGCTGCCACCATGTCCGACCATGAGAACAGCAGCTCACGCGGGGTGGAGAGCCTCTTCAGCCAGGGCCGGCTGACCACGATCCCCCGCAAGGCGGCCCGCCGCGACCAACTGCTCACGCACCTCGCCCGGACCCTCTTCGAGCCCGGCCGGGACTACACCGAGCGTGAGGTGAACCAGGCCCTGCTCACCGTGCACGACGACTACTCGGCCCTGCGCCGCTACCTGGTCGAGGCGCACCTGCTCGTGCGCACCAGGGACGGCAGCAGCTACCACCGGGCCGGCTGACGGGCGGCGGAGCACGCCGACGGGCGGCGTCCGCCGGCGGGTGCCGGGGTACGCCGCCCGGGGGCGGGCGAGTCGCGGGAGCAGCGCCCGCGGTCACTTCGGGTCGCGGTCGAACACCGACTTCGACCAGCGGTAGCCGAGCGCCGCCAGGCCGAGGCACCAGAGGACGGTGATCCACCAGTTGTTGCCGATCGGGGTGCCGAGCAGCAGGCCGCGGAGGGTTTCGATGGCGGGGGTGAACGGCTGGTACCGGGCGACGGGCTGGAACCAGCCCGGCATGGCGTCGACCGGCACGAAGGCGCTGGAGATCAGCGGCAGGAAGATCAGCGGCAGCGCGTTGTTGCTGGCCGCCTCGGCGCTCGGGCTGACCATGCCCATCCCGACCGCGATCCAGGTGAACGCCAGGGCGAACAGGGCGAGCAGCCCGAACGCGGCGACCCACTCCAGGACGGTGGCGTCGGTGGACCGGAACCCGATGGCCACGCCGACGGCGCCGACCAGCACCACGCTGACGAGCGCCTGCAGCACGCTGCCGACCACGTGCCCGACGAGCACCGAGCCGCGGTGGATGGCCATCGTGCGGAAGCGGGCGATGATGCCCTCGGTCATGTCGTTGGAGACCGACACCGCGGTGCCGACCAGGGTGCCGCCGATGGTCATCAGCAGGATGCCCGGGACGAGGTAGGCGATGTACTCCGAGCGGTCGGCGCCGCCGCCGCCGATGCCCGCGCTCATCACGTCGCCGAAGACGTAGACGAACAGCAGCAGCAGGACGATCGGCGTGAGCAGCAGGTTCAGGGTGAGCGACGGGTAGCGACGGGCGTGCAGGAGGTTGCGGCGCAGCATCGTGGACGAGTCGCGGACGGCGAGGGAGAGGGAGCTCATCGGACGTTCTCCTCGGGCTGGTCGGTCGGGCCCGGCGCGGCGGTGCCGCCGGTCAGGGCGAAGAACACGTCGTCGAGGTCGGGGGTGTGGACGGTGAGTTCGTCGGCCTCGACGCCGGCGGAGTCCAGCCGGTCGAGGACGGCGCGCAGGTCGCGCTGGCTGCCGTCGCTGGGGATCTGCAGCGTCAGCGATTCGTCGTCGCGGGTCGCTTCGCCGAGGGCGAGGGCGGCGGTGCGGTAGCCGGCTGGGTCGGTGAAGCGCAGGCGGACGTGGCCGCCGGGGATCAGCCGCTTCAGTTCGTCGGCGGTGCCCTCGGCGGCGATCCTGCCGTCGTTCAGCACCGCGATGCGGTCGGCGAGTTCGTCGGCCTCCTCCAGGTACTGGGTGGTGAGGAAGACGGTGACGCCGCCGGCGACCAGGTCGCGGATGATCTGCCACATGGTGTGGCGGCTGCGGGGGTCCAGGCCGGTGGTCGGCTCGTCGAGGAAGATGATCCGCGGGTCGCCGACCAGGGTCATGGCGATGTCCAGGCGGCGCTTCATGCCGCCGGAGTAGGTGGAGGCGGGCTTCTTCGCCGCGTCGGTGAGGTCGAAGCGCTCCAGCAGGTCGGCTGCGACCCGCCGCCCCTCGGCCTTGGACAGGTGGTGCAGGTCCGCCATCAGGAGCATGTTCTCCTCGCCGGTGATCAGGCCGTCGACGGCGGAGAACTGGCCGGTGACGCCGATCGCGGCGCGCACCGCCTGGGGAGCGGTGGCGAGGTCGTGGCCCGCGACCTGGGCCTGGCCGCCGTCGGTGGTGATCAGGGTGGAGAGGATCTTGACGGCGGTGGTCTTGCCGGCGCCGTTCGGGCCGAGCAGGGCGAACACGGACCCGGCCGGGATGCGCAGGTCGATCCCGTCGAGCACGGTCTTGTCGCCGTAGGACTTGCGCAGGCCGACGGCGGACACGGCGGCGGGCGTCAGGTGAGTGCCCGACGTTCTAGGCGTGGGCATGACAGAAGAAGGCATGTGGCCCTCCCTTTTCGAAGGCTGGGGCGGCTGGGGGGAGCGGGCGATCCGGAGCTGCCGGGGTCAGGCCTTGGTGCGCAGGATGTCGATGTTGCCGTGCCGGGTGCGGGCGCGGACCCGGACCGTGTCCTCGCTTTCCTCCGGGCTCTCGGAGGCGCTGAGCGTGTTGCGCACCTGGCCGGAGCCGGAGCTGACGTCGAGCCAGGCGGCCGTGCCCTTGCGGATGCCGACCTCGATGGCGCCGTAGGAGGTCTCCAGCTGGACGGTGCCGCGGGCCACCTCGCCCACCCGCAGGGTGCCGTGCGCGGTGGTGGCGACGACCGAGCCCTCGGCGCGCGTGATGCTGATGTCGCCGTTGGCGCCGCTCACCCGCAGCTCCCCGAACGCCGCGCCCACAGTGGTGGAGCCGTGCGAGTTCTTCAGGACGGCGGAGCCTTCGACCAGCCCGACCCGCAGGCTGCCGGAGCTGGTGGTGATCTCGGCCGCGCCCTCGATCCGGTCCACCGTGATGGAGCCGTGCGAGGCGGTCAGCTTCAGCGGGCCGGTCGTGTCGAGGCGAACGTCACCGGACGAGGTCTTCACCCGGACCTCGCCGAGCCGCCCCTCGCCGAGCACCTGGGCCCAGGAGCCCGACACGTCGACGCGTGACCCGGTGGGCAGCTCGACCGTCACGTCCACGGTGCCGGTCCGGCCGAACAGGTAGCGCTGCTTGGGCGTCCGGACGGTCAGGGTGCCGCCCGAGTACGTGACCTCGGTCTGGTCGGCCGCCCGGACGTCCTGGTCCCGCTTCGGGTCGCGCGCCCGCACCTCGACGACGGTGTCGGCGCGGTCGCCCGCGGTGAACTGGATGGAGCCGGCCTCCACGTGCGCGATGGCCGAGATCGGGTCTGGAGTGTCGAAAGAAGGCATGGCAGTACCGTCCTCATGAGTCCGTGGGGCGTCCCCGCTGGTGGGACGTGGTGAAGGGGTGGGCGGGGGTGCGGTCAGCGCACCCAGCCCGTGAAGCTCTGTCCGAGCTGCTGGCTCTTCTCCGTCGTGCGCGGCCGGGCGCCGCCCTCGACCGCGGTCGCCACGGCCCGCACCAGCCAGGCGTTGACCGACAGGCCCTCGTGGCCGGCGGCCTCCTCCGCGCGCGCCTTGAGATGGGCCGGCAGGCGCAGGTTGACCCGGGCGGTGCCGCTCTCGTCGCCCTCGGCGGGCGCCTGCGCCCGGAGCGGTTCGACGGGTGCGGCCGGCCCCGCCGGGACACCGCCCTCGGTGGGCGGCAGCGTCACCACGAAGTCCGGGTCGAGCCCTCGCAGCCGGACGTCCACCGAGCCGGGGGCCAGCTCCCGGGTGATCTCGTCCATGGCGGCGGAGAGCACGTTGAGCATGGTCAACCGGGTTGCCGACTCCAGCGGAGCGGTGAGCCTCTCGGCCAGCTCGCGGGCTTCGTCGCCGCCGGCCTCGGCGGCCACCGCGAGTTCACGGCGAAGGGTGTCGACATACGGGGTGAGGTCCATGACGCCATGGTGGCACCACAGTGGTGCCATGCGCAAGTCCCGCGGTGGCATCATCGCCACGGATTCAACAGAGATGCCTCTGACCTGCGGAAACGGCATGGCGCCTGCTCGGCCAAATGTGGCACCATGCGTGTCGATGGTGCCCTGCGGGCCTTCCGTGGTGCCATGTGGCACCACGTGGCACCAGTCCTGCGCCAATCCGCGCCGGGTGATGTCACGCCAGGTCGGCCGGGGGCGGCGCCGCCCCTTCGACGGCGTACACCCGGACCGGATCCAGGTGCAGCTCGTACGGGCCGAGACAGTCCGCCGAGAGGGTGGCGAGGCGGACGCCGCAGGAACAGGCCCGGTTGGGGCCCTCCGTCCCGGTCGGTCCGCAGCACCCGCCACCGTTCTCGCCGCCGGGCAGCGGCTCCAGCCCCACCACGTCCTCGGGGTGGACGAGGACGGTGTTCCGGGGGCCTGCCGAGGTCAGCGATCCGCCGCCCACCAGGAGCCCCTGCTCCCCGGCCGGCCGCGCACCCGCCCGCCCGCCGAGCGGGAGGTAGGGCGCTCCCCACGGATCCGGGTCGACCGCGTAGTGCCCGCGCGGCACGGTGGACGGCGCACGCCGCGCCTCGCCGCCGACGTGCCGGTGAGCGGGCTTCGCCGGCACGGCGGCCAACGCCGTCAGGTCCTCGGAGAGTCGGGCACCGCAGCGCGCGCAGTGGAAGACCGTCATGGCCGCCGATCGGGTCGGCCGGCAGCGGCAGGGCGGGACGCCCCCGTTCGCCCCGGCGAGCGAGGTGAGACTTGGTCAGGAAGCCCTTCCGAGGCTCACACCCCGTCGAACTCCCCGGCCGCCACGGCCCGTACGAAGGCGTTCAGCGCCACGGGACTGAAGGCCAGGATGGGGCCGTGCGGGTCCTTGGAGTCGCGGACGCGGCCGGGGTTGGCGTCGTCGACCTCGATGCAGTCGCCGCCGTCGTTGTTGCTGTGGCTGCTCTTGCGCCAGCGGGCGGGCTCGGTGTCAGGTCGCATGGCGTTCGTGGTCCTCCATCGCCGCTCTGATCATCACCGCCGAGTCCCGGGGCGACAGGGCCTGGGCCCTGAGCAGATCGTATGACTCCCGGAGCTTCGCCACCTTCTCCGGGTCGTCCTCAAGTACCCCTGAGCGGCTGCCTTCCAGATAGGCCACGGTGGCCCGGGTCGGCAGCGTGAGCAAGGTGAGCGAGCCGCCCATCTCGCCGTGTTCTCCGGCGGAGAAGGGCAGCACCTGGACGGTGACATGAGACGGACGTCCGGCGTCGAGCAGGGCGGCGAGCTGCGTGACCGTCGTACTCGGACCGCCGACCGGGCGGCGCAGGGCGGCCTCGTCCAGGATGAACCAGTAGCGTGCGGGGGCGTCGCCGTGCACTCGCCGCTGGCGGTTGAGGCGAGCGGTGAGCTTGTCCTCGATTTCCTGTTCGGTGGCATGCGGGGCACCTGAACGCAAAGACGCCCGGGCGAAGTCGGGCGTCTGCAGCAAGCCCGGCACGGTGATCGTGCAGCTCTCGTGGATCAGCGCTTGAGCAGCCAGCTCCATGAACCGGCGGTACTTGTCCGGGAACTCCTGCGCCCGTGCCAGCGGGTAGAGCCCGATGAACAGGCCCTCGGTGCCGAAGACGGCGTCCAGCTTCTCGGACAGCCCCCGGGGCGGGGCTGACTCGGCCGTCTCGATCCGGCTCAGATGGGCCTTGGAGAAGTTCAGAATCGCCGCCAGTCTCGCCAACGACATCCCGTCCGCTCTCAGGCGGTGCCGGCGGATCTCGGCGCCGTACAGGTCCCGGGCGGATCGTTCCGGGTGGAGGTCACGTCCCTTGAAGACCATCCGGTGGCTCCTTCGTGTTCCCCGTCCGGTCGTGGAACACGGTCGGACTTCCCCAGCGTAGCTGCGCAGGGCGACGCTTGGAGTACGGACGGTGATGACCGTCAAGTACTTCCAGGAGCAACGACCATGACGAGCATTCAGTCCGGGGCCGACGACTCGACCCCGGACCCGCTGAACGACCGGCACCTGGCCGAGTGCCGCTGCCCGATGGACTGCGGCGGCCGGCCCGAGGCAGGGCTGAGACTCGTGAGCCCGTACCCGGCGATCGGGTCCGTGGACGCCGCCCGGGTGCGGCCGCCGGCGGTGCCGTACGTTCCGCGCCGGGTGGGCGAGACCGTCCGCGACGTGCTCAGCGGGCGGCCGGGGGTCTTCATGGGGCGCCTCGGCAACGCGGTCTTCCTCCGGCCGGTGTCCGGCGGGGTGGAATGGGACGTCGAGCCCCGATGGATCGATGGCCCGCACGTCTGACCGGGACGGCCTCGGCGAGCCCGCGGGTCCCGGGGGCGCCCGGCTCTGCGTGCCGAGCGCGGCGGCCGGTCTCCTCCTGGAGCTGGGGGCCGAGGTGTGGTCCTGCCGGGCTCACCACCTCTGCGGCCGGCTGCCGCCGGATCCCCACCGTCAGGTGGCCGCCTGGGCGGCACTGGGTACGGCCCGGCGCTGGGGCGCGCACTTCCCGTCCGGCCGGTTCTGGGGCTGCTGGGGGAGCGTCGGCGTGGCGACGGGCGGGCGGTGTCAAGCGCCTGATCGTCCAAATCGTCCGCCGGGGCCGACCGGCTGCTGATTGTGGGGCGCGGAGGCCGCTGCGCACACTGGCCGGGACAGCGGCAGGGCAGGGGCAGGGAAGCAGCGACGGCGAACCCGGGCGCGCCTGCCCCGGTCCCGGCCCGCGCGCCCGTACGTCCGTCCGTGTCCCGGTCGTCCCACGGGTGCTTCGCCGGGTGCTCTCCGTCGGGTGCTTCACCGGCTACCCCCACCCCCCTTGCGGCAGCTCCATAAGTATGATGGATACTGCCCTTGTGAATGTATTCACGTTCACAAGCGGACAAGCTTGCGTGGCAACGTGATGCTCTGTCGCTATAGATGAAGTTTGTCCGCTATGTGATCAAAAGGAACCCTGCCGGAGAGAGGGCGAAGTGGACCTAGCAGTCGCTCACGAGACCATTGCGCGATGGCAGTTCGGCATCACCACCGTCTACCACTACCTCTTCGTCCCGCTGACGATCAGCCTGGCCTCGATCGTGGCCGGGCTGGAGACCGCCTGGGTGCGGACGGGCAAGGACAAGTACTTCCACGCCACCAAGTTCTGGGGCAAGCTCTTCCTGATCAACATCGCCATGGGCGTGGTCACCGGCATCGTGCAGGAGTTCCAGTTCGGGATGAACTGGTCCGACTACTCGCGCTTCGTCGGCGACGTGTTCGGGGCCCCGCTGGCGATGGAGGCGCTGATCGCCTTCTTCTTCGAGTCGACCTTCATCGGGCTGTGGATCTTCGGCTGGGACAAGCTGCCGAAGAAGCTGCACGCCGCCTGCATGTGGATGGTCGCCATCGGCACCGCCCTCTCGGCGTACTTCATCCTGGCGGCGAACTCCTGGATGCAGCACCCGGTCGGCTACGAGGTGAACCCGGCCACCGGGAAGGCCCAGCTCAACGACATCGCGCGGGTGCTCTTCCAGGACACCACCGTGGTCGTCGTCCTGCACACCCTCACCGCAGCCTTCCTCACCGGCGCGGCGTTCGTGATCGGCATCTCCTCCTTCCACCTCTGGCGGGCCAAGCGCAAGCCGGAGACGGCCGACCCGAAGAGGACCGCCGTGATGCGGACCTCGCTGCGGCTCGGGCTCGTCCTGGCGGTGATCTTCGGTCTCGGCAGCGCGCTCAGCGGCGACGAGCTGGCCAAGGTGATGTTCAGGCAGCAGCCGATGAAGATGGCGGCGGCGGAAGCGCTCTGGGAGACCCAGGACCCGGCGCCGTTCTCGATCTTCGCGGTCGGCAACGTGAACGAGGGGCACAACTCGGTCGAGCTGGAGATCCCGGGGATACTGTCCTTCCTCGCCAACAGCAACTTCAGCTCGCCGGTGCCGGGCATCAACGACACCGCCGCGGCCGAGGCCGCGAAGTACGGCGGCGACCCCAAGGACTACATCCCCAACATCTTCGTCACGTACTGGGGCTTCCGCCTCATGATCGGCTTCGGGATGACCTCCTTCGTGGTCGGCCTGCTCGGCCTCTGGACGACCCGGAAGAGGAGATTCCTGGCGCCCGAGCACCGCACCGCCGACGACGAGGTGCCGAAGCTGATGCTCACCCCGCACCGTGAACTCGGGCCCTTCCTCACCCGGTGGAGCTGGCGGATCGGCATCGTCACCCTCGGGTTCCCGCTGATCGCCAACAGCTTCGGCTGGATCTTCACCGAGATGGGCCGTCAGCCGTGGGCCGTGTTCGGGCTGATGAAGACGGCCGACGCGGTGTCGCCGAACGTCAGCGTGACGACGCAGGTGATCGCCCTCAGCACCTTCACCCTGCTGTACGCGATCCTCGCCGTGATCGAGGTGAAGCTGCTGGTCAAGTACGCCAAGGCCGGCCCGGACACCGCCGAGCTTCCCCCGGCGAAGGACCCGACGCTGGGCGGGCCGTCCTCCGACGAGGACGCCGACAAGCCACTCGCCTTCGCCTACTGAGGACAGAGAGATCATGGAACTCCACGACGTCTGGTTCATCCTCATCGCCGTCCTGTGGATCGGCTACTTCTTCCTCGAAGGCTTCGACTTCGGCATCGGCATCCTGACCAAGCTGCTGGCCCGCGGCACCACCGAGCGCCGGGTCCTGATCAACACCATCGGGCCGGTCTGGGACGGCAACGAGGTCTGGCTGCTGACGGCCGGCGGCGCCACCTTCGCGGCCTTCCCCGACTGGTACGCGACGCTGTTCAGCGGCTTCTACATCCCGCTGCTGGTCATCCTGGTCTGCCTGATCGTCAGAGGCGTGGCCTTCGAGTACCGGCACAAGCGGGACGGTGAGCGCTGGCAGCGCAACTGGGAGCACGCGATCTTCTGGACGTCGCTGATCCCGGCCTTCCTGTGGGGGGTCGCGTTCGCCAACATCGTGGCGGGCGTCGACATCGACCAGCAGAAGAACTACACCGGCACCCTGTGGGACCTGCTCAACCCGTACGCCCTCCTCGGCGGGCTGGTGACGCTGTTCCTCTTCACCTTCCACGGCGCGGTGTTCGCCGCCCTCAAGACGGTCGGCGACATCCGGGGCCGGGCCCGGGCGATGGCCCTCCAGCTGGGGCTGGCCACGGCCGTCCTCGCGCTGGTCTTCCTGATCTGGACGCAGGCCGACAGCGGCGACGGCTGGAGCCTGGCCGCCCTGGTGGTCGCGGTGCTGGCGCTGGTCGGGGCGCTGGTGGCCAACCAGCTGGCCCGCGAGGGCTGGGCGTTCGGCCTCTCGGGGCTGACCGTCGTGGCGGCGGTCGCGATGCTCTTCCTGGCGCTGTTCCCGGACGTGATGCCCTCCACCCTGAACCCCGAGTGGAGCCTGACCGTCAGCAACGCCTCGTCCTCGCCGTACACGCTCAAGCTGATGACGATCGTCGCCGCGATCTTCACCCCGATCGTGCTGCTCTACCAGGCCTGGACGTACTGGGTGTTCCGCAAGCGGATCGGCGTCCAGCACATCCCGGGGCACGACCCGGCGGCCGCGCTCGACCGGCCGTAACGCTCCTCCCGGCCGCTCGTAGCGCCGTCCGCGCCCCTCCCGCCGCATTCCCTCTCCCGCCGCACCGCCAAGGAGAACCGTCGTGAAGCCCGTCGACCCACGGCTGCTGGGTTACGCCCGCACGACCCGTGCCTTCCTCGCCGGATCGGTGATCCTCGGCGGGGCGGGCGCGGCCCTGGTGGTGGCCCAGGCGAGCCTGATCGCCGAGATCGTCGTCCGCGGCTTCCAGCAGCGGGCCGGGCTCGACGAGCTGACCGGCCCGCTGCTGCTGCTCGCCCTCACCGCCGTCGGCCGGGGGCTGGTCGCCTGGCTGACCGAACTGACCGCGCACCGGTCGGTGGCCAGGGTGAAGTCCACCCTGCGCCGCCGGCTGGTCGACCACGCCACGGCGCTCGGGCCGGCGTACCTCGCCGGCCGGCGCACCGGCGAACTCACCACCCTCGCCACCCGGGGCGTCGACGCCCTGGACGACTACTTCGCCCGCTACCTGCCGCAGCTGGCGCTGGCCGTGGTCGTCCCGGTCGTGGTGCTGCTGCGGATCGTCGGCGCCGACTGGACCTCCGCCGCGATCATCGCCGGCACCCTCCCGCTGATCCCGCTCTTCATGGCGCTGATCGGGATGGCCACCCAGGCCCGGATGGACCGTCAGTGGGCGGGGCTGTCCCGGCTCTCCCACCACTTCCTGGACGTGGTGGCCGGCCTGCCCACCCTCAAGGTCTTCAACCGGGCCAAGGCCCAGGCCGAGACGATCGGGCGGATCACCGCCGAGTACCGCCGGGCCACCCTGCGCACCCTGCGGATCGCCTTCATCTCCTCCTTCGCGCTGGAGCTGCTCTCCACCCTCTCCGTCGCGCTGGTCGCCGTCTCGATCGGCTTCCGGCTGGTCGACGGGACGCTCGACCTGGAGACCGGGCTGCTGATCCTGATCCTCGCCCCCGAGGTGTACTTCCCGATCCGGCAGGTCGGCGCCCTCTACCACTCCAGCGTGGAGGGGCTCACGGCCGCCGACGAGATCTTCCAGGTCCTGGAGACCCCGCTGCCGGCCACCGGCACCATCCCGGCCCCGGCCCTGGCGGGCGCCACCCTCACCGTCACCGGCCTCACCGTCACCCACCCGGGCCGCACCGCACCGGCCCTCCAGGACGCCGCGCTCACCCTCACTCCCGGCAGCACCACCGCCCTCACCGGCCCCAGCGGCGCCGGCAAGAGCACCCTGCTCTCCGTCCTGCTCGGCCTCACCACCCCGGACGCCGGGACCGTCACCGTGACCACCCCGGACGGGACCGCCCACCGGCTCGCCGACCTGGACCCCACCACCTGGCGCCGCCAGATCGCCTGGATCCCGCAGCACCCCCACCTCTTCGCCGGCACCATCGCCGACAACGTCCGCCTCACCACCCCCGCCGCCACCGACGAGGACGTCCGCACCGCCCTGGCCGCCGCCCACGCCCTGGACTTCACCACCCGCCTCCCCCAGGGCATCCACACCCTCCTCGGCGAAGGCGGCACCGGCCTCTCGGCGGGCCAGCGCCAACGCCTCGCCCTGGCCCGCGCCCTGCTCGCCACCGACCGCCCCTTGGTCCTGCTGGACGAGCCCACCGCCAACCTGGACGGCGAGAGCGAGGCCGCCGTGGTCGCCGCCGTCCGCACCCTCGCCGAGGACCCCACCCGCACCGTCCTGCTGATCGCCCACCGCCCCGCCCTCCTGGCCGTGGCCGACCACCACACCCACCTGAACACCCCCCTGAGCCCCACCACCCCCACCACCCCCCTGAGCCCCACCGCCCCCACCACCCCCCTGAGCCCCACCACCCTCCCCATCCCCCACCCCCACCCCCACCCCCTTCCCCCCACCGAGGGTGCGCTGCGCGAGGGGGCGGCGGACGGGGTGGGTACGGAGGGGGGCGTGGTGCGCGATTATCGGACTGCCAACGGCGAGGACCCGGCACACGAGGGTCGGCAGTCCGATAATCGTGCAGCCCCCCGTAGTGCCCACCCCGGGAGCCGGCCCCGCAACCACCCACCCGAGAGCAACCACCGCCCGAGCCCCACGCGCAGCGCACCCCGCCTCACAGCAGCCACCACCCTCGGCACCGCCGCCCTCCTCTCCGCCGTAGCCCTGATGGCCACCTCCGGCTACCTCATCTCGTACGCCTCCGAGATGCCCCCGGTCCTCTACCTGATGATGGCCGTCACGGCCGTCCGCGCCTTCGGCATCGGCCGCAGCGTCTTCCGCTACGCCGAGCGGCTGGTCTCGCACGACGCCGTCCTGCGCACCCTCGGCACGCTCCGCACCGCCGTCTACGCCCGCCTCGAACAGCTGGCCCCGGCGGGGCTGCCGGCCTTCCGCCGCGGCGATCTGCTCTCCCGGCTGGTGGCGGACGTGGACGCGATCCAGGACCACTACCTGCGCTGGCGGCTGCCCGTCTCGATCGCCGCCGCCGTCTCGGTGGTGTCGGCGGTCGGGCTCGGGCTGTTCCTCCCGGCGGCGGGGGCGGTCCTCGCGCTGGGCCTGCTGCTGGCGGGCGCGGTCGTCCCGGCCCTGGCGGCCCGGCTGTCGGGGCGGACGGAGCGCCGGCAGGCGCCCGCCCGGGGCGAGCTGGCCAACACCGTGGTGGACACCTTCACGGGGACCGCCGAGCTGACCGTCGCGGGCGCGCTGCCGCGCCGGCTGGCGGCGGTCCGGGCGGCGGACGCCGACCTCACCGCGCTGGCGGGGCGGTCGGCCGCGACCACGGCGCTCGGCGCGGGGCTGGTGGCCCTGCTGACCGGGCTGACGTTGACGGCGGCCGCGGCGGCCGGCCTGCGGGGCGTCGCCAGCGGGGCGCTGGCGCCGGTCTGCCTGGCGGTGGTGGTGCTGACGCCGCTGGCCGCATTCGAGGCGGTGGCCGGGATGCCGCTCGCGGTGCAGGCGCGGGAGCGGAGCAGGGCGGCGCGGGCCCGGCTGGCGGACGTGCTGGAGTCCCCGCTGCCGGTGGCCGAGCCTGCGGCCCCGGCGCCGCTGCCCGCGCAGCCGTTGCCGATCGCCGTCCGGGGGCTGAGCGCCCGGTACCCGGGCGGGGAGCGGGACGCGCTCTCGGACGTCTCGCTCACCCTGGCGGCGGGCCGCCGGATCGCCGTGGTGGGGCCGTCCGGGTCGGGCAAGAGCACGCTGGCGCTGACGCTGCTGCGGTTCCTGGACCGGACGGCGGGGACGGTCACGCTGGCCGACGGCTGTCCACAGGCTGTGGACAGTGCCCTGACCGCCTCGGACGACGTCCGCCGGGTGATCGGCCTGTGCGCCCAGGACGCGCACGTCTTCGACAGCTCGCTGCGCGAGAACCTGCGGCTGGCCCGGCCCGGCGCCACCGACGAGGAGCTGTGCGCGGCGCTGGCGTCGGCCCGGCTGCTGGACTGGGTGGAGACCCTGCCCGCGGGCCTGGACACCATGGTCGGCGAGCACGGCGGACGGCTCTCGGGGGGCCAGCGCCAGCGTCTGGCCCTGGCCCGGGCGCTGCTCGCGGACTTCCCCGTGCTGGTGCTGGACGAGCCCGCCGAGCACCTCGACCTGCCGACCGCCGACGCCCTCACGGCCGACCTGCTGGCCGCCACGGCCGGCCGCACCACCCTGCTGATCACCCACCGGCTGGCCGGCCTGGCCGCCCCGGGGGCGGTGGACGAGATCCTCGTCCTCGACGGCGGCCGGGTGGTCGAACGCGGTGGCTGGGCGGACCTGACCGCCGACCCCGGCAGCCGGCTGCACGCGATGTGGCAGCGCGAGCAGGAGGCCGACGGCCTCCTCCTGCTCGACGCGCACTGACCCCCCCGCCCTCCGCCCTCGCCTCCGCCCCTCCGCCCTCGCCTCCGCCCCTCCGCCCTTTCCCGCCCTCCGCCCTCGCCTCCGCCCCTCCGCCCTTTCCCGCCCTCCGCCCTCGCCTCCGCCCCTCCGCCCTTTCCCGCCCTCCGCCCTCGCCTCCGCCCCTCCGCCCTTTCCCGCCCCCTCCTTCCTGCGCCGACCTCGGCCGACGCGCCGCTCCCCCGTCCGTCCAGCCGTCCAAATCCACCCAAACTAGGCTCGTCCCATGGCCCGCACCCCCGACCGCGATCCCGCCCCCGAGCACCCCGGCCCCGACCCCGACCCCGCCCGCGACCCTGCCGGCGCCTCCGCCCCCGCCGGCGACCTCACCCCCGGGCCGCACCCCGCCACCCACCGGGTGCCCGAGATCGCCTCGCTCGGCCTGGACACCCTGGTCACCGAGGTGGCCGAGCGGCTGCAGTCGGCCGCCGCCGTCACCGACCGGATGCAGCGGCTGCTGGAGGCCGTGGTCTCGGTCGGCGCCGGGCTGGACCTGCACGCCACGCTCCAGCGGATCGCGATCGGGGCGGCCGAACTGGTCGACGCCCGGTACGCCGCGCTCGGCGTGATCGCGCCGACCGGCCACGGGCTGGCCGACTTCATCCACGTGGGGGTGGACGAGGAGACGGCGGCCAGGATCGGCGAGCTGCCGGCCGGCCGGGGCATCCTCGGGGCGCTGATCGACCGCCCGGAGCCGCTGCGGCTGACCGACCTGGCCGCCGACCCGCGCTCCGCCGGGTTCCCCCGGCACCACCCGCCGATGACGTCCTTCCTGGGCGAGCCGATCCGCGTGCGCGGCGAGGTGTTCGGCAACATCTACCTGACCGAGAAGGCGGGCGGCGGGGCCTTCACGCCCGAGGACGAGCAGGTGCTGCACGCGCTGGCGGCGGCGGCCGGGGTGGCGATCGAGAACTCCCGGCTCTACGAGGAGGGCCGTCGCCGCGAGCGGTGGATCGCGGGGGCGAACGCGGTGACCACCGCGCTGCTCTCCACCGACGAGGCGCAGGTGGCGCTGACGGTGGCGGCCGAGCAGGTCCGCGAGCTCGCCGGGGCGGCGCTGGGGATGATCCTGCTGCCGACCGGCGGCGGGCAGCTGCGGGTCTCGCACGCCTCGGGGGAGGCCGCCGAGTTCGTGACCGGCGAGCTGGTGCCGCAGAGCGGGTTCGCGGCGCGGCTGTTGGAGGGGGAGAGCGTCTACCTGGACGACATGTCGGGCGACCCCACGGTGGAGATCAGGCTCGCCCGGACCTTCGGGCCGTCGATGGCGGTGCCGATGGTGGCCGCCGGGCGGGTGCTCGGTGCGCTGGGGGTGTGGCGGAGCAAGGGCGCGGCGCCGTTCACGGAGGCGGAGAAGCAGCTCGCGCAGACCTTCGCCTCGCAGGCCGCGCTGGCGCTGCGGCTGGCCGAGGCGCAGCGCGACCGGCAGCGGCTCGCGGTGTTCCAGGACCGCGACCGGATCGCCCGGGACCTCCACGACCTGGTGATCCAGCGGCTGTTCGCGACCGGCATGATGCTGGAGAGCGCCGCCCGGCGGGCCGTGGTGCCGGAGGTGCAGACCGGGATCGGCAAGGCCGTGGACGAGCTGGACGCGACCATCCAGGAGGTCCGCACCACCATCTACGCCCTGCAGCACGACGGGCAGGGCGACGAGCCGGACACCCTGCGGACCCGGGTGCTGCGGGAGGGCAGCCAGGCCGCCGCCGCGCTGGGGTTCAAGCCCTCGGTGGCCTTCACCGGGCCGGTGGAGAGCCTGGTGGGGGAGAAGGCGGGCCGTCAGCTGCTCGCGGCGCTGCGGGAGATGCTCTCCAACACGGCCCGGCACGCGCGAGCCTCCCGGGTGCGGGTGGATGTCGACGCCACCGTGCATCTGGACGACGAGGGGCGGCCCGTCTCCGGTGATCCTGACTCACTGGACCGGGCCGGGCGCCCGGGGGTGCTGCTGTCGGTGACGGACGACGGGGTGGGGATCCCGGAGGGCGGCCGGCGCAGCGGGCTGCGCAACCTGGCCCGCCGGGCGGAGGCGCTGGGAGGGGACGCCTGGCACGAGCCGGGGCCGTACGGCAAGGGCACCTCGGTGCGCTGGACGGCCCGGCTCTGACGACGCCGCAGGCAACGCGAAGTGTGCACTTGGTGAAAGTTTAACGAGGGAGAACTTCCCGGCCAACGGAGCAAGTTGTGCATTTGCTGCCCTTCCAGAGCGCTTGTGTGCACACATAGCTTTGCCTCGTCTCGCTGAACGGACGGGGGGAGCAGTGGACGCGTCGGCCCGCGGTCGCGCCGTATCACCAGGTTTAGGCAAAGCAGGGCCGAGGGGTGGGTTCCGGACCGAGCGGGGGCCCGACGGCCGGTACCGGTGGCAGCTGAAGGCGTCGAACGGGCGGCTCGTCGCGGTGTCACCGGCCGCCTTCGACACGCCCGCCGAGGCCGAGCGGAGCTTCGAGAACCTTCGGACGGCCGCCCCGGAGCTGGTCGCCCGGATCACCCATGTCCGGGACGGCATCGGCTGGATCTGGGTCGTCCCGGGCGCCAGGGGCCTGCCCGAGATCCGCTCCAGCCGCCCCTACGAGCGGTACGCGACCTGCCAGAACGCCTTCCGCCGGTTCGTCGTGCTGCTCGGCAAGCTGGCCGATCCCACCGAGGATCCGGCGCAACTCCCCCAGGGCAGAAGACGCTCGAGACCCACCGATGCCCGCTGAGGCACGCGGGCCGCGACTGCTGACCGTGCACGGGGCGGATCGCGGGGTCGGCTGGGCGATGCGCGCGGCCAACGGCCGCCAGCTCGCCGTCGGCGCCCGGAGCTACCGTGGCGAAGCGGAACTCTCCTCCGCCATAAGACAGTTGTTCATCGAACGGGCCGCCCTGCGGTGTACCGTCGGGCAGTCGGAGGCCCGGCTCTGGGTCTGGACGGCCTACCTCCCCCCGCGCAGCACCAGGCCGGGCGCCGAGGAGGCCGAGCCGATCGCCCGCAGCGCGCGCGGCTACCTGCGCCGCGACCAGTGCCAGGGCGGTGTCGACAGCTTCCTCACCGCCCTCCAGGCCCTCGGCCGGGAGCTGCGCCGCACCGGACAGGGCGACCGGTGGCCCTGGTGAATCGCAGGTTTCCGGCAAGGTCCCGAACCGCCACCGAGAGAAGAACGTCGACAGGCCTCCGGTGCCTCCCGGCCGCCCGCCGTCCCCTCCGCGACCTGCGCGGACGCCCGTGCGCCGTCCGATGCGCCGGGCGCCGCCGCCGGCCGGCCGGCCCTTCCGGGGGAACGGCCCGGCGGACAGGATCAGGTCTGCCGGAGCGGCCGCCGCGGACTCCGGCCCCGGGCCTCATCAGGGTCACGGGTAGCGATGTACGTCTCTCCCACCGGAGGAATCGGAACATGCGCAAGACCGCTGCCAAGCTGCTCACCGCCGCCGCCCTCGCGACCTCGCTCGTCTCCGTCGCGAGCGGCACGGCGATGGCCGACCCGTCCGTCGTACCGGCCACCCAGGACATCGTGGGCGTCGGCTCGGACACCACGCAGACCGTTCTGAACCAGTTCTCGACCGACTACAATGCCTACCTCACGGGCCTGGGCGACACCACCTCCCCGCGCCTCTACAGCTTCGACGCGACCGGCTCGGCGACCATCACCGCCAAGGCCGGCACCACCGCCTTCGCCCGCCCGAACGGCTCCGGCGCCGGCATCACCGCCCTGAACCAGACCAGCCCGTCGGTGCTGCCGATCGACTTCGCGCGCTCCTCGCGTGCCCCGCAGACCGGTGACCTGACGACGGACATCTTCGTCGGCTTCGCCAAGGACGCGGTGACCTGGTCCGCCAAGTCCACCGGCAGCAACGCCCCCGCCAACCTGACCACGGCGGACCTGAAGAACATCTACAACGGCACCTACACCACCTGGAACCAGATCACCGACATCGCGGGCTACACCGGCCCGAACGTCACGATCAAGCCGTACCTGCCGCAGGCCAGCTCCGGCACCCGTTCCTTCTTCCTCAAGGCCATCGGCGTCACCACCCTGGGTGCCAACGTCGTCACCGGCCCCGAGGAGAACGAGGGCACCGACGCGGCGCTCAACGACGCCAACGTGATCTTCCCCTACTCGGTGGGTCACTACGTCGGCCAGGTCTACGGCGGCCACTCCTCCGGGACGGACGCTGCCGGTGTCCTGAGCCTGCGCTCGATCAACGGTGTCGCCCCGCTCACCGCGAGCAACACGATCAACCCGACCTTCGCCAACCCGACCTACGGCCGCACCCTGTACAACGTGGTCCGTAACGCCGAGTGGACCGCCGCCACCACCAAGGGCATCGCCCTGCGCAACATCTTCGGCACCAGCGGCTGGATCTGCACCAACGGCGCCGCCGACATCGCCAGCTACGGCTTCCTGACCATCGGCGGCTGCGGCAGCACCACGCACATCTGATCCACCACCACGCACATCCGATCCACCGTCACACACCGTCGGCCGGGGGCCTCGCGCCCCCGGCCGACGGGCCGCACCGAGCGCTCCGCCCCCGCCGCCACGGGGCCGGGGCGCGCTCTCGGTCGGGCACCACGTCGGCCAGGTCCACCGGTACGTCCACCACGTGGTCCGCGCCGCAGAGGGGTCCGGGGCCGACGCCCACGGCGCCGCGCCGCGGGACATCTTCGGCCCGACCGGCCGGAACCGCGCGAACGGCGCCGCCGACATCCGGAGCCACGGCTTCCTGGCGCCGCCCCGACCCTGTGCGGCACCCTCCCGCCCACTCATCGTCCGTCGGCACCACCTGACGGCAGGGGTCGGACGCGGCCACCGCCCCGCGGTGGCCGGCCGGCCCCATGCTCCACCCCGCCCAGAGCGCATCCCAAGGAGACCAGCATGTCCCGCACCAGCGTTCGCCTCGCCGCCACCGCCGCCACCGCGGTCCTCGCCGTCACCGGTCTCTCCGGTGCGGCCGCCGCCGACACCACCCCGGCCCCGGCCACCGCGGCGAGCGGCAGCGTCGTGGTCCACGAGAGCACCTCGTTCATCCAGCAGACGGCCGCGGCCGGTGTCGTGGTGGTCCCGCTCCCCGCCGGCCAGCCCGGCTACGACAGTGCCACGGGGTTCTCGGCGACCTTCCCGGCGACCGGTGGCGACGCCAACCTGCAGGCCTACTACGACAAGATCGACCTGGGCGGCGGCCTGCTGTTCGTCAACCTGCTCACCGGCAAGACGGCGATCTTCAAGCAGCTGGCCTTCCAGGCCGACACCTGGAAGCTCACCGGTGTGCCGCTGGGCGCCACCGCGCCGGTCAACCTGCTCGACCCGGCCGGTGACAACCAGATCACCCGCACCGGCACCACGCAGTCGCTGGAGGCCTCCGACCTCAAGGTGGACGCCCAGGGCGCCCAGTACGTCGACGGCAAGCTCGGCACCACCTTCTTCCAGGGCGGCCAGTCCGTCGGCTCGCTCTCGATCACCTTCACGCCGGCCGGCTGAGGATCCCCCGCCCTGCCACGAATGCGCAGCGGGCCCACGCGCCGACGCGCGTGGGCTCGTCGGCGTGCCCTTCAGCAGCTGGTCGATATCCGCAACACGCTTGCAGCGCTGACGTGTTGTGGCCTCGTACACCCTGTCGACCGGAACCGGCCATGTCCGGCTGGCCGAATAGTGACGCACCGGAACCGTCGGTACGCCCACAGATCCGTCCATCGCCCCGCGCACGTCCGTGCGCAGCTCCACGGAGGTGCCCGCCATGAGAGTCCGCCAGCCAGACCCGAGACATCAGGGGTGGTGGCGGAGGAGGCTGCCTGCGCTGACGCTCGCCCTGGCCGTGGTCGCCGCGCTCTCGGTGCTGCCGCTCGGCCTCGGGCCGGCCACCGAGGCGCGGGCGGCCACCGGGGTGACGGTGGAGGGGCCGGAGATCTGGGACCCGGCCACCGGGACGTACGGCGCCCGCGGCCAGGTGTCGGTCTCGCACGGCAAGAACCTCACCAACGAGGTCGTCCAGGTCTCCTGGAGCGGTTTCACGCCGACGGTGAACTGGGACGGCACGCCGGCCAGCCTGGTCCGGGAGTTCAGCGCCGACGTGATGTACCCGGTGCGGATCTACCAGTGCCGGGGCACCGACCCGAAGCCGACCGACTGCTACGGCAACACGATGTACGGCGGTGATCCGGCACTCGGCTTCGAGCAGCCGAGCCGCCCGGACGGCACCACCACCCCGGACTTCCCGTCCAACCACCGGATCGCGGTGACCGGCCCGGACGGCTCCGGCACGGCCAGCATCGAGGTCTGGACGTCGACGCAGAGCCCCTCGCTCGGCTGCGACGCGACCCACCCCTGCTCGATCGTGGTCGAGCCCAACTACGGCGGGGACCCGCTCGACAACTTCGGCCACCGGGGCGCCGCCGACTGCTCCGACCACTCGTTGGACATGGACTTCGAGAGCAACACCGCCACCGATCTGGTCTTCACCGGCCTGGAGAACCCGAAGACCCACAACCGCACCGGCGAGCAGTGCGCCTGGACCCACCGCGCCGTCGTGCCGCTGGAGTTCGCGCCGACCGCGGCCGACTGCAAGGCGGCCGTCGCGGACTTCAACGCCGCCGGCCTGGAGATGGCCAACCGGGCCCTGCAGCAGTGGCGTTCGGGCCTGTGCAAGGGCGACGCGCCGCTGAACCTGCAGTACAGCTTCGCCGGCGGCGAGCCGCAGGCGCGCGGGGACTTCCTCGCCGGGTCGGGCCCCGACATCGCCCTCACGGCCCGGGCCGACGCCGGGGCCGCGCCGCGGCCGTACGTCTACGCGCCGCTGGCCACCACCGGGATCTCGGTGGTCTTCGTGGTGGACGACCCGAACACCGGCCGTCAGATCCGGAACATGCGGCTGAACGCCCGGCTGCTGGCCAAGCTGCTCACCCAGTCGTACACCTTCGGCGCCTCGGACATCGTCTCGGTGGCGGGCAACCCGTCGAACATCTTCGGCGACCCGGAGTTCCAGCAGCTCAACCCGGCCTCGCTGAACGGCGGCGCCGCCTGGCCGACCTTCGCGGGCCCGGACATGCTGCCCGTCGTCCTCGGCGGGACCACGGACCTCGTCCACCAGCTGACCTCGTGGATCGCCTCGGACCCGGAGGCGTCCCAGTTCCTCCAGGGCTCGCCCGACCCGTGGGGCATGCACGTGGACACCTTCTACCTGCGGCCCAAGTTCGCCGGCTACCCGGTGGAGGCGCTGCAGCCGCAGGACTTCTCCGGCATCCCGGGGGAGACCGGGGACAAGGCCGTCTGGAAGCAGTGGGAGTGGAACCCGATGCTCGGCGGGCTGGGCCAGGTCGGCCGCAGCGTGCTGCAGTTCCAGGGCACGGCCCTGCGGACGGACGCGGACGGCAACGGCAACCACGTCCGGGTCGCCGCGCAGACCATCGGCCAGCGCACCATGTTCGCGATCCTGGACGCCGGGCAGGCCAAGGCCTTCGCCCTGCCGGAGGCCGCGCTGCGGAACCCGGCCGGCGCCTTCGTGGCGCCGGGCCTGGACTCCTACCGGGCGGCCGTCGCCGACATGCCCGTCGACCCGGTCAACGGCACCCAGCACCTGCCCTACGGCGTGGAGGGAACGGCCTTCGCCAAGGACCAGGGCGCGTACCCGCTGACCACGGTGCAGTACGCCATGACGCCGACCGCGGGCCTGTCCGCGGCCAAGGCCAGGGCGGTCTCGACCTTCCTCAAGCGGGTCACCGACCAGGGCGAGGGCCAGATCTACGGCCTCAACCCCGGCCAGCTCGCCCCCGGGTTCCTCGGGCTGACGCCGAACCAGCTGGCCCAGGCCAAGGCGGCCACGGCCCATGTCGCGACCCAGGACGGGGCGCTGCCGGGCAACCAGACGGCCCCGCCGGCCGAGGGCGGTGACACGGGCGGGCCCTCGTCCGGCGGCGCCGCCTCCGGCGGGGGCGGCGGAGCTGGCGGCGGCAGCGCCGGCGGTGACCAGGGCGCCGGCGGACCGGCCGGCGGCAGCGGTTCGAGCGGCGGCACCGGCGGGACGAGCGGTGACACCTTCGGCGGCGGGACGGCCGGCGGCTCGGCTGCGGCGGCGGGCGCGTCCGGTACCGCGTCGGCCGCCGCGAAGCCCGGCGCCTCGCCGTCGGCCTCCGCGAGCGGCGGCGCGCTGGACGCGGCACCGGTCGCGGCCGGGCGTCCGGCCCCGGACCGCGCGGGTACGGCCCGGCTGCTGCTGCCGGTCGCGTTGATCGCCGGCCTGGTGCTGCTGGTCGGCGGCCCGGCCGCCCTCGTCCTGGGCGGCACCCCGGCCGGTGGCCGGATCGTGGCGGGCGTGCGCTCCGGCTGGGCGCGACTGCGCGGGACCCGGCCCTGACCGGCGGTCCGTCCGGCGGGTGAGGACGTCCGGCGGGGCCCCGTCCAGGCCCCGCCGGACCGCCCCGCCGGACGGGTCCGCCCGAATCCCCCGTCCGCACCCGGTCCTGACCCGACGTCCGCACCGAGTCCCGCACCGAGTCCCGCCCCGAGTCCTGAACCGAGTCCCGGGCCCAGCCCCGTACCGAGCGCGCCGGAGAGCAGACCATGACAGCCGCCATCGAGCCCGCGGCACCCCTCGCCCGGGCCACGTCCGACCCCGACGTCCCCCGCACGATCAGCGCTCCCGCGACGCCCGGTGACCGGCTGTTCCGCGGCGTGCTGCGGGCGGCCGGCCTCTCGGTCTTCGTGATCATGGGGCTGATCGCGTTCTTCCTCCTGCTGCGCGGCTCGGACGCGCTCCGGGCGGTCGGCTGGTCGTTCCTGACCGAGCAGAAGTGGCGCACCCAGGCGCACTCCTTCGGCATCGCGGCGGTGCTGCCCAACGGCCTGCTGATCGCGGTGATCGCGCTGGTCATCGCGGTGCCGGTGGCGCTGACCACCGCCGTCTTCATCTCGGAGTACGCCCCCGTCCGGCTGCGGGCGACGCTGATCTCGCTGGTCGACCTGATGGCGGCGATCCCCAGCATCGTCTACGGCCTGTGGGGCCTGTTCTTCCTGCAGCCCCGGATCATCGGCTTCGTCCGCTGGACGGCGATGCACCTGGGGGACACGATCCCGTTCCTCGAGGTGCGCACCGGCGACATCGGCACCTCGTACACCTCCTCCACCTTCATCGCGGGGGTGGTGGTGTCGCTGATGATCATCCCGATCGTGACCTCGCTCAGCCGGGAGGTGTTCTCCCAGGCGCCGCAGGGCGAGCGGGAGGGCGCGTACGCGCTGGGCAGCACCCGGTGGGGGATGGTGCGCACGGTGGTGCTGCCGTTCGGCCGGGGCGGCGTGATCGGCGCGGTGATGCTCGGCTTCGGCCGGGCGATGGGCGAGACCATCGCGGTCGCGCTGATCATCTCGCCGAACTTCCAGGCGATCACCCATGTGCTGGAGAACGGCGCCAACTCGATCTCGGCGCTGATCGCCCTGCGCTTCGGGGAGTCGGACGCGCTGTCGCTGTCCGCGCTGATGGCGGCCGGTCTGGTGCTGTTCGCCCTCACCCTGCTGGTCAACCTGGCGGCTGGTGTCGTCATCAACCGGTCCCGCTCCGGCGCGACCACGGCGGACTGACCGTGCCCGGCCGCCCGGCCCCGCAGGCTCCGGCCGACCGCGCCCCACTGCCGCCCCGCCGCTTCGAAGGGACCACCGGATGACCACCCTCGACCTTCCCCCCGCGCCGGCTCCGTCCACGGCCGCCCCCGGGCCGGCCGGCCCGACCGGGGCGCCGTCCGCCGCCGGGCCCGAACGCCGGGTTCGGCTGGGCGGGGTCACCCGCGAGGACGTGCTGACCCTGCTGGGCGCCGTCGGCGGCTCGCTCGCGCTCGACTGGCTGCTGTACGAGCGGGTGCTGCCGTTCAGCGGAGCGCTCGGGTTCCTGCTCTGCTGGTACCTGCTCTTCCTGGCGGGGTACTTCGCGCTCGGGCGGCTCCAGTGGGAGGCGCAGCTGGTGCGCGAGCGGCTGGTCGCGGTGGTGACCTGGAGTTCGGGCCTGCTGGTGGTCGGGCTGATCGCCGACCAGGTCGGCTACGTCCTGCTGAAGGGCCTGCACGCGGCCCGCCACCTGAACTTCTTCACCGAGTCGATGGAGACGACCGCGGCGCTCTCCCCCATCACCTCCGGCGGCGCCCTCAACGCGGTGGTCGGATCGCTCGAACAGCTGGGCCTGGCCACGCTGTTCGCCGTCCCGCTGGGGATCGCCGCGGCCGTCTTCATGTCCGAGGTCGGCGGCCGGACGGCCCGGCCGGTGCGGACCCTGGTCGAGGCGATGACGGCGCTGCCGTCGATCGTCGCCGGCCTGTTCATCCTCGGCATCGTGATCGTCACGATGGGTGCGGAGAAGAGCGGGTTCGCGGCCTCGCTGGCGCTCACCGTGATGATGATGCCGATCGTCACCCGGGCCGCCGAGGTGGTCATCCGGCTGGTGCCCGGCACCCTGCGGGAGGCCTCGTACGCGCTCGGCGGCAGCCAGTGGCGGACGGTCTGGAACGTCGTCCTGCCGACCGCCCGGCCCGGCCTGGTGACGGCGGTGGTGCTGGGGATGGCGCGCGGTGTCGGCGAGACCTCGCCGGTGCTGCTGACCTCGGGGTTCACCTCGCAGTTCAACGGCAACCCGTTCGCCGAGCACCAGGTGTCGCTGCCGCTCTACATCTGGAACTACGTGAAGCAGCCCTACCCCGAGATGGTCTCGCGGGCCTTCGCCGCCGCGCTCACGCTGATGATCGTGGTGCTGGTCCTGTTCGTGACGGCCCGGGTCGTCGGCGGCCGCGCCCCGGGGCAGCTGACCCGCCGCCAGCGGCGGCGGATCGACCGGGCCATCCGGCCCGCCGGGCCCGCCCAGGCCACCCGCCCCGCCCGGCACGCCCGCCCCGCGACGGCCGCCCGGTCCGCCGGACCCGCCCGACCCGTCCGGGAGTCCTGATGTCCCTGCCCCGCACCCCGCGCTCCGGAGGAGTCCCCATGTCCTGGGAGGCCGCAAGCCGCCCCGTGCCGCGACCGCCGGCCCTGCTGCTGTCCCTGCTGCTGGTCGCCCTGACCCTGCTGCTGGGGCGTAGCACGCCCGCGTACGCCGCCACCTCGCTCAACGCGGACGGCTCCAGCTGGGCGGGCCCGGCGATCGACCAGTGGCGCCAGGACGTCGCGCCGCAGGGCATCCAGATCAACTTCAACGCGGTCGGCTCGGCCGCCGGCCGGACCCAGTGGACCATCGGCCAGGACGACTTCACCGCCTCGGACGTCCCGTTCCGCACCCAGGCCGACACCGGTCTGGGCTCCGCCGCGCACAGCAACGGCGCCGGCAACAGCGAGCCGCAGGTGTACGGGTACTCCTACGTGCCGATCACGGCCGGCGGCACCACGTTCATGTACAACCTGGTGGTGGCCGGCAAGCAGGTGCGTGACCTGCGGCTGTCCCCGCAGACGGTGGTGGACATCTTCACCAACAAGATCACCTCCTGGGACGACCCCCGGATCACCGCGGACTACGGCCGCGCGCTGCCCAAGCTGCCGATCACCCCGATCGTCCGCTCCGACGGCTCCGGCGCCACCGCCCAGTTCACCCGCTGGATGTCGCACACCCACAAGGACCAGTGGGAGGCGTACTGCACCCGGATCAACGGCTACAGCTGCGGCGACTACACCGAGTTCTTCCCGCCCTCGGGCCGGATGGTCGCGCAGAACGGCTCCGACGTGGTGGCCGGGTACATCAAGTCGCAGGCCGGGCTCGGCACCATCGGCTACGACGAGTACGCCTTCGCCAAGCGCAGCAACTGGCCGGTGGTGAAGGTGCTCAACGCGGCCGGGTACTACTCGCTGCCGACCGCCTCCAACGTGGCGATCGCGCTGACCGCCGCCAAGATCCGCGGCGTCGACGACAACACTCCGCCGGACGACCCCAACTTCCTGCAGCAGAACCTCGACGGCGTCTACACCATGAACGACCCGCGCTCGTACCCGATCTCCAGCTACAGCTACCTGATCGTGCCGCGCGCGGGGGCCAGCCTGCCGGTGCCGCCGCGCTTCAACAACGACAAGGGCAGCGCGCTGAGCCGGTTCATCGCGTACGTGCTCTGCGAGGGCCAGGGCGAGGCGGACGGCCTCGGCTACTCGCCGATCCCGCGCGGCCTGGTGAAGGGCGGGATGCTGCAGGTCCAGCACATCCCGGGGAACGCCAGCCCGGTGGACCCGAACTCGCTGAGCAACTGCGCCAACCCGACCTTCAACTCGGCCGGGCAGCTCACCGTCCTCACCAACGCACCGCAGCCCAGCCCCTGCGACAAGGCCGGCACCCCGATCGACTGCACCGTCCAGGGCGGCCAGGCCGTGCCCAAGGGCGGCAGCGGCGGCGCGGCGGGCGGCACCGGCGGTACGTCGACCGGCCCCGGTGCCCGGGCGGGCGGTTCGTCCGGCGGCTCCACCGGCGGCGCGGGGGCCGGTGCCGGTACCGGTGGCACGGCGGGCGGCGCCGGGGGCGGTGACCCGGCGGCCGGCGCCGGGGGCGGCGCGGCCGATCCGGGCGCGAACGGCGAGGCGGCCGCCGAGCAGGTGGTGGACCCGCAGACCGGCCAGGTGGTCGCCGCCGGACGCGGCGGCCAGGCCGGCGAGATCCCGGCCACCGTGGTCGCGGTCGACGGGCGGCCCGAGGACTGGCTGCTCACCACGCTGACGGCGCTGGAGCTGCTGGCGGTGGTCGCCGTGCCGCCGCTGCTGGGCGGCTACCTGCTCCGGCGGCGCCGGCAGACCCCGGGCGGTCCGGCATGACGGCCCGCCGCACCGCCGGAACCACGCAGAGGAGGAGACGGTGAGCGCACCCACGATCGACCCGGCGTCCGTCACCGTGCCGGCCCCCGCCGGGCCCGGGGCGGCCGCGCCGGCGGCGAGGCTGTCCAAGGCCTCCGCGCCGGCCCCCGCGGCCGCGCCGGCGGCCGGCCGGTCCACCGCCCGGCGGCGGTTCCTTCAGGCGGCCTGGGCGGCCAGCCTGGCGGCCGCCCTGCTGACCGGCTTCGTCGGCTACCTCTTCACCCTGTCCCACCTGCAGGAGCGGCACTCCCAGTCGACCTCCTACAAGACCTTCCGGGACCAGCTCGCCAAGGCCGTCGCCCCGACCGGCGCGGCCGCCGACGGCGCGCCCGTGGCGCTGATCGACATCCCCGCCATCGGCCTGCACCGGGCCGTGGTGGTCGAGGGCACCACCGGCCGGGACCTGATGCGCGGTCCGGGCCACCGGCGGGACACCGCGCTGCCCGGCCAGCAGGGCGTGAGCGTGCTGTTCGGACGCGGGGCGAGCTTCGGCGCGCCCTTCGCCAGGCTGTCCGAGCTGCGGGTCGGCGACAAGATCACCGCCACCACCGGTCAGGGCAGGTTCACGTACACCGTGAACGTCTACGGGGACGCCGACCAGCCGATCACCGACCCGGCGCGGAACCGGCTGGTGCTGGTCACCGGCGACTCCGGCTGGATCCCGTCCGGGACGGTGCTGATCGGCGCCCGGCTCGACGACGAGGCCCGGCCGAACCCCGGCGGCCGGCCCGCCACCATCGCCCACGACAAGGCCCTCGCGGCCGACAAGGGCGCGCTCGCCGCACTGCAGCTCTGGACGCTCGGGCTGCTGGGGGCCGTGCTGGCCGCCACCGCCGCGGCCCGCTGGTGGCGCCGCTCGGCCGCCTACCTGAGCCTCGCGCCGGTGCTCGGCGCGCTGCTCTGGAGCGTGTACGAGAACGCCGCCGCCCTGCTGCCCAATCTCTACTGACGCGCGCCTGCCGCGCGCTCCGGAGGACCGCACCGATGACCGACGCACCGAACCTGACCGCCGACCTGCCGACGACCCGGCCCGCCGACCCGCCGCCGCCCGGCGCCGGCGAGACCACCCTGACCCTGCCGCCCGTCCCGTCCGGGGCCTTCGCCGACGCGCCCCCCGAGGGCCTGGCCGGCCTGGAAACCCGGGACGTGTCGGCCTGGTTCGGCTCCCACAAGGTGCTGGAGCGGGTCTCGCTCGGCATGGCCGCCGGTGAGGTGACGGCGCTGATCGGCCCGTCCGGCTGCGGTAAGTCGACCTACCTGCGGATCCTCAACCGGATGCACGAGATGGTCCGCGGCGCGGCGCTGGCCGGCGAGGTGCTGCTGGACGGCGACGACGTCTACCGGCCGGGCCGCCGGCCGGCGGAGGTGCGGCGGCGGATCGGCATGGTGTTCCAACGCCCCAATCCCTTCCCGGCGATGTCGATCCAGGACAACGTGGCGAGCGGGCTGAAGCTGGCCGGGATCAAGGTCGGCAAGGAGGAGCGCGAGCACCTGGTGGAGTCCAGCCTGCGCCGGGCCGGACTCTGGGACGAGGTGGCCACCCGGCTGCACACGCCGGGCGGTTCGCTCTCCGGCGGCCAGCAGCAACGCCTGTGCATCGCCCGCTCGTTGGCGGTCTCGCCGGACATCCTGCTGATGGACGAGCCCTGTTCGGCGCTCGACCCGACCTCCACCCGCCGGGTCGAGGAAACCATCGCGGAGCTGCGCGGCCGGCTCACCATCGTGATCGTCACCCACAACATGCAGCAGGCGCAGCGGGTTTCGCAGTCCTGCGCGTTCTTCCTGGCGACCCACGACACCCCGGGCCGGATCGTCGAGGCGGGCCCGACCGAGCAGCTCTTCGGCAACCCGCGCGACCAGCGCACCGCCGACTACGTCAACGGTCGCTTCGGGTAGCCGGGGCGCCGGCCAAGCCGCCACGGCGCCGGCCGGCCCGCTGTGACGGCCGGATCCGGTGTGACCACTGGGCCGAAGGGGGGAACCGTACGGGCGGCGCCGCCCGCCCGCCGGGGCGCGCCGTTACCGGCCCGAACAGGTGTCGTTGGGCCGGTAGGACCAGTTCGCCGATGAGAGGACCGGACGATGCCCACCCCCGCCACTGCCGCCACCACCGCCGTACCCCCCGCCAGGGAGGCGGCCCCGGCCGGGCTCGGTGAGCATGCGGGCAAGCATCCCGGCGAGCCGGACCTGATGGATCCGGAGCTGCTCGCGGACCCGTTCGGCGGGTACGGGAGGCTGCGCGAGCAGGGCCCGATCGTCCGGGGCCGCCGGCCGGACGGCGCCCCGGTCTGGCTGGTCACCCGGCACGACGACGTCCGGGAGCTGCTGCGCGACCAGAGGTTCGTCACCTCCCCCGCCTCGGTGCCCGGCCGGCCGGCGGGGAGCAGCGGGTGCGCCGGGGCGCCGGAGCGGACCCCGGCGGAGCCCGGCCGCCCGCGGCTGCCGGGATCGCTGCCGGACACCGACCCGCCGGCCCGCACCAGGTTGCGCCGGCCCGCCGCGCGGGCCTTCTCCGCCCACCGGCTGCAGGCCCTGCGCCCCCGGGTGGAGCGGATCGCCGACCAGCTGCTGGACGCCCTGCCCGGGTACGCCGTCGACGGCGCGGTCGACCTGGTCGAGCACTACGCGTACCCGCTGTCCATCGGCGTGCTCGGCGCGCTGGTGGGGCTGCCCGAGGCCGACCGCGGGCTGTGGCGCGGGTGGAGCGCCGAGCACGCCGCCGGGCGCGCGGACGCCGCCACCGAGGCCCTGGCCGGCCGCCTCCGGGAGCTGGCCGCCCGGCGTCGGGCGGAGCCCGCCGACGACCTGGTCGGCGCCCTCCTGCGCCCCGACGAGGCCGCCGTGCGCGGGGCTGTGGGCGGGCCGTGCGGCGGGGTCGGCGGCGCGGTGGTCGACGGGCCGTGCGGCGGGGTCGGCGGCGCGGTGGTCGACGGGCCGTGCGGCGGGGTGTCGGGCGACGGGCGGATCACCGACGAGGAGGTGGCCGGCCTGGTGCTGGCGCTCGTCGCGGCCGGCCATGCCCCCACCGCCGACCTGATCGGCAACGGCGCGGCGGCGCTGCTCACCCACCCCGGGGAGCGGGCCCGGCTCGACGCCGACCCGGCGCTCTGGCCGCGCGCCGTCGAGGAGCTGGTGCGCTGGTGCGGCCCGGTGCAGCTGACCGGGCCGCGCTGGGCCACCGAGGACCTGACCTTCCGGGACACCCGGATCCGGCGCGGCGAGGCGGTGCAGCTCGTCCTGGTGGCGGCGAACTTCGACCCCCGCCGCCACCCCCACCCGGAGCGGCTGGACCTGACCCGCGAGCCGGCCGGCCCGGGCGAGCAGCAGGTCGGCTTCGGCCACGGCATCCACTCCTGCCCGGGCGCCGGGCTGGCCCGCCAGGAGGCCGAGGTGGCCCTGGCCGCACTGCTGCGGCGCCACCCCGGGCTGACCCTGGCGGTGGCGCCCGAGCAGTTGGAGCGCGTCCCGCTGCCGGAGGGCTGGCGGCTGCGGCGACTGCCGGTGCGCCTGGAGCGGGCGGGCTGAGCCCGGGCCGTCCGGGGTCAGGCCGGCGCGTCCCCGGTGCTGCCCAGCAGGGTCTCCAGCACGGTCGCCACGCCGTCCTGCTCGTTGCTCACGGTGTGCGTGGCGACGGCGGCGAGCACCTCGGGGTGGGCGTTGGCGACGGCGTACGCGCGGCCGGCCCAGGCCAGCATCTCCAGGTCGTTCGGCATGTCGCCGAAGGCCACCACCTCGCTGCTGTCGATGTCGTGCCCGGCGCACCAGTGGGCCAGGGTGCTGGCCTTGGTGACGCCCGGCGCGCTGATCTCCAGCAGCGGGATCGGGCTGGACCGGGTGATCTCGGCGAGGTGCCCGGCGGCCTTGCGGGCCTCGCCCAGCAGCTTGTCCGGGTCGAGGTCGGGGTGCTTGGCGAGCAGCTTGAAGAGGTCCCGGACCTCGCCGCCCGGGCTGAGCAGCTCCTCGGCCGGGCCGACCGGGTGGCTCTCGTCGGAGCCCCACATCCGCACCTCGTAGCCGGGCTCGCGGGCGAAGCCGCCCGGGTACTCGAAGGCGAAGGCGGTGCCGGGCAGCTTGGCGCGCAGCGCCGTGATCACCGCGAGCGCGTTCTCGGCGGTCAGCGGGAAGGTCTCCAGCAGCTCGCCGCGCCGGACGTCGACGATCGCGCCGCCGTTGGAGCAGATCGCCACGCCGTGACCGCCGACGTGCGAGCTGACCTGCTGCATCCAGCGCGGCGGGCGCCCGGTGACGAAGACCACCTGGATCCCGGCCGCCTCGGCGGCGGCCAGGGCGGCGGCGGTGCGCGCGGAGACGGTGCCGCCGGCGCAGAGCAGGGTGCCGTCCAGGTCGGTGGCGATCAGGCGGGTGCGGGGCTTCGGCCGGCCCGGGGTGGTGGTCACCGATCCATCTTCGCTCACCGGTCGGGAGAGGTCACCGATCCGGTCGTCCCCGGCCGGCTCCGGGCCGGGGCGATCGACCGCCGACCCTCCCGCCGGCGGCGGTCGCCCGGGCCGCCCCGGAGGCCTCCGGGGCCCCTGAGGCCCCCGCCGTCCCTGACCTCCCGCCCGGGCCCGCCGGCGCCGCCGTCACGGTCGTCCCGCACGGCCTCACCACCGCCGACCACCGGCCGGCCCTCGGTGGCCGCGACCGGGCCGCCCCGGAGGCCTCCGGGGCCCCTGAGGCCCCCGCCGTCCCTGACCTCCCGCCCGGGCCCGCCGGCGCCGCCGTCACGGTCGTCCCGCACGGCCTCACCACCGCCGACCACCGGCCGGCCCTCGGTGGCCGCGACCGGGCCGCCCCGGCCCCGCTGATCGAGGAGTGGCTCGCCCGGGGCGCCGCCGACGGCCGGATCGTCGCGGGCGCCACCCAGGGCCTGCCCGCCACGCTGCGCAACCCCGCCGCCCTGCTGGCCTACCGGCTCAAGGGCAAGCTGCAGCCCGAACCCCGGCCGGTCCCGCCCGGTCGCCCGCCCTCGCGGAGCATCCCGAGTGCCAGGGCCGTGACCGGCCGCCGGTCACCTCCGGACCCGCTCCGGACGGGCCTCTGCGGGGACTGCCGGCAGATCCGTGGCGACCCGCTCCTGCCGCCCGGGCACCGGGCTCCCGCGGCCCCCGTCGTCATGTGAGCACCCTTCTGCGGGCCAACTGTTGACGTTCGGTAACCTACCTGTGTGTAACATCCGACCATCTTTCGAGCGTCTGTATGGATACGGTGCTCAGGTCCGTACCGGATTCCGTCGGTGAAAGGTGCGCTTGTGTCGGGGCAGTGGAACGAAGGCCCGTACGGGGGTGGCGGCGAGCAGTCCGACGCCGCGCCGGGCCGTGCCGCGCGCACGGGCGCCGCGACCCGACCCGAGGAAGGCGTACCCGCCCCCAGACCGGGCGGCCGCGCGGAGGCCCGCAAGGCCGCGCAGGGACGCGGTGGCCGGGGCGCGACCCCGCCGGCCGACGGCCGTGGCGCGGCCGCCGCCGGCCGTGGCCGCAAGCCGCAGCGGAACCGGAAGAAGTTCGTCGCCTGGACGGCGGCCAGCGCGATGGTGCTGCTCGTCGCGGGCGGCGGCGCGCTCTACCTGCTGTTCAACGGCAACATCAAGAGCTTCGACCCGGACGCCATCTCCACCGACCGCCCGCCCGAGGCGCAGGCCGACGCCAACGGCAACAAGCCCGTCAACGTCCTGCTGCTCGGCTCCGACAGCCGCAGCGGCAGCAACAGCGACCTCGGCGGCGGCGACTCCGAGGGCGCCCGCTCGGACACCACGATCCTGTTGCACGTCTACGCCGACCACAAGCACGCCGTGGGGATATCCATACCGCGCAACGCCCTGGTCACCCTGCCCTCCTGCAAGCTGCCCAGCGGCAAGTGGACCAAGGAGAAGACCGGCGCCCTGTTCAACGAGGCCTTCGCACTGGGCGGTACCAGCGAGGGCAACCCGGCCTGCGCCCAGAACACCGTCGAGAAGCTGACCGGCATCCGGGTCGACCACACCATCGTGGTCGACTTCCAGGGCTTCTCCACGATGACCAAGGCCGTCGACGGCGTCGACGTCTGCCTCCCCGAGGCCATCTACGAGGGGGACATCAACCCCAACCTCGGCAAGAAGGGCAAGGTCGTCCTGCCGATGGGCAAGCAGAAGGTCGACGGCCAGCTCGCGCTGGACTACGTCCGGCTGCGGCACGGCATCGGCGACGGCTCCGACATCGGCCGGATGAAGCGCCAGCAGGCCTTCATGGGTTCGCTCATCTCCAAGGTGAAGAAGCAGGGCCTCAGCCCCACCACCCTGCTCCCGCTGGCCAACGCCGCCACCAAGTCGATGACCGTCGACCCCGGCCTCGACAGCGTGGACAAGCTGCTCTCCTTCGGCCTGTCGATGAAGAACATCGACATGCACGACCTGAAGTTCCTCACCCCCCGCTGGCAGTACCACGGCGAGAACATCGACCTCGTGCACCCGAACGTCGACAACCTCTGGGCCACCCTCAAGGCCGACCGCACCATCGACGGCCAGGACGCCACCGGCCAGGCCGAGGCACCCGCCGCGAGCCCGGCGGCACCGGCCGCACCGGTCAGCGCCCCGGCCGCGCCGCCCGCCGCCCCCGACACCAACGGCACGGGCATCAAGGTCGCCGTCTACAACGGCACCACCGCCAACGGACTGGCCGGCAAGGCGGGCGAGACGCTCAAGGCAGCGAAGTTCACCGTCACCAAGACCACCGGCGCCCCCTCCACCAGCCACGCCACCACCCTGGTCGAGTACGGCACCGGCCAGAAGGCCAACGCCGAGAAGGTGGCCGCGCTCTTCCCCGGCGCCACCCTCACCCCGAGCAGCGCGGCCGGCATCAGCCTGGTGCTCGGCAAGGACTACGCCGACGCCAACGGCGGTGGCACGGGCGCCTCCCCCGGCACCCCGGCGCCGCCGCCCACCCTGGCGCCCGCCGACACCGCCGACGCCCGCTCCGCCGACGACGACATCTGCGCCAACACCACCTACGGGACGGGCGGCTGAGGCACCGTCCGGCGGGCCGTCAGCCGACGGCCCGCCGGTAGAGCTGCCGCGAGCCGCCCTCCGGCCCCGCCGGGGCCGGCTCCCCGGGCGTGAACCCGAGGCCCTCGTAGAACACCCGGGCCCCGCCGGCCCCGGCGCCCGGATGGTCGGCGCCGAAGGTCACCACCTCGACCGTCCCGCCGCGGGCCGCGAACCGGCCCAGGGCCTCCGCCATCAGCGCCCGCCCGATCCCCAGCCCGCGCGCCTCCTCGGAGACCACCAGCCAGTGCACGTGGTGCAGCGGCGGCTCCGACCCGAACAGCAGCCCGCCGAGCAGTCGGTCACCCGCCGGGGCGTCGACCACCAGCGCGGCACCCCGGCCGATGTGGTCCTCGACGGCCCGCCGGAACCCGGGGTCCTCCACCATCGGCCCGAACCACTGCTCGACCTGCCCGGCCAGCTCCAGGAAGCCGGCACGATCCATGCTCCGGGCGACTCTGACGATCATCCGGCCAGTCTGGCAGAGCACGCCCCCGCGCCCCCGGCGGCGCGGCCCGCCCCCAGCCGGCCGGGACCGTGCCGAACTCCCCGGCCCCGACACCCGCGACGTGGGCCGCGAAGTTCACCGGCGACCGGGTCCACAACCGCGTCCACCGATCGGAGACTGTCACGTCAAAACCGCCCCGATCGCAGGCGCCCACAGTAACCATAGGAGTACAAAGAGTGAGGAGCGCGCGAGCGCCCACGCACCTACGGAGACGTGATCATGACGAGTCCTCAGTCCGGCCACCACGACGCCGTCCCGGCGGTGGTCAGCGACCGGAGCATGCCGTTCTGCCGGTGTCCGGCCAACTGCGGTGGGCTGCCCGAGGCGCATCTCACCTTGGAGAGCCCGTACCCTGCGGTGGCTCCAGGGGTGCACGGCACGCCGCCGCCGGAGCCGTACCAGCCTTCCAGCCGGGGCGAGTTGGTGGTCGACGTGCTGAGCGGCCGGACCGGCGTCTTCATGGGCCGGATGGGACGCGCGGTGTACCTGCGGCCCGAGAGCGGCGGGGTGGAATGGGAGGCCGATCCGCACTGGCTGGACCGGCCGCCGATCCCCAGGATCACCGTGCGGTCGACGGACTCCCGCCCCGGACCGGATGTCGCGCAGGCGCCGTGACCGGCACCGGCGGCAGCGCGGAGGAAGGTGGGGGCCGGTCAGGCGGCCTGCCACAGTTCGATCCGGTTGCCGCCCGGGTCGGTGACCCAGCCGAACCGGCCGACCCCCTCCATGTCCTGGGTCTCCTCGGCCACGTCCGCCCCCTTGGCGCGCAACTGCGCGAGCATCGCGTCGAGGTCGCGGACCCGGAAGTTGAGCATCGTCTGCTGGCTGCGGGAGCCGAAGTACTCCGTCCCGGACTCGAAGGTCGCGAACACCGTCGGCCCGGCCTCCTGGCGCCAGATGCCGTGCTCGTCCGCGTCCAGGCCCAGGCAGTCGCGGTACCAGGCGGCCAGGGCCGCCGGGTCCTCGGCCCGCAGGAAGTATCCGCCGATCCCCAGCACACGTTCCATGCCGCCATCCTGCCAGGGCGGCGGGCGTCCGCGCGGCACCCCGGCCCGATCACGGGCAAGTCGTCAGCGCGGGCGGGCCGCCGGAGCCGCGGCGGGGGCGGGCGCGCGTTCGGGCGCCGTCCAGGAGAGCAGCAGCCGCAGGGCGTCGGCGGACGGGCTGCCGGGCTCGGGCGCGTACGTGATCAGCGCCTGGGACGGGTCGTCGGCGGCCCGCAGCGTCTCGTAGGTCAGCTCCAGGCGGCCGACCACGGGGTGCTGGAAGCCCTTCGTCCCCGAGGTCTTGTCCTGCACCGGATGTTCGGCCCACCAGGTGCGGAACTCCTGGCTCCTCATGGCGAGTTCGCCGATCAGGGCGGCCAGTTCGGGGTCGTCGGGGCGGCGCCCGGCCTCCATGCCCAGGTAGGCGACGTTGCCCCGGGCGCAGGCCTCCCAGTCGGCGTAGAGGGTGCGGGAGCCGGGGCGCAGGAAGGTCATCCGGGCGATGTTGCGCTCGGCCGGCGCCATCGCGTCGAAGTCGCCGAGCAGGGCGCTCGCCGCCCGGTTCCAGGCCAGCACCTCCATCCGCCGGCCCATCACCAGGGACGGCAGCCCCTCCAGGGAGGCCAGCAGGGTCCGCAGCATCGGCCGGACCTGCTGCGGGCGCGCCGCGCCCGGCCGGGCCGTCGCGCGGCCCGCCGGCGGGCGGGCGATCCGGTGCAGGTGCCTGGTCTCCTCCGGGTCGAGCCGCAGCGCCCGGGCCAGCGCGTCCAGGACGGCCGGCGAGGCGTTCCGGACCCGGCCCTGTTCCATCCGCGTGTAGTAGTCGACGCTGACGTCGGCGAGTTCGGCGATCTCCTCGCGGCGCAGGCCGGCCACCCGGCGGGGCCGCCCGCCGTCGGGGAGGCCGACGTCCCGGGGGTGCAGCCGGGCGCGGCGGGAGCGGAGGAAGTCCCGCAGGGCGGTCGCAGTGCTCATGCGCCGATTCTCGCCCGCCCGCCGCCGGGGAGCCTGGCCCTGACAGGACCAGGCGGCACCGTGCCCGGCCGGGCCACCCGGGCCACCCGGGGCGCGGCCGGTCAGCCCGCCTCGGGCGTCCCCAGGTCCAGCTCCCCGACGATCTCGCCCTCGACGGTCTCCCCGGTCGGCCGGAACCCGAGCCGGCGGTAGAACGGCTCGGGCCCGTTGTCGGCCACGTGCCAGGAGGTCGTCAGGGTGCGCCGCCCGCGCCGCCGCAGCTCCGCCGCCACCTGCTCCACGGCGAACCGGCCCACCCCCCGGCCCTGTTGCCCGGCGGCCACGTTGAGCCGCCACAGGCCGTCCCTGGTCACCCCGGGCGGATCGGCGTCGAAGGGCACGTCGAAGAAGGCCATCAGGAAGCCGACGATCTCCTCCCCGTCCGTCACCAGCCGGGGCCAGGCCTGCTCCCCGAAGGCGTAGGCCAGCGCGAGCGACTGCGCGACCGGTTGCACCAGCCGCTGCTGGTCGGGGCGGACGGACAGCCGGCAGGCGTCCTCCACGTTCTCGGTGGTGATCTCGACGAGGCGAAGTGCTGAGCTCATCGCGGCACCCTAGCCGCCGGGGCGCCGGGTGGCCCGCGAGTTTCCCGGCCGCCGGTGACAGGCGGTGACTTTGGTGACGTCCGGTCACTACGGTGACGACCAGTGACGGGCCCGCCCGGGTGGGGGTGCTGGCGTCCGGCACCGCCGCAGGCGGCGGGCCGACGGGGGTTGTAACGGGCCCGTCGTGGCGAGACGATGGTGGGAGCCTTTCCCGGATGGTCCGACAGCCGCCAAGTCCGCACCCGATCGCCTGTGCCCCTCAGGCGGTTGCAGATCGGAGGCACCATCATGGCAGGCGTCAGGAGCACGGTGGCCGACTACGGACCACCCCGGTACTGCTCCCAGAAGTCGTCCCTGCGTCCCGCCCCGGCTCCCGGCCTCGCGCCGCACCGGGCACACGCGATCATCACCATCGGGAACAAGTGGCTGAACGGCACCGTGCTGCGCTACTGCTTCCTCGACTCCACCGGCGGCGGCCGGGGCCCCGGGCAACTGGACGCCGTCCGGGCCGCCCTGCGCGAGTGGAAGGACCTCGGCATCGGACTGGACTTCAAGGAGGTGGACGACTCCTCGGAGTCCGAGGTCCGGATCGACTTCCAGGGCAGGTTCTCCGAGTCCGCGGTGGGCACCGATGTGCTGCAGGTCGGGCAGCACGAGGCCACCACCAATTTCGGCTGGGACCTCACCGACGCGGTCGGCCACGCCACCGCCCTGCACGAGACCGGGCATGTCCTGGGGTTCGACCACGAACACCAGAATCCGAACGCCGGGATCGAATGGGAGGAGGAGAAGGTCTACGCCGCGCTGGCCCTGCCGCCCAACGAATGGGACCGCGAGACCACGTTCTTCAACATCATCCGGAAGCTGGACGCCGCCACGGTGTCCGGCACCGACTTCGACGCCGACTCGATCATGGAATACCCCTTCCCGCCGGGGCTGATCAAGCGGCCCAAGAAGTACCGGATCGAAGGCATCCCCGATCCGCTGTCGCTCTCCGCCTTCGACAAGGACATGGTGCAGCAGTGGTACCCGACGCTCGTCGCCAGGCCGCGTCACCTGGAGCCGCGCGAGTCCGTCGCCCTCCCCAAGCACTCCGGCGGGCAGACGGACTTCGAGATCACACCCGCCGAGAGCCGGAAGTACGCGGTGGCCACCTTCGGTGACGCCGACGTGGTGATGGCCCTGTTCGAGCGGGTCAACGGCGAACTCCGGTACGTCACCGCCGACGACGACAGCGGCCAGGACCGCAACGGGCGGCTCGACGTCAAGCTCTTCAAGGGCCGCAGCTACGTCGTCCGCGCCCGCCTCTACTCCTCCTGGGGCACCGGCGAGGCGGCGCTGATGTACTGGTGAGACGGCCGACGCGCCCTTGAGACCCGCGGCTTCCCCGCGGGCCGGCGCCGGCGGTACCCGGGCGGGCACCGCCGACGCCGGCCGGCCGGTGGCGTCAGCCGGCCACCCGCAGGGTCACGACGGCGGTGTGCAGCACGCCGGCGGTCCGGAACTGCAGGAACAGCCGCCAGTCCCCGGCCGCCGGGAGTTCGGCGTGGAAGGGCAGGGTCGGGCCGCCGGTGGCGCCCTCGGCCCGGCCCTCCGGGTGCAGGTGCGCGAAGGCCAGGTCGCCGGTGTGGAAGGCGGTCAGGTGGGCGTAGGACTCCAGGTACGGCTGCAGGTCGGTGACCGGCGCGCCGTCCTTGGTGACGGTGACCCTCAGCTCGGCCGCCGCCCCGGCGGCCGGGGCGCCGTCCACCGTCACGGTGTAGCCGTCGACGCTCGCCGGGCCGGTGGCGGCGGCGGTCGGCGCGGGCCCGGCGGTGCCGGGCACCTTCACCGTGCGGCTGAGGACCAGGGCGGTGCCCTTGCCCGGCCCGCTGTCCGGGGTGAAGGAGGCGTACAGCCGCCAGTCGCCCGGGGCCAGCGCGTCCAGCGGGGCCGTCCAGCCGCCGTCGGCCGCCATCTCCGGGTGCAGGTGCTGGAAGCCCGTCAGATCGGCCCGGACGGCGTAGAAGTGCAGCCGCTTGGTCTGCTCGACGGCGAACGCGGTGACCGGAGCGCCGTCCGGCCCGGTGACGGTGAACCGGAACTCGGCGGGTACGCCGGCCGGCAGGGTGTCGGAGCCCGACGTCAGGCGGTAGCCGTTCTGCTCGGACGCCAGGCCGGCGCCGCCGGCCGGTCCGCCGGTCGTGGCCGTCATGCCGGGCATGTCGTGGCCGGCGTGGGCGCCGCCGGCGGTGGTGGAGGTCGCGCCGGCGTGGCTGTGACCGCTGTGGCCGTCGCCCGCGCCGGACTTGGCGGCGGGGGAGCCGCAGGCGGCCAGCGTGAGGGCGAGCGCGGCCGCCGCGCCGGCCAGGGCCGTGCGGGTGGCGAACGCCGTCGGGGCGGGCAGCGGGCGGCGCGCGGACGGACGCGGGGGCAGGTGGGCTGACATGGTTCGGTGACTCTCCGGGAGGGTGCGCCGCCGAGGCGGCAGGTGAACGGGCAGGACACGGCACCCGGACTCCTGACGGAGCCGGGCGGTGCCCGTCACGTCCGCGCGACGCAGACCTGGAGGAGGATGTGCCGCCCGCCGCCGGGCCCGGCCCGGGGCGGGCCCGCCGACCTGGCGGACCCCGCGGCCACCACGGCCGGCAGGACGGCGGCCGGGGCGCCCGTCGCCGGTCCGGGGGCGGGCAGCGCGGCGCCGTCCCGGGCCTTGGTGGCCAGGCAGAGGGTGTCGCGGGCATGCGGCCCGGGTGCGGACGGCGCCGGCGCCGAGACCTCGCCGGCCCGCCCGGCCGTGACGCCGGCCCGCCCGGCCGTGTCCGGGTGCCGGTGCGCGGCCTGGTGTCCGGCGCCGGCGGAGGCCGCCGCGGCCGGTGGCCCCGGCATCGCGCCGAGGGCGCGGTGGCAGTCGCCGGCCGCGGCCGGGGAGCCGTGCATCAGGAACAGGCCGGCCAGCAGGGCGCAGAGCAGCAGCAGTTGAGCCGTCGCCCGCTCGCGCCTCCTGCTGGTACCGCTGGTCGTCATCCGGCCCTGTCCTCGGTGGGTGGCATTCGGCTGCCGACAATACCCGGGTCCGTACGGGGTGCCGGATTCCCGCGCCCGGTCGCGCCCCGGGCCGGGGCGGCCACCGCTCATTCCCGGGCCGGATCGGCCCAATTCCGGGCCCGGTCAGGTCTTTTCCAGCCCCGACCGGGTCCCTTTCGCGCCGCTTTTCCGCCCCGTGCCCGGCCGCGGCCCCGGATTTGTTCCCGACCGGTGAATCACGGGTAGGGAAGTGGGCAGGAATGACTCGGCAATCCCCGTAGGCAGGAAGTCCGATGCCGCCTCGCTACCGCAATGACGAGCGTGACCCGGCCGGTGCCGCGAAAGCGCACCGGACCGACCGTCCTGGACCCTCCGTCTGCGATTCCTGCCGTCGGCCGCTCACCCGGTGGACCACCGCCGTCGGCGGCACCCGCTGCACCGGCTGCGCGCCCGCCGCCGATCCGTCGGACCGTGAACCCGTCACCCTGGGTGAGGCGTTGGCCGGAGCCTTCGCGGAGGTCGCCCGGAGCGTCCCGGCCCCGCCGCTGCTGCCCGCCCAGCGCACCGGTGCGACCACCGGCGCCGGGGCCGCCGCGGTGGCCCGCGCCGATGCCGCCCCGGGGGCCGACGCCGGGGCAGCGGCCAGCTGCCGCCGTTGCGGCGCCCGGGCGGCCTGGCACCTGACCGTCCGGGGCCGGTGGATCCTGATGGAGCCCGGCGAGTGGCCGACCGGCGCCGTCCCCGTCGGCAAGCGGTGGCGGATCACCGCCGACGGCATCGCCGTCAACCTCGGTGCCTCCGGCCGGCCGGACACCTGCCGGATCAGCCACTTCGACACCTGCGCCGAGGAGCCGGCCCCCTACGAGTCCTCGGTGATGCTCGGGCTCTGGCACCAGCACGCGCGCTGAGCCGGCCGGCGCGGCACAGCACCCCGACCGGCCCGGCCGGTGCTCAGCCGGAGATCTCGACCACCGCCCGCCAGGTGCTCCGGTCGCCGACCCGGGTGAGCAGGTAGTCCGCCAGGTCGGCGCGGGAGAGCGACCTGGCGTCCGTGAGCGGGGCGTTGACGGCCGTCCGGTACCGGCGGCCGGGCGCCCGTCGGTGAGCATCGGCGGCCGGACCACCGTCCAGGCGGTGTCGCTCACCCTGAGCAGGGCCTCCATCCTGGCCATGTCCGCGTACCCGTGCCGGTAGAGCCGCTGGACGACCAGGCGGGTGACCAGCCGCTGGGGCAGCGGCGTGCCCGGGGCGATCTCCAGCCCGGCGGAGGAGAGGCAGAGCAGGCGGCCCACCCCGGTCTCGCGCATCGCCGCGAGGATGTTCCGGGTGCCCTGCGAGTACACCGTGGTGGGGCGCCGGCGGTCGGTGCTGCCCAGGCAGGACAGCACGGCGTCCTGCCCGGCGAGCGCGTGCGCCCAGGTGCCCGGGCCGAGCACGTCGCCCCGGACGAGGGTGAGCCCGCCCGGGGCTCCGGCGCAGCCCGGCCCGGTGGCCGCCGGGCGGGCGACCCGGGCGGGATCGCGGACGACGGCGGTGACCTGGTGGCCGGCCGCGAGGGCCTGCGCGAGGAGCTGGGCGCCGGTGCCCCCGGTGGCGCCGAAGAGCGCGAGTCTCATGCCGGCCCCGCGAGCCGGCGGACCAGCGCGGCGGCGACCGACCGCTGGCCCGCCAGGGTGAGGTGGAGCCCGTCGGGCTGGTGCGGGTCGTCGCCGTCGCCGTCGCCGTCGGGCGTCACGGGCGTGGCGGCAACGGCGGAGCCGGTGTCCACGGTCGGCTCCGGCCGCCCCCGCAGGAAGGCGGCGACGGCCTCGATGTCCTCGTTCGCCCAGCCGATGCCGGCCCGCCGGAAGTGCGGGTAGGCGGCCACCCGCTCGGCGTGCACCCCGGTCGGGGTGAGCCAGATCCACCGGGCGGACGTCCGGCGGCCCGCCAGTTCGCGCAGCAGCAGCAGGTTGCGCCGGGTCTCGTCCGCGCTGACCAGGCGGACGGCGTCCGGGCCCAGCCGCTGGACGTCGTTCGCGCCGAGCATGCACAGCACCCAGTCGGGGCGCCGGCCGGTGAGGGCCGGCAGCTGGGCCAGCGCCTGGGTGGTGGTACAGCCCGGGACCGCCAGGTTGCTGAGCCGGACGCCGGGGGGAAGCAGCCGGCGCAGGATCTCGAACCAGGACAGCCGGTCCGCGGTGGTGCTCTCGCCGAGCGCCACGACGTGCTCACCGGGGCGGAACGGCAGCCGGGCGACCAGCGCGGCGAAGCCGTCGTCGGCCAGCAGCCCGGCGGCGGCCCGGCGGACCTGTTCCTCGAAGCCCAGCCGCAGCTCGCGGTGGACCGCCGGGTCGAGGCCGGACCGGGCGGCCTCCCGGGCGTCGTCCGGCTCGTCGACCGGGACGGGCGCCGGCTGCCGGAACCGCACCAGGCGGGCTGCCGGCTCGGGGTCCGGTGCGGGGGCGACCGGTGCGGGGGTGCCTGGTGCGTGGGTGCCTGGTGCGTGGGGGCCGTTCGGGTGCTTCGGCTGCATGGCAGAATCCGTTCTCCTTGAAGAATCGTTCACCGCAGAGAATCATTCCTTGTCGCGTACGATAGTCGGGTGAGCAGCGAGCGGCAAGCAGCCGAAGAGTCCGGCGGACCGGCCCCCACACCCCGGGGTGCGGCCTTCCTGCTCACCCAGCTCGGCACCCACGCCGCCGACCGCTTCGCCGTCCGGGTCGCCGAACTCGGCCTGACCCCGCCCGACATCGGACTGCTGCGGACCATCGCCACCCGCCCCGGGCGCAGCCAGCGCGCCCTCGCCGCCGACCTCGGGGTGGTGCCCAGCCGGGTCGTCGCCCTGATCGACCGCCTCGACGGCAAGGGCCTGGTGGAGCGCCGGCGCAGCACCGAGGACCGCCGCAACCACGAGCTGTACCTCTCCGCGGAGGGCGGGCGGGTGCTGGGGGAGCTGAGGGGGATCGCCGCCGCCCACGAGGACGACATCCTGAGCGCGCTCGACGACGGCCAGCGGGCCGAGCTCACCGAACTGCTCGGGCTGGTCGCCGCCCAGCAGGGCCTCGCCCCCGGAATCCACCCCGGGTACCGCAACCTCCCTGGTGGTCAGGGGAGTTAGGTCGGGGCGGGCCGGTCCCGTCGAGGCGGCCGAACCTGCCGCGCGGCGACCGTACGGGCCGGGCCGGCCGGGGGGAGCACCCGCGCCGGGGGTGCCGGATCTGTAGCATGACGGTGCATCAGGACGAGTATCGGGGCGGGATCGGCACGGGAACGGCCGACACCAGTGTGGGCAGCCGGTACTTGGCGGGCCCCTGCGCCGCGCCGACTGAACAGGAGGCTCCCATGACCTCGCCCAAGCGCTCCGGCCATCCTCCGCTGGTGTCGGCGGACCTTCCCGTCGAGCAGCTCACCCAGTCCGCGCCCGTCCCGCTCCAGGAGCGACTCCGGCTGACGTTCGCCGGGCTGCCCGGGGTGCAGCTCGGGCCCTCCTTCGTCTGCGTACCGGGCACCCGGGCCGGGCATCTGGCGCCCACCGTGGCGCACGGCCCGGTGGAGGCCTTCCTGGCCGGCACCGAGTTCGGCCACCTGCACCCGCCCTACGACGGCAGCGTGCACCTGATGCTGCCCGGCCCGGTGGCCGGCCGGGCGGTCGCCGACGGCTGGGCCGAGCCCGCGCAGCCGCCCGGCTCGGTGCTCGTCTACGGGCCGCGCGACGAGGCCGAGGCCGAGACCGTCCGGGCCCTGGTACTGGCCTCGTACCGGTTCGCCTGCGGCGACGGCGCCGCCACCCCCGAGGTCGGTAACGCCCCGGACGCCGACGCCGCCCCGGAGGGCGGCGACCCGGCCCGGATCGTTTCAGCCGTGTGAACTCTCCCGGACCCGCCACGCCCGCGGCCGGTTCCCTGGATACTCGGCCGAGCGGTATCGCCAGGGGAACGGTCCGGGAACGGACGTGGCGAGTATCTGCGGTGTCGGAACAAGACACCACAAACAACGGGGTGGGAACATGCGCGGCAAGCTCGTCGGTCCGGTCGGAATCATCGCGGCGGCACTGGTGGTCGGCCTGGGGGCACTGGTGCACGAGGACGGCCGGGCCACCGACCGTCCGGGCGGACCGGTCGTGGTCGTGGCGGACGACCGCCCGGTCTCCAACACCATCGGCCCGTTCTGACCGGCCGGGGGACGGACCGCCCGGACGGCCCTCCCGGGCGCGGCCCCTCCGGGCAGCGCCCGGCCCGGCCCGCCGGCGCTCAGCCCGGCCGGCGGACGTGCTCGGGGATGCCCATCCCGTCGAAGAGCCGGTCGGCCCGGGCCCGGTAGGTCCGGGCCTGCGCCGTCTCGCCGAGCGAGGCGGCGGTCGCCGCCAGCCCCTCCAGGGCGTGGGCCGCCTCGATGCCCGAACCGATCTCCTCCGCCAGCCGCAGCGCGTGCGCGTGCCGCTCCTGGGCCTGCTGGTACTCGGAGCGGCCGCGGTGGATCCGGCCCAGGATGTTCTCGACGGTGGCCTTCCAGCCGGCCGACCCGCTGGTCCAGACGAGATCCAGCGCGCGCAGCCCGAAGTCGTACGCCTCGGCGAGCCGCCCGGCCCGGTGGTAGGCGTCCGCGAAGCGGGCCAGCACCAGACCGGCGGTGGCGGGGCGGTTGAGCCGCTGGTGCCGCTCCTGGGCGGAGGTCAGCGCGGCCAGCGCCGCCTCGTGCTCGCCGAGCCCGAGGTAGGCGTTGGCCAGGTTGACCAGCGCCAGCACCCCGTTGTCCAGTTCGCCGAGCCGCCGGCTCAGCTCGTCGGCGGCCAGCGCCGCCTCGGCGGCCTCCCGGTGGCGGCCGAGCAGGGTGCTGACCGAGCTGATGCTGATCAGCGTCACCGCCTCCTCGCGCGCACTGGCCAGCTCCCGGTGCAGCGGCAGCGCCTGTTCGAGCCTGGCCAGGCCCTCGCCGTAGTGGCCGAGGCCGTTGTGGAACGCGCCGAGCCGGCTGAGGCAGGCGGCCTCGCCCTGCCGGTCGCCGATCTCCACGGCGATGTCGAGCGCCTGGTTCAGGCAGTCGATGCCTTCCTGGAACCGCCCGAGCGGCCAGAGCGCGACCGCCAGGTTGGTCAGGCTCACCCGCAGCAGCAGCGGGTCGGCCGATCTGCGGGCCGCCTCCACCGCGATCCGCCCGGTCTCGTACAGCTCGGCGGAGAAGCCCCACATGTTGAGGTACATGCCGAAGCCGCGCGGCAGGTACGCGGCCTGCCGGTGCAGCCCGTCGGCGGCCGCCCGGCGGACGGCCGCGAGCAGGCTGCGGTGCTCGCGCTCGAACCAGGCCATCGCGGCGGCGGTGTCCGCCATCGGCGGCAGCGCGACGCCCGGAGCCGGCAGGTCGACGCCGAGGTCGACCCGGCCCGGGAACAGCAGGTCGCAGGCGGCCTCCACGGCCAGCACGTAGTAGTCCATCAGCCGCTCGACGGCCGCCGCGTCCTCGCCGGCCGACTCGGGCCCGCGCAGGCTCTGCGCGAAGCTGCGGACCAGGTCGTGGAAGGCGTACCGCCCCAGTTCGTACTGTTCGAGCAGGTGGGCGTCGAGCAGCTGCTCCAGCAGGTCCTCGGCCTCGACCACCGGCAGGCCCAGCAGCGCCGCCGCCGAGTGCAGGTCCAGGTCCCCCGCCGGGTGCAGCCCCAGCAGCCGGAACGCCACCTGCAGCTCGGGCTCCATCACCAGGTACGACAGCCGCAGGCTCGCCGCCACGCTCCGGTCCCCGGAGCTCAGTTCGGCCAGCGTGCGGCTCTCGTCCAGCAACCGGTCGACCAGGTACTGCACCGTCCAGCGCGGCCGGTTGCGCAGGCGCGCGGTGGAGATCCGCAGGGCCAGCGGCAGCCGGCCGCACAGCCGCACCAGCTCCTCGGTGGCGGCGGGCTCGGCCGCCGCCCGGCCGCCGCCGAGCGTACGCTCCACCAGCTCCATGGCGTCGGCCATCGGCAGCAGCCCGACCGAAACCCCCTGCGCGCCGTCCAGGTTGACCAGCCTGACCCGGCTGGTGATCAGCACCAGGCAGCCGGGTGAGGCCGGCAGCAACGGGCGCACCTGGTCCGCGCCGACGGCGTTGTCGAGCAGGATCAGCAGCCGGCGCCCGGCCGTGACGACCCGCCAGAGCGCGATCCGGCTGAGCAGGTCGTCCGGGATCTGGTCGCCGGCCAGGCCCAGCGTGCGCAGCAGGATGTCCAGCACCTCGGCCGGTGCCAGCGGACGCTGCTGCGGGGTGAACCCGTGCAGGTCGATGTAGAGCCGGCCGTCCGGATAGTCCTCGGCCAGCCGGTGCGCGGCGTGCACGGCCAGCGCGGTCTTCCCGCTGCCGCCCATGCCGTCGACGGCGATGATCCGGGTGCCCCGGCCGGCCGGTGCGGCGGCCGCGCCCACGAGCCGGCCCAGCTCGGCCGCCCGGCCGGTGAAGTCCGGCAGGTCGTAGGGCACCGAGTTGGGCGCCGGGCCGAGCCGGCGGACCTCCGGCGGCCCCGGGGCCTCGGCGGCCGGCCGCTGCGGGGCGGCGAGTTCGGGGCTGTTGCGCAGGATGGCCTGGTGCAGGGCGGTCAGTTCGGCCCCCGGGTCGATCCCCAGCTCCTCCGCCAGCAGATCGCGGACCCGGCCGTACTCCTCCAGCGCCTCGGCCTGCCGGCCGGCCCGGTACAGCGCGAGCATCAGCTGCCCGCGCAGGGTCTCGCGCAGCGGGTGGGCCTGCGCGACCTGGGTGAGGTCCACCACCAGCTCGGCGGCCTCGCCCAGCCCGAGCCGCAGCTCGAAGAGCTGCTCGGTGGCGGTCAGCCGGCGTTCCTCCAGGGCGGTGGCGGCCGCCTGGATCACCGGGCTGCCGTCGCCGGCCAGCACGGCGCCCCGCCAGAGTTCGAGCGCCGCGCGGAGCTGGCCGACGGCGTTCTCGCGCAGGCCGGCGGCGGCGGCCTCCCGGGCGCGCTGCAGCCGGATGCCGAACAGCACCAGGTCGAGCTGGTCCTCCTCGACCGCGATCCGGTAGCCGGGGCCGTCGGTGAGGATCAGGCCGGCGCCGCCGGGGATCCGCCGCCGCAGGTCGGCGACGATCTTGCGGACCTGGTGCGAGGCGGTGGCGGGGGGCAGGTGGTCCCAGGCGGCCTCCACCAGCCTGGCGACCGGGACGACCCGGCCGTGCTCCAGCAGCAGGGTGACCAGGACGCGCTCCTGCAGCAGCCCGCCGAGCTTCAGCCGCTCGTCCCCCGCCCAGCACTCGAGCGAGCCGAGGATCTTGAAGCCGACCCGGCCCGGTGGGGCGTCGACCCGCATGCGTGGATCACCTCGCGCGTCTGCGTCGGCCCTGGTCCGGGCCCATCGGCCCAGGTCCGGGCCACAGCGCGCGATCATACAGAACAGGTCCGGACCAGGCCCCGCCGCCGTCCGGGACCGGATCGGGACCGGACGGGGAACGCCGCCGCCGATGCTGCGAGGGTCGGCAGGTCCCCGGGACTCCAGGGCGACCGCAAGCAGCCGGCCGGGCGAGACCCGCCCGCCACCCCGGCCTCCGGAGACGAGCAGTGCTGAACCTCACGAACCTGGATGCGACGTCCATCGCCGTGTACCGGACTCGCGTCGCCCACCCCGCCGCCACCTCCCGGCAGGTGTCCGACGAACTGGACATCCCGCTGTCGCAGGTGCACCTGGCGGACGGCCGGCTGGCCGAACTCAGACTGCTGCGCCCGGCGTCCGCCGACGGGTGGGCCGCGGTCAGCCCCGAGACCGCGTCCGACCTGCTGCTCGCCGAGGCGGAGCGGGCCCTGCTCGAACAGCGCACCGCGGTGGCCGCCGCCCGGGCCGGGCTGAGCGCGCTCACCGGGGAGTACCTGGACGCCCGCAGCCGGCGCACCGGCCCGGGCGGGGTGGAGACCGTCGAGGGCGAGGAGGCGCTGCGGGCCGTCGTCCACGAGCTCAGCCAGTCCTGCCGCTCCACGGTGGACGCCATGGTGCCGGTCGGCGCCGGCGACCGCGCACCGCTGCCGGAGATGCCGCTGGACCTCGCGGTGCTGGCCCGCGGGGTGACCGTCCGCACGCTCTTCCAGCAGGCCGGGCAGGGCCACCGGGCCACCGCCAGCTACGCCCGGGCGATCTCCACCGCCGGCGCGCTGGTGAAGAGCGTGACCCTGCTCCCCGCCCACATGCTGGTGTACGACGGCACGGTGGCCGTCCTGCCGCTCGGGCCGGGGCCGTCCGGCGCGGACGCGGTGGTGGTCCGCGACCCGGCGGTGCTGCAGGTCCTGATGCAGCTCTTCGACCAGCACTGGGAGCGCGCCAGCGACTTCGGGGCGGTGGAGCAGCACGGCGGGGAGGGCCCCTCCGACCTGGAGCGGGCCGTCCTGCGGCTGATGGCCGCGGGCAAGAAGGACGAGGTGATAGCCCGGCAGATCGGGGTGTCGCCGCGGTCGATCAGCCGGATCGTGGCCACCCTGATGGAGCGTCTGCAGGCGGCCAGCCGCTTCCAGGCGGGGGTGCGGGCGGCCGCCAACGGGTGGCTGGCCTGAACCGCCCGCCGGCCCGCCGGCCCGTCCGGCCCCGGCTGTCCGGCCCGGCCGGGCCCGCTCACTCCCCGGCGACCCGGACGAGCATCTTGCCGGTGTTCTCCCCCCGCAGCACGCCCAGGAAGGCGTCCACCACCCGGTCGAAGCCGTCCACCACGGTCTCGCGGCCGGTGATCCGCCCGGCCAGCAGGTGCGGGACCAGCCACTCCTCCGCCTCCGGCCGCAGGTGCAGGTGGTGGCGGACCTGGTAGCCGCGCAGCTGGATGCTCCGGTCCGAGACGGCGTAGAGGTTGCGCGGCGCGGCCGGCGGCTCGTCCGGGTTGTTGTACTGCGAGATCGCGCCGACCCAGGCGATCCGCCCGAACTCGCGGGTCACCCCGATGGCCGCTTCGAGGTGGTCCCCGCCGACCCCCTCCAGGGCGGCGTCGATCCCGTCCGGCGCGGCGGCCGCGAGCAGCTCCGGCACCGGGCCGTCATGGTGGTCGAAGGCGGCGTCGAAGCCGAGCTCCCCGGCCAGGTACGCGACCTTGGCCGCCGAGCCCGCGCTGCCGATCACCCGGCCGGCGCCCAGCACCCGGGCGATCTGCCCGGCCACGCTGCCCACCGCGCCGGCCGCCGCCGAGATGTAGATCGACTCGCCGGCCTGAAGCTTCAGGATCTCCCGCACGCCCACGTAGGCGGTCAGTCCGGTACCGCCGAGCACCGACAGGTACGCCGAGAGCGGGATGCCCGCCGGCGGCCGGACGATCCGCACCCCCGCCTGTCCGGGGGCGACCACGGCGTGGGTGCTCCACCCCTCGCTGTGGGCGACCAGGTCGCCCGGGGCGAACTCCGGGCTGCGGGACTCCAGCACCCGCCCGACGGCCCGGCCGTACCGGAGCGGCTCGCCGATCTCCCATCCCGCGTCCATCAGCTCCCGCATGTACGGGTCCACCGACAGGTGGACGTTCTCCACCAGCGCGGTGCCGGGCGCGAGGGCGGGCAGCTCCTCCTCGACGAAGCGGAAGTGCTCCGCCGTCGGGAACCCCTTCGGCCGGGCCGCCAGCCGGACCGACCTCGTCACGGTCCTCGTCATCACACACTCTCCTGGGCACTCGGAACGGACGCGGCACGGCCGGCCGGGACGGGACCGCCGGTGGGGTCCGGGCCGTCGGTGGGAACGGGACCGCCGGCGGGAACGGCACCCTCCGTGGCCCCGGCGCCGCCCGCGGAGGGCCAGCGCAGCATGGTGGGCACGAACAGCAGCGCCACCACCAGGTTGAGCAGCCCGCCCACCACCCACGGCGCCCGCAGGCCGTGCTCCGCGGCCACGAAGCCGCCGGCCAGCGCCCCCAGCGGGATCGCGCCGAAGCAGACCATCCGGGTGCTGGTGCTCACCCGCCCCCGCAGCTCGTCGGGCACCAGCCGCTGGCTGACCGACTGCGCCATCACGTTCCACAGCGACAGGCCGGCCGACCAGACGCAGAACAGGGCCACCACGACGGCGGTCCGCCGCCCGAACAGGCCGATCGCCAGCAGGCTCACCGCGCCGGCGGTCGACACGGTGATCGCCACCACCCGGGCGCCGCAGCGCTCGACGATCCGCCGGCTGGCCAGCGCGCCGACGACACCGCCGATCGCCATCGTCGCCACCAGGACCCCGTAGCCGCTGCGGCCGACGTGCAGGACGTCCGTGGCGAACAGCACCAGCACCGACTGCGCCATCGTGACGCAGAAGTTGCTGACGGCGGCCAGCACCACGATGGCCCGCAGGACCGGGTGCCGGGCCAGCAGCCGCAGCCCTCCGGTGGCCTCGGCGAGCATCCCGCGCAGTCCCGGTCCGGCCGCCTGGCCGGCGGCCCCCCGGTCGGCCCGGAAGCGTCCCCCGCCGCCGCGGATCCGCGAGATCAGCACCAGCGAGCCGACGTAGGTCAGGGCGTTCGCCCAGAACGGCAGCGGCAGCAGGAAGGCGAACAGCGCGGCGCCCAGCGGGGGCCCGACGAACTGCCGGCCCAGCGTCTCGGCCGTCACGTTGCGACCGTTCGCGGTCTCCAGCGCGGCGCTCGGGACGACGTTGGGGATCACCGCCCGGTTGGCGCCGGTGAACAGCACGTCGCCGGCGCCCAGCCCGAAGGCGAGAAGGTAGAGCATCCAGATCCGGGTCAGGCCGAAGGTCGCCAGCAGGGCGACCGCGACCAGCAGGACGGCCTGCACGGCCTGGGTGACGATCATCAGCCGGCGCCGGTCGTACCGGTCGACGATCATGCCGCCGGGCAGCGCCAGCAGCAGCCAGGGCAGGCCCTCGGCCAGCGCGACGCCGGAGATCAGCTTCGGGTCGCTGGTGATCGCGCCCGCCAGCAGCGGCAGGGTGGCGAGCAGCATGCCCTCGCCGAGGGTCTGGATCGAGTAGGCGGACAGCAGGTGCTGGTACTCCCGCCCCAGGGCCGGGCGCCCGGTCGGGGGCGCCGCGCGGTCCACGGTCGGTGACACGGTCAGCTCTCCTCGGTCCGGTCGTCGGTGTCGGCGGTCATGGTGCCGGAGGTGACGGCGTCGGAGGTGACGGCGTCGGGGTACAGGTAGATGCCCGCCAGCCGCTTGTGCTCGGCCTCCAGCGTGAACGGCCGGCCCGAGGGCACCAGCCGGGCGCCGCCGCCGGCGAAGCCGCTGGGCATCCAGTACAGGCCGAGGCAGGAGTCCCACGGCTCGGTCCGGCCGGTGACCGGGTCGAACACCGGCTCCTGCCGGGGCACCACCCGCTCCTGCACGACCGCCCCCACCGAGGCGGCCTGACGCAGCGCCTGCTCCCACTGCCGGTCGTCCACCAGCCAGCCGCAGGTGATGCCCTGGCTGGCGAAGCTCTCGTCCAGCTTCAGGATCAGGTGCTCCCGGCGCTCCCGGCACAGCTCCAGCAACTCGCGGCCGTGGGCCGTCGCCCCCGGCGTCAGCGCCCTGGTCCAGGGCAGCACCCGGTCGACCAACCGCCGCTCCTCGGTGGAGAGATGGGAACGCAGCCGGGGGTCGGAGAGGTAGGCCATCCAGCGCTTGTTGGCGTTCAGGTCGGTCTCCAGCGGGCTCCAGAGCGCCACCCGGCCGTCCTGGTGGGCGTCGCGCAACTGCCCGGCCAGCTCCCGGCCCTGCGGATGGCCGACCACCTGGTCGAGGTCGAAGAGGCGGTAGACCACGTCGACCGTCACCTCGCCGAGCAGCACCCTGCCGCCGCGCACCCGCAGGTCGCCGATCTCCCCGAGGTGGCACTCCAGGCCCTCGGCGCGCAGCAGCCGTTGCAGCGGACGCCAGGCGTGCCCGTAGGCGGCCATCCCGCCGGGGCCCTCGATCAGCGCCACCACCGGTTCGGGCGCGGAGACGGCGGCGCCGGCCGCGCGCAGCGCCCCGGCGAGCAGCGCGGTGGTGTCCAGGTGGTGCAGCCCGTGCCGCCCCGCGAACGAGCGGAAGCCCTCGAACTCCAGCAGCGCGGCCGCCGCCGGGCCGACCCACTCCTGACCGCCGGTCTGGCTGGAGGCGTTGAACTCCAGGATCTTCAGCGACTCGCCGTCGTGGTAGGCGTCGACCCGCCCGAACCGGGCCGGCCGCTCCTTGCCGAAACCGCCGACCAGCGCGGCCTTGGCCGGGTCGACGCCGAGCGCCCGGCAGACCCGCTCGGCGTCGCCGTCGAAGAGCCGCTCGGGCAGCGAGGTCAGCAGGTCCACCACGCCGAGCAGGTCGGCCTCGAAGCGGCGGATCTCCTCCTCGCCGAAGAACATCGGCCGCGAGAGGTACCGGTAGCCGAGGCCGGTCAGTGCGGGGAACCGGTCGGAGCCGAGGTCGATGCCGAGCAGCGGGCTCCCCGGCCGGGCCAGTTCCCGGTTGAACAGGCGAGTCATGCGGTCAGTCACGGGTTTTCCATTTCTGCGTCCGGCCCGCGGGCGGGGAGCGTACGGCGGGGTGGGCGGTCGGGCTACCGCAGCCGGCGGTCGATCACGGTCTTGATCTTGCCGCTGACGGCGTTCCGGGGCAGGCCGCCCTCGGGGTGGCACTCCACGGCGAACTCGAAGACGTCGAGCGACTCGTCGAAGGAGTGGTGGTCGCCGAGCACCTCGAAGCGGCCCTTCAGGTGGTCGCGCAGCTCGTCCGGGTCCAGCGTCCCGGGCGACTCGGTGCGGACGGTCACCCTCTCCCGGCCGCCCAGCGAGTCGATCTCCACCTGTAGCTGCGACACCTCGAACCGGGCCAGCTCGGCCATGATCTCGCCGTACAGGACGGTCCGGCCCTTCACCTTGATCTGGCCGTCCGAGCGCCCGAGGTACTCCAGCACCCGGCCGCTCACCCCGCAGCCGCAGGCATGCGGGAAGATCCGGCCCAGGTCGCCGATCCGGTAGCGGATCAGCGGGCCCTCGAACTTCTGCATGCTGGTGACCAGCAGCTCGCCCGGCTCGCCCTCGGGCACCGGGCGGCCCTGCGCGTCCACCACCTCGATCAGGTTGTAGTCGTCGCAGAGGTGGTGCAGGGTGCCCGCCAGGTCGCCGCACTGGTAGCCCAGCTGCGCGCCGTCGTTGGCCGCCAGCACGCTGGAGACGACCTCGGTGCCCAGCTCCTCGCGCAGCCACCGCTTGTCGGACTCCGTCATCGGGGTGCCCCCGTACAGCACCTTCTCGATCCGCAGCCCGGGCTCGCGCGCCTTGGCGTCGCGCAGCACCGGCAGCAGCAGCGCCGGCTGGCCCAGGATGACGTTCGCCGAGAAGCTGCGGGTCAGCATCAGCACATCGTCCGCGGTGATCATCTGCGCGGTGCTGTACGCCTCCACCGGCATCCGGGACAGCTCGCTGCTGCTGGTGATCAGGCCGCCGTAGAGACCGCCACCGAACAGCGAGTTGATCAGCCGGTCGCCCGGCCGCACCCCCAGCGCGTAGAACAGCGGGACGGCCTCGCGCACCATGTTGTCCCAGTCCGTGCGCGAGTACACGATGTAGCGCGGCGGGCCGGTGGTGGCCCCGCTGCGCAGCACCTCGCCGCTCGGCCGGTCGCCGCTGCACAGGCCCCGGGCGGCCGGCAGCGAGTGCTGCTCCAGCGCGGACTTCTCCAGCACCGGCAGCCGTTGCAGGTCGGCCCGCTTCTCGATCCGGGGCAGGTCGCGGTAGTACGGGGTGCGGCGGGCCCGCTCGACCAGGTAGCGCAGGCGGGCGGCGATCCGGCCGTCCTCCTGCGCGGTGTCCGCGCCGCGGGCGTCGGAGAGCCGGGTGCCGCGCAGGTAGGTGCGGTGCTGGAGGGCGCCGGCCCAGCCGGAGCGGCAGTCCAGCCGTAGGACCTCGGCGGCGAACGGGCCGCCGGTGCCCGCGCGCCCGGCGGCGTCCACCCGGATCCGCAGCACCGGCACACCCTCGGTCCCGGCGACGTACAGCGCCTCGTCCGCCCAGTCCTCGCTGGGCAGCAGGTCGGGCACCAGCACCGGGTGCGCGCCGGGGACGTCGGTGCCCGGCGCGACCGTCCGGCTCGGCGGCAGCGGGAACCCCGACTCCCGCAGCAGCCCGGTCAGCGCCGCCCAGAACTCCTGCCGGTCACCGCGGACGACCACCTCGTTGCCGGTCGCCCAGCCGAGCAGCAGGCCGCGCAGGGTGTTGCCCGGGCGGCGGTCGTCCAGCACCACCGTGCCGAGCGGCGAGAACTCCACCACGTCGTCGGTGTCCACCAGGGGCTGCCACGGGTACTGACCGAGGCCGTCGAACAGCTCGTCCAGGCCCTCGGCGAACTCGGCCGAGGCGAACAGGCCGCCGAGGGAGGACAGTCCGGCGCCGGCCAGCAGCCGGGCGAGCTCGGAGTCCGGGCCCTCGGCGAGCACCCGTTCGGCGTGCTCGACCGTGAGCAGCAGGTCGGTCGGGTACCAGCGGGTGGCGCTCATGCCGCGGCCCCTTCGAGCACGCGCGGCTCGCCGGCTCCGGCCGGTGCGTCGACGGGCAGCTCGGTGACCGTGACGGCGCGGGCGCACTCCGTCAGGAAGCCGGCCACCACGGCCGGGTCCGGGTGCGAGGCCTCGATGAACACCGGGACCTCCCACTCCTGGTAGGAGATGGCGCCCGGCACCGGCGCCGCCCCCTCGGACTGCTCCAGCAGGTGCAGCCGGTCCACGCACGGGTGCTCGCGCAGGTGCTCCGGGATCGACACCACCGTGCGGGCGCCCGGCGCCAGCTGGTGCCCGGGGAAGATCAGGAACCCGTGGTGGCGCCCGCTGGGCTCGGCCGGCTCGGGCCGTTCGAAGCCCAGCCGGACGGCGATCTCGTGCGAGGGCAGGTGGACGCCGGTGTGCCGCAGGTGCGAGTCGACGATGCCGCCGCCGCCGAGCCGGTTGGCCACCTCCAGGAAGACCAGCTCACCCTCGGCGGTCTCGAAGAACTCCAGGTGCAGGCAGCCCTCCTCGATCCCGAGCGCCGCCACCGCCCGCGCCACGAAGGCGTGCCGGCGCTCGTCGGCCGGCAGCTGGCTGGACCCGACCGGCGCGCCGTGCGCGAAGTCGACCGGCTTGCCGATGTAGCGGCTCACCACCAGGTCCAGCACCGCGCCGTCGCTCACCAGACCGTCGGCGTGGAACAGCTCGCCCTCGACGTACTCCTCCAGCTGGTACTCGCCGGGGTCCGGCAGCGTGCGGTAGAAGGCGAGTGCCTCCCGCGCCGTCGGGTGGATGCTGACCCCCTCGCTGGAGGCCCCCCGGCGGGGCTTGACCACCGTCTTCCCGGTCCACGGAAGCGGCCCGCAGGCGGGGGGCGCGGCGACGAACCGCGGGTGGCGCACACCGGCGTCCACCAGGGCCTGCTTCATCGCGACCTTGTCGCGGACCTTCTCCAGCTGCGCCAGCGACGGCCCGGGAACGCCCAGGTGCTCGCGGATCCGATGGGCGCCGAGGATCCCCGACTCCGACAGGGCCAGCACCCGCTCGAAGCCGTCCGCCCGCGAGGTCCGGGCGATCACCTGCTCGGTGAGGTCCAGCGCCGGGTCGATCAGCAGCCGCTCGCAGCGCAGGCCGGCGGGCAGCTGCGCGTCGCCGATCGGGCCGCAGACGTAGGTCACGTCGTGCTGCTCGTGGTCGATCCCCAGGTGGTACTGGATCTTGCGGTAGGGGACCTGATTCATCACCAGGATCTTCATTCGTGATACTCCAAAGCCGTGATGCCCCAGCTGAAGCCCATCGCGCTGGTGGCCAGAATGATCAGGTCGCCGGGCCGCAGCTTCCGCTGCTCCCGCAGGTCCTGGAGGGCGATCAGGGTGTCCGTCCCGCCCATGTGCCCGAACCGGTGGTAGTTGAAGACGCTCTTCTCCGCCGGGAGGTCCAGCTCGCGCAGCAGCCGTTCGTGCATGTCCCGGTCGCCCTGGTTGATCAACAGGTGGGCGACGTCCGGGAGTTTCGCCCCCACCGCGTCCAGCGTCCGGTCGATCAGCGCGGTGAAGTTCTCCACGTACGCCGCGGCCAGGCCGCCGCGGTGCGCCGCGCGGCGGATGGCCACCCGGTCGCCCCGCTGCTCGCCGACGTAGTAGTCGGACCAGCTGGGGTCGGTGCGCATCTCGCTGTGCAGCACCGTGAAGGCGCCGCGCCCCGGCTCGACCAGCATCGCCCCCGCCGCGTCGCCGAAGTTGAACAGCGCCTTGGACGCCGGGTCGGTGTGGTCGACCATCCGGCTCAGCCGGTCGCCGACCAGCACCAGCCCGTAGCCGCCGCCGTCCAGTGCGATCCGGTCCGCGACGATCTTCAGCGCGGCCATGCCGGCGTTGCAGAAGTTCGCCACCTCGAAGCAGTGCGCCCGCCGGATCCCCAGCTCGTGCGCCACCTTGGCGGCGGGCGACCAGAACGGGCGGTCCCACTGGCCGGAGCCGGCCACGACGACGTACCGGATCTCGTCCACGTCCACCGGGTGGCGGCCCAGCAGCTCCCGGGCCGCGGCCAGTGCCAGCTCCCAGGCCTGCTCCCCGTCGGCCAGCGCCGGGAAGCCCTCGGTGTGGGTGATCGCCAGGATGTCGGCCACCGGGACCCCGGAGGCGGCGTGCATCTCCCGCACGTCGGCCCGCCCCCGGGGAAAGCTCACGGCGAAGTCGGCGACGCCGCTCACTGAACCTCTTCTTCGACCAGCTGCACCTCGGCGTCGACGGCCTCGATGCTGACCCGGTGCACGGTGCGGCCGACGCCCGGCTCCACCTCGGTGGCGATGTGGTAGGTGGTCCGGGTCTTCCAGATCACCAGGTCGTTCTGGGTCCAGCGGTGGGTGTAGACCCGCTCCTCGTCCTGGATCAGCCCGTCGAGCAGGGTGAAGAAGGCCTCGTTCTCGTTGGGGTCGAAGCCCGCCACCGAGTCCATGTACTCGCGGGAGCCGTAGACGTACTCCCGGCCGGTGTACTCGTCCTTGCAGATCAGCGGGTGCTCGACCTTCGGGTGCTCGACGTCGATCAGCGCCTTGAACTCCGCGACCGACAGGCCGACGTGCTCCGGACGGATGCGCAGCCGCTTGCCGACGGTGTGCACGCCGATCCGGTCGGCGAGCCGGGCCTTCCACTCCTGCGGCAGGCGGTCGTACACGTCGACGGCGCTGGCGAACTTGGTGTGGCCGCTGGTGGACGGCACGTTGACGCCGTGCAGCATGGTGAACGGCGCCGGCTCGGCCACGAAGGACGAGTCCTGGTGCCAGAAGTTGCCGACCCGGGCGACGCCGATCGGCTTGTCGCCCTTCTTCTCGTTCGAGGAGATCATGATCTCCTCGAACTCCGGGTGGCGGTACTTGCTGATCACGAAGGGCACCGGCCGGCCCAGCCGGGAGGCCAGGTCGATCTGCTGCAGCGGGGTCAGCTCGATGCCGCGCACGACCAACAGCTCGCGCTCGCGGACGCCCTCGACCAGCTTCTCCCAGACCTCCGGCCGCACCAGGTCGTCGTAGCCGACGCCGGTCAGCTCCAGACCGATGAAGGGGGTGATCTCGGTGATGTTCATGGTTCCTCCGGTTGTCTGCCCCGAGGCCGCGTCGGCCCGGGTGCTCGGTCTCAGTTCTCCTGCAGGCACTTCTGCATGGCGTCGGCGAAGTTCGCGATCTGCTCGGGGGTGCGGAAGGGTGCGACGGTGACCCGGAACCGCTCGCCACCGCGCGCCACCGACGGGAAGTTGATCGGCTGGACGTAGATGTCGTGCTCCTCCAGCAGCTGGCGCGACACCCGCCGGACCCGCTCGCCGCCGGGCACCATCACCGGCACCAGGTGGCTGTCCGCGTCGATGAAGTCGATACCCCTGGAACGCAGTTCGGCCTTCATCAGCTCGGTCCTGGCGGCCAGCCCGGCACGCAGCGCGTCACCCTCCTGGACGAGCTGCAGGCTCCGCAGGGTGGCGTCCATGGCGGCCTGCGGCAGCGCGGTGGTGAAGATGAAGCCCGGTGCGAACGAGCGGACGTAGTCCAGCGCCGCGTCGGGGCCCGCCACGTAGCCGCCGACCGTGCCGATGGCCTTGCCGAACACCCCCTGGACGAAGGTCGCCCGGTGGTCGTCGATCTCCGCGCTCAGGCCCGCGCCCAGCGGCCCGCGGACCCCGATCGAGTGGGTCTCGTCGAGGAAGGTCAGCGCGTCGTACTTCTCCGCCAGGTCGAAGACGGCGGACACCGGGGAGGTGTCACCGTCCATCGAGTACACCGACTCGAAGACGATCAGCTTCGGGCGGTCGGCCTCGTAGAGGGCGAGCTTGGATTCGAGGTCCGCCATGTCGTTGTGCGCGAAAACGTGCTTCTTCGCACCGGACCGGACGATTCCCTCGATCAGCGAACGGTGGTTCAGCGAATCGGAGAAGACCACCAGACCCTCGATCGCCGAGATCAGGGTGCTCAGCGTCTCGAAATTCGCGACATATCCGCTGGAGAAGACCAGCGCCCGCTCCTTTCCGTGCCAGGCCGCCAGCCGGTCCTCCAGCTCGACGTGCGCGGTGCTGGTGCCGGCGATGTTCCGCGACCCGCCGGTGCCGGTGCCGTGCCTGCCCGTGGAGTCGATCTGGGCCTGGATGACCTCGGGGTGCTGGCTCATGCCCAGGTAGTCGTTGCTGCACCAGACCTGGACCTTCCGGCCGCGGTACCCGGTGTGGCCGCGGTCGGCGGCCAGGTGCCCGACCGGGAGGAACTCCCGGTAGAGCTCGCTGGCCTTCAGCTCCTCGATCTTCTGCCCGAAGGTGTCGAGTACGGCGTTCCGCTGCTTTTCGAGAATGGAGACGGACATGTCGGCCTTTCCGGGATGATCTGCAATCGGCGCTCGGTGATGGTGGTGCCGCCGGACCGGCCGGACACATGGCTGTGCCCGGTGGCAGGCGATCGTGAATTCCGGTGCGCGGTGAGCGGGCGGTGAATCGCCGCTCCGTTTCCGCGGTGCTTTCTCTGCAGACATCCTGACCCGGCGCCAGGTCCCGGACCAAGGGATTCGGCTGGCGCGAGCTCGCCTGGCGTCAGCACGCCAGCGGGCGCGGCGGACGGCGGGGGCAGGCGTGCCGGTGCGTGCGGGGGCCGGGCCGAGGGGCAGACCCATGGGTGCGCACGGGCGGGGGCGCGGGCACGGGCACACCCGTGGACGTGCCGTCCGCGCCGGGCCCTGCGGCGCACGGACCGCTCGGGCCGGAACCGGCCGTGGCGGGCGGGGCCGGGCCGTGCACGGCCAGCAGGGCCGGCCGTGGCACCGAACGCCGGAGGCCGGCCGCGCCCGTCGCCCGGAGGCGGTGTACGGGGCGCGGCCGGCCTCGGCCGGAACGGTCCGGGAGAGCGGCCTACATCGAGCGGACGTAGAAGCTGTACGACTGCGGCTGGGAGGCCTGCCCGGAGACGGTGAACGCCTGGACGTACAGGATGTTGGTGCCCCAGGAGCCGGCGTTCAGCCGGACGACGGCCTTGCCGTCCGTCGCCGGCATCTGCGAGCAGCCGACTCCGGGCGCGTAGAGCATCGAGTAGCAGAAGCCGCTGATCGTCCGGCCCTCCGTGGTGCCGGTGGAGGTCGCGCCGAAGGTGAAGGTCAGCGGCATGCCCGGGAAGATCTCGCCGGGCACGCCGTCGGAGGTGACGGTCACGCCGGTGATCTGCGAATCCGCGTCCACGCCGAAGTAGCAGGGCCGGCTGGGCGCAGAGACCCGGGTGCCGTCCGTCTCGTAGGCGTAGAAGCTGTACCGGCCGGAGCCCAGGACGCCGACCGGGACACCGGTGCGGGCGTGGTCGGAGGTCGGTGAGCCGGACCAGGAGCTGGTGCTGCCGTCCGGTCCGGTGAGGACCACCTGGAGCCACGGCGAGGCCGGGCCGGGAGCGCCGCCGAGGACGGGCGTGGTGGCGTACAGGGTGGTGCTGCTGGAGTCGGAGAGCCGGAACCACTGCCCGGGCCCCGCCTCGGGGCAGGCCGGGCCGGAGGTGGCGAAGGTGAGGTTCGGGTCCGTCGGCCCGCCCTCGGGGAGGCTGAACCAGCCGAAGATGTCCACGACCACGTCCACCCGGCCGAGGTGGTTGTAGACGTTGACCAGGCCCGAGTCGTCGACCGGCACGATCACCAGGTTAGGCACGGTCTGCCCGGCGTGGAAGTTGAGGTTCGAGGTGCTCGGCCGGCCGGTGCCGTTGCCCGGGAAGACGGTGAGGAAGCTGTCGTCGGTGGCGTTGGTCGCCGTGACGTTGAGGACGACGGCGGACACCTTGGTGGTGCCCAGGCCGCCGGTCGCCACCGGCAGGTTCATCACGCCGTCCGCGCCGAGGGTGTGGAAGCTGCCGCTCGTCCGGGTGTCGACCATGCGCTTGGGCCCGGTGGCCGAGTAGGCCGAGCCGGCGGGGCTGTGCTGGTAGTAGCCGAAGACGTCCGCCACCACCTGGGTTGCCCCGATGTGGTTGTAGAGGTCCACCGAGCCGTCCGCGCCCAGCGGGACGGTCACCAGGTTGGGGGTGGTCTGTCCGGCCGTCCAGTTGAGGTTGGAGGTGCCGGGCCGCGCGGTGCCGTGCGGATACACGGTCAGGAAGCTGTCCGAGGTGGTCCCGGTGGCGGTCACGTTCAGGACGACGGCGCTCGCGCCGACGGCCGGCACCCCGCCTTTCCCGGTGACCTTGAGGTTGACCGTCCCGTCCGCACCCACCGGGCCGGCCCCGCCGGAGCGGGTGTCGAGCAGCCGGGCCGGGCTGACCGGGACGTAACTGGACCCGGCGATGCCCACGCTGTCCGTGTAGTAGCCGGCCAGGTCGGCGACGACGTCGGTACTGCCGGAGTTGTTGAAGAAGTCCACGAAGCCGTTGGAGACCGGCACCGTGACGGCGTTGGGGACGGTCTGGCCGGCCGTGAAGTTGAGGTTCGAGGCCGTCGGCAGCGGGGTGCCGTCGGGGAAGACCGTGAGGTGGCTCTCCTCGCTGGGCCCGGTCACCGTCACGTTCATGACGACGGCCTTCACGTCGCCCGCGGGCAGGCCCACCGGCACCCGGATGTGGGTGCCGCCGGGGACCTTGCCCGCCGTCGGCACGCCGATCGCGGACCTGGTGTCGAGGATCCGGTGCGGGTCCGTCGGGACGAACTTGCCGGTCTGCGCGGCGGGCGGCACGGAAGCCGACTGCTGGGCGGCCGGCGCCCCGGCGGCCGCGGGTGCGGCCGCTGCCGCGGGCGTTGCCACGGTCAGGGCGAGCGTACTGGTGGCGGCCACGGCCAGGGCGAGCCGGCGTACCGGCCCCGCCAGGCGTGCCGGAGTGCGAAACCGTTCCAACTGGGACTCCTGCGGAAGGGGTTGACGTAGTGCCGGCATGCCGGCCCGGGGCAGGCCCCGCCGTCGACGGTGCGCGGCGCGCAGCCACGTCGACATGACCCCCCGGCCGGCCGAAGTCACCAGCTGCTGATTCATATCATCAGCGGGCAAGCGGTTTTTCGGGCGGAGCCGGTGCGCGGCAGCCGGAACGGGAGAGGTGCCGTGCGCGCCGTCCGGACGGGAGCACCGAGTGCGTCCGTCCTTCGGGCTCCGCAGGCACCTCTCCGCGTCGTCCCCGCCCTGCTCGGCCACCGACCGTCGGACGGTGGCCGCGCGGGTGTCAGTCGTTCTGGTAGTAGCCGAAGATGTCGACGATCAGGTCGATGTTGCCGTCGCTCTCGTTGAAGAAGTCGATCAGGCCGCGGCCCGGCGCGACCTGCACCAGGTTCGGCACGGTGGTGGCGCGCCGCCAGTTCAGCGAGGAGGTGTTCGGTGCGTACACCGGATACGGGTACCCGCCCCGGTAGTCGGCCAGGGTGTTCGGGTCGGAGGCGACGGTCAGGTGGCCGTCGTCGCCGGTGTTGGTGACGGTGGCGTTGAAGACGAACGCCGGGATGTCGGTGCGCGTGGTCATCGGCAGGTAGGCGTAGTAGCGGCCCTTCAGCGGGCCGCCGCCCCAGGTCGCCGGGTCGCGGGTGTCCAGCAGCCGCTCCGGGTCGACCGGGATGAACGCGCCCTTCTCGTAGGCGCTGTAGTAGCCGACCACGTCGACGATCACGTCGGTACCGGCCCAGGCGCCGTTGAACACCTGGATCCTGCCGTCCGCGCCGACCGGCACGACGACCGAGTTGGCGACGGTCTGCCCGGCGGTGAAGTTCACGTTGGACGCCGTGGGCAGGGCCTGCCCGCTCGGGTAGACGATCAGGTGGCCGTCCTGGCGCGGGTTGGTGACGGTGACGTTCAGCGCGACCGCGGTGATGGCCCCGTTCGGCAGACCGGGGGCGGCGTCGGCGATCTGCACCGGGATCGAACCGCGTCCGGGGATCTGGTTGCGCGGGGCACCGGTGCCGTCGCGGGTGTCGACCAGTCGGCTGGGGCCCACGGGGGCGAAGCCGGCCGCGGCCGTCGGGGTGAAGTAGCCGGTGATGTCGGCGATCAGGTCGGTGGTGTCCCAGCCGCCGTTGTACAGGTCGACGTAGCCGTTGTCGCCGATCGGCACCATCACCAGGTTCGGCACGGTCTGCTTGGCCCGGTAGTTGACGTTCGAGGTGGTCGGCCGCCGGCCGCCGTCCGGGTACGCCGTGATGTGGCCGTCGGCGGCCGGGCCGGTCACGGTCAGGTTCAGCACCGCGGCGGTCGCGTTCGCCGGGATGCCGTCGGCGCCGCCGACCTTGAGCTTGACCGTTCCGTACGCCGGGATCCGGCCGGCGGCCGCGAGCCCCGTGCCGTCCCGGCTGTCCAGCAGCCGCTTGGGGCCGTACGCGGTGTACTGCGAGCCGAGGGTGGAGACCTTCACCGTGTTGCGGATGGTGTTGCCGGTCTTCTCGTAGTCGGTGACGGTGATCGTGTAGTCGCCGAGCTTCTCGTAGATGTGGCCCGCCGTCGTCCTCACCGGCTTGTCGCCGTAGAAGTTGCTGATGCCGGTGCTGCCGTCCCCCCACTCGATGTAGATGTCCTGGGCGACCGGCAGGGTGGTCACGTCCAGGTCCAGCGAGATGCCGAACGCGCTGGAGTTCTTCGCGGTCAGGGCCATCGCGAAGCCGGGGTTGTTGCTCTGGAACCTGACCGCGCCACGGTCGGACATCGGGCCGTGGCCGAAGTAGTCGGTGGTCAGGGCGCCGGGCGCGGACTGGTTGGCGGTGCCGATCGCGGCGGAGCCGGTCTGCAGGGCGTAGGCGACGCCCCACTGCGAACCGTTGTTGACCGGCTGCGGTGCGACGGGTTCGACGGTGTCGTGCGCGCCCTGCGTCTGTGCGGCCCGGAAGGCGGCCACGGTCGGGTACGCGGTGCCGGCCCAGCGGTAGGGTCCGGCGCCGGTGGCGACCGCGGAGTAGAAGTCGTTGTAGTCGGCGGTGGTCGCCGGTGCGGACTCGGCGGAGACCGTCACCGCGCTGCGGCCGGAGTCGCAGGCGGCTGCGTTCTCGGTCTCGACCAGCAGGTTGTTCTGAATCGACACGGCCGTCGAGGCGCCGTCGACCACGATCCCGGGGAGGCAGCCGCGCTGGACGGTGTTGCCGGTGATGTTCAGGCCCTGCACCCCGGTCGCGGTGATGCCACTGATCTGCTGCTCGTACGTTCCGGAGTTGGTGATGCCCGAGGCGCCGATCAGGTTGCCGGCCAGCGTGACGCCCTTCGCCCCGGCGGCCACCGAGATCGCCGTGGCACCGGCGCTGAACAGTGCGACGTGCGACCGGGTGACGGCCACCGTGTCGGACGTGCCGTCGACGGCCACGGCGGTCCCGTACGCGCCGACGTTGACGGAGTCGAGGGTGATCCGGGTGGAGCCCTTGACGGCCAGCGCGGCCGGCACGCCACCGGTCGAGATCGTGAGGTGATTGATCGTCACGTCGCTGACGCCGTCCAGGGTCAGCCCGGGCTTGGTGGAGCCCGTGTTGTCCCCGTCGATCTGCGGGGCGTTGGTCCCGCCGGTGATGGTCAGCCCGGAGGTGCGGACGACCACGTTCTCCGCGGTGCGCGGCGGGCTGGTCCCCTCGTCCTTCCCGTCGACCCGGACGGTGTCGCCGGGGACGGCCGCGTCCACGCCGTGCTGCAGGCTGCAGAACGGCGCCGCCTGGGTGCCCGTCCCGGTGTCCGTGGCACAGGTGCTGCGGGTGAGGACGTAGACGGTCCGGCCGGTGGAGGGCGCGGCGGCGGCCCGGGCGGCAACCGCGGCGCCCTGGCCCTGCACCCGGTACGAGTTGCTCGCCGGGCTGGTGAAGGTCTTGGCGTCGGGCAGCTCCCACCCGCTCGCGGCGGGAGCCGGTACGGCGTTCGGTACGGCGTTCGGGGCCGGGTCGGCGGCGTGCGCCTGACCCGGCAGGAAGGCGAACCCGGCGGCGAGAGCCGCAGTGGTCGCAACGAGACGGCGGTTGTGCACCGGTCCCCCAGATTGAAAGTCTGACAATCGCCCCTGTGGCGGGGGTCAGGCTACAAGAGGCCGCTCCAGCACCGGCAACGGGTTTCCTGCCTTCGATCCCGTCAGCCTCGGCTTCTTCAGGGGGTGTTGCCGTTGCGCCCGCGAGGAGTGCCGGGCCCGGCACGGGAACGGCTGCAAAGGACGGGAGGAGGCGTGCCGCATGCACCAGGAGGCCCGCCCGGGGGTCGCCGGAGCGCGCTCGGGCGGTGAAAGGCCCGCTCCGGCCATGACCCTCGGTCGAGCTGGTGGCCCGGCCCCTGGGCGTGCGGGCCTCTTCGAGGTCCGGGGCCCGCTCCGCCCGCCGCCGCGGGCGGAGCGGGGCTGCCGTTCAGGAGGCGAGGCGGTTCAGCGCCGCGGTGGCGATGCCTTCGACGGAGGCCGGGGCGTCGGCGGCCCGGCCGGTGAGCTCGACGACGGCGACCCTGGTGCCGCGGCGCAGGACCGCGACCCCGCCGCCGACGGTGCCGTCGCCGCTGTAGGACGGGTACCAGCGGGCGCTGCCGCCGTTGACGTTCAGGGTGTGGGCCGCGCCGTAGTGCCAGTGGCCGACGGGCTCGTCCTGGCAGTCCTCGACGAGCGCGACCAGCTGCTTCTCCCAGCCGGCGGCCTCGGCCCCGGTGGTGGCGCTCGCGGCGGACTCGGTCAGTAGACCGCCGGTGTCGAAGGTCCAGGTCACGGACGCGTACGCGGTGGCCCTGCCCTTGGTCAGGTCGCGCATCGTCTCCTCGCCCGAGCACGCGGAAAGCCCCTGGCGTCCGGTCAGCGCGACGGTCGCGCCGACCGGGTTCGGGCCCTGCTGGAAGTAGTCCTCGCTCTGGACGAGGGCGGCGGAGCCGAGTCCGGGCGCGGCGACCGCGGTGCGGTGCGCCGCGGTGTGCGCGTCCCCGTCGGCGGTGGCCGACTGGGTGCCGACGACGCTGGCCGTGACCAGTGCGGCGGCGAAGCAGGCCGCGACGGCGACCCGGTTGCGGCGAACGGACTTCTGCTGGACGGCCTGGTTCTCGGTCATCTGGTCCCCCTGCTGGTCGGGACGCCTGCTGCGTCCTCGTACAACCGGGGAGATGCCGCCGGAGGAGGGAAAGTTGGAGCCCCGACCGGCTGTTTCACAGCTGTGACAGAGCGGTCCTGACGACGCGGTCCATCGCGGCCGTCCCCAGGCAGGCATGGACCTCCAGCACCCCGTAGTGCTTGCCGCTGCGCAGCACGGCGATGCCCCCGCAGGGCTCCCTGCCCTCGGGCGCCGTACCGGTGGTGTTGAGGGTTCCCTCGTAGGCGCCCATCCAGCTCGCGGTGACGTCCGGGGCGAGCTGCAGCCTCGTGGTCCTTCCGTAGACCCAGTGCCCCGGCGGCATCTCCTGGCAGGGCACCTCCTCCAGCAGCAGGCGCTCGGCGTAGTTCTGCGCCAGGGAAGGGCTCGTGGCCTCGGCGGCGACCTCGCGGGCGACCTGGGTGACGATGTCGGCGGCCAGCGTGGGGTCGCTCGGGTCGGTGCGGGGGCTGGTCATCAGTCCGCGGAAGTGGGCACCGGGACCGCCCAGGGTCTGACCGAGGGTCTTCTCGCCGGAGCAGGCCGAGTTGGCGTAGGCCCCGTCGCCGTACCGGTCGGTGACGTGGATCCGGCCGGTGCCGACGTCCGGGCCGAACGCCGCGGGACCGAGCAGGTTCGCGGTGGTCACCGGCCCGGTCGCTCCGGTGGGCGAGGCGGAGCCGGAGGCCGAGGACGTGGGCGCGGACGTCGGACCGGACGCGCCGGGCGTCGGGAGGACGGACGCGCCCGGGGGTGGCCCGCCGACCGCGGCACCCGCCCTCGTCACCGGGTGCGCGGTGGCGCCGGGGGGCGGTGGCAGGACGAACCGGCCGGTCGCCAGCCCGAGCGCGGCGGCCGCCACCAGGGCGGCGACGGCGGACCGGCGCCGGACGACGGCGGGGCCGCCGTTCACAGACCCTTGACCAGGCGCTCGCGCATGAAGCGGCGGGCCTGGTGGATACGGTCCTTGACCGTGCCCAACGGGGCGTCCAGCTCCGCGGCCACCTGGACGTAGGTCAGGTCACCCAGGTCGCGCAGCACGAAGGACTCCACCAGGGCGGGGTGCTGCTGCTCCAGCGCGGCCAGCGCCTCCATCAGGTCGAGCCGGGTCCCGGCGATGACGCTGGTGGTGCGCGGGTCGACGGACTCGGGGAGGTCGGCGTGGCTGTCCTCGGCGCGTCGGCGCATCGAGCGGTAGGTGGACCGGGCGGCGTTCGAGGCGATCACCGTCACCCAGCCCAGGAATGAGCCGTGGCCCCCGTACTCGCCCAGGTGCGTGCTGATGGACAGGAGCGCGTCCTGCGCGGCCTCCTCCGCATCGGCGTGGTGGGGCAGGAAGCGCGAGCAGCGACGCAGCACCACCGGCCGCAGCTTGGCCAGCAGGTACTCCGTCGACCCCGGGTCCCCCGCCTGGGCCGCCGCCACGAGCCGTTCCAGCTCACCTTCCTCGAACACCCGGATCCCCCGTCTCGTCCCGCCTGGCCTGCCGGTCGTCGAACGGGAGTTCCGCACGCCCCCCGACTCCGGCAAAATGCTGCCACATGCACAAGCTCGGCCGTTATCTCCTCCTGGAGCGGCTCGGAGCCGGCTCCTTCGCGACGGTCTGGAAGGCCTACGATCCGGAGCTCGACACCGAGGTCGCGGTGAAGGTGCTGGCCGAGAACTGGGCCGCCAACGCCGATGTGCGCGAGCGGTTCCTCACAGAGGCGAGGCTGCTGCGCCGGATCGCCAGCCCGCGGGTGGTCCGGGTGCACGACGTCGGGGTGCAGGAGGACCGGCCCTACTTCGTGATGGACCACGTACGCGGCGGCACCCTGGCGGACCGGGTCGGGCAGTGCGACCCGCAGGAGGCGCTGCGGCTGGCCGCGGAGGCGGGCTACGCGGTCCAGGTCCTGCACGAGGCGGGCGTGGTGCACCGCGACGTCAAGCCGTCCAACCTGCTGCTCGCCACCGGTCCTGCGCCCGCCGCGGTGCTGGTGGCGGACCTGGGCAGCGCGAAGCACCTGGCCGACGCGTCCGGGCTGACGGTGACCACGGGCACGCCCGCGTACATGGCACCGGAACAGGCCTTCCAGACCGGCGGGATCGACGGGAGGGCCGACGTGTACGCGCTGGCCGTCGTGGCCTACGAGCTGCTGACCGGGCAGAAGCCGTTCGGCCCGGGCGGACGCGCCACCGCGCTGATGACCGACCGGTCGACCGCCTCGACGCTGCCGGCGCTCCCCGCCGGAGCGGAGCTGCCACCGAACATCGCCCTGCTGCTACGGACCGCGATGTCCGTCGAGCCGGCGGACCGACCGCCGACCGCCCGGGCCTTCGCGGACGCGCTGCTGGCCCCGGTCCCGCAGTCCCGGCCCGAAGGTGCGGGCCCAGCACCTGTCCGGGAAGGCCCCGGGCGGCTGACCCCGCGCGCGGTCTGTCTGGCGGCGGGCACGGTGTTCACGGCGACGACCCTGCTGAGCTGGCTGCGGCGTTGAACCCGACAGGGAGCCGGTCCGCACCCGCGTTGGTGTCCCGGGGAGGGATCCGGCCCTTGCGGCCCGACCGGTGACCGCCTCGGCCTCGACCCGGGAGAGCGTCCGGTTCGACCGGGCTTCGTCGGCGCGGGCGCACGCCGAACTCGCCGACCTGGTGGATCCGAGGATCCTGGCGTGCGCTCGGAGAGGTCCTCATCGGTGAACGCGACTTCTCCCGGCGGTCGTTCCGGGACGAGCCGTGGTTCGGGGCGGTACCGACGTTGACGGGGGCTGCCACGGCTACCGGGCGGATCCGCCTCGGCACCCTGGTGACCTCGGTCAATCCTTTTTCACCTGTCACATGCTGGCCTGCGGGAACGCTTGCCGAGAGTGTCCGGGTCCCGCTCGGGCTCAGATGGCGATGAGCCGGACGCGGGTGCCGCAGAGCTTGGCCATGTCGTCGATGTCCGTGGTGAGCATGGCCACCGGCCCCGGCTGCCGCAGCGCCATCTCTGCCACGGTCGCGTCCACCGCGTACTTGTGGCCGTGCAGGCCGACCTGCTTCAGCAGCCTGGCCGAGGCTCTGGCGGCCTGATCGGTGACCGGCTCCACCTTGACCCGGGAGAGCGTCCGGTTCAGCCGGGCCTCGTTCACGCGCGTGTGCGTGACCTCCACGATGGTGTTCGCGCCGACGACGAAGTCGGCCCCCATCGCGTGGAACACCTGAAGCATCGCCAGCACGCCGCGGTCCTGGGTGATCCACGAGGAGAGTCCCTGCGAGTCCAGCACGACCGTCTCGAAGCGCTCGGTCACGCGGCGCTCACCGAGCCCGCCGACCCGGCGGAACCGAAGATCCTGGCGTGCGCCTCGGACAACTCTTCATCGCCGAACGGGCCCTGCTCGTCCTGGTGGCGGCGAAGGTCGTCCGCGAGCAGCTGGTGCCGAATCTGGCGGGCGACCGCCTCCGCGACATACCCGGAGACGTTGTCCGTGAGCTTTCTCAGCTCGTCCACCTCGCGTGGTTGCCGCCATGGGCAGAGCACATACTGCGGTATGCGCCCGAGTGGCGGGATATTCGGGACGTAGGGTCGTTCCCATGCGACTGAGCACGGTGATCCTCCCCATCCACCGGTGGAGCGAGGGACAGAAGATCTGGCGGCGGGCCGAGGACCTCGGCTTCCACGCCGCCTACACCTACGACCACCTCTCCTGGCGGTCGTTCCGGGACGAGCCCTGGTTCGGGGCCGTCCCGACCCTGACGGCCGCCGCCACCGCGACCGAGCGGATCCGCCTCGGCACCCTGGTGACCTCGCCGAACTTCCGGCACCCGGTGACGCTGGCCAAGGAGCTGATCTCGCTCGACGACGTCTCGGGCGGCCGGGTGACGGTCGGGATCGGGGTCGGCGGGGCCGGCTTCGACGCGACGGCGATGGGCCAGGAGGCGTGGACGCCGAAGGAGCGGGCGGACCGGTTCGACGAGTTCCTGCCGCTGCTCGACAAGCTGCTCACCCAGGACGCCACCACCGAGCACGGCCGCTACTACTCGGCCGTCGAGGCCAGGAACATCCCCGGATGCGTGCAGCGGCCCCGGGTGCCGTTCTACGTGGCCGCCACCGGCCCGCGCGGGCTGAAGCTGGCCGCCGAGCACGGGCAGGGCTGGGTGACGTACGGCGACCCGCGCGGTCCGGCGGAGGTGCCGGTCGAGCAGGCACCGGCCGTGATCGAGGCTCAGCTGGCCAAGCTCGCGGCCGCCTGCGAGGCGCGCGGGCGGGACCTGGCGACGCTGGAGAAGGTGCTGCTGCAGGGCTCGACCGCCGAGCAGCCGCTCGCCTCGCTGGACGCCTTCGTCGACTGGGCCGGCCGCTACCAGGAGTTGGGCATCACGGAACTGGTCATCCACTGGCCGGTCGCGGACTCGATCTTCGCCGTCGACCCCGCGGTCTTCGAACGGATCGCCACCGAGGGTCTCGCGCAGCTGAGCTGACGTCCGGCCGGGGCGCCTGCCCGCCCGGCCCGGCGGCGGGCAGGCACCCCTGGTCGGACGCCGCGGGCAGGTGCCGTGGTCAGGGCCGCGGGTACTCCCGGGACGAACGGCGGCGCATTCTCATTGCGGTTCGATCACGGCATGTCCGATTGATTGATCATTGTGTGGAGTGTGTGGGTTAACTCTGTTGGCGGGGGGGAGCGGCGGCTCTCATAATTCCAGCTGACGCGCGTGGCGGTCGGTCTGGAGAGGCCTCGGGGGTGGCCTGTGGTGGGCCCGCACGCGGCCCATTCCACATGCTCTGGGGGAACCCCTTGTCCGCGCCCGAAAACGCGCCGCCGGCCGCTCCGGCCGACCCGCCACCCGTACCCGCAGGGGCCTGCGCACCCGAGGGGACACCCGTACCCGACGCGTCCTCCTCGGCGGCCGACGGGGCAGGACCGCAGCCCGGCCCCGCCGACGCGGCCGCCGCCCGGTCGGCCACCGCGCCCACCGACGTACCCGACCTCCCCGAGGCGGCGGCTGCCGCCGGCCGCCGGCTGCCGCGCGCCGCCGGCGTCGCGCTGACCGCGTTCGCGCTGCTCGCGGTGACCGCGACCAGCGCCGCCGTCACGGTGGTGGTCGGCCGGCCGGACGCCCGGACGGCGGTGGCGCAGGGCGCCCCGGCCCCGGCGGCGGCCCCGGCCTCGGCCACCCCGTCCGCCTCGCCGTCGCCGTCCCCGTCCCCCGTGGTGACGCTCACCGCGCCGCCCGCACCCGCGCCCAGGCCGAGCAGCACCCTGCACGGCACGGTCAACGGCGGCACGCACGGCGGCGACCTGAGGTACTTCTTCGCGCCCGTTCCGGACGGCGCCGAATCCTTCGGCCCCGCCGACGGCTTCAAGATGAGCGACGAGGAACTCGTCGCGGAGTACGACGGCCAGAAGAACATCATGTCCGTCCTCGCGTCGTACGGGTACAAGGAATCGGCGGAACGCTCGTACCGGACGGCCGACGGAAAGGCGAATGTCCGGATCCGGCTGATGCGGTTCTCCAGTGCGGGCAACGCCTCGGAGTTCGCCAAGGGTGCCAGCTTCTCGGAGAGCGAGAGCATCGACGTCAGCGGCGTTCCCGGGGCGCGCGGATTCCTGTTCAAGCCGGAGCAGAAGGCCTACACCGGCGCGATGGTCGGCATTGCCAGCAAGGGCGATGTGGAGTTCGAGATCACCGTCGAGGTGAAGGGCGATCCCGACAAGGCCTCGCTCGGCGACGTGATGAAGCGTCAACTCGACCGCCTGTCCTCCGGCGGCTGAGCCCCGCTTCCCTCTTCTTCCACCTTCTGGAGCCACCCCGTGAGCACCGAACCCGTGGAGCCGTCGCCGGACGACGCGCCTCCTCCCACCGCCGTACCGCCGGGCGACCGGCCCGACGCCGCCGCACCTGCCGAAGCCGCCGCCCCCGTCGTCCCCGCGCCGCCGGTCGCGGTCAGCCCCTGGGCCGCGCCGGGATCGCCCGCCGCCGCCCCGTACGCCCACCCCGACACCGCCGAGGAGCCGGCCGCGTCCTTCGACGGCGGGCCGGTCGGCGGGCCGCCGGCCTTCGACGTCCTGGTGGCCGGCGAGGACGGGACGGGGGTGCCGGCCCGCGAGCGCAGGCCGCGTCCCGTCCTGCTGCTGACGTCCGCGCTGGTGCTCGGTCTGCTGCTGGGCGGTGGCGTCGGCTACGCGATCCAGGCCGGCCGTCCGCCGACGCCGCTGCCGCCCCTGCAGGTGGCGCTGCCCGGTTACCCGGCGGCCGTGCTCGACGCGGCGGCCGCGGCCGAGGCGGCGCCCAAGCCGCTGGCGATCGACGGCGACCTGCGCAAGCTGGTGCTGGAGCGCCCGGGGGGCACCGACGCCTGGGGCGACAACCCGGACGTGCCCAGCTGGATCACCGTCGGTGAGCTGGCCGAGCGCACCGGCAACGCGAAGCGGACGTTCGCCGACTTCAACCGGGACGGTTTCCGCCGCGCGGCGGGCGTCGACTGGAAGCAGGGCGAGACCCGGTACCGGGTGACGCTGCTCCAGTACGGCCCGGACGACGCGGACCGGGCCCTGGCCGAGGCGCGGGGCATGCACGGCGCCGCCGCCACCAAGTTCGCCGACGGGGTCAACGGCGGCTACCAGGTCGAGTCGGAGCCGGAGAACTGGGCCGAGAGCACCGAGAAGTACTACTACGGCTCGGCCGTCGCGCGGCGCGGCACCGTGGTGATGGAGATCGAGGTCTTCGCGCCGCAGCCGGTGGACGCCGCCGCACTCAAGGATCTCGCCAAGAAGCAGTGGGAGCGGCTGGCATGAGCGACACCACCGTGGGCCCGGTCCCGTCCGACGCGGCCGACACCCCGACCCCGACGCCCGACCCGACCCCGACCCCGACCCCCGAGCAGGCTCGGACGCCGGACCCGACCCCCGAGCAGCCCCCGGCGGGCGACCCCGGGACCCCGGACGCCCCCGGACTCCCGTACCCCGCGCCGGGGCAGGCAGCCGTCGAACCGGCCCCGCCGGCCGCCCCGCGCGGCACCGGCAGCCGCATCCTGCGCGGCGCCGCCGCGACCGTGGCCGCCGCGCTGGTCGGCGTGGTCATCGGCGTCGGCATCATCGAGGTCCGCTACGACGACCCGGCCCCGGCGGCCGCGGCCGGTCCGGGCCCCGGTGCGGCCCCGGCCCCGGCGCCGAGCCCGACCGCCTTCGGCGCCAAGTCCAACGGCAACCACTTCGGCGGGCTGCGCGACCTGCTGCTGCCCGTCCCGGCCGGGTTCGCCCTCGGCCCGGACTACGGCAGCTACGGCAACGACACCGAGCTGACCGCCGAACAGCTGGCGGCCGAGGTCGACGAGGGCGTCAAGGACGTGCCCGCCGACAAGCGGGAGCGGGTGAAGCAGTACTGGAACGGACTGCACGTCAAGGGCACCGGGGTGCGGACCTTCAAGTCCTCGGCGGGTGATCTGGTGGTCAGCCTGAAGCTGCGCCAGTTCAACCAGCAGGAGGTGCAGAAGGAGAACGAGTACACCGCCATCTTCACCGGCGACACCGGCCTGTTCCGGACCGGCCCGGAGATCCCGGGCCACCCCGAGGCGCACTGCTACCTGATGCCCGTCGCGCCCGGCGCCCAGATCGACTACCTGGAGTGCTCCGCCGCCGAGGGCGACCTGCTCGTCGTCATGGACGTCGAAGGTGTGGCGCAGCTGCCCAAGGACAAGATCGTCAGCCTCTTCACCGCGCAGCTGGACCGGCTCGCCAGCCCTGGAGCGTCAGCATGACCGACCGCATCGCCCCGGCGGAGAACCCGCCCGGCCCGACGGAGAACCCCGCCCCGGCCGTCCCCCCACCGGGCCGGGGGAGCACCGCCCCCGCGACGGGCATCGTCCTGGAGGACGGCCCGGCGCCGGCCGCCCCGGCGGACGTCTGGGCCGCCCCCGGCCTCGCCCACGGGCCGTTCGGGCCGACCGAGACCGACGAGCAGCGCCTGCAGCGCATCCGCCGCCGGCGCCGCACCCTGGTGCGCCGCGGTGCGGCAGGACTCGTCCTGCTGATCGCGGGCACGGCGAGCGCGTACGCGGTCACCGCTCCGGACCGCACGGACATCCCCGGCCTGGCCACGCCCAAGGACGGCCGCTACACCTTCCCGGTGCTGGCGCTGCCGCCGCTGCCCTCCGGGAAGCCCGCCCCGGGCGCCCCGGGCGCCGAGCTGCGTCACGAGGCGGACCTCCGCCGCCTGGTGCTCCCCGCACCCGAGGAGGCGATCGGCGCCGCCGCAGTCAGCGCCTCGCCCACGGCCCCGCCTTCGGCCACCGCCTCCCCGGCCACGCCGGCCGCTTCGCCCGCCGCCGTCCCGGCCGGGACGGCTCCGGCCCAGTGGGCCGTCTGCGAGGACCTGGCGGCCGAGCTGGCCGAGGCGGAGACGTTGAAGTCGGACCTGATGGCGAACGCCTGCCGGGCCGGCGTCGTCCGGGAGTGGACGGCCAAGGACGGGACGAAGACCCGGATCCGGCTGCTGCGCTTCGGCTCCCGCGCGGAGGCCTCCAACGTCTCCAACTCGCTGTGGCTGACGAGCGAGCTCAAGGGCGTGGGCAAACTGGAGCTGGAGAAGGACGCCAAGGGGCTGCCCACCACGATCGGTGTCGGCGCCCAGCTCCGGCACAACGGTGACGAGAAGACCGGCAAGCCCGACACCACCCGGGCCGGCTACCTGCTCGCGGGCGACGTGCTGGGCCTGATCGTGATGACCAACCCGGCGGGCGTGCCGCTGCCGGCCTTCCACCAGGTCGTCCTGCTGCAGTCCGACCTGCTGGCCTGAGGCCGGGCAGGTCCGTCCGGTCCGGTCCCCGGGCCCGCCCCGGGGAGTGCCGAACTCCCCGGGGGCCGGCCCGGTCCGGCCCCCTAGGGGACGGGCGGGCCGTCGTCATCCCGGAGTACCGCAAAGGGTCGTCATTCCAGCCCATGTCCAGCGCGGCCCCCGGCCACTACCTTGTGAGCGTGTCCACTGTCATCAAGACGGACGGCCTCACCAAGAGGTTCCCCCGGGTCACCGCCCTCGATCAGCTCACCGTAGAGGTGCAGCCCGGGGTGGTCGGCCTGGTCGGGGCGAACGGCGCGGGCAAGTCCACACTCATCAAGATCCTGCTCGGACTGGCTCCGGCCACCTCGGGCACCGGACAGGTCCTCGGCCTGGACATCGCCACCGAGGGATCGGCGATCCGCGAGCGGGTCGGCTACATGCCCGAGCACGACTGCCTGCCGCCCGACGTGTCGGCGACCGAGTTCGTGGTGCACATGGCCCGGATGGCCGGCCTGCCGGCCGCCGCGGCCCGCGAACGGACCGCCGACACGCTGCGCCACGTCGGCCTGTACGAGGAGCGCTACCGCCCGATGGGCGGTTACTCGACGGGCATGAAGCAGCGGGTGAAGCTGGCCCAGGCCCTGGTCCACGACCCGCAGCTGGTGCTGCTGGACGAGCCGACCAACGGCCTCGACCCGGTCGGCCGGGACGACATGCTCGCCCTGATCCGCCGGGTGCACTCCGACTTCGGCATCTCCGTCCTGGTCACCACCCACCTGCTGGGCGAGCTGGAGCGGACCTGCGACCACCTGGTGGTGATCGACGGCGGCCGGCTGCTGCGCTCCTCCTCCACCGCGTCCTTCACCGAGGCCACCCAGGTGCTCGCGGTCGAGGTCACGGACCACCCGGACGACGCCTCGTACGACGCCGCCGAGGCCGTCCGGGAGCGGCTCGCCGCCGCCGGGCTGACGGTCGGCGCGGACGGTCCCCGGGTGCTGCTGGTCGGCATCGGGAACGACGACACCTACGACACGATCCGCGACACCGTGGCCGGCCTCGGCCTCGGCCTGGTGCGGCTGGAACAGCGCCGCCACCGGGTCGCCGAGATCTTCACGGACGAGGCCCCGGCCGCCGGGCCGGCGGACGCACCCGAGGGAGGTACCGCAGATGTCGCTGCCTCCTGAGACGAGGACGGCCGAGACCGGCGTCATCCACGACATCGGCTACCGCGGCTACACCGGTCCGCGCCTGGGGCGCGGCTACGCCACCCGCTCGCTGTTCACCCAGGGCCTGCGCGCCGCCTACGGGCTCGGCCGCTCCGGCCGCTCCAAGGTGCTGCCGATGCTCGTGCTGGCGGTGCTCACGCTGCCGGCCGTGGTCATCGTGGCCCTCGCGATCGTGCAGGACCGGAGCGAGCTGCCGCTGGACTACCCGAGCTACCCGAGCGCCCTCGGGCTGGTCGTCGAACTCTTCGTCGCGGCCCAGGCACCGGTGCTGATGTCCCGGGACCTGCGCTACAACACCGTCCCGCTCTACTTCTCCCGGCCGATCACCCGCGGCGACTACGTCCGCGCCAAGTTCGGCGCGATGGCCGTCGCGATGATGCTGCTGATGACCGCCCCGATGGTGGTGCTCTACCTCGGTGCGGTGCTCGGCGGGATGCCCTTCGGCCACAACACCGCGCACTTCCTGTACGGGCTGGCGGCGGCCGTGCTGTACGCCCTGGTGTACTCGGCGGTCGGCCTGCTGATCGCGGCGAGCACGCCCCGGCGCGGTTTCGGGGTCGCGGCGATCATGGGGTTCCTGGTGGTCAGCCAGGGCATCGCGATCGTGATCCTCGGCATCGCCGGCGGCCTGGACGGCCCGGTGCCGCCGGAGTCCGCGAACTGGGTCGGCCTGCTGTCGCCGGGCTGGCTGGTGGAGGGCCTGGTCAACCGGCTCTTCGGGCTGGGCTCGGCCGGCGAGCTGCACGCCCCGGGCGCCCTCGGCGTCACCGTGTTCGCCCTGGAGGCGGCCGTCATCGTGGCCGGCTCGTACGGGCTGCTCCGGCGCCGCTACCGCGGCATCTGACCGACCCGACTATTCGAGAGGGCGCCATGGCCACCATCACCATCGACAAGGTCTCCCGCTGGTTCGGCAACGTGGTCGCCGTCAACGACGTCAGCATGACGATCGGCCCCGGCGTCACCGGTCTGCTCGGCCCCAACGGCGCGGGGAAGTCCACCCTCATCCACATGATGAGCGGCTTCCTCGCCCCCTCCGCCGGCGCGGTCACCCTGGACGGCACCCGGATCTGGCGCAACCAGGAGGTCTACCGGCAGATCGGGCTCGTGCCGGAGCGGGAGTCCATGTACGACGTCCTGACCGGCCGGGAGTTCGTCCTCGCCAACGCCGAGCTGCACGGCCTGGCCGACCCGGGCGCCGCCACCGACCGGGCGCTCGGCCTGGTGGAGATGGCGTACGCCCAGGACCGGCGGACCGGCACCTACTCCAAGGGCATGAAGCAGCGGGTCAAGATGGCCTCGGCGCTGGTCCACGAGCCGGCCGTGCTGCTGCTCGACGAGCCGTTCAACGGCATGGACCCGCGCCAGCGCCTGCAGCTGATGGAGCTGCTGCGCCGGTTCGGCGCCGACGGCCGTACGGTGCTGTTCTCCTCGCACATCCTGGAGGAGGTCGAGCAGCTGGCCCGGCACATCGAGGTCGTGGTGGCCGGCCGGCACGCCGCCTCCGGCGACTTCCGCCGGATCCGCCGGCTGATGACCGACCGCCCGCACCGCTACCTGGTCCGCTCCAGCGACGACCGCAGGCTCGCCGCCGCGCTGATCGCCGACGGCTCGACGGCCGGCATCGAGCTGGACCGGCAGGAGAAGGCGCTGCGCATCCAGGCGATCAACTTCCAGGGCTTCACCACCCTGCTGCCGAAGGTCGCCCAGGAGGCCGGCATCCGGCTGTACACCGTCTCCCCGGCGGACGAGTCGCTGGAGAGCGTCTTCTCCTACCTCGTCTCCTCCTGAACCGGTCCGCCCGTCAGCCGGTCCGCTCCCTGGCCGGTCCGCCCCGAAGCGGGCCGGACCCGGCGCCGCCCGCCCGCCCCGACCCGGCACCGACCCGGTCACCGAAAGAAGGCCGATCACCGTGAACACGACCGTCGCCAGGCTGACCGTACGCGGCCTGCTGGGCCGCCGCCGCGGCCTCCTGCTGCTGGTCGTCCCCGCCCTGCTGCTGATCATCTCGGTGATCGCGGCGAACAGCGACGGGGACAAGCACGACCTGACCGTCAAGATCCTCGGTCAGCTGTCGCTCGGCACCCTGCTGCCGATCCTCGGCCTGGTGGTCGGCACCGGCGCGATCGCCACCGAGATCGACGACGGCTCGATCGTCTACCTGCTGTCCAAGCCGCTGCCGCGCCGGGTGATCATCACCACCAAGCTGGCGGTGGCGGTCGGCATCACCTGGGCCGTCACGGCCGTGCCGACCTTCGTCGCGGGGCTGATCCTGTACGGGACGAAGGACGACCTGGCGCTCGCCTTCACCGTCGCCACCCTGGTCTCCGGCGCCGCGTACAGCGCGCTGTTCCTGCTGCTCGGCGTGGTCACCCGGCACGCCGTGGTGGCGGGCCTGGCGTACGCGCTGGTCTGGGAGAGCCTGATCGGCAACTTCGTGAAGGGCGCCCGGACGCTGAGCATCCAGCAGTGGGGCCTGTCGGTGGCCGAGGCGGTGGCCGGCGAGGGCGCGATCACGGCGGACGTGGCGCTGGGCGTGGCGGTCCCGCTGCTGGTCCTGGTCACGGTGGCGGCCACCGTGCTCGCCTCGGTGAAGCTGGCCGGGCTGACGCTGGCCGCGGAGGACTGAGAGCGCCGGCATCGGCCGCATCGGCCGCATCGGCCCACGGACGCGGATCGGGCCCGGGCAGTCCTGCCCGGGCCCGATCCGCGTCCGGCCGGCGAGGTGGTACGCCGACCGCTCAGAGCGTGCGGTTGCGGCCCGCGCCCCAGCCGGCCACCGCGGCCACGCCCGCCAGCACCAGCAGCAGCACCAGCGGGGTCGTCCAGCTGCCGGTCAGCTGGTGCAGGGCGCCGGCGCCGACCGGGCCGGCCGCCGCCACCAGGTAGCCGACCGCCTGGGTCATGCCGCCGAGCTGGGCGGCGCCCGCCGCGCTGCCGGTCCGCAGCACGATGAAGGCGAGCGCCAGGCCCAGCGAGCCGCCCTGGGCGATCCCGAGCACGGCGGCCGACACCCAGGCGCCGGACACCGGGGCGAGCAGCAGGACGGCGATGCCCATCGCGTTCAGGCCGGCCATCGCCACCGCCAGGCCGCGCTGACGGGTCATCCGGCCGGCTGCGAGCGGCACCAGGAACGCGCCCGCCACCTGGACCAGGTTGCTGAACGCGAAGACCAGGCCGGCCTCGCCGCGGTCCATGCCGTGGTCGGCCAGGATCGTCGGCAGCCAGGCGACCAGGGTGTAGACCAGCAGCGAGGAGATGCCCATGAACAGGCTGATCCGCCAGGCCAGCGGGGAGCGCCAGATCCCGTCGATCGGCCGGCCGGCCGGGGCCGCCGCCACCACGGCCCGCTCCTGGCGCGAGCGCAGGACCTGCGGGAGCCAGGCCACCGCGGCGACCAGCGCCAGCACCGACCAGGCGCCGAGCGAGGCCTGCCAGCCGCCGCCGAGCGCCTTCTCCAGCGGCACCGAGACGCCGGCCGCCAGGGTCGCGCCGACCAGCATGGTGGTGGAGTAGACGCCGGTCATGGTGGCCGCCTTCGCGGGGAACTCCCGCTTGACCAGGCCCGGCAGCGAGACGTTCAGGACGGCGATCGCCACCCCGATCACCACGCAGCCCCCGTAGAGCGCGGCGATCGACGGCAGCACCCGCAGCAGCACGCCGGCGCCGAGCACCAGCACCGCGCCGAGCACCACCCGCTCGGTGCCGAAGCGCCGGGTCAGCCGGGGGGTGAGGGGCGCGCCGAGGCCCTGGAACAGCACCGGCACGGTGGTGATCAGCCCGCTCGCGGTGGAGGAGAGGCCGAAGGTCTGCTGGATCTCGCCGACCATCGGGGAGATCGCGGCCAGGCAGGCCCGCATGTTGAGGGCGACCAGCAGGATGCCGGTGAGCAGCAGCGCCGGGTGGGCGAGCCGGCTGCGGACGGGGAGCGCGGGGGTGACCAGCGGCTGCCGGGCACGGGTGACTGCCATGGAACGGGGCTCTTTCTGAGGTGCGGGTGCGGGGAAGCGGTCGGGGGCGGCGCCCCTCGGGTCACTTCCGTGCGGCGATGCTGGCGAGGAGCTGCTCGACGGCGGCGATCGGCTCGTCCAGCAGCGCCCGGCAGGCGGCCTCGGCCCGGTCCGGGTCGCCGCTCTCGATGGCGTCCACCAGCGCCTCGTGGGTGGCGACCACCACCTCGGGCATCTCGTGGTCGCCGAAGGCCGTCCGCATCGACTCGCGGACCGAGGCGCCGAAGTAGCGGTACACCTCGGTCAGTGCCGGGTTGTTGGCGGCCTCGACCACGGCGGTGTGGAACTCCAGGTCGTGCTCGACGGTGGCCTCGCGGCCGGCCCGCTCGGGGTGCGAGGCGATCACCTCGGCCTCGCGGGCCAGGACGGCCCGCATCCGGACGATGTCCTCGGGGGTGTGCCGCAGCGCGGCCAGCCGGGCCGCCTCGGTCTCCAGCGCGGCGCGGACCTCCAGCACGTCGCGGACGCCGGAGCGCTGGACGCCGCGCAGGACGGAGGCCGGGTCGCTGCTGCTGCGCACGAAGGTGCCCTCGCCCTGGCGGGTGACCAGCATCCCCGCGTGCACCAGCACCCGGACGGCCTCCCGGACGGTGTTGCGGCCGACCTTGAGCCGCTCGGCCAGCTCGTGCTCGGTGGGGATCCGGGTGCCGACCGGCCAGCTGCCGGCGGCGAGCTGCTCGCGCAGCTGCTCGATGGTGGCGTCCACGAGAGAACGCTTGCCGGCGGCCTGCAGACTGTCGTTCGCGCTGGTCACGATGGGTCCCTCGGGTCGGTCGCGGCGGTGTCGCGGGCCCGCTCCGGTGGGGAGGCGCCCGGTCCAGCAGTCATCCTACAACTACTTGTCCGGTCATCCTACAACCCGTTTCCGGCGGGGCGGGGAACCGCCCGCTACCGTGCGGCGTTCCTCCGATCGGCCCCGCGACCACGGCCCCGCGACCGCGGCCCCGCCCGCGCGGGTCCGCCCCACCGGCGGGCCCGCGACCACCGAAGCCTTACCCGTACCTGTATCCGCCCCGAGCCCGCACCCGTGCGGATCCCACACCCAAGGAGAGCACCCGCATGGTGTTCAAGAAGCTCCTCGGCGCCCTCGGCGTCGGCGGCCCCGGCGTCGACACCGTCCTGTCCACCCCCGTGGTGCTGCCCGGCGGACTGCTCCAGGGGCAGGTCAACCTGACCGGCGGCACCGTCCCGGCCGACATCGCCGGCATCACGCTGACCCTGGTCGCCCGGGTGGAGATCGAGCACGAGGAGGGCGAGAGCACCGGGCTGTACCCGTTCGCCCGCTTCTCCGTCACCCCGCCGCTGCACCTCGCCCCCGGCGAGAACCGCAGCATCCCGTTCGCCTTCCCGGTGCCGTACGAGACCCCGGTGACCGCCGTCGCGGGGCAGCGGCTGTCCGGCATGGCGCTCGGCGTCCGCACCGAGGTGGACGTCAGCGGAGCCCTCGACAAGGGCGACTCCGACCCGCTGGACGTCGAGCCGCTGCCCGTCCAGCGCCGGCTGCTGGACGCCTTCCTCGCGCTCGGCTTCCGCTTCCGCTCCGCCGACCTGGAGGCCGGCCACATCCGCGGCACCGGCCAGAGCCTGCCGTTCTACCAGGAGATCGAGTTCTCGGCCGCGCCGCAGTACGCGCACGCCTGCAACTCGGTCGAGGTGACGTTCATCGCCGGCCCGCACCGGGTCGAGGTCGTGCTGGAGGCCGACAAGCGCGGCGGCGTCTTCGGCCACGGCGGCGGCGACGTGATCCGGACGCACGTGGTGGAGCACTCCGCCGCGGACCAGGACCTCACCGCGCTGGTCGACGGCTGGGTCCGCTCGGCCCTCTGACCCGGGCCGCCTTCCACGGGAACGGGTGTGCCCGCCGGTCGTCACCCGGCGGGCACACCCGTTCCCGTGCGGTGGCCGGGCTCAGCCGCCGGCGCCGTACGTGGTGTTGGCGCAGATGTCGTCGTCGGCCGAGCGGGCCTCCGCGGTGACACTGGTGGGCAGCGGCGGCGGCTCGGTCGGGGTCGCGGCGCTGCCCGGCGTGACGGTGGTGGCGTTGGCGGCCGCGTAGTCCTTGCCGAGGACGAGGCTGATGCCCGGGGCGCTGGTCGTCACGGTGGTGGCCCCCGGGAAGAGCGCGGCCACCTTGTCCGCCTTGGCCTTCATGCCGGGGCCGTACTCCACCACGGTGCTGGTGTGGTTGGTGGAGGAGGCGGTGGCGACCTTGGTGACGGTGAACTTCGCGCCCTTGAGGGTCTCGCTCGCCTTGCCGGCCATGCCGGCCGCCGTCGTGCCGTTGTAGACGGCGACCTTGATGCCGGTGCCGTCGGTGTCGGCGGCCGGGGCGGGCGCGGCCGGAGCGGGCGCCGCCGTGGTGGCAGGGGCGGCCGGGGCGGCCGCGTCCGGCTGCTGGCCGGTGGCGTCCTGGCCGTCGATGGTGCGGTCCGCCTTGAGCGTGGCCCACAGGTTGTCCACCGCGGGGTGGACCAGGTCGATCCGGCCCTCGTGGGCGGTGCTGAAGGCCCAGGGCGTGGTGATGAACTTCAGGTCGTGCATGTCGATGTTCTTCATCGACAGGGCGAAGGAGAGCAGCTTGTCCGCGGTACTGAGCTCGGGGTCGACGGTCATCGACTTGGTGGCCGCGTCGGCCAGCGGCAGCAGCGTGGTGGGGCTCAGCCCCTGCTTCTTCACCTTGGAGATGAGCGAGCCCATGAAAGCCTGCTGGCGTTTCATCCGGCCGACGTCGGAGCCGTCGCCGATGCCGTGCCGCAGCCGCACGTAGTCCAGCGCCTGCTTGCCCTGCACGGTCTGCGGGCCCTTCTTGAAGACCTCGGCGCCCTTCTTGGGCAGCTTCTCGTTCAGGTCGTTCTCGTAGATGGCGTTCGGCAGGCAGACGTCGACGCCGTTCACCGCGGCGGTCATCGCCGCGAAGCCCTCGAAGTTGACCTCGATGGTGTGGTCCACCCGGATGCCGGTCAGCTTCTCCACGGTGTTCTGCGTGCAGGCCGGGTTGCCCTCCTCGGAGTTGCCCACCGAGAAGGCCGAGTTGAACATCTGGTTGGTCAGTTCCTTGGTCCACTTCCCGTTCGGGAGCTTGCAGGACGGAACGGTGACCAGGGCGTCGCGGGGGATCGAGATGCCGACGGCGTGCTTGTGGTCGGCGTAGACGTGCAACAGGATCGTGGTGTCCGAGCGGGCCCCGCCCTCGTCGCCGCCACCGAGGTCGCTGTTGTTGCCGCTGCGGCTGTCGGACCCGATCAGCAGCACGTTGACCGGCTTGTTCCCGTTGGCGTCGGCCTGCGTCTCGGGCGGGCGGTCGGCGCTGATCGCGTCGGAGTCGAAGGTCTTGATGTTGCCGTTGATCTTCAGGTACAGCGCGCCGCCCGCGGCGACTATCAGGACCATCGCGCCGGCCGCCGTCCAGGCGATGTACTTCTTCTTGTTGCGCTGGGGCTTCCTGCCGCGCCCGCCGCCCGCCGTCCTGCCCCCGCCGGAGCCGCCGCGCCCGCCGCGCCCCTGCGCCGCCCGCCGCGCCTCGGCCCGGCCCCCGGTCCTCGGGGCGGGTACGCCCGCGCCGGCCTGGGTGGTGCGCACGGCACCGTCCGTCGTCGTGTCGTCGCGCCACTGCCCGTCGCCCCCGTAGGGGCTCTCGTCCCACTGGCCTGACATGCGCGTACCTTTCACCGGCGGAAGCAGCACCTCGCACTGCCCCTGGGAGCACCGCACCCGAAGAGCGCCGTGTGCAAAGGAGCACCGCACCCAAAGAGACGATCGAGAACGCCCCCAGGTTGCACGGACGAGAATCCGCAGGAGCCGCCGAGCGCACCGGCGGTGCTCTCGGTGATACCTCCTACAGAGCTCCGGCCTGGGCATGGAGCTTCAGCGGAGCATACAAACTCTTCCTGGGAGAACGGCATCCGGGTGGTGACGATCACGTTCGCGGGGCCCGCCGCGGCCGCGCCGGCCGGGTGCCGAGGGGCCCCGGGCGCCCGGGGCCGCGGCGTCAGGCTCCCGGGAAGAGCCGCTCCAGGACGACGGCCACGCCGTCCTCGTCGTTGCTCACGGTGACCTCGTCGGCGACGGCCAGCAACTGCTCGTGGGCGTTGGCCATCGCGACGCCGTGCGCGGCCCAGCCGAACATCGGGACGTCGTTGGGCATGTCGCCGAAGGCGACGGTGTCGGCCGCGCGCAGGCCGAGGCGGCGCGCCGCCACGGCGAGGCCGGTGGCCTTGCTCAGGCCCAGCGGGAGCAGCTCCACGATGCCGGGGCCGGCCATCACGACGCCGACCAGGTCGCCGGCCACCTGGCGGGCGATGTCGGCGAGGCCGTCGTCGGTCAGCGAGGGGTGCTGGATGTAGAGCTTGCTGACCGGGGTGCTCAGCAGCTCGTCGGCGGTCACGTCGACCATCGGCAGGTCGGCGCCGATCTGCAGCGCGTACCCGGGGCCGGCCAGCACCTGGCCGTCCAGGCCGTCCTGGTTGGCGGCGACGGCCAGCGTGCCGGTCTCGGCCTCGATCTTGGCGATCGCGACGGCGGCGAGCCGGCGGTCCAGGGTCAGCGAGGTGAGCAGCTTGTGCGCGCCCGCGTCGTAGACCTGGGCGCCCTGCCCGCAGACCGCTATGCCGGTGTAGCCGATCTCGTCGAAGACCGGGCGGGCCCAGCCGGCCGAGCGGCCGGTGACGATGATGTGCGCGGCCCCGGCGGCGGTCACGGCGGCCAGCGCGGCGCGGTTGCGGGCTGAGACGGTCTCGGCGGTGTTCAGCAGGGTGCCGTCGAGGTCGGTGGCGACCAGCCGGAAGGGCAGGTCGCCACCGGGGGAGACGGAGGCGGCGTTGACGGTGCTCATGGGCCTTGCGTCTCCCGGGAGTTGCTTGCGTGCGGGGGCCGCGCGGCAGGTCCGCGCGGCGGACCGGCTACTTGACGGGTTCCAGCACCGTGCGCCCGCCGAGGTACGGCCGCAGCGCCTCCGGGACCACCACCGAGCCGTCGGCCTGCTGGTGGTTCTCCAGGATCGCCACGATCACGCGCGGGACGGCGACCAGGGTGCCGTTCAGGGTGGCCAGCGGGCGGACCTTGTTGCCTTCCTCGCGCACCCGGATGGAGAGCCGGCGGGCCTGGTACTCGGTGCAGTTCGAGGTGGAGGTGACCTCGCGGTACTTGCCCTGGGTCGGGACCCAGGCCTCGATGTCGAACTTGCGCGCGGCCGAGGAGCCGAGGTCGCCGGAGGCGAGGTCGATCACCCGGTACGGCAGGTCCAGCGCGTTGAGGAAGTCCTTCTCCCACTGGAGCAGGCGGCGGTGCTCGGCCTGCGCCTCCTCCGGCGTGGTGAAGACGAACATCTCCACCTTCTCGAACTGGTGCACCCGGATGATGCCGCGGGTGTCCTTGCCGTACGTCCCGGCCTCGCGGCGGAAGCAGGAGGAGTAGCCGGCGTAGCGCAGCGGGAGCTTGTCCGCGTCGATGATCTCGTCCATGTGGTACGCCGCGAGCGGGACCTCGCTGGTGCCGACGAGGTAGCGCTCGTCGTCCTCCAGGTAGTACACGTTCTCGGCGGCCTGGCCGAGGAAGCCGGTGCCGTCCATGGCGGCCGGGCGGACCAGGGCCGGGGTGATCATCGGGGTGAAACCGGCCGCGACGGCCTGCGCGATCGCCATGTTGACCAGGGCGAGCTCCAGCAGCGCGCCGACGCCGGTCAGGTAGTAGGAGCGCGAGCCGGCGACCTTGGCGCCGCGCTCGGTGTCGATGGCGCCGAGGATCTGGCCCAGCTCGACGTGGTCCTTGGGCTCGAAGCCCTCGGCCGCGAAGTCGCGCGGGGTGCCGATCTCCTCCAGGGTGACGAAGTCCTCCTCGCCGCCGATCGGCGCGGCCGGGTCGATCAGGTTCGCCAGCCGGCGGACGAGGCCGTCGGCCTCCTCCTTGGCGGCGCTCTGCTCGGCGTCGGCGGCCTTGACCTCTTCGGCGAGCGCCTTGGTGCGCTGGAGCAGGGCGGTCTTCTCCTCGCCCTGGGCCTTGGCGACCTGCTTGCCGAGCGTCTTCTGCTCGTTGCGCAGCTCGTCGAAGCGGGTGCCGGAGGACCGCCGCCGCTCGTCGGCGGAGAGGAGGGCGTCGACCAGGTCGACGTCCTCGCCACGGGCGCGCTGCGAGGCGCGCACTCGGTCTGGGTCCTCACGGAGCAGGCGAAGGTCAATCACGGGGCCAAGCCTACCGGGACGGGGCCTGGGCATCGGTACCGGTTTACCCGCCGGGGGTGGCGGGTGCCCGGCCGGCCCGGGCGCGGCCGGCCGGATCACGCCCGGGGCGGCGCGGCCGGACCTGAATCCTCCGGGTCCGGTTCCTTCCGGCGCCGGGGCGTCCGGGCCGGGGGATTCACGCCTTTCGCCGGATCGGGGAGGTCCTGCGAGCGGTCATCCGGATATGTCGCTTTCCGTCCGTTTCTCTGGCACCATGCGCCGGGCCGTCGGCGGGGCCGCAGGTCGCGGGGCCGCAGGGTGGTCGCGGGGCGCGGTCCGGGGCCCTCGGCGCCCGGTGGTTCCGGCTGGGGATAACCGCCCCGATCCTGTGGATAACTCCGGTGGAGAACCTCTCGGAGGGCGGTTGTCCACAGGTGGCGGTGAGCGCCTGTGGATCGTGGAGAACTCAAGGGTCTTCTGGAGATCCACTGAGGAATTGAGGTTTCAAACCTCATTCAACCTTCTCGGGCGAGGGAATTGGTCCGCTCGGACGGGTGATTTGATGGCACAAGGGTGACTCCGGTCCGATTAGTCAACTCTGCGGCGCTAACCGATGATCTGACCAGGACTGCCAGTGGCTATACCGTTATGTCGACTAACCCCCGGGCCTGTGGATAACTCCGGGCTGTGGATACCACAGGCCGCCTGTGGATAGCTGTGGACAGCCGGCGCCGCCCGGCGGGCCTGTGGACGACGCGCCCCGGACGTGCGCGACGGCACCCCGCGAGCGGCGGTCGACCCGACCGTCCGGGCCGTCCGGAGGGTGTGGCGACCGGACGGGTGAACTCCCCGCGTGTCGAAAAGCGACGAAATTCGGTCACTGTCGATCACAAATGATCCAGCACTGGCACTGCGACCGGCCGGCGTCGGGACGTGGCTGTCCGGTCGCCGTCCGACGACCGGCGGGTGGCAGCCCGCCGGTGACAGCCCGCCGGTGGCAGCCCGCCGCGCCCGGGGCCCGGCCGGACGCCCTCAGGCCTCGCCGCGCCCGTCCAGGCAGCGCGACAGCCAGTCCGCCGCCCGCGTGAAGTCGCTGTCCGTGGTGCCCGGCCGCTGGTACGTGGAGGGCTGCCGGTCCGCGCGCGGGTACGAGCCCAGGAAGCGCACCTGCGGGCAGATCCGCTTCAGCCCCATCAGGGCCTCGCTCACCCGGCGCTCGGCCAGGTGCCCCTCGCAGTCGATCAGGAAGCAGTAGTTGCCGAGTCCCTCGCCGGTGGGGCGGGACTCGATCCGCATCAGGTTGACACCCCGCACCGCGAACTCCTGCAGCAGCTCCAGCAGCGCGCCCGGGTGGTCGTCCGGCAGCCAGGCCACCATCGAGGTCTTGTCCAGGCCGGTCGGCGAGGAGACCCGGCCGGGCGGGCCCACCAGGACGAACCGGGTGGTCGCGTTCTCGGCGTCGTGGATCTCCTTGACCAGCGGCTCCAGGCCGTACAGCGCCGCCGCGAACTCGCCCGCGAAGGCACCGTCGAAACGGCCCTCCTGGACCAGCCGGGCGCCGTCGGCGTTGGAGGCGGCCGACTCCCAGCGGGCGTCCGGCAGGTGGGCGGCGATCCACTTGCGCACCTGCGGCTGGGCCACCGGGTGGCTGGTGACGGTCTTGATGTCGTCCAGCGTCGTCCCGGGCCGCACCAGCAGTGCGAAGGAGATCGGCAGCAGCACCTCGCGGTAGATCATCAGCGGCGTGCCGGAGGCCAGTTCGTCGCTGGTCGCGGTGACGGCGCCCTCGACGGAGTTCTCGATCGGCACGAACGCCCCGGAGGCCTGCCCCTCGCGCACCGCGTCCAGCACGGCGGGCACCGAGGTCAGCGGCACCAGCTCCCGGGTCCCCGCCTCGGGCAGGGTCCGCAGGGCCGCCTCGGTGAAGGTGCCCTCGGGCCCGAGGTAGGTGTAGCGGGTGGCCGACATTGCCGCCTCCGTGCGAGAAAGGGTGCCGCGCAGGGTCTTTGCGCAGGGTGTTGCAGAGCGGTACCAGGCTTGCCACCTTAGTCACTCCCCGGACCGGGCAACGAAGCATCCGCATGGTGGGAACGCGAACCTCCGGCCCGGGCCGTGCCCGGGCGTCCGGCGTCCGGAGCCGGCCGGTCAGCCCTCCAGCAGGGCCTGGCCCACGTAGCCGCCCTCCGGCGCGCCCGGCGGCACCGCGTACAGGCCGCTGGCCTCGTGCCGCAGGAAGCGGGAGAGGCCGTCCCCGCGGGCCAGCTTGCGCTGCACCGGGACGAACCCGCGCCGGGGGTCGGCCTGGAACGCCAGGAAGAGCAGCCCGGCGTCGGGGGAGCCGTCCGGCAGCATCCCGTCGTGGTACGAGAAGCCCCGGCGCAGCATCGCCGCCCCGCCGTTGGACGCCGGCGCGGCCACCCGGACGTGGGCGTCGGCCGGCACGGCGAGGGTGCCGTCGGCGTTCTGCGCGGCCAGGTCGACGGGGGTGTGCTCGCCGCCGCCGGAGAGTGGGGCGCCGTCCGACTTGCGCCGGCCGATCACGCGCTCCTGCCGGTCCTCGGGGAGGTTGTCCCAGTTGTCCAGCAGCATCCGGATCCGGCGCAGCACCACGTACGAGCCGCCGGCCAGCCAGCCGGGCTCGTCGGCGCCGCAGAACACCTTCGCGGCGAAGTCCGGGTCCTGCGGGCGCGGGTTGTTGGTGCCGTCGACCTGGCCCATCAGGTTGCGGCCGGTCGTCGGGCGGGCGGTGGCGCCGGGGGTGCGGCCGAAGCCGGTCATCTGCCAGCGCTGGGCGGCGGTGCCGGCGGCCTGCCGCTGGAGCACCCGCAGCGCGTTGAAGGCCACCAGGGCGTCGTCGGCGCCGATCTGCACCCAGAGGTCGCCGTCGCTGCGGGCCCGGTCCAGGGCGTCCTCGGGGAAGTCCGGCAGCGGGTCGAGCGCCCGGGGGCGGTGCTCGGCCAGCCCGGCCTTGTCGAAGAGCGTGGAGCCGAAGCCGAAGGTGACGGTCAGCGAGCACGGGCCGGCGTCGGCGGCGATCCGGCTCTCGTACTCGTCGGCGGGCTCGCCCCGGCCGAGCCGGGCGGACGTCCCGGACCAGCGCCGGAGCAGCGTCCGCAGCTCCGCCCGGCCGGCGCCGGGCAGCAGGTCGAAGGCGGCGAGGTGGACCCTGGCCTGCTGCGGCTCGACGATGCCGGCCTGCCGGGCCCCGTGGAACGGCACCTGTCCGGCGCCGAGCGCCCCGCTGCCCGCCGGTCCGGCGGGGGCGGACGCGGCCGCGGTGGCCCGGCCGAGCACCGCGCCGCCCGCCGCGCCGGCCACCAGCCCGGCCCCGGCGCCGCCCAGCAGCGCGCGCCGGGAGAAGCCCGCGGCGGTGCCCGCCCCCGGGCCGGTGGTGCTGTTCATGATGCTCAGCCGATCTTCAGGGACTTGGTCTCGGTGGCCTGGTCGATGTCGGAGGAGCGGACCACCACCGACACCACCCAGTTGCCGGCCAGCGGCAGCTGCGCGGTGCCCGCCCAGCGTCCGGTGCCCTCGGCGGTGAGGGCGACCGGCAGCGGTCCGAGGTCGCGGTCCGGCAGGGTGAAGGCGAGCTGCACCTCGGGCACCTCGACCGGCCGGCCGTCCGGGCCGTCCAGCTTGAGGTGCACCTCGTTGGCCCCGGCCCGGGCCGGGTTGAGGGTGACCGTGGCGGTGCCCTTGGCGTTGGCGGTCCGGCCGCCGGTGTCGTAGGGCAGCTTCAGTTCCATGGTCTGCCCGGGCACGGTCTGCGGTGCCTGCGCCCCACCGGCGGCGCCGCCCGCCGGGGCGGATGCGGCGGGCCGGTCGGCGCCCGCCCCGACGGCCCGGGCGACCCGGCCGGGCGGGGAGTTGGTGAGCAGCGTGGTGACCACCAGGACGGCGACCGCCACCCCGGCCTCGACCAGGACGGAGCGCCGCAGGCCGGCCTTGGCCGGGGTGAAGTCCCGCTCCCGGCCGGCGTTGCTGCGGGCGGCCCGCTGGCGCTCCAGCTGGGCCCGCCGGACGGGGTCCACGGGTGCGGTCGCGCCGCTCGCCGCGGCGCCGGCCGCCACCAGCTCCTCGGCGTCGTCCCGCTCCTCGGCGTCGTCCCGCGCCGCGACGGCAGCCGGCTCCCCGGCCGTCGCCGGCTCCGCCGCCGCGGCCTGCTCGGCGCCGGCGGTCCGCAGCCGGGCCACCCAGGAACGCGAGATCCAGGCCACCCCGAGCATCGCGCCCACGCAGCCGACCTTGATCAGCAGCAGCCGGCCGTACTCGGTGTCGACCAGTGCGTTCCAGCTGCCCAGCCCGCGCCAGGACTGGTAGACGCCGGTCACCGTGAGCGCCGCCACCGAACCGAAGGCGATCTTCGAGAAGCGGTCGGCGGTCGCCGCGCCGAGGCCGTGCCGCAGCCCGACCAGCAGGGTGGCCAGGCCGCCCAGCCACAGGGCCATCGCGATCAGGTGCAGGATGCCGAACGGCAGGGCCAGCCAGACCTGGATGCCCACCGAGGCGTGGTCGGCGCCGACCCAGGTGGCGGAGAGCGCGATCGCCAGCAGCACCCCGGCGACCCCGAGGCCGATCCGGGCCTCCCGCTGCGGCCGCTCGGCGGCCCGCTCCTCCAGCCGGCGCAGCTCGTCCTCGTCGGCGTCCTCGTGGGTTTCGCTGCCGCTGCCGCTGCCGCTGCCGCTGCCGCTGCCGCTGCCGCTGCCGCTGTCGCGGCCGGCGTCGGCCGGCTGGCGAGGGCCCGGCTCCGGGTCGCCGCCGGCCTTCGCCGGCACCGGGCCGCCGAGCTGGCCGACCAGCAGGGAGAGGAACACGCCGGCGGTGGCCAGCAGCAGCAGCCGGGCGGCCAGCGCGGTACCGATCCGCTCGTCCAGGGTGGCGCGCACCAGCGAGAGGTCGAAGGCCTGCCCGAGGCCCGAGCCGCGCTCGTAAGGCCCGCGCAGCAGCAGGACCGCGATGGTGGACAGCAGCAGCGCGACCCAGCCGGTCATCAGCAGCCGCTGCACCGTGCGCACCGCCGCGCCGGCCGGCCAGCAGAGCAGGACGAACCCGGCCGCGCCCATCAGCAGCGCGAAGGCGCCGTACGCGACGGTGCGGCCGGTGCCGTAGAGGGCGGCGACCAGGCTGTCGGCCTTGGCCTCCTGCAGCGCGCCGGCGGACACCGAGGTGTCCGAGGGGGCGCCGACGGAGAAGGTGAAGGCGCCGCCGACCGGGTGCGAGTCGTCCGAGACGGCGCGCCAGGCGACGGTGTAGGTGCCGTCCGCGAGCCCGCTGTTCAGGCCGACCCGGGCGGTGTTCTCCCGGCCGTCGGCGTGCCCGGGGTTGCCGGTGTCGACGGGCCGGCCGGCCGGGTCGAGGACGCGGACCGAGTCGCCGGAGAGCGAGACGCTCTCGCTGAAGGTCAGGGTGACGAAGCCGGGCGCGGTGGCGAGCACCGAGTTCTGCGCCGGGTCGGTGGACTGCAGCGCGGCGTGGGCGGAGGCGGGCCCGGCCCCGGCGACCATCAGCGCGAGCAGCGCGCCGAGAACCCCGAGCAGTCCGGTGAGCCTGCGGTGGCTGGCCTTCAGCATCTGGCGAATCCCCTAGTTTCCTGAGTCCTGCTGACCGGGCCGGTAGGTGAGCGGCTTGACCGGCACCCGGACGGCGATGGTGCCGGACTTGGCGAAGGTCAGGTCGAGTTCGATGACGTCACCCAGGGCGGGCTGCTTCGACCACCCCATGATCATCAGGTGGGTCCCGCCCCGCGCGAGCTCCAGGGCGCCGCCGGCCGGGACGGCCAGCGGTCCGGCGCTCTCCATCGAGGTCTCCGTCGAGCGGTGCATGGTGACCGAGGATGCCCCGGGACTGCTCACCTTGACCAGCTCGTCCTTGCCGCCCGCGTTGCGCACGGTCAGATAGCCGGCGGCCATCGCGCCGCCGGCCGGCAGCGGGATGTACGGGTCGGCGATGCTCAGCCGGGCGGCGCCGCCCGCTCCGCCGTGCCCCGGCCCCCAGGCGACCAGGATGGTCCCCGCGCCGAGCACGGTCGCCACCACGGCGCCGGTGATGGCGGTGGTCCGGAAGGAGCGGCTGCTCACGCCGGGACCCCCTGGGCGAGCAGCGGCAGGTCGTGCTGGTAGGTCTGCACCGAGGTGGCGCTCAGGTAGAGCAGGTGCGCCTTGTCGTCGGGCAGGAAGGCCAGCACCTGCGCGCCGTGGGTGGAGGTGACGCTGCCGTCCTTGTTGACCACCGGGTCCTCGACCAGGATGCCGAGGGTCTTCGCGGCGGCCTTGACCTTGTCGAGGTCCCCGGTGAGGCCAGTGAAGTTCTTGCCCATCGAGTCGAGCCAGGTGCGCAGCACCCGGGGGGTGTCCCGCTGGGGGTCGGTGGAGACGAAGACCACGTCGACCTTCTGCTGCTGCTCGGGGGTGAGTTTCTGCATGGCCACGCCGATGTCGCCCATGGTGGTGGGGCAGACGTCCGGGCAGCTGGTGTAGCCGAAGAACAGCAGGGTGCTGCGGCCCGCGGTCTGCTTGCGCAGGTCGTACGGCCGGCCGTCGGTGTCGTTCAGCACCAGGTCGGGCTTGTCGAAGTGCTTGCTGAGCACCGTCCCCTCGTACGGGGAGTCCTTGGCCTCCTTGGAGACCTTCGCCGGGCCGGCCGGTGCCTGGCCGCCGGAGCCGCAGGCGGTGAGCGCGAGGGCGGCGGTCAGGGCGACGGCGGCCGCGCCGAGCAGCCGGGGTGCGCCGTGGCGGGCGGCGCGGGTACGCGTGGTGGTACGAGACATTGCTGGTTCCGATCGTGCGCGCTGGTCTCACCGGCCGGGCCGTACGAGGTGGGTACGGCCCGGCCGACGCGGGGACCTCCCGGCCGGGGCCGGGGGGAGGGTCAGGAGGCGGCGCTGTCGCCCTTGCGGCGCAGGCCGAGGAAGCCGACGCCGGCGCCGATCACGCCGACGACGATGCCGACCACGCCGAGCACCCGGGCGGTGGAGTCGCCGGTGGAGCTGCTCGTCTTGGCGGCGGAGTCCTGCGAGGCGGTGGCCTCGGCGTGGTGCCCGTCGGCGGCCGGGGAAGCGCCGGCGGCCGCGGGGGCCTTGGTGAGGGTCAGCACGGGCGCGGGCTTGGCGGGCTCGGGCTGACCCTCCTTGGCCTCGTCGATCCAGCGGACGACCTCGCCGTTGTCGTAGCTCTGCAGGGCCTTGAAGGTCAGGCTCTCGGTGTCGGTGGGCAGCGGGCCGAGCGAGACCCGGAACTCCTGGAACTGCCCGGCGGCGATCTTCGTGCCGGGGTCGGCGGTCCAGGTGATCTTCGAGACGGCCTCGTTGACGTCGCTGCCGTGCACCTTGATCGGCTTGTCGAGCTTGGACTTCTCCAGGGTGGCGGTCCAGCCCGGCAGCGGCAGCGTGCGGACCGAGGCCAGCGGGTGGTCCATCGGGAGGCTGACCTCCAGCTTCACCGTGCTCGCGGTGTCGCTCTCGTTCGGCACCCGGAAGTCGACGGCGGTGTACCCGCCCTGCTGGGCGTTGCCGGGCTGCACGGTGACGTGGGCGAAGGCGGGGCCGGCCAGGGCGACGACGCCGGCGGCGGTGGCGAGGGCGATACCGGCGATACGGCGGGCAGGAGTGGAACGCATGGCTGTGGGTCTCCGATCGGAGGAGGGCGGGCCGCGAACGGGCACGGGGGGCTCCCGCACCACGGGCGGACCGCGCCGTGGGGTTGGCCGGACAGCCGTACCGCTCCATGGGTACGGCTCCGTGTGCGCACCCGGGCGGCCGTCCTCGCGGCGGGCCCGTCAGTGCGCGAAGGCCACCGTCGGCGGACCGCGCCTGACCACGCTGTGCCGCAGTGCGGCCGCCACCGGCAGCCGCAGGTTCCCCGTACCGGCGCCGGTCCGGCGCACCGTGCCGCCGGGCGTGCCGAGCAGGCCGGTCAGCAGCACCGCGACCAGCGCCAGCACCGTCCGCAGCGGGGTCGCCAGCTCCTTCGCGGCGGCGGCGGTGATCCGCAGCAGCCGCCAGAGCGCCGCCTCGCCGCGCCGCAGCCACCAGCCGGCCACCAGGGCGGCGGCGAGGTGGCCCGCGAACATGCCCGGGGTCAGGCCGAACAGGCCGTCCTGCCACCAGGGCGCGGCCGCGTACGCCGCCGGGTCGAGACCGGCGTTGCTGATCACCTGCTCCGCCGTGGTGCCGCCGGGCAGGCCGGCGAGGGTGCCCGGGTGGGCCTCGTTGCAGAGCAGCCGGACGGCGAGCTGCGGCGCCGTCATCGGGCCGGTGCCGCCGTGCGTCATGCCGGCCATCGACGTGGCGTGGGCGGCGGTGCCGTGGAAGAGGACGTGCAGGCCGAGCTGGCCCGCCCCGAGGGCGCCGGCGATGCCGGCCAGCGAGCGTTCCCGCCCGCCGAGCAGGGCGGCGAGGGCGAGCACCGCCGCGAAGCCCCCCGCCAGGGCGGGCAGGGCGACGTTCCCACCACCGGACGCGGCGTGCCCGACGGCCGCCGCCAGCGTGCAGACCAGGGCGAACGGCAGGGCCCGTGCCAACCGCAGATCCCAGGCGGCCGCCCGGACCGGGGCATCCGGTACGGCGGCACCCGGGTGCGCGGTGGCGGGGTGGTCAGTCATGGCCGGGACATCATCTCACCGAGCCCCCGGCGCCAAGGGGGAGGGTGGGAATTCGGCCTTCCGGCGGCCGGAAATCCGTGGGGTGGCGGCCGGATCCCGCCGGTCGGCGGGGCGGTCGGCGCGGAGGGATTGGCTGACGAATAGCCCGTTCGGCCCCGGCGCGCGGGCGCTTCCGTGCGCCGCTCGGCATACACCCGGGCCCCCGTCCATCCCCCGAAAGAGTGATGGCTTGCCGTCGGGACGGTTCGCCGCCGGACGGCCAGGAGATAACTGCACCATGTGGAGCCGCAGCCAGGAGGGACCTCCCGTGGACATCTGGTGGACTCTGCACCTCAAGCGCGACCCGGCCAGCGTTCCGCTGGCCCGGCGCCTCCTGCTCGGCGCCATGGACAGCGCCGGGGTGGACCCGCAGGTCTCCTACGACCTCGGCGTCGCCCTCACCGAGGCCTGCGCCAACGCCGTCGAACACGCGGCGGCCGGCTGCCCGGACGAGAAGTTCCAGGTCACCGCCTCGATCAGCGGCGACCGCCTGCGGATCGAGGTCACCGACTCGGGGCCCGGGCTGCCCGCGGCGCCGCCGCCCGCCCCGCCCCGGCGGCCCGGCCGGCCGGCCGGCGCCACCACCAGGCCCGCCGTCCGCTGCCGCACCCGCCGGGGCCGTGCCTCGCTGCCGGCCGCGGCCCTGACCGCCCACCGCACCCGGCCGGCCGGCGCCCCGGCCCCGTACGACACGCACGTCCTCCCGTCCGGGGCCTTCCCGTCCGGCCGCCCCGCCCCGGTGCTGCGGACGGTCGACCCGGACACCCTCCCCGACCTCGGGGCGGAGAGCGGCCGCGGGCTCTTCCTCATCCACGCCCTCACCGATCACGTCCAGCTGCGCAACCACCCGCTGCGCGGTGCGATCGTCAGCTTCGACAAGATCCTCACCTGGCGGGACGGCGCCCGGCTGCGGGTGGCGTCCTGAGGCCCCGGTGCTCCGGTGCTCCGGTGCTCCGGTGCCCCTGCGTCCCGGGCCCCGGTCCCCCTGAGCGCTGTGCGGCCGCCTGCCGGGCGGCCCGTCGCGCGCCGCCTACCCTGGGCCGATGACCGACTGGGACCTCAGGAAACTGCGCGTGCTGCAGGCGCTGGACGAGTGCGGGACGGTCACCGCCGCCGCGGAGCGGCTGCGGATGTCGCCCTCGGCCGTGTCCCAGCAGCTGTCGGCACTGGCGAAGCAGCTGGGCGCGCCGATGCTGGAGCCGTACGGCCGGCGGGTGCGGCTGACGAGTGCCGCGCGGCTGGTGCTGGGCCACGCCGAGCGGGTGTTCGGGCAGTTGGAGCGGGCCGAGGCGGAGCTGGCCGGGTACCTGCACGGCGAGGCGGGCGAGGTGCGGGTGGCTGCCTTCGCGACCGCGATCGGCGGCCTGCTGGTCCCGGCCGTCGCCCGGCTGCGGACGCGGGCCCCGGGCCTTTGCGTCCGGGTGGTGGAGGCCGAGGCCGCCGAGGCGTACGGGCTGCTCGCGGCGGGGGAGGCCGACCTGGCGCTCTCGCTGGCCGTCCCTTCGCCCGCGGCCGGTGACCCGCGCTTCGTGCGGTACCCGCTGCTCAGCGACCCGCTGGACGTGGCGCTGCCGCCGGGCCATCCGCTCGCCGGGACGGCGGGGCTGCGGCTGGCCGACCTCGCGGCCGAGCCGTGGATCTACGGGGCGGCCGGGCCCTGGCGGGACATCACCTTGGGGGCCTGCGCGGACGCCGGCTTCGTGCCGGAGCGGGCGCACACGGCCTCCGACTGGTCGGCGATCCTGGCCATGGTGGCGGCCGGGATCGGCGTGGCGCTCGTGCCCCGGCTGGCCTCGGCGGGGCGTGGCGGGGCGGCGGTGATCCGCCCGCTGCCCGCCGACCTGCCGGCCCGCCGGGTGGTCGCCGCCGTGCGGACCGGCACCGACCAGGCCCCGCCGCTTCGGCGGGTGCTGGCGGCGCTGGAGGCGGCGGCCGGCACCGTGAAGCCGGACTGAACGTTCCGGTCAGATCTTTGCGATGGACCTGATGGTTCGCCCGGCGCCAGAGTGGAGGGACCGGCCGACCGCACCGTCCGCTCCGTCCGAGAGGTGACCCGCATGCCCGTCAGCCCCACCGATCCCGTCAGCCCCACCGGTGCCGACAGCACCGCCGGTACCGCCGCCGCGATCGCCGCCGCCACGATCGCGGCCGATGCCGCCGCCGACGACAGCACCGGCACCGACGCGCTCCCTTACGCCGGGGGCAACCCCTACGCCGACTACCGGCACGGCGAGTTCGCCTTCACCGCGCTGACCGACCTGGCCGACCGCCGGCTCGGCGGCGCCGTCCTGGCCGCCAACGACGAACTCTTCGCCGAGCGGGAGAACCTCCTGCGGCCGGAGCCGGCCGAGTTCCGCCCGCACACCTTCGGCAACAAGGGCCAGATCATGGACGGCTGGGAGACCCGCCGCCGGCGCGGCGCCGGCACCGCCCGCCCGCATCCCACCGCCGAGGACCACGACTGGGCGCTGATCAGGCTGGGCGTGCCCGGGGTCGTGCACGGCGTGGTCGTCGACACCGCGCACTTCCGCGGCAACTACCCGCGGCAGATCGCCGTCGAGGCCACCGAACTGCCCGGCACCCCCGGCCCCGAGGAACTGCTGGCCGCCGACTGGGAGCCGCTGGTGCCCCGCTCGCCGGTGCGCGGCCACGCCGCCAACGGCTTCGCCGTGGCGAGCCGCCGCCGCGTCACCCATCTGCGCCTCAGCCAGTACCCCGACGGCGGCATCGCCCGGCTGCGGGTGCACGGCGAGGCCCGGCCCGACCCGGCCTGGCTGGCCGCGCTGGGCACCTTCGACCTGGCGGCCCTGGAGTACGGCGGCGCCGTCGAGGACGCCTCCGACCGGTTCTTCTCGCCACCCGCCAACATGATCATGCCCGGCCGGTCGCGGTCGATGGGCGACGGCTGGGAGAACCGCCGCCGCCGCGACGAGGGCCACGACTGGGTCCGGCTGCGGCTCGCCGGCCGCGGCGTGATCCGGGCGGTCGAGATCGACACCGGCTACTACGTCGGCAACGCGGCCGGCTGGGCCGCCCTGCACGGCCGGGACGAGCACAGCGCCCCGGACGACTGGTTCGAGCTGGTGCCGCGCACCCGGCTCCAGCCGGACGCCGTCCACCGCCTGCTGCTCCCCGGCGCCCGGCCGGTCACCCACGTCCGGCTGGACGTCTTCCCGGACGGCGGGATCGCCCGGCTGCGCCTGCACGGCAGCCTGCTGGGCGACTGAGCCCGCCGCCGGCGCCCGTCCCCGCCGCCCGCGTTCCGGCGCCGCCCGCGTCGCGCCGCCGCCTGTCGCAGGGCCGGCCCGGCCCGCCGGCGGCGGTCGGTCCGGCCCGGGTTGCCGGGCCCGAACGGCCGCCGGACGATGGGGACATGTTGCATCAGATGCGTGCCGAGTACGGGTCCGGCGGCCCCTCCGCCGGGGTGAAGATCTGGCACATGGTCCGGGAGGGCGAGCAGGCGGCGATGTGCGGCCGGGAGATCGACCCCGGGGCGGCGGCCAAGGAGCCGGCGGACTGGGGCAGCACGGCCGAGCTGTGCTGCCACACCTGCGGGGCGGTCTTCCTGCGCGAGGCGCCCTACCTGCCCGCCGAGCACGAGTAGCCGGCGGGCGCAGAGGGACGGCGCCGCCGTGCAGCCGCCGGCCGCCCCGCTTTCGCTGGCCCGCGAGGCCGCCGCGCTGCGGGCCGGCCGGCCGCCGCTCGCCGAACACGCCGACCGGCTCTGCGCCCGCATCGAGCGGGTCGACCCGCTGCTGCACGCCTTCGTCCCCGAGCCGGGGCGCCATCACCGGCTGGCCGGCGAGGCCCGCGCGCTGGCCGCCCGGTACCCCCGGCCGGAGGACCGGCCCGTCCTGTACGGCGTGGCGGTCGGGGTCAAGGACGTCGTCCGGGTGGACGGCCTGGCCACCCACGCCGGCTCGGCCCTGCCGCCCGGGGTGCTGGGCGGGCGGCAGGCGGAGCTGGTGGACCGGCTGCGGGCGGCCGGCGCCCTGGTCGCGGGCAAGACCGTGACCGCCGAGTTCGCGATGAACGCGCCCGGCGCCACCCGCAACCCGCACCGCCCGGCACACACCCCGGGCGGCTCCAGCAGCGGATCGGCCGCCGCCGTCGCGGCCGGACTGGTGCCGCTGGCGATCGGCACCCAGACCGTCGGCTCGGTGATCCGCCCGGCGGCCTACTGCGGAGTGGTCGGGTTCCGGCCCACGTTCGGACGGATCCCGTTCGACGGCGTGATCCCGAACGCGCCGAGCCTGGACACGGCGGGGTTCTTCACCGCCGACGTCGAGGGTGCCGCGCTGGCCGCCGCCGTGCTCTGCGACGGCTGGCGGCCGGACGGCGGCGACGACGCGCCGTGCGTGCTGGGCGTCCCGGCGGGCCCCTACCTCGACCAGGCGGGCCCGGTCGCCGCCGCGGCCTTCGCGGCCCAGCTGGAGACCCTGGCGGCGGCCGGGCTGACGCTCCGCCGGGTCGACCTGATCCCCGACTTCGACGAGGTCGCCCGGCATCTGCGGACCGTCAGCCGGTACGAGGCGGCGCAGACGCACATCGACTGGTTCGCCCGCTTCGGGGGCCTCTACCGGCACGAGACGGCGGCCGCTGTCCGGCACGGCCAGGAGATCGACCCGGACGACTACCTGGCGGCGCTGCGCGCCCGGGCCCACTTCGCCGCGCGGGTCGCCGAGGTCGCCGCCCGGGAGGGCGTCGGGCTCTGGCTGGCGCCGGCCGCGACCGGGCCGGCGCCGCTCGGGCTGGACAGCACCGGCGACGCGGTGATGTCGGTGCCGTGGAGCTACGCGGGACTGCCGGCCGTGACGCTGCCGGCCGGCCGGAGCACCGAGGGGCTGCCGCTCGGGCTGCAGTGCGTGGGGGCGGCCGGCGCCGACGAGCGGCTGCTGGCCCGGGCGGCGATGCTGGAGCGGCTGCTGGCGGCCGCCGCCCGGTAGCGGGCCGCCGCCCCCGGGCCGCACCGGCCGACCGGGCCGCCGCCGGGTCACCGGGTTATACGCTGGCCGGACCAAGGCGTAGGGGCGGTTCGCGGGTGCGGACGGCGGCCGGCGCCGTTCCCGTCGCGACAGGTGAGGTGGGCAGTGGCCGGCTCTTCCACGGACGGACGTGTCCTGCGCGGCGAGGAGACCCGCCGGGCGGTCCTGCGGCGCGCGGTCGAGATCGCCTCGGTGGAGGGCCTCGGCGCGCTGTCGATCGGCCGGCTGGCCACCGACCTGGGGCTGAGCAAGAGCGGGGTCTTCGCCACCTTCGGGTCCAAGGAGGAGCTGCAGCTGGCGACCGTCCGGGCGGCCCGGCGGATCTTCTTCGACGCGGTGGTCGAGCCGGCCCGGTCGGCTCCCCCCGGGCTCGCGCACGTCCGGGCGCTGTGCGCGGGGTGGCTCGCGTACTCCCGCTCCAGGGTCTTCCCCGGCGGGTGCTTCTTCTACGGGGTGGGCGCGGAGTTCGACGCCCAGCCGGGGCCGGTCCGCGACCTGCTGGCCGAGGCGGCCCGGGACTGGGACGCGTTCGTCCTCGGGGCGCTGGCGAACGCCCGCGCGGCCGGCGAGCTGCGCCCGGACGCGGACCTCGAACAGCTGGCGTTCGTCCTGATCGGCGTGATGGAGACGGCCAACTCGCACGGGCTGCTGTACGGCGGGCCGCTGCCGTACGACCGGGCCGAGAAGGCGGTGCGGAGCCTGCTGCGGGCCGAGGCGACCGATCCGGCGCTGCTGCCCGGCTGAGAGCGGTCCGGGCGGGAGCGGTCCGGGCGGGAGCGGTCCGGGCGGGAGCGGTCCGGGCGGGAGCGGTCCGGGGCTGGGCCCCTTGGCGGCGGCGATGTCCGACCCAAAAACTGCACGAACGATCGTGCTAATATCTCCACACAGTTCGGCCCCCTCAGCCAACCCCGACAGGGAGAACAGATGGATCCGGCCGTCGCACTCATCGGCAGCACCCTCAACGCCACGTCGCTGCTCTCGCCCCGCGCGGCGGGGCGCGGCGCCTTCGAGATCTTCCTGCGCCCCGGCCGGCGGGGCCGGGTGCGTCCCGCCGAACGCGAGGTGCACGAACGTGCGGTCACCGAGGAGCTGATCGTCCACGGCAAGCGGGTGGTGACCTACCGCTGGGGCGACGGCGCCCGGCCCGTCCTGCTGCTGCACGGCTGGCAGTCCCGGGCCTCCCGCTACGCGGCCCTGATACCCCGGCTGCGCACGCTCGGCCTCACCCCGGTCTCCTTCGACGCGCCCGGCCACGGCGACTCCGGCGGCCGGACCACCACGATCCTGGAGTACCGCGAGGCGATCCGGCAGCTGCAGGACCGCCACGGGGACTTCGACGCCGTCGTCGCGCACTCCTTCGGGGTCACCTGCGCCTTCCTGGCGCTGCGCGGGGGCGTCCGGGCCGGGCGGCTGGTCGCGGTGGCCGGCGTCGGCGAGTTCGGTTACCTCCCGGCCCGCTTCGCCGCCGGGCTCGGCCTGCACGCCAGGGTCGAGCGGGAGCTGCGGCGCCGGATCGAGCAGGTGCTGTTCGCCGGGACGGACGACGTCTGGGAGCACTTCGACGCCGCCCACGACCCGGGCGCCGTCCCGCTGCCGATCCTCGCCGTGCACGACGAGGGGGACGCCGTCGCCCGGATCGGCCAGGCGCACCGGCTCAAGGCGGCGTACGGGGACCGCCTGCAGCTGCTGACCACCACCGGACTCGGCCACAGCCGGATCCTCACCGCCCCGGCGGTGATCGACAACATCGTCGGCTTCCTGGACGAGGCCCGTACCGAGGCCCGTACCGGGGGCCCGGCCGACGGCCGTGCGGGAGCCGGCGCGGGAGCCAGGGACGGCGCCGAGGCCGCCGCGGGGGCCGCCACCGGCTGAGCACGGCCGGCGGGCCCGCCGCGCCCGCCCCGCCGCACGACGGAGCGGGCGGCCCCCGGGGGGACCGCCCGCTCCGTCAGCCACCCGGGGGAGGCTCAGCCGCCGCTCTTGCGACGGAAGTTGCGCTTGCCGCCGGCCGCGCCGTGGGTGCCGTGGATCTTCCCGTCGGCGCCCGGGCCGCCGCCGGCCGCGTCCGACCGGTTGCCGTGCTTGCGCTCAAGCGCGGCGAGGAACTTCGCCTTGACGTCGTCCTGGGCGGGCGCCTCGGTCTCGGGCGTCTGCGCCGTCGCGGCCTGTTCGGTCTCCGCTGCTTCGCTCGTGTCGCTGGTCATTCAGGACCTCCTGGACGGGGGTGGCGCCGGATCATGCGTTCACGGACACGATGCCACGTCCAGCAGGGGGCGGCGGCCCGATTGCCGCCCGTGCGGCGCACCGGCCGGGCCGGCGGCCCGCCGTCCGGGGCGGGCGCCGGGCTCACGGACCGGGTCACGCGCCGGGGTCAGCGCGAGTGCTCGGCCTCGTCGGGGAAGCGCGGCCCGCCGATCAGGTACAGCAGCGCGGCGGTGGGGAAGCCGATGGAGGCGACCACCAGGACGATGAACTGCCAGACCATCGGAGCTCCTCGGACGGCTCGGTGCGACGGGGGGCGGTGCGGTCACCGTCGGCCCGGACCGGCCGGACGGCGGTGATATACGACGGTATGTCGGCATCCGTCCGGTGGCCACCGGACACGTCCGAGGGATCGCGTGCAGGGGTCTGGGCACCGCGCCCACCCGGCGGCCACACTGACGGGATGCACGTACAGCTCGCAGGGGAACCGCAGGAGCCGGGCCGGGAGAGCGAGGACTTCGCCGTGGCCTCCTCGGAGGCGCTGGTGCTGCTCGACGGGTCGAGCTCGCCGGAGGCGATGGAGTCGGGGTGCCGGCACGGCACCCCGTGGTTCGTGCGCAGACTCGGGGTGCACCTGCTGGCCCGGCTGACCGACCGCGCCGACCGCTCGATCGCGGAGTGCCTGGCCGACGCCATCGCGGAGACGGCCGCACTGCACGGCGGGCGCTGCGACCTGGGGCACCACAACACGCCGGCCGCCATGGTGGTGGCCGCCCGCCGGCACGGAGCCTCGCTGGAGTACCTGGTGCTCGGCGACTCGCTGCTGGTCCTCCAGTACAAGGACGGCCCGCCGAGGGTGATCGGCGACAACCAGCGCTTCCCGGACGGGGAGGAACTGCGCCGGCGGATCTGGACGACGGTGCCCGGCTCCGAGGAGCGCGAGGAGCTGCACCTGCGGTACGCGCTGGCCGTCCGGGCGGCCCGCAACAGCGGGAACGGGCCGTGGATCGCGGCGGCCTCGCCGAAGGCGGCCGGCCACGCGGAGACCGGCTTCGTCCCGCTGGAGGACCTGCGGGCGGTCGCCGCCGTCTCGGACGGCGCCTCCCGGTTCACCGAGCGGTTCGGCCTCGGCAGCTGGTCGGACGCCCTGCAACTGCTCGCCGAGTCGGGCCCGGCCGAGCTGATCGCGCAGGTCAGGGCGGTGGAGCGGGCCGATGCCGGGTGCGAGCGCTGGCCGCGCGGCAAGGCGCACGACGACGCCTCGGCCCTGTACGCCAGGATCTGAGCGCGGCCACCGCCCGGGCGCTTCCCGGCCGGTCACGGCCGATGCCCGGCCGGGGGCCGGGCATCGTCGGGCGTGGACCGGGGGCGCTCAGTCGATCGGGTGGCCGAAGGAGCCGGACTGGAAGTCCTTCATGGCCTGCTCCAGCTCGCGGTGGCTGTTCATCACGAACGGCCCGTACCAGGCCACCGGCTCCCGGATCGGCTGCCCGCCCAGGACGATCACGTCCAGGTTGGGGTGCCGGGAGTCCTGCTTGAGGTCGGCGGAGATGGTGAGGGTGTCGCCCTCGCCGAAGACCGTCGCCTGTCCGGTGTGCACCGGGCGGCCCTCGGCGCCCACCTTGCCGTCGCCGTTCAGGACGTACGCGAGGGCGTTGAAGTCCCGCCGCCAGGGGATGGTGACCTGCGCGCCGGGGGTGATCGAGGCGTGCAGCAGGGTGATCGGGGTGTGGGTGGCCCCGGGGCCCTGGTGGCCGTCCAGCTCGCCGGCGATCAGGCGCAGGATCGCGCCGCCGTCGGGGGTGGAGAGCAGCTTGACGTGCCCGCCGTGGATGTCCTGGTAGCGCGGGGCGGTCATCTTGTCGGAGGCCGGCAGGTTGACCCAGAGCTGGATGCCGTGGAAGAGGCCGCCGGTGGCGACCAGCGACTCCGGCGGGGTCTCGATGTGCAGGATGCCGGAGCCGGCCGTCATCCACTGGGTGTCGCCGCCGCCGAGGTGGCCGCCGCCGCCGTGCGAGTCCTTGTGGATGAACTCGCCGTCGATCAGGTAGGTGACCGTCTCGAAGCCGCGGTGCGGGTGCCAGGGCGTGCCCTTGGGCTCCCCGACGCCGTACTCCACCTCGCCCATCTGGTCCATCATGATGAACGGGTCGAGGTACTTGGTGTTGATCTTCGCGAAGGCGCGGCGGACGGGGAAGCCCTCGCCTTCGAAGCCCTCGGGGGCGGTGACCACCGTGAGGACCGGCCGCGGCGTGTTGGCTGCGGGGTCGGGGGTGGCGACGCGCGGGAGGGTCAGCGGGTTGTCGACGGTCACGGCGGGCATGTCGGCCTCCTTCGGGGTGTCTGGCCTACGCCCAACAGATTAGTTCAATTCTCAACCACAGGCAAGTTGAAGATTGAACTAAATGGGTGAACCGATGCCCGCCGGGCACCGCCCGCCGGATCAGCCGTACATCCGCCGCATGGTGAAGTCCACCATCTGCTCCACGGCCTTGGCGTCGAACACCATCCGGTGCTCGCCCTCCATGTCCAGGGCGAAGCCGTACCCGGTCGGCAGCAGGTCCAGCACCTCGGCGCCGGAGACGCTGAAGTGCTTGGACTCCTTGCCGGCGTAGCGGCGCAGCTCCTTCAGCGAGCTGAACATCGGGATCACCGGCGTGGGGGTGTTGTGCAGGGCGAGGAAGCCCGGCCGGTCGCCGCGCGGGCAGTGCACCTTGGAGGTGATGAAGATGGCCTGGAAGTCCTCCACCGCCATCGAGCCGGTGGTGAAGGCCCGGACCGCGTCCGCCAGCGAGGGCGGGGAGGGCTCCGGGTACAGGGACTGCTGCGGCGCGGCCTGCGGCTGCTCGCCGTACGGGCCGGCGCCGGGCATGCCGTTCATCCCCGGCTGCGGCCCCGCCTGCTGGTAGGGGTCGCTCGGGTATGCGGTCTGGTCATAGCCGTACACACGGACAGGCTATCGGGAGCGCGCTCCCCTGTGGGGCGGTCGATCCTGACAAGGACTACCCGTCCGGCGTTGTGGAAGGTTGCCACGGGCCGGCGGCCCGTCGACGTGACAACGTTCATAGCTGATTCGCCACTGATTCGCCGCGAGGGGCTTGAACAAGTTACCGCCGGGTAGCATCATGATGTCTACTGGTGGGTAAGTGGGGTGCCCGGCGCGGCGAACCCCCGGAAGCGACGAACCGGAGAAAACGGCCATGGGTCACTACAAGTCCAACCTGCGGGATGTGGAGTTCAACCTCTTCGAGGTGTTCGGCCGCGACCAGGTGTACGGCACCGGTCCGTTCGCCGACATGGACGTCGAGACCGCGAAGAACATCCTCAGCGAGATCGCACGCCTCGCCGAGAACGACCTCGCCGCGTCCTTCGTCGACGCCGACCGCAACCCGCCGGTCTTCGACCCGGAGACCAACACCGCGCCGGTTCCGGCCTCCTTCAAGAAGAGCTACCAGACCTTCATGGACGCCGAGTGGTGGCGCCTGGGCATCCCGGAGGCCATCGGCGGCCAGGTCACCCCGTCCTCGCTGATCTGGGCCTTCGCCGAGCAGATCCTCGGCTCGAACCCGGCCATCTGGATGTACTCCTCCGGCCCGGCCTTCGCCGGCGTCGTCCACGAGGAGGGCACCGAGGAGCAGGCCAAGGTCGCCCAGCGCATGGTCGACCGCCAGTGGGGCGCCACCATGGTGCTGACCGAGCCCGACGCGGGCTCCGACGTCGGCGCCGGCCGCACCAAGGCGATCAAGCAGGAGGACGGCTCCTGGCACATCGAGGGCGTCAAGCGCTTCATCACCTCGGGCGAGCACGACATGTCCGAGAACATCATCCACCTGGTGCTGGCCCGCCCCGAGGGCGGCAAGCTCGGCACCAAGGGCCTGGGCCTCTACATCGTGCCCAAGTACGACTTCGACTGGGAGACCGGCGAGCTCGGCGAGCGCAACGGCGTCTACGCCACCAACGTCGAGCACAAGATGGGCCTGAAGGCCTCCAACACGTGCGAGATGACCTTCGGCGCCAAGCACCCGGCCAAGGGCTGGCTGCTCGGCGAGACCGTCGACGGCATCCGCCAGATGTTCAAGATCATCGAGTTCGCCCGGATGATGGTCGGCACGAAGGCCATCGCCACCCTCTCCACCGGCTACCTGAACGCGCTGGAGTACGCCAAGGAGCGCGTGCAGGGCGCCGACATCTCCAACTTCCTGGACAAGGCCGCCCCCCGGGTCACCATCACCAACCACCCGGACGTCCGCCGCTCGCTGATGACCCAGAAGGCCTACGCCGAGGGCATGCGCGCGCTCGTCCTGCTCACCGCCTCCACCCAGGACGACGTCCTCGCCGCCCGCCTGCGCGGCGAGCACGACGAGGCCGCCGAGCGCCTCAACGACCTGCTGCTGCCGATCGTCAAGGGCTACGGCTCGGAGAAGTCGTACGAGCAGCTCGCCCAGTCCCTGCAGACCTTCGGCGGCTCCGGCTACCTGCAGGAGTACCCGATCGAGCAGTACATCCGGGACGCCAAGATCGACACCCTCTACGAGGGCACCACCGCGATCCAGGGCCTGGACTTCTTCTTCCGCAAGATCGTCAAGGACGGCGGCCAGGCCCTCACCGCCGTCTCCGAGCAGATCCAGAAGTTCCTCGGCGCGGCCGAGGGCGGCGACGCCCTCGCCACCGAGCGCGAGCTGCTCGCCAAGGCCGCCGGCGACCTGGAGGCGATCGTCGGCAAGATGCTCGCCGACCTGTCCTCGGTCGAGCAGGACGTCAAGAACATGTACAAGGTGGGCCTCAACAGCACCCGCCTGCTCATGGTCTCGGGCGACGTCGTCATCGGCTGGCTGCTGCTGCGCCAGGCCGCCGTCGCGCTCGCCAAGCTGGAGGCCGGCGCCTCGGAGAAGGACGTCGCCTTCTACCAGGGCAAGGTCGCCGCCGCCCGCTTCTTCGCCCGCAACATCCTGCCGACCATCACCCCGCAGCGGGTGATCGCCGAGGGCGTCGACAACGAGATCATGGACCTCGCGGAGGAGGCGTTCTAAGGACGCCCACCGGTCACCGCGACCGCCCCGGACCGGGGCGCGCCGCGCCTGACACCTCCCGAACGACCGCCTGACCCACCCTCAGCACGAAGGGGGCCCGCCACCCGGCGGGCCCCCTTCGTGCTGCCCGGCCGCCACCCGGCCACTGCCCGGACGGCACCTGGCCGGGGCGCTCAGCCGCTGCGCAGCGCCTTCAGCGGATCCGTCCGGGCAGCCCGCAGGGCCGGGTACAGGCCGGCCAGCAGCCCGACCACGCTGCCGATCAGCGGGGCCGGCAGGGTGGCCGCCGGCTGCAGCACCGCCGTCCACTCCCGCGCCGCGGCCACCGCGAGCACCGTCACCACTCCCAATCCCGTGCCGACCAGCCCGCCGAGCGTGCCCAGCGCCGTCGACTCGGTCAGGAACTGCCCGGCGATGTGCCGGGTCCTGGCCCCCAGCGAGCGGCGCAGCCCGATCTCCTCGGTGCGCTCCAGCACCGCCACCAGCGTGGTGTTGGCGATCCCGACCGCGCCGACCAGCAGGCAGATCGCCGCCAGCGCCAGGAAGAGGCCGGTCAGGTCCGAGGTCACCCGGTCCTGCAGGCTGTGCGGGTCCGGCGGCGGCACCACCGTGAACGCCTCCGGCGCGTCCGGGCGCAGCGCGAGCGGCAGCTGCCCGGCCACCACCCCGGCCGCCCCCACCCGGGTCGACACCAGCGCCCGGGTGCCCTGATCGCCCCCGGACGGGGGACTGCCGAAGCGCTCCAGCGCGGTGGACGCCGGGACGATCACCCCGAGCAGCGCCTCAGGCCGGCGCCGCACGTCCGAGTAGACCCCGATCACGGTGTACGGGATCCCGCCGATGAAGACCGCCGGCTGGGCGTCCAGCCGGCTCACCCCGAGCCGCTGGGCGGCGGCCGAACTGAGCAGCACCACCGGCTGACGGGAGTCCTGCACGTACGGGTCGAAGGGGACCCCGGCGACCATCGTCGGCTCCATCGCCGCCACCGCCCCCGGGGTGGCGGCCAGCAGGGCCAGCCCCTGCCCGGCGTCCGGCCCGGTGGGGGTGGCGGCCATCGGCGGGACGGCGGGGACGGGCCACCAGACCCCGCCCGCCCGCACCCCGTCGATCCGGGCCAGCCGGGCATCGGTGTCCGCCGGAAAGCTGGTCGGCGGGTTGACGCCGGCCGGCAGGCCCTCCCCCGAGGGGTGGTCGCCGGCCGTCACCGTGGTCGCCCTGGTCAGGTTGAACTGCTCGCCGATCTGCCCCGAGGCGGTGGCCGTCAGCCCGAGCACCGCCACGAAGGCGCCGATGCCGAGCACCGTGCCGAGCATGGTCAGCGCCGTCCGTCCGGGTCGTTGCAGGGTGCCCGACAGGGCCTCGGCGAACAGGTCGCGCAGGCCGAGCCGGGAGCCGGGCCCCGGCAGGAGGCTCCTGGCCATCAGCCCTCCACGGCCGGCGCGGTCGGCTCGCTGAGCCGGCCGTCGCCGATCCGCACCGAACGCTGCGCGCGGGCCGCCACGACGGGGTCGTGGGTGATCACCACGAGGGTGTAGCCCTGCGCGTGCAGGTCGTCGAACCGGGTCAGCACGGCCTGCGCGTTGGCCGAGTCCAGATTGCCGGTCGGCTCGTCGCAGAGCAGCAGGCTCGGACGGTTCACCAGCGCGCGGGCGATCGCCACCCGCTGCCGCTCGCCGCCGGAGAGCGTGCTCGGCAGTGCCTGGGTGCGGTGCGCCAGGCCGACCCGGGCCAGGGCCTCGCGGGCGGCGGTCCGGCGGCGGGCGCGCGGGGTGCGGTTGTAGAGCTGGGCGAGCAGGACGTTCTCCTCCGCCGTGCGGTGGGCCAGCAGGTGGAAGGACTGGAAGACGAAGCCGATCCGTTGCCCGCGCAGGGTCGAACGGTCCCGGTCGCCGAGCCGGGCGGTGTCGATCCCGTCGAGTTCGTAGCGGCCGGTGCTGGGGGTGTCGAGCAGGCCCAGCAGGTGCAGCAGGGTGGACTTGCCGGAGCCGGACGGGCCGGTCACCGCCACGTACTCCCCCCGGCGGATCTCCAGGTCGGACGGGTGCAGCGCGGTGACCGGCGGCGGTCCGGGGAAGCTCCGGCCGACGCCGGCCAGCCTGATCACCGGGGTGCCGGGGCCGCTGCCGGTGCTGCTGCCGGGGTCGGCGGTGGTGCTGCTGCCGGGGCCGGCGTTGGTGCCGGTCGTGCCGGCGCAGGGGACGGGGCCGGCGGCGGTCACTGCCCGACCACCACCAGGTCACCGGCCTTGAGCTCGCCGCCGTCGGCCGGGGTCACCCCCACGAAACCCTTGTCGGTGGCGCCCAGGGTGACGGCCAGCGTGCTGCGCAGGCCCGCCGTGTCGACCCGGGTCACCGACGTCCGGCCCGCCGAGGTGGTGAAGACCGCGGCCACCGGCACGGTCAGCACCGGCACCTCGGAGGTGCCCTTGAGGACGGTGATCCGGACGTTCTGGCCGTTCAGCCCGGCCGGCAGCGGGGCGTTCGGCGTGACGGTCAGCGGCACGTACAGGGGGCCGCCCGCCGGGCCGGCCTTCCCGCCGCCCCCGCCGGCACCCTGGCCGGCCGCCGCGCCGCCGGCGGTGCTGCCCGGGTCGCCCGCCCCGCCGCCCGCGCCCCCGATCGGGATCACCTTGCCCGCCGGCGCCACCGTGGTCGGCGCGCCCAGCCCCCCGACCGTGCCGGTGACCGTGGTGTTGCCGGCCTCCGAGAGCACCTCCACCGGCATGCCGGGCCGTACCGCCGCGGCCTGCGCCTGGGTGAGCTGCCCGGTCAGCGACAGGCCGCCGCTGGTGAGGGAGAGCAGCGGGCCCGAGACCGGCGAGCCGACCGAGCCGTTGACGGCCGTGACGGTCGCGGGGAAGGCCGGCAGGAAGACCACGTGGGCCGCCGGCACCATCGGGCCGTTCAGGGACTCCGCCTTGGCCAGGGCTGCCCTGGCGGCGGTCAGCTCCTTCTTCGCGGTGGCCAGCTGCTGGTCGAGGCCGGGCCCGGTGGCGCCGGCCCCCGGCCCGGCGGGTGCGGCGGACGGGTCGGCGGTGGCGCCGGCGGCCGCCTTCCGCCCGGCGGCCAGCGTGTCCACGCTCTGCTGGGCGGTGTCCGCCGCCTTCCGCGCCGTGTCCACCGCCTGCTGGGTGACCGCCCCGGTGGTCGGTACCGGGTGGCCCAGCCGGGCGTAGAAGTCGGTCACCGCCCGCGCGGTGCCCGCGCCGAACTCACCCCTGTCGTCGCCGCGCGCGGGCAGGCCGAGCGCCGCCAGCGCGTCCTGCAGCTCCGCGATGTCGGGGCCGGTGCCGCCCGGCTTGAGGTCGCGGTACGCAGGCACCGCCCCGGCCAGGGCGAACAGCGGCTGCCCCGACACCTCGGCCAGCAGCCGGCCGGCCACCACCTGGTCGCCGGCCTTCACGTCCAGCCCGGACACGTACAGCCGGGTGATCTCGGCGGAGGCCGAGACCGGGGTGACGTCGTACTGGGTCGGCGGGTACACCGTGCCGCGGAGCACCACCGAGGGGTTGAGCACCTGCATGGTCGCGGCCGCCGTCAGCACCGTGGCGGGCGGCGGGGCCGTGCGGGCGGCCCGCTCGGCGGGGGACTTGATCAGCGAGGAGGCCGCCAGCCCGCCGACCGAGACGAGTGCCGCGGCGGCGGCCACCGCCAGCAGGATCCGCCGCCGGCGGGCCGACCGGGACAGCCCGCCGGCCGGCTCGGAGCCAGCCCGGTCGGCGCCCGTCGGGCCGGCGTCCACGGCGTCGGGTTCCGCGTCGGCCTCCGCGAGGGGGTCCGCGTCGGGTGCCGCGAGGGGGTCCGCAACGGGCCGCCGGTCCGGCACTCCGTCCACGGTGCCGCCGGTGCTCTGCTGCGCGCGCCCGAACAATCCGCTCTCCCCCAAGACCCCTGATCCCCGGTTCACGTTCTCGCTGCGGCCGGCCGGGCCAGGTCCCCAACCGCCGGTCGCCCCGGGCAACTCTGCAACAAGAGGAGGAAGTTCGGGCGGGAAATCGCGAAGACCCCGGGCCGGTCGCCGCAAACGTCCCGAATCGCCGGGCCGGCCGCCCGGACGAGCCGCCCCGCCGGTCCCGACGGAAGGTCAGCCGCCCCCGGTGCCAGGGCACTTGCCGGCGGCCGCTGACAGGTCTGACGGAGCGCGTTCGCCCCGTTACTTTCACCGTGCTGTCCGTGTTCTGTACCCGTTCACGGGTTCCGGCTGTCATGTCCGTGTACGGGCATATGCTCAATGATGCCAAGCCGACCCCCCATCCGGTTTCGGCCCTCCCTCGACCCAGGAGCAGCATGTCGACCGCCGCCCGCCAGGCCTTCTTCGACCGGACGCACACCGATGACCTGATCGCCTTCCTCGGTTCCTCACCGTCGCCCTACCACGCGGTGGCGAGTGCGGCGCAGCGACTGGAGAAGGTCGGCTTCCGCCAGGTCTCCGAGACCGACGCCTGGGACGGGACGACCGGCGGCCGGTACGTCGTCAGAGGCGGTGCGCTGATCGCCTGGTACGTGCCGCAGGGGGCCGGCCCGCAGACCCCGTTCCGGGTGGTCGGCACCCACACCGACTCGCCCAACCTGCGGGTCAAGCCGGTGCCCGACACCGGCTCGGCGGGGTGGCGGCAGGTGGCGGTGGAGATCTACGGCGGGGTCCCGCTGAACACCTGGCTCGACCGGGACCTCGGCCTCTCCGGCCGGCTGGCCCTGCGGGACGGCAGCGTGCGGCTGGTCCAGATCGACGAGCCGCTGCTGCGGGTGCCGCAGCTGGCGATCCACCTCGACCGCCAGGTCAACGACGGTCTCAAGCTGGACAAGCAGCGCCACCTGACCCCGATCTGGGGCCTCGGCCCGACCGACGAGGGATCGCTGATCGAGTACGTCGCCGAGCGGGCCGGCGTTCCGGCGGACGACATCGTCGGCTGGGACCTGATGACCCATGACGTCCAGCCGCCGTCCTACCTGGGCCGGGACCGCGAGCTGCTGGCCGGCCCCCGGCTGGACAACCTGCTGTCGGTGCACGCGGCCACCGCCGCGCTGGCCGCCACCGCCGCGGCCGCGGCCGAGGGCGCCGAGCTGCCGTACATCCCGGTGCTGGCCGCCTTCGACCACGAGGAGACCGGCAGCGAGTCGGACACCGGCGCCCAGGGCCCGCTGCTCGGCAACGTGCTGGAGCGCAGCGTGCACGCGCGCGGCGGCAGCCCGGAGGACCGCGCCCGCGCGCTGGCCGGCACGGTCTGCCTGTCCTCCGACATGGGCCACGCCGTGCACCCCAACTACAGCGAGCGGCACGAGCCGGGCCACCACCCGATGCCCAACGGCGGGCCGATCCTCAAGGTCAACGTCAACAACCGGTACGCGACGGACGCCGTCGGCCGGGCGGTCTTCGCCGCCGCCTGCGAGCGGGCCGGCGTGCCGTGGCAGACCTTCGTCTCCAACAACGCGATGCCCTGCGGCACCACGATCGGCCCGATCACCGCGGCCCGGCTCGGCATCACCACGGTGGACTGCGGGATCGCCGCCCTGTCCATGCACTCGGCCCGCGAGCTCTGCGGCGCCGACGACCCGTTCCTGCTGGCCGGCGCGATCAAGGCCTTCCTGGAGGGCTGACCGGCGTGCGAAGGGCCCCCGGAAAGCCGCTGACGGCGGTGTCCGGGGGCCCTCGGTGTGTGCGGGGCGGCGGCTACTCCATGCCGGCCAGCACCAGCGGCAGGCGGCGGACCCCGCCCGGGGTGAGCTTCACCGGCACGCCCCAGTCCTGCTGGTGCACGTGGCAGGCCGGGTACTCGATCTCCGGGTCGTCGTCGCAGGAGGCGGCCATCGCCGAGACGTGCAGGACGCCCTCGGTGATCTCCTCGGAGAGCACCAGCTCCCGGTCGAGCGCGGAGTCCGCGCCCGCGCCGGAGAGCAGCAGCTCCGGCGGGGTGGAGCTGACCAGCAGCCGGGTGGAGGGGCCGTAGCGCTCGTCCAGCTTCTGGCCGCTCGGCGCGGAGAAGACCACGTCCAGCTGGAACACGCCGGGCGCGACCTCGGTGGCCGCGCGCTGGGTGCGGTGCGCCACCGACTCGACCTGGACGGCCTCCTCGGGCAGCCGCAGCCGGGTCAGCCGGTGCCGGGCGGACTCCACCACGACAATGTCCCCGTCCACCAGGACGGCGCCGGAGGGCTCGCGCAGGTCGGTGGCGAGCGTGGTCAGCTCGCCCTCGCCGCCCTCCTCGGCCGCCGGGACGTACCGGCGCAGCGCGTGGTTGTAGGTGTCGGAGATCGCCACCGAGCCGTCCGGCAGCACCGTCACCCCGAGCGGGTGCTGGAGCAGGGCCTGACCGGCGGCGCCGTCGCGGTGCCCGAAGTCGAACAGGCCGGTGCCGACGGCGGTGTGCACCGTCTTCGTTTCACGTGAAACCCAGCGGACCGCGGAGGTCTCCGAGTCCGCGACCCAGAGCTTCCCGCCGTCCGCCGAGACCGCCAGGCCCGAGGGCTGGGCGAACCACGCCTCGGCCACCGGCCCGTCCACCAGGCCCTCGTTGGTCGTGCCGGCCGCCACCGCGACGGTGCCGTCGGCCGGGTCGAACGCCCAGAGCTGGTGCACCCCGGCCATCGCGATCCAGACCCGGTCGTCGAAGAAGGCGACGTCCCAGGGCGAGGAGAGGTCCACCTCGCGGGCCGGGCCCCCGGTCGCCGAGCCCTGCCACCACTGCCGGCCGGTGCCGGCCAGCGTCCGGACCTCGCCGTCCGAGAGCCGCACTGCGCGCAGCGCGTGGTTCACCGTGTCGGCGACCACCACGTCGTACCCGAGGTCCAGGCCCGCCGGGACCAGCGCCAGCCCCTGCGGCTCGCTGAAGCGGGGGGACGTCCCGTCCACCAGCCCGCGCTCGCCGTCGCCGATCCGCCGCACCACCCGCTCGCCGTCCTCGGCCAGCTCCACCAGCGAGTGGTGGCCCGAGTCCGCGACCAGGAAGTTCCCGTTCGGGAGCCGGACGGCCTTGCCGGGGAACTTCAGGTCGCCCGCCACCGGCTCGGGAGCCACGTACGGGCTGTCGCCGCGCCGCAGGGTGCCCTTCGCCTCGTGCTCGGCCTCCAGCTCCTCGACCAGCCGGGCGATCGCGTGCGCGTGCCCCTCGCCGGCGTGCTGCGCGACCACGTACCCCTCGGGGTCGATCACCACCAGCGTCGGCCAGGCCCGCACCGCGTACTGCTTCCAGGTGACCAGCTCCGGATCGTCCAGCACCGGGTGGTGCACCTCGTAGCGCGACACCGCGTCCACCACGGCCTGGTGGTCGGCCTCGTGCACGAACTTGGGGGAGTGCACGCCGACGATCACCACGGTGTCGCGGTGCTTCTCCTCCAGCTCGCGGAGCTCGTCCAGGACGTGCAGACAGTTCACACAGCAAAAGGTCCAGAAATCTAGTACGACACACTTACCTCGCAGGTCGGCAAGGGTCAGATCCTTACCGCCTGTGTTGAGCCAACCACCGGATCCGACCAGTTCAGGGGCGCGAACGCGTGCACGAGAAGCCATGTCTGTATCCAACCCTATAGAGCTGTGGACCCATTCCTGCGTCGTCGGACATGCTGTGGTTCGGGGCCTGCCACGGAGAAGCGCGAGGGCTGAGAGCGGGCACGAGACCCCTTCGGGAGCGGTGCGGGGATTCGGCCGGGCGAGCCGTCGAGATGTCCAGTGGCCCCTCGCTGTGACGGCGGTCCGATTGCTGCCGCGCGGGCGGCGGCCGGGCTGTGATCGCAATTCTGCTATTCCTTGATCGCAGCCCACTCGATGCGCACCCGCTGCCCCGGGACGAAGCGCTTTCCGCGCTCTCCCTTGTTGATGAACACCCCGTCGATGGCGAGCGACAGTCGGTCCCGCCTCTGTCCCTGCGTGGACGCTGCCCAGGCGGACCTCAGCAGTGCGGAGTCAAGCAGCGGCGTGATGTCCACCGCGGGAAGCGGCAGCGCGGCCAAGTCGGCGCGCAGTCCGTCGATGCGGCTCTGCAGGCGGTTGGCGAGCCGGTCGTAGCGTTCGACGGCGTCAGGCCCGTCGAACTCGCCCCGGACGTACCGTGCGTCTTCCAAGTCAGCCCGTCGGGCTTCCTGGTCCGCGATTTCGTCGCTGACGGCAGCGCGTTTGGCGAAGGTCTCGGGGTCGCTGCGCTTCGCCCACCGGTCGGTGACGGCCAGCAGGAGAGGAGCCCCCGGCTCAAGCGTCGGAAGCAGGTGAAGAAAGCGCTCGGCGACGTATTCGTCCACCAGATCGGCCATCGCGTTCGCGCCGGGGCACTGGTTCCCTGCGCGGCGAGCCATGCACTGGTAGCTGCCGCCCACACGGTGCATCCGGCGGCCGCAGCCCGGGACGTCGCAGAACACCAGACCCGTCAGCAGCGCGCTGCCGTCCGGCTTCGGACGCCGTTTGCCCGCATGGGCATGGGTGCGGGATTTGAGCTGCTGGATGATGCGCTCGCGCTCGCCGACCGTGATGATGCCTTCGCCGATGCTCACGGTTTGCAGCGTTTCGGGGTCTCGGTAGGGGAAAACACGGCCGATGAACCTCCGTCCGCCGTCGTCGGTCTCGACAGACCGGGTCTCCGGCGTCAGGCCGGCGAAGGCCGGGGACTTGAGCAGGCACATGATGCTTGCGGCGTTCCACTGCCCACCTCGGGCGGCGGGTATGTCGTACTCGTTCAGCAACCGTGCGATCCTCACCAGCGACTGGCCGGCCAGCGCGTCGTCAGCGATCAGCCGGGCGTAGACGGCAGTCTCCGGATCGTGGATCAGCTTCCTCGACGTCGGGTCCACCAGCAGTCCGTACGGGGGCTGTCCACCGATCCACCGCCCCTGGCGCCGGAGGTGTCGTTTCGCGCTGGCGACCCGGGTGCCCAGGTTCTTCGACTCCGAGCGGGCCAGTTCCGCCAGCATGGTGACAGCCAGCCGGGCAGAGTCGTCCGAGGTGTCGAGACCGTCGAGCACCGAGACCAGACGGCCGCCTGCCTTCTCGATGTCGTCGAGGACCTTGCCGACCTGCCCGATGCCCTTCCGGGAGAGCCGGTCCAGCTTCCAGACGATGAGGCTTCCGACGACGCCGGCTGTCACAGCGGCAAGAGCGGAGTCGAAGCCCTTGCGCTCGACGTCCTTGAAACCGGAGCGCCCCCGGTCGATGTGGACCTTGCGGACCGTCAGGCCGTTGCCTTCGGCCCATGCCCGGCAGTCGGCTTCCTGCCGCTCGATCGCCGTCTTGCCGTCCCGGTCCAAGGACAGCCGTAGGTACAGGTCACAGAGTGCGTGGCGGTGCATGTACGTCTCCTGTGGAGATCCCTATGTCGTGCCGGAAATCCAGCCGATGGAACCTAGCAACCCCGAAGGCCCCTAAGTGCCGATCCCGCGCGGGTTCACCCCGACGTGGAGGGTGCCCTCGGGGGCAGGGGCCGGCGATCAGGAATCCGCTGCCGGGGCCTCCCAGCGGAGCTCCCCGTCCTGGAGCTCCCCGGTGGGGCTGAGGCCGGCGGCGCGGGCGACGGCGGCGGAGGCCTGGTGCCCGGGGTGGATGTGGGCCACGACGGTGCGGACGTCCTGGGTGCGGAGCCAGGCGACCAGGGCGCGGGCGGCCTCGCCGGCCAGGCCGCGGCCCTGCCAGGGGACGCCGACCACCCAGGCGATCTCGGCGGTGTCCGCGGTGACGGTGGCCTGGACGTAGCCGGTGGCGCGGCCGTCGGCGCGCAGCCGCAGGACCCAGTTGCACCAGGTGACGCCGGGGTCGGGGGAGCCCGCGCTCAGCCGGCGGTAGCGGGCCCGCAGGGCGTCGAGGGTGTCGGGCTCGCCGCCGGTGAAGGCGTGCAGGGCCGGGTCGCCCAGCACCAGGGCCATCTCCTCGGCGTCCGCGGGCCGCAGCGGGAGCAGGTCGAGGCGGTCGGTGCGGAGGGCGGCGGCTTGGGGGGTTCGCATACCGGGATTCAACCCGGCCCGCGCGGGTGCTGGGCATGCGGCCCGGCATCGGGTCGAATGGAGGCCCGACACGGAGCACTCAGGAGACGGCATGAAGTACCTGATCAGGGAGCGGCTGTTCGCGATCGGCGACGACTACTGGATCGAGGACGAGGACGGCCGCAAGGCGTACCTGGTGGACGGCAAGGTGCTCCGGCTGCGGGACACCTTCGAGCTGAAGGACGCGCAGGGCCGGGTGGTCGCCGTGATCAAGGAGAAGGCGTTCACCGTCCGCGACGCGATGAAGATCGAGAACACCGAGGGCGACGTGGTCGCGACCGTCCGGGAGAAGCTCTTCACGCCGTTCCGCGACAAGTACCGGGTCGAGCTGGCGGCCGGGGGCGAGCTGACGATCCACGGGAACCTGATCGACAAGGACTACCGGATCGAGGACGACAACGGCGACGAGGTCGCCCGGATCTCCCGGAAGTGGTTCCGGATCCGGGACACCTACGGCGTGGACATCGTCGACGGCGCCGACGCCGGTCTGCTGCTCGCCGTCGCGGCCTGCGTGGACCACCTGGTCGACGAGGAGGACTGAGCCGGCGGCCGGCGGCCCGGGTACGGGCGCGGGCGGACGGCCCGGGGCGGGTGGCGCCCGGGCCTGCCGGGGCCCCGGGGTCATGGGATATGTTTTGCCGATCCTTGACCCGTGCCCGGGAGCCCCGGCGCGGGCACCGGCGGACCTGGGGGAGCGCCCATGAACGACATCGTGCACGGTCTGGGCGCCGCCGCGGCCTTCGGCGGGGTGGGCGTGGTGCTGCTGCTGCTCGGGGTCGGGCTGGTCGACCTGCTGACCCCCGGCAAGCTGGGCCGGCAGATCTGGGTCGAGCGCAACCGGAACGCGGCGGTGCTGCTCAGTTCCGCGCTGCTCGGGATCGGCGGGATCGTCTTCACGGCGATCCTGTACACCTACGAGGAGTTCGGCAAGGGGCTGGCCTCCACCGCGCTGTTCGGGCTGCTCGGCCTGGTCCTGATGGCCGTGGCGTTCTGGGCGGTGGACCTGCTGACCCCCGGCAAGCTCGGCGCGATCCTGGTGGATCCCGAGCCGCACCCCGCGGTGTGGGTGTCGGCCAGTTGCAACCTGGCGGTGGCCGCGATCGTCGCCGCCGCGATCGCATAACCCGGATCGCTCGCCGCCGGATCCCTCGCCGCCGCAATCCTCGCCGCCGGATTCCTCAGGGTCGGCCGCTCACCGCCGGCCCCGTCCGGCCCGCTCGGGTCCGGTCCGCCGCGGCCCGACCCGCGCACCAGCGCACCTGCGCCCGCCCGCGGCCCGGCCCGCCGTCCGTGAGCGGGCCCGCCCCTGTCCGGTGCCGTCAGCCGCGGGCCAGTCGCTCCGTCAGCCGCTGCTTGGCGGCGGGCCACTCGTCCGCGAGCATCGAGAAGTACACGCTGTCGCGCCAGCTGCCGTCCGCGCGGCGGCGCTCCCGCCGGTGGACGCCCTCGAAGGTGGCGCCCAGGCGGAGGATGGCGTTGCGCGAGCGCTCGTTCAGGTGGTCGGTCTTCCAGAACACCCGCCCCATGCCCAGGTCCTCGTAGGCGTGGGTGAGCAGCAGCAGCTTGGCCTCGGTGTTCACGGCCGTCCGCCAGGCGGAGCGGGCGTACCATGTGCCGCCGATCTCGACGAGTTCGTTCCCGGCGTCGAAGTCGTAGTAGCCGGTCATGCCGATGGCCCGGCCGCTCGGCGCGTCGACGACGGCGAAGACCACGGCGGTGCCGGCCTCGATCTCGGCCAGCCGTCCGTCGATGACGTCGCCGAGCTCCTCCGCGGTGTGCGGGGTGCCGGACGGGATCCAGCGCCAGACCTCCTCGTCCCCGCCGCCGGCGGCGAACAGGTCGGGCAGGTGGTGCCGGCCGAGGGGCTCCAGGCGGATGGTGCGGCCGGTCAGGGTGACGGGTGCGGGCAGCTTGGCGGTCATGCCCGGCAAAGTAGCCGGAGTTTGCACTAGATGCAACAGCTTTTTGCACTAGTTCAATTGCCCTCGATGGGTGTCCCGCGGTGGCGCCGGGCAGGCGAAAGGGCCCCGCGGCGAACCGCGGGGCCCTTCGGGGTGGAGCGGGCGGGCTAGACGAACGAGTTGATCTGGATCGTCTCGGTCCGGCCCGGGCCGACGCCGATGGCGGAGATCGGGGCGCCCGACATCTCCTCCAGCGCCTTCACGTACGCCTGGGCGTTCTTCGGCAGGTCGCCGAAGGTCTGCGCCTTGCTGATGTCCTCGGTCCAGCCGGGGAGGTTCTCGTAGATCGGCTTCGCGTGGTGGAAGTCCGACTGGTTGTACGGGAGCTCCTCGACGCGCTTGCCGTCGATCTCGTACGCGACGCAGACCGGGATCTGCTCCCAGCCGGTGAGCACGTCCAGCTTGGTGAGGAAGAAGTCGGTCAGGCCGTTGACCCGGGTGGCGTAGCGGGCGATCACCGCGTCGAACCAGCCGCAGCGGCGGTCACGGCCGGTGGTGACACCGCGCTCGCCGCCGATCCGGCGCAGCGCGTCGCCGTCGGCGTCCAGCAGCTCGGTCGGGAACGGGCCCGAGCCGACCCGGGTGGTGTAGGCCTTCAGGATGCCGATGACCCGGTCGATCTTGGTGGGGCCGATGCCGGCGCCGGTGCAGGCGCCGCCGGCGGTCGGGTTCGACGAGGTCACGAAGGGGTACGTGCCGTGGTCGACGTCCAGCAGGGTGCCCTGGCCGCCCTCCAGCAGGACGACCTTGTTCGCCTTCAGGGCCTCGTCCAGGACGAGGGTGGTGTCGGCGAGGAAGGGGCGCAGCTTGTCGGCGTAGCCGAGGTACTCCTGGACGACCAGGTCGGCCGGGATGGCGCGGCGGTTGTAGAGCTTGACCAGCAGCTGGTTCTTGTCGTGCAGGGCCGCTTCGACCTTCTGCTGCAGGATCGACTCGTCGAAGAGGTCCTGGACCCGGATGCCGACGCGGTTGATCTTGTCGGCGTAGGTCGGGCCGATGCCGCGGCCGGTGGTACCGATCCGGCGCTTGCCGAGGAAGCGCTCGGTGACCTTGTCCAGGGTGCGGTGGTACGGCGTGATCAGGTGGGCGTTGCCCGAGATCAGCAGCTTGGAGGTGTCGATGCCGCGCTCGTTCAGGCCGTTCAGCTCGGAGAGCAGCACGCCCGGGTCGATCACGACGCCGTTGCCGATGACCGGCACCACATTCGGGCTGAGGATGCCGGAAGGGAGCAGGTGCAGGGCATACTTCTGGTCGCCGATGACCACCGTGTGACCGGCGTTGTTGCCGCCCTGGTAGCGGACGACATAGTCGACGGAGCCACCGAGGAGGTCGGTCGCCTTCCCCTTGCCCTCGTCCCCCCACTGAGCGCCAACGAGCACGAGTGCCGGCACAGGCGTACACCCCTTCCGGTTGGGGCATCCTGCGTAGGCCGCAGTCTGCCCCGAGATAGACGAAGCCCCTGGCGCAATAGCGCAAGGGGCTCTTGCACCGAGAGATTACCTGAGGAAGGACCGGTCGTGTCGTCCCTGTCCACGCCCGCATCCCACGCTGCCACCCCCGGCAACGGCGAGCCACTGCTCGTCCTGCTCGACCCGGCCGCCAAGCAGACCGACGGAGAGTCGGTCCGGATCGCGAAGGATGTGCTCTGCGGAGGCGCGGACGTCAAGGTGGCGCACCCGGAGAGTCCGTCCGAACTGGACCGGGTGCTTTCGCACCGGGGCCGCCGGCGACCGGTGGTGATCGGATCCGATCTGGCGCTGCAGCGGGTGCTCCAGGCCCTGTACCGGCAGCGTGAACTGGGCAGCGACCCGGTCGGGCTGATCCCGGTGGGCCGGCCCGCGGAGCTGAACGCGGCCCGGGCGCTGGGGGTGCCGGCGGAGCCGGTCCGGGCGGCCCGGGCGATCCTCACGGGGGTGCCGCGCGCGCTGGACCTGCTGGTGGACGACGGCGGCGGGGTGGTGCTGGGCGCGGTCCGGATCGCGGGGACCGGGGTCCGGCGCGGACTGGGCCGAACGGGCGGTTGGCGTTCGCTATGGGCGAAACTGGCTGCGGCCGAGCAGGCGACCGGCAAGCCCCCGGAGGGCGCAGGCGAGCACCCCGAGGCGCGGCTGCGGGTGGAGGCGGACGGCCGGCTGCTGGCTGACGTCCACCGGCCGGTGCGGGTGGTCCAGGTGAGCCTGCCGCTGGGCGAGGGCGTGATGGAGATCGTGGTGCGCGCCCCGGGCGCGCTGGTCCGGGCCCGGGCGTCCTCGGTCACGGTGGCCGGCCGCGGCTTCGGCTACGAGGCGGACGGGCACCCGGTCGGCCCGGTGCGCTCCCGGACCTGGACGGTGCACCCGGCCTCCTGGCGGCTGCTGCTGCCGGGCTGAGCCGGGCCGCCGGGCCGCCGGGCCGCCCCCGCCGGGCGGCCTGGGTGAGCAGGGTCACGTTTCGGCCCCCCGCGGCGGCCCGGGCGGACCGGCCCGGCCGGGGCCAACGGGCGCGCGTCGCAAGGCAGGGGGGGTGGTCGGGCCGATTCCCGGATTCGAAACGCGCTGACGGTAAGGGGTTTTGTCTACGCGCGTCGCCGGTTGATCGTCCGACCGCGGCCCCCTCCCCCGTTCGGGAAGGCTGTGCCAACTGCCCTAGACTCGAAGACGTGCCACGTGGTGACGGAAGACTCAACCACGATCTTCTTCCCGGCGAGAAAGGCCCCCAGGACGCTTGCGGCGTCTTCGGTGTCTGGGCTCCCGGCGAGGAGGTCGCCAAGCTCACGTTCTTCGGCCTTTATGCCCTGCAGCACCGTGGACAGGAATCCGCGGGCATCGCAGTGAGCAACGGCTCCCAGATTCTCGTCTTCAAGGACATGGGACTTGTCTCCCAGGTCTTCGACGAGGCCTCCCTGGGGTCCTTGCACGGGCATATCGCCGTCGGACACGCCCGCTACTCGACCACCGGTTCCTCGGTCTGGGAGAACGCCCAGCCGACCTTCCGCGCGACCGTCAACGGTTCGCTGGCCCTCGGGCACAACGGAAACCTGGTGAACACCGCCGAACTGGCGGAGATGGTCGCCCGACTGCCCGGTGAGGAGCACGTCTCCCGGTCCGGCCGCAGCGCCGCGACCAACGACACCGATCTGGTGACGGCCCTGCTCGCGGGCCACCCCGAGCTCACCATCGAGGAGACCGCCCGGCAGGTGCTGCCCAAGGTCAAGGGCGCCTTCTCGCTGGTCTTCATGGACGAGCACACGCTCTACGCCGCCCGTGACCCGCAGGGCATCCGCCCGCTGGTCCTCGGCCGGCTGGAGCGCGGCTGGGTGGTCGCCTCCGAGACGGCGGCGCTCGACATCTGCGGCGCCTCCTACATCCGTGAGGTGGAGCCCGGCGAGCTGATCGCCATCGACGAGAACGGCATGCGCAGCAGCCGCTTCGCCGAGGCCAAGCCCAAGGGCTGCGTCTTCGAGTACGTCTACCTGGCCCGCCCCGACACCTCCATCGCCGGCCGCAACGTGCACCTCTCCCGCGTGGAGATGGGGCGCAAGCTGGCCAAGGAGGCGCCCGTCGAGGCCGACCTGGTGATAGCGACCCCGGAGTCCGGCACCCCGGCCGCCATCGGCTACGCCGAGGCCAGCGGGATCCCGTACGGCTCCGGCCTGGTGAAGAACGCCTACGTCGGCCGCACCTTCATCCAGCCCAGCCAGACCATCCGCCAGCTCGGCATCCGGCTCAAGCTGAACCCGCTCAAGGAAGTCATCGCGGGCAAGCGCCTGGTCGTCGTCGACGACTCCATCGTGCGCGGCAACACCCAGCGCGCGCTGGTGCGGATGCTGCGCGAGGCGGGCGCCGCCGAGGTGCACATCCGGATCTCCTCGCCGCCGGTGAAGTGGCCCTGCTTCTTCGGCATCGACTTCGCGACCCGCGCGGAGCTGATCGCCAACGGGATGACCGTCGAGGAGATCGGCCGCACGCTCGGCGCGGACTCCCTGGCCTACATCTCGATCGACGGCATGATCGAGGCGACCACGCAGCCCAAGGACAAGCTCTGCCGGGCCTGCTTCGACGGGGTCTACCCGATGGAGCTGCCGGACCCGGCCCTGCTGGGCAAGCTGCTCCTGGAGGCCGAGATCAAGGGCAGCCAGCAGCCGCCCGCCGTCCGTGGCAAGCCGCACTCCGGAGCGGACCTGGACGGTGTCCAGTCGCTGCTCGGCGGTGGCGGCGCGGCCGACGCGCTGCGACGCCCGTAGTTTTCCCGCTGCGGGGCCCGTCACCGGGCCCCGCGGTCGTTCACCCCCCTGACCCGAGAGGGCCGCACGCAGTGACCAGCAACGAGAGCGGTGCCACCTACGCCGCCGCAGGTGTCGACATCGAGGCGGGCGACCGCGCCGTCGAACTCATGAAGCAGTGGGTCCGCAAGGCCAACCGCCCCGAGGTGGTCGGCGGTCTCGGCGGCTTCGCCGGGCTGTTCGACGCCTCCGCCTTCAAGCGCTACGAGCGGCCGCTGCTGGCCTCGGCCACCGACGGCGTGGGGACGAAGGTCGCCATCTCCCGGGCGATGGACAAGCACGACACCATCGGCCACGACCTGGTCGGCATGGTCGTCGACGACCTGGTGGTCTGCGGGGCCGAGCCGCTCTTCATGACCGACTACATCTGCGTCGGCAAGGTCGTCCCCGAGCGGGTCGCCCAGATCGTCAAGGGCATCGCCGAGGGCTGCGCGCTGGCCGGCTGCGCGCTGGTCGGCGGCGAGACCGCCGAGCACCCCGGCCTGCTCGGGCCGGACGACTACGACGTCGCGGGCGCCGGCACCGGCGTGGTGGAGGCCGACGCGCTGCTGGGCGCGGAGCGGGTCCGCGCGGGCGACGTGGTGATCGCGATGGCCGCCTCCGGCCTGCACTCCAACGGCTACTCGCTGGTGCGCCACGTGCTGCTGAACGAGGCCGGCTGGAAGCTCGACCGCAAGGTCGAGGAGTTCGGCCGGACGCTGGGCGAGGAGCTGCTGGAGCCGACCAGGATCTACTCCCTGGACTGCCTGGCGCTCACCCGCGCCACCGAGATCCACGCCTTCTCGCACGTCACCGGCGGCGGCCTGGCCGCCAACCTGGCCCGGGTCATCCCGGCGGGCCTGCACGCCCGTCTGGACCGCGGCACCTGGACGCCGCTGCCGGTCTTCCAGACCGTCGCCCAGGTCGGCAAGGTGGCCACCCTGGAGATCGAGAAGACCCTGAACATGGGCGTCGGCATGGTCGCCGTCGTCCCGCCGGAGTCGGTGGACACCGTGCTCGCGATCCTGGAGGACCGCGGCGTGGAGGCCTGGCTGCTCGGCGACGTCGTCGACCGCACCGCGGAGCACGCCGACGGCGCGGCCCTCTACAACGCGTACGAGGGCTTCACCGCGGGCTGACCGTTCGGACGGGAGCCCTCCGCCGGTGACCGGTGGAGGGCTTTCGGCTGCCCGCGGCCCGGGGTTGCCCGGCGGGGGTTGCCCCGGCCGAGGGACGGGCCGGCGAACGGGGCCCGGCCGGCGCCGCCGGGGCCCTGGCCTCCGTGGTGGATCCGCCGACGGGCGGCCGGTGGCCGGGAACGGCGAAAACCGGCCCGGCGCACTGGGCGCCAGGGCCGGTCAGGCCAGGCTGTGACTACGCGCGGCGGCGGGCCTGGGTGTGGCCGCTTTCCGCCTCGGTGTCATCCTCGTCGTCCTCGTCGGCGTAGAGATTCGCATACGCCGCGTAGGGGTCGTCCTCGTCCTCTTCCTCGACCGGCTCAGGGCTGATCGGGATGGAGGGCGAAACGCCCAGCTCGCTGGACAGACGGTTGGCGTCGAACCCGCCGCTGTTGTACTTCAGCTCGCGGGCGACCTTCGTCTGCTTGGCCTTGGCCCGGCCGCGCCCCATGGGTCGACCCCCTCAACGATGGGGCTCACGGCCCCGAGTCTGACACGTGTTCATGATCAGGAGCGGCCTGCCCGAATGGGGAGAACCGTCCCTTGGAGCATTAACGGTACCTGTTTCTGCCGCCGGGCGGTACGTCGTCAGTGTGACGTGGCGCGCACCGCTCGCACCCAAGACCCGGTCTTTCCAGGTCACAGGCGGTTTTCCGGGGTTCAGCAAGCTGTCCGGAGGTGATTCAGGTCCGTCGTTCCAGGCTCGATTATCCCCCCAAGGGGGGTCCGGGATCGCCCGATCGGGTGCGGAAGTGAGAATCCGGTTCCACATCGTGATGCGTGGGGGGCGGGTGATGACCCCGCGGGGCGGCCGCGCCCCCCACGCCCCGGTCAGTTGTCCCGCGCGCCCGGCAGCAGGATCGTGCGCAGCGAGCTGATCTCCCGCATCCGCTTCTCCGCGAGGCGGTCCGCGGCGACGGCCGGCGGGACGCCGTCGGCGGTGGCCCGGGTGAAGATCTCCAGGGTGGTGTCGAAGATCTTCGTGGCCTTGTTCTTGGCCCGCTCGAAGTTGAAGCCCTGGATCTCGTCGGCGACCTGGATCACGCCGCCGGAGTTCACCAGGTAGTCGGGCGCGTAGAGGATGCCGCGGTCGGCGAGGTCCTTCTCGACGCCCGGGTGGGCCAGCTGGTTGTTGGCCGCGCCGCAGACCAGCGAGGTGCCGGCGGCGCCGAGCGCGCCCACCGTGTGGTCGTCCAGGGCGCCGCCCAGCGCGCAGGGGGCGTAGACGTCCAGCGCGGCCGCCAGCAGCGCCGCGGTGTCGGCGACCACCTCGACGTCCGGGTGGGCGGCCCGGACGCGGTTCACGGCCGCCTCGGAGACGTCGGTGACGACCACGTGGGCGCCGTCCGCGACCAGGTGGCCGACCAGGTAGTGGCCGACCTTGCCGACGCCGGAGACGCCGACCCGGCGGCCGCGCAGCGTCGGCTGGCCCCAGCGGGCCTGGGCGGAGGCGCGCATGCCCTGGAAGACGCCGAAGGCGGTCAGGATGGAGGAGTCGCCGGCGCCGCCCTGCTCGGGCGAGCGGCCCGTCACGAAGGTGGTCTCGCGGGCGATCACGTCCATGTCCTGGACGTAGGTGCCCACGTCGCACGCGGTGACGTAGCGCCCGCGCAGGGACTCCACGAACCGGCCGTAGGCGCGGAGCATCGCCTCGTTCTTGTCCTTGCCCGGGTCGCCGATGATGACGGCCTTGCCGCCGCCCAGGTCGAGCCCGGCCAGGGCGTTCTTGTAGCTCATGCCGCGGGAGAGGCGCAGCGCGTCCTCCAGCGCCTCCTCCTCCGTCGGGTACGGGAAGAAGCGGGTGCCGCCGAGGGCCGGGCCCAGGGCGGTGGAGTGGATGGCGATGATCGCCTTGAGTCCGGAGCTGCGGTCGTGGCAGAGCACGACCTGCTCGTGGCCGTCGCCGGGGGCGCCGTCCTGCTCGGTGCGGAAGATCCTGCTGAGCACGCCGGGTGCGGGGTGCGTCGCGGATGCGGTCTGTACGTCGGTCACTGTGGTGACTCCAGTATCCGAGGCCCGCTGCTGTGGTGCGGGCGCCTAGGGCGAAGCGTAGTCCGAGGGGGCCCGCCGATCTCCCCCTCGGCGGGACCCGGCCCGGGTTGTCCAGAGCGGGTGGGGCCGCCGGCGGCGGGCGGCGCGGGGCGGGCCGGGCCACGCCGTCCCCGTGCGCACCCTCCCGGCCTGTGGGTGGTGCGTGCGACGATGCAGAGCGTGACCGCCGTGCGCACCTCCGTGCTCCCGCCCTACGCCGCCCACCTGCGGGTCTACGAGCCGCTGGCCGCCTTCCCCGAGCCCGACCGGGCGCACTGGCAGGCGTACGCCTCGGCGCACGGCCCGGACGCCGGCGCGGTGGAGCAACCGGTCGCGCGGGCGGCGCTGGAGGAGCAGCGGACGGCGCTCGCCGACCTGGTGGGGCGTACGCCGCGCGCGCTGCCCGAGCGGGAGAGCGGGCGGGCCTTCGTGCGGGCCGTGGACGGCGTCACCTACGTCTGCCCGTGGGCCACCCGGCTGCGCAGCTGGCAGGCCCTGGACGAGCTCCGGGAGAGCGCCCCGGTGGCGCTGCTGGACACCGCGCTGCCGCCGGCCACCCGGGCCGCGGCGGAGGCGGACCGGGAGCGCTGGCGGGCCGGGCATCCGGACGCCCGGCCGTGGATCATGACCAGCCGGTGGGAGGTGCCGGTGCGCTGGTTCCTGCCGTTCGGGGAGGAGGACCGCTGCTTCGTGCCGCCGGCCCCGGCCGGGCCGGGCGAGGGGGAAGAACCGGTGCCGGCCGCGCTGTTCTACCTGACGCCGATGGCACAGGCCCGCCGTAGGGTGGCCAGGGCCTACCGGGCGCTGCGGACGGGGGTGGCGGAGGGGGAGCCCGCCCTGGGGGCGGAGCAGATCGGGCGGTGGCTGGAGGAGTTCCATCCGCGCTCGCTGGTGGAGCTGGACTACGGCGGCCTGGTGCACCTGCTCGGCCCGGAGCGGCTGGCCGAGGACCGCTCGGCGGGGGAGCTGGAGGAGGGCCTCACGGCGCTGCGGGCCGGTGACACGGCGGCGGCGGTGCGGGCCTACGAGACGGTGACGCTGCGGTGGCGGCGGGTGCTGGCGCTGCGCCAGTCCAACTGAGGGGCCTGGCGGAGGGCGGGCGGGCGCCGGGCGGGGGCACGGCGGCGCAGGGCGGACCGATGGAGCCGGACCCAGGGGGCCGGACCGAGGGGCGGGGAAGGGGGCGGCATGGCAGGCCCGGGGGCGGTTGAGCCGACGTCAGGGCAGGTGGGGGCGAGTGCCGGTGGCGGCGGTCGGACCTGGTGGGGGCCTTGGGCCCGGCGGTCGTGACCTAGGTCCCGGTTCGGGTCAATACCTGTCGAACGTGACACTACTCACCGTTGACGTGAACTTACCCCTATGTGTAAAAATGGGACAACCAGCCCACCTCCACACGAGCATGCCCACTTTTGGGTGGTTCTGGAGTTGATGCGTGCTTTGTAGGGAATAAGCGGGTCTGGCCCCATCATCACCGATTGTCACGAAATTGTGACTGTCCGTTATGGGATAGTCCATCGCCATCCGTCGCTCTTGGCCCCTGTAGGGGTCAATTTTGCCGGTATGGCCGATGGGGCTGGACGGATGGTGTAGTTGTAGACACCAGGACAAGCCGTTCGTCCTATAACCGACTCGGCCTGTGTATGTCATTTCGGGCATCGCGGGCCAAGGTGCAGAATTTGAAGGATAGAACCGCCCTGGTTCGGTTCTCCGAGGAGGCCGCTCATGACCGCTCGTACCCCTGATGCTGAGCCTCTGCTGACGCCGGCAGAGGTAGCCACCATGTTCCGCGTGGACCCGAAGACGGTGACGCGTTGGGCCAAGGCAGGCAAGCTCACGTCCATTCGCACGCTCGGCGGTCACCGCCGGTACCGTGAGGCGGAGGTGCGCGCCCTGCTGGCCGGTATTCCGGCTCAGCGCACCGAGGCCTGACAGCGCCAGACGCACTTTTAGTCCGAAGGGACCGTTCACCAGACTCCGCCGGGTCTGGGAGACGGTCCCTTCGGCGTTGGCCGAAGATGGAATCGGCCACCCGGAATGCTTTCTTCCGGGTAACGATCGGATATCCGTGGGACGGGGGGGATTCCCGGTCAATGGGTGTGCAATTTTACATATTAAATTAGTGGCGTCCCGAGGGGGGTCATCGGTGTCCGGTCTCAGGAAAACCCGAGTGACGACCGTCACACTTGCCCGGCTTGTGGTCTAGACCTGGACTGGGGTAGACCGCTTCCCGGGCGGCCGGGCCCGTCCGGCGGGCCGGAACGGCTCCCGTGGGCCCGCCCGCACCCGCGGCCGGCCGACCGCGCCCCGGGGGCCAAGGGCCGGTCCGGCAGTCGCCCGGGCGGCCCGACGGCGACCCGCGCTGACCGCACGTCAAACGCAAGAGGCCCGGAACCTCGCGGTTCCGGGCCTCTTGCCTGCTGCGATCCTGACGGGACTTGAACCCGCGACCTCCACCTTGACAGGGTGGCGAGCTAACCAACTGCTCCACAGGACCAGATTTTCACTCTGTCGTCCGCCCGCTTGCGCTGCGAACAAGACAGATCGTACTGCATGGTGGGCCCCCAGGTCGAACCGGCTCCCGGGGGCCCCTCCCAGCTCACAGCGCCGCGTGCGCCGCCTCCATCGCCTTCATGATCCGCTTCTCCGACACCGGCGTCGGCGTGCCCAGCGACTGGGCGAAGAAACTGACCCGCAGCTCCTCGATCATCCAGCGGATCTGCCGGACCTCCGGGGTGGGCCGGCGCCCGGCCGGCACCGCCGCCAGCAGCTCGCCGTAGGCCCGCTGCACCTGCTGCACCTTCAGCAGCTGCTGGGCGTCCCGCTGCGGGTGGTTGGGCAGCGCCTCCAGCCGGCGGTCCACCGCCAGCAGGTAGCGCTTCAGGTCGCCCAGCCGGCGCCAGCCGGTGTCGGTGACGAAGCCGGGGTGCACCAGCGAGGCCAGGTGCAGCCTGATGTCGTTCACCGCCGTCAGCAGCACCGGGCTGCTCACCGTCTTCAGCCGGGTCGAGGCCTTGTGGAAGGCGATCAGCGCCGTCGCGGTCTTCAGCGTGGTGTCCGCCGAGACCTCGTAGAGGTCGGCCCGCACCTTGTCGAAGAGCTTGCCGAAGGCCGCCTCGTCCCAGGCCGGGCCGCCGGCCGCCTCCATCAGGCGGTCGGTGGCGCAGGCCACGATGTCCTCGAACAGCGCCGGGACCGACCCGTGCGGGTTGTGCGAGAGCGCCAGCTTGGCCTGGTTGCCGAGGCGGCCCTGGATCGACTTGGCGGGGGAGTTGGTGGTGAGCATCAGCAGCCGCCGGGTACCGGCCCACATGGCCGTCTCCTGTGCCTCGGCGGTGTCGAAGAGCTTCACCCCGGCCGAGGCGCCCTCGTCCACCAGCGCCGGGTAGGCCCGCAGCGAATGGCCGCGCGAGCGCTGCTCGAAGGTCCGCTGCAGCACCGGGAGCGAGGCCGGCCAGGCGGTCAGCCCGCTCTGCTCGATGCCCTGCCCGGAGGCGGCCGAGGAGAGCGTCTCCTTCAGCTTGGGCTTCAGCTTCAGCCGCAGCTCCTCCAGGTCCTTGGACTCCGCCAGCTTCCGCTTGCCGTCCACCACCCGGAAGGTGACCTTGAGGTGCTCGGGCACCCGCTCGTCGTCCCAGGCCTCAGGCGGGATGGTGACGGCCGTCAGACGGCGCAGGATGTGCTCCAGCGAGGGCAGCAGCGGCTCGGCGGACCCGAAGGTCCCGGCCGCCTGGCGCTCCCTCACCTGGCGCAGCGCGGCCCGGGCGAAGTCCGGGGCCGGCACGAAGTTGCGGCGCAGCGCCTTGGGCAGCGCCCGGATGTAGGCGGTGACCAACTCCTCGCGCAGGCCGGGGATCTGCCAGTCGAAGCCCTCGGAGGTGACCTGGTTGAGCACCGGCAGCGGAATGTGCACCGTCACGCCGTCGGCGTCGCTGCCCGGCTCGAACTGGTAGGTCAGCTTGAAGCGCAGCTTGCCCTGCTGCCAGTAGTCCGGGTAGTCCTCCTCGGTGATCCCGCCCGCCGAGTCGTTGATCAGCATCGACTTCTCGAAGTTGAGCAGGTCGGGCTGGTCGTGCCGGGTCTTCTTCCACCAGGAGTCGAAGTGCCGGGTGGAGACGACGTCCTCGGGCAGCCGGGCGTCGTAGAAGTCGAACAGGGTCTGGTCGTCGACCATGATGTCGCGGCGGCGGGCCCGGTTCTCCAGCTCCTCGACCTCGCCGAGCATCTTGCGGTTGGCCGCGAAGAAGCCGTGGTGGGTCTCCCAGTCGCCCTCGACCAGCGCGTTGCGGATGAACAGCTCGCGGCAGAGCTCCGGGTCGATCCGGCCGTAGTTGACCTTGCGCTGGGCCACCACAGGCATCCCGTAGAGGGTCACCTTCTCGAAGGCCAGCACCGCGCCGGCCTTCTTCTCCCAGTGCGGTTCGCTGTAGCTGCGCTTGATCAGGTGGCCCGCCAGCGGCTCCACCCACTCCGGTTCGATCTTGGCGTTGATCCGGGCCCACAGCCGGGAGGTCTCCACCAGCTCGGCCGACATCACCCAGCGCGGCGGCTTCTTGAACAGGCCGGACCCGGGGAAGACCGCGAACCGGGCACCGCGGGCGCCGCCGTACTCGCGCTTCTCCACGTCGTACAGGCCGATGTGCGAAAGCAGGCCGGCCAGCAGCGACTGGTGGATCCGGTCCGCGTCCGGCTCGGCGTCCGGATGGGGCTCCTCGATGGTCACCCCGAGCTGCTTGGCGACCGTGCGCAGCTGGGAGTAGATGTCCTGCCACTCCCGTATCCGGAGGTAGTTCAGGAACTCGGCCTTGCACATCCGGCGGAAGGCCGAGGAGGAGAGCTCCTTCTGCTGCTCCCTGACGTAGCGCCACATCGCCAGGAACGCCAGGAAGTCGGACGTCTCGGAGTTGAAGCGGCGGTGCCGTTCGTCGGCGGCCTGGCGCTTCTCGGTGGGGCGCTCGCGCGGGTCCTGGATGGAGAGCGCGGCGGCGATCACCATCACGTCGCGGACGCAGCCGTTCTTGTCCGCCTCCAGCACCATCCGGGCCATCCGCGGGTCGACCGGCAGCTGCGCGAGCCGGCGGCCGAGCGGGGTGAGGCGCTTGCGCGGGTCCTTCTCGGCGGGGTCGAGGGCGCCCAGCTCGTGGAGCAGGTTGACGCCGTCCTTGATGTTGCGCGAGTCCGGCGGGTCCAGGAACGGGAAGGCCGCGATGTCGCCGAGGCCGGCCGCCGTCATCTGCAGGATGACCGAGGCCAGGTTGGTGCGCAGGATCTCGGCGTCGGTGAACTCGGGTCGGGAGAGGAAGTCCTCCTCCGAGTACAGGCGGATGCAGATGCCGTCGGAGGTACGGCCGCAGCGGCCCTTGCGCTGGTTGGCACTGGCCTGGCTGACCGCCTCGATCGGCAGCCGCTGGACCTTGGTGCGGTGGCTGTAGCGGGAGATCCTCGCGGTGCCCGGGTCGATCACGTACTTGATGCCGGGGACGGTCAGCGAGGTCTCGGCGACGTTGGTGGCCAGCACGATCCGGCGGCTGCCGGAGCGCTGGAACACCCGGTGCTGCTCGGCCGAGGAGAGCCGGGCGTAGAGCGGCAGGACCTCGGTGAACTTCAGGTCGAGCTTGTTGAGGGCGTCCGCGGTGTCGCGGATCTCCCGTTCGCCGGAGAGGAAGACCAGGATGTCGCCCGGCCCCTCGGCCTGCAGCTCCTGGGCGGCCTCGCAGATCGCCTGGATCTGGTCGCGGTCGCGGTCCACGTCGCCGCGCTCGTCCTCGCCGTCCTCGTCGGCCTCGTCCAGGATCGGGCGGTAGCGGACCTCGACGGGGTAGGTGCGGCCGGAGACCTCGATGATCGGGGCGTCGCCGAAGTGGTTGGCGAAGCGCTCCGGGTCGATGGTCGCCGAGGTGATGACGACCTTGAGGTCGGGGCGGCGGGGGAGCAGCTGTTTGACGTACCCGAGGATGAAGTCGATGTTGAGGCTGCGCTCGTGCGCCTCGTCGATGATCAGGGTGTCGTACTGGCGCAGCTCGCGGTCGGTCTGGATCTCGGCGAGCAGGATGCCGTCCGTCATCAGCTTGACCAGGGTGTCCGGGCCGACCTGGTCGGTGAAGCGGACCTTCCAGCCGACCGCCTCGCCGAGCGGGGTGCGCAGCTCCTCGGCGACCCGCTCGGCGACCGTGCGGGCGGCGATCCGGCGTGGCTGGGTGTGGGCGATCAGGCCCTTGACGCCGCGGCCCAGCTCCAGGCAGATCTTCGGGATCTGGGTGGTCTTCCCCGAGCCCGTCTCACCGGCCACGATCACTACCTGGTGGTCGCGGATCGCGGCGAGGATGTCGTCCTTCTTCTGGCTGACCGGCAGCTCGGCGGGGTACGTGATGCCGGGGACGGCGGCCCGGCGCTGCTCGACCCGCAGCTCGGCGCGGTCGATCTCGGCGGCGATCTCGGCGGCGGCCTTCTGCCGGGCCTCGGGCCCCCGGATCCGGCGGGCGCCCTCCAACCGGCGGCCGATCCGCTGCTGGTCGCGCAGGGTCAGCTCGGGCAGGCGGGCGGCCAGCTCGCCGATGCCGGTACCCCGGCCGGGCCCCTTGCTGAGACCGCCCTCGGGGGCGTCGGCGGGGGCGTCGGCGGGCTGGGCTACGGGAGAACTCACTGCGGGCATCCCTCTAGGTTCGCAAGGAGGTGCGGCTGCGCGCACCTCGGTTTTCGAGCCCCTCCAGTGTCACAGCCCCCGGGCGCGACTCGCGAACCCCGGGCGGTCGCTCCGGGCGGGCGGGCCACCGGCGGGCAACGCTCGGGCTCCGGGCCGGCGGGCAGGGGCCGGGCGGCCGGGCAACGGTCCGGTGCCCGTACGCACTCAGGTACGGCAGGAGGTGCTCATGGGAGAGCGGAAGGCCGAGCGGGACGCCGAGTTCCAGCTGTTCGTCACCACGGCCTGGCCACGTCTGTCCAGGACGGCGTTCCTGCTGGCGGGCGACCGGCACACGGCCGAGGACCTGGTCCAGACGACGCTGGAGAAGACCTACGCGGCCTGGGCGCGGGTGCGGCGGACCGACGACCCGTACGCGTACGTGCGCCGGATCCTGCTGAACGAGCAGGCCGGCCGGTTCCGCCGGCGGCTGCCGGAGTTCCTGGTGCCGGCCGTCCCGGACCGGCCGGCCCGCGACGCCTACGACCGCGCCGACGACCGGGCCGGGCTGCTGCGGGCGCTCGCCGCGCTGCCGCCCCGGCAGCGGCAGGCGGTCGTCCTGCGGTACTGGGAGGACCTGAGCGAGAGCCAGGCCGCGGCCGCCATGAACTGCTCGGTGGGCACCGTGAAGAGCCAGGCGTCCAAGGGCATCGCGAAACTGCGGGCCGCCGCGGCGCAGGCCGGACTGACGAGGGTCGGAGGAGCGGTATGAACGGCAGCAGGGGTACGGACGGACGGCGTCCGGCGGGCTCCGAGGATCCGGACGGCCCCGACGGCGGGGAGCCGCTGGTGGCCAGGGAGCTGGCCGGGCTCGCGGAGGGGCTGGAGATCGGCCCCGTCCCGTACGAGCGGGTGCTGGCCGGCGGCCGGGCGCGGCGCCGGCGCCGGGGCCTGGCCGCGGCGGTGGCCACGGCGCTCGCCACGGCGGTCGTGATCGGCGCCGGCGCGGTGCTGGCCGGCACCGGGCCCGGGGCGGGCGCCCCGGCGGTGGCCGCGGCGCCCGCCGGTAGCGGCACCCCGCCGGCGGCCCCCGCCGCGGTGGCCCCGACCACGGCCGCCCCGGCCGGCCGCGATCCGCTGACCCCCGTCCGGGCGGTGGTCGGACAGGGGCGGACGTCGAGCGGCCAGGAGTGGCAGGCCTGGGTGGCGATCTGGCCGGCCGTGGCCACCCAGGAGCAGGCCCGCGGGCAGCTGGACCGGATCCGGGAGGAGCGGCAGGCCGTCATCCCCGGGCTGCCCCGGGAGGACGACGGCTACGCGCAGCAGCGGCTGCGGTCGGGCAAGGACCGGGCCAACCTCTACCTCACCGTGGACGGCCGGCGGGCCGTCGACGACACCTTCCACGACGTCCCGCCGCCCGCCGCCGGGCCCCTGCCCGCCACCGACCGGGCCCGCGGCCTGGACGGCGCCCTGCTCGGCTTCAAGGGCGGCGAGCTGGGACACACCCCGGTACTGATCGCCTCGGTCGGCCCGGACGTCGCCTCGGTACGGGTGGCCTGGTCGGACGGGACCACCACCGAGGTCGTCCCGGTGGCGGTGGCCGGCAGCGCCCCGCACTGGTTCGCGGTGCCCCGCCGGGCCGGCGCCGACGCCGACTCGATCCGGCTGTACGGCGCCGACGGCGCCCTGCTGCACACCAGCACCGACTGGATGCGCTGACCCCGGCACGGCAGCGGTCCGCCCCCGCCAGGCGTCCTGGCGGGGGCGGACCGGTCCGGCCGTGAGCCGGCCTCCGGGTGGGAGCGGGCTTCAGAGCACCGCCGCCGCCTGGTCGGCCGACTTCACCGGGCCGGACGTCTCACGGGCCAGGACGGCCTGCGGCGCGGCCTGGGAGACCTTCTGGGCGGGGGCCTGGGACCCGGCCCCGGAGGCGGCCGCCTCCTGCGGGTTCCCGCCACGGATCAGCAGCGCCGCCAGCGCGCCGAGCCCGACCACCGCCGCGCCGACCCACATGGCCGGCTCCATGCCGGTCACCATGTCGTGCTTGGAGGAGTAGCCGCCGCTCGCCGAGAACATCGCGCTCAGCACCGCGACGCCGAAGACCCCGCCGATCTCGCGGATCGCGTTGTTGGCACCGGAGGCGATGCCCTCCTCGGAGCGGCTCACCGAGCCGAGCGCCAGGTTCGCCGCCGGGCCGAAGTAGAGGCCCATGCCCAGGCCGCTGACCAGGAAGGCCGGCAGCAGGTCGGGGAAGGTGGTGGTCTCGGAGAGCACCATCGCGATCCAGGCCAGGCCGAGCGCCTGCAGCACCATCCCGACGAAGACGATCGGCTTTCCGCCGATCTTGTCGGAGAGGATGCCGCCGATCGGCGCGCCGACCAGGGTCAGCGCGGTCCAGGCGAGCAGCCGGACACCGGCGCCCAGCGGCGAGACGCCCTGGACGTTCTGGATGAACTGGGTCAGCAGGAAGATCGCGCCGAACATCCCGAAGTACATCAGCATCGCGACCGCGTTGACCGCCGAGAAGCTCACCGAGCGGAACAGCCGCAGCGGCAGCATCGGCGTCGGCGTCCGGGACTCCCAGACCAGGAAGAGCGCCAGCAGGCCGGCGCCGGCGATCAGGCTGAGCACCACCTCGGCGCTGGTCCAGCCCACCGTGTTGCCCCGGATCAGGCCGAGCACCAGGCCGAACAGGCCGGCGCTGGCCAGGACCGTGCCGGTGATGTCCAGCCGGGTCGAGGCGCCCTTGCTCTCGGCCAGCCAGCCCGGCAGCAGGATCAGCAGCAGCACGCCGATCGGCACGTTGATCCAGAAGATCCACTGCCAGGACACCGAGTCGATCACGATGCCGCCGGCCACCGGGCCGAGCGCGACCGCGAGGCCGCCGATGGTGCCCCAGATGCCGAGCGCCGCACCGCGCTTCTCGGGCGGGAAGGCCGCCGAGAGCATGGTCAGGGTCAGCGGCATCACGATCGCCGCGCCCAGCCCCTGGGCGGCCCGGGCCGCGATCAGGGTGCCGATGCCGGGTGCCAGGGCGGCGGCGGCCGAGGCCAGCGTGAAGATCGCCATACCGATGCCGAACAGCCGGCGCCGGCCGAACCGGTCGGCCACCGCGGAGGCGGTCAGCAGCAGCACCGCGAACGTGAGGGTGTAGGAGTTGACAGTCCACTCCAGCCCGGAAAGGCCGGTGTGCAGCGACTCGCGGATCTTGGGCAGTGCCGTGGTCACGACCAGGTTGTCCAGGGACACCATGAACAGGGCGGCGCCGGTCATCACCGCGGTGCGGGTCGGGTCGCCGCGGGTCTCCCCGGCGCCACTCAGCAGAGTCTCGTCTGCCATGTCTCCATCCTTTCGCCTACCGAATCGAGCGTGGGTTTCCGAGATCCGGCCGGGGGCGCGTCCCCCGCCTCGACGGTGGCGGGAGGCGCTTAAGGCTCGGTTGGGTCCGAGGTCGCAGGCCTGCCGCCGCCGGCGCGGGTCGCCCCGGCGGGGCCGCGCGCGGGTCACCCGGCGGGCGGGCCGCGCGGTGGACGGGCCGTAGGGCGGCCCCGGGGCCGGGAAACGCGCCGGCCCCGGCGGACGGGCCGCCGGGGCTGGTCGCTGTGCGGAACCTCGGTCCGCCGGGACCGCGGTTGCGACGGGGAAGGGGACGGGGGACCGAGGGGTCGAGCGGGTGCGGGAGGCCGGCCGGCCCCGGGCTCAGCGGGCGAGCTGGGCCCAGAGCAGCCCGACCGCCCAGCTGCCGAACAGCAGGAAGCCGATCATGCCCATCCCGAAGTGGCCGTTCAGGACCATCATCACGATGTACCAGCCGCACAGGGCGGTGAGCAGCACGGCGCCCGCCACGCTCACCTTCGGCGCGAACAGGCCGATGGCCACCAGCAGGGCGCCCAGCGCGTCCAGGCCGGCCACCACGAGCATCGCGGTACGGCTCTCGATGCCGGTGAACTCGGTGAACAGGGGCGCGTTGCGACCGGTGATCAGATTGACGGGGGCGAAAACGAACTCAAGGATCAGCAGGATCGACAGGATCCAGATCAGGGCGGTCACGGTCTTCCTCTCAGCGCGCGGGCGCGAGGCCCGGACAACCGCCGACCGCAGCGGCGCGGCCAGCGACGGACGCCCTGCTCCGGCGGCACGCAGCAGCGAAATCCCCCGGCCGGACGGCAACTTGGCGAAACGTACCCACTTCATGGGGTTCCCTCACGTCATTTCGGTCAGTGGTGGACGGGCGTCTTCCGCAACCGGGAGACCACACCCTGCACGCCGAGCACCAGGCCCAGCGCAGCGGTGCGTCTGTCGTCCACGCCCCGGGCCCGCAGCAGGCCGTGCAGCAGCCACAGCCGCATCTCCCCGAGGTGGGCCGGGGAGCCGTGCACGTCGTCGAACTCCTTGAACCGGACCTTGCCCAGGTTCGCGCCGAGCAGGGCGCGCTCGGCCGGCGGGATGATCTCGTCCCGGGTGCTGACCACGTAGCCGACCGGGACCTTCACCGCGGAGAGCTGCTCCGGGGTGAGCGCCCAACTCCGCAGCCGCGCGAAGAGTTCGTCGTGGCCGGCCGTGCCGGTGAGGCGGCGCAGGGTCTCCTTGGTGACCGCCGGCACCCGCTCCCACCAGGCGGCGTCGGTGAAGAACCGGGAGACCGGCGCCCCGACGGTGTGGATGCTGCGGATGCGGGGGTCCTCGACCGCCGCGCGCAGCGCGAGGTGGCCGCTGAAGCTGAGCGTGAGCAGCGAGGTGTCGTCCACCTGGGCCCGGCCGGTGAGCCGGTCCAGCAGGTGGGGCAGCAGCCGCCAGGAGCGCTCGTCGTACGGCACGGTGTTCTCGCCGACGCCGGGCAGCTCGGTGACCACGGCGGCGAAGCCGAGCTTGGCGAACTTCGGCAGCAGCTGCGCCCACTGCTCCTTGACGCTGACGATGCCGCCCATCACCACCAGCAGCGGCTTGGGCTCGGGGGCGTCCAGGCCGATCGTCCAGCAGGCCAGGGTGCCTTCGGGGTGGGTGAGTTCGAGGCGCTCGATACCCGGCTGGGTGCGCCGCCAGCGGTCGAAGGCGGCCACCGAGGCGGTCTGCGCGCGCTGCCGCTCCGGGTCCGGCTCGGAGCCGCCGGGGTGCGGGAAGCGGGCCAGGGCGTAGTGCCGGCACGCCTCCAGCGGGCGGCCGCGGGCGAGCAGGGCGTCGGCCTGCGCGTTCCAGACCTTGGCCCAGGAGCCGGCCGCGCCGGGGTCGTCGTTGCCGATCCGGGCGAGCAGGGCGGCCACCGGGCCCTCGGCGAGGCCTTGGCCGCGCGCGTGCAGCCGGGCGAACTCCTTGAGTTCTTCGAGGTGTTCCACGTCGGGCTTCTCCAAGTCGGGGTGGCCGGCCGGTCCGCCGGGCGGCAGGTCTTCCGGGGGGTCGGCGGATCAGCAGCGGCGGCCGTCGGGCAGTCGCTTGCCGTAGCCGAAGGACCGGTCGAGGGCGACGTGCGCGAGCCAGGCCAGCCCGCCGACGACCAGCGGCTGCCCGAAGGTGGTGACACCCAGGGTGATGACCGCCGCGGGCAGCGCGGGGTGGTGCAGCAGGTTGTAGAGCCGGGCCGCCTTGGGGCTCAACTGCCCCATCTCCGGGCCGGCGTTGGCGAGGTCGTAGAAGAGCGCCGTGTCGGGGGCGAGCAGGGCCACCCAGTAGGTCCAGGTGGTGAGCCCGCCCAGGGCGGCGCCCAGGGCGAGGGCGCCCAGCCCGAGGCCGGCGCTGAGCACCCGGCCGACCGGGTGCCGCCAGGTCCAGGAGTCCCAGGGCAGCCGGTCGGGGGCCGGCGCCGGCGGGAAGGCCTCGTCCAGCAGTCGGTCGACCGGGTCGGGGCGGGGCGCCGTACGCGTGGCGGAGTACTCGGGCATGCGGGTGTTCCTTCCGTACGGGAGGGGCTCAGACCCCGGCCTTGGTGGGCGTCGGCCGGTCGGCGGGGCGGCCGGCCGCGGTGAGCGGCTCCTGCAACTGGAAGTAGGCGCCGGCCAGGATCTTCTGCTTGAGCGCGGGGCTGCGGTCGACGAGCCGGTAGAGGGCGCGGCGGCCGGCCACGGCCATCGTCCCGGAGAGGGCGAACATCCGCTCCTGGCGCAGCTGGAGGCCGCGCGAGCGGGCTATCGAGCCCTCCCGGCGCTGCTGGAAGTCCCGCAGCACGGGCATCAGCGCGGCGTGGTCGGCCGGGCCGTCGCCGAGCACCGGGGCGATCATCGGGGCGAGGGTGACGGCGTCGATGATGGCGTGGTTGACGCCCTGGCCGAGGATCGGCGACAGGGTGTGCGCGGAGTCGCCGATCAGCAGCAGGCCCGGCATGGACCACTCGGGGACGAGGGTGGTGAAGATGTCCAGCATCGAGGTGTCGGACCAGCCGCGGATCTCGGCCCGGACGGCGTCGGAGAGTTCGGGCGCCAGCTCGTCCAGCCGGCGGTGCAGGGCGCCGATGCCCTCGGCGCGCAGCGCCTTGAGCCCGCCCTTGGGGATGTTGAAGCCCACCCGGACGTCGTCGGGGTGGGTGGGGATGAACAGGCCGTGGTGCTCGCCCTTGATCCGGACCCGGTAGGTGGTGTCGTCCCACTCCGCGGGGAACGGCAGCTTGAGCCAGACCACGTCCCGGTCGAGCGGGATCTTGGTGTAACTGAGCCCGGACATCTCGCGGACCTTGCTGAACCGGCCGTCGGCCGCGACGGTGAGCGCGGCGTGGATGTCGACCGGTCCGTCCGGGCCCGAGCAGCGCACCCCGGTCACGGTGTCGCCGTCACGCAGCAGTTCGACGGCGGTGGCGCGGCGCAGCAGGGTGAAGCCCTCGTGCCGGGCACCCTCCTCGGCCAGCACGGTGAGCAGCGCCGGCTGCGGCAGCTCCACCGGGTACGGGTGCGGGTAGGGGAAGGTGGAGAAGTCGGCGGTCAACACGGTGCGGCCGCCGTCGGTGATCTCCATGTTGCGCATCTCCAGGAAGGAGCCGCGCAGTTGGTCGAGCAGTCCGAGCTGGTCCAGCAGCCAGACGGAGTCCGGCGAGACCGACTCGCCGCGGAACGAGCGGTTGAAGTGGCCGCTCTGCTCGACCACCACCACCCGGGTACCGCGGCGGGCGAGTTCCAGACCCAGTGTCAGGCCGGCCGGGCCACCGCCGACCACGCACACCTGAGCGGACAATTCCTCAGCCATCATCTCCCCTAGCGCCCGAAGCCGGCCAAGGGCCGCCTGCCGGTGCGGGTGGCCCGTCGTACCGCACCAGCGTGGGCGCCGCCGCTTAAGCCCGGCTTGCGGCCGGGCGGCCCGCGCGCGGGCACGCGTGCGGGGCCCGCGCACGCGTCCGGTCGCGTGCTCGGGCCCGCCGGGCCGGTGGGATCACCAGGTGTCCCAGGGGTCCTCCTCGTCCTGCGGGTCGTCCCCGCCCAGCACCTCGGTCAGCATGTCGACGAAGCCGCCGTCCAGCATGGAGCTGGCGGCGGTGTCGTCGGTGCCGCCGAAGCCGGCGTCGCCGACCGCGACGCTGACGATGTAGTCCTCGTCGACGACGTAGGTGCGGAACGACCATTCGGTGCCGGTGCCCGGCTCGCCGTCCGGCCGGTCCAGTCCGGTCGGGTCGGAGCCGGGCCGGAAGCCGAACTCGGTGAAGCGGAACTGCATGCCGAGCCCGCGGGCCTTGCTGTACGCCTCCTTGAGGGTCCAGACCCGGACCAGCGCGTCGTCGCGCTCGGCCGGGTCCAGGCCCTCCAGGAGGTCGAGTTCGTGCGGGGTGCAGACGTGCTTGCCGAGGCCGGTGGAGTACATCGGCCGGTCGGCGCGCTCGGCGTCCACGCCGATCACGCCGCGGGTGGTCAGGCCCACCAGCAGCAGGTCGTCGGTGTGGCTGAGGCTGATGTCGACGGCGTCGTAGCCGCGCAGGTACGGCCGCCCGGTGGCGCCGTAGCCCAGCTCGACGCTGTCCGGGGGGACGTCCAGCACCTGGCCGGCCGCGTACTTCAGCAGCACCCGGGAGGCCGCGAAGCGGCGGCGGACGTCAGGGTGGGTGAGGTCCAGGTAGCGGGCCCAGTCCCGGCCCAGCAGCGCGCGCAGGCGCGGACCGGCGGCACGGTCGGGCCGCCAGTCCGCGAGCCTGGCGTAGAGCACGGCGACGCCGTGGCGGGTCAGGTCAACGCGTACCTGCTGCCACCGGCCGTCCCGCTCGGAGATCCTGATCAGCTCCCCGTAGGTCGGACCCCGCACTGCCTTCCCCGTCATCGAAACCCTCCAAGGTCCTTTTGAGCTCTCCGAGCAGGTCGGCGGCGGCCCCGCCGTCGATCACCCGGTGGTCGAACGTCAGGCTGAGCCGCATCACCGGCGCCACGGCGACCGCGCCGTCGCGGACCACCGGGCGGTCGGTGATCCGGCCGAGGCACAGCGTCACCGCGGTGCCCCCGGTGGAGTAGAAGCCGTCCACCGGCCGGTGGCCGAGCGAGCTGACCGACACGGTGCCGAAGATCCCCGGCCGGCGGGCCGGGCTGCGCAGCACGGCGCCGAACAGCAGCCGGCCGAGCGGGACGGGCAGCCGGCCGAGCAGCCGCGGGCCGCGGAACTCCGGCAGGTCGGAGAGGTCGCCGTCGCGGTAGCGGTCGATCTGCCGCTGGATGTCGGCCATCGCGGCGTCCTGGAGGCCGGGCAGCAGGGCGGAGAGCACGGTGCGCTCGCCGTCCACCGTGCGGTCCAGGGCCAGCTTGGCGGTGACGCCGTCGAAGCGGGCGGTGCGCGGGGCCCGCCACCGGCTCGGCCAGCTCGGCAGGGTGACGGCGTTGGCCTCGGGGTGGCGGGCCAGCGCCCGACCGGCGCTGTGCAGCAGGTAACTGACCACCGAGTAGCGCACGCCCTGCTCGCGGGCCGCGGCCCGGTGGGCCAGCACCCGGGTCATGTCGATCTCGGTGTCCAGGTGGACCGGGCGCAGCGCCTCGGCGTACTCCAGGAAGTACAGGGTGTGCCGGCGGCGGCGCTCGACCAGGACGGTGGCGCCGGGCTGTCCGGGTGTCTTGGTCATGATTGCGCCGCCAGCCGGTGGATCGCGCTCAGGCTGCGGGCCTCCAGCAGGCTGCCGAGCGCCACCCGCTGCCCGGTGTGCCGCTCCAACGCGCTGACCAGTCGCAGCAGTTGCAGCGAGTCCCAGCCGGGTACGCGGTCCAGGTCGTGGTCGAGCTCGCTGTCGGTGAGCGGCAGTCCGAGCTCGTCGCGGACCAGGACGGTGAAGTCTTCCAGGGTCAGCACGGCGGTCATGAGTGGCCTTTCCGGTGGTCGGTTCGGTGAGGTGGCCCCGCGGGGGTGGCGGGGCCGGCGCGAGCAGGACGGGACGAGCAGGACGGCGCGCGGGCGGGTCAGAAGGCCTCGACGGCGAAGCCGGCCTTGATCCACTTGCTGGACTCGACCGCGACGGCGAGCGCGCGCTGACCCGGTTCGATCCGCTGGGCGAGCCGCTCCAGCTGCAGGAACGGCAGCGCGTTCCCGTTGTTGCCGGTCTCGGCCACGCAGGAGATCTCCTCGGCCCCGGGGACGTCCAGCTGCGCGGTGATCTTGGCGGTCATCCGGCCGGAGAGCTGCGGCGGCAGCAGGAAGTCCAGGTCCTCGGCCGACCAGCCGAGGTCGCCGAGCAGCTCCCAGAGGATCTCCACAGCCATCACCGGGACGGCCTCCTCGATCGCCTTGTAGTCCTCCACCAGGGCCTGCCGGTCACTGTCCCGGTCGGCCATGCCGAACCACTCGATCACCTGGCCCGGCTCCCGGCCGAGGCCCGTCAGCTGGTTCAGCACCCGGACCAGCGCCAGCCGGCGCCCGGCCGGCTCGGCGCTGATCACGGCGGCGCCCGCGCCGTCCCCGAAGAGGACGAAGTTGACCAGCTCGCTCGGGGCCTTGCCGCTGAAGTCCAGGCTGGGGTCGAGGTGCTTGCTGCTGACGTCCCCGCCGATCACCAGGCCGGTGCGGTGGCGGCCGGCCAGGACGAGGGTGCGGCCCAGGTCGAGGGCCTGGACGGCGCCCGCGCAGCCGGACTGCAGCTGGTAGGTGGGCAGGTGGTTGAGGCCGAGCTGGTCGGCGACGTGGTTGACGGTGGCCGGCATCAGGGTGTCGGGGGTGGCCGTGCCCATCACGATGAACTCGATCTCGGACCGGTCCACCCCCGCGTCCTCCAGCGCCTGCTCCGCCGCCTGGGCGCACAGGTCGGCCAGCGACCACTGGATCTCGCCGGTGCCGACGTCCCGGGCGAAGTGCCTGGTCCGGGTGCCGATGAAGACCTCGATCCACTCCTCGCTGACGCCGAGCATCTTGGCCAGCGTCGCGTTGTCCACGGGCGGGCCGGGCAGGAAGGTGCCGACTCCCGTGAGGTACGCCTCGGTCGATGCCATCTCTACTCCTTGGGTGCGCTCGTCGGACGCGTTCTCGGGCGGTTCTCGGGTCAGGCGGTCGAAGGTCGGGCGGTGCGGCTCGGGTGCTACGGGTGCTAGGGGCGTGCGGGCGGTACGGGCGGTACGGGAGGGATGCACGGGCCGGGCGGGCCGGGCGGGCCGGGCGGGGCCGGGGTGGGACCGGCCCCGCCCGCTCAGGCGGAGGTCATCCGCCGCTGCTCCTCGGCCACGCCGGCCGGGCCGCACGCCCCGCCGGTCAGTTCCCGCAGGTGGCCGACCAGCTCGCCGACGGTCGCGAGCCGGGGCAGCAGCTCCTGCACGGACAGCTCGCCGACGGCCGGCAGCTGGGCCTCGATCCGGCTCTTCAGCTCCATCACCATCACCGAGTCGAAGCCCAGGTCCTGGTACAGCCGCGAGCGCACCGAGATCTCCTCGGGCGGGTACCCGCCCACCCCGGCGACCGCGCCCAGCACCGCGTGCGCGAGCGCGTCCGTCACCTTGACCGAGCGGTCGATGTCGACCACCCGGGCGCCGGCCTCCGGCGCCGGGTCGGCCGCCGGCACGGCGGCGACCGCGGCGACCGCGGGGCGGGCCGGCCCGGCCTGCCCGGGAGCGGTCACCGGATTGCGGCTCCAGTAGCGGTGCGCGGTGGAGAAGGCGTACGGGGACAGCCGCTGCGGAGCCGGCTCCCGGCCCTCGTACAGGGCCTCCCAGACCGGGTCGACGCCGCCGCGGAACAGCTCGGCGACGGCCGCGTCCAGCTCGGGGCCGCCGCTCTCCTCGGTCGGCGTCAGGTGCACCGAGCGGACCCCGGCCGGCGGGCGCAGCCGTCGCACCAGGGAGGTCAGCACCGGACGCGGGCCGATCTCCACCAGGTGCGTCGGGCCGCTCGCGATCAGCCGTTCGGCGGCCTCGGCGAACCGTACCGGGGCGCTCACGTGCCGTACCCAGTAGTCGGCGTCCAGCGTGGCCGGCTCGCCGCCGGTCACCGTGGACAGCACCGGCACGGTGGCCCGGCCCGTCGCGGCCTGCCGCGCCACCTCGGCGAAGCGGTCCAGCATCGGCGCCATCAGCGGCGAGTGGAAGGCGTGCGAGACCTGCAGCCGGCGCACCGCCGTGCCGCGGCCGGCCAGTGTGTCGGCGATCCGGCCGAGCGCCGCCAGGTCACCCGAGAGCACGGTGGCCCGGGGGCCGTTCAGGGCCGCCACGCCGACCAGCGGCTCGGCCGCCAGCAGCTCCGCCAGCTCCTGCGGGGTGGCCCGGGCCGACAGCATCCCGCCGCCGGCCGGGAGTTCCTGCATCAGCGCGCCGCGGGCGGTGATCAGCCGGGCCGCGTCGGCCAGGCCGAGCGCGCCCGCCACCACGGCCGCCGCGAACTCCCCGACGCTGTGGCCGAGCAGGACGTCCGGCCGGACCCCGAGCGCGTCCAGGGCGCGGGCCTGCGCGTAGCCGACCGCGAACAGGGCCGGCTGGGCGAAGGCGGTGCGGTGGATCCGCGGGTCCCCGCCGAGGATCAGGTCCCGGACGGACTCGCCGAGGTGCGGCGCCAGGGCCTCGTCCGCCTCGTCCAGGAACCGGCGGTACAGCGGCCAGTCGCGGTACAGGCCGGCCGTCATGCCCTCGAACTGGGCACCCTGGCCGGTGAACAGGAAGGCGATCCGCGGACGGGCCACCGGCTCCTCGGCCAGTCCGGCGAGCAGTTCGTCGTCGGCCACCGCCGAGCGCAGGCCCTCCTCCAGCTCCCGCACGTCCCGGGCGGGCAGCGCGAACCGGTACCGGTGGCCGGTCTTCACCTGGTTGCTGGTCCGGCACAGGCCCGCCGCCGGGCCGCGCCCGCGCGGCAGCGCGCCGGCCTGCGCGAGCAGGTTGCGGCGCAGCGCCTCGGGGGAGGGTGCGGTCAGCGTGAAGACACCGCCGCCGTGCGCCGCGCCCCGGCCGCGCCCGGCGGCCGTCCGGGCGCCCGAGCCCGGGGCGGACTCCAGCACGGTGTGCACGTTGGTGCCGCCCATGCCGAAGCTGCTCAGCCCGGCCACGGTGGCCCCGGCGGGCAGCCGCAGCGGGGCCTTGAGCAGCCGCAGGCCGTTCCTGGCCAGCTGCAGCTTGGGGTTCTCCTTGGCGGCGAACCGGCTGGCCGGCACCACCCGGTGGTGCAGCGACAGCGCGACCTTGATCAGGCCGGCGATGCCCGCCGCGCCTTCGGCGTGACCCAGGTTGCCCTTGACCGAGCCGATCGCCAGCGGCTGCCCGGACCGGCCGGCGTGCAGGTGCCCGAGCGCCTTCACCTCGATCATGTCGCCCAGCGCGGTGCCGGTGCCGTGCGCCTCCATGAAGGAGACCTCGGCCGGCTCCACGCCGGCCCGGCGGTACGCGGCGGCCAGCACCTCCTGCTGCGACCAGCGGTTGGGCGCGGTGATGCCGTTGCTGCGGCCGTCCTGGTTGACGGCGCTGCCGCGGATCACCGCGTACACCTGCTGGCCGTCGGCTATCGCGTCCTCCAGGCGGCGCAGCACCACCACGCCGACGCCCTCGGCCCGGCCGATGCCGTCGGCCTCCGCGCTGAACGGCTTGCAACGGCCGTCCGGCGCGGAGAGCCCGGCCTGGGTGTAGAAGATGCTCAGCCCGGGGGTGACGGCCACGTTGACGCCGCCCGCCAGCGCGTAGTCGCACTCCTCGGCGAGCAGCGCGTTGCAGGCCAGGTGGACGGCGACCAGCGAGGACGAGCAGGCGGTGTCGACCGCCAGGCTGGGGCCCTTGAGGTCGAGGTGGTACGACACCCGGTTGGCGGTCATGCAGTAGCCGTTCCCGGAGCCGACCTGGGCGGTGACGTTCGGGTAGTCCGTCATGTGCACCTGGGCCCACTCGTTGCCCATGATGCCGACGAACACGCCGGTGTTGCTGCCGGCCAGCTGCTTGGGGGAGATCCCGGCGTCCTCCAGGGCCCGCCAGGAGGTCTGGAGCAGCAGCCGCTGCTGCGGGTCCAGGGCGGCGGCCTCGCGCGGCGAGACGGTGAAGAACTCGTTGTCGAAGGCGTCCACGTCGTCGATGAAGCCGCCCTGGGTGGTGTTGCTGCGCCCCTCACCGCCCGCCCGGTCGTAGAAGTCGGAGGCTCTCCAGCGCAGTTCCGGCACCTGCCGGACTCCGTCGGCCGACCTGGTGAGCAGGTCCCAGTACGCGCCCGGGTCGGGCGCGCCGGGGAACCGGCAGTCCAGGCCGACGATGGCGATCGGCTTCATCGACGGCCGACCTCCCCGGCCAGATCCTCCAGCAGGTGCGCGGCGAGGGCCTCGACGGTCGGGTAGTCCCACGCGACGGTGGGCTCCAGCACCAGGTCGAAGTCCTCCTCGACGTCACCGCAGAGGCTGAGCGCGGCGACCGAGTCCAGGCCGTACTCGGCGAGCGGCACCGTCGGGTCGATCTCGCCCGGCGAGCGGCGCAGGTACACGGCGATCCGGTCGACGAGCCACACGGTGAGGCTCTCGGAGGTGTGTACGGCCGACTCGGCCGGGAGGTCGTGGATCTCGGTGGTCATGGCTGACTCCTCGTGAACAGTGGTCGGGACGGTTCCGGGGCCGAGGGCGCCTCGGCGGGCCCTCAGCCCGCGAGCGGGCTGTCGTACAGGTCGTAGCTGCGCCGGTCGTGGAAGCGCCGGAGCACCTCCTCGCGCACCCGCTCCTCGCAGCCGTCCGGCAGGTCCGGCTGGCGCATGCCGAGCCGCCGGCCGAGCCGGTGCAGCGCGGCGGCCGCCCAGGACGGGTCCGCCAGGAAGGGGTCCTCGCCGCCGCGGGCCTGGCGCCAGACGCCGATCACGGAGGCGGCGGCGAGCAGCACGGCGTAGCGGTCGGCGAGCGCGAAGCTGGCCGGGCTGGCGAGCGCGGTGCGGTCCTGCGGGGAGAGCGCCAGGGCGTCCTCCTGCAGCTGGCGCAGCTCGTCCATGAAGCGCAGGGCGGCGCCGTGCACCGAGAGCTCCACCGGGTTGCCGCTGGGGAGCTGGTCCACGGCGGCGATCAGCGAGGCGCTCAGGCCGTCCCGGCCGCTGGCCAGGGTGAGCCGGCCGAAGGGCAGCTCGGGCAGGTCGTCGCCGGGGCGGAACAGGGTGTCCGGGGCGGGTTCGCCGCTGAACCAGGCCCGCCGGGCCAGCCGGGGCAGCTGCGGGATGATGGTCGCCTGGCAGGCGGCCGACCCGGCGTGGCCCAGGCTCAGCACCGGGAGGTCCCGGACGTGCTTCTGGAAGACGCCGAACTCGCCCTCGCGGACGTAGAACCGGGCGCCCAGCACGATCGACAGGTCGTGCATCGCGTCGTTGAGCATCCGCGGCACCAGGTACTTCACCGCGGAGGCGTAGACGCTGGTCTCCTCGGGCAGCAGGTGCACGGCGCGGGTCGCGGTCAGCGAGAGGCTGTCGGAGATCAGCAGGTCCAGGAAGGCCGCCGACAGGGTCTCCCGGGCGTGCGGGATGTCCATCACCGAGCGCTTGTAGAGCTGCCGGCCGAGGGCGAAGCGCACCACCGTGCGCAGGGCGGTGTCGGCCGCCCCCATCGCCATCCCGGGGACGGCGCTGCGGGTCATCTGGAAGGACCGCAGGGCGAGTTCGACGCCCTGGCCGAGTTCGCCGACCAGCGCCGAGCCGGGCACCGGGCAGTCGGTGAAGGAGAGTCCGGCCAGGTGGCAGCCGCGCACCCCGACGCTGCTGTAGCGGGGCAGCACCTCCACCCGGGCCTGGTCGAGGAGTTCGCGTTCGACCATCAGGACGGAGTGGCTGCGGCTGCCCGGCGCGTCGGAGGTGCGGCTGAAGAGGGTGAGCACGTCCGCCCGTCCGGCGTTGTTGATCACCTGCTTGCTGCCGTTCAGCCGGAACCCGCCGGTGCCGTCCGGGGTGGCCGCGAACTCGTTGCGGACGAAGTCGTTGCCGTGCGCCAGCTCGTGGTACGCCACCGCGGCCTTGCGGTTGGCGAGCAGGACCTCGGCGAGCCGGCGCTGCTGCGCGGCGTCGCCGGTGGTCCAGACGTTGACGGCGGCCATGAAGGTGGTGGCGCCGTAGCCGAGCCCGAGCGTGACGTCGCGGCGGAAGACCTGGCGCATCACCCGGACCAGCGTGTCCAGCCGGTCCAGGCGCCCGCCGAGCGCGCGCGGCACGAAGTCCGCGTTGAGGTTGAGCCCGTCCAGCACGGCCTCGCCGGCCGCGGAGATCTCGCCCGCCTCGTCGGCGGCCAGCAGCTGGTGCTGGCCCATCGGATTGGCCTGGTCGTGCGGGTCCCCGAACCGGGCCTCCAGCTCGGCGACCCGGGCCCGGGCCTCCTGCTCCTGGCCGGTGGCCGCCGTGGCCGGCCGGGCCGGGTCGACGGTCTCGCTCAGCATGACGCCCCCTCGATGGTGGTACCTGCGGTGGTGCGGGCCCCGGCCAGGGCGAGCGGAAGCAGCGAGAAGAGCTCGCCGCCGGCTCTCGCCCCGCGGAGCAGACCGAGGAGTTCCTCGTAGCCCTCGGGATCGTCCGGGGTGCTCTCGCCGAGCCGGCGCAGCACCCGGTCCAGCGCGGGACGCAGCCAGCGGCCGTCCTGCCAGAGCCGCCCGGTGCGGCCGGCGGCGGCCTCCTCGCGGTTGTGCGCCCACAGGCCGAGGCAGGCCGCGCCGGCGAAGCAGAGCGCGTACCGCTTGGCCGTCTCGAAGGCCTCCACGGGGACGTCGCCGACGGCGTTCTGGTGCCGCTCCATGGCGTCGTGCACCTGAGCGGTGCGGTCCTGCAGCCGCTCGGCCGAGGCCAGCGCGCCCTTCAGCGCGGGCTCGGTGGCGGCGGCCGCGCGGAGCGCCGCCACGGTGCCGGGCAGCGAGGCGATCACCGAGCTGCCGTGCCGGGCGACCAGGGACAGGCGCGCCGGGTCCAGCTCGGACTGCGGGGCGGCCAGCCGGAAGGCGGCCTCGGCGCCGGCCGGGTCACCCAGCCCGCGGCGGTACGCCCGGACCAGTGAACGGAACTGGCTGATCAGCGAGTTCAGGTTCACCAGGGTGTTGCCGTCGAACAGGCCGACGATCCGGTGGTCGCGGTCGATCTTCTGGAACATGCCGCCCGCGTACACGTCCTTGAGGAAGGCCCGGGCGCCGAGCAGTCTGGTCAGCTCGGCGATCACGCCCTCGGTGCCGGTCGGCACCAGGTACTTGGTGACCGCCGCGGTGATGCTCAGCTCGCCGGTCAGGGTGTGCACCGAGCGGGAGGCCACCAGCGCGAGCGCCTCGCCGACCAGCACGTCGGCGGCGGCGTCCGCCAGGGTCCGGCGGGCCTTGGGCAGGTCGATCAGCCGGCGGCCGTACAGCTCGCGCTGCTCGGCGAAGTCCAGGGCCAGGGTGAGCGCGTGGTCGGCGGCGCCGAGCGAGAGCGCGGCGCACATCGTCCGGGTCAGCTGGAGGGCCTTGAGGACGGTCTCCACGCCGCCGCCGACGGTGCCGACCACGGCGGAGGCGGGCACCGGGGCGCGGTCGAAGGCGATGCCGCTGATGTCGGCGCCCCGGATCCCGTGGGTGGGGATCTTGTCCAGGCAGCGGTAGTGCTCCGGGCCGAGGGTCCGCTTGTCGACCAGCAGCACGCTGAACCCGCGCGGGCCGCCGGCCTCGGCGGTCCGGGTGAGCAGGGACAGCACGCTGCCCCGGGTGGCGTTGTTGATCAGCCACTTCTCGCCCGAGACCAGGTAGCCGCCGGTGCCGTCCGGCTCGGCCACCAGCTCGCCGGCCAGCAGGTCGCTGCCGTGCGCCCGCTCGGTGAGGCCGAGCGAGACGGGGACGCAGGCCTCGATGTCCGCCGCGAGCGCGGCGGCCTGGCCGGCCGAGCCGGAGGTCCAGACGCAGACGCCCCCGAGGTACGTCTTGCCGTGCCCTATCGCCACCGTGAGATCGCGCCGGGCGACCGTGCGGATCAGCTGGAGCAACTGCTCGTAGCTCTCCAGCCGGCCGCCGTGCGCGACGGGGACGTAGTAGTCCTGGATGCCCCAGGCCTCCAGCTGCTCGCACAGCTCGGCCGGGAACTGCTCCCGCTCGTCGAGTTCCACGCAGCGGGCCGCGGAGAACAGGGTGGCGGGGTCGGCCGGGTCGCCGAGGTGGGCCTCCAGGCGCTCGGCGAGCCGGTAGGGGGCGTGGTCCATGTCAGGCCACCGGTTCCAGCACGGGCTCGGCGGAGGCCCGGAGCAGCGCGGCGACCTCGGTGTCCAGCGAGGAGTGCAGCGCCGTGATGGCGCCGTCCAGGAACAGCTTGCGCATCAGGGTCCGCTGGATCTTGCCGGAGGTGGTCTTGCGGATGGTGCCGGGGCGCACCAGCAGCACGTTGCCCGCCGGGACGTTGAACTCCTTGCCGACCAGCTGCCGGATGCCGGCCAGCAGGGTCGGCAGGTCGGTGCTCGCCGCGGTGGCGCGCACCTCCTGGACGACCACCAGGTGCTCGCGGTCGGTGTCCACCGCGAAGACCGAGCCGGCGCCGGCGCCGAGCGCCGGGTCCATCGCCTGGACGGCGCGCTCCACGTCGTGCGGGTAGAGGTTGCGGCCGTTGATGATGACCATTTCCTTGAGCCGGCCGGTGACGTAGAGCTGGCCCTCGTCGAGCACGCCCAGGTCGCCGGTGCGCAGCCAGCCGGCGGCGTCCGGGCCCTCGGTGCCCGCGATGCCGGCGTCGAAGATCTCCTTGTTGGTCTCCGGGCGGGCCCAGTAGCCGGGGGCCACGCTGTCGCCCTTGATCCAGATCTCGCCGACGTGGCCGTCCGGCTGCTGGGTGAGCGACTGCGGCTCGACGATCCGGACGTCGAAGTCCTCGACGATGCCGCTGCTGACCAGGGTGCGGGACGCGCTGCCCTCGGCGGCGGCGAGCAGCTCGCCGCGCTCCAGCGCCACCGCGTCGGCGGTCCGTTCGACCGGGGCCTGGCCGAGCGGGGTCCCGGAGACCAGCAGGGTGGTCTCCGCCATGCCGTAGCAGGGGAAGAAGGACTCGGCGCGGAACCCGGCCGGCGCGAAGCGCTCGGCGAAGGCGCGCAGGGTCTCGGCCCGGATCGGCTCGGCGCCGTTGCAGGCGGCCACCCAGCTGGAGAGGTCCAGGGTGGCGAGCTGCTCGTCGGTGACCCGGCGCAGGCAGAGGTCGTAGGCGAAGTTGGGGCCGCCGCCGACGGTGACCTTGTACTGGTCGATCATCTGCAGCCAGCGGAACGGCCGCTTCAGGAAGGACACCGGGGACATCAGCACCGCCGAGCCGCCCAGCCAGAGCGGCTGCAGGATGTGCCCGATCAGGCCCATGTCGTGGTAGAAGGGCAGCCAACCGCCGAACCGGGACTCGGAGTCGGAGCCGACCGAGCGCTGGATGGCGGCCTCGTTGGCGAGCAGGTTGCGGTGCGAGACCATCACGCCCTTGGGGGCGCTGGTCGAGCCGGAGGTGTACTGCAGGAAGGCCAGGTGGTCGGGGCCGAAGCTCGGCCTGGTCCACGCCTCGGGGTCGCCGTAGGCCGGCTCGCCGTGCTCGTCCACGCCGTCGACGGCGAGGCAGGAGATGTGGTCGAGCCCCTCGGCGGCCAGCCAGGCCGAGATCTGCGGCTCGTTGGCGGCGTCGGTGAGCACCGCGCGCACCTCGGCGTCGTGCAGGATGCCGGCCACCCGCTGGAAGTGGTGGCCCTGGTCGCCGGGCAGCGGCGCGGGAACGGCCACCGCGCCGGCGTACAGGCAGCCGACGAACGCCTTGACGAACGCCATGCTGGACGGGAACAGCAGCAGCACCTGCTTGCCGAAGGTGCCCTTGCTCTGCAGCCAGGACGCCACCCGCTTGGCCTCGGTGTCGAGGTCGGCGTAGGTCAGGTGGTCGGCCTCGGAGCCGGTCGCGCCGTCCCGCAGGAAGATGAACGCGTCCTTGGCCCCCAGGGCGCCGGTGCGCGCGAGAACCAGTTCCGTGAAGGTCTCGAACCTCGTCAACGTCTTTCCCTCGCCTCGATCGTGGACCTGGACCCGAGGGGCCGGTCGATGGGATGAGGCCATCGTGACCGGGGGCGCTTTAGCGGCTCTTGCGCGCCGCCGGTGCGCCCCCGGGCGGGGCCGCACGGGACGGTCCGGGTACGACGGGGCGAGGCCGGGCCAGGCCGGACGGCGTCAGACCAGGCGGTCCAGGAACTCCAACTGCCGCCACAGTTCCGCCTCCTGGGCGGTCGGCGGCAGGTCGGGGACGAGCCGCTCGGGGTGCCCGGTGGGCAGCTCCGGCGGCCGCTCGCCCTCGATGATGAGCTCCAGCGCACGGGCCGGCGGCACCAGCCCGGCCATGCTCCCCGTCGCCACCAGGCCAGCCCAGATCTGATGCATCATCAGGTGGAGGAATCTGGGTACCCGCCACCACAGCCGATCGGCCATCTCGTCCTCCCGCTTGATCCATGGGTGTTCCGTACGTGCGTTGCGCCGGGCACTGCTCGCCGGGTGCTGCCCTGGTGCTGCTGGCCCCTGCCGGGCGCTGCCGGGTGCTGCCGGGAGCTTTCTCGGGTGGTACGGCCCCGGACCTCCGGCCGGTCCGTCCGCCCGTCCTGGCTGTCGGCGTCCGGACGCCGTTCCATGAGCGCCCGGCCGGGGGAACGGGGCCGGGGAACGAGGCAGGGCGTCCCGCCGGGCCGTGGTGGCCCGGCGGGACGCCGCCCCGGGGAGCCCCGGTCCGCGTACTGCTCGGTTGTCCGGCCCCGGTCGTCGCCGACCGGGCCCGGCGGTGCCCTGCCTCGGGTCAGGCGGTGGTGACCAGCTTCGGTGCCGCCGTCCGGGCACCGGCCGGGGCCGGCTCCTCCTCGTCGCCGGCGCCGCCCTCGTCCACGCCGAACCGCTCGTGCAGCCGCTTCAGCGGGCCCGGGGCCCACCAGGCGGCCTTGCCGAGCATGGCCATCACGGCCGGGACGAGCAGGGTGCGCACCACGGCCGCGTCGATCAGCACCGCGAAGGCGGCGCCCAGGCCGAGCTCCTTGATGAAGGCCAGCCGGGACAGGCCGAGCGCGCCGATCGCGACGAAGAACAGCAGGGCGGCCGAGGTGACGATGCCGCCGGTGCGGGAGATGCCGACCGCGACGGCCGAGCGCTCGTCCAGGCCGGTGCCGCGGGCCTCCTTGATCCGGCCCAGCAGGAAGACGTTGTAGTCGGTGGAGAGCCCGAAGGCGAGCGCGAACAGCACCACCGGCGAGGTCTCCTCCAGCGCGCCGGTGGCGGTGAAGTCCAGCAGGCCGGACAGGTGGCCCTGCTGGAAGACCCAGACCAGCATGCCGAACGCGGCGGCGACCGACAGCGCGTTCATCAGCAGGCCCTGGAAGGCCAGCCAGACCGAGCCGGTGAACAGGAAGAGCAGCAGGACGGTCAGCCCGGCCAGCACCAGGCCGGCGGGCAGCAGGTGGTCGCCGATGCTGGCGCGCTGGGCCAGGAAGTCGGCGCTGGCGCCGGTGAACCGGGCCTGGAACGGCGCCGCGGTGCGCTGCACCTGCTGGACGGTGTCCAGGGCCGCGGCCTGCAGCGGCTCGCCCGCCACCGAGGCGTCGATCTGCCAGTGGCCGGCGTCCAGCTGGACGGGGGCGGCGACGCGCTGCACGCCCGGCACCCGGCCGACCCGGGTGCCGTACTCGTCGAGCGCGGCGCTCGCGTCGGCCGGGGCGTCCAGCACGATCCGCACCGAGGCGGGCTGCTGGGCGTACTCGGTGCCGAGCTCCTCGGCGACCTGCCCGGCGGAGACCGAGCGCGGCAGCACCGACTGGTCGACGCCGGTGAACTTGATGCCGGTCACCGGGGCCGCGATGCCGAGCAGGACGACCACACCGGTCACCGCGTACAGCAGCGGGCGGCGCATCACGCCGTGCGCGAGGCGCTCCCAGCGGCGGACCACCCGGGCCGCGCCCTCGGCGCGGCCGCGGCGGAAGGACAGCGCGTCGATCTTCGGGCCGAGCACGGCGAGCACCGCGGGCAGCACGACCAGCGCGAAGAAGGCGGCCGACAGCACCGTGAGGATGCCCGAGCTGCCGAGCGAACGCAGGTACGGCAGCGGGAAGATGAGCAGCGCGGAGAGCGCCACGGCGACGGTGAAGGCGCTGAACGCGACGGTCCGCCCGGCGGTCAGCACCGTGCGGCGGACGGCCCGGGCGGTGCCCTCGACCCCGGCCTCGACGCCGGCCGCGTACTCCTCGCGGAAGCGGGAGACCATCAGCAGGCTGAAGTCGATGCAGAGCCCGAGCCCGAGTGCGAAGATCAGGTTCATCGCGCTGGTGGAGACGTTGGTGAACAGCGTGAGCACCCGGGTGCCGAGCATCGCCAGCATCATCGCGAAGACCCCGCCGAGCAGCGGGATCAGGCCGGCGACCAGGCCGCGGAAGACGATCACCAGCAGGACCAGCAGGATCGGCAGCGAGAGCGTCTCGGCCATCCCCAGGTCCTTCTCGGACACCTCGCCGACCTGGACGTGGCCGACGGTCGCGCCGCCGAGCAGCGTGCGGTCCTTCAGCAGCGGGTCGGCGGCGACGTCGTGCTCCAGCGCCTTCACGGCGTCGACGTCGGAGGGCGAGCTGAGGGTGCCCAGGTCGGCCAGCACGACGGTGCTGCGGCCGTCCTCGGCGATCAGCGCCGGCAGGTGGGCGCCGGAGTAGTCCAGCACCCGCTTGACCTCGGGCCGGCCCTTCAGCAGGCCGACCGCGGCGGCGACCTCCGGCGGGACGGGCGAGTCGGCGGTCAGCGGGACGTCGGTGCGGACCAGCAGGACGTAGCCCTGCTGCGGGTCGATCCCGGTGGCCTGCTGGATCACCTTGCGGGCGGTGACGTTGCCGCCTCCGGGGTCGTCGTAGTCGGAGGCCCCGTTGGTCAGGTGCTGCTGGAGCGAGGAACCGATGGCTCCCGCGACGACCAGCAGTACCAGCGATGCCAGCAGGACCAGCCGCCGCCTCTGGTGGAGGAGGGATGCGAGTGCTTTGAACATGGCCTCAGCGCTTTCGTCGGTGGGTCTGGTGGTTCGGCGGTGGTGCGGCAGGCCGGCCGCGACGCTGCGGTGCGGGCTGCTGGGCTCCGGGGAGGGGCCGGGCTCCGGGTGCCGGGTCGCGGGGGTGGCGGTCCGGCGGAGGGTGGTTGGAACGGGTCCTGCGATGCGGGGGAAGGTGGGGCTTCCCGGTGGGCGGTTGATGTTCGGTACATGACATCCGGGGGGAATCTCGGCCCGCAACGGCAGCCGGTCGACCGGCCCGGGGTGGCGGGGCCGGCCGACGATGGCCGGGCCCGGCCCGCTCCCCGGGAACGGGGAGCGGGGAGCGTCGGCGCGGCGGGGACGTACGGGCCCGGGTGCGCGGCGAGGGGGAGCGCCGCACACCCGGGCCGGTCTCAGGCGGCCAGCAGCGTGTAGATGCCGCGCAGGCTGCGCTCGGAGAGCAGCTTGCCGACCGACACCCGCTTCCCGGTCTCCTTCTCCACCGCGGCGATCAGGCGCAGCAGGTGCAGGGAGTCCCAGGAGACGACCTTGTCGAAGTCGTTCTCAAGGTCGGTCTCGGCCAGCGGGAGGGCGAGCTCGTCACGGACGATCTGGATGAAGGCGGTCTCGGTGATCATGCCTACGGCCTCTTTCGGGTGTCGGGGTTTCGCGTCGCGGTGGGGCGCCGGCCGCGGGGCCCGCCCGGGAGGTCCGGGCCCCGCGGGGCGGTTCAGAAGTCGGTGTCGAGCCGGAGGTGGGACGGGACGGCCGGCAGCTCGGCCAGCGGGTGCGAGAAGGAGAGCTCCTCCTCGTCGCCGCCGTTCGGCTCGAAGCCCAGCGAGGGCCAGAAGTCCCGGACCCGGTGGTTCTTCTTGGTCGGGCGGTACGCGGCCGTCACCGGCCCCAGGCCCTGGGCGACGGCGTACGCCAGCACCGAGGTCACCGTCGCCTGCTCGATGCCGCGGGAGAACACCCGGCAGCTCAGCAGCAGGTTGTCGATGTGCAGGCCCTGCGGGGTGCGGTGGGCGAACAGGGCGCCGACCACACCGTTGTCGCCGAACCGGTCGCCCGAGCGGACGGAGAGCACCAGGTGGTCCGGGTCCTCGATCCGCTCCCGGACCTCGGCCGGCTGCAGCCGCTCCGTGGTCAGGTTGAACTGGTTCGTCCGCAGGGTCAGTTGGGCGACCCGGGCGAGATCGGCCTCGCCCACGGCGGCCACCTTCACCTGGACGCCCAGCTGCTCCAGGTACTCCTCCAGCGACCCGCTGCTGTCCAGCAGGTCCTGCCGGTCGGACTCGACCCGGTACAGCGCGGCCCGGGCGCGGTCCTCCGCGGTCAGCTCGCGGACGTCGAACCAGCCGTCGGCGAGCAGCCGCTCGACGTGCAGGGCCGGCTCCTCGTCGAGGCGGACCACCGCGACCTCGGGCAGGCTGGACGCCACCAGGCCGGTCTCGAAGGGCGAGTCGTCGGCGAACACGAAGCTGTCCACCCCGAGGTTGAGCTTCGCCGCGATGTCCCGCAGGTTGCCGTCCTTGGGGTTCCAGTTGGCGTTCACCCGGACGAAGTCGGTGTCGCGAAGCACCATGTCCGGGTGGGTGCGCAGGACTTCGAGCACCGGCTCCTGGTCGTTCTTGCTGCTCACGGCGAGCAGCACGCCCTGGGAGCCGATCTGCTTCGCGATCTTCTGGAAGTTCCCGAAGGCCTCGCCGCGGAAGGTGGTCGCGGCGGCGATGCCGTCCGCGCCGTCGTCGCCGAGGACCCCGTCCCAGAGGGTGTTGTCCAGGTCCAGCACCAGGACCTTCTTGGCCCGCCCACGCAGGGTGCGGGCCAGGTGGCCGATCTCCCGGGCGTACCGGCCCAGCAGCTCGTCCCCCAGGTTGGCCTTGGCGTAGGACGCCATCCGGGGCTCGTTGAGCGCCCCGCCGAGGGCCACCAGCGGGTCCAGGTCGATCACCACGACCCGCTCGTGGACGGCGGCCAGCCGGAGCAGGCCGGCGTTGAACTCGCGCCAGGCGACGCCGAGCGCGGCCCGCGAGCGGAGGTCCACCAGCTGGTGGGTGTGCAGCCGGTGCAGCGGCAGGGTGTTCAGCACCAGGGTGCCGGTGCCGTGCTCGACGTACCGCTCGACCAGCTTGGCGAGCTGGGCGAGCTTGGTGCCGGCCGCCTTCTCCAGGTCCTCCACCCGCCAGACGACGGGCAGTTCGTCGAAGACCGCCTGCGCGTCCAGGACGACCAGCGCCAGGTCCAGCCCGGGGGCGTAGAGCTGGCTGCCGGTGTCCTGCAGCTCGCGCAGGTAGCCGTCGAAGTCGCCGAGGGCGAGCCGGAGCAGGATGCCGTGCCGGGCCAGTTCGGCGGTCAGCGGCGCGGCGAGCGCGCCGACGGTGGAGTGGCCGGCCACCGCCACCGACACGGTGAGCGTCCCGGGGTTGGCGGCGGCGACCTCCTCGGGGTCGAGCCGGGAGAGCAGCTGCCCGGCCCGGACGAGGTCGGCGGCGCCCTTGTCGCCGTGCGCGAGCTCCGCGAGCAGCGGCGCGACGGACGGGTACTCGGTGACGAGCCGGCCCTCGGACTGCAGGGCGCGCAGCCGGTCCAGCGGGGCGGCCGGCCCCGACGGGTCTGCCGCGCTCGTGGGGCGCGGGGTGTTCACGACCGTGGACATGCTTCTTCTCTCCTCGGGGGTCCGTTCACCGGTCCGGCCGGGCGGGCGCGGGTGGGGTGCTGCGCGGTGCGCGAGGGCGCGGTGGGTCAGGAGGCGGTGTTCCAGGAGGGGGTTTCGAGGATCTCGATGATGAAGGCCGTCCACATGAAGCCGGTGCCGACGCCGATGGTCAGGACCTTGTCGCCGGGGCTCAGCGGCCGGGTCTCCACCAGGTGGTTCAGGTTGACCAGGTGGTCGGCGGCGCCCATGTGGCCGTAGTCGCGGCCCCAGTCGTAGACGGTCTGCGAGACGTCGACGCCCAGCGGGTGGTAGAAGCCCCAGTCGACGATGGTCTGGCCGGTGTTGGCGTGGATCAGGTACTTGATCTGGCTGATGTCCGTGCCGGCGTCCTCGAAGACCTGGCCGACCACCGCGAACAGGCTCTTGGTCATCCGCTCGACGGTCTCCTCGTAGAGGTTCTCGCCGGTCTGCAGGTAGGCGCGCTTGCGGGCGCGCAGGGAGACGGTCTTGCCCTCGGCGAACGGGCCGGTGGTCCAGGCGCCGCCGCGGTAGATCGGCTCCAGGGTGGAGTCCGAGAAGGAGGCGCTGGCCACCACCTTGGCGAAGCCGGTCCGGCTGGAGAGGATCAGCGCGCCGGCGCCGTCACCGAAGACCTGCTGGTCGTCGGTGTTCCAGCGGTCGAAGTACGGCAGGTGGAAGGAGTCACCGGCGCTGACCAGCGCGGCGGTGTCGGTACGGGCCGCCACCCAGGAGGCCGCGAGCTCGAAGGCGGCCAGGCCGCTGTTGGAGCCCTGGCGGATCTCGGCGGTGGCGCCGTTGCCGCCGACCGAGTTGTTCTGGACGTAGGACGCCGGGGTCCAGAACTCCTGCCCCTGGTGGCTGTTGTGGCCGTGGACGACCAGGCCGATCTCCTCGGTGGTGTGGCCCGAGCGCTCGAAGGCCTGCCGGGCGGCGGCCGAGGCCATCTCCACCGGGCTCTCGTCCTCCAGGCGGGCGACGTGCACGCCGCGGATGCCGTTGGCGAGGTGCTCGTCCAGGGTGTAGCGGCCGGCCTCGATCGCCTGCTCGGCGGTCTCGACGGCCTCGGGCAGGTAGGCACCAAGGCCCGCCAGGTACAGATTGTCCCAGCGCATCTTCAACTCCCCTGATGAGAAACGTTTTTGACTTCCCTGCCGAGGTTTCCAGCCGGCGCTAAAGGCCTTCTTGTGCTGGCCGCCGGACGCGTCCCGGTCCGGGGACGGCCACCGGGCGGCCGGCCCGCGCCCGCCGTCGCCGCCATCACCAGGTCACCGGCAGCGCGCTGACGCCGTGCACCAGCAGCCCGGCGGCCCGGGGGATCTCGGCGAGCGGCACGGTCAGCCGCAGCCCCGGGAACCGCCGCAGCAGCGATCCCAGCGCGATCTGGAGCTCGGCCCGGGCCAGCGAGCCGCCCAGGCAGTAGTGGGCGCCGTGCCCGAAGGTCAGGTGCGGGTTGGCCGGGCGCTGCGGGTCGAGCTGCTCCGGCCGCGGGAACGGGCAGCCGTCCCGGTTGGCCGACCCGATGCCCGGCAGCACCGCGCTGCCGGCCGGGATCCGGGTGCCGTCCAGCTCGACGTCCTCCAGGGCGATCCGGAGCAGGCCCTCGTCGCCCGGCGGGTAGAGCCGCAGCAGCTCCTCGACCGTCCGGTTCAGCACCTCCGGCCCCTGGGCGGCCCAGTCCTTCCCGCGCGGGTGGGTGAGCAGCGCCAGCAGGCCGTTCGCGATCTGCTTGGCGGTCGTCTCGTGGCCGTTGACCAGCAGGCTCACCCCGAGGAAGAGCAGCTCCTCCTCCGACAGCCGGCCGTCCTCGGCGTCGCCGACGGCGACCAGGGCCGACAGCAGGTCGTCGCCCGGCCGCTCCCGCTTGGCCGCCACCAGCTCCACCAGGTAGCCGCGCAGCCCGGCCTGGGCGGCCAGCATCTCCTCGGCCGAGCCGGCGCCGGTGGACAGCCAGCCGCTGGAGAACGCGGCGAAGCGGTCCTGGTCGGAGCTGGGCACGCCGAGCAGGTCGCAGATCACCAGGACGGGCAGCCGCAGGGTGAACTCCGGCACCAGGTCCACCGGCGGGTTGCGGGTGTCCAGCCGGTCCAGCAGCGCGTCGGTGTGCTGCTGGATCAGCGGGCGCAGCGCCTCCACCCGGCGGGCTGTGAACTCCCGGGAGACGATCCGGCGGACCCTGGTGTGCTCCGGCGGGTCCATGTTGAGCAGGCTGGGGAAGGTCTGCGGCGCCGGCCCCACCCGGGGCGCGCCCGGCCTGGTGGTCGCGGCCCGGCTGAACCGCGGGTCCGAGAGCACCGTCCTGGCGGCCTCGTAGGAGGCGGCCAGGTAGGCCCGGTCGCCGCTCGGCAGCCGGACCGGCGCGACCGGGCACCCGGCGCGCATCCGGGCGTACTCGGGGGCCGGATCCAGCGGCCCGGGGCGGTGGAAGGGCAGCGCGGGCGGCTCCTCGGGCTCCGGTCCGGGCGCGGTGACGGTGTCCACGGGCAGCATGTCGGTCACGAGGAGACGCCTTCCAGCAGTCGCGGCGGCCGGGATTCGGACGCCGCCCCCGTCGTCCCGTGGCGGTGCAGCAGCTGCGCCACCCGGGCGAGGAACTCGGTGTCGCAGTCCCGGATGAAGAAGTGGCCACCGGCGAAGGTGTCCATCTCGAACGGGCCGGTGGTGTGCTGCTCCCAGAGCCGGATCGCCTCCGGCGCCACCAGCCGGTCCTCGGAGCCCGCGAAGACGTACAGCGGCACCGGCAGCGGGGCGATCGCCCGGCTCAACGGGCCGGCGCAGAGCAGCAGGTCGTCGCGGGCGACCGGCAGCAGCGCGGAGAGCCACTCGGGGTGCTCCAGCAGTCGCTGCGGGATGCCGCCGAGCGCGGCCAGCACCGCGGCCAGCTCCTCGTCGGAGGCGTTGCGGTCGGCGATCCGCGGGGCCGGCAGGTGCCGGGCCCGGTAGCCGCTGAGCAGCAGCGCCTCGGGCAGCCGCCGGCCCCGGGCGTGCCGGCGCTCGGCGAGCGAGAAGGCGATCAGCGCGCCCATGCTGTGGCCGAAGAAGACGTGCGGGTGGTCCAGTTCGGGGCCGAGCTGCTCGTCCAGCTCCGTCACGAGGGCGTCCAGGTCGGTGAACCGCGGCTCCGCGAGCCGGTCCTCCCGGCCGGGCAGCCGCACCGGGACGACCTGCACCTGCGGCCCGAGCCTGCGCTGCCAGCCGACGTAGGAGGATGCGCCGCCGCCCGCGAAGGGGAAGCAGAACATCCGCAGGGCGCCCGTGGGCAGGTCGATGTGCCGGTCCGACAGATAGCGCGTCATTGGTGCTCCCCCTTTAACCCGGGGCCGGGGCCCCTGTGCTGTGGTTGCTTCCTGTCGCTGTGGTTCGTCCGCGCGTGCGGGGCCGCCGGCGCGGTCGCGGGCCGGCGGCCGGTGGTTCAGGCGGCGGCCGGGGGCGCCGGCAGCCGGGTACCGCCGACCGGGGCCGGTGTCGGGGCCGGAGTCGGGGCCGGGCGCGCGCCGGTCACCCGGGCGTGCGGGCGGCGGGTGCGCAGCATCTGGCGCCATTCCTCCGCGCTGAAGTGCGCCGGCTCGGTGGAGGCGATGAAGTCGTGCAGCACCGACACGAACCGCTGCGGGTCGGTGCGGAACGGGAAGTGCCCGGCGTTCTCGAAGAGTTCGAGCCGGCTGCCGGGCATCGAGACGTGCGCCATCCCGCCGTGTATGGCCGGCACCACCTGGTCCCGCTCGCCCCAGACGAGCATGCTCGGCATGCCCTGGGCGAGGTAGCAGCGGTCCATCAGCGTCCCGACCTGGCCGCGCCAGTCGACCACCGCCCGCAGGGTGCGGATGAAGGCGCTGCGGGCCTGTGCGTCGGGCAGCGCGTCCACCACCCGCAGCAGGTCGGGGGCGTCCAGGCCGAGCCCGGTGTCCAGCGTCTGCATGACCTTCACGAAGGCCCCGAGTTGCCACCGCATGGTGGGCAGCCTCAGCGCCGCCAGGGCCAGTTCGGCGCCCGGCAGGGAGGCGGCCCGGAGCACCGGGGTGACCTGCCGGCCGACCCCGCCGCTGCTCACCAGCACCAGCCGCTCGGTCCGCTCCGGGAACTGGTACGCGAACTGCATCGCGACCCCGCCGCCGAGCGAGTGCCCGACCAGGGTGACCCGCTCGACGCCGAGCACCGACAGCAGGTCGCGCATCCCGTTGGCGTAGCCGCCGACCGAGTAGTCCGCGCGCGGCTTGTCCGAGGCGCCGTGGCCGAGCAGGTCCGGCACGATCACCCGGTAGCGCTGGGCGAGGCCCGGGACGATGTCGTTCCAGGTCTCGGAGGAGTCGCCGATGCCGTGGATCAGCAGGACGGCCGGCCCCTTGCCCGCCATCCGGAACGCCCGCCGGTAGCCGTGGATGGTGCGGTAGCGCAGCCGGGCGGCCTGGCCCGTCCCCGGCCCCGTGCGGGTGGCCGTCGTCGTGCCGGCCGTGATCCTGGTTGCCACGTCGCCTCCGTTCCTGGCCCCCGGTCGGAGCCTCCTGCGGCCGGCCGGTCGGCTGGGTTGCCGGGCGCCGCCGGCCCAGGGTGTTGCCGCAGGCTTGCGGCCCCCTAAAGCACCGGGGGCCGCGGCGCCGGGCTTTAGCGCGCGCTCAGTGCCGCACAAGTGGCCGACAGGGGTACGGCTGTTTACTCCGTGCTTGGGTCGGAAGAAGCACGCGACCGGGACGTGACGACCGGAAGTGCCGAGCGGAGAGCGGGTCTTCGAGCATGACGACAGAGGCGGTAGGGGCCGTTGCGCCCGCGAAGTCGGTAAAGCGGCTGGACCGGGTGGTCATCCGCTTTGCGGGTGACTCGGGTGACGGGATGCAGCTGACGGGTGACCGGTTCACGTCGGAGACGGCGTCGTTCGGTAATGATCTGTCGACGTTGCCGAATTTTCCGGCGGAGATTCGGGCGCCTGCGGGGACGTTGCCGGGTGTGTCGAGTTTTCAGTTGCATTTTGCGGATCATGACATTTTGACGCCGGGTGATGCGCCGGATGTGTTGGTGGCGATGAATCCGGCGGCGTTGAAGGCGAATCTGGGGGATCTGCCGCGGGGTGCTGAGGTGATCGTGAACACGGACGAGTTCACGAAGCGGGCGTTGGCGAAGGTGGGGTGGGTGGTCGATCCGTTGGGGGACGGGTCGTTGGAGGCGTATCACCTGCATCGGGTGCCGTTGACGACGTTGACGTTGGAGGCGTTGAGGGACAGCGGTCTGGCGCGTAAGGATGCGGAGCGGGCGAAGAACATGTTCGCTCTGGGGTTGTTGTCGTGGATGTATCACCGGCCGACGGAGGGGACGGAGGCGTTTTTGCGGTCGAAGTTCGCGAAGCGTCCTGCGGTGGCCGAGGCGAATGTGGTGGCGTTCCGGGCGGGGTGGAATTTCGGGGAGACGACGGAGGATTTCGCGGTTTCGTACGAGATCGCGCCGGCGGCGTTGCCGGTGGGGCGGTACCGGAACATTTCGGGGAATCTGGCGTTGTCGTACGGGTTGGTGGCGGCGGGGGTGCGGTCGGGGTTGCCGTTGTTCCTGGGGTCGTATCCGATCACGCCGGCGTCGGACATTTTGCATGAGTTGTCGCGGCACAAGGGTTTCGGTGTGCGGACGTTTCAGGCGGAGGACGAGATCGCGGGGGTGGGGGCGGCGTTGGGGGCGTCGTTCGGTGGGGCGTTGGGGGTGACGACGACGTCGGGTCCGGGGGTGGCGTTGAAGTCGGAGGCGATCGGGTTGGCGGTGTCGTTGGAGTTGCCGTTGGTGGTGGTGGACATTCAGCGTGGTGGTCCGTCGACGGGGTTGCCGACCAAGACGGAGCAGGCGGATCTGTTGCAGGCGATGTTCGGTCGTAACGGTGAGGCGCCGGTGCCGGTGGTGGCGCCGGCGACGCCGGCGGAGTGTTTCGACGCGGCGTTGGAGGCGGTGCGGATCGCGGTGCGGTACCGGACGCCGGTGTTCCTGTTGTCGGACGGGTATCTGGCGAACGGGTCGGAGCCGTGGCGGATTCCGGTGGTGGAGGAGTTGCCGGTGATCGATCCGGGGTTCGCGTCGGGGCCCAATCATGTGCTGGAGGACGGGTCGGAGGTGTTCTGGCCGTACAAGCGGGATCCGTTGACGTTGGCGCGGCCGTGGGCGGTGCCGGGGACGGCGGGGTTGGAGCACCGGATCGGTGGGATCGAGAAGCAGGACGGGTCGGGGAGCATTTCCTACGATCCGGCGAATCACGATCTGATGGTGCGTACCCGGCAGGCGAAGGTCGACGGGATCGAGGTGGCGCCGTTGGTGGTGGACGATCCCGGTGGGGATGCGCGGGTGCTGGTGCTGGGGTGGGGTTCGACGTACGGGCCGATCGCGGCGGCGGTGCGGCGGGTGCGGGCGGACGGGGGCCGGGTGGCGCAGGCGCACCTGCGCAACCTCAATCCCTTCCCGGCCAACCTCGGGGCCGTCCTGAAGGGCTACGACCGGGTGATCGTCCCCGAGATGAACCTCGGCCAGCTCGCCCTCCTGCTCCGCGCCAAGTACCTCGTCGACGTACAGCCCTTCACGCAGGTCAACGGGATGCCCTTCAAGGCCGAGCAACTCGCCCAGGCCGTTCAGGCCGCCCTCCCGGACGGAGAACCCCGCGATGTCTGAGCGCTTCCAGTCGCTGAAGCTCGTCCCGCTCGCCGAAGGCCCCTTGAGCACCAAGGACTTCAAGACGGATCAGGAGGTGCGGTGGTGCCCGGGGTGCGGGGACTACGCGATCCTGGCGGCGGTGCAGGCGTTCATGCCGGAGCTCGGGATCCGGCGGGAGAACACGGTGTTCGTGTCGGGGATCGGCTGTTCCTCGCGGTTCCCGTACTACATGAACACCTACGGGATGCATTCGATCCACGGCCGGGCACCGGCGATCGCGACGGGGCTGGCGACCTCCCGTCAGGACCTGTCGGTGTGGGTGGTGACCGGTGACGGCGACGCCCTGTCGATCGGCGGCAACCACCTGATCCACGCGCTGCGGCGCAACGTGAACCTGAAGATCCTGCTGTTCAACAACCGGATCTACGGGCTGACGAAGGGCCAGTACTCGCCGACCAGCGAGATCGGGAAGATCACCAAGTCGACGCCGATGGGCTCGCTGGACGCGCCCTTCAACCCGCTGTCGCTGGCGATCGGCGCCGAGGCGACCTTCGTGGCCCGCACCATCGACTCCGACCGCCAGCACCTCACCTCGGTGCTGCGGGCGGCCGCCGAGCACGAGGGCACCGCGCTGGTGGAGATCTACCAGAACTGCAACATCTTCAACGACGGCGCCTTCGAGGTCCTGAAGGAGCCGGGCAGCCGTGACGAGGCGCTGATCCGCCTGGAGCACGGACAGCCGGTGCGCTTCGGCGCCGACCGGGGCCAGGGCGTCTTCCGCGACCCGGCCTCGGGCGAGCTGCGGGTGGCGCCGGTGACGGCGGACAACGAGGCCTCCGTGCTGGTCCACGACGCCCACGCGCCCGGCCCCTCGACGGCCTTCGCCCTGTCCCGCATCGCCGACGCCGACACCCTCCACCACACCCCCGTCGGGGTCCTGCGCAGCGTCCGGCGGCCGGTCTACGACGTGCTGATGGCCGAACAACTGGCCACCGCCACCGCCGAGCAGGGCCCCGGCGACCTGGCCACCCTCCTCGCCGGCACCGACACCTGGACCATGGCCGACCGGCCCACCACCGAACGGAGCGACTCATGACCTACGTCATCGCCGGAGGCTGCGTCGACGTCAAGGACAAGGCCTGTCTCGACGAGTGCCCGGTGGACTGCATCTACGAGGGCCCGCGCTCCCAGTACATCCACCCCGACGAGTGCGTGGACTGCGGTGCCTGCGAACCGGTCTGCCCGGTCGAGGCGATCTACTTCGAATCCGAACTGCCGGACCGCTGGAGCGACTTCGCCCGGGCCAACGCGGAGGTATTTATCCCGCTGGGCTCGCCCGGCGGGGCCTCCGGGCTCCCCGTGCTGGCGGCCGACCACCCGCTGGTGGCCGCCCTGCCGGCGGGTGGGCCGGTGGCCGAGGGCGCGCGGTGACCGGGCGGGCGGCGCTCACCCCGGCCCGCGTGGTCGCGACGGCGCTGCTGGTCGTCGACGGCGGCGGGCCGGCCGCCCTCACCCTCACCGCGGTGGCCGGCCGGGCGGGGGTGGCCGTCCCCTCGCTCTACAAGCACGTGCCCGGCGGCCTGCCCGACCTGCGGGCCCTGGTCCGGCGCCAGGTCCGGGCCGAACTCACCGCGGTCCTGCGGCGGTCGGTGCGCGGGCTCGGCGGCGACGACGCGGTCGCGGCCCTGCTGGGTTCGTACCGGGCGTACGCCCTGGGCCACCCGCACCGCTACGCGGTGCTCACCGCGGCCGAGGAGGCCGTGGACCGGGCGGCGCCGGCGGAGGGCGAGCCCGACGTGTTCGCCGCCGCCCTGGCCGGGCACGGCCTGGCCGGCGAGGAACTGCTGCACGCGGCCCGCTGCCTGCGGGCGGTCGCCCACGGGTTCGCCTCGCTGGAGACCACCGGGGGCTTCGGCCCGGCCGTGGACGCCGGTGCCACCCATGCCCGGCTGACCACGCTGCTCTCCTGGGGCCTGCGGCCGAGCCAGGCCTTCCTCACCGGGAGCCGGGCCTGGGTGGCGGCCTGAGCCGGCGGTCCGGGCCCGGTCCAGCGCGACAGCGGCCCCGGGCACGACGAGAGGGGCCCGGTCCGCCCGGACCGGGCCCCTCCGTGCGGTTCAGCGCGCGCCGACCTGGCTCATCCGCGGCCACGGGTCGGTCCGGCGGGCCCAGCCGTGCAGTTCGCGGCGGGAGGAGACCTCCAGTTTCTGCATGACGGTGCTCACGTAGTTCTTCACGGTCTGCCGGGCCAGGTGCAGGTGGGTGGCGATCTCGTCGTTGGAGTAGCGGCGGAGCAGCAGCTCCAGGACCTCGCGTTCGCGGACGGTCATGGACTCCGTCAGCATGTCCCGGCCCGGCTGCGCGTCGCCCGCCGGCCAGGCCGGGTGCGCGGCGGCGCCGAGGCCGTCCAGCGCGTTCTGGTCCGAGGTGATCCAGGTCGGCCGGCCGGTCGCGAGCCGGCGCACCGCCTCGACCAGGGTCTCCGGTTCGACGGAGCGGTGGACGAAGCTGTCGGCGGCGCCCTCCAGGCATTCGAAGACGACGTCCGGGTCGTTGTGCTCGGAGTAGACGAGCACCATCGGCGGCCGCCGGGAGTCCTTGAGGTGGCGGCCGAGCCGCAGGCCGTCCCGCGGCTTGCGCAGGTCGCAGTCGGTGATCACGATGTCGGCGCGGGTCTCGCGGTGGTCCAGCCAGGCGGCCTCGGCGCTCCTCGCCGTGGTCACCGTGCCGACCGCGCCCGACTCCCGCAGCAGGGCCGAGAGCGCGGTGCGCGCCAGCGGCCAGTGGTCGACGACGAGAGCCCGTGGGTGCGCCGTCCATTCCTGCGGGTCCCAAGGCACCGACGTGCCCCCGTTCTCCTCCATGCCTCTCACCATCCTTCCCCGTGACCGGTGGTCCGACCCGATCCCCCCTGATGACATGCCGATTGTCAGGACCGGGCGAGCGGCCGGTCAACGCGGGCCGGACTTGTTTCGCAAGTGCGGGAGAGCAGCCAGGCCAGCGGCGATCCGGGAGGTGACAAAGTACGAGGACGATCATTGCGCCCGTTCCGGGCCCCGCGCAGACTGTCCGTGTCGGCACGGCTGCCGCGGCCGCGCACCCGGTGCGCGCCCGGCGATTCGCCGGGGTCCGCGAGACCTGGACATCTCGCGTGCCGCGTAAAGATATTGAGGATCCGTCAGGTACGTTCGGGCGGGTGACCACCGATGCGCAGCAGGGGAGAGCCGGGATGAGGGGTGCCACCTGGAAGCAGCTGGCCGCCGAGGGGGCCTCCGTCTGGCTGGACGGTTCGGTCCGGCCGCCGGCCGGCCCCGGCGGCGCGGCTCCGGGCGGTCCGGGCCGGGCGCCGGCCCCCCGGTCCGCCGAGGAGCTGGTCGCCGGGGGCTGGGTCACCGGCCTGGTGCTCGGGCCCGAGGCGCTGACGGACAGCGTGGGCTCCCCCTCCCAGCGGGCGCTCCTGCGGGACCTGGCGAGTCTTGAGGTCACCCCGCAGGGCGCGGTCCGGCGGCTGTCCGCGCACCGCGCACGGGAGGCGTGCGACCTGCTCGGCCGGGTGTACGAGGAGACCGGCGGCTTGGACGGGTACGTCTCGGTCGACCTGCCGGTGTGGTCCCCGGCGGATCCGGCGGTGCTGCTGGCCGAGGCCCGCACCCTGTGGTGGCTGGTGGACCGGCCGAACCTGCTGGTGCGGATCCCGGCGACGGAGGCCGGGCTGGCCGCGATCGTCGGCTGCCTGGCGGACGGGATCGGGGTGGACGTCGCTCCGCTGGTCACCGTCGAGAGCTACCGCCGGGTGCTGGACGCCTTCGACGACGGGCTGGAGCGGGCCCGGGCGGCCGGCCGCCGGCTGGACCGGATCGCCGCCCTGACCTCGTTCGCCGTACGGAAGGTGGACACCGAGGTCGACGCCCGCCTCGCCGCGCTGCCCGGCACCAACTCCGCCGCCCTGCGCGGCCGGACCGGACCGGCGCTGGCCCGGGTGGTCTACCGCCTGCGGGAGGAGCACCTGGACCGTGCCCGCTGGCGTTCGCTGGCCGCCGCGGGAGCCCGGCCGCACCGGCTCGCCTGGCTGGCCTGCGGCACCCCGCCGGAACAGCCGGCCGGCTCGGGCGGCCGCTACCTCGGCGCGCTGCTGGCGGAGGGGGTCGTGCACGTCCTCCCGGCCGACCTGCTGGCCGGCCTGGAGGAGGAGGTGCCGCTCTTCGGGGACATGCTGTCGGGCCGGTTCGTCAGCGCCCAGCGTGACCTGGAGGGCCTGGTGGCGGCCGGGGTGCCGCTGGCCGAGGTGACCGACGAGCTGGGCGTCCGGTACCCCGCGGACTTCGCCCGGGCCTGGTCGCGGCTGCTGGCGGCGACCACCGCCGGGCTGCGGCCCGCGGAGGGGTGAGGCCGGTGGGCGCGGGGGCCGGGTCCGTCCCGGTGGGCCGGACGAACCCCGGCCCCGCTGCCGGGCCGCCGCGCCGGGCCGTCCTAGCGGGCGGTGCCGGCGGGCCGGGCGGCGAGTGCGGGCCGCGCGGCGGTGGCAGGGCCGGCCGGTACGCGCCCGGGGAACCCCTCGGCGCACAGCCCCAGCAGGGGCGCGGCCTTCACCGCGGTCTCCTCGAACTCCTCGTCCGGGTCGGACAGGGCCACCACGGCGCCGCCGACGCCGTACCGCACCCGGCCCTGCTCCGGTCCGGCGACCAGGGTGCGGATCACGATGCTCAGGTCGGCCGCGCCGGAGAGCGAGAAGTAGCCGACCGCGCCGGAGTAGACGCCGCGGGGGCCGGCCTCCAGCCGGTCGATCAGCTGCATCGTCCGCCGCTTGGGGGCGCCGGTCATCGAGCCGCCGGGGAACGCCGCCCGTACGCAGTCGACGGCGCTGGCGTCGCCGCGCAGCCGGGCCCGCACGGTGCTGACCAGCTGGTGGGCCCGGGCGAAGGTCTCCACCTGGAAGATCTCCCGGGCCTCCACCGAGCCGACCTCGGCGCACCGGCCCAGGTCGTTGCGGACCAGATCGACGATCATCAGGTTCTCCGAGCGGTCCTTCTCGCTGGTGGCGAGCTCCAGCCGCAGCGCCTCGTCCTCGGCCGGCGTCGCGCCGCGCGGCCTGGTGCCCTTGATCGGGCGGGACTCGGCGACGCCGTCCCGGCCGATCCGCAGGAACCGTTCGGGCGAGGTGCTGAGCACGGTCGTCCGGCCGAACTGCAGCAGGGCGGCGAACGGCGCGGGGCTGGCCCGGCGGAGCCGGCGGTAGGCCTGCCAGGTGTCGAAGGTGCCGCTGGCGGTCAGCTGGTTGGTCAGGCAGACCTCGTACGTCTCGCCGGCCGCGATCTCCTGCTGGCAGGCGCCGATCAGGTCCAGGTAGGTCTCCCGGTCGTGCCGCAGCCGCAGTCCGTCGAGCTGCGGTTCGCGGCCGACCGGCGGGTCCTCGGCGGTGCGGCCGGCCAGGGTGTCCAGCTGCCGGGCGGCGTCGGCCAGCCACTGCCGGGCGGCGGCCTCCGAGGCGCCGCCGTCGCCGTCCTCGACCAGGGCGAGCAGGTGGCTGGTCGCGGTGGCGTGGTCGAGGACGACCGCCCGGTCGGCGAAGACCAGGACGGCGTCGTCCTCCTCGGCGCGGTGCACCCGGTCGCCGCCGGTCTGCGACTTCAGCTCGTAGCCGAGGTAGCCGACCCAGCCGAGCGCGAAGTCGAAAGGAAGTTCCGGCAGTTCGGTCCGGCAGGAGCGCAGGTCCTCGTCGAGCCAGGGCAGGAACTCGCCGGCCACGGTGGTGGCGCGGCCACCCTGTTCGACGGTGACGGTGTCGTTCCAGGCGTCGGCCCTGGCCACCCGGGCGAGCGGGCCGCAGGCGTCGCCGAGGATCGAGAAGCGGCCGCGTGCGGTGTCCCGGGCACTGCTGTCGAGCCAGAACGCGTGGTTCCCGCCGCGGAACAGGTGGTCGAAGACCAGCTCGTCGTCCCACCGGGTCGGCAGGGTCTCGGCCAACACCCGCAGCCGGCGGACGGGCCCGGACGGTGCCGCCGCCACACCGGGCGTGCCGCGGCCGGCTTCGACGGGCGCGGGTGCCGGGGCGGTCCCGGCCGCCTCCCGGGACGGGCGGTGCTCGGCCGCCAGCCGGAGGAAGTTCGCCAGCAACCGGTGGCCGTGGCTGGTGGAGACCGATTCGGGGTGGAACTGCACGCCCCAGAGCGGGCGGTCGCGGTGGCGCAGGCCCATCAGCACGCCGTCGGTGCTCCAGGCGGTGGCCTCGATCTCCTCCGGGAGGTCGGTGACGGCGAGCGAGTGGTAGCGCACCACCTCCAGCGGGGACGGCAGTCCGGCGAAGAGCCCGGTGCCGTCGTGCCGGACGGCCGAGGTCCGGCCGTGCCGGGGCTCCGGGGCGCGGCCGACCGTGGCGCCGAACTCCCAGCCGATTCCCTGGTGGCCGAGGCAGATTCCCAGGATCGGCAGTTCGCACTCCCGGACGAGCCGGCGGCAGATGCCGAAGTCGGCCGCGCGGGCCGGCGTACCGGGGCCGGGGGAGAGCACCACACCGTCGAAACCGGCCAGCCTGGCCGCTAACGGTCCCTCGGTCCAGCCGGGTTCGTCGTTGCGGACGACGACCGGTTCGGCGCCGGCCTCCGCCAGGTAGTGGAACAGGTTGTAGGTGAAGGAATCGTAGTTGTCGACCAGAAGAATGCGCACCGCAGCCTCACAGACTTGGCGGGGAAGGGGAGTTGAAGCACAGGGCCGCAGTCGGCGGCAGCGTCGGGGCATGCCGCCCACCGGTCCGGCGGGCGGGCCGCCGGCCGGACCGGGAGGTGCCCGGGTGCCGCGCGGGGTCTCAGGCGGCGAGGACCTGCAGCAGCATGTGGTCGACCTCGTCCTGGCCCTCCTGGACCACGACCCGGCGCAGTTCCCGCAGGTCACGGCCGGTCTCGTCGGCGGCCCGGCGCAGCTCGGCCAGGTCCCCGCGGGAGCTGAAGTGCAGCAGCGCGGCGCCGCCGGGGGCCAGCCAGCCGGTCGCCTGGTCGAGGAACCTGCGGTGCGCGGCGTACCCGGTGTCGACGTAGGCCCGCTCGTGCATGCTGCGGTACTGGTAACCGCTGGGCGCGAGAACGTAGTTGGAGCTCCAGAAGACCAGGTCGAAGCGCTCCTCGGCGGGGACGGCCTCGAACAGGTCGCCCTGGACGGCGCGGAACCGCTCCGCCACCCCGTGCCGGCTGGCGTTGAGCCGGGCGTTCGCCGCGGCCTGCGGGTTGATGTCGGTGGCGACCACCCGGTCGCAGCCGGCGAGGGCGGCGGTCACCGCGATCACCCCGGTGCCGCAGCCCACCTCCAGGAACGAGCCGGAACGCGGCACCTCGACCGGCTCCGACCAGCCCAGGAAGTCCAGGGCCACCCCGGTGCTGGGCGAGTAGATCGGTGCGAACACGTCGTCGAGCAGGTCCCATTCGCGGCCGCGCAGGGTGAAGCTGGACGGCCGGTCCGCCCGGGTCCTGGCCTCGTGGCTGCGGCGAAGGGATCTCATGTAGCTCTGGATCTCGGGCATGTGGGCTCCCCCGGTCTCGATGATCGGCCTGGCCGGCCTCCCTCGGTGAGCGCCAAGTGTTCACAACCCGGCATGCGTGGGAGAAGGTGATGCCGTCACACAACCCCTCAATCGGGTGGTGACCGGATCACACCCTGTCATCAGAGCGGCTCGCCCACCTCGGGGCTAAACGCTCCCGTAACGGTCCGGACATCGGCGGTCCGTTTTCCATTCCGGATTGCGGAAGGCATTGCCTACCGTTGGGTTCCCGTCGCCCGGGCGTTGCCGAATGCTGGTTCAAAGGTCAGACAGCAGGACCCGCAGGGGAATTGGCGGGGGTTCCGGTGCTTGACGCGGAGTGGCGAGACCCATACAGTCCGACTCTACGGACGGCGGTACCAAGATCTCAGAGAAGGGTCCGGGGGGACTTGCGTATCGACTCTGTCGAGGCGGGCGCGCTCGCGGCTCTTCAGCTCCTTGCCGCGGAGTCCCCACCCAGTGCCTTTGATGATCTGCTCCATGAGGCAAGGCGCCAGGGGTTGTCCCCCGACTCGGTCGAAAAGCTCACCCAGGTCAAGTACCTGACACTGAGAATTCACGGACTTCTCGGTAGACAGGGCCAGCGCGAGGCCGAGCTTTCGGCGCTTGTCGATACCGCACGCGATCTGTCCTCCCCGTTCGAGCTGGACGCCCTTCTGAAGGTAATCTCGCGAAGAGCCCGCCTTCTGCTCAATCTCGACATGGCGTACATCAGTTTCCATGATTCGGATTCCGAGGACTCCTACATCCGTGCCGCCGACGGTCACGCGACCGCGCTCACGGTGGGTTTCCGGGTGCCCGGGGCGGCCGGCCTCGGCGGCGACGTCAGATCCGGCGGCGCGCCCTTCTGGACCGCCGACTATCTCGCCGACGACCGCATCCGGCACGTCGGACCGATCGACGAGGTGGTCCGGGCCGAGGGCCTGCGCGCCATCCTGGCCGTTCCGCTGCGTTACGGGGACTCCGCCTTCGGCGTCCTCTACGTCGCCGACCGGGGCATCCGGCACTTCACGCCGGCCGAGGTCGCCCTGATGACCTCGCTGGCCGACCTCGCCGCGGTCGCCATCGAACGCACCCAGCTGACCGGCCAGGCACTGGCCGAGATCATCAGCCTGGAGCAGTACTCCTCCCGGGCGAAGAGCGAACTCGGCGCGCTGCGCAGGGCCCACGACAGCCACTCCCGGATGGTCGACCTGCTGCTCGACGGCGGCGACCTGCAAGCGCTCACCACGATGGCCGCCGAGGCGCTCGGCGGCGCGGTCGCCGTCCGCGACGGCAGCAGCCGGATCCTCGCCTTCAGCGGGGAGATCCCGGGCGTGGACGAGGCCGCCGCCGTCGGCGCGGCCCTCGACTCGTACGCCTCCCGGGAGCCGGTCTGCCTGCCGGACGGCACCTGGGTCGCCGCCGTGACCGCCCACAACCAGGACTTCGGCCACCTGCTGGCCCGCCCGGAGCGCCCGCTCGGCGAGAGCGGGGTGCGCCTGCTCGCCCTCACCGCCAAGTCGGTGGCCCTGCTGGTGCTGATGCACCGCACCACGGCCGCCACCGAGAGCCTGATGCGCGACGAGTTCTTCGACGACCTGCTCGCCGAACCGCAGCGCCCGGTCGCCCAACTGCGGGAGCGGGCACGGCGGCTGGGCCTGGACCTGAGCAGTCCGCACGTGGTGGTGGTGGCCCGGCTGGAGGGCGGTCCGTCGGGCCGCGCGGTGGTCTGGGCCTCGTCCTACGCCCTGCGGATGAGCGGACTGAAGAGCATCCGCAGCGGCTGCATCGCGCTGCTGCTGCCCGGCGTGGACGCGAGTGCGGCGGCCCGCGCGGTCTCCGGCGAGCTGTCGCCCATCCTCGGCCACCAGGTCACGGCCGGCGCGGCCGGCCCGGTGTCCGGGATCGAGGAGATCGCGCCGATCTACCACGAGGCGCAGCGCTGCCTCAGCGCGCTGTCCGCGCTCGGGAGCGACGGCGGCAGCGCCTCGCTCAGCGAACTCGGCTTCATCGGCGTGCTGTTGGGCGACAGTCACAGTGCCACCAGCTTCATCGACAACACCATCGGCCCGGTGCTCGACTACGACACCCGCCGGCTCAGCACCCTGGTCCGCACCCTGGAGGCCTACTTCGCGGCGGGCTCCAGCCCCACCTACGCGGCCGAGGCCCTTCACGTGCACCCCAACACGGTCTCGCGCCGGCTGGAGCGGATCACCGAACTGCTCGGCCCGGACTGGCAGAAGCCCGCCCAGGCGCTGGAGATCCAGCTCGCCCTGCGGCTGCAGCGCACCCGGGACGCGCTCCAGCCGTCCGCCGACTGACCGTCCGCCGCCTGAGCGTCCGACGGTCGGCCTTCGGCCGAGCGACCGCGGGCCGGCACCGCTCGCAGCACCACGCCTCCCCCTCGTTCCTCCACCGTTCCCCTGTCCGCCACCGACCGCCACCGACCGCCACCGACCGCCGCCTTCCGCCGCCGACCGCCGCCGACCGCCCGGACGGTCCGCCGGGCCTTCCACCCGGGCCGACCGTCCGGGAGCCCTGGTCAGGCCGACCGCACCAGCGCCGGCGCGCCGGCGGCCGTCAGGATCCTGGCCGCGTGCGCGACCGAGGCCAGCGTGGTGTGGCGGTGCCACCCCTCGAAGGACCGGCCCTCGAACTCCCGCAGCCCGGCGGGCTCGCCGACGTCCTCGAAGTCCCGCTCGACCCGGCGGGCCAGCTTCGCCAGCCGCAGCAGCGCGGCGGGCGGGCCGTTCAGGTCGGTCAGCCAGTACTCGGCGGGCCAGGGCATGCCGTCGCTCCATTCGCCCAGCAGTGTGAGCGCGCCCCGGCCGCCGGTCCGGCCGGCCGGGCCCGGCTCGCCACCGCCCGGCCGCAGCGGCAACGGCCGGGCCGCCGCCGCGGTGCCCGGCCGGCCCGCCGGGGCCCCGCCGGGCCGCTGGCCCGCCCGCTCGGCCCGCTCCGCGAGCCGTACGGTCACCGCCAGGCTGTTCCTGGCCCGGCCGAGGACCGGGTCCCACCACTGGACGGGGACCCGTGCGGTGCCGGCCGAGGCCGCGGTGAGCACCTGCTGGGCGCGGGCCTCGCGCCGTCCCGTGCTCCCGGCCGGGCCGGCCGGCAGCAGCAGGGAGTCGTCGATCCGGGCCAGGAAGGGGATTCCGGCGGCCTGGCAGGCGGCCACCGCCGCCGCCGACTCCGGGCCGTCCAGGTCCAGCACCACCGGGCGCCTGGGCAGCCCCCAGCCCCGGGCGGCCTCCACCACGGCCCGCCCGGCGCACTCGCCGGGGCTGCTCTCCCCCCAGCGCTCGGGAATCTTCGCGCGGCTGCGCCTGGCCCGGTCGGCCAGCCAGCCGGCCGGCAGGTGCAGGCCCCAGTTCACCGGGCTGCTGCCGCGTGCCGAGACCGACCAGAGGCCGTACGCCCGCTGGCTGTTGACGACCCGTCCGGAATCGGGGTCGACCCGGCGCTCGACCCCCACCGTGTGCTCGCCGGCCTTGGGGACCGTCATCGGGCGCAGCACCCAGGCCTGCGGGCCGAGCACCGTCTCCAGGTGCCGGGCGAGGGCCTCCCGGACGGGCCGCCAGTCCCAGGTGGAGCAGCTGATGAAGTGGTGCATGCTCTGCCCGGCCGCGTCGGCGCCGAGGTGCAGGGCGATGTTGCGCATCGACTTGCGTCCCTCGGTCATCAGCAGGCCGCGGACGTAGCGCTCGCCCTTGGCCCGCTGGTCGCTGCGCTGCATCGAGGCCAGCACGGTCGAGCACAGCGTGCCCACCGCCTTGTCGAGGTCCCCGGCGAGCAGCGGAAGGCTGCCGGGTGCCAGACCTGTGCTCATCGGATCCCCTGCTCTCCGGTCGGCTTCGCGGTGCTCCGCCGCGGTGCTCGGGCACCGGTGGGTGGAGCCCACCCGGGGGACCGCGGGAGCCCGAAGGGTGGTCAGTCCACCATCCCCGGGGAGCGGGCCCGCGCACAGGTGCGGCCGTCACACACTCGGGGTCCCCCGGTGCTGGCAGGGCAACCATCGGCCCGCGGAGGCCGCCGGCGGGCCGCCCGGGCCCGCGCGGGGGTGGTGGCCGGACCACACTCCCCCGTACATCCGGCCGACCGCTCGCTCGTGGGCGCGAGCCGCCCGGCGGGCCGGCCGACGGGCGGGTACCGCCGGTACCGCCCGGCCGGTGGATCCGAGTACCGGCGGTCCTAACGGCCACGCCGGCCGGGTTCCTAGCCTGGGCCAGGACGGGGGAGGCGTCAGGCAGCCGACCTCACCCGCCAGGAGGAGCCGCCGCCGGAGCCGTCACCACGGACCGTCGCCCGACCCGCTCCGCGAGGGCCGGACGGACCCGTCACCCAGGCCCGCCGGGCCGCCGGCGCCGGGACGCCCCGGCCGCAGGCCCAGGAAGGACCGCATCGCTGCCCGAGACTGCCCAGAACGCCGACGAGCGGAGTTCTCCGTGCCAGAGCAAGTACCCGGTCTCACCCTCGCCCAGGCCGTCCGCACCAGGCCGGGGGCGGGGCCACGGCCCACGTCCGCAGCGATGTCCGCCTCGATCGCCCCTTCGATCTCCGCCCTGGTGTCCGGCGCGCCGGCGCAGGCCCCGATGGTGGTGGCGGCCCCGCCGGCCGCGCCCCCGAGGTTCGCCCCGGCCGCTCCGGCCGCCGCCGGCTTCGTCCACCACCTGGTGCACCGGCCGAACACCCCGGAGGGGGTGGTGCTCGGCACCGCCGCGCCGGTGACGCAGGAGTTCGCGGTCTCCGCCGTGCTGCCCGAACGGCACCCGCTGTTCAACGACGGGGCCGACGCCTTCCACGACCTGCACTCCCCGGCCGAGGCGCTGCGCCGCACCGCGCTGTTCGTCGCCCACCGGTACTTCCGGGTGCCGCAGGAGCGGCCCGCGGTGTTCGCCTCCACCGAGGTCGAGCTCACCGAGCTGGAGCCGTGGCGCCGCGGTGCCGGGCCGGCCCACCTGACCATGGACATCACGCTGCGTCCGGCCGACGTGGTCAACGGCGTGCCGCGTGGGCTGGAGTGCGAGAGCGCGCTCAGCTTCGAGGGGGTGCGCTGCGGCACGGCCCGGGCGCGGCTGGTCTTCCTGATGCCGAAGGTCTACCAGAACCACCGGGAGCGGGGCCGCGCCGCCAGCCGCTCCAGACCCGTCGAGGTCGAGGGCGCCGAGCCCTGGCCGCTGCGGCCGGAGCCGAAGGCGGTGGGCCGTACCGACCCGCTGAACCTCGTCCTCGGCACGCCGGCCCAGAACGCCGCCGGCGAACTGCTGGTGCAGGTGCTCGCCGACCCGGCCAACCCGGTCTTCGCCGAGGCGGCGGCCGACCACGTGCCGGCGGTCGTCCTGGTCGAGGCCTCCCGGCAGACGGCCTTCCTGCTGGCCGGCGAACTGCACGGCTTCACCGTGGCAGGCTGCGTGCTGAGCCGCTGGAGTGCGCGCTTCCAGGGTTTCGCCGAGCCCGACCTGCCGCTCTGGTGCCGGGCGCTGGCCGGGCCGCTGGGGCGGGCCGCCGACGGCCGGCCCGCGCTGCCGGTGACGCTGGTCCTCTTCCAGGGCTCCCGCCAGGTCGGCTCGGTCGAGACGACCGTCCTGCAGGACTGCTGATGGCACGCCGACCGCTCCGCAGCCCGGCCCCGCACGGCCCGGCCCCGTACGCCCCCGGCCGGCGGCACCGGTTCACCCCGGCGCCGCCGGCCGCCCCGGCCGCCCCGGCCGTCACGGCTGTCACGGCTGTCACGACCACCACGACCGTTGCGACCGTCACGCCCCGGGGGAGAACGAGATGAGGTTCCGGATCCTGGGGCCGGTCAGCATGACCCCCCGTACCCCGACCGCGGCGAAGGTCCGGGTGCTGCTCGCGGCCCTGCTGGTCCGGGCGAACGAGGTGGTGTCCACCGAGAGCCTGATCGACGAACTCTGGGACATCGACCCGCCCAGGACCGCCGCCACCACCCTCCAGGTGTACGTCTCCCAGCTCCGCAAGGCGCTGGCCGACGCCGACGGCCCCGGCGACGCCTTCGCCGCCGGCCGCCGCCTGCACACCGTGCCGCCCGGCTACCGGCTGCACGTCGGCGAGGACGAACTCGACCTCAGCCGCTTCGAGTTCCTGCGCCGCAGCGGCAAGGAGGCCTACGAGCGCGGCAACTTCGCCGCCGCCTCCGGTCTGCTCCGCGAGAGCCTGGACCTGTGGACGGGCGTGGCCCTGTCCGGGGTCCCGCACGGCCCGGTGCTCGCCACCACCGGGGTCCGCCTGGAGGAGCTGCGCACCGTCACGCTGGAGCAGCGGATCGCCGCCGACCTGCGCCTCGGCCGGCACCACGAACTCACCGGCGAGCTGATGGAGCTGGTCAGCCGGCACCCCTACCGGGAGACCCTGCACGCGCACCTGATGGTGGCGCTGTTCCGGGCCGACCGGCAGTCCGACGCGCTGCGCGCCTTCGCCCGGGCCCGGCGCTCGCTGGTGGAGGAACTCGGCGTGGAGCCCGGCGCGGGGCTGCGCAAGCTGCATGACCGGATCCTGCGCTCCGACCCGACGCTGGCCTGGCAGGAGCCCGTCGCCCAGGCCGGGCAGGAGCCCGCTCCGGCACTCTGGCTGCCGCCCGCCACCGCCGACTTCACCGGCCGCGAGGACGTCCTCACGGTGGCCGGCAAACTGCTCCCCGAGGGCACCGGCCCCGCCCCGCAGCCCGTCCTGGTGGTCAGCGGCCGGGCCGGCGTCGGCAAGAGCGCCCTCGCGGTGGAGCTGGCCCGGCGCAACGCCGACCGCTTCCCCGCCGGCCAGGTGCTGCTCCACCTACGAGGCCCGCGCGACCTGGCGATGGACGCCGGCCAGGCGATGGCCGGCCTGCTGCGCAGGCTCGGCCCGGGCGGCGAGGGGCGGCCCGCCGACCAGGCGCCGCCCGCCGGCGCGGAGGAGGCCGCCGCCCCCGACGGCGACCAGGAGGAGCTGGCCGAGCGGCTGCACCGCGCCGTCCAGGGCCGCAGGCTGCTGGTCATCCTGGACGACGCCTCCTCGGAGGAGCAGGTCAGGCCGCTACTGGCAGCCCTGCCCGACGCCTTCACCCTGGTCACCAGCCGGCGCACGCTGGCCGGCCTGGACGGCGCCCGCCACCTCACCCTGGACGTGCTGCGCCCCAACGAGGCGCAGAAGCTGCTGGCGTCGATCGTCGGGCCCCGGCTGGCCGACGACCCGGCCGCCGCCCAGGAGATCGCCCGGCTCTGCGGTCACCTGCCGCTCGCCGTACGGGTGGCGGGCACCGGCCTGGCCGCCCGGCCGCACTGGACGGCCGCCGCCTGGGCGGCCCGGCTGGCGGACGAGAGCGCCGGCCTGAGCCGCTTCGTGGCGGGCGACCTCGACGTCCGGGCCAGCCTGCTGGCCGGCTACCGCGAGGTCGGCCCGGCGGAACGGCGGGCCTTCCGGCTGCTGTCGCTGGCCCCCGTCCCGGACTTCCCGCTGTGGAGCGCCGCGGCGCTGCTGGGTCTGCCGGCGGCCGAGGCCGAGCAGGTGGTGGAACGACTGGTGGAGTCCCAGCTGCTCGGGGTCCGGCGGGCCGCCTCGGGCCAGGCGTACCGCTACAGCTTCCACCGCCTGCTGCGGAAGCTGGCGCTGGAACTGCTCGCGGACGAGCTGCCGGGCGAGGTCGAGTCGGCCACCGAGCGGCTCGGCACCGCCTGTCTGAGGTACGCCCGGTACGCCGACGCGCTGCTCGCCCCGGGCCGTCCGGCCGAGGCCGGTACTGCCTGGTCCGCCGCCTGGTCCGGTGCGGCCGAGGCCGGTGCCGTCGAGGGCCGCTTCGCCGAGACCCGAACCACCGCTGCCGCTGCCGCCGCCGCGCGGGCTGCCGCCGTCGGTGCGGGCGGCGGGTCCGAGCCGGCCGCCGTGGTCGGGGACACCCCCGCCCGCTGGTTCCAGGACGAGGCGGCCGGGCTGGTCGACGCCGTCCGCCAGGCGCACGGCGCCGGGCTCTGGCAGCTCACCTGGGAGCTGGCCGACGCCCTGACCGGCTGGTTCGAGGCCGGCTCACTGTGGGGCGACTGGGCCGCCACCCATGAACTGGCCCTGGACGCCACCCGGCTGGCCGAGCGCCCGGCCGAGCGGGCGGCGGTGCTCCACTCGCTGGGCGACCTGGCCTGGCAGCAGCGCCGGACCCGGCCGGCGGCCGACCGCTACGAGTCCGCCCGCGCCCTGTTCGCCGCCGCCGGTGACCTGGCCGGCCAGGCCCGCTGCCTGGTCGGACTGGCCGACGTGGCACTGAGCAGCGGCGAGTCCGGCCTGGCCGGCAAGCTGTACGCGCAGGCCGCCGAGCTCTTCACGGCCGACGGTCCCGGGCACGCCCGCGGCCAGGCCGACGTGCTGCGCGGCCTGGCCCTGGTGAGCCTGCTCGCAGGCCGCACCGAGGAGGCGCTGCACCGCTTCGGCGACTTCGTCGAGGCGGCCCAGCGGCTCGGCGACAAGCGCTGGTCGCAGTTCGGCAGCCGGAGCATCGACCGGATACAGGAACACGTGGTGGACTGGGCCACCGGCCGCCGGTTGGAGGCCCTGGAGGTCCGCCCGGGCGTCTGGCTGGTGGGCGTCCCGCACGCCGGGGTGACCTACCCGGGGCTCCCGTACGCCGGGGCGACCAGCGCCGACGCGATGCGCGCCGGCTGACCGGACGCCGGCCGCCCGAGCGGCGGCCGGCGGCCGGCGATCGGCCGCACCCCCGGCCGGCGATCGGCCGCACCCCCGGCCGGCGATCGGCCGCACCCCCGGCCGGCGATCGGCGGCACCCCCGGGCCGGGCGGCGCAGACCCCGGCTCACCGGTCCGGCCCACCGGCCCCGCCTCAGTGCGTGCGGGCGAAGTCGCCCCACACCGAAACGCCCGCGTCGGCCGTCCGGGCATCGGCCCGGTAGGTGTCGTCCTTGGCGTCCCGGCCGCCCGGCGCGTGGTCGTACCGTCCGGCGAAGAGGTGCTGGCCGACCGGGACGGTCCGGCCCGCCCGGAGGGTCCAGCGGTAGACGAGGACATCGCCCTCCACCCGCACGCTCACGGTGAAGTCCTCGGCGGGCAGGCTCAGCCGGCTCCCGGCGTCCTGGACACCGGCGGTCCGGGCGATCCGGAGCTCCACCGTCAGCGAGGTCAGCGGCTTGCGGGCCTTCAGCGTGACGTTGCTCTGCGCCCAGGCCGTGGTGCCGGCCGGGTCGACCGAGCCGTCCGACCAGAGCGGGCCGTCCTCGGTGTGCGAGCCGGCGGGCGGGGCCGCGGCCGAGGCCGGTGCGGTCGGGCCGGCCGGCGTGGACGGTGACCCGGTGGCCGCGGGGCGCGAGGCGGCCGCGGACCGCGCGGGGTCCGGCACGGCCGGCGCCGTGGCGACCGGGGACGGCGGGGCGACGGACCGCGGCGGCGAGGGGCTCGGCGAGGGGCTCGGCGCCGTCGGGCCGGTGACCCCGGCCGGCCGGGGGGCCTGCTCCCGGACGACGGAGGCGACCGCGAACCCGCCCGCCACCAGGGTCGCGGCGGTGGCCAGGGCGGTGACCCAGACCCTCGGCCAGGAGGCGGCGCCGGTTCGCGCCCGGGCCCGCCCCGGACGGGCCTCGCGGGCGGTGCCGCGCTCCACCCGGGCCAGCATCCGGGCCCGGTCCGGCCGGTGCGCGGCCGCCGCCTCGCGCAGCAGCGCGCGCAGGTCCTCGTCCATCAGTTCCTCCTCCCCACCAGCACGTCGGCGGCGCGCCCGCCGAGCATCCGTTCCAGCTCGGCCAGGCCCTTGGAGGTCTGGCTCTTCACCGTACCGACCGATATCCCCAGGGCCAGGGCGGTGTCCTTCTCCGAGAGGTCGAAGGCGTGCCGCAGCACCACGCAGGTCCGCTTGCGGAACGGCAGCCGGCGCAGCGCCTCCCGGACGTCCACCACGGCCGCCACGTCGGGTCCGTCGGCGTGCTCGGCGCGCCGGTCCCAGAACAGGGTGACCCGGCGGCGCTCGCGCACGGCGCTGCGGATCCGGCCGCGGGCCATGTTGGCGACCACGCCCCGGGCGTACGCGACCGGACTGCCGGCCCGCCGCACCCGGTCCCAGCGGTGCCAGAGGGCGACCAGCGCGTCCGCCGCGAGGTCGTCGGCGGCGTCCGCCTCACCGGTCAGCAGGTGCGCGAGGCGGGCGAGTTCGGCGTAGTGGCGCTCGAAGAAGTCGTGGAACTCCGCGGATGCGTCGTCGACGGCCATGCCGTGGGTGACCTCTCCGTGTGATGCGCCCCTTCCCGGCGGGAGCGGGGCGGCAGCTTACCAATCGGTGGACGGGCGCCGCGGGGGCCCGCCCGCCCCCGCGGCGCCCGGCCGTCAGCCGGTGACGGCCCCGGTCGCCGGGCGGGGCGCGACGGTGCCGGCAGCGGTGAGCACGCCCGCGCCCGCGGTCCTGGCCAGCTCCCCGGGCAGACCGGAGGCGTCGGCGCGGTAGCCGGCGGTCAGCGTCGGGGTCCAGTTCACGGTCGTCCTGATCTTCTTCGAGTTGGCGGCGTTGTACGCGGCCACCAGGTCGGTGACCTTCCCGTCGACCAGGTTCCCGCTGCCCGCGACCGCGCCGGTGCCGTCCCCGCTGAGCAACTGCGAGACCTTCCGGTCCGCCGACAGGGCCCAGTAGTTGCCCTGCGCCACCACCTGCGCGCCGGCCCGCGAGTTGATGCTGTAGCTCGCGCCGTAGCCGTTCAGCTGCGCCGTCTCGTAGTAGTTGTTGTACAGGTGGACCTGCCCGACCCGGGCCAGCGGCGCCCGCTGGACGATGCCCTGGAACACGTTGTGGTGCAGGGTCACCCGCAGCCTGGTGTCGTTGTCGCTGCTGCCGATGAGCATGGTCTTGTCGTGGTTGGTGAAGCGGTTGTACTCCACCGTCACCAGGTCCGAGGCCTTGGTGATGTCGAGCGCGCCGTCGTGCACCTGGTACTCGCGCCCGAAGTAGGCCGGGTTCGACCGGTCGTAGTGCGGGCCGTCGCCGAAGGTGTTGTGGTCGGCCCACACATGGGTGGCGCCGCGCAGGGTCACCGAGTCGTAGGCCGAGTTCCAGTTGCCCGAGGAGCCGTCGGTGGGGTCCCACTGCGGGAAGCAGTCCCGGGTGTCGGTGAAGGACAGGTTGCGGACGATGACGTTGTCCGCGTCCTTCAGCTGGAGGCTGCCGCCGGTGATCGTCGCCCCCGTCCCGGGCACCCCCACGATGGTGGTGCGGGACGGCACCGGCAGCACCACCCGGGCCGCCTGCCGGGCCTGGGCGGCCGCCCTGGCGTCCTCCTGCGCGCCGGACGGCAGCTTGGAGCGGCCCCAGGTCGCCGGGTCGTAGGCCTTCAGGTAGCCGGCGAGCGAGTAGCCGGTGCCGGAGGCGTAGTCCGCGCAGTCCAGGGGCTTGCCGGAGTCGTCGGTGTTGGCGTCGATGACGCCCTTGACCTGGATGATCCGCGGCGCGCCGGCCTTGCCGGCCTTCAGAGCCTTCACCAGCCCGGCCCGGTCGGTGACCGTGAAGACGTGCGCCGCGTCGGCGGCGGAGCCGCCGGTGGTGCCGGAGCCGGCGGCGGCCCAGCCGTCCTTGGCGGGCAGCGCCGCGTGGCCGAGGTCGGCGACGGCCGCCTGGGCGCTCATGACCAGCGGTACCGCGCCCAGGCCGGCGGCGGCCAGGACGGCGGCGCCCACCAGGGCGAGCCGCCGGGCGGCGGGGGAGCGGCGGTGCGAAGGAGCAGACACGTGAGGTGTTCCTAACGGTGAGGGGCCCTGTCCGGTCCTCAGTTGCCGCCGCCACGGGAAAGGTTGCCGCGGGGGCCCGGTTTTTTCCGGGCCCGGTCCGCCGCTACTTCTTGCGGGTGGCCTCCCGCCAGATCAGCCGGGGGATGCTCGGCCGGACCTCGGTCGTCACCACGCCCATCGCCTTCCGGACGAACCGGCCCTCGGCCAGCTCCCGCAGCATCGCCGCGGCGAGGTCGGCCCGCGCGGTGAACACCCCGTCACCGCTGTTCTCGGCGACCTGGAAGTCCGTCACCACCGGGTGGTCGAAGAGACCGGACGGTCGGGCGACCGTCCAGTCCAGCTCACCGGCCTCCAGCACCGCCTCCATCCGGCGCATGTCCTCGTGGGCGGTCCGGGCGATCACCCGGTTCACGTACGGATCCAGCACGTGGTTGAAGAAGAAGGCGCCGCTCGGCCGCCAGGCCGGATCGGTGACGCTGGAGCCGACCGCCACCAGCCGCTTCACCCCGTGCCGCGCCATCGCCTCGGCGGCGTTGCGGATCCCGACCGAGTAGACGTCGACCGGCCGCCGGCCCGGCGGCACCCCCAGCGCGGAGACCACGGCGTCGCCGCCCTCGACCGCCGCGTCGAGCGCGCCCGGGGCGGTGACGTCCGCGGCGACGGTGGTGAGTCCGGCCCGGGGCGGCAGCGCCGCGGCCCGGCGCGCCACCGCGGTGACCTGGTGGCCGGCGGCCAGGGCCTGCTCGACGAGTTCGCGGCCGGTGGGACCGGTGGCGCCGAGGACGACGATGCGCATGGGTTCACTCCTCTCCCGCCCCGGACGCTCCGGGGCCTGTGGACGCCTTGACACTGCCGCCCGGTGGCGTGATATTCCACCGTGATGAATAAATTACGAGGCCGCCCGCGCGGCAACCCGCCCACCAAGGACCTGATCACCGAGGCCGCCCGGGAGCTGTTCCTGCGGCACGGCTACCGCGGTACCACCGTCCGGGCGATCGCCGCCGAGGCGGGTGTCGACTCGGCGCTGATCAGCTACCACTTCGGGTCCAAGCAGGGCCTGTTCGGCGTGGTCACGCAGGTCCAGTGCGCCCGGTCGCTGGCCCTGGCCCCGGCCCTGGCGGGCGACCCGGACGGCCTGCCGGAGCGCCTCCTGCGGGCCGTCACCGACCTCTGGGACGACACCGGGTTCAACCGGCTCGCCGTCCAGAACGAGGACGTGATGCGGGTCTTCCGGGAGTACCTGGACCAGGAGGTGCTGGCCCGGATCGCTGAATATCTCGGCGGCCCCGACGCCACCGACCGGGCCACCGCCGCCGTCACGGTGATCGGCGGCCTGATCTTCACCCGCTACCTCAATCCGCTCCCCACCCTGGCTCGACTGTCCTCCGCCGACGTCCGCCGGATCCTCGCCCCGACCCTCCACGCCGCCCTGCGCCCCCGCCCCCGCACCCACCCCCGCCACGGCCTGCGGCCGGCCGCCCGGCCCGCCCCGGCGGGCCGCCGCTGACCTCCGTGGTGCGGGCTCCAGCCGCTTCCGGGCCAACCGGCCGGTCCGGCGGCCGGGAGCCCCTGAGATCATCCACCCATGCCGCCGTCCACCCCCACCGCCGGGCGCCCGGCCACCGCCGCCCCGCCCGACGCCCGCCTCGACGCCCGCCTCGACGCCACCGACCGCACCGAGGCGCTCTTCACCGGCGAGTTCGAGATCCACGTCACCGTCCGCTGCGAAGGCCGGGAGCTGCAGCGGCTCGACCGGTGGGCGGTGGACCGGGGCGTGAAGCTCACTCACATCGTCCTCGCCCGAGGCCGGACCACCTCGCAGCCGATGCTCACCCTGGGCGGCCCCGGCACCCTCCGGGAACAGCGGCGGACCGCCCGGGCCACGGCGGCGGAACTGCGGGACGCGGGCTTCGAGCCGATCCGGGTGAAGATCGAGGCGACCCCGTGGACCAGCGGGGTGCCGGCCACCGACGCGGCGGCCGCACGGCTCGGCCCCGCCTTCTACTTCGAGCACCACCTCAAGGTGCTGCTCGGCCCCGGCACCGGCCGTGAGGACCTGGCCGGGGTGTCCGGCCCCCACGCCGCGCACGTCTCCTGGAACGCCCGGCGGACCGACCGGGCCGGCCGGCAGGAGCGCTTCGTCACCCAGCGCTGCCACGGCGTCGGCCTGGCCACGGCCGGCGAGCGGCTGGCCCGGCTGGTCGACGCGGTGTCCGGCGCGGGCTTCGAGATCGTCTCGGTGGAGCGGGAGTTCGTGGTGTCCGACAGCGACATCACGGTCGACGACGGCTGGCTCGACGACGCGTCCGTCGTCGGCCGGGAGGAGGAACGGTCATGACCGGCGGCTGGGGTTCGTTCGACCGGCGCAGCACCGAGGTGCCCCGGGACCCCCTGGAGGAGGCGCAGCGCGCCCGCCTCGGCGTGCCGCTCACGCTCCGCCCGGTCCCCGGGGCCGGGGTGGTCCAGCGTCCGGTCTTCGACCCGGCCCTGAAGCAGCATCCGAACGCCTACCGCGCGGCCGACCCGCGGTTCGCCGACCCGGCCGTGGGGGTGCGCTGGGTGGCGGCCCGGCGGCTGGCGATGGACCTGGTGCTGGAGGCGATCGCGGAGTCCGGGTGGGTCGACCATCTCGTCCTGCGAGGCAGCGTGCTGCTCAGGGCCTGGTTCGGCGATGCCGCGCGCGAGCCGGGCGACCTCGACTTCGTGGTCGTCCCGCGGACCTGGAGGATCGAGGAGGAGCGGACCACGGCCATGCTGGACGGCATCGCCCGCGCGACCGTGCGGGCCGCCGGGCATGACCCCGGCACCGTGGGCTTCGACGCCTCCGCCGCCGTCAGCGAGGACATCTGGACGTACGACCGGGTGCCCGGCCGCCGGCTGGTCCTGCCCTGGACCGCGGACGGACTGCCCGGCGGCGTGGTCCAGCTCGACTTCGTCTTCGACGAGCGGCTGCCGGTGGAACCCGAGCCGGTCCTGCTCCCGAGACTCTCCGGCGGCCCCGGCGAAGCCCTGTTGAACGCGGCGACCGCCGAGCTCTCACTGGCCTGGAAGATCATGTGGCTGGTCTGCGACGCGCATCCCCAGGGCAAGGACCTCTACGACGCGGTGCTGCTGGCCGAGCACTGCGAGCTGCGCCACCAGGTTCTGCGGGACACCTTCGTCGACGGCCTCCCCGGAGAGCCGCTGGGCCGGGTGCGGCCGGAGACCCTGACCGGCCTGGCGGAAACGGTCGAGTGGAACCACTTCGAGGCGGAGTACCCGCACCTCGCGGGTGGCGAGGCCGACCAGGTGCGCCGCCTCGCGGCCGCGCTCGCCCCGACCTTCCGCGAGGGGGCGGCCGCCGACGGGCCGGGACTCGGCCGCTGATGGCTGGAGCCCTGGGCGCAGCACCGCCGCCGGGGCTCCGGCGCCCTGCGGCCCGATCGCTGCCGGCCCGCCCCGAGCGGTGGGCCGGCGGCCCGGGCGGGCGCACCGCTCGCTGCACCGTTTGCCATCCGGGTCGGCATCCGGGTCTCGGCACACGAGGGCATGCAAAAGGCCCCACCGAGCGGACTCGGTGGGGCCTTTGTGCTGTTCAGCAGCTGTGGCCAGGGCCGGGGTCGAACCGGCGACCTTCCGCTTTTCAGGCGGACGCTCGTACCAACTGAGCTACCTGGCCGTACTGCGCCGTCCCTTGCGAGACGAGCGATCCTGACGGGACTTGAACCCGCGACCTCCACCTTGACAGGGTGGCGAGCTAACCAACTGCTCCACAGGACCTCGTGCGGATCTCATCCGCTTCGGCTTCTTGCGATGCCGACTTTACTACGTTACTACGTGCCCCCAACGGGATTCGAACCCGTGCTACCGCCTTGAAAGGGCGGCGTCCTGGGCCACTAGACGATGAGGGCTTGCGGCCTGTCCGGTTCTGAAGTTTCCAGCGTTCGGGGACGTCGAGAAGCATATGGGATGCCGGGCGGATCGCCAAAACGGTTTCGTCCGGTCAGGCGTGGCGCGGGTTCCGGCGTGCTCCGCGGGCCTCCGGGGCGGGGGCCCGCAGGCGTCGGGGGTGGCTCAGGACCAGCCGAGCTCGTCCAGCTCGTGGTCGTCGAAGCCGAAGTGGTGGGCGACCTCGTGGATCACCGTGGTGCGGACCTCGGCCACCACGTCCTCGCGGCTGTCGCACTGCCGCAGGGTCGGGCCGCGGTAGACGATGATCCGGTCGGGCAGGACGCCGGCGTACCACTCGCCGCGTTCGGTCAGGGGAGTGCCCTCGTAGAGGCCGAGGAGGTCCGGGGCGGTCGGGTCGGGCTCGTCCTCGACGAAGACGGCGACGTTGTCCATCATGGCCGCGAGCTTCGGGGGGATCTGGTCGAGGGCGTCGCTCACGAGCAGCTCGAAGTCTTCCCGGGTCATCTCCACGGTTCATTGTCGGCTCTGGGGTGACGCGGTGCCAGGTCATCGGCCCAGGTGTTTCATGGGGTCATGAGTTCGGAGCGGACCTTGCGGCCGAAGGCCGGGAGCGGGAGCGGGAGCGGTGGCGGCGCGGTGCGCCGGCCACCGGTGCTGCGCGGGCAGTGGCCGGCGGTGGGCGTGGTCGCGGTGGGCGGCGCGCTCGGGGCGTCGGCGCGCTACGGGGCGGGGCTGTGGTGGCCGACCGGCGGTGCGGAGCAGTTCCCGTGGACGACGCTGCTGGTGAACGTGGTCGGCTGCGCGGTGATCGGGGTCTTCCTGGTGGCGGTGACCGAGGGCCGGCCGGTGCATCCGCTGGTCCGTCCGTTCTTCGGCACCGGCGTGCTGGGCGGGTTCACGACTTTCTCGACGTACGCGGTGGACATCCACCGGCTGTTCGACGAAGGCCGGCCGGGGGCGGCGGTGGGCTACCTGGGGCTGACGCTGCTGGCCGCGCTCGGCGCGGTCGGGGCCGCCGCCGGTCTCACCCGGTGGCTGATCCGCCGTCCGGCCCGCGGCCGGTCCGGCCTGGACGGCGGGGGCGCGCGGTGAGCCGGCTGGTGGGGGCGGCGCTGCGGCTGACCGTGGTCGTCGGCGAGTACGACACCTGGCACCACCGGCCGCTGTACAGCGAGATCGTCCACCGGGCGCACGCGGCCGGCCTGGCCGGGGCGAGCGTGTTCCGGGGCGTCGAGGGGTTCGGGGCCTCGTCCGTGATCCACACCTCCCGGCTGCTGTCGCTGGGGGAGGACCTGCCGGTGGCGGTGGTGATGGTCGACACCGAGGAGCGGGTGCGGGCCTTCCTGCCGGAGCTGGACGAGCTGGCCCCGGAGGGGCTGGTCACACTGGAGCGCTGCGAGGTGCTCCGCCCCCGGCCTCCGGCGGTGGGCGGGTCGGGGGCGGAGACCGAGGGGGAGCACGGATGAACTGGCTGCTGGTGGTGGCGGGGGCGGTGGTCGGCGCGCCGCTGCGGTACCTGACCGACCGGGCCGTCCAGGCGCGGCACGACTCGGTGTTCCCGTGGGGCACCTTCGTGGTCAACGTGGCCGGCTGCCTGGTGCTCGGACTGCTGACCGGCGCGGTGGCGGCCGGCGCGGCGTCCTCGCGGCTGCAACTGCTGCTCGGCACCGGGCTGTGCGGGGCGCTGACCACGTACTCGACCTTCTCGTACGAGACCCTGCGGCTGGCCGAGGGCGGGGTCCGGCTGTACGCGCTGGCGAACGTGGCGGGCAGCATCGCGGCCGGGCTGGCGGCGGTGTACGCGGGCACGGGGCTGGCGCACGCCCTCTGGGGCTGACACCGGGCAGCGGCCCGCGGGCGCGCCGGTGGGGCGCGCCGGGCTGCGCCGAGCGGATGGCCGGCGCGGCGTTCGTGGCCGGGCGCCCGTGTCCCCGTCGGCCGGAGCGCGTTGGGCACCGGAAACGGCCGTGCGCAGCGGGCGGCCGCGGTGGGGCGGCAGGAGAGGGAGCTCGGTGACTGCGGTGCGTTCGGTGCGTTCGGTCCAGGCGGTTCGTGCGGTGGAGGCGGGTGCGGTCCGGCCGGGGCGCGCGCCCCGGGTGTCGGCGGTGCGGGTGCTGGCCCCCCGGGCCCGGCGGCTGCGGACGGGGGCGGTCCGGGCGGCGGCCGCGCTGGCGGTGGCGGGCCTCGGGCTGACGGGCTGCATGTCGGTGGGCCCCAGCTCGGACCAGCGGAGCGGGTCGCTGCCGGTCGGCTCGGCCGGTACGGCGGGCCGCAGCGGTGCGGCCGGTGGTGCGGCGGGAGCGGGCCACGCCGGGGCGGGGCGCACCGAGCGTCCGACGGCGGTGCAGGGGGACGGGACGGTGTCGCCGGCCGCGGCCGTGCCGGGCGAGCAGCCGCCGGTGCTGCCGGGCGCGGCGCCGGCGGCTGTGGTGGCCGTCCCCGGGGGTGTGCCGGGCGAGCCGGAGCAGACGGCTCCGGCGGCCGGCCCCGGGGCCGGCGGCGGGCTCTCGCCCGCGCCCACGGCGGGCGGCGGCCCGGGCGGCTCCGGGGCCACCGGCAGCCCGGCGGCGAGCACCAGCACCCCGTCCCAGCCGTCACCCACGCCCGACCGCACCACGGCGGCCCCGACGGCCACGCTGATCCCGCTGCCCTCGCCCGGTAACTCCGGATCGTCGGCGCCGACCCAGGCGACGAGCGGCCATTAGCGGCCTGGCCAGGGCATTTGCCTATGATCCCGAGGTTCGTCTATGGTAGTAGATCGTTACTTTGAACCATTTGCTTGGCGCCCTATTCCCATCTGGCGCCCTTGGCGCGTTCCGGCGATCCGTGGCTGACCGCATAGAGGCGGTTGAGACCAGAACCCCGGACTTAGGCGCGTGCCACTTCCGGAAGGTTTTGCATGTCTCTCGTTGACGACGCCCGCTTCGCCATGCCCGCGAACGAGTCCGCCGCCGATGTTCCCACCTCCGAGACCGAGCTCACCGAGCTGGCCGGTCCCGACGACTTCACCGACGAGATCGCCACCGACGAGGCCGACGACGTCGAGCCCGCCGAGCCCACCGTCACCTTCGCCGACCTCGGTCTGCACGACGACGTGGTGCGGGCCCTCGCCAAGCGCGGCGTCACCACCCCGTTCCCGATCCAGGCCGCGACCATCCCGGACGCGCTGGCCGGCAAGGACGTGCTGGGCCGTGGCCGCACCGGCTCCGGCAAGACCCTGAGCTTCGGCCTCCCGCTGCTCACCCGCATCGCCGGGGCCGAGGGCCGCACCAAGCCCAAGCACCCGCGCGGCCTGATCCTGGTCCCGACCCGCGAGCTGGCCATGCAGGTGGCCGACGCCCTGGAGCCCTTCGGCTCGGTGCTCGGCCTCAAGCTCAAGGTCGTCTGCGGCGGCACCTCGATGTCCAACCAGATCTACGCGCTGGAGCGCGGCGTCGACGTCCTCGTCGCCACCCCCGGCCGTCTGCGCGACCTGATCAACCGCAACACCGCCAAGCTCGACGAGGTCATGGTCACCGTCCTGGACGAGGCCGACCAGATGGCCGACATGGGCTTCCTGCCCGAGGTCACCGAGATCCTCGACAAGGTGCCGTCGGGCGGCCAGAGCCTGCTCTTCTCGGCGACGCTCGAGAACGAGATCGACAGCCTGGTCAAGCGCTACCTGAAGAACCCGGTCACCCACGAGGTCGACGCGGCCCAGGGCGCGGTCACCACCATGAGCCACCACATCCTCGTGGTGAAGCCCAAGGACAAGGCGCCGATCACCAACGCCATCGCCGCCCGCAAGGGCCGGACGATCATCTTCGTCCGCACCCAGATGGGCGCCGACCGCGTCGCCGAGCAGCTGATCGAGGCCGGCGTGAAGGCCGACGCGCTGCACGGCGGGATGACCCAGGGCGCCCGTACCCGGGTGCTCGGCGACTTCAAGGACGGCTACCTCAACGTCGTCGTCGCCACCGACGTCGCCGCGCGCGGCATCCACGTCGACGACATCGACCTGGTGCTCAACGTCGACCCGGCCGGCGACCACAAGGACTACCTGCACCGCTCGGGCCGCACCGCCCGCGCCGGCCGCTCCGGCGCCGTCGTCACCCTGGTGCTGCCGCACCAGCGCCGCGGCGTGTTCCGCTTGATGGAGGACGCGGGCGTCGACGCCAGCCGTCACATCCTCGACCACGCCTTCGACGCCGAGGTGGCCCGGATCACCGGCGCCCGCTCGCTCGTCGAGGTCCAGGCCGAGAGCGCGGCCGGCATCGCCGGTGCCGCCGAGCGCGAGCTCGCCGACATGACCCGCCAGCTGGAGCGCGCGCAGCGCCGCGCCACCGAGCTGCGCGAGGAGGCCGACCGCCTGGCCGCCCGCGCGGCGCGCGAGCGGGCCGAGCTGGGCATCGAGGACGAGGCCCCGGCCGCCGTCACCGAGGACGCCGCGGCCGAGGCCGGCACCGAGACCGCCGCCCCGGCGCCGGTCGAGGAGGAGCGCGTCCCCGCCTACCGCGAGGCCCGCACCGAGCGTCCCTCCTACGGCGACCGCGACAGCCGCGACAGCCGTGGCTCGGGCAGCTTCAACCGTGACCGTGACGACCGCGGCGGCCGCTCCGGCGGCTTCAACCGTGACCGTGACGACCGTGGCGGCCGCTCGGGCGGCTTCAACCGTGACGACCGTCCGGCCCGTTCCGGCGGCTTCAACCGTGACGACCGTCCGGCCCGCCCCTTCGGCGACCGTGACAACCGCGGTGGTGGCTCGGGCTTCAACCGTGACGACCGTGGCGGCCGCTCGGGCGGCTTCAACCGTGACGACCGCGGCGGCCGTTCGTTCGGCGACCGTGACAACCGCGGTGGTGGCTCGGGCTTCAACCGTGACGACCGTCCGGCCCGTTCCGGCGGCTTCAACCGCGACGACCGTCCGGCCCGCTCCTTCGGCGACCGTGACAACCGCGGTGGTGGCTCGGGCTTCAACCGTGACGACCGTCCGGCCCGTTCCGGCGGCTTCAACCGTGACGACCGTCCGGCCCGCTCCTTCGGCGACCGTCCGGCCCGCCCGTTCGGCGACCGCGACGAGCGTGGCAGCAGCAGCCGTCCGTTCTCCCGCCGCGACGACCACCGCTCCGGTGGCCGCCCGCAGGGCACCGGCGGCGGCTTCAACCGTGACGACCGCGGCGGCCGCTCGGGTGGCTTCAACCGCGACGACCGCGGCGGCAGCTTCAACGGCGGCGACCGCAAGCCGCGCTGGAAGAACTGACGCGTCGTAGGTCCCTGGGACCCGCGTAGTACCAAGGCCCCGGGCCCGCTCCACTTCGGTGGGGCGGGCCCGTCGGCGTTCCCCCTCGGCTCGGCCCGGCCGCCCCACCCGTTGTTCTTGGAGTGAGAATAACCGGTGGCGCCCGACCGGCCCGCTCGCATACCGTTCCCGGCATGAGCAGCAGACTGCACGAAGTGGCCGCGGTGAACGAACAGATCGTCGCCCGGGGGAGCTACCGCGCGCCCGGGGGCGAGCTGGTGGAGCTGACCGCGCGGCTGGCCGCCGCCCGGGCCGGCACCGTCTCCTACACCCCGGAGGCGCTGGCCGCGCTGGCGGCCCGGAGCAGGCCGGGGGGCGGCGCCGGGGCCGTCGAGGTGACGGCGGAGGGCAGCATGCAGGCCGCCCGCCGACTGGTCGCGGCCGGCGGCGGCCGGGTCGGGGTGCTCAACTTCGCCTCCGCGCGCAACCCGGGCGGCGGCTACCTGCGGGGCGCCAAGGCCCAGGAGGAGGACGTCTGCCGCAGCGCCCTGCTCTACACCTGCCTGCTGGAGGCCCCGGACTACTACCAGGCGCACCGCGCGTCCGACGACCTCCGCTACAGCCACCGGGTGATCTTCTCGCCCGCCGTGCCGGTGCTCCGGGGCGACGACGGCGCCCTGCTCGGGCAGCCGTACGAGGTCGACTTCCTGACCTCGCCGGCACCCAACGCGGGCCAGCTGGAGCTGCGTTCGGCCGACGTGGACGTCCGTGAGGTGCTGGCCGAGCGGGCCCTGCGGGTGCTCGCTGTGGCCGCCCGGCACGGCGTACGGGAGCTGGTGCTCGGCGCCTGGGGCTGCGGGGTGTTCCGCAACGACCCGGCCCAGGTGGCCGAGGCCTTCGAGGCGGGGCTGGCCGAGTACGGCGCGGCCTTCGACCGGGTGGTGTTCGCGGTCTGGGACCGCACCCGCGTCTCCGCCAACCGGGCGGCCTTCGAGGTCAGGTTCGGCGCCGCCGTCGTGCCCGGCGCCTGACCGGCGGGCGTGCGGGGGCGGCTCAGCCCTGGCGGGCCGTCACCACCGCCGAGGTCGCCGCCACCACACCGGTGACGGTGAGCACGGCCGGCCAGGCACCGATCTTCTTCGCGAGCGGGTGCGAACCGCCGAACGCCGCCACGTACAGACCGGTCAGCGCCGCCGCGGCCACCGGGCCGGCCTGCCGCCGCCACCCCACGGCGGCGGTCGCGCCGGCCACCGCCAGGACGGCGCCGCCCAGCTCACGCCGGCCGCTCCAGCGGGCCACGCCGTAGCCGCCGACCAGACCGGTCGCCGCGACGAGCGCGGTGGGGATCTTCGCCATCATCCACTCCAGAGCCGGGCCTCGGTCCTGCGCCTGCAGCACCTGTCCCTCCGACCATAACCCGGCCCCTGAACACGCCCGGCGGCAGCGTGCCATGATCGGCCGATGAGCACCGCCGCCGCCGAAGTCCTCTCCGTCGTCCTGCTGATCGTGGTGCTGGCCTTCGCCGTGGTCCGCCCGCGCGGCTGGCCGGAGGCTGCCGCCGCCGTCCCCGCCGCCGGACTGCTGCTGGCGGTCGGCGCGGTCGGCCCCGCCGAAGCGTGGGCGCAGACCCGCGAACTGCTGCCCGTCGTGGGCTTCCTGGCCGCCATCCTGGTGCTGGCCAAGCTCTGCGCCGACGAAGGGCTCTTCGAGAGCGCCGGACAGCTGGTCGCCAAGGTCTGCCACGGCCGGCCCGGCCGGCTGCTCGGCGGCGTCTTCGGCGTCGCCGCACTGGTCACGGCGGTCCTCAGCCTGGACGCGACGGTGGTCCTGCTCACCCCGGTGGTGCTGGCCACCGCGGCCCGGCTGGGCGCCCGCGCCCGCCCGCACGCCTACGCCTGCGCCCACCTGGCCAACTCGGCCTCGCTGCTGCTGCCCGTCTCCAACCTGACCAACCTGCTCGCCTTCACCGCGAGCGGGCTGACCTTCACCCGGTTCGCGGTCCTGATGGCGCCCGCCTGGGTGGTGGTGATCGGGATCGAGTTCGTGGTGTTCCGGCGCTTCTTCCGGGCCGACCTCGCGGCCGGCGCGCCGCTGCCGCCGCCGCGCGGCCCGGTGGCCGTCCCGCTGTTCACCCTGGTGGTGCTGGGCCTCACCCTGCTGGGCTTCGCGGTCACCTCGCTGGCCGGCGTCAACCCGGCCTGGGCGGCGCTCGGCGGAGTGCTGGTACTGGGTACCCGGGCGCTGCGCCGCGGGGACGCCACCGTCCGGGAGCTCGTCGGCGCGGCCGGAGTGTTCTTCTGCCTCTTCGTGCTCGCGCTCGGCGTGGTGGTCAAGGCGGTGGTCGACAACGGGCTCGGCGCCGGCCTGGACCACCTGCTGCCCGGCGGCGACAGCCTGCCCGAACTGCTCGCCGTCGCCGGCATCGCCGCCGTCCTCGCCAACCTGATCAACAACCTGCCGGCCACCCTCGCCCTGCTCCCGCTCGCCGCGGCCGGCGGGACCGGACCGGTGCTGGCCGTCCTCGTCGGCGTCAACCTCGGCCCGAACCTCACCTACGTCGGCTCGCTGGCGACCCTGCTGTGGCGGGGACTGCTGCCCGAGCCGGTGGAACTGAAGGTGTTCACCCGGCTCGGGCTGATCGTCGTCCCGCTGACCGTGGTCGCGGGGACGGTCTGCGTCTGGGGGATGCTGCAGCTGGTCGGTACCTGACGCCTGTCCTCCCGGGGTCAGCCGCCCTGCCGGGCCTCGGCCTGCTCCTGGAGGAGACCGGCGATCCGGGCCAGGTCGTTCCCGATGTCGATCACCCCGTCGATGTCCGCCGAGTAGGCGCCGTTCACCGCCAGGAAGAAGGTGTGCAGCCGGCCGTGGCCCGCGTCGAGGTAACCGCTGATGGTGTCGGCGCCCACCGCCAGACGGTCGTTGAGGGCGTCGAACCCGGCGACCGTCCCGGTCTTCGCCCACACCTTGCCCTTGCCGGGACAGCTGGGGCAGCCCTCGCAGACGAAGGCCAGCAGGCCGTCCACTCCGAGGATCGGCAGCGCCAACCGGAACCTGGTCGCCTCCGGGGTGCCCTGCCAGTAGTGCAGGAGTTCGCTCTCGATCCGCGGGGTGACCCGGTCGACCGGGTTGCCGCCGCGGCCGTCGAGCAGCTGGGCCTGGGTCGGGTCGATGCCGGCCTGTCGCAGGAACCCGGTCAACACGGGGAAGCCGTCCGCGCACCGGCTGTTGCCGGCTGCCACGGCCATCAGGCAGATCCCGAGGTTCGCCCCCAGGTTGTGGCTGACCTTCAGGATCAGCTTCGCGTACTCGGCGTAGACCGGGGAGACGTACGCGGCGACCCGCGGGGTGCCGTCGTAGGAGGCCGGCAGCAGGCCGGACGGGTTCGGGCCGACCGGCGGGGCGGTGACCGTGACGCCGGCCCGGGCGAGCGCCTCGATCAGCGCGGTGCGCCCGAAGGCCGCCGGATCCTGGACGCCGGAGATCCGCAGGGTCGGCGGCGCGTCGGCCGCGATCGTCCCGGACAGCGTGATCCGGGTGCCGTCCGGCGAGGCGGAGACCGCGATGTCCGTCGTACCGCCCGCCGCGACCGTCCGCACCGTCGACTCCACCTGGTACGGCGCGACCTGCGGCCGCCAGCTGAGCTGCGCGGGCTGCCCGGGGGACGTCGCGGTGGTCAGCAGGTCGATCACGTTGTCGTTGACGATGATCGGGTCCGGGCTAGGGTCCAGCTCCGGGAAGGAGGTGAAGAGCCGGTTGTCGATCACCACGTCACCGTTCACCCGGGTGATCCCCGAGCTGCGGACCTGGCCGGCGATCTCGTTCAGACCCGCGAGTGGGTCCTCCGGCGTGAGGGTCGCGCCGGGTACGTCGTTGGCGTAGGTGTGGTCGATCGGGGTGTACGAGACGGAGCCGTCCGGCGCCGTCCGGCCGCCCATCGTCAGGTCGCCCTGTGCGACCAGGGCCAGCGAGCCGTCCAGGGTGGAGCCGCTCCGCTGCCCCAGCGCCTGGACCGGCGTGGTGAAGCGGTGGTCGCCGCCCAGGGTGTGCCAGGTACCCGACACGCTGATCAGCTTGGCCGTCGAACCGGGGATGAAGAACTGGTCCGGGTAGAGCGAGTGGACGACCCGGCCGGTGCTGTCGTCGACCTCCAGCAGCCCCCACTGGGCGTGCTGGTAGACCGGCTTGGCCATGATCGCCGCGATCTCGGCGCCCAGATCGTCGTGCGGGCCGCCGGCCGCGGCCGGCCCGGCGGCGGCGACGGCCGCGAAGGTCACCACGGCCGTGGTGAGAGCCGCTGCCCAGGTACGGAGCGGTCGGTCGATCGGTGTCATCAGGTCACCTGTCCCGAGGCGTGTTGCGATGGCTGCTGGTTCCCGGCCGAGCCGCCGGGGCGCGGGGAGCGCTACGACCGCCGACGGGCCGCCGCGTGTCCACCGGGGCAGCCGTCGGCACCGGTGATCCGGCGGCCGGCGGTCAACGACCCGGCGTCGAGTGACTCCTGGTGGTCGAAAACACACTGAATGTCGCCATTCGAGCATGGCCGGGCTCCGGGGTGAGGGATTCACCCGCCTGGTCGCGCGCCCGGCCCCGTCCCGGGCGGTTGACGCCCGACCCCCGACCCCCGATCCCCGGGCGCCCCGTCCGTCGTCCGGCGGGCGGGGCGGATCCCGCGCTTCGAGACGAAGCATCGTATTCGGTTCGCTGATGGCTGACTGTGGCCGAAAATGCCAACTTCCCTGCGGCCGAGGTTCGATACTCACGCCGTGACCGCTCTCGTTCCTGAACCCGCTCCCCCCGCAGCCGCCTTGACCTCCGGCGCCTCAGCCGTCCCTGCCCCGTCAGCCGTCCCTGTTCCGTCAGCCGCCCCTGCTCCCTCATCCACCCCCGTCCCCCCGTCCACCCCCGCCGCCGGGGTGACCGCCGCCGCCGAACCGGCCCTGCGCGTCAGCGCGTTGGAGCTCTTCTTCGACCTTGTCTTCGTCTTCACCATCACCCAGCTCACCGGCAGCCTGGCCCACCACCTCACGGTCGGCGGGATGGCGCAGGTGCTGGTGATGCTGGCGGTGATCTGGTGGATGTACGACGCCTTCATCTGGCTGACCAACGCCATGCCGCCGTCCACCCACGCTCGCCGGGGCACCCTGCTGCTCGGCATGGCCGCGTTCCTGGTGGTCTCGCTGGCCGTGCCGCACGCCTTCGAGGGCAGCGGGGTCGCCTTCGGCTGGGCCTACCTGGTGATCGTCGCCGTCCACACCGGCATGTTCGCGGCTGCCGGGGTGGCGGTCGCCTCGGTCCTCCGGATGGGCGGTCTCAACCTGGTCAACACCGGCTTCGTGGTCGCCGGTGGCTATCTCTCCGGCAACGCCCAACTGGGCTTCTGGGTGGCGGCCTTCGCGCTCCAGTTCGCAATCCCCCGGCTGGTGGACCTGCCGCGGTTCCAGCTCCGCGCCGACCACTTCGTGGAACGGCACGGCCTGATCGTGATCATCGCCTTCGGCGAGTCCGTCATCGCCATCGGCGTCGGCGCGGGCGACGCGACGCTGTCCGCCCCGCTGATCGCCACCGCCCTGCTCACCCTCGCCGTCTGCGTCGGCCTCTGGTGGGCCTACTTCGGCCACGACGACGACACCCGGGCCGAGCACCACATGGCCGGCCTCAGCGACGCCCGGCGCAACCAACTCGCCGTCAGCGTCTACAATCTGGGCCACTACGGACTGCTGCTCGGCGTCCTGCTCTTCGCCGCGGGCGTCAAGTCGGCGGTCGCCCATCCGGGCGATCCCGTCACCTCGGCCCAGGCCGCCGCACTCGCCGCCGGCGTCGCCCTCTTCCTGGCCGCCAACGCCGCCGTCCGCCGCACCTTCGGCCTCACCCCGCTGCTGCCCCGCCTGGTCGCCGCCGCCGTCCTCACCGTCACCGTCCCCCTGGGCACCGGCGTTTCCGCCCTCGCCCAGGTGGCGGCCACGGCCGCCGTCCTGGCGGCCGCCTTCGGCTACGAGGAGTGGACTGTCCGAGCCCGGTGAAAGACTGCCCGAGGCGAGCAACGGCACCGAGTGGATGGGGAGTGGTCCGGGCATGATCATCAAGGACGGCCTGTACCGGGTCCGCAACGTCGCCGGCGGCCTCCTGCTGGAGATCGCCGACGGCAGCAACCGCAGCGGCGCCAAGGCCCAACTCGGCCAGGACAACGGCACCCCGGCCCAACTCTGGAAACTCACGGCCGTCCACCCCGGCGGCGCCCTCTACCACTTCGAGAACGCCGCCAGCGGCAAGCGCCTCGACGTCACGGGCGCCTCCACCGAGAACGGCACCCTCGTCCAGCAGTGGTCCGCCAACGCCTTCGGCGCCCAGGAATGGCTCCTCGAACAGCACGTCGAATCCCCCGGCACCTTCACCCTCACCAGCTTCGTCAGCGGCAAGGCCCTCGAAGCCGTCGCCCCCGCCACCACCCCGGGCACCCCCGTCCGCCAATGGGAGGACGAGGACAGCCCGGGGCAGTGGTGGCGGCTGGAGCGGCAGTAGGGCAGCACCGGCCGGGAGGGCCGGGGTCCCACCTGGAACGGTGGCCCCGGGACGGCCGTCGAGGACGTCGGTCCTGCCCCCGTCGGCCTGCTCACGATCCCGGGGCAGGCGGGCGGTTGCTCGACACGGCGGCAACGATCTCTGCAGCCACCGACCGGGCAGGTTGGTGCTCCCAGAACCGCAGGACCACCCAGCCCGCTTCCTCCAGATGTCGGGAGGTCTCGATGTCGCGCGCGACGTTCCGGTCCAGCTTTTCCGCCCACCAACCGCTGTTCGCCTTGGGGCGGGTCGCGTGCTCCGGGCATCCGTGCCAGAAGCACCCGTCCAGGAAGACCGCCACCTTGGCGCGGGTGAAGGCCACGTCGATGGTGCGTCGGCGCATCCCCGGTACGGGGAGGCCGACCCGGTAGCGCAGGCCGGAGGCATGGAGCAGCTTCCGGACGGCGACTTCGATCTCGGTGTCCTTCCGCCGCTGCCGACTCATCCGGGCGGAGACGCCGTCGGACGACGGAACGAGGACGGGCTTCGCCGGAGGCCCGAGCCGTCCCCGGCTGTCGGTGTCGCTTCCGGTGGGGCCCGGATCGCCTGTTGCGGCGGGCCCGGTCCGGGCCGAGGGTGCGGAGTCCTGCCGTGCGGGGCGGACGCCGTTGCCCAGTTCGTCCTCGGGCCGACTCATCTGTGCAATCCCTCTGTCGTTGCGCCTGTTCCTCTGCAACCACGGTAGGACGCGTCACCGACATGTACCGCCTGTGGTTTCCGCGCGTTCGCGACGTTCGCCGTGGCAGGGGGAGGTTCTAGGCCGCCAGCCGCTTCCGCAGCTCCGCCAGCTCCGCCTCCGTCACGCCCTGGGCCAGGACGTACCGCTCCACCGAGCCGTGGGTCTCGCGGATCCAGGTGAGGGAGGAGTGCAGGAGGGCGGCGGTGACCGGGCGGGAGGTGCGTTCGGTGCCGGTCTCGTCGACGTAGGGGGTGGGGCCGTCGAGGAGGTCCAGGCCGGTGTTGGAGAGCAGGAAGTCCGCGGTGATCTCGGCGTCGGTGGCGCTGAGCAGGGCCTGGAGGACGGCGATGGTGAGGCCGGTGCGGTCCTTGCCGACGGCGCAGTGGATCAGGGCAGGGAGGGCGCCGGGGGTGATCAGGCGGCGAATGGTGGCGGCGACGGAGGGGCCGGCGTACCGGGGGAGGTAGAGGTACAGGTCGGCCTGGTTGTCGGGCCAGGGCTGGTCGCTCTCCCGGTCGGCGGGGAAGGTCGGCAGGTGGAGGGTCTCGTGGTCGAGGCCGTGGCGACGGTCGGGCCAGTTGTCGAGTTCGGCGGCACTGCGCAGGTCGACGACGGTCCGCAGGCCGAGGGCCTTGAGCTGCTGGGCCCCCTCGGGGGTGAGGGTGTGGAGGGAGCCGGAGCGGTAGATCCGGCCCGGGCGCAGGCTGCCGGTGCCGTCCACGCCCCCGGCGTCGCGGAGGTTGCGGACGCCGGGGACGGTGACGAAGGCGCCGGCGGCCCGGTGGGTGGCGGCGGCCGGCGGGGCGGGCGCGGGTGCTGAGTCGAACTCGCGGTCGGTCATGGGATCCACGCTAGGGCGGCGGGCCCGGTGAAGCGGGGAGATCGGGGGAAGTCAGCGGCCGCCGGCGAGGTCGAGGAAGGCGCCGGTGGTGTACGAGGAGGCGGGCGAGAGCAGGAAGAGGATCGACTCGGCAACCTCCTCGGCGGTGCCGCCGCGTCGCATCGGCAGGTCGGGGGCGACCCGGTCGACCCGCCCCGGCTCGCCGCCCAGGGCGTGGATGTCGGTGTGGATCAGGCCCGGCCGGACGGCGTTGACGCGGACGCCCTCGTCGGCGACCTCCAGGGCCAGCCCGCGCGTCATCGAGTCGAGGGCGCCCTTGGACGCCGCGTAGTCGACGTACTCGTTGGGCGAGCCGAGGCGGGCGGCCGCGGAGGAGACGTTCACGATGGCCCCGCCCTTGCCGCCGTACCGGGTGGACATCCGGCGGACGGCCTGGGCCGCGCAGAGGAACGGGCCGGTGATGTTGGCGGCCCAGATCCGGGTCAGCCGCTCCTCGTCGAGTTCGTCCAGCCGGGCCTGGCGTTCCAGCGAGCCGGCGTTGTTCACCAGGGCGGTGAGCGGGCCGAGTTCGGCGTCCACGGTGGCGAAGAGCCGCTCGACCTCGCTGCTTCGGCTGACGTCCGCCCGGACGGCGATCGCGGTACCGCCGTCGGCGCGGACGGTGTCCACCACGCGGGCGGCGGACGCCTCGTCGGCGCGGTAGTTGACGCAGACGCGGTAGCCGCGCCGGCCGGCGAGCAGGGCGGTGGCGGCGCCGATGCCTCGGCCCCCACCGGTGATGAGGATGGTCTCGGACATGCTCCGACCGTAGCCCAGGACGCGGGCCGCCGGGGGGCCGGCGACCGACCGGTGGACGGGGCGCGGACGGGAGCTGGTCCGGCGGTGGTGACGGCCTCCGGAATTGGCTCGCTCCGCCCGCCCCGCCCACGGCAGACTCGGCCGTACCCCTTCGTACGGTCGCCCGCGACCAGGGCCCGACCGAGGAGCCGCCATGACCGCACCCACCACCCCAGAGCCCACCCCTGAGCTCACCCCGGAGCCCACCCCTGAGCTCACCGCTGAGCCCCCCGCTGAGCTCACCGCTGAGCCCCCCGCGTCCGCACCTGCGCCGGCGCCCGGGGACGTCCTGCTCTCCGGCATCGTGGGCTCGACGGCGTACGGGCTCGCGCACGCCGGCTCCGACCTGGACCGCCTCGGGCTCTTCGCCGTCCCCACCGAGGCGCTGCACGGCCTCGACCGTCCGGCCGAGTCCCGTGTCACCACCGAGCCGGACATCACCCTGCACGAGGCCGCCAAGTGGTGCCGGCTCGCCCTCGGCTGCAACCCGACCGCCTCCGAGCTGGTCTGGCTGCCGGACGAGCTCTACGAGACCCGTACGCCGCTCGGTGACGAGCTGATCGGGATCCGCACGTCCTTCCTGAGCGCCAAGGCGGTGCGCGGTTCCTATCTCGGCTACGCCCAGCAGCAGTTCCGCAAGCTCCTCACCCGGGACACCACCGTCCCGGCCACCCGCGCGCGGGCCGCCAAGCACGCCCGGCACCTCGTCCGGCTGGTCGAGCAGGGCGTCCGGCTGCACGAGACGGGCGCGGTGGTCCTGCGGGTCGACGAGCCGGAGCGGGTCCGCGAGCTCGGGGTCCGGATCGCCGACCGCCCCGACCTCGCGGTCGACCTGCTGGCCGCCGCCGAGCACCGGTTCGCCCGCCCGGGAGTCCTGCCCTCCGCCCCGGACGCCGCACCCGCCGAGGCCTGGTTGCGCCGGGTCCGGGCCGCCCACTACACCCCGCCGGCCGGCTGCTGAGCCGCGCCCGCGGTCGGGGCGCCCTCCGCGCCGGGTGCCGGCGCCGTGCACAACGCCCGACGCGCCCCCGGCAATCCGCTGGCGGATGCCGGGGTGTCAGCAGGTAGGATCACCCCGGCAGGTGCCGTACCGCGACGAGCGGCGGGCGCAGGCCGGCGGGCCGCTAGCTCAATTGGCAGAGCTGCGGACTTTTAATCCGTAGGTTCAGGGTTCGAGCCCCTGGCGGCCCACAGGATCAGCAGGTGTTCGAACGGCGCGCCCCCGGAGTCCGGGAGGCGCGCCGTTCGGTTCCGGGCCGTTGACGGGCGTCGGGTCCGGCCGGTGCCGGCCCTGGGGGCGCCGGCCCCGACCGCCGGACCCGGGCGGACGGTCACCCCCCGCTCCGAGCCCCGCTCCGAGGCCCGTGCCGTCACGTCGGCCCCGTCACGTCCCCCCGGTCAGGCTCCGCGAAATGACCCGCCACTGGATCCGGTTGGCCGCATCCAGCGCTCCACCGGGTGGTCGGCAGCGTAGGCCGGTGCCGCCGCGCACCTCCTCGGGCTGGGTCGGGTGTCGTAGGCGGCGGTACCGAAGCAGGCTCGGCAGGTCGGCCTTGCCGAAGGTGCGCACGGCCTCCCGCGCGAATTCGTGGGTGGCTTCGAACTCGGCCACCCGTGGGACGAGTTCGCCCTCGGTGAGGCGCCGGGCCAGGTCGAGCAGGTCGGCGGCATCCTCGGTGGGAGGGACATCCTCGCTGGGAGGGATGCGCTGGACCTCTGTCGGGCCACCTCGCTTGGCGTCGGCCGCGGTGACCGCGGCAGGTCCTCCAGAGCGACGGCCTCCCCGTCCTCGGCGTCGGAAGGTGCGGTCAGGGTGGCGCCACGGCCTTGGCGTGCAGGGCGGGGGCGGCGTTGGCCGTGCACACCACGCGGCCGGCCCAGCGGATCATGTTCGGGGCTCCTGCGGGCGAGGGCTGGAGGTGCCGCCCTTCCCATCATGTGGACATCTCCCGGCCCGGACCTGGTCCCGTCGCGGTCGTCCGTGTGCCCGCCAGGCGCCCTCCGGAGCCGGTGGGCACACGGACGACCGCGGCGCCCTCCCCGGTGGGCGGACGACAGGAAGTCAAGGATCTGCTGGCAAGGTGTCGGAAAATCTGAGCATACTGGTGAAAATAATTGCGATCATTCTGCTCTAGGATCGCAACCATGACTCGACGACTTGCGGCAGTGGCGAAGAAGGTCGGGATGAGTGAGGCGACGGTCAGTCGCGTGCTCAACGACAGGCCCGGCGTGTCGGAGAGCACCCGGGTGGCGGTGCTGACGGCGCTGGACGTGCTCGGCTACGAGCGGCCCACGCAGTTGCGCGGCCAGCGGTCGCGACTGGTGGGCCTGGTCCTGCCGGAGCTGCAGAACCCGATCTTCCCGGCCTTCGCCGAGAGTGTCGGGGCGGCGCTCGCCCAGAACGGTTTCACGCCGGTGCTCTGTACCCAGACGGCCGGTGGCGTGTCCGAGCCGGAGTACGTGAACCTGCTCCTGCAGCAGCAGGTGTCGGGGGTGGTGTTCTTCGGTGGGCTGTACGCCCAGGACGACGCTCCGCACGGGCACTACGCCCAGCTGTTCGAGCGCGGGGTGCCGACCGTGCTGCTGAACGCCGGCAACGGCACGCTCGACTTCCCGCGGGTGTCCTGCGACGACGCGGTGGCGGTGGAGCAGGCCTTCGGCCACCTGCGGCAGCTCGGGCACGACCGGATCGGGCTGATCCTGGGGCCGCAGGACCACGTCCCGTCGAACCGGAAGCTCGCGGCGGCGCGCGCGACGGCGGCCCGGTCGGGGCTGGAGCTGCCCGCGACGATGGTGGAGCGGGCGCTGTTCTCGATCGAGGGCGGCCAGGCGGCGGCGGGCCGGCTGCTGCGGCACGGGGTGACCGGGATCGTCTGCGCCAGTGATCCGCTGGCGCTGGGCGCGATCCGGGCCGCGCGCCGCCACCGGCTGGCCGTCCCGGAGGACCTCTCGGTGATCGGGTACGACGACTCCTCGTTCATGACCTGCACCGATCCGCCGCTGACCACCGTGCGGCAGCCGATCGAGGCGATGGCGAAGGCGGCGGTGGACCTGCTGGTCAGCGAGATGGCGGGGGCCCGGGTGGACCACGACGAGGTGTCCTTCGAGCCGGATCTGGTGGTCCGGGCGTCCAGTGGTCCGGCGCCCGGCCGCGGCGGCGCCGTCGCGGGCCGCGGCGCGCTCCCGGAGGTGGCGGCGGCGGGGCCGTTCCCGGCGGTGTGAACGGCGTCGCCGGCGGTCCGTGAGGGGGCCGGCCGGGCGCTTGCGGCGGGGTTTTCAGGAGGGTGCGTGCTGCGGCACGCACCCTCCTGTCATGTCCAGGATCACCCAGTTACGGTCCGGCGGTTCGCAAAGTCACGACTAAGCATCGTGTTTTTGCGAAATCCTGTAGACATCTTGTGGTCATCTGTCGAGGGGTGGTTAAGTGAGCGGCGCCGCCAGGGGTCACCCGTCGGAGGGCCCGCACAGGGTCCGCGACGGACGCTCCCCGGGGGCACCAAGAGCCGCGCAACCTGGTGCATCACCTCCCGCACGTCGCACGTCCCCGCACCGTCCGCAGGACGGGGCGGCCCCCACCGGAACCACATGGGCTCTCCTGCGCCCCGAGCGCCGACCGTGCCCACCGTGCTTGTAGAAGGGTCCACCCGAACATGAAGACAAACGGGCTTCTCCACAGATCGGCCGTCGCGGTCGTCGTCGCCGGCCTGGCGTTCTCGGCCGCCGCGTGCAGCAGCTCCGGCGGCGGTTCGTCGTCCGGCGACAACGGCAAGGCGAGCGACGCCGCGGCCCCGCTGGACCCGGCCACCAAGGTCACCATCACCGCCGACTGCCAGCCGCCGACCACCAAGCCCGCCGAGCGCAAGCAGTGGGACGACGACATCGCGGCGTTCAACAAGATCTACCCGAACGTCACGATCAAGGCCACCGACGGCTCGCCGTGCGAGGAGCCCGCGAAGTTCACCGCGCAGCTCGCCGGCAAGACCCAGCCCGACCTCTTCTACGCGTACTTCACCGACACCAACCAGATCCTCGACGCGGGCGGCGCGCAGGACATCTCGGCGTACGTCAACGAGAAGACCGTCCCCGCGCTCAAGGACATCGACCCGTCGGTGCTCAGCACCCTCAAGGACGCCGACGGCAAGCTCTACGGTCTGCCGGTCACCAACTACAAGATGGGCCTGATCTACAACCGCAAGCTCTTCAAGCAGGCCGGTCTGGACCCGGACAAGCCGCCGACCACCTGGGCCGAGATCCGCGAGGACGCGAAGAAGATCGCCGCGCTCGGCAACGGCGTCAACGGCTACGGCGACTACAGCGCCACCAACCAGGGCGGCTGGCACTTCACCGCCGAGCTGTACGGCCTCGGCGGGAAGATGCTCTCCGACGACGGCAAGAAGGTCGCCTTCAACAGCGCCGAGGGCAAGCAGGTCCTGCAGAACCTGTACGACATGCGCTGGACCGACAACACCATGGGCGCCACCCAGGGCCTGAAGTGGCCGGACCTGATGACGCAGACCTCCACCGACAAGCTCGGCATGTACGTCGGCGCGCCGGACGACATCACGTACATGGTGCAGACCCTCAAGGGCAACTACGAGGACTACGGCATGGGCCCGATGCCGGGCGGCAAGTCCGCGCTGCTCGGCGGTGACGGCCGCTTCTTCAAGAAGGGCTCCACCCCGGACCAGATCAAGGCCGGCGTCGCCTGGGTCAACTTCAAGTACCTCACCATGGGCAAGGGTCAGTTCGACTACTCCCGCAACAAGACCGACGGCCTGCCGGTCGGCATCCCGCAGCCCAGCTTCTTCGGCGGCGCCTCGCTCGCGGCCGACAACACCGCCAAGGCCGCCAGCGCGACCGTCCCGGTGCAGAACTACGCGCCGTACGTCTCGACCCCGGTGCCCGGCAAGACCGAGCCGGCCAACGCCCAGCAGCTGTACAAGGTGCTGGACGCCGCCGTCTCCGCCGTGCTGACCGACAAGAACGCGGACATCGCCAAGCTGCTCACCGACGCCGAGAGCCAGGCCAACCAGGTCCTCTCCAGCCTCCAGTAGCAGCGGACGGGGGCCGGCCGACCGGCCGGCCCCCGTACCCCTGGCAACCGTCCGACCAGCCTGTACAGCAAGCACACCAGGAGAACCGATGGCCGGGACCATCTCCCCCTACAAGACCAACCGCCGGTCCGCGCCGGCGGGCAGCGGCTCCGCCGGGCGCGGCGCCGGTGGCCGGGAGCGTTCGGGACTCGGCCAGAAGGTCCGCCGCAACCTGTCGGCGCACGGCTTCCTGTTCGGGGCCCTGGTGTGCTTCGGCTTCTTCACCTGGTACCCGATGGTCCGCGAAGTCGTCATGAGCTTCCAGAAGACCAAGCGGGGCAGGACGACCTGGGTGGGCTTCGACAACCTGCGGCGGATCTTCGACGACCCGGACTTCTGGCACGCCTGGCGGAACACCTTCCTGTTCACGCTGCTCGCGCTGGTGCTCGGCTTCGCCCTGCCGTTCTTCGTCGCGGTGCTGCTCAACGAACTGCGGCACGCCAAGGCCTACCTGCGGATCCTGGTGTACCTGCCGGTGATGATGCCGCCGGTCGCGGCGGTGCTGCTCTTCAAGTACTTCTACAACCCGGACTACGGCCTCTTCAACGACATCCTGAGGACGCTGCACCTGCCCACCTCGGCCTGGCTCAACTCCCCCGACACCGCGATGGTCTCGGTGGTGATCGCGGCCACCTGGATGAACATGGGCGGCGCCACGCTGATCTACCTCGCGGCCCTGCAGGGCATCCCCGGCGAGCTCTACGAGGCGGCCGACCTGGACGGCGCCGGCCTGCTGCGCAAGCTCTGGCACGTGACCATCCCGCAGACCAGGCTGATCCTGTCGCTGCTCCTGCTGCTGCAGATCGTCGCGACCATGCAGGTCTTCGTCGAGCCGTTCCTGCTGACCGGCGGCAACGGACCGCAGAACTCGACCATGACGGTCGTCTACCTGGTCTACGAGTACGCCTTCGACCTCGGCGGCAACAACTACGGCGTCGCCTCGGCCCTCGGCCTGGTGATGCTGGTGGTGCTCGCCGGATTCTCCGCCCTGTACTCGCGGCTGAGCCGCAACAGCGACAACGACTAGGAAGGGAGCCGACCGTGGCAGCCAAAGAACCGCAGATGCGGACGATCGTCCCGCAGACCCAGCTCAACCGGCCGCTCGGGAAGGCCGTCTACTGGACGGTCCTGACCGTCGTGGTGGTCGTCTTCACCCTGGTCTTCATCGGCCCGCTGTACTGGCTGGTGACCGGTGGCCTGAAGTCCACCCAGGAGGTGATCCAGAGCCCGCCGACGCTCTTCCCGTCGGAGATCCACTGGGGCACCTACGCCACCGCCTGGCGCGAGCTCAAGATCGGCCGGCTGCTCTTCAACACCGTCTACTACGCCTTCGGGGCGCTCGCCTTCCAGCTGGTCTTCGACGTCGCCGCCGCCTACTCGCTCTCCAAGCTGCGGCCGGTGCTCGGAAACGTCATCCTCGGCATGATGCTCGCCACCCTGATGATCCCGTCGGCGGTGCTGATCGTGCCGCAGTACCTGACCGTGCTGGACCTGCCGCTGCTGCACCTGAACCTGATCAGCACCCCCTGGGCGATCTGGCTGCCGACCGTCGCCAACGCCTTCAACATCTTCCTGCTGAAGCGCTTCTTCGACTCGATCCCGCAGGACCTGCTGGCAGCCGCCGCCATCGACGGCGCCTCCCCGCTGCGCACCCTGCGCTCGATCGTGCTGCCGATGTCCAAGCCGATCCTCGGCGTGGTGTCCATCTTCGCCGTGGTGAACGTCTGGAAGGACTTCCTCTGGCCGATGCTGGTCCAGCCGAACCCGGCCGACCAGACGCTCAACATCGGCATCAGGTCGCTCGCCACCGGTGTCCCGCAGAACGTCATCATCGCCGCGCTGGCCATCGCCTCGGCGCCGACCATCCTCTTCTTCCTGGTCTTCCAGCGCAGCATCATGTCCGGCCTGACCTCCGGCGGCCTCAAGGGCTGACCGGCCGGGAGCAGTGCCCCGCCGGCCCGGCCGCCGGCCCCGCCGGCCATCCCCGCGAGCGGGCCGGCGGCCCGTGCCACCTCGCTCGTCCCTGCTTCACGCTCGTCTCCGCTTCCGGTCGAAAGGACCCCCCACCGTGGGACAGAACTCCAGGCACCCGTCCGAGCAGTCGGACTGGTGGCGCGACGCGGCGATCTACCAGGTCTACCCGCGCAGCTTCGCCGACGGGAACGGCGACGGCACCGGAGACCTGGCCGGGGTCCGCTCCCGCCTCCCGTACCTCGCCGAACTCGGCGTCGACGCCATCTGGTTCAACCCGTGGTACCCGTCCCCGATGGCCGACGGCGGCTACGACGTGGCCGACTACCGCGACGTCGACCCGCTGTTCGGCACCCTGGACGAGGCCGAGAAGCTGATCGACGAGGCGCTCGGTCTCGGCATCCGCACCATCGTCGACATCGTCCCCAACCACGTCTCCTCCGAACACCCCTGGTTCAAGGAGGCGCTGGCGGCGGAGCCGGGCAGCCCGGAGCGTGAACTGTTCCACTTCCGCCCCGGTCGCGGCCCCGCCGGCGAACTGCCGCCCAACGACTGGGTGTCCGAGTTCGGCGGCTGCCCGTGGACCCGCACCACCAACCCCGACGGCACGCCCGGCGACTGGTACCTGCACCTGTTCGCCGTCCAGCAGCCCGACCTCAACTGGGCGCACCCGCAGGTCCGCCACGAGCACGAGTCGATCCTGCGGTTCTGGTTCGACCGCGGCGCGGCGGGGGTGCGGATCGACTCCGCGGCGCTGCTCGCCAAGGACCCGGCACTGCCCGACTTCGTCAAGGACGTCGACCCGCACCCGTACGCCGATCTTGAGGAGCTGCACGAGATCTACCGCAGCTGGCGGGCGATCGCCGACTCCTACTCCGGCACCCGGATCCTGATCGGCGAGGTCTGGCTGCCCGACGCCGAGCGGTTCGCCCGCTACCTGCGCCCGGACGAGCTGCACACCGCCTTCAACTTCGACTTCCTGGCCCGGCCCTGGGACGCCGAGGGCCTGCGCGCCTCCATCGACTCCACGCTGGCCCTGCACGCCCCGGTCGGCGCGCCGGCCACCTGGGTACTCTGCAACCACGACGTCACCCGGACGGTCACCCGCTACGGCCGCCGCGACACCCGCTTCGACTTCGCCACCAAGGCCTTCGGCACCCCCACCGACCTGGAGCTGGGCCTGCGCCGGGCCCGGGCGGCGGCGCTGCTCTCGCTGGCGCTGCCCGGCGCGGTCTACCTCTACCAGGGTGAGGAGCTCGGCCTGCCCGAGGTCGAGGACCTGCCGGTCGAGCGGCTCCAGGACCCGATGCACCTGCGCTCCGGCGGCACCGATCCCGGCCGCGACGGCTGCCGCGTCCCGCTGCCGTGGGCGGGCACCGAGGCGCCGTACGGCTTCTCGCCGGCCGGCGTCGAGCCCTGGCTGCCGCAGCCCGCCGACTGGGCGGCGCTCACCGTCGAGGCGCAGGCCGCCGACCCGGGCTCGATGCTCGCGCTGTACCGCACGGCGCTGGCCGTCCGGCAGGCCGAGGCCGGCCTGCGCGGCGACAAGTTCGAGTGGCTCGCGGGCGACGCCGGCGTGCTGGCCTTCCGCCGGGGCACCGGCTTCAGTTGCGTGGTCAACCTCTCCCCGGACCCGGCACCGCTGCCCGCCGGCGCCACCGTCCTGCTGGCCAGCGGCCCGCTCCCGGACGGCCTGCTCCCGGCGGACACCGCCGTCTGGCTGCGCGGGGCGTGAACGGCCGGCCTGCGCGGGGCAGGCCCGGCCGGCACCGCGTACGCGGTGGGTGCAGCGCCGCCTGACAGCGCCGCCGCCCGCCGTAGGCCGCGTCGTCCTTGAGGGGGGACGGCGCGGCTCCTCCCCGCCCGCACGCCCACCCCCTCCGCATCCGTACCGTCGTCCGGCCGCCCTGCTGCGCCACCGCCCTGCCGCCCTGCTGCTCGCCGTACCGCCGCTCCGCCGTACCGCCCGCACCGCCGCACCGCACCCGCCGCACCGACGCACCGCCGTGCCGCCGCCCCTCCCCGGGCGCCGCACCGGCCGCTTCGCCGCGCTGCCGCATCACCGCGCCGTCTCCCCCGTCGGCGTGCCGCCGCCCCGCCATGAGTACGTCGGCCCCTCCCCGGAGGCTCCAGATGATCTCGGCTCGCGCACCACCTCCAGGACGTCCCTCACGCCGCCGGACGCCCGGGCCTCCCCGTGCCCGGACCGCACCGGACGGCACTCACGGATCGGCACCCGAGCGGGCCCGCCACCACGGGCCCACTCGCCCCCCACCCTGTCATCCTGACGAGATCCAGAGGTCCCCCAGTGAGATCGACAGCTCCCATTCCCCGGCTGATGGCCGCGCTGGCCTCGGCCAGCCTGCTGATCGTCGCCGGCCCGCTCCTGCCCGCGCACGCCGCGGGCGGCCCCAACCTGGCGGCCGGCAAGGCCGCCTCCGCCAGCAGCGCGACCGACGGCCGGGCCGCCGGCTACATCAACGACGGTGACCAGAACTCCTACTGGGAGAGCAGCAACAACGCGCTTCCGCAGTGGGTCCAGGTCGACCTCGGCAGCAGCACCAGCATCGACGAGCTCGTGCTGAAGCTCCCAGGCGGCTGGGAGACGCGCACCGAGACGCTCGCCGTCCAGGGCAGCGCCGACGGCACCAGCTTCACCACCATCACGAGCTCGGCGACGTACTCCTTCAGCCCGGGCAACAGCAACACCGTGAAGATCTCCTTCCCGGCGACCAACACCCGCTTCGTCCGGCTGGCCATCTCGGCCAACACCGGCTGGCCGGCCGCCCAGATCTCCGAGCTGGAGGTGCACGGCACCACCAGCACCAGCGGCAACCTGGCGCTGGGCCGGACCCTCTCGTCCAGCAGCACCTCGCAGAGCTACACCGCGGCCAACGCCAACGACGGCAACCAGGGCAGTTACTGGGAGAGCGCGAACAACGTGCTCCCGCAGTGGATCCAGGCCGACCTCGGCTCGGCCGTGCCGGTCAACAAGCTGGTGCTGAAGCTGCCCACCGGCTGGGAGACCCGCACCCAGACGCTGACCGTGCAGACCAGCACCGACGGCACCACCTTCTCGGACCTGGTGGCCTCCGCCGCCTACGTGTTCAACCCGGCGTCCGGCAACACGGTGACGCTCAACCTGAACACCACCACGACCCGGTTCGTCCGGCTGAAGGTCACCGCGAACACCGCCTGGCCGGCCGCCCAGCTCTCCGAGTTCGAGGTCTACGGCCCGGCCACCGGCGACACCCAGGCGCCGACCGCGCCCTCGGGCCTGGCGTACACCCAGCCGGCCTCCGGCCAGATCAAGCTGACCTGGAACGCCGCGAGCGACAACACCGGTGTCACCGGCTACGACATCTACGCCGACAACACGCTGGTCAGCAGTGTCGCGGGCAACGTCCTGACCTACACGGACAGCCGCCCGGACAGCGCCACCGTCTCGTACTTCGTGAAGGCGAAGGACGCGGCCGGCAACCAGTCCGCCAGCAGCAACACCGTCACCCGCACGGGCGCCTCCGGCGACACCCAGGCGCCGTCCGCGCCCGCCACCCTGGCGTTCACCCAGCCGGCCTCCGGCCAGGTCAAGCTGACCTGGGGCGCGTCCGCCGACAACGTGGGCGTGACCGGCTACGACGTGTACGCCAACGGCGCCCTGCGCGGCAGCCTGGCGGGCAACGTGCTGACCTACACGGACAGCCAGCCCGACACCGCGACCGTCTCGTACTTCGTCAAGGCGAAGGACGCGGCCGGCAACCAGTCCGCCAGCAGCAACACGGTGGTGCGGGCCGGCAGCGGCGGTGGCGGCGGCACCAACCTGGCCGGCGGCAAGCCGATCTCGGCCAACTCCAGCGTCTTCACCTTCGTCGCGGCGAACGCCAACGACAACGACACCGCGACCTACTGGGAGGGTGCGGGCGGCAGCTACCCCAACACCCTGACCACCCAGCTGGGTTCGAACGCGGTCGTGAACTCGGTCGTGGTCAAGCTCAACCCGGCGGCCGCCTGGGCCACCCGGACCCAGACCATCGAGGTGCTCGGCCGCGAGCAGAGCGCGAGCGGCTTCACCAGCATCTCGGCGGCGAAGTCGTACACCTTCGACCCGGCCTCCGGCAACACGGTGACCATCCCGGTGTCCGCCACGGTGGCCGACGTCCAGCTGAAGATCACCGCCAACTCGGGCTCCTCGGCCGGCCAGGTCGCCGAGTTCCAGGTGATCGGCACCCCGGCGCCGAACCCGGACCTCCTGGTCACCGCCACCTCGGCCTCGCCCGCCTCGCCGGTCGAGACCGACCCGGTCACGCTGTCCGCCACCGTGAAGAACAACGGCACCGCGGCCTCCGGCGCGACCAGCGTCAACCTGTACCTCGGCGCCACCAAGGTCGGCACCGCCCAGGTCGGCGTGCTGGCCGCGGGCGCGTCCAGCACCGTCTCGGTCTCCGCAGGCCTGCAGAACGCCGGCAGCTACCAGGTGATCGCCAAGGTCGACGAGGCCAACGCCGTCATCGAGCAGGACGAGACCAACAACACCTACACCAACCCGGCCGCGCTGGTGATCGCCCAGGTCGCCAGCTCGGACCTGGTCGCCGCGCCGGTCAGCTGGACCCCGGGCAACCCGGCGGCCGGCAACAACGTCACCTTCACGGCGGCGATCAAGAACCAGGGCACGGTCGCCTCGGCTGGCGGTGCGCACAGCGTCACCCTGACCGTCGCGGACGCCACCACCGGCAGCGTGGTGAAGACCCTGACCGGCTCCTACACCGGTGCCATCACCCCCGGCGCCACCAGCACCCCGGTGAACCTGGGCAGTTGGACCGCCGGCAACGGCAAGTACACCGTGAAGACGGTCATCGCCACCGACGCCAACGAGCTGCCGGTCAAGCAGGCCAACAACACCAGCAGCCAGCCCCTGTACGTCGGCCGCGGCGCCAACATGCCGTACGACACGTACGAGGCGGAGGACGGCGTCCTCGGCGGCGGCGCGGCCGTGGTCGGCCCGAACCGCACGGTCGGCGACCTGGCCGGCGAGGCGTCCGGCCGCAAGGCCGTCACCCTCAACTCCACCGGCAGCTCGGTGGAGTTCACCACCAAGGCCAGCACCAACACGCTGGTCACCCGGTTCTCCATCCCGGACGCGGCCGGCGGCGACGGCATCAACTCCACGCTGAACGTCTACGTCAACGGCAGCTTCCTCAAGGCCATCGACCTGACCTCCAAGTACGCGTGGCTGTACGGCAACGAGACCGGCCCCGGCAACTCGCCGGGTGCGGGCGGCCCGCGCCACATCTACGACGAGGCGAACATCCTGCTCGGGACGACCGTCCCGGCCGGCAGCAAGATCAAGCTGCAGAAGGACACCGCCAACACCACCAACTACGCGATCGACTTCGTGAGCCTGGAGCAGGCCACCGCGATCCCCAACCCGGACCCGGCCAAGTACGTGGTGCCGACCGGCTTCGCGCAGGGCGACGTGCAGGCCGCCCTGGACAAGGTCCGGATGGACACCACCGGCACCCTGGTGGGCGTCTACCTGCCGGCCGGTGACTACCAGACCGCGAACAAGTTCCAGGTCTACGGCAAGGCCGTGAAGGTCGTCGGGGCGGGCCCCTGGTTCACCCGCTTCTACGCGCCGACCGACCAGTCCAACACGGACGTGGGCTTCCGCGCCCAGTCGACGGCCAACGGCTCCACCTTCTCCGGGTTCGGCTACTTCGGGAACTACACCTCCCGGATCGACGGCCCCGGGAAGGTGTTCGACTTCGCGAACGTCTCGGGCATCACGATCGACAACATCTGGATCGAGCACATGATCTGCATGTACTGGGGTGCCAACACCGACTCCATGGTGATCAAGAACTCGCGGATCCGTGACACCTTCGCCGACGGCATCAACATGACCAACGGCAGCACCGACAACCTCGTCAGCAACAACGAGGCCCGCTCGACCGGTGACGACAGCTTCGCGCTGTTCTCCGCCATCGACGCCGGCGGCGCGGACGAGAAGAACAACATCTTCGAGAACCTCAGCACCATCCTCACCTGGCGCGCGGCCGGTGTCGCGGTCTACGGCGGGTACGACAACACCTTCCGCAACATCTACATCGCGGACTCCCTGGTCTACTCGGGCATCACCATCAGCTCGCTGGACTTCGGGTACGCCATGAACGGCTTCGGCACCATCCCGACCAACCTGCAGAACATCTCCATCGTCCGGGCCGGCGGCCACTTCTGGGGGTCGCAGACCTTCGGCGGCATCTGGGTCTTCTCGGCCTCCAAGGTGTTCCAGGGCATCCGGGTGAGTGACGTCGACATCGTCGACCCGACCTACCACGGCATCATGTTCCAGACGAACTACTCCGGCGGCCAGCCGCAGAACCCGATCACCGACACCGTCTTCACCAACATCTCGATCACCGGGGCCCAGAAGAGCGGCGACGCCTTCGACGCCAAGTCCGGCATCGGGGTCTGGGCGAACGAGGCGGCCGAGGCGGGCCAGGGCCCGGCGGTCGGCTCGGTGACCTTCAACAACCTCCGGATGAGCAACAACTTCCAGAACATCAAGAACACCACCTCGACGTTCACGATCAACGTCAACCCGTAGTGTTCGCAGGGTAGTCAGCAGACCCGGTGCCGCCGGGAGGCCACAGCCTCCCGGCGGCACCGCCGTGCCGGGCACCGCCCGCCGGTCCTCGGCCCCGGCGGCTGAACTCCATGACCCAGTTGGTCAGCCAGCCCTCGCCGCCGTCCACCGCGAAGGCCTGCTCCCACCGGGCGGTCCGGTCGCCGATCCCCGACCAGCGGTACCGCACGCGCACCCCCGTGCCCGCGTACGTGTCCGCGCCGTGGAACTCGCCGGTGCCGTGCGCCCCGAAGCGCCCCCGCACCGGCTCGTCCAGCCGACCCGACCCGCCGGTGGACCAGTGCAGGGCCCACTCCTCGGACCGCCGGTCGAGGAGTCGCAGGGTCAGGCCCTTGAAGCCCTGGTCCGGACAGTCCATCTCGTCGACGTTCGCCGCCCCGTCGAACAGGCTCCAGCAGCGGCTGGTCGCCCCGAACCGCTGCCACCCGCTCCCCGGGTCCAGGAAGTCCCGCAGCCGGCGGTTGGCCACGTCCCACTCCCCGACCAGGAAGTCGAAGCCGCTCACGCCCGCCCTCCCGTGCTGCCCTCGGCCGGCGAGTCGGCCAGGTAGGCGTCCAGGTCCGGCCGGGCCGGGGCGAGCACGTGCCGCACCCATGCCTCCCGCTCGTGGCTGATCGGCGGCAGCTCCCACACGCAGCCGATCCACGGCCGGGTCTGCACCCGGAAGTGCGTCGGGTCCAGGTCGGGGCAGTCCAGCACCGGCTGGCCCGCCGCCGCCCCGCCGAAGTGCAGCACGTTGTCCCACACCCAGGTGTAGGCGTTCAGGTAGGCGCCGGTGTCGCCCCCGCGGTGCAGCACCAGGAAGCCGGCCGGCGGCGTGCCGTCCGGCTCGGGCAGCAACTCGGGCAGCACGGCGTAGGCCGCCCGCTCGACCTCGGGCGCGATGCCCGCCGGATCGGCGCTGACGTGGTAGCGCTTGAAGCGGCGCCCGCCCACCTCGATCGGGGGCGGGGTCCACAGGAACTTCTCCTCGAAAGCCATGACGGCACGCTAGGGGCGCTCCACTGACACCTTCTGTCAGGGAAGTGCCGGAGAATCCCCTCCATGCGCGCCAGCCGACTGCTCTCGATCCTGCTGCTGCTCCAGACCCGTGGCCGGATGACCGCCGCCGAGCTCGCCGCCGAGCTGGAGGTCTCGGTCCGGACGGTCTACCGGGACACCGAGGCCCTGCACGCGGCCGGCGTCCCGCTGTACGGCGACGCCGGGCACCGCGGCGGCTACCAGCTGCTCGACGGCTACCGCACCCGCCTCACCGGCCTCAACCCGGCGGAGGCGGAGGCGCTCTTCCTCTCCGGCGTACCCGGCCCGGCGGCCGAACTCGGCCTCGGCGCCGTCCTGGCCGCGGCCCAGCTGAAGGTCCGCGCCGCGCTGCCGCCCGCGCTGCGCGAGCAGGCCGGACGGATCCAGGCGCGGTTCCACCTCGACGCGCCCGGCTGGTACGCGCGGGCCGAGCCGGTCCCGTTCCTGCCGGCGGTCGCCGAGGCGGTCTGGCACGGTCACGTGCTGCGCCTGCGCTACCGCCGCTGGAAGGAGCCCACCGAGGTGGACCGGCGGCTGGAGCCGTACGGGCTGGTGCTCAAGGCCGGCCGCTGGTATCTGGTCGCGGCGCCCGGCCCGCGGGTCTACCGGGTCGACCAGATCCTCGGACTCCAGCGGCTGGAGGGCGGCTTCCCGGTGCCCGAGGGCTTCGACCTGGCCGCCTACTGGCAGGCCCACCAGACGGAGTTCCACGCCCGGCTGCACACCGCGGACGCCGTCGTCCGGCTGTCGCCCGCCGGCGCGGCCCGCCTGAGCGGCCCGGCCGCCCGGGCCCTGCGGGACACCGGCGAGCTCCAGCCGGACGGCTGGACCCGCGCGGTCCTCCCGATCGAGTCGCCGGACCACGCCTGCCGCGAGTACCTCGCCCTGGGCCCCGAGGTCGAAGTCCTGGCACCGGCGGAGCTGCGGGCCAGGATGGCCGGCGCGGCCCGCGCGATCGCCGCCCTGCACACCGGGCCGGCGGCGGCGCCGTGACCGGGTCGGGGAGCGGCTCGCCGGGCAGCGCTCGGGTCGGGGAGCGGCTCGCCGGGCAGCGCCCGGGCCGCCGTCGGCGCACCGCCCGCACCGGGAACGGGCCGAAGCCCCTCCGGCCCGCGAGGGGCGGGTCGGAGGGGCATCGGTGGGGGCTCCGGGGCCTTGGGAAGGCGGGCCCCGGAGGTTCGTGGGGCGGTCCGGGTCAGGAGGTGTAGGCCTCGAACTCGGAGAGCTGCGCGGCGGCCCACCCGGTGTTCCCGGTGAACGAGAGCTTCAGGTACCGGGCGGTGGTGCCGGGCACGGTGATGGTCACCGTGTTGCCGGTGGCCGGGTTGAAGGTGTAGCCGGCCGAGGCCTTCACCGTGGTCCAGTTGGTGCCGTCGGTGCTGGCGAGCACGCTCAGGGTCTCGGTGCGGGTGGCCCAGGCGGTGGCCGGGGGCAGTTTCAGGACGAGGCGGCCCACGGCGGTCGAGGCGCCGAGGTCGGCGGTCAGCGACTGCGGGAAGGCGTTCGCGGCGCTCTCCCAGTAGCTGTTCGCGTCACCGTCGTTCGCCTTGTTCGCGCCGTAGACGTCCACCGTGCTGGTCGCCGTCAGGGACTTGCCCGCGAGCAGGTTGGTGCCGGCCGGGGGCGTGGTCGGCGGGGTGGTGGTGGGCGGGGTGGTGGTGGGGGTGCCGGTCGGGCCGCCGGTGGCGCGGACCTCCAGCTCGGAGAGCTGGGCGGCGGGCCAGCCGGTGTTCCCGGTGACCGTGACCCGGACGTAGCGGGTGTCGGCCTGGGCGAACCCGATGGTCACGCTGTTGCCGGTGGCCGGGTTGAAGGTGTAGCCGGCCGCGCCGGACAGGTTGCCGAACGAGACGCCGTCGGTGGAGCCCTGGACGGCCAGGGTCTCGGTGCGGGTCTCCCAGCCGGCCGGGAGCTTGGCGGTGACACTGCTGACGGCGGTGACGGCGCACAGGTCGACGGTGATCGACTGCGGGAAGGCGTTGTTGGCGCTCTCCCAGTAGCTGGCGGCGTTGCCGTCCACCGCGTTGGCGGCGGTGTAGGTCTGGTTGGTGCTGGTGGCGGTGGCCGACTTGCCCTGGGCCAGGTTGCCGGTGCCCGGGTTGCAGGCCGGCGGCGTGGTCGGGGTGGTGGGCGACGGGGAGGGGCTGGCCGGCGGGGTGGTCGGCGTGCTGGGCGACGGGGACGGGCTCGGCGAGGAGGTGCCGCCGCCGGTGGACGGCTGGCCGCCGTAGGTCCACTGCGGGGTGGGCCAGGTGCCGCTGCAGGTGGTGCCGTTGTTCCAGCCGGAGTTGCCGCCGCCGTCGACGATCACGAAGCCGCTGCCGACGCAGTTGTGGATCGGGGTGGCCGCCTGGGCGATGTTCTTCGCCTTCACGTTGGTGAACTTCATGTTGGCGTTGGCCTGGGCCTGGATGGCGTAGGTGCCGGCGCCGTCGATGTTCACGTTGGTGAAGTTGATGCCGCTGGAGGAGCCGTCGATGGTCTGGACGGCCTCGTAGGAGCTGTCCAGGATGTCGGTGTCGGTGATGTTGATGGTGGCACCGGCGATCGGCTCGTTCAGGCCGTCGAACCAGATCGCGCCGACGCCGAACTGCCAGTTGAAGTCACTGTTGCCGGTGCGGATCAGGGTGTTGCGGGCGGCTGTGATGGTGCCCGCGACGGCGGTACCGCTACCGGAGTTGACCCCGGGGTAGCGGTTGGCGATGTGCAGGCCGCCGCCGTTGCTGATGGTGTCCGACATGACGTTGTCGGAGATGGTGAAGTCCTTGCCGCCGTAGGTGACGATGTTGTTCGCCAGGATCGGCAGCACCACGGTGTTGTGGGTGAAGCTGTCGTTGACGTTCGGCACCCGCTCGGGCCAGGAGGCCAGGCCGTCGTCGCCGGTGTTGCGGACGAAGGTGTTGGTGACGGTCGAGTTGGTCACGCCGGTGTGGAAGTTCACGCCGTCGGCCGTCTGGTCCAGGATGCGGCTGTTCTTGATGGTGAAGCGGTCCATCGGACCGTCCATCCAGGCGCCGACCTTGGTGTGCTGCAGCCACAGGTTGTCCAGCGTGGAGTTGGACATGGCGCCGCCGACGGCGTTGACCTGGTCCTCGTCGACCCGCTCGCGGATGTCGCCGATGATGGCGAAGTCCTTGAGGTTGACGTTCTGGCTCGGGCCGCCCTGGCCGACGTACTTGCCGTAGATCCCGGCCGCCTTCTGGCGGTTGTTCGGGTCGCGTCCGCCGAGCACGCTGTACCAGGGGCCGGCTCCGGCCAGGGTGACCCCGTCGACCACGACGTGGTCGTAGAGGGTGAACGTGCCCTGCGGGATGAAGACGGTCCTGCCCTGCGCCTGGCCGGCGTTGACCGCGGCCTGGAACTTGGCGGTCGAGTCGGTCGCGCCGGTGGGGTCGGCGCCGAAGTCGGCGACCACGTCGAGGGCCCCGGCCGGCTTGGCGATCGGTGCGCCGACCTGCTCGAAGTCGGCCAGGTCGATGGTGAAGCTGGGGGACTGCACGGTCGAGGAGACCTGGAGGCGGATCTTGGTCCCGGCCGGGTAGGTGGACCCGAACATGGTGCGGGTCTCGTCGTAGAAGTGGTGCGGGTTGGTGTCACCCGGGTTGTTGTTGAACGGGTAACCGCCGTAGTACCAGCTGTACTTCGAGGTGACGTCCACGCTCTTCAGCTTGCTGCCGTTGACCAGCAGGTCCATCGAGGCGTCCCGGCCCTTGCCGTCCGCGGTGTCCGGCAGGCTGTAGCGGAAGTCGATCGAGTTGGCCGGCGCGGAGAGGGTGAACTCCACGTACTGGCCGACCGAGCTGAGGGTCACGGCCTGCCGGCCGGAGGCCTCCGAGGGCAGGTGCCCGTAGAGCCGGTCGGGGCCGATCACCGACCCGTTGGTGGCCGCGTACTCGGCCTCCTGCTCCTTGAACGGGACGGTGGCGCCCCGCCCGGAGACGCTCAGCGGGGACAGCGTGGGGACTCCGGCGGCGCTGGCCGGGGTGGCGGAGCCGACGACGGCGGCCGTGAACAGGCCGGCGCTGCCGAGGGCGACCGCGGTCAGCGCGGCGACGCTGCTCCGTAGTCTGCGAACGGGTGGTGACTGCATGGTGTTTGCACATCCTTGCCGGTCGTGGGGGTGGACCAGGGGTGGGGACCAGGCGGCTGGGCAGTCGGCACCGGTGGGACTCTGCGGCGCTGCGCAGGTTCGGTGTTGCGCAGAGGCTTCGAGTGCGTGGCGCGGTGGTTTCCGCCGAGCGAGGAGAGACTATGGGCGGCGTCGCATGAAGTCCATATGAAAGAGCAAAAATCTGACACTAACAACGCAAGTTTCGTTCATCGTCATGGGATTGGCGATGTGAACCCATGAGGAAGCAGGGGCGCCGGAGGCCGCCCCGGTCGCCTCGCGAGGGAACCGACGAAGCGTCAGCCGGAAAGCGCGGACCGGCCCGTGCGGGCGGTACGGCGCGCGTGCGGCAGGGCGCGTGGTGCGGGGGCGCGGTGCCGGTGCACGCGGTGCGGGTGCGGACGTGGTCGGTGCGGACCTGGCCGGCGGCCGTGCGCGGGGCGGAGGGGTACGGGGGAGGCGTCCGCCCCGGGCAAAAAGCCGAACGGCCCGCCCCTGAGGGGTCGGGCCGTTCGGCGTGCCACGCTTCCGGTCAGCGCCGGAAGCGTCCGGTCAGGGTGCTCCACCAGCTGCGCCGCTGCCGGGGGATGGTCACGGCCTGAGCCTGAGCCTGAGCCTGAGCCTGGGCCGCGAGCGGCGCAACGGACTGCGCCGGCACGGCGGTGGCCGGGGTGGCCGGGGTGGCCGGCGCCGTGCCGGGGACGGCCCCGCCGACCGTCCCGGTCTCCCCGTCGCCGCGCGGCCGGGGGGTGAAGCGCACCGGCAGCCCGGCGAGATGCCGGGAGAGCCACGCCGAGGTCCAGGTCAGTTCCTCCTCGGGAACGGCGAGCTGGAGGTCCGGCAGCCGGGTCAGCAGGATGTCGATGCCGGTCTCGGCGATGGCCCGGCCGATGTCCTGGCCCGGGCACTCGTGCGGCCCGCCGCCGAAGGCGAGGTGGGAGCGGTTGCCGTAGAGCGGGGTCGACAGGTCGGGGCGGACGACCGGGTCCACGTTGCCCGCGGCGAGGCCGAGCAGGAGCATGTCGCCGGTCTTGATCTGCCGGCCACCGAGCTCGGTGTCGCCGGTGGCCCAGCGGCCGGCGACCACGGACATCGGCGCGGTGTCCCAGAGCACCTGGTCCAGCGCGTCCGGCAGGGTCATGTGGCCGCCGGACAGGTGGGCGCGGAACCGCCGGTCGGTGAGGACCAGCTTGAGGGTGTCGGCGATCAGGTTGACGGTAGTCTCGTTGGCGGCGAGCAGCACCACCCGCAGGTGCTCCAGCACCTCGTCGTCGGTGAGCCCGGCGTCGTGCTGCATCAGCCAGGACACCAGGTCGGCGCCGGGGGCGACCCGCTTGCGCTCCATCATCCGGCGCAGGGTCGCCACCACGTAGTCGTTGCTCGCGATGGCCGTCTCGGTGCCCTTCATCAGGTCCCGGGCGGCCTCCACCAGCCGGGGCCCGTACTCCTCGGGCATGCCGACCACCTGGGTCATCACCAGCATCGGCAGGTGCTCGGCGAACTGCGCCACCAGTTCGGCCTGCCCGGCCGGCCCGAAGTCCTGGATCAGCTGGTCGGTGAAGCGGGTGACGTAGCGGCGGATCCCGCGCCGGTCGAAGCGGTTCAGGCTGTCGGTGACCGCACCGCGCAGGCGCTTGTGCTCCTCGCCGTCCGCGAACACGCAGAGCGGCTGCCAGGCGATCACCGGCATCAGCGGGGAGTCCGGGGCGACCAGGCCCTGCTGGAAGGCCGTCCAGCGCCGGGAGTCCCGGGAGAACCGGGAGGGGGTGCGCATCGCGGTGAGGTTGGCGGAGTGGCCGAGGATCAGCCAGGCGGGGAGGTCGCCGTGCAGCAGGACGGGCGCCACCTCGCCGTGTTCGGCGCGCAGTTTCTCGTACAGGCCCGCCGGGTCGGCCTCGGCCTCGGGGCCGTAGAGCCGGCGCAGGCCCTCGGCCTGGAGGCCGTGGGCGGGGCAGCCGGGCGGAGGGGTGGGCGAGGCGTCGTCAGCGAACGGGGTGGTCACGGTATCTCCGGGGTCGGCGCGGGGCGGTCGGCGAGCGGGCGGCCGCCGTGGACGGTCCTCGTGAGCGGTCGTCGGGTGCGGTCGGTGCGAAGGGGCCATGGTGCGGCGGTCGGCGGTCGGGAAGGAGTCGGTGGGGCGTGGTCGGTGCGGCGGCCGGGGGAACAACCGGTTGCGGCCGGGTGCCGGCCGGTCATCGCGGCGGTGGCGCCGAGAGGTTGTACAGGTACCGCATCAGGGCCAGCAGGACGTCCCGGCTGGACTCCCTGGTCCGGGCGTCGCAGGCGACGATCGGCACCTCGGGCGGCAGGTCGAGGGCGGTGCGCAGTTCCTCGGTCGGGTAGGTCGGCGACTCGGGGAAGGTGTTGGCCGCGACCACGAAGGGCACGCCGCGCTCCTCCAGCCGCCCGATCACGTCGAAGCTGACCTCCAGCCGGCGGGTGTCGACCAGCACGACCGCGCCGAGGGCACCCTCGAACAGGCCGTTCCAGAGGAACCAGAACCGCTCCTGGCCGGGGGTGCCGAAGACGTACAGCACCAGTTCGTCGCTGATGCTGATCCGGCCGAAGTCCATCGCGACCGTGGTGGAGGTCTTGCGCTCGACCCCGGCGACGTCGTCGACGCCGGCGCCGGCCTGCGTCATCGTCTCCTCGGTGGTCAGCGGGCGGATCTCGCTCACCGAGCCGACCAGTGTGGTCTTGCCGACGCCGAAGCCGCCCACGATCACCACCTTGACCGCCATGGCGGCCGAGGCCGGCAGCAGGTCCGTGCTGAGCGGCCCCACCACCGTGTCAGAGCTTCTGAAGTCCATGCATCACCGCCTCGATCAGGGCACGGTCGGGAAGGATCGCCTGCGGGACGGAGGACCGGGCCTCGATCCGCTCCTCGGCGAGGAGGTCGGCCAGCAGGACGGTGACCACGCTGATCGGCAGTCGCAGGTAGGCGGAGATCTCGGCCACGGAGAGCGGCGCACCGCAGATCCGCAGGATCGCCGCGTGCTCCGGCTGCATCGTCGGCGTCGGCTCCGAGCGGGCGACGATCAGGGTGACCAGGTCGAACGTGGTCTGCTCGGCCAGACCGCTGCGGCCGCGCGTGATCACGTAGAGACGTTCGGGGTGGCCTTCGTCCCAGTCCTGGTCGGCTGCGCTCATGCGACCTGCTCGCCGTTGCGCGGCGGAGTGCTGAGGTGTTCGCCGATCCGGGCGACCAGGTCGCGCATCCGCTGGCCCATCAGTCCGGCGTCGACGCCCTCGTCGGCCAGCACCGCGAGGTAGGCGCGGGCGCCGGCCGCCATCAGGTAGAAGAAGCCGCCGCCCATCTCGATCACCACCAGCCGCATCCGGCCGTCGCCGTGCGGGAACTCGTTGCCCACCGCGGCGGCCAGGCTCTGCAGTCCCGCGCAGGCGGCGGCGAGCCGGTCGGCGGTGTCGGTGTCGGTGCCGTACTGGGCCATCCGCAGGCCGTCGGCGGAGAGTACGACGACGTGACGGGCGTGCGGGACGCCGTCCGCCAGCTCCTTGAGCATCCAGTCCATGTTGGTCCGCTGCTGAATCACTGCTCGCCCTTCCCTGCCGACTCGTCGTTGGTCCGGCCGGCCGCACCGGTGGAGGGCCCGTGGCCGTTCACACCCTCGTGGAACGCGGCGAGCCACATACCGGGTTGCACCGGCGCCTGGGCCGGCTCGGTGACCCTGGGGGTCTTGGCGGCGCCCGTCCGGGAGGGTGCCGCGTGCCGGCGGCGCTGCGGCAGCCCGTTCGCCGTCCGTTCGCCCACCACCGGGACGCCGTCGGCGGCCGGACCCGGCAGGGCCCCCCGGTAGGAGCCGAAGGAGTGGTCGGAGGAGGCGGCGGCGGGAACGGCCCGCGACCCCCACGGCCGGGTGCCGGAGGCGGGCCGCGGAACGGCGGCCGGGACGGGCCGGGGGCCGGAGGCGATGCCGATGCCGTGGGCCCGGCCGGTGGCCGGCGCGGTGGTGATGAGCTCCTGCGGGACGATCAGCACCGCGCGCACGCCGCCGTAGGCGGAGGGGCGCAGCGAGACCTGGAACCCGTACGCCTGGGCGAGCCGGCCGACCACGGCCAGGCCGAGCCGGGGGGTCTCGCCGAGGTCGTTGAGGTCGATGCCGGCCTGCGCCTCCTGGAGCATCCGCTCGGCGCGGGCCCGGCCCTCCTCGCTCAGGCTGAGGCCGCCGTCCTCGATCTCGATCGCTATGCCGGTCTGCACCTCGACGGCGGTCAGGTGGACGCTGGTGTGCGGCGGGGAGTAGCGGGTGGCGTTGTCGAGGAGTTCGGCGAGCGCGTGGATCAGCGGTTCGACGGCGGGGCCCACCACGGCGACCTCGGACACCGGGTGCAGTTCCACCCGCTGGTAGTCCAGGATCCGCGAGATGCCGCCGCGCAGCACGCTGTAGAGCGGCACCGAGCGGCTCCACTGCCGGCCGGGGCGGGCGCCGCCGAGGACGGCGATGCTGTCGGCGAGGCGGCCGACCAGGGCGTTTCCGTGGTCCAGCAGCAGCAGGTCGTCGAAGACGGCCGGGTCGCTGCCGTGCCGGTCCTCCATCTCGCGCAGGTCCTGGGCCTGCCGGTGGACGATCGCCTGCACGCGGCGGGCGATGTTCACGAAGGCCCGCTGGGCGGACTCGCGCATGCCCTCCTCGTTGTCGACGGCCTCCAGGACGGCGCGCAGCACGGCCTGTCGGGCGGCCTGGAACTCCGGGCCGACCACGCCGTCGGGGGACTCGTACGCGAGCAGCAGGTCCTCGGTGGGCTCGCCGCGCTGGAGCCTGGCCACCGCCTCCGGCAGGGCGACCTTGGCGAGTTGGACGGTCTCCGCCTCCTGCCGGGCCAGCCGGCGGCGCAACTCGCCCTCCTGCTGGGCGTACCGGTCGCGCAGGGTCACCAGCGCCCGTCCCCGGCGGGCCGCCTCGGCCGCCACCACGGCCACCGCCGCCGTGCCGACCACGCCGCACCAGACCACGCCCGCGCGGGCCCCGGTGGAGGCGACCGCCGCGGCGACCGCGGCGGCCGCCGCCGTCACGGCGGTGGGCAGGAGCCACACCAGAACGGGAGCGGAGCGCCGGCCTCCGGGAGACGATCCAGCACGAAGCATCAGCATCCTCAAACGATCGGAAGTTTACGGAAGGGGCGGTGGCCGGCTCCGGCTCTGTGGGGGCTGTGTCTCGTGGTGGACCGGCACCCGCGGCGGCCTTCGCCGAGCTGGTACGAGGGGGTGGTGCGGGACGGGCCGGAAGTAGCATAGCCGGTTTTCGGGAGATACCTGACGAAAGCTCAACAAGTCTGCGCTACAGCCGATTTCGTTCCATCCTGCCGTAAATCTGACGTATTTCGCAGACCGGCCGGAACCGCCCGGCGAGGCCTTCTCGCCCCGCCGGCCGGGGTGGTGCTGGCACCAGGTTTGCCCCGCGGCGGGCTTGTCGTACCGGTGTCAGGTCCTGGTTCGCCCATGAGGGGGGACTCCCCCGGAAAGCCCCCCGCCGGCCCGCGGATCCGTGGTAGGCGTGCGGGCCGCGGCGGCGTCCCCCGGCCGGCGCCCGGGCCGCCCGCGCCGCCGGGCCGCCCGCGCCGCCGGGCCGCCCGGCCCGTCGGGTGGCGGGACGGCCGCGGCCCGACCATGGTGGGCGATGAAGCCCGCCGCCCGGCCCGGACCGGCGGTGGACCGCCGTCTGGAGGTCAGCGATGCCCGAAGTCACCCACGCCTACAAGCCCGGCACCCCCTGTTGGGTCGACCTGATGGTCAAGGACCAGCAGGCCGCGCTCGACTTCTACCGCGACCTGTTCGGCTGGCAGGGCGAGGTCGGCCCGGCCGAGTTCGGCGGCTACGCGGTCTGCACCCTGAACGGCCGGCCGGTGGCCGGGATCATGGCCGCGACGGCCCAGGAGGGACAGCCGGAGCCGCCCAGCGTCTGGAGCACCTACCTCGCCTCGGCGGACGCCGACGCCACCTCCAGGGCGATCACCGACAACGGCGGCTCGGTGATGTTCCCGGTCTCCGACGTCGGCACCACCGGCCGGATGATGGTCGCCACCGACCCGTCCGGCGCGGTCTTCGGTGTCTGGCAGCCGCTCGACTTCTTCGGTGCCCAGGTGGTCAACGAGCCCGGCGCGCTGACCTGGAACGAGCTCAACACCACCGACCCCGAGGCGGCCGGCCGGTTCTACGAGCAGGCCTTCGGGCTGCGCCCGGCCACCGTCCAGGGCCTGCCGGGCTACTACTCGCTGAACGTCGGCGAGCGGACGGTCGGCGGCATGCAGCCGGTCGCGGACTACCTGCCGGCCGGCACGCCCTCGCACTGGATGACGTACTTCTCGGTGGACGACTGCGACTCCGTGGTGGACGCGCTGGTCAAGGCGGGCGGTTCGGTGATCCAGCCGCCCTTCGACATGCAGGCCGGCCGGATGTCCGTGGTGGCCGACCCGCAGGGCGCCGTCTTCGCGGTCATCGCCTCACCCGACTCCCTCTGAGCCCGACGTGTGCTGAGCCCGACGCGCGCTGAACCCGACGTGCGCTGAGCCCCACTCCTTCTGAGCCCGACGCGCCGGGCCCCCGGGCCCGGCACGCACTCCGGCTGCACCGTTCACCCGTCCCGGCACTACGCCGGGTGACCGCCCGTTCACGACGCGCCAACGCGCCGCGAATGGGCGGTTCCATTGGGAATCCGGGGTAAGACTGCCCTCATGTTGGGTCTTCCGGACGACATCCGCGCATTCCTCTTCGACCTCGACGGGGTGCTCACCCAGACCGCCAAGGTGCACGCCGCGGCCTGGAAGGACACCTTCGACGCCTTCCTGCGCGCCGAGGCGGACCGCACCGGCGGGGACTTCGTCCCCTTCGACGCGGTCACCGACTACGACACGTACGTGGACGGCAGACCGCGGCTGGACGGCACCCGGGCCTTCCTGGGCAGCCGGGGCGTCGAGCTGCCCGAGGGCACCCCCGCGGACCCGCCGGGCACCCGCAGCGTGCACGGGGTGAGCAGCGCCAAGAACGACACCGTGCTGCGCATGATCCGCGAGCAGGGCGTGCAGCCCTACCGGGGATCGGTGGACTACGTGCACCGGCTGCGCGCGCTGGACCTGCCGTGCGCCGTGGTCTCCTCCAGCGCCAACTGCCGCGACGTGCTGCGCGCGGCCGGTATCGAGGAGCTCTTCGACGTCGTGGTGGACGGCCTGGTCGCCGCCCGGGACGGCCTGCCGGGCAAGCCCGCGCCCGACACCTACCTGGCGGCCGCCAAGGCGCTGAAGGTCGAGCCGGCCCACGCCGCCGTTTTCGAGGACGCGCTCGCCGGGGTCGCCTCCGGACGGGCCGGCGGCTTCGGGGCCGTGGTCGGCGTGAACCGGACGGGCCAGGCCGAGGAGTTGCGCCGCAACGGCGCCACGGTGGTGGTGGCCGACCTGGCCGACCTGATCGAGGGGGAATCGCGATGACCGGCGAGGACACCTTCACCGTCGACCCCTGGCAGGTCGCCGAGTTCGGGCTGGACCCGTCCGCGATGGCCCGGGCCGAGTCCGTCTTCGCCCTCTCCAACGGCCATGTCGGCCTGCGCGCCAACCTGGACGAGGGCGAGCCGCACGGCCTGCCGGGCACGTACCTCAACGGGGTCTTCGAGCTGCGGCCGCTGCCCTACGGCGAGGGCGGCTACGGCTACCCGGAGTCCAGTCAGAGCGTCATCAACGTGACCAACGGCAAGATCATCCGATTGCTGGTCGACGACGAGCCCTTCGACCTGCGCTACGGCGAACTGCGCAGCCACCGCCGCAGCCTGGACTTCCGCGACGGCCTGCTGCGCCGCGAGGCCGAGTGGACCTCGCCGGCCGGCCGGACGGTCAAGATCAACTCCACCCGGCTGGTCTCGCTCACCCAGCGGGCGGTGGCGGCCGTCGAGTACCAGGTGGAGGCGGTGGACGGGCCGGTCCGGATCGTCCTCCAGTCCGAGCTGGTCGCCAACGAGCAACTGCCCGGCGGTGCCGGCGGCGACCCGCGGGCGGCCGCCGTGCTGGAGGCCCCGCTGATCGCCGAGGCGCACCACGCGCTGAACAGCAAGGCCGTGCTGGTGCACCGCACGCGCTTCAGCGGGATCCGGGTGGCCGCCGGGATGGACCACATCATCGAGGGCCCGGAGGGGTTCGAGAGCACCGTCGAGAGCCACGAGGACCAGGGCCGGGTCAGCGTCACCACGGTGCTGCGCCCCGGTGAGCGGCTCAAGGTGGTCAAGTTCATCGCGTACGGCTGGTCGGCGACCCGGTCGCTGCCCGCCGTCCGGGACCAGGTCGAGGCCGCGCTGACCGCCGCCAGGTACACCGGCTGGGACGGCCTGGTGGCCGAACAGAGCACCTACCTCAAGGACTTCTGGGACTCCAGCGACATCGAGATCGAGGGGGACGTCGAACTCCAGCAGGCCGTCCGGTTCGCGATCTTCCACGTGCTGCAGGCCGGCGCCCGCAGCGAGGAGCGGGCCATCCCCGCCAAGGGGCTGACCGGCCCCGGCTACGACGGCCACAGCTTCTGGGACACCGAGACCTTCGTCCTGCCGGTGCTCACGTACTGCCTGCCCGGAGCCGTGAACCAGGCCCTGCGCTGGCGGCACACCACGCTGCCGCTGGCCCGCGAGCGGGCCGGCCAACTCGGCCTGGCCGGAGCGGTGTTCCCCTGGCGGACGATCCGCGGCGAGGAGTGCTCCGGCTACTGGCCGGCCGGCACCGCGGCCTTCCACATCGGCGCCGACATCGCCTCGGCGGTGGTCCGCTACGTCCGGGCCACCGGGGACGTCGCCTTCGAGAAGGAGTACGGGCTGGAACTCCTGGTGGAGACCGCCCGGATGTGGCGCTCGCTCGGCCACCACGACGCCGAGGGACAGTTCCGGATCGAGGGCGTCACCGGCCCCGACGAGTACAGCGCCGTCGCGGACAACAACGTCTTCACCAACCTGATGGCGCAGAGCAACCTGCGCAACGCCGCCGAGGCCGCCACCCGGCACCAGCCCGAGGCCGCCGCCCTCGGGGTCGACACCGAGGAGATGGCCGCCTGGCGGGACGCCGCGGGTGCCATGTTCATCCCCTACGACGAGAAGCTCGGCGTGCACCCGCAGGCCGACGGCTTCACCGACCACCAGTTCTGGGACTTCGAGGGCACCCCGCCGGAGAAGTACCCGCTGCTGCTGCACTTCCCCTACTTCGACCTGTACCGCAAGCAGGTGGTCAAGCAGGCCGACCTGGTGCTCGCCATGCAACTGCGCGGCGACGCCTTCACCGACGAGCAGAAGGCCCGCAACTTCGCCTACTACGAGCGCCTCACCGTCCGCGACTCCTCCCTCTCGGCCTGCACCCAGGCGGTGATCGCGGCCGAGGTCGGCCAGCTGGACCTCGCCTACGACTACACCGCCGAGGCCGCGATGATGGACCTGCACGACCTCGGCGGCAACACCCGGGACGGCCTGCACATGGCCTCCCTGGCCGGGGCCTGCATCGCGCTGGTGTCCGGGTTCGGTGGGCTGCGCGACCACAACGGGACGCTGGCCTTCCGGCCGCGGCTGCCGGCCGGGCTGCGCCGGCTCACCTTCGCGATGCAGATCCGCAAGTGCCTGCTGGAGGTCCGGATCACCCACTCCGGGACGACGTACACGCTGCGCCGGGGCGAGGCCCTGCCGCTCACCCACGAGGGCGAGGACCTGGTGGTCAGGGCCGGCACCCCGGTGACCCGGCCGATGGTGAAGCCGCCGGCGCAGGAGCGCTGCGGCCAGCCGCCCGGGCGCGAGCCGGCCCGCCGCCAGCCGCACGCGGGCGTGGCCGGCGGCGGCAAGGTCGGCTCCACGCCGGACCACCTGGCGGCCGAGTAGCCCGCTCCTCCCGGAGGTCACCCGGGCGGCTCGCCCGGGGTGCGGGCGGGCCGCCGCCGTCGCAGGGTGCTGATGACCCGTGACGGCGGCCGATGAGGGAGTGCCCCGTGGTGAGTGTGGCCGAGCAGATGGTGGAGGTGCTCCGGCAGGCCGGGGTGGAGCGGGTCTACGGCGTGGTCGGCGACAGCCTCAACCCGGTGGTGGACGCGATCCGCCGCACCGAGGGCATCAGCTGGGTGCACGTGCGCAACGAGGAGGCGGGCGCCTTCGCGGCGGCGGCCGAGGCGGAGCTCAGCGGCCGGCTGGCGGTCTGCGCCGGCTCCTGCGGCCCGGGCAACACCCACCTGATCCAGGGCCTGTACGACGCCCAGCGCAGCGGGCTGCCGGTGCTCGCCCTCGCCTCGCACATCCCGTCCGGCCAGATCGGTACCGGCTTCTTCCAGGAGACCCACCCCGACCGGGTGTTCACCGACTGCAGCAGCTGGTGCGAGCTGGTCTCCACCCCGGCCCAGCTGCCGCGGCTGCTGCGGGTGGCGGTGCAGCACGCGCTCGGGGCGCACGGCGTCTCGGTGCTGGTGTTCCCCGGCGACGTGGCCGCGCTGCCGGCCGCCGGCCCGACCGGGACGAGCCGGTTCCTGACCGAGCAGGCGGTCGCGGCGCCGCCCTGGTCCCAGGTGCAGGAGCTGGCCAAGGCACTCAACTCGGTCCGCAAGGTGGCGTTGTTCTGCGGGGCCGGGGTGCGCGGCGCGCACGCCGAGGTGATGGACGTGGCGGCCGCCCTGCAGTCCCCGGTGGGGCATTCGCTGCGCGGCAAGGAGTGGATCCAGTACGACAACCCGTACGACGTCGGGATGAGCGGTCTCCTCGGCTACGGCGCCTGCCACGAGGCGCTGCAGGAGGCCGAGCTGGTGCTGCTGCTCGGCACCGACTTCCCGTACGACTCCTTCCTGCCGCAGGCCAGGACGATCCAGGTCGACCACGACGCGACCAGGCTCGGCCGTCGGACCCCGCTGGAGCTGGCCGTGCACGGCGACGTCCCGGCGACCCTGCGGGCGGTGCTGCCGCTGCTGGAGCAGAAGACCGACCGGGCCTTCCTGTTCGGCATGCTGGAGAAGCACTACCGGGCGCTGGACGGTGTGATCGGCGCGTACACCAAGGACATCGAGCGGCACCTGCCGATCCACCCCGAGTACGTGGCCGCCGTGCTGGACGAGGTCGCAGCCGACGACGCGGTGTTCACCGTCGACACCGGAATGAACAACGTCTGGGCCGCCCGCTACCTCACCCCCAACGGGCGCCGCCGGGTGATCGGGTCCTTCCTGCACGGCTCGATGGCCAACGCGCTGCCGCACGCGATCGGGGCCCAGCTGGCCTGCCCCGGGCGGCAGGTGGTCTCGATGTCCGGCGACGGCGGGCTGGCGATGCTGCTGGGCGAGCTGCTGACGGTGGCCCGGCACCGGCTGCCGGTGAAGACGGTGGTCTTCAACAACGGCGCCCTGGGCATGATCAAACTGGAGATGCTGGTCTCCGGCTACCCCGAGTACGCGATCGACAACGGCGACGTGGACTACGCGGCGATCGCCCGGGCGGCGGGCATCCCGGCCAAGCGGGTCACCGACCCGGGAGCCGTCCGCGAGGTGCTGGCGGAGGCGCTGGAGCGGCCCGGCCCCGCGCTGGTGGACGTGGTCACCGACCCGAACGCGCTCGCCGTCCCGCCGCACATCACCGCCGCGCAGCTGAAGGGCTTCGCCCTCGCGGCCGGGCGGACGGTGCTGTCCGGCGGCGTCGGCAAGATGATCGACCTGGCGCGCAGCAACCTGCGCAACATCCCCCGGCCGTAGGGCGGGGACTCCAGGGGGTTTGCCTCTGAGGCAAATTTCTTGCCCGGGAGGCACGGCGGGTGTCCACTGGGTCCATGACCACCAGCCCGCCGGACGACCAGGAGGTCGTCGGCCTCGCCGCCCGCCTGCGCGAGCACCGACTCGGCAGCCGGCTCACCCTGGAGGCCGCGGCCGCCCGGGTCGGGCTCTCCCCAGCGTATCTCTCCCGACTGGAGACCGGGCGCCGGCAGCCCTCGCTGCCCGTGCTGCTCGGCCTCGCCCGGGCCTACGGCAGTTCGGTCTCCGGCCTGCTCGGCGAGACGCCGGACGATCTCGACCCCGTGGTCCGCGGCGGCGCGATCGAACCGGGCCGGGCCGGCGGCTGGGGCTACCGCCGGGCCGGCGCACCCGGCCGGGCCATGCAGGCGCTCCGGGTCCAGGTGCCGCCGAGCGTCCAGGACGAGGTCGTCCGGGTGCACCCGGGGGAGGAGTGGCTGTACGTCGTCCGCGGCCGCCTCCGGCTGACCCTCGGCGAACGCGTCCACCTGCTGGCGGAGGGCGACTCCGCGCACTTCGACTCGCTCACCCCGCACTGCATCGCGGCGGACTCCGCCGACGGGGTCGAACTGCTCTTCCTGCACACCCTGTTGCAGAGCCCCGGAGGCGAACTCTGCCTCGGCGGCGGCCCGGTGCCGCACTGATCCGCCGCGCCGCCGCGGGGCCTCGGCGGCGGGCCGCACCACTGACACCCTGTCATGATCCGGGCGCCGGAGCGCCCGGGAGCGAAGGAGACCTCCTGTGACCGAGCCCGTCGCCCTCCCCGCCGCGCCCGTCGAGGCGCCCGCACCCGCCACCATCGACGCCGGCAAGCGGGCCAACCGCCGGGTCGGCATCAGGGTCCTCATCTACATGGTCGCCACCCACGCCTTCGCCGGCTTCATCATGCTGCTGTTCGAGATCGGCTCGCGGAAGGGCTGAGACCGCCGCCGGGGCACCCGTCGTCGCCCCGGCCGGCCGGGCCGCCCGCGTCAGAGCGCCCCGAGCAGCCCGCAGAGCGCGTCCAGCGCCCCCGTGAAGGTGTGCTCGGGCGGGGTGCCGTAGCCGATCACCAGCCCGGCCGGGTCGTCCGGTCCGGCGTCCGCCCGGTCGTCCAGGCACTCGGCCAGCCCGCCCAGCGCCAGGCCGGCCGCCGCGCCGCGCGCGATCAGCTCCGCCTCCGGGGGCCCGTCCGGCGGCAGCGTCAGCACCGCGTGCAGACCGGCCGCGACGCCCGTCACCCGGACCCGGGGGGCCCGCTCCGCGAGCGCCGCCACCAGCCGGTCGCGGCGCCGCCGGTAGTGCAGCCGGCAGCGCCGGACGTGCCGGTCGTACGTCCCCGAGGTGATCAGCTCGGCCAGGGTGAGCTGGTCCAGCGCCCCCGACTGGGTGTCGGCCAGCCGCTTCAGCCGGGCGACCGGGGCGACCAGCTCCGGCGGCAGCGCCAGCCAGCCGAGCCGCAGGCCGGGCGCGAGGCTTTTGCTGGCCGTGCCCGAGTAGACCACCCGCTCGGGGTCGAGCGCCTGCATCGCCCCGAGCGGCTGCCGGTCGTAGCGGAACTCGCCGTCGTAGTCGTCCTCGATCACCAGCCCGCCGGTGCGCCGGGCCCACTCCACCGCCGCGGACCGCCGGGACGCCAGCAGCGGTACGCCGGTGGGGAACTGATGGGCCGGGGTGAGCAGCACCGCCCCGGCCCGGGAGCCGGCCAGCAGGTCCGTCCGGGCGCCTCCCCCGTCCAGCGGCAGCGTCACCCGGTCCAGGCCGGAGGCGGTCACCACCTGCTGCAACGGGGCCAGCCCGTACGCCTCCACCGCCAGCGCGGTGGCCCCGCGCTCGCGCAGGGCCGCGCACAGCAGGTTCAGGCCCTGGGTGTGCCCGGAGCAGACCAGGATCCGCTCCGGCGTGGTGCGCACCCCCCGGACCCGGGCCAGGTAGGCCGCGAGGGCCCGGCGCAGCTCGATCCGGCCGAGCGGGGTGTCGTAGCCGAGGGCCTCGTTCGGGGCGGCGGTCAGCGCCCGCCGGGCGGCGGCCAGCCAGGCGGTGCGCGGGAACATCGAGAGGTCCGGCCGGCCGGGCCGCAGGTCGTACCGGAGGGCCGGTCCGGGCGGCGGCGCGCCGGGGGCGGTGGCCGGCGCGGGGGGCGCGGCCCGGTCCGCGACGGTGGTGCCCGAGCCCTGCCGGGAGGTCAGCCAGCCCTCGGCGGTGAGCTGGAGGTACGCCTCGACGACGGTGTTGCGGGCGATCCCGAGATCACCGCCGAGCGCCCGGGAGGACGGCAGCCGGGTGCCGGGGGCGAGCCGGCCGTCCTGCACGGCCTCGCGCAGCGCGTCCTCCAGGGCGGCCCGCAGGCCGAGTCCCCGGGCCTGGCGGCCGGTGAGGTCCAGATGCAGGTCGCCACCGAAAGTGGACCATGATTCCATGCGCCAAATGAACCATGCCGGCGGGCCAGTCCGCTCCTAGGCTGGGCACCATGACGACCCACGACACCCTTGCCGCCGAGGCCGGCGCCGACCACGCCCACACCCACCACGCCGCTGTCCCCGCCCCGGAGCAGCGGATCTCCCTGCCGGAGCTGCTCCCCGACTTCTACCGTGCGATGAGCGCCCTGGAGCGGTCCGGCAAGGCCGGGATCGAACCGCAGCTGGCCGAGCTGGTCAAGATCCACGCCTCGATGATCAACGGCTGCGCGTTCTGCATCGACATGCACGCCGCCGACGCGGTCAAGGGCGGCGAGCAGGAGCACCGGATCCGCTCCCTGCCGGCCTGGCGGGAGACGCCCTGGTTCACCGCCCGGGAGCGGGCCGCCCTCGCGCTGACCGAGTCCGTCACGCTGCTCACCCAGGGGCACGTGCCGGACGCCGTCTACCAGGAGGCCGCCGGTCACTTCGAGCAGACCGAGCTGGCCAGCCTGATCGCGGTGATCGTCACCATCAACGCCTGGAACCGGATCGGCGTCACCTCCCGGCTGAGCCCGGCCCCCCGCTGACCCCCCGGGCCCACCGGTCGGCGGACCCGCCGACCTGGACCCGTACCCGTCCGAAATCCGCCGGAGATCCGGCCCGGAGACTGGCAGGCTGCCACCCATGACGAGCGATCAGCAGGACCGGGCCCGAGCCCTTCACGAGCTGCACCGCCCCGGCGACCCGGTGCTGCTGGCCAACGTCTGGGACGCGGCCGGCGCCCGGCTGGTCGCCGCCGCCGGCGCGACCGCCCTCGCCACCGCCAGCGCCAGCGTCTCCTGGACGCTCGGCTACCCCGACGGCGACCGCGCCGACCTCGCCGAGGTGCTGGCGCAGACCGCCCGGATCGTCCGGGCGGCCGGGGCCCTGCCCGTCACGGCCGACCTGGAGAGCGGTTTCGCCGACACCGCGGAAGGCGTCGGCGCGAACATCACCGCGCTGCTCGCCACCGGCGCGGTCGGGGTCAACCTGGAGGACGGCCGGCCCGGCCCCGACGGGCCGCTGCGCCCGGTCGAGGAGGCCGCCGCCAGGATCGCGGCCGCCCGCGCGGCCGCCGACGCGGCCGGCATCGCGCTCTTCGTCAACGCCCGGACGGACGTCTTCCTGCTGGCCGCCGGCGACCCGGCGGACCGCCTGGAGCACGCCGTGGCCCGGGCCCGGGCCTACCTCGCGGCGGGCGCCGACGGCATCTTCGTCCCCGGGGTGGCCGACCCGGCCACCGTGGCGGCGCTGGCCGCGGCCCTGCCCGCTCCGCTGAACGTGCTGGCCGGGCCGGGCGCCCCGGCGGTGCCCGAGCTGGCGAAGCTGGGCGTGGCCCGGGTCAGCCTCGGCCCGGGCCTGGCCCGCGCCGCGTACGCGGCGCTCCGGCTGGCCGCCGAGGAGGCCTACGGGCCCGGTACGTACGACAGCATCGCCGGGGGTCTCGGCTACCAGGAGCTGAACGCCCTGCTGTCGGACTGAGCACGACCGGCGGCCCGCCCGCGGCCCTCGGGCGGGCCGGCCGGCTCAGCCGACCGTGCCCGGCCTCGGCGTCAGCGCCTGCAGGCCCTTGACCGGGCCGCCGGCCACCGGCAGGCCGGCAGCCTGCTGCAGGACGAGATCGCCGGGCGAGACGCTGAGACCGTCGGCGATCCCGTCGAGGGCGTCGCCGCCGGCCGGGGCCGGTGCGGCGTGAGCGGGGGCGGCCAGCGCGAGGCCCGCCAGGGTGAGGGCGGCGAGTGCCGTGAGCTTCTTCATGGCAGGCCAAACGAGCCGGCGGCCCGGCGGTCACCCGGACGGGCCGCCGGACCGTCACGCCCGCGCGTTCAGGCCACCCGGACGGGCAGGGTGCGGACGCTGTTGCTGATCAAGGAGCCGATCGGTTCCGGGGCCGGCCCGTCGGCCGCGGTCAGGCCGGGGAACCGTCCGAACAGGCCGCTCAGCGCGATCTCCGCCTCCAGCCGGGCCAGGCCCGAGCCGAGGCAGAAGTGCGGGCCGTGGCCGAGCGAGAGGTGCCGGGCGTGCCGGGTGATGTCGAAGCGGTCGGCGTCCGGGTAGTGCTCCTCGTCGCGGCCGGCCGCACCGTACGAGGCGAGCAGCGCCTCGCCCCGCCGGATCAGCACACCCGCCACCTCGATGTCCTCGGTCGCGTAGCGCAGCGGGAACTGGCCGACGGGGGAGTCGTACCGCAGGGTCTCCTCCACCACCGCGGACCAGGGCTGCTGCCCGTCGAGCACCAGCCGCAGCTGCTCGGGGTGGGCGAGCAGGGCCCGGACGGCGTTGGTGATCAGGTTCAGCGTGGTCTCGTGCCCGGCCACCAGCATCAGCAGCAGGGTGCCGACCAACTCCTGCTCGGTGAGCCGGTCGTCGGCGGCGCGGGCCGCGATCAGGTCGGTGGTCAGGTCGTCGCCGGGCTCGGCGCGCTTGGCCGCGACCACCGAGGCGAGCAGCGCGAACAGGCCCTGCTGGGCGGCGACGGCGGCCTGCGGGGTGGCCGAGCTGGAGACCAGGGTGTTGGAGAGCTCGTGCAGCTCGTCCTGCTGCCTGGCGGGCAGGCCGAGCAGCTCGCCGATCACCTGCATCGGCAGCGGGTAGGCGAAGTGCGTCCGCAGGTCGAAGTCGCCCTCCAGCAGGGCGACCCGGTCGAGCAGGGCCGTGGCGCGGGCCTCCACGGCGGGCCGCAGCTCGGCGATCCGGCGCGGGGTGAAGGCCTGGGTGACCAGCCCGCGCAGCCGCCGGTGCTCCTCGCCGTCGGCGGTGACCATGCCCGGCACGGTCACGAAGTTGAGCAGCGGCCAGCCCTCGGGCAGCCGGCCCTCGGTGAAGGTGCTCCAGAGCCGGGGGTTCTTGCCGACCCGGGGGTCGGCCAGCAGCTGCTGCAGGGTGTCGTGGTGGGTTATCGCCCAGACCACCACCCCGCCAGGGAGTTCCACCAGGACCGCGGGCCCGGCCGCCCGGAGTCGGGCGTTCTCGGTGTGCTGGTCGCGTCCGAAGGGGTCGAGGGGGATGGGGCTGAGCTCGTCGGAGCTACGGACGGCGGTGTCCATACGGGCCTCTCGGGGGCGGTGGTGCGGGGCGGGGTGAAGGCGCTGTAGAGCACCGGCAGACTGACCAGGGCCCGCGACCAGGGTGACGGACGCCAGGCCAGTTCGCCCACCGGAACCGCGAGTTGGAGGTCGGGGAGGCGGTGCAGCAGGGTCTCGACGGCGGTCTCGACGATCAGCCGGGCGGGCTCCTGGGCCGGGCAGACGTGCTTGCCGGCGCCCCAGGCCAGGTGGGCACGGTTGCCGGCCAGGCCGGTGCCGTCCCGCAGCGTGGAGCCGGAGTCCGGGGCCGCCCCCTGGGCGGCCGGGTCGGCGTTGGCGGCGGCCAGGCCGAGCACGAGCATGTCGCCCTCGGTGATGTACTGCCCGCCGAGCACGGTGTCGCCGGTGGCCCAGCGCCCGGGGAAGTTCTGCGTCGGAGGGTCCCGCCAGAGCACCTCCTCCAGGGCGTCGGCGACGGTCAGCCGTCCGCCGCTCAGGGTGGCCCGGAACCGGCGGTCGGTGAGCAGCAGCCGCAGCGTGTTGCCGGTCCAGTTGATGGTGGTCTCGTTCCCCGCGACCAGGATCACCACCAGGTGGTGCACGGCCTCCTCGTCGGTCAGCGCGGCCGGGTGGGCCAGCAGCCAGGACGTGAGGTCGGGGCCCGGCTCGGCCCGTCGGCTGCGGACCAGTTCGGTCAGCGTGGCCTGGAACTCGGCGCCCGCCCGGACGGACTCCTCGCTGCTGTCCACGAAGTGGCTGATGAGCTCGATCAGCCGGGGCCCGGCCTCGGCGGGCAGACCCAGCAGCTGGGTGAAGACCAGCAGCGGGAGCCGGCGGGCGTACTGGGCGATCAGGTCGGCGGTGCCGTCCGGCCCCCAGTCGTCGATCAGCGACTCGGCGGCTGCCTCGGTGGTCTCGCGCAGCCGGCGCTGGTCGATCCGGGCGAGGGTGTCGGCGACGGCGCCGCGCAGCCGCTGGTGCTCGGCGCCGTCCAGGTTCAGCAGGGTGGGGCGCCAGGAGGTCATCGGCAGCAGCCGCGACTCCGGGCTCAGCCGCCCCTCGGCCGGGACCCGCCAGCGGCGCGAGTCCTTGGAGAACAGCTTTTCCTGCCGGGTGAGTTCGAGCAGTTCGGGGTAGCCGAGGACGAGCCACGCCTCCACCCCCGGCTCCAGCTCGATCGGCGCGACCGGGCCGTGCCGCTCGCGCAGCGCCGCGTACAGGCCGTGCGGGTCCTCGGCGACGGCCGCGCCGTACAGCGGGGCGGCCCCGCCCGGCGCCGCTCCGGCGTGCATCGGGCAGCCGGGCGGCGGGGCCTGGACCGGCGGTGCGGTGGCGGCCGGGACGGCGCCCGGCTCGGGAGTGCTCATGGCTGGAGCTCCAGGACGGCGGTGGACTGCAGGTGGCCGACGAAGTCGATCAGCAGGTCGTAGGCGGCCGTGCGGTCGCGGACGTCGCAGTGCAGGATCGGCACGTCGGGCAGCAGGTCGAGGGCGGCCCGCAGCTCGTCCTCGGGGTAGCTCGGGCTGTCGGGGAAGGTGTTGACGGCCACGGCGAAGGGGATGCGCTGTTCCTCCAGCCGGCCGAGGACGTCGAAGCTCTCGCCCACCCGGCGGACGTCCACCAGGGCCACCGCGCCCAGCGCGCCGCGCGACAGGTCGTCCCAGAGCGGCTGGAAGCGCTCCTGGCCCGGCGTGCCGAACAGGTAGAGCGCGAGCCGGGGGTTGAGGGTGATCCGGCCGAAGTCGAGCGCCACCGTGGTGGTGCGCTTGCCGGCGCGGCCGGTCAGGTCGTCCACGCCGACGCCGGCGGCGGTCATGGTCTCCTCGGTGCGCAGCGGGGTGATCTCGCTGAGCGAGCCGACCAGGGTGGTCTTGCCGACCCCGAACGGTCCGGTGATCAGGATCTTCACCGCGCCCCGTACCGAGGACGGCAGGTAGTCGGGCTCGGGGCCGGACGGCTCAGCGGAGTTGGCGGAGGCCAACGAGCACCTCTTCCAGGAGGGTTGCGGGCAGGCGTTCGGCCTGCGGGGCGGGCGGGAGGACCTGGACGGCGCCGAGGTCCCAGAGGTCGCCGACCAGGACCTTGACCACGGCGAGCGGCAGGGCCAGGTGGGCGGCGACCTCGGCGACGGAGAGCAGGCGCCGGCAGAGCGTCAGGATCCTCCGGTGCTCGCGGTTCAGGGCCCCGTCGGGCAGTTCCGGGCAGTCCGGCGAGACACTCAGCAGGCTCTCCAGGGCCAGGCTCTCCCGGCTCGGCCGGCTGCGGCCGCCGGTGATGACGTACGGCCGGACGGGGTTGCTCACCGCTGGATCCCCGCCACCTGGTCCACCCGGGGCGGGCTGGTGAGGTGGGTGCCGATCCGCTCGACCAGGACCTGCATCTGGAAGGCCACCAGGCCGGCGTCCACGGCCTCGCCGGTCACCACCGCCAGGTGGGCGCCCGCGCCGGCCGCGACGACGAACAGGTAGCCGCCGCCGTACTCGACGACGATCTGCCGGGTGGAGCTGTCGCGCCCGCCGAAGCCCTGCGCGACACCCCGGGCCAGCGACTGCAGCCCGGAGCAGGCGGCGGCCAGGCGCTCGGCGTCCTCACGGGCGATGTCGGCGGTGCGGCCGATCTCCAGGCCGTCGTTGGACACCACGACGGCGTGCTGGACCTCGGGGACGGTGATGATGTCGGCGAGCAGCCAGCCGAGGTCAGGATTGGTGGTCATCGGATTCTCCGGAGCGCTGGGGAGGGCGGGGGGAGGCCTGCTGGTGAGAGTGGGGGGAGGCCGGCCGGGGGTCCGGGCGGGCGGCGGTGCGGCCGGTGGCGGTGCCGGCCTGGAAGCGTGCCATGAAGCTCTGTGCCTGGTGGGCCGAGCGGGCGGGCGCCGGTGCGGGCTCGGCGGGCCGGGGGGCCTCGGCGGAGCGGTCGCGCCGGTGGCTGCGACGCGGCAGCGGCGGCGGGGTGGTGCCGCGGGTGCGGTCCTCCTCCGCCGGTCGGGCGGAGGGGAGCCGGTCGGGCACGGCCGGCCCGTCCCGTTCCGGGTCGGCGGGTGCTCCCGCGGCCGGTACGGTCGGCGGCAGCGGCTCGGTGAGCAGGGCGTTCGGCAGCAGCACCACCACCCGCACGCCGCCGTAGGGGGACGGCGCCGAGCTGAGGGTGACCCGGAACCCGTACTGCTCGGCCAGCCGGCCGACCGCCGCGAGGCCCAACTGCGGTACCTCGCCCAGCCGGGAGACCTCCAGCGTGCTGCCGCCGGAGAGTACGGCGGCGGCCTTGGCGACGGCGTGGTCCGCCATCCCCACGCCGCCGTCGTCGATCTCGACCACGGCGCCGTTGTGGACCGGCATCAGGGTGACGAACACCTGGGTGCTGGGCGGTGAGTAGCGGGTGGCGTTGTCCAGCAGCTCGGCGACGGCGTGGATCAGCGCCTCGGCGGCGGCGCCGATCACGGCGGTCTCCAGCCTGCTGCGCACGATCACCCGCTGGAACGGCAGGATGCGCGACTGGGCGCCGCGCACCACGTCCTCCAGTGGCACGGGCTCGGGCCAGTGCCGGCCGGCCCGCGCCCCGCAGAGTACGGCCAGGGTCTGCGCCAGCCGGGCCTGCTGGGCGGCGGCGTGGTCGGCCTTGAGCAGGCCGTCGAGCAGTTCGGGGTCGTGGTGGGTGCGTTCCATCTCGTCCAGCAGGGCCTGCTGGTCGTGGGCCATCACCAGGATCCGCCGGGCGACGCTGAGGAAGGCCCGCTGGGTGGAGGAGTTGAGTTCCTGCTCGCGCTGCACGGCGGCGGCCTCGCCGCCGCGGTGCTCGCGTTCGTCGGTCAGCTGCCGGCGCAGCTCGTCGAGTTCGTGCTGCTGCGCGGTGAGCCGGCGACGCTGGGTGCGGGTCACCGCCCGGTACCGCGCGACGGCGAGCAGCGAGAGGGCGGCCAGCACGCCGATCGCGGTCGCGCACCACTGAGTCATCGTCACGCGGCGAAGTCTAGGGCGGCGATCATACGACGATGTGAACAGATCCCCGGTCAACTGTGCGAACCGGCCGGGCCGGTCGCTCCGGCCGGCCGCCGACGTGCCGCCCGGCCTGCGGATCCGCCCGCCCGGGCCGCCCCGCCGGGGCCCCGTCCCAGTGGGTCAGGCGCCGGTCGAGGCCGTCCGGTGCAGCAGCAGCAGGGCCACGTCGTCCGGGCGGGAGCGACGCTCGGTCACGTTGAGGGTCAGCAGGTCGGCGAGCCGCTCCAGCTCCGGGCCCACCGCCCCCCGGACCGGTCCGGTCCTGGCGGCCCAGAGCTCCAGCCCGCCGAGCATCCGGTGCACCGACTCGTCGTAGTCCTCCTCGCGGTCCTCGACCAGGCCGTCCGTGTAGACCAGCAGCGATTCGCCGACGGCGAGGTTGTCCACGGTCAGCCGGTACGGCGCGCCCGGGTCCACCCCGAGCGGCGGACCGCCGGGCAGGTCCAGCTCGACGGCCTTCGCGCCGGTGATCCGGACCGGCGCCGGGTGCCCCGCGCGGGCCGCGCTCAGCGTGCCGTCGGCCGGGTCGAGGGTGAGGTAGAGGCAGGTCGCGAAGAGCTCGGTGTCCAGCTCGGCGAGCAGCCGGCTGGTCCTGGCCAGGGTCGCGGCCGGGTCGTGGCCGTCGGTGGCGTAGGCGCGCAGGCCGCTGCGCAGCTGGCCCATCACGGCGGTGGCCTCGGCGTTGTGGCCCTGGACGTCCCCGATCACCAGCCCGACCTTGCCGTCCGGCAGCCGGATCAGGTCGTACCAGTCGCCGCCGATCTGCATGCCCTCGGTGCTGGGCAGGTAGCGGGCGGCGGCGGTGATGCCGGGGATGGCCGGCAGGGTCCGGGGCAGCATCGCGCGCTGCAGCTCGGTGGCCCGGTGGTGGTGGGTGTCGTACAGCCGGGCGCGCTCCAGGGACTGCGCGAGGATCCCGGCGAAGGCCGAGTACAGGGTGCGGTCGTCGCGGCTGAAGGCGCGTTCGGTGGCGAAGGTGATCAGGCAGGAGCCGACCTGTCGCCCGGAGGCGATCAGCGGCAGCACCGCCCAGGAGGGCGGGGTCAGCGGGCCGCCGGCGCCGTCCCGGGTGCCGCCGCCGCGGCCGGGCTCGCTGAACAGCGGGGTGGAGCGGGCCAGCGAGTGCTGCATGACGCCCTCGGAGAGGTCGGCCAGCCGGTTCAGCTCGGTGCGCCGCGGGCCGCCGTACACGGTGTGCGAGACGGGCAGCAGCCGGCCCTCGTCGACCAGGTCGAGGACCAGGCTGGCGGCGCCGAGCGCCGGGCCGGCCACGTCGGTGACGGCGGTGGTGACGTCCCGGACGGTGATCGCGCGGGAGAGGGTGCGGGTCAGCGCGAGCAGCAGCGCGGAGCGGGCGCCGACCGCTGGGGATTCCGGGCCGGCGTCGGGCGGCCGGTCCTCGGGGGCGCCGGTGCGGTCGCGGTCGACCAGCAGTCCGGCTATCCGGACCGGCCGGCCGTGGATGTCGAGCATCACCTCGCCGCTCTCCCGGATCCGGGTGACGCCGCCGCCGCGGCGCAGCACCCGGTAGGCGAGCCGGTAGGGGCCGCCGCCGGCCAGCGCGTCGGCGAGGCCGGCCTGGACGTCGGGCAGGTCCTCGGGGTGGACGATCCGGGACAGGTCGGGGGCCTCGGCGGACCGGTTCCCGGGCGGCGGCGGAAGGCCGACCACCCGGTAGGCCTGGGCGTCCCAGAAGGTCTCGCCGGTGACCAGGTCCCGTTCGAAGGCGCCGGCGCCGGCCGCGTGGACGGCGAGCGAGAGCAGCGGGTGGGCCAGCGGCGCGGGGTCGCCGCCGGCGGGGTCGTGGGTGCGGACGCCCTTGGGCGCGCGGGTGCTCGCGTGCACGTGGTCGAGCAGGTGGGAGAGCCGGTGGGCGCAGGCCTCGCCGATCGTCTCCAGCACGTCCAGGTCGCGGCGCGGGACGGTGCCGCGGTGGGCCAGGGCGAGGGCGAGGACGCCGATCGGCCGTTCGTCGACGATCATCGGCAGGGTGACCAGGGCGACCATCCCGGTGCCCATGCCGGAGTTGCGGTTGGGGTAGTCGATGCTGGTGCGTTCGGGGCTGAGCAGGTAGGGGCGGCGCAGCCGCAGCGCCATCGCGGCGGGCAGGTCGCCGGCCGGGTCGACGGTGCCGTAGCGCTCGTGGGCCCACTCCGGCAGGCCGTGCGAGGCGGTCAGCCGGAGCATTCCGGCGGAGTCGAGCAGGTAGATCGCGTTGCCCTCGCCGGTGATCCAGGCGGGGCCCTCGGCCAGGATGGTGCCGAGCAGTTCCGCGGCGCCGGAGCAGTTCAGCAATAACCGCACGCAGCGCATCGGGCTGCGGGCGACGGGGCCGGTGAGCGGGCTGCGGCTCTCGTCCTCGGAGGGGGGGAGCCACGGGGAGGTCAGGTCCATCGGGCTACCCGGCCTTTCCGTTCCGCAGGGGGGTGACGCCGTTAGGGCGAACGTAATTTCTTCATCCTATTTGCTGAACTCGCGAAAGGGGGTCCAAGACGCCGGACCATGACCAGCGGCCACCGGCACCGGCGGCCGGCACGGCTGCCTTCCCCGGGGGCCGACGGCCGGCACCGACCGCCTGTGTGATCGGTCCGGTGACAGAGTCCGTTTGCTTCCGTTCGGGTGCCTGATGGCGCCGTCGGCGCGGCGAACGGGGCCCGGGGGGTGGCGGTCGGCTCCCGGGGGCGTCCGCGCGGGTGGTCAGGCGGCCGGCCAGGCCCGCAGCCCGCTGGTGAGGACCCCGATCAGCCGGTCCTGGGTGACGGCCAGGTCCTCGGAGCGCTGGAAGGAGCCGGCGATCGACAGCGAGGCGAAGCCGTGCGCGACCGAGCGCACGGTACGGGCCGCGTGGATCACCTCGGGGCCCTGCAGCCCGTAGTCGCGCAGCACGGCGACCAGCACCTCGACCAGCTCGGCGGCGGCCCTGGTCAGCTCGTCGTCGGGCTGCGGGGCCTGCGGCAGGGCGTTGTAGCGGTTGGGGTGCTCGACGGCGTACGCGTGGTAGCCGCGCAGCACCGCCTCCACCGCGTCGTCCCCGCCGCGGCCGACCGCCGACTTGGCCAGCCGGGTGGCCAGTTCCTCGGTCACCCGGACGGCGATCAGCCGGCGCAGCTCGGTCAGGCCGCCGGGGACGTGCTTGTACAGGGACGGCGTGGCGACCCCGGCCCGGGCGGCGACGGCGGCCAGGGTGAGGGCTTCCGGGCCCTGGTCGTCGATCAGGCCGAGCGCGTGGGCGACGACGGCGTCCGGGGTCAGTCCGGCGCGTGGCATGGGGGCCTCCAGTGGGGTGGTGCGGCACCGGGGGTGCGGTGCGGTGGGGGGAAGGCGGCCCGCGCGCGGTGGCCGGGCGCGGGGCGGCTCAGCCCTGGGTGTCGGCGGTGCTGGGCCGGGACTCGGTGAGCGAGGCCAGGAAGGGCACCAGTGCGTCGGCGGTGGCCTGCGGGAACTCCGCCATCGGGTAGTGGCCGGCGCCCTCGATCATCACCTTGCGGGCGTTCAGCGCGGCGGCCTGGCGGTCGGCGACCACCTCGGGCTTGGGGAAGTCGGGGTCCTTGCTGCCCATCACGACCAGCGCGGGGCAGGTCACCGCGGCCGACCAGCCGACCGGCGCGGAGTCGCCGCGGACGTAGCCGCGGGTGGCGGTCTTCCGCCCCGGGGTGCGCAGCGAGGCGACCAGCTCGGCGCGGTACTCGGCGAAGTCGGCCGGCTTGGCGGTGGGGAAGGCCAGCTTCTGGTACATGCCCCAGAAGGCGGGGAACTGGATCACGGCCGTGCCGAGCACCTTGACCAGGCCGCGCTGGAAGGCGGTCGGCGGCAGGTTCTCGACGAAGGCGTCCAGCAGGGCGATCCCGGCGACCCGGTCGGGGGCGTCCCCGGCGACCTTGACCACGCTGGCGCCGGTGTAGGAGCTGCCGACCAGGACGGCGCGCTCGATCCCGAGGTGGTCCAGCAGGGCCAGGGCGTCCTGGGCGATGGCGGCGGGGGTGTAGTCGTCCCACTCGATCGAGGACTCGCCGAAGCCGCGGATGTCCATGGTGATCACCCGGTGGCCGGCCCCGGCCAGCAGCGGGTGCAGGTGGCGGTAGGCGGAGCGGGAGTCGAGCATGCCGGGGATCAGGAGGACCGGTGCGCCGCTGCCGTGCTCGGTGTCGTCGAAGGCGATCCGCCCGCCGGGGACGTCGAGGTAACGGGTCGCGAGAGGAGTGGTGGACATCGCGGGCCTCCTTGGCCTGTGGGCCGTGCCGTCGGCGAGATGCCGATAGCCATAAAGCTAAGGCTAATAGCCTTAGCTGTCAAGGAGGCTTCCGGTGTCCGTCCCGCCCGGCCCGCGGCCGGCCGCCGCCGGCCGCGCCGGGCCCGTCCCGCCGCCGGGGTGCGGCGCTCCCCGCGCCGGTCCGGCCGGGCGTCAGATGCCCTCCACCTTGAAGGGGTCGTGCTCGGCCAGCAGCTTCTCCAGTCGGGCCTGGTCGACCCGGGTGACGATCTCGGTGCTCTCCTGGCGGTCGCGGATCACCTTGGCCAGGGTGAACGAGGAGGTCACCGTGTACAGCAGGCCGATGCCCAGGAAGGCCCTGGTCCATGCGCCTACCGGCAGGTAGGCGATGCCGACGGCCAGGGCGCCGCCGGAGATCGCGAAGGACAGCACGGCCTGGACGTAGTACGCCGCCGTGGTACGTGACTGCATCGAGGTGCTCATGCGGCCAGGATGGCCAAGCGTCATGTCGCGCACATGAGTACGGGTACTCAGATTCAGGTGCGGTTTGTTGACGCCTGTTCACGATCCGTAGTGCCGCCGGACGGTAACCATGCCAAATCGCCCATTCCGCCCCATGAAAATGTTGACTCTCCCGCCTGGACGGCTTGGAATCAGGGGCTCCTAGGATTAACGTTTGATAACGCAGCGCGGTCGGAAACGCCGTGACCACGGCACCGTGCGCTCGCCTAATCCCGCACGGCCTGCTCCCCGGAGCAGGTCAGGGAGCCGGGGAACCACCGTTCCTTGGGGTGAATCGGCCAGGCCCAGGCCCGGCCGTAGGAGACCTTCCTGCTCCGAACCCGTCAGCTAACCCGGTAGGCGCGAAGGAAGGAAAGGAGCGCGCCTCCGTGGCGTCGTCGCACTCTCCGGCACACCCGTCCGGTTCCACCGGCACCCAGCTGCTCGACCACCCCTGGCCGCCCGCCTACGGCGGCGCGTACGGCGAGGGCCCGGACGAGACCGCGCCGCCGCAGCCGGCCGACAGCAACCGGCACCGGATGCCCCGTCAGACCCGCGGGACCGGCCCCCTGCTCGGCGTCACCGCCGTGGCCGCCACCCTCGGCGCCACCGGATTCGCCTCCGCGACCCCCGCGGCCGCGCCCGCCGTGGTCTCGCCGGACGAGACCACCGTGCTCTCCGCCGACCCCGGCCTGGCCCTTGCCGCCCGCATCCAGCAGCAGGCCGACAGCCAGCGCACCGCCGCCGAGGAGGGCGCCCGCCTGCAGGCCGCCAAGGAGGCCGAGGTCAAGCGCGCCGCCCAGCAGGAGGAGGCCCGCAAGGCCGCCGAGGCCGCCGAGAAGGCCAAGCTCGCCGCGATCCAGCTGCCGGTGCGCGACTACTTCCTCTCCGCCCACTACGGGCAGAGCGCCTCGTACTGGTCGCACCTGCACACCGGCCTCGACTTTGCCGCCTCCACCGGCACCCCGGTGTACTCGGTCGGCTCCGGAACCATCACCTCGGCCGGCTGGTCCGGCTCGTACGGCTACCGGATCATCCAGACCCTGCCCGACGGCACCGAGATCTGGTACTGCCACCTCTCCTCGATCATCAAGGCCTCCGGCAAGGTCGTGCCCGGCCAGCAGATCGGCAAGGTCGGCGCCACCGGCAACGTGACGGGCCCGCACCTGCACCTGGAGGTCCGCCCGGACGGCGGCGCCCCCGTCGACCCGGAGAGCTGGCTGGAGCAGCGCGGCCTCACCCCCTGACGGGCAGCGACGCCGGCCTCGCCCCCTGCCGGGCGGCGCCGAGCCCTGACGGACCGTCCCGGTCCCGGCCGACGCCGGGACCGGCGGGCCGTCACTGCCCCGGGCGGTCCGCCTCCGGCTCCTCGGCCGGCCCCTCGCCGGCCCACTGCTCCTCGCCGGTCCACTCCTCCCCCGCGGCCCACTGGTCCTCCGCGGCCCACTGGTCCTGGCCGTCCGCGCCGTCCTCGCCCGCGGGATCCTGCGGCAGCTGCGCCAGGTAGGCCTCGATCTCCTCCGGTCCCGGCTCCGGCGCCAGATCGGGGTACTCCTCCACCAGCAGCCGGGGCAGCCCCGGCACCGTCCACTCGCCGAACAGCCGCATCGCCTCCACGGCCGCCGCCGCCTCGAAGGACTCGAAGTCCCCGGCGAGCTCCCGCGGCATCGGCCGGCCCAGCGCGTTCAGCTCGGCCAGGTTCCGGTAGCTGCGCTCCATCAGCCCGTTCTCCAGCAGCATCCGGGCGCCGTCGGTGGCCATCCCGACCGACATCAGCCGGGTGGGGCCCCAGCCGCCGTCGCCGTCCACCCGGTCCAGCGCGCCGGCGTCCTCCAGCCCCTCGTACGCCGCGAGCCGCTCCTCCGGCGCCAGCTCGCGGAACGCGTCCAGCCAGGCCCGGACCGCCGCCGGGTCGTCCGGCGGCACGCCGTCCGCGCGCAGCAGCAGGGTGTACAGCCGGGGCCAGGTCACCAGGTCCGCGCGGCGCAGCAGGCCGGCCGCCACCTCGCCCTGCCACTCGGCCTCGGCCAGCAGCCGCTCCTGGCGCTTGGCGTTCAGGCGCTTCGCCGCCCGCTGATGGTCGGTCAGCAGCCGCATCGCCGCGCCGTACGCCAGCGGGTCCTCGCCGGGCGCCGGCTGCACGTACAGGTAGAGCCGCTCGTACAGCAGGTGCTCGACGGCGGCCGAGGTCAGCTCGGGCCAGCCGTCGCGGATCCGGCCGCCGCCGAGTTCGAGCAGCGTCAGCACCGCCCGCAGCGGGCCCTCGGCCACCGGCTCGCGGTCCTGGGCCCGCGCCCAGGCGGTCAGCTCGGCGGTCCGGGTACGAGGGGCGAGCCGCAGGTCATCGTCGTTCATGTGACGTACGGTAGCCGCTGTACCGTTGGCGGACATGGTCCCCGTACTGCTCACCGGCCCGCGTCTGGTCATCCGCGAGTTCCACCACACCCCCGGCGACATCGACGCGTTGCACGCCGTCTTCGGCGATCCCGAGACGGCCCGATACCTCCCCTTCGAACCACGCGACCGGGAGACCTGCGCCGACCAGATCGAGCTCTACCTCGAAGAGGCCGAGAAGGATCCGCGCAGCACCTACCGGCTGGCCGTGACCCGCCTGGAGGACGGCGAGGACGCCGTGCCGATCGGCAACGCCGTGCTCGGGGTGGAGCCCCAGCGGGCCGGCTTCGTCGGCTACGCGCTGCGCCGCGACACCTGGGGCCTGGGCTACGCCAGTGAGATCACCCGGCTGCTCTGCGGCCTGGGCTTCGGCACGCTCGGGCTGCACCGGCTCTACGCCCGGGTCGATCCCGCCAACACCGCCTCCTCCCGGGTGCTGACCAAGGCCGGGTTCCAGCTGGAGGGCCGGATCCGGCACGACCTCTACCTGCGCGGGACCTGGCACGACGCCCTGCAGTACTCGCTGCTGGAGGACGAGTGGGCCGACCGGGGCGGCGTGTAGGGGGGTGACCCGTGCAGGGGGTTAACCCCACCCCGGACCGGGCGGTGGGCCGGATACCGCCGCCGGGCCGTCCGCGGGACCGTTGAGGTGTCAGCAGGAAGCGCACCAGGACACCACGAGGGACCGAGGCGGCCATGATCAGCAGCAGCGCACAGGGCGGCGAGTACGACGGTTACCGGGCCCACCGCCCGGCCCGGGGCGGCGGGGACCGCCCGGCCCCCGGGTTCTGGCGGGCGCCGTTCAGCCGCTCGTACCTCGGCGAGGTCGGGTTCACCCTCGCCGGGCTGCCGATCGCCGTCGCCGGGTTCGCCGTCGCCGTCACGCTGTTCTCGCTCGGACTCGGCACCCTGGTCACCGTGGTCGGGCTGCCGGTGCTGGTGGCGCTGCTCGGTTCGGCCCGGGGCTTCGGCGCCCTGGAGCGCGCCCGCGCCCGGGGCCTGCTCGCCCTGGACGTCGCCGACCCGGCGCCGGTCCGCCCGGCCCGGCCGGGTTTCTGGGCCGGCGTCACCGGCCGCCTCGGCGACGCGGCCGGCTGGAAGGCCGTGCTGTACCTGGTCCTGATGTTCCCCTGGGCGATCGTCAGCTTCACGCTGTCGCTGACCTTCCTGGTCACCGGGTGGGTGGTCGCCGCCTACCCGCTCTACCACTGGGTCTTCGCCCGCTGGACGCCGTGGCCCGGCTACCAGCTCTTCGACTTCACCAAGGACGGCCGCCACTACCAGTACTTCGTCGAGTCGCCCGCGCAGATCGCCGGGATGTCCGCGGTCGGCCTCGTGCTGGTCTTCCTCACCCCGCTGCTGGTCCGCGCCGTCACCAACGTCAACCGGCTGGCGATCCGCGGCCTGCTGGGCGGCTGAGCCTGCGTCCGGAGCGGCTGAGCCGGCCTCCGGGGCGGCGGTCCCGCCGTCCGGGGCGGCCCGGCGGGCGGACCACGCCGCCGGGCCGCCCCGGATGCGGGCCGTCCCGGCGCGTGGTCCGATGATCGTCATGGCCGCCCCTGCCGCCCCCGACATCCTGCTCACCTCGCGTCCCCTGGACGAGTACTGCGGGCTCTTCGGCCTCACCCGGGCCGCCCTCGCCGCCGTCGCAGGCCCCGTCCTGGACTGCCCCGGCGGGGCCGCCGGGCTCACCGCCGAGGCCCGCGCGCTCGGCTGCCACGTCATCGCCGCCGACCCGGCGTACGCCGCGCCGCTGCCCGCCGTCACCGCCCGCGCGCTGGCCGGCCGGGAGGCCATGGCCGGCGCGATGCGGGCCGCCCCGCACCTCTACCCGGCGCCCCGGGATCTCCCGCCCGACCGCTACCTGCGCAGCTGGGACCGCGCCCGCCGGCTGTTCGCCGCCGACACCGCGGCCCACCCCGAGGACTACGTCGCCGCCGCGCTGCCCCGGCTCCCGTTCGCCGACCACACCTTCGCGCTCACCCTCAGCTGCTACCTGCTGCTCGCCTACCCCGGCCGGTTCGCCCCCCGCCACCAGCTGGCCGGGCTGCTGGAACTCGCCCGGGTCACCGCCCCCGGCGGCGAGGCCCGGATCTACCCCCTGCACGACGGCGACGGCCGGCGCTGCCCGCACCTGGACGACCTGCGCCGGGAGCTCGGGCGGCACCGGGTCGGCAGCGAGATCCGTGTCTTCCCCCGCCCCGGCGACGGCCGCACCCGCCGGATCCTGGTGCTGACCCACGCCCGCTCCCGGAACCACCGGTCCGCCGGGGTGGCCAGCCGTTAGCGTGTCTGCCCATGGACCTCACCGACCCGCCCGTGACCGCCGGCCCCGCGGCCGTGCCCGGCGCCCACCGCCTGCTCGACATACCCGGCGTCCGCAACGCCCGCGACGTGGGCGGGTTCCGCACCACCGACGGCGCGCGGGTGCGCACCGGGCTGCTCTACCGGTCCGGCTGGCTCGCCGAGCTCGCCCCGGAGGGCACCCGGGCCCTCGCCAAGCTCGGCGTGCGCACCGTCCTCGACCTGCGGGACCCGGCGGAGATGCTGGTCCGCCCGGACCGCCTGGGCGGCCTGGACGTCAGCACCTCCCACCACCCGCTGCTCCCGCAGGACGGCGTCGACCACTACGGCGAGCCGCTCCACGAGGCGTACCGGCTGATCACCGACGCCGCCGACGGCACCCTGCCCGCCCTGCTCGGCCGGCTCACCGAGCCCGAGGCGCTGCCCGCGCTGCTGCACTGCGCGGTGGGCCGCGACCGCACCGGCATCGCGGTGGCCGTCCTGCTGAGCGTGCTCGGGGTGCCCGACGAGGACATCGTGGACGACTACCTGCTGTCCAACCTGGGCCTCGGACTGCTGGACGGCGTCCCGCAGGAGTACCTGGACGCCAAGGGCGTCGTCCGGTTCACCGAGATCGTCGGCCCCGAGCTGATCACCGGCGCGCTGGCCGCGCTGCGCGGGCGCCACGGCTCCCTGCCGGCGTTCCTGGCCTGGGCCGGGCTCGGTGAGGAGGGGGTGGCCCGCCTGCGTGCGCTCTTCCTCGAACCGGCCTGAGCCCGGACCGGGCCTGGGTCCGGGCGCGGCCTCAGACCCGGCCTCAGGCCCGGCCTCAGCCCTGGACCGGCGCCGCGGACTGGTGGGGCACGACCGGGGCGGCGTCCACCCGGGCCAGGATCTTCTCGGCCAGCCAGCTCCGGTCCGAGCCGTACGGGATGCCCTCCGGGGCGACCAGTTGCGAGGCCACCGCGTCCCGCAACCGGTGCCACTCGCCGGCGGCCAGCCGGGAGAGCAGCCCGCGGGCCGCCAGCAGCGCGTGGTACTGCTCGAAGCCCGAGCGGGGGCGCTCGATCGCCTCCAGGACGCTGTCGAGGTCGGCCAGTGCCGGGTCGCCCTGCATCAGCGCGAGGGCCTGCACCCGCCGTCCCTCCGAGCCGTCCGCGAACAGCTCCCGGACCTGACCGGCGGTCAGGGCCGAACGGCGCGCGGTCGACCGCACCTCGGCGACCACGTTCTCCGGGCTGGCGTCGCCGGCGGGCGGCAACTGCTCCCGGACGGTCTCCGGCCGGTCGGTGCTGGTGCCCAGCAGCCCCAGGCGCTGCATCGCCCGGACCCGCAGGTCGTCCGCGCCCACCTTGTCGCCCTTGCGGTCCCGGTCCTGCCCCGCGAGGAAGAGGTCGAGCGCGCGGTCGGCGTCCGACAGGGCCCGGGGCAGCAGCAGCCGGGTGGCCAGCCAGCCGGCCAGGAACCCGAGCACCAGGAAGTACAGCACCAGCGCGGCCGCGAACGGCGCCGCCCCCGGATCGCCGCCGAGGGCCGGGGCGAGTGCCGCGCCGAGCTGGTGCAGCCGGGCGCCGAGCGAGCCCAGCTGGGTCAGACCGACGCCGAGCAGCACCTTGGTCAGCCAGTCCGAGACCTGCTCCAGGTTGGTGTTCGGCACGTACGAGTCGCGCACCGGGCCGCCGGCCGGGCCGGGCTGCTCGCCGGAGCGCATCCGCGGCACCCCGAACAGGAACCCCAGGGCGCCGCCCAGCACCGCCGCCGCCCCGGCGACCGTCAGACCGCCGCCCAGGGCCTGCAGGGGGTGCGCCCGCCCCAGCCCGAACAGCAGCAACCCGGTCAGTCCCACCCCGAGCATGCCCGCCGCCGCCGTCCGCCGCGCCGCCCGCAGCTGTGCCGCGCCCCCGGCCGCCCTTGCCCCCGCCATCGCCGTACCCCCTGCGTCAGCCCCGTGAAGTCGGGCCGACTGTACCCAACGGGAGGCGCGCGGACACGCAGACGGCCCGTGGGCTGCTCCCCGGTACCAGAGCCCGGCGCCGGGCTGCTGGCACCGGGGCACCGGGGATGTTCCGGTGAGCCCACGGGCCGGGTGACTGCTTGGGAATCGCCTGCCGCCGGAGGCCGGTCACGACCTCAACTGCACAGGCAGGGGCGGCTCTAGCGAGCAGCCACCTCACACATCCTGACGGTACTCAACCAGGATCACCTCCTTTCAGTGTGCCGCCACGATAGGCACGCGACCCGAGCGGGGGCAACGGATTTAAGCGGCGGTTTTCCCGGGATCCGCTCAGGCGGTCCGGAGCTTCTGCTTGACCGCCGAGAAGTCGATCACGTCGTCGGCGGGCGGGGCCTTGAGGTCCAGCGGCTTGTCGAAGTCGCTGAAGGTCAGCTGCCCGGGCTCGGCGCCCGCGGTCTGCTCCATCCGCACCAGGTAGGGCTTGCCCTGGGTGGCGACGTACAGGGTGCTGTTCTCGCCGCCGGAGTCGGTGGCGGTGATGCTGAAGGCCTTGGTGCCGTCGACGTCGGCGGCACCGCCCTTGGTGTACTTGTCGCCGCTGGTGCCGTCGTCCTTGCTGACGGCCCCGATGAGGTCGCAGACCTCCGCCATCTCCTTCAGGCTCGGGTCGTCCTGCCCGTTGGTGATGTAGCGGCCCTTGAAGAGCTCGGCCAGCACGGCGCCGCTCTTGGCGTTGCCCTCCTTGGCGGCCACCGTGTTCCAGAACACCGCGTCCGGCTTGATCCAGGTCCGGCCGCCGATCCGGACCAGCTCGACCTTGCCCTCGCTTCCGGTGCCGACGCTTCCGGCGCAGTCGCCGGCCTTGCTGGCGGCGAGGTCGAAGGTCAGCTTGCCGCCTTCGATCGTCAGGGTGCCGTTGACCTTCACCGAGTCGAGGCCGCCCATCGCGGTCCGGGCCCGCTTGACGACCTCCTCGGCGCCGAGCTTCTCGACGTCGACCGACTCCGCCCTGGCGGCCGGGGCGGCCGCCCCGGCCTTGTCGCCCGCCCTGTCGCCGGCCTTGTCGCCGGCCTTGTCCCCGCCGCAGGCGGTGGCGCCCGCGAACAGCAGGGCACAGGCGATCGATGCGGACACGAAGTGCTTTGTTGGCACGGAACTTCCCCCTGAAATCTTGGCTCGCCGAATCCGGGTCGGCGGTGCCGTTCGGAGATTCATTGTGGTGAGGGCGGCCGGGGTTCGCCGGTGGTTTCCCGAGCGTGTTACCCGTTGCCAGGACCGGGAATTCCGCGACCGGAACGTTCCGAACGCCTGTGCCCAGCGGCTGCCGGGCGGCGCTCTCCGAGGTGTCGGGACGTGCCGGGACGTGCCGGCCGGGGTCTGGACGCCGGTGCGCGCACGCCGACCCGTCCGCCGGATGCCCGGGTACGGCAGAAGGCCCGGCAGATGATCTGCCGGGCCTTCTGTGCTACTGAGTAGCGGGGACAGGATTTGAACCTGCGACCTCTGGGTTATGAGCCCAGCGAGCTACCGAGCTGCTCCACCCCGCGTCGGTAAACACAACAGTACGTGGATGTGGCCCGAATGGGAAATCGGTTTACCGCGCGGGGGTCAGCCGGCCGCCGGCGGGGCGGGCCGGACCGTCGCCGGCGGGTCCTCGGACGGGCTGCCGGGCGGCTTGTCGTGTCCGGGCGCGGCCGCGGCAGCCGCCCGGGAGAGGTCCGCCCGGGAGGCGGCGGCCCGGCCCGGTGCCGCCCGGCCGCCGGCGTGCCGCACCGTCCGGGCCCGGGCCCACACCGCGAACGAGACCAGGGCGGCGAAGCACGGCACCATCAGCGTCCCGTACACCAGCAGGAAGCCGTGGGTACCCAGGCCCGCGGCGGCGTTCCAGGTGCCGTGCAGGGCCATCGCCAGCAGCAGCCCGCCCGGGGCCGCCAGCCGGGCCGGCCAGCGGCGGCCGGTGGTCAGCGTGATCGCCAGGCCGAGACCGGTCAGCGCGGTGAACAGCGGATGGGCGAAGGGGGACAGCAGGCCGCGCAGCACGAAGGTCTGCACGGTGCCGTCGAAGTCCCGCAGGCTGGGCGTCTCGCCGAGGCCGATGCTGTCCAGGCGCTGCTGCTGGTCGTCGGTGAAGGCCCGGCCCAGGTACAGGGCGTTCTCGGTGAACGCGAAGCCGCAGGCGGTGACCCCGCCCAGGACGATCCCGGCGGCCAGCGTGCGCGGGCGGGAGCGGGCGCGCGGGTGGGTCCGGGTCCGCGGGTAGGGGCGCAGGTACGGCAGCGGCCGCAGGTAGGGCCGCAGCCGCAGGTGCGGGCGGGCGTGCACCACGCTGCGTAGGCGGGCGTAGGCGCGCGGCGGCAGGTTGACGCGCAGCCGTGGACGGGCCGCCGCGCCCCGGCGCAGCAGTACCGCGCAGCCGCGTTCGGCGTGGCAGCGCAGCCGGCGGCGCACCGGCAGCAGGAGCAGCAGCAGGGCGGCGCCCTTGGCGCTCTCCTCGATCAGCGGGGTGGCGAAGTCGGCGCCCAGCGTCTCGCCGCGCAGCCCCTGGTGGGCGATCAGGAAGTCGCTGGCCCAGCCGTTGGCCAGGATCGCCACCGTGGTGGCCGCGCTGGAGCCCCAGGCCAGGCAGAACAGCAGGTGCCGCAGCGGCACCCGGGCGGTCTGGTTGAGCCAGGCCAGCGCTCCCAGGACGAACGGCAGCGGCAGCAGGGCCAGCCCGAGGCCGACGAACAGCCCGGTGGTGCCGGTCTGGCGCCGCACCAGGTGCAGGATCAGCACCGCGCAGCCGGCCAGCGCCAGGACCGCCCCGGCGGTGACGGAGGTCAGCGCGGGGTGCCGCAGCACCGGGTGCCGTCGCCGGCTCCCCGCCGCGTCGGCGTCCGGGCGCACGGCGGGGCCGGGCTCCGTCCGGACGCCGGCGGGCCTCGCGGGCGCGGCCGCCCGGGTGCTCCCCGGGACGGCCGCGGGGGCGGGCGGGGCGAGCGAGACCGCGGCGGCCCATCCGGTCAGTGGCAGCGGCCGGTGGGCCCCGCGGGTCCTGGGCCCCGGGATCGTCCGGGTGCCGGCGGTGCGCGTGGGTGCGTCCGGGGCTTCAGCGGCGGCGGCCGCCGGGCGGGCGGACCTCCCGCTGAACGGGCTGCTCACGCGGCAAAGGGTAGGGGACGATTCGGGCCCCGCGGGAGACCTCGGCACAATAGGCACCTGAACGATCACCCATGGTGACCAGGTGGCCGGGTTCGGTCAGCGGCGGCGGAACAGCAGGTCGTGCACCACGTGCCCCTTGGCGATGCCGGCCCGCTCGAACTTCGTCACCGGCCGCCAGTCGGGCCGCGGCGCGTAGCCGGGCACGCTGCCGGCGGGGTGCTCGGACGGCTCCAGCCAGCCCGTGCCGTCACCCTCCGGGTGCAGGTTCTCCAGCTCGGGGGAGGCGGAGAGCACCGCCAGCATCTGCTCGGCGTACGGCTCCCAGTCGGTCGCGCAGTGCACCAGAGCGCCGGGGGCGAGCCGGGGCAGCACGAGGTCCAGGAAGGACGGCTGGACCAGCCGGCGCTTGTGGTGCTTCGGCTTCGGCCACGGGTCGGCGAAGTAGACCCGCAGCCCGGCCAGCGAGGCGTCGGGCAGCATGTCGCGGAGCAGGATCACCGCGTCACCGGCGGCCGGCCGCACGTTGGTCGAGCCGGCCCGCTCCAGCAACTGGAGCAGGTTGCCGTGACCGGGGGTGTGCACATCGGCGGCGAGGATGCCCGTCCCCGGGTCGGCGGCGGCCATCGCGGCCGTCGTCTCGCCCATGCCGAAGCCGATCTCCAGGGTCACCGGCAGGCCGCCGAACAGCTCGGGCAGCGACAGCGGACTGCCGTCGATCGCGATCCCGTACTGCTCCCAGCCCCGGTCCAGCGCACCGGCCTGGGCGTTGGTCATCCGGCCCCGGCGCGGCTGGAAGCTGCGGATCCGCCGCTCGCTGTGCTGGGCCTCGGTGGCCCGGTGCGGGTACATCGGCGCGGGGTACCCCGCCGGTGCGGCGGAGAGCCGGACGGAGGGGGAGGGCTGGGGGACGGGAGCGGTGGCAGTCACAATCGGCCAAGTCTAAGGGGCGCCGCGGGGGCCGGGGCCGGGCACGGGCGGGGTGTGACGCAGCTCCCGTCGGCCCGGCCGCCGCAGGGTCGGCCAGGACCGGGACTCAGCCGCCCGCCGCCAGCGCCGCCAGCGCCCGCCGGGCCACCTCCCGGCCGATCGGCAGCGAGGCGGTGGCGGCCGGCGAGGGGGCGTTCAGCACGTGCACCAGGCGGCGGGTGGAGCGCGGGTCCTCCGGGTCGAAGCCGGCGAACGCGAAGTCGTCCAGTAGCGAGCCGTCCCTCGCCACGGCCTGCGCCCGGACCCCGGCGGCGGCCGGCACCAGGTCCGCCTCGGTCACGGCCGGCAGCAGACGGCGGACGGCCGTGGTGAAGGCCCGCTTGGACAGCGAGCGGTGCAGCTCGCCGGCCTCGTAGCGCCAGTGCCGCCGGGCGATCCGCCAGGCGCCGGGGAAGGCCAGCGTCCCGGCCAGGTCGCGGGGGCGGACCGTGCGCCAGTCGTAGCCCTCGCGGGCCAGGGCCGGCACCGCGTTCGGGCCGACGTGCACATCGCCGTGGACACCCCGGGTGAGGTGCACGCCGAGGAACGGGAAGGCCGGGTCCGGCACCGGGTAGACCAGCCCGCGCACCAGGTCCCGGCGCCCCGGGGCCAGCTCGTAGTACTCGCCGCGGAACGGCACGATCCGCACCCCCGGGTCGTCCCCGGCCAGCCGGGCCACCCGGTCGCTGTGCAGGCCCGCGCAGTTCACCAGCACCGCGCAGCGCAGCTCCCCGGCGGAGGTCCGCACGGTCACGCCGTCCGCCCGGCGGGCCACCGCCCGCAGCTCGGTGCCCGGCAGCAGCGCCGCCCCGGCCTCCCCGGCCAGCCGGGCGTACCCGCGGGCGACCGCGGGGAAGTCGCAGACGCCGGTGGTGGCCACGTGCAGCGCGGCCAGCCCCGCCACCTCCGGCTCGTGCTCGGCGATCCGCGCCGGCCCCAGCTCGGTGACCGGGATGCCGTTCGCCCGCCCGCGGGCGGCCAGCGCGTGCAGCCGGGGCAGTTCGGCCCGCCCGGTGGCGACGATCAGCTTGCCGGTCACCTCGTACGGGACGCCCTGCTCGCGGCAGAACTCCACCATCTCGGCGGCTCCCCCCACCGCGTACCCGGCCTTGAGCGAGCCCGGCCGGTAGTAGACCCCGCTGTGGATCACCCCGCTGTTGCGGCCGCTCTGGTGGGTGGCGAAGCCGTGCTCCTTCTCCAGCACGCCGAGCCGCAGCCCCGGCCGGGCCAGGGTGAGCGCGTACGCCGTGGAGAGGCCGACGATGCCGCCGCCCACCACCAGCACGTCGAAGTCGTACCGCACCGCCGCTCCTTCGTCGCCCGGCACCGCCCGCCGCCGATGCTGCCACGGCGGACGGTGCCGGTCGAGGGCGCCGCGGCGGGCGGCGCCGGGCGAGGACGGCCGGGGCCCGATCCGCCGGACAGGCCCTAGCCGTGCCGCCGCGTCTCCCAGGGCCAGCCGGCGTCCGCCCCGGCCTCCAGCAGCGGGATCAGCCCGAAGGCCGCGTCGGTGAGACCCCCGAAGGTGTGCCGGTTCGCGCTGCCGGAGACGGTGGCGCCGGCCCGGTAACCGGCCATGTTCCACATGTAGACCGGGACGTCGGCCGGGACCAGGTCGTCGATCCGGGTCTCGGGCATGCCGCCCCAGTGCCCGTGGCAGTTGGACGGCAGCCAGCCCGCCCGGGTCTGCTCGTCGGTCACCACGACCACCCGGTCGTGCGCCGCGTAGTGCTGCTTCACGGCGGACGGGATGTCGGTGCCCTCGATCTCCCCGAACCTCTCGATCAGCCGCAGCACGCTGCCGCCCCGGGGGACGGGCAACTCCTCGCTGCGCATGCCGAACTGCACCAGCGTCGGCGCCTCGGCCCGCAGCGCGAGCGCCGCCCCGAAGACGGCGGCCTGCTCGGCCAGCGGGATGTCCGACCTGTTGGGCGTGGAATAGCCGTAGCCCGGGAACATCGACGGCGAGCGGTCGACCAGGATCAGCGTCCGGCCGGGCAGCGCCGGGACGTTGGCCAGCGACAGCGCGAGCGCCTTCTCCAGCGCGTCGGCCCAGCGCAGGGACGGCGCGTGCTTGTACGCGGCCCAGTAGCGGAACGGGAACTGCTTGGAGCGGGCCACCTCGCCCCTGTCGCGGATCCGTGCCGCCACCGTGGCGGCGACCTCGTCCGGGACGCCGGCCCGGTCGAAGTTGCGCAGGTTCCGGACGAGCGCCATCGGGCCCATCGACGGGAGGACCGCCTCCCAGACGGCCGCGTCCAGCGGGCCCTGCAGCCAGCCGGCCAGCGCCTCCCAGGTCAGGCCCGCGGCGGCGAGCCGTTCGGCACCGCCCTCGGCCGTCACGGCGGCCCGGCGCTCGGCGACCGGCAGCGCCAGCAGCTCGCGGTTGGCGGTCAGCAGCCGGTCGGCGGCCGGCGGCACGGCGTCCTCGGGGTGGTGGCGGCGGTCCAGCGCGTACTTGAACAGGGCGCCCTGCCACGGCTTGGCCGGGTCCGGCGAGGGGTGGGTCAGCTCCAGCACGTCGCCGAAGCGGAATCCCTTGGAGGCGGTGTCGTACTTCAGCAGCGCCCGGCCGTCGTAGAGCCGGCGCACGGCGTCGGCGACGCCGCGCTTGAGCGGCTTCGGCAGGGCCCGGCCGTACTTGGAGGTCCAGTAGGCGAGCAGCTCGCCCGGCTCGTCCGCGCGCTGCAGCACGGCGTCCACCACCTGGCGGGAGAAGCCGGGCGCCCCGGCGTCCAGCCGGGCCCGGGTGAACTCGGCGGCGCCGACCAGTGCGGCGGTGCGCAGCCGGGCGCCGTACCGCAGCCAGCGGAGCAGGCCCAGGGTCCACTCCGGGTCGGCGACGGCGAGTTCGCGGACCAGCGCCGTGTAGCGGTCGTCGCGCTCGCCGCCCTTCTCGTAGAAGGTGTCGACCCCCACCAGGTTGGCCACCGCCAGCAGGAAGAGCTCGGACTTCTCGTCCCGGAGGAACCCGGTGCCGCCCTCGTGGTTGACGGCCGGCCGGCCGGTGGTGGTCACCGGCGACACGGGTGCGGGCCGGGCCCGGCGGACGTTGAAGCGCGACATGGTGGAGCCCCCTGCTGACTGGCGAAGACGGAGGGAGGCATGGCGAAGCGGGGGTGCCCGAGATCGAAGTGGCGGCGGTCGGTGAGACATCCGCTTCGACGCACCCCACCGGGGATGCTCCACGAAGTAACCGTCGCCCGCGCACCGGGCACCCCGGCGCGGTGCCTCCCGAGATCGGGACGGCGGTGGTGTCGCGGGCTCGAACCGCAGCGCCCGAGGGGCGCACTACCAAGAAGTAACCACTGCCGGCGCACCGGGAGGTGCGGAAATGCTCTTCAGATGTGTGTCCGGAGATCAGAAGCGGCTGAGGTGACAAGCTGCTCTACCGACTGAGCTACACCGACCCGAGGTCGGTGACGGGACTCGAACCCGCGACCTGCCCATTGACAGTGGAAGTAACCTCCGCCTGCGCACCCGGACAGGAGAGACGATAGCCAGCCGCCTCTCTCACCCGCATCCGAATAACCCGTGCTGCCGCCCGCGGCCCGCCGCCGCCCTCAGGCCGGGGCCACCAGCATCGCCCGCGCCCGCTCGGTCAGCTCCCGGACCCGCCGCTCGCTCTTGAAGGGCTCCAGCCGGCCCAGCATCTCGACCACGTACTCGCGGCTGCGCTGGGAGGAGATCCGGCCGGCCACGTCGACCGCGCGCTCGCCGGCCGCCACCGCCGCGTCCAGGTCGCCGGCCTCGGCCTCGGCCATCGCGGAGACCACCAGCCGCAGCCCGTGCGAGCGGACGAACCCCTCGGTGGGCCTGGCCAGCGCCTCGCGGGTGAACTGGCGGACCTTGGCCGGCACGCCCAGGTCCCGGAAGCACTCGGCGGCGTCGGCCGCCAGCCGGTCGTAGGCGTAGAAGTCGATCCACGCCGGGTCGCAGTCCCCGGCGCGCGCCCGTTCCAACGCGCTCTCCGCCGCGCCGAGCGCCGTCGCACACGCCGCCGCATTGCGGGCCTTCGCCTGGGCCCGTGCCTCCACCAGGTGGAAGAAGCTCATCGTCCGGGCCGTCGCCAGCCCGCGGTTGCGCTCCAGGGCCGCCTGCGCGAGGTCCACCGCCTCCTCCGCGAAGCCCCGGTAGCCCGCCTGCAAACTCATCGAGGCCAGCACGTACCCGCCCAGCGGCACGTCGGCCGCCGCCCGGGCCAGGCGCAGCGCCTGGATGTAGTACCGCTGCGCCGCCTCGTGCTGGCCGGTGTCGAAGGCCATCCACCCCGCCAGCCTGGTCAGTTCGGCGGTCGCGCCGAACAGCGCCCGGCCCACCGCGTCGCTGTACGAGGCCAGCAGCAGCGGCGCGGCCTCGACCCGCAGGCACTCCGGCACCATCGACGAACGCCAGTCCCCGCCGCCGTACTTGGAGTCCCAGCGGCGGGCCTCCTGGGCCGCCTCGCGGAGCTTCACCGCGTCCGAGTGCCCGACCCGGTAGGAGGCCAGGTCGGCGGTGCTGGGCGGCGCCTCGCGGGCCACCGAGCCGTCGGCGGGGGTGATCAGCCAGCGGGAGACCGGCGTCGCGTACGCCGAGACCGAGAAGGTACCCGCCAGGCTGTCGCTCCAGCGGCCGCCGCCGGGCCCGCGCCGCAGGTCCAGATCGACCCGCCACAGGTCGGTCGCCGATCGGACCGCCTCCGACACCTCGCGCGGGAAGGCCAGGCCGAGTTCGGGGGTGGGGTCGGTGTCGCCGAGGCCGATCTCCTCCAGCGGGACGGGCCGGCCGAGCTTGCCGCCGATCGCGGTGGCGATCAGGTGCGGCACAGGGCCCTGCGGCACCATGCCCTTGCTGACCCAGCGGGCCACCGAGGTCTTGTCGTAGCGAAGTGTCAACCCCCGTTGGGCGCCGAGGTCGTTGACCCGACGGGCCAGGCCGGCGTTGCTGATCTGGGCGAGGGTCAGGAGCGTGCCGAGCCGTTCGTTCGGTCCACGTGGGCTGACGGTCATGGTGGCGGCGGCACCCCCTGCGACGTTTGTGCGCGGTGCCCGGTGCTGCGCCGGGCAGATCCTGCTGCACCTAGAGTAGTCGGACGCGTTCCGAGGGTTAAGGGCAAGCATTCCGGATGGCGGGATCGCGCACCCGTCGCCGGAGGCGGTCGCCGGCCCGGCGGGGCCTCGTCCTCCGTTTGTGTGCGCGCCGGAGCGTTGTGCTCCGGTCGTGTGCCGATGTGCGCCCGGCCGTGCCCCCTGGCCCGATGGCCAGGTCGGCGATTCGCTGGTGCCGTGGGTCGACCCGCCGCCGAGGACCCGGCGGGTCGGGGGAGCCGTCGCCTTCATCCCCGCGGGCGGCGGATCAGTCCGGGAGGGCATGCGGATGCCCTCCCGGGCCTTGCGACGCCTTTCGGCCATCTCGCGATGGCCATGACAGGGCGTTGCGACCGGCGGTCCGGGCCGTGGAGGGGAAGGCCCGGCCGCGCGGCCGCCGGTCCGCCCGCGCGGGCGGACCGGCTCCGGAGAGGGTCGAAGGCGCCGCCCGCCGGGCGTGCGGACGGGCCGCGCGGGCGCCCGTCGGCCCGCCGGCCCGGCCGGTCCCGCGCGTTGTCCGCGGCCCACCCGCGTCCGGCCGGATTTCGGCCTGTCCCGGCCTGCCTGCCTCGCCCGGCCTGCCCGGCCCGGCCCTGCCGCGCCCGCCGCGCCCGCCCCGGGCGCGGTCCCGTTCCAGCGCGGGAGCTGCCGGGCCGGGCCACCGGGCCGGGCCGCCGCGCCGACCGTCGTCGGACCGGCCGTGGCCGAACGGCCGGGCCCGGGCCGTCCGGTGACCCGGGGGCGGCCGCCCGCGCCCGCACGCCACGCGAATTGACAGCCGCAACACCGGTATCCGGGCGGGTGTCCGGTGGCACGATGGCTCCTGACGGTGCGCCGGGCCGGCCGCCGTACGCCGGGCCGTGCCCGCGCGGTGGCCGGCCCGTGGCGGTCCGGGCCCGGCGCAGCCGTGGGCCGGGCCCGGTCCGGACGGGCCGAACGGGCGCACCGCCGCGATGAGTTCCTCGTCCGGTGGAGGCGCGATGCGGTGGCTGACGGGCTGGAGCGGGACTGCGCCCAGGGCGGGCGCGCCGGCCCACGAGACCCCGGGCGCGGTCCGCCCGATCGCCGCCCGCACCCTCTGGGCGGGCGTCAACCCCCTCTGGGCGGTGGGCGACTGGCGTCCCGAGGAGATCCGGCTGGTCACCCTGCGGCCCGGCGGCCCGGCCGTGGTCAGCACCGGCGCCCCGCTGCCCGACCCGGTCGAGGACACCCCAGCCACCACCCGCCTCGCCGTCCTCGGCCACTGCGGGGCCTCCGACGCCGAACTCGCCGCCGGCCTGGCCGCCGCGCGCGGCGGCGCCGTCCGCCACCTCAGCACCTGGCCCGGCAGCTACACCGCGGTCCTGCGCACCGGCACCCGCAGCACCCTGCTGCTGACCGACCTGTCCGGCGCCCTCCCCGTCTTCCACACGCCCTGGTGCGGGGGCACCGCGTACGCGACCGCGGCGCTGCCGCTCGCCGACCTGGTCGGCGCCCCGATCGACGCCGGCCACCTGGCCGCCCGGCTGGCCTGCCCGGAGTCGCCGGAGGCGCTCGGCACCGGCACCCCGTACCTGGGGGTCCAGCGGGTGCCGCCCGGGCACGTGCTGGCCGTCCGCGGCGGCCGGCCGTACACCGCCTCGTACGACGAGCCCGCGGGCGGCCCGCCGCCGCGCGGGGAGGCACCGGCGGTCCGGGAGCTCACCCGCGCCCTGCTGGAGGCCGTGCGCTCCCGGGTGCGCCCGTCCGCCCCGGGCTCGCCGGCGGCCCCGCGGGCAGCGGCCGGCCCGGCACCGGAGCGTCCGCGGCTCGGCGCCGACCTCTCCTACGGAACGGCCTCGGCCACCGTCGCCCTGCTCGCCGCCGCCGTGCCGCCCGGCCCCGCGCCGTCGGCGGCCGGTGCGGGCCCGCAGGCCGTCCCGTCGGCCCCGGCGCCGGCCGGTGCGGCCGGCCTGCCGCTGCCCGGTCCCAGGTCCGAGGCCGGCGAGCGGGCCAGGTCCGGGGCGATCAAGGGCTCCTGGGCGCGCCCGCCCGCGCAGGGCCCGGCCGAGCCGGAGCCGCTGGCTGCCGTCACCTTCGGCGAGCCGGACGGCCCGGCCGTCCCGGGCGGGAGCGCCGTCCTGCTGCCCGGCACCCCGCGGCTGCGGCACACCGTGCTGGCGGTGACCCCGCGCACGCTCCCGTTCGTCGGGGCGGGAGCCGACCCGCTGGCGGGCCGGCTGACCGACGAACCCGGCCCCGGCCTGGTCTCCGCGGCCCGCGCCGAGGCCAGGTTCGCGGCCGGCGGCGCCGACCACCTCACCGGCTACGGTGCCCGGCAGGTCCTGGACGGTCACCCGGCCCGGCTGGCCGACCTGATCCGGGCGGGCCGCCCGCGCGAGCTGCTGCCCCCGGTCGCCGCGCTGGCCGGGGCCGACCGCGCGCTGGCGGGCGTCCTGGCCGGCGCCGTCCGGACGCCGGTGACGGTGCTGCGGGCCGCCCACCGGCTGTCCCGGGTCCGCTACGCCGACGCGCTGGACGACGCCGCCGTGCGGCTCACCGCCCGGCGGGGCGCCGGCGCCGCGGCCACGGCCGGTGCCGGGACGGCGGGCGGACTCGCCTGGTGCGTGCCCGGCCCGGCCGCCCGCTGGCTCTCCGACGAGGCGCTCTCCGCGGTCGCGCTGCGGCTGCGGCTGGCCGCCCGCGGGCCCGCCCCGGCCGAGCACCCGGGCGCCCGGCGGGCCCGGCAGGCGCTGCACCGGCACGCCGCCGCGTACCGGACCCTGCTGCAGGCCGCCGAGCAGCCCGGCCAGCGGCTGCACGCGCCCTTCCTGGACAACCAGGTGGTGCGGGCGGCCCGGCTGCTGCCCGACCAGGTCCGGTTGCAGCCCGGTGCCCGGCACACCCTGCTGCACGCGGTGCTGGCCGGCGCCGGCCGCACCGACCTGCCCGCCGACTGGGGGCGCGGCGGGCGCCCCGACGCCGACGGGCCGGCCAGGACCGGCCTGCGGCTGGCGGCGGACGGGATGGCCGAGCTGTTCGACCGGCCGCTGCTGGCCGAGGCCGGGCTGATCGACCTGGCGGCCGTCCGGCGGAGCCTGCGGCTGGCGGCCGAGCCGGGCGCCGCGCCGACGCCCGAGACCCTGGCCGGGATCGCCGAGCTGGTCTCCACCGAACTCTGGCTGCGCCGGGTCCGGGCCCGCCGGCACGGCTCCTGCTGGACGGGCCTGCCGCTCGCCGAACGCGTGGCGCTCGCGGCGGCGCGCTTCGCCTGATCCCGCCCGGCCGGGCGGGATCATGGCGGCAGGTGTCCCCGAGCCGCCCTTGGAGCCATGGTGACCAGCCCGGACCAGCCCACGCCCGTCCTGACGGTGACCGGCGGGCCGCCCGCTGTCGGCCCGTCCGGAGTGCTGGCCGCCTGCGACGGCTCGGACGGCTCGCTCTGGGCGCTGGAGCGGGCGATGACCGAGGCCGAGCTGTTCCGGCTGCCGCTCTACGTGCTGGCGGTGGTCAACCCCTCCCCGGTCGGCTACCCGCCGGGGATGGCGGAGCTGGTGCGGGAGAGCGTCGAGCAGCTGGTCGAGAGCATGGCGGACGGCCTGCGGCGCTCGGTGGCGGCCGTGCAGCGGGCGCGCTCCCGGCCGTACGAGGGGGAGCTGGCGCTGCACGTGGTGCTGGGCAACGTGATCGAGGTGCTGCTGGCGTCCGCGGTCAGCCAGCACACGCTGGTGGTCGGCACCCGTGGCAACGGCGGGTTCAACCGGCTGCTGCTGGGGTCGGTGAGCACGGCGGCGGTGCACCACGCGGCCTGCCCGGTGCTGGTCGTCCCCCCGCCGCCGGCGCGCTGAGCAGCCGGTTCCCGGCCCGGGGCGGCCCCGCCCGGACGTCCGCGCGGGGCGTGACGCCCGTCGCGCCCGGCCCGGCGGGGGAATGACCCGGGGACGGTCGACCGTTCACCTGTCGAACCGTCCCCCACCCCAGGAGCCCGAAGTCATGAAGGTCGAGATCTACTCCGACATCGCCTGCCCGTGGTGCTACATCGGGAAGCGCCGCTTCGAGCAGGCCCTGGCCGGCTTCGAGGGCCGGGCCGGCGTCGAGGTGGTCTACCGGCCGTACCAGCTCGTCCCGGACGCCCCCGAGGCGGCGACCCCGCACCGGGCCTGGCTGGCCGAGCGCTACGGGCCGCAGTCGGTCGCGATGGACGCCCGGGTGACCGAGCTGGGACGGGCCGAGGGCATCACCTACGACTTCGACACCGCCCTGCACACCAACACCTTCCTGGGGCACCGGCTGCTGCACCTCGCCCTGACCGAGTACGGCGCCGAGGTCCAGGGCGCGCTCAAGGAGGGCCTGCTGAAGGCCCACTTCAGCGACGGCGCGGACATCGGCGACCGGGCCCGGCTCACCGAGATCGCGGTGGCGGCCGGCCTCGACGGCGAGCGGGTGGCCGGCTACCTGGCCGGCGAGGAGGGCGTCGAGGACGTCCGGGCCCAGCTCGCCGAGGCCCGGGAGCTCGGCATCAGCGCCGTGCCGACCTTCGTCTTCGAGGGCAAGTGGGCCGTCCAGGGCGGCCAGGAGGCCGAGACCTTCCGCAAGGTCCTGGAGCAGGTGGCGGCCGAGACGTCCGCCCTGGTCCAGGCGGCGCCCGACGCCGACTCCTGCGCGGACGGCGCCTGCGCGGTCTGACCCGCGGCACCGAGGGCCGGCCGGCGCGCGATCCGCGCCGGCCGGCCCTCAGTCGCAGCTGAAGCGGGCCTGCGCCCAGTCCCCGACCACGGTGCCCGCCCAGGGGCCGCGCAGCGGGGTGACCGTCAGCCGGACGGAGCCGAGGCCCGCCAGCGGGACGTGCACCGCCACCGGCGGGTCCCCGGCGCGCAGCTGGGGGGACGTCCAGAGCGCCGTGCCGTCCTCGCCCAGCACCGAGAAGACCGCGCGGGCGCCCGGCAGGGTGAGGTCGTCCAGGCCGGCCACCGCGTCGAAGGACCGGCAGGAGCGGTTCAGGTCGACGGTCGTGCTGCTCGGCGCGTGCACCGAGAGGCCGTGCCGGTAGCGCTGGTCCCCGATCCGCACCGCGTCCCGCTGCCAGACCCAGCCGCCGCCGTGCCGCAGGCTCGGGCCGGCGGGCGGCACCCGGTTGCCGCCGGGGTTGAAGAACGGGAGCGCGTCCGCCCAGAAGTCGCGGGCCGGCGCCGGCGGGGTGGGCGGGGTGACCACCGGGGACGGCACCGGCTCCGGCGTGGGCGGGGCGGGCGCCGGCGGCTCGGGCGCCGGTGCGGGCGGCGGCGTCACCGCGACCGGGGTGGGCGACGGCGACGCGGGGGGCGCGGGGGTGCGCGAGGGCGCCGCGGTGCGGACCGGCGCGGGCTTCGGCGTGGGGGAGGGGCTCGGCGCGGGGGCCGGTTCGGGCTCCGGCTCGGCGGCCGGCTGGGGCGCCGCCCGCGGCGCGGGCGGGGCCGGCACCGGCGGCGGGACGGCGGCGGGGGAGGAGACCGGCGCGGCGGCCGCCGCGGGCGGCGCCACCGGGTCGGGTGCGCCGGTCAGCGCGTACGCGGCGACGGCGGCGGCCAGCGCCGCGACCGTGGCGGCGATCCCGGCCTTGGCCGCGATGCCGAGGCCCGGGGCGACCGCTCCGGCGCCGCCGCCGGCGGTCCCGCCCGCACCGCCGCCGGCCGCCGCACCGCCGCCGGCCGTGGCCCCGGTCGTGGTACCGCTGCCTGCCGCGACGGCGGCGGTGCCCACCGCGGCGCCGCCGGCCACCGCCCCGGCGCCCGCGGCGGCCGCGGCCGCGCCGAACCCGCCCACGCCGACCCAGACCAGCACGCCGCCGGGCAGCAGCGCCCGCAGGCCGTGGTTGATCTCGGACAGCTCCAGGTAGGCCGCCGTGCAGCGGTCGCACTCCTTGAGGTGCCGGCCGACCTCCGTCGAGGCCCGCTTGCGCAGCGAACCCCGGGCGTACGCGCCGAGCCGGTTCGCGTACGCCTCGCAGCCTTGCGCCTGGCTGCCGGAGACATGGGCCTGCAGGAACGCGGCGGCGAGCCGGTCGCGGGCCCGGTGGGCCTGCACGGCGGTGGCGTTGGCGGTCTTGCCGAGCAGCACCGCCACGGTCTTCGGCGACTCCCGCTCGACCTCGGTGTGCCAGAGCACCACCCGGTCGTCCTCGGGCAGTTCGACGAAGGCCTGCATCACCATCCGCCGGTCGGCCATCGCCATCGCCCAGGCGTCCGCGCCGGGGTCGGCCAGGTCCAGGTCCGGGAGGCCCGACGAGGAGCGGGCGAAGGTGGTGAAGTCGTCGACGAGTTGCTCGCGCCGCTCCGTCCGGCCCCAGGCGGCCGCGACGTTGCGCACGGCGGTCAGCAGGTAGGCGCGGACGGCGAACTCCGGTCCCTTGCCGGCCCGCAGGGCCTGCAAGGTCCGGGCGAAGACCTCGCCCGCCAGGTCCTCCGCGGTGAAGCTGTCCCGGCAGCAGGTCCGCGCGTAGCGCCGGACGGACTCGGCGTGCCGGCGGTAGATCTCCTCGTACGCACCGTCGTCGCCGGCCCGCACCAGCGCCGTCAACTCGGCGTCGGAGGGCGGGCGCTCACCGTCCACCGGATCGGCCGGGGCGGGCACCGTCGGCCGGGCGGAGCGGGCCGGGGCCTGCGCGGTGACGAAGGCGGCCGGGCTGACGCTGCCCTGGCCGGCGCCGGCCTGCCCGGGCACCCGGCCCAGCGCGGCGGGCGGCCCGGCCAGCGACTCGCGGTGCGGGGCGCCGGCCTGATCGGGCACCTGGGCGGGCAGTTGGCCGGGACCGTGGCCGGGCACGGCGGGTCGGCCGGCGGCGGGAACGCCGTCCGGCCCGGGCAACTGCTCCGGCGACCGGTCGGCCCCGGCGGCCGCACCGTCACCGGGCCCGCCGCTCCCGCCGGACCGGCCGAAGTCCAGGCCGTAGCTGAAGTCGTTCTGTTCCTCGGCGCTCACAGCGGCCCCCGGATTGCATGACGGCCCCCGGACGGTGGCCGGGCATCCCGGGGAGCGGGGGCGCTCGGCACCCGTCCACCCGGCGCCGACGGCGCGCGAACGGCGCGCATCGGGACATTGGCTCCAACCACGGCCAAAGGATGGCATAGCGCGGAGAACAGCGGTAGCCGGGCCGCCCCCGACCCACTCTTCCGAGCGGACGTCAGGAACGCGCCCGACCCGCCCGATCCACCGCCGCCGGCCGCCGGCGGGCGATCCGCCCGCCGGCAACTCCCCGGCAGGGAAAGGAAAAGCGCCGGACCGGCCGGGGTCAGCGCGCGCGCAGCCCGTCCAGCAGCAGTTCCAGCAGCCGCGCGGCCGGGCCGGAGCGGGGTTGACCCTCGGTCGTCCTGATGTCCGGCGCCCAGCCCCCGATCCCGTCGTCCGCGCCCCGGCCGTCCGCCTGCTGCGAGGCGCCGCGGCCGGTCCGCACCGGCACCGACGCGGTCAGCACCAGCACCACGTCGGAGACCGTCACGCCCGGCCGCAGCTCGCCGGCCGCACCCGCGCGCGCCACCAGTGCGGCGAGCAGCTGGAGCAGCAACCGGGGATCGGCGTCGGGGACGCCCCCGCCGGACATCAACTGGTACTGGTCGCCGCCCCTCGGCCGGCCGGGCCACGGCTCGCTGCCGCGCTGCCCCGGCACCCGACCGAGCTCCTCGGCGTACCGGAAGGCCTCCGGCGGCAGCAGCCGGCCCGCGCCGGTGCCCACCGCCCGCGCCAGGTACTCGGCCAGCGACTCCCACGGGCCTGCGCCGCTGTAGAGCGACTCCCGGGCCTGCGCGGTCAGCCAGGCCACCTCCTCCGAGGCGATCCGCTGGACCAGCACCTCCTTGCTGGGGAAGCGCCGGTAGACGGTGCCGACACCGACCCCCGCCCGGCGTGCCACCTCCTCCATCGGAGCGTCGTAGCCGAACTCGCCGAACACCTCACGGGCCGCCCGCAGCACGCTCTCCAGGTTCCGCCGGGCGTCCACCCGCAGCCGGGTGCCGGCCGGGCGCGTCCCGCGTCCCTCGCCGGCGCCCTCGGGCGTCCGTCCCTCGCCGGGGGCACCCGCCGTCGCACCGCCGGCCGTGAACCCGCCGGCCGCCTCACCGGCGGCCGCTCCCCGTGGTCCGTCCGCGCCGGAGGCCTCCGGACGCTCCCCGGCCGGCCACGCCGCGTCCTGGCCGGGCGCCCGGTACGCCACTCCCGCGTACCCCACCTCCTGCGGCAGCGGCCGGTCGGCGGCGCCGCGCTGTTCCGGCACCGCGCCCTGGCCCGGGTAGGGCGTGCCCACCCGGCCCGACAGTCGATCCTGCTCCATCATCCCAACTCTCCCCCGCAGGCACCCGATCCCGGGTACCTGTCCTCACCCGTCACCGCACCCCCCGGTGCGCCCGGCCGTGGCCGCCGACCGCGGCGGGCCAACCGGATCGTGCGTCTGCGTCCTGTCTGCGGAAACCGTCCGGGACTACCTTCCCCGGATCGTCCGCCGGCAGTCGGGTCCCCCGCCGGCGGTTGAAGTGGCCATGATGGCCGCTCCACGGTACGTCGCGCCCGGAGATTCCGGACCGAGCCTGCTCCGACACACAATCCGACCATAGTTCACGGAAGTTCGGGGCCGAAAGTGCACCGAACCCCGCCACTCGGGCACATCCGGGCCGCCCTCGCCACATCCGCATCGGCGGATCCGGCACGGACTGTGGACAAGAGGGCCCCCGGCAGTGCGTCATGGAGGCGTGAAGCAGGTCACATCGGCAGGGGAAGCACCCCTCAGGGTTCTGGTCGTCGGCGGCGGCTGCGCCGGCATGTCCGCAGCACTGCGCCTCCAGCGCGGACTCAGAGACCGGCTCCGGCGCGACGAAGCCCGGATCACCGTGGTCGAACCGCAGCCCTACCTGACCTACCACCCGCTGCTCGCGGAGGTCGCGGCCGGCTCGATCGACCCCCGGCACGTCGTGGTGCCGCTGCGCCGGGTGCTGCCCGACTGCCGCGTCCTCACCGCCCGGATCACCCGGATCGACCACGCCACCCGCCGCGCCTGGGCCGACCCCGCCCAGCACGGCGATCCGGCCGCGCCGGTGGAACTCGCCTACGACGTCCTGGTGGTGGCCCCCGGCTCGGTCTCCCGCACCGCCCCCGTGCCCGGCCTGGCCGAGCACGGCCTCGGCTTCTCCACCGTGGGCGAGGCGGTCGCCCTGCGCAACCACGTCCTCGAACAGCTGGACCTCGCCTCCTCCACCCGCGACCCTGCCCTGCGCCAGGCCGCCCTCACCTTCGTCTTCGTCGGCGCCGGCTACGCCGGGGTCGGCGCGCTGGCCGAACTGGAGGACATGGCCCGGTACGCCGTCCGGGGCTATCACAACGTCGCCCAGGAGGACCTGCGCTGGGTGCTGGTCGAAGCCACCGACCGGATCCTCGCCGAGGCCGGCTCGCACGGCAGCGGCGCCGAACTCGCCGCCGACACCCTGGCCCAGCTGCGCGACCGCAGCGTAGACGTCCGGCTCGGCACCACCCTGGAGTCCGCCACCGGCGGCCTGATGCTGCTCTCGGACGGCAGCCGGTTCGCCGCCCGCACCCTGGTCTGGACGGCCGGGGTCCGGCCCGCGCCGTTGCTGCGCGCCACCGACCTGCCGCTGGACGCCCGGGGCCGGGTCCGCTGCCTGCCCACCCTCCAGGTGCTCGGACCGGACGGCCTCCCGCTGCCCGGCGTCTGGGCGGCCGGCGACTGCGCGGCCGTCCCCGATCCGCACGCGGCCGGCGAGGCCTGCGCCCCGAACGCCCAGCACGCCTTCGCCCAGGCCCAGCTGCTGGCCGACAACGTCCTCGCCTCCCTGGGGTCGGCGGAGCAGCGCGCGTACCTGCCGGACCTCGCGGGCTGCTCGACCTCGCTGGGGATCGGCCGGGGCGTCGCGCAGACCCGGCGCGGCCGCCTCACCGGACGCCGGGCCTGGCTGCTGCACCGGGTCCGCCAGCTGCGCCGGCTGCCGAGCACGGACCGCCGGGTGCGGGTGCTGATCGACTGGATGCTGGCCGGAGTGTTCAGCCGGGAGGTCGTCTCGCTGGGGACGGTCGAGCACCCCAGGTCGGAATTCGAGGCGGGTTTTGTGGAGGGGGGTCCGGCCGGGCGTGGGTGAGAGGACGATGCGACTTCCGGAATGGGCCCCGCGCCTGACAGGATCGGCCCGACCGAAGTCATTACCCCGCGTGCCAGTACGCACACAAAAAGTGATGATATGCCTGGAAACCCCGAGGAAGCGGCCGTCGTTTGAACCTCATGCGCTGGAGCGCCCGGCTCACCGGAGCCCCTAGACGTGCCGTGCCCCCGCCCGGCTCCGCCGCGGGGCCCGCCACCGTGACCTCGACCGGACCCTCCAGCGCGCCCGGCGCCACCGACCGCGGCGCCGTCGCCACCCTGAAGCCGACCCCGCCGGCCGGAACGGCCCCCGACACCGCCGAGCCCCGGAGCGTCCCCGGCCCGCGCGACCCGCTCGCCGCCGGCGGACTGCTCGACCTCCGGGACGTCCACGAGCTCTACGACCTGCGCGAGGTGCTGGACCGCCTCCCGGCCCCGGTCGCGGTCACCCACGGCCCGCGCCACCAGCTCGGCTACGCCAACCGCGCCTACCAGGAGCTCTTCGGCGAGCGTCCGGTCGGCCTGCCCGCCGCCGACGCCCTCCCCGAACTCACCGCCATGGGCGTCATGCCCCTGATGGACCAGGCCGTCCGCAGCGGCCGCGCCCGCAGCGTCAAGGCCCGGCGCATCAGCGGCCCCGGCGGACACCGCTACTACAACGTCTCCTGCGTCCCGCTCGGCGACGGCCGGGCCGCCGGGGCCGACGCCGAGCCCGCCGGCGTCCTGGTCTTCGCCGCCGAGGTCACCGACCAGGTCCAGGCCGCCACCCGGCTCCGCGAGGCCGAGCGCCGCCAGCGCGAGGCCGCCGTGACCCTGCAGCGGAGCCTGCTGCCGCAGAAGCTCGAACAGCCCGCCGGCCTCCGGGTCGCCGCCACCTACCAGCCCGGCGGCGCCGAGGCCGCCGTCGGCGGGGACTGGTACGACGTCATCGGCATCGAGGGCGGCCGGACCGCCCTGGTCATCGGCGACGTGATGGGCCGCGGCCTGCGCGCCGCCGCGGTGATGGGCCAGCTGCGCACCGCCGTCCGCGCGTACGCCCGGCTGGACCTGCCCCCGCACGAGGTGATGTGCCTGCTCGACGGCCTGGCCATGGAGATCGACGCCAACCAGATCGCCACCTGCACCTACGCCGTCTGGGACCCGGAGCCGAGCACCCTCACCTACGCCTCGGCCGGCCACCTTCCGATCATGCTGCGCTGCCCCGACGGCACCGTCCTGCGCAGCGAGGAGCAGAACGGTCCGCCACTGGGCACCGGCGGCGGGCAGCACCTCTCCCACACCCTGCGACTGCTGCCGGGCACCACCGGCGTCCTCTACACGGACGGTCTGGTGGAGCGCCGCGACGAGGACATCGACCAGGGCCTCGACCTGCTGGCCCGCACCCTCGGCGGCCCGGTCGGCACCCCCGACGTGGTCTGCGCCCGCCTCCTCCGGGCGATGGGTGTGACCGCCGAGCACGACGACGACGTCGCGGTGCTCACCTTTCAGCTGCCGGTCGCCCCGGCTCCCCTTGACTCTCCCCCCGGAGAGGTCTAGTGTTCTTCGAGCTGCCTGACAGGGAGAAACGGACGCGCGATCCGCACGGACGTTCCCGGGGTGGCCAATCCTTCGAAACACCACTCAGCAACAGCCCTGGCCCGTGCCTCGTCACGGTCCGGTGCGAATTGCTGTGCCCGGAATTCAAAGGTGGGGCCGGATTCGCTTTTCGGAGCGGGGCTCGGCTAGAGTTTCAGCCGTCGGACGGACCGTCAGGTCGGGCCGGCGAAAGCCTCCTGAAGGCCGGGAAGCACGAAAGGCTCTGGTAGAGTCTGGGAGTGCCGAAAGGCCGAAGGAAAGCAAGGCAGGGAAGCGAAACTCCGGAAAACGGAGCGGAAAACATCTGCTAAGCTGGAAACACGAAAGAACGAAGCGCCCGGAGAGTTCACGAGAGTGGCTCGAAGGAAGTGTCCGTTCCTTGAGAACTCAACAGCGTGCCAAAAGTCAACGCCAGATATGTTGACATCCCCGGCCTCGATCATTGATCGGGGTTGGAGATTCCTTTAGTAACAAAACACTAGCGAGGACGCAGTGCGCGGGGCCGCCCTATTCCGGTGGTTGCCGTGCCGCTCAACGCGAGTGGCCGCTCGATTACGAGCAGACATTCACGGAGAGTTTGATCCTGGCTCAGGACGAACGCTGGCGGCGTGCTTAACACATGCAAGTCGAACGGTGAAGCCCTTCGGGGTGGATCAGTGGCGAACGGGTGAGTAACACGTGGGCAATCTGCCCTGCACTCTGGGACAAGCCCTGGAAACGGGGTCTAATACCGGATATGACCTTCCTCCGCATGGGGGTTGGTGTAAAGCTCCGGCGGTGCAGGATGAGCCCGCGGCCTATCAGCTTGTTGGTGGGGTAATGGCCTACCAAGGCGACGACGGGTAGCCGGCCTGAGAGGGCGACCGGCCACACTGGGACTGAGACACGGCCCAGACTCCTACGGGAGGCAGCAGTGGGGAATATTGCACAATGGGCGAAAGCCTGATGCAGCGACGCCGCGTGAGGGATGACGGCCTTCGGGTTGTAAACCTCTTTCAGCAGGGAAGAAGCGCAAGTGACGGTACCTGCAGAAGAAGCACCGGCTAACTACGTGCCAGCAGCCGCGGTAATACGTAGGGTGCGAGCGTTGTCCGGAATTATTGGGCGTAAAGAGCTCGTAGGCGGCCTGTCGCGTCGGATGTGAAAGCCCGGGGCTTAACCCCGGGTCTGCATTCGATACGGGCAGGCTAGAGTGTGGTAGGGGAGATCGGAATTCCTGGTGTAGCGGTGAAATGCGCAGATATCAGGAGGAACACCGGTGGCGAAGGCGGATCTCTGGGCCATTACTGACGCTGAGGAGCGAAAGCGTGGGGAGCGAACAGGATTAGATACCCTGGTAGTCCACGCCGTAAACGTTGGGAACTAGGTGTTGGCGACATTCCACGTCGTCGGTGCCGCAGCTAACGCATTAAGTTCCCCGCCTGGGGAGTACGGCCGCAAGGCTAAAACTCAAAGGAATTGACGGGGGCCCGCACAAGCAGCGGAGCATGTGGCTTAATTCGACGCAACGCGAAGAACCTTACCAAGGCTTGACATATACCGGAAACGGCCAGAGATGGTCGCCCCCTTGTGGTCGGTATACAGGTGGTGCATGGTTGTCGTCAGCTCGTGTCGTGAGATGTTGGGTTAAGTCCCGCAACGAGCGCAACCCTTGTTCTGTGTTGCCAGCATGCCTTTCGGGGTGATGGGGACTCACAGGAGACTGCCGGGGTCAACTCGGAGGAAGGTGGGGACGACGTCAAATCATCATGCCCCTTATGTCTTGGGCTGCACACGTGCTACAATGGTCGGTACAAAGGGCTGCGATGCCGCGAGGCGGAGCGAATCCCAAAAAGCCGGCCTCAGTTCGGATTGGGGTCTGCAACTCGACCCCATGAAGTTGGAGTTGCTAGTAATCGCAGATCAGCATGCTGCGGTGAATACGTTCCCGGGCCTTGTACACACCGCCCGTCACGTCACGAAAGTCGGTAACACCCGAAGCCGGTGGCCTAACCCGTAAGGGGAGGAGCCGTCGAAGGTGGGACCAGCGATTGGGACGAAGTCGTAACAAGGTAGCCGTACCGGAAGGTGCGGCTGGATCACCTCCTTTCTAAGGAGCACATGGCCAGACTTGAGCGAATGCCTCAAGTTGGTTGCTCATGGGTGGAACGTTGACTATTCGGCACGGTTCGGTCTCATCGACCGCGAGTACTGCGCTTCGGCGCGTGGAAAGCATCTGATGGGGTTGAGTCGTGTCGGGCACGTTGTTGGGTCCTGAGGGAACGGCCGTATGGTCGTTGCTTCAGTGCCGGTCCTACTTGATGATCCTCGTTTCGGGGGTTTGATGGTGGGTGACTGGTCGTTGTTTGAGAACTGCACAGTGGACGCGAGCATCTGTGGCCAAGTTTTTAAGGGCGCACGGTGGATGCCTTGGCACCAGGAACCGATGAAGGACGTGGGAGGCCACGATAGTCCCCGGGGAGCCGTCAACCAGGCTTTGATCCGGGGGTTTCCGAATGGGGAAACCCGGCAGTCGTCATGGGCTGTCACCCATACCTGAACACATAGGGTATGTGGAGGGAACGCGGGGAAGTGAAACATCTCAGTACCCGCAGGAAGAGAAAACAACCGTGATTCCGGGAGTAGTGGCGAGCGAAACCGGATGAGGCTAAACCTGATACGTGTGATACCCGGCAGGGGTTGCGTATGAGGGGTCGTGGGAAAGTTCTTCAGTCGTCTGCCGGCGGCTGGGTGAGTCAGAAACCGTTGGTGTAGTCGAAGGACATGCGAAAGGTCCGGCGTAGAGGGTAAGACCCCCGTAGACGAAACATCAGCGGCTCACTTGAGCTTCTCCCAAGTAGCACGGAGCCCGAGAAATTCCGTGTGAATCTGGCGGGACCACCCGCTAAGCCTAAATATTCCCTGGTGACCGATAGCGGATAGTACCGTGAGGGAATGGTGAAAAGTACCGCGGGAGCGGAGTGAAATAGTACCTGAAACCGTGTGCCTACAAGCCGTGGGAGCGTCGGACATGCAGCTTGCTGTGTGTCTCGTGACTGCGTGCCTTTTGAAGAATGAGCCTGCGAGTTTGCGGTGTGTAGCGAGGTTAACCCGTGTGGGGTAGCCGTAGCGAAAGCGAGTCCGAATAGGGCGTTTCAGTTGCATGCCCAAGACCCGAAGCGGAGTGATCTAGCCATGGGCAGGTTGAAGCGGAGGTAAGACTTCGTGGAGGACCGAACCCACCAGGGTTGAAAACCTGGGGGATGACCTGTGGTTAGGGGTGAAAGGCCAATCAAACTCCGTGATAGCTGGTTCTCCCCGAAATGCATTTAGGTGCAGCGTCACGTGTTTCTTGCCGGAGGTAGAGCACTGGATAGGCGATGGGCCTCACCGGGTTACTGACCTTAGCCAAACTCCGAATGCCGGTAAGTGAGAGCGTGGCAGTGAGACTGTGGGGGATAAGCTCCATGGTCGAGAGGGAAACAGCCCAGAACACCGACTAAGGTCCCTAAGCGTGTGCTAAGTGGGAAAGGATGTGGAGTCGCAGAGACAACCAGGAGGTTGGCTTAGAAGCAGCCACCCTTGAAAGAGTGCGTAATAGCTCACTGGTCAAGTGATTCCGCGCCGACAATGTAGCGGGGCTCAAGCACACCACCGAAGTCGTGTCATTGCAGCAACAGGGCCAACGCCTGCTGTGATGGGTAGGGGAGCGTCGTGTTCCGGGTGAAGCAGCGGAGGAATCCAGTTGTGGACGGGACACGAGTGAGAATGCAGGCATGAGTAGCGATACAAGAGTGAGAAACTCTTGCGCCGATTGACCAAGGGTTCCTGGGTCAAGCTGATCTGCCCAGGGTAAGTCGGGACCTAAGGCGAGGCCGACAGGCGTAGTCGATGGACAACGGGTTGATATTCCCGTACCCGCTTTGAAGCGCCAACGTCGAACCTCTGAATGCTAAAGCCGCGAAGCCGGCCCGGAGTCTTCGGACAATGGGACGTGGTGGAGCCGCTGACCCAACAGGGTAGTAGGTGAGCGATGGGGTGACGCAGGAAGGTAGTCCAGCCCGGGCGGTGGTTGTCCCGGGGTAAGGGTGTAGGCCGAGTGATAGGCAAATCCGTCACTCATTGAGGCTGAGACCTGATGCCGAGCCGATTGTGGTGAAGTGGATGATCCTATGCTGTCGAGAAAAGCCTCTAGCGAGTTTCATGGCGGCCCGTACCCCAAACCGACTCAGGTGGTCAGGTAGAGAATACCGAGGCGTTCGGGTGAACTATGGTTAAGGAACTCGGCAAAATGCCCCCGTAACTTCGGGAGAAGGGGGGCCGGAACTGGTGATCGGATTTACTCCGTGAGCTGGGGCCGGCCGCAGAGACCAGCGAGAAGCGACTGTTTACTAAAAACACAGGTCCGTGCGAAGCCGTAAGGCGATGTATACGGACTGACGCCTGCCCGGTGCTGGAACGTTAAGGGGACCGGTTAGTCGAGATTCGTCTCGGCGAAGCTGAGAACTTAAGCGCCAGTAAACGGCGGTGGTAACTATAACCATCCTAAGGTAGCGAAATTCCTTGTCGGGTAAGTTCCGACCTGCACGAATGGCGTAACGACTTCTCGACTGTCTCAACCATAGGCCCGGTGAAATTGCATTACGAGTAAAGATGCTCGTTTCGCGCAGCAGGACGGAAAGACCCCGGGACCTTTACTATAGCTTGATATTGGTGTTCGGTTCGGCTTGTGTAGGATAGGTGGGAGACTTTGAAGCAGCCACGCCAGTGGTTGTGGAGTCGACGTTGAAATACCACTCTGGTCGTGCTGGATGTCTAACCTGGGTCCGTGATCCGGATCAGGGACAGTGTCTGGTGGGTAGTTTAACTGGGGCGGTTGCCTCCTAAAGAGTAACGGAGGCGCCCAAAGGTTCCCTCAGCCTGGTTGGCAATCAGGTGTTGAGTGTAAGTGCACAAGGGAGCTTGACTGTGAGACCGACGGGTCGAGCAGGTGCGAAAGCAGGGACTAGTGATCCGGCGGTGGCTTGTGGAAGCGCCGTCGCTCAACGGATAAAAGGTACCCCGGGGATAACAGGCTGATCTTCCCCAAGAGTCCATATCGACGGGATGGTTTGGCACCTCGATGTCGGCTCGTCGCATCCTGGGGCTGGAGTAGGTCCCAAGGGTTGGGCTGTTCGCCCATTAAAGCGGTACGCGAGCTGGGTTTAGAACGTCGTGAGACAGTTCGGTCCCTATCCGCTGTGCGCGTAGGAATATTGAGAAGGGCTGTCCCTAGTACGAGAGGACCGGGACGGACGAACCTCTGGTGTGCCAGTTGTCCTGCCAAGGGCATGGCTGGTTGGCTACGTTCGGGAGGGATAACCGCTGAAAGCATCTAAGCGGGAAGCCTGCTTCGAGATGAGTATTCCCACCTCCTTGAGAGGGTAAGGCTCCCAGTAGACGACTGGGTTGATAGGCCGGATGTGGAAGCCCTGTAAGGGGTGGAGCTGACCGGTACTAATAGGCCGAGGGCTTGTCCTCAGTTGCTCGCGTCCACTGTGTTGTTCTGAAACAACGACCCCGTATGTCCCGGGCCACGGGACGGTGCGGTGCGGTGACAGTTTCATAGTGTTTCGGTGGTCATAGCGTGAGGGAAACGCCCGGTTACATTCCGAACCCGGAAGCTAAGCCTTACAGCGCCGATGGTACTGCAGGGGGGACCCTGTGGGAGAGTAGGACGCCGCCGAACAATCATTGTGGAGAAGCCCTGCCGGGTAACCGGCAGGGCTTTTCTGCGTTTCCCGGTACGGTCGTTGACGTAGGGTCAGGCCATGGGTGCTGAGCAGAGGTACACACGGGCCGGAAGCGAGATCCACGCGGGACCGGCGCCGGAGGGCAGCGGCGAGATCCAGGAGATCCTGGCCGCCGCCGCCCTGGCGGACGGACGGGAAGCCGTCTCCGAGCAGGGCAGGCTGCGGCTGCGGTCTGGTACGGCGCGACCGGGCGTCACCCACCTCGTCCAGAGCGCGGTGGGCCGGGAGCAGCCGCGCCGCGTGGGGTACGCCCAGCTGGAGGCCGGCGGAGCGTCCGGTTCGCCCGGCACCGCGGAGCTGGTGGTGCACCCGGCCGAGCGCGGCCGGGGCCTGGGCCGGCACCTGGTCGAAGCGGTACTGGCGGAGGCAGGCGGCCCGGTGGACTTCTGGGCGCACGGCGGGCACCCCGCGGCCCGGCGGCTGGCCGAGGTTTTCGGCGGTGAGCTCGTCCGTGAGCTCCGCCAGATGCGCAGGGCGGGCAAGGCCGTGGACGAGGCGCCGCTGCCGGAGGGGGTCACGCTGCGTACCTTCCGTCCCGGCGAGGACGACGCGCAGTGGCTGCGGCTGAACGCCCTGGCCTTCGCCCACCACCCGGAGCAGGGCGCCTGGACGGAGCAGGACCTCGCGGACCGCTTCGCCGAGCCCTGGTTCGACCCGGCCGGCTTCTTCCTCGCCACCCGCGGCGACCGGGTGGTGGGCTTCCACTGGACCAAGGTCCACCCGGGTGCCCAGGGCGGCCCCGCCCTGGGCGAGGTGTACGTGGTCGGGGTGGACCCGGCGGAGCAGGGCAGCGGCCTCGGCCGGGCACTGACCGCGGCGGGCCTGCGTCACCTGACCGGGGACGGCCCGGGGGACCGCGGACTGGACACCGTACTTCTCTACGTGGATGCCGACAATCCGGCGGCAGTGCGGGTATATGAACGATTGGGGTTCACCGTCCACGAGGTGGACCTGATGTACCGCGTGCGGTAGCGGGCTGACGGCGCGGGGGCACGGGGCGTGACCGGGACCGGCCCCGACCGACTCAGCTTTCCTCCTGGCCATGCGGTGTTTACCGTGGATTCAATTGCCGCCGCGAAGATCACAGGATGAAGTCCGTAGTGTCTCGTTCACGCAGCGTCGGCCGGCGCCCCGGATCCGGCCGTCTCCCGGCCGCTCCCGGCGGTTGGGCGCTGGCGCCGTGCGAGGCCGACGGTCTGCAGGCCGAATCGGACTGTGTCCTGTTGGAGGAGCTGGAGCCCATGAGCATCCCCCGCCCCGTCTCTGTCCCGCTGCCCTCGCCGGTCCGGATGTCCACCGCCCTGGGGATGCCCCCGGAGCAGTTCTCCGCCGAGGACGAGGACTTCGAGGAACTCCCGGAGGGCCGGTTCCTCGACCGCGAGCGCAGCTGGCTGGCGTTCAACGAGCGGGTTCTGGAACTCGCCGAGGACCCGGACATCCCGCTGCTGGAGCGGGCCAAGTTCCTGGCGATCTTCGCCAGCAACCTGGACGAGTTCTTCATGGTCCGGGTTGCCGGCCTCAAGCGCCGGATCGCCACCGGGGTGGCCACCCGATCGGCCTCGGGCCTGCAGCCGCGCGAGGTGCTGGACCTGATCTGGAACCGCTCGCGCGAGCTCATGGCCCGCCATGCCGCCGCGTTCCAGCAGGAGGTGCTGCCGGACCTGGCGTCCGAGGGCATCGAGCTGGTCCGCTGGTCGGAACTGGCCGAGAAGGAGCAGGCCCGCCTGCACACGCTCTTCCGGCAGAAGATCTTCCCGGTGCTGACCCCGCTGGCGGTGGACCCGGCCCACCCCTTCCCGTACATCTCGGGCCTGAGCCTCAACCTGGCCGTGGTGGTCCGCAACCCCGTCTCCGGCCACAAGCACTTCGCCAGGGTGAAGGTGCCGCAGTCGCTGTCCCGCTTCCTGGAGGCGTCGCCGCAGCGCTACGTCCCGCTGGAGGACGTGATGGGCGCCCACCTGGAGGAGCTCTTCCCGGGGATGGAGGTGCTCGCCCACCACGCCTTCCGGGTCACCCGCAACGAGGACCTGGAGGTGGAGGAGGACGACACCGAGAACATCCTCAAGGCGCTGGAGAAGGAGCTGATGCGGCGGCGCTTCGGCCCGCCGGTCCGCCTGGAGGTGGAGGAGTCGATCGACCCCTACATCCTCGACCTGCTGGTCCGCGAGCTGAACATCACCGAGGCCGAGGTCTTCCCGCTGCCCGGGCCGCTGGACCTCACCGGCCTGTTCGGGATCGCCGGCCTGGACCGCCCCGAGCTCAAGTACGCGAAGTTCGTGGCCGGCACCGCCCGCGGCCTGACCGACGTCGAGTCGGCCTCCCAGCCGGACATCTTCGCCGCCATGCGCGAGCGGGACGTCCTGCTGCACCACCCGTACGACAGCTTCTCCACCTCGGTGCAGGCCTTCCTGGAGCAGGCGGCCGCCGACCCGGACGTGCTGGCGATCAAGCAGACGCTGTACCGGACCTCCGGCGACTCGCCGATCGTGGACGCCCTGATCGACGCGGCCGAGTCCGGCAAGCAGGTGCTGGTGCTGGTCGAGATCAAGGCCCGGTTCGACGAGCAGGCCAACATCAAGTGGGCCCGCAAGCTGGAGGAGGCCGGCTGCCACGTGGTCTACGGGCTGGTCGGCCTGAAGACGCACTGCAAGCTGTCGCTGGTGGTCCGCCAGGAGGGCGACACCCTGCGCCGGTACGCCCACGTGGGGACGGGCAACTACCACCCGAAGACCGCCCGGCTGTACGAGGACATAGGGCTGCTGACCTCCGACCCGCAGGTCGGGGCGGACCTCTCCGACCTGTTCAACCGGCTCTCCGGCTACTCCCGCCGGGAGTCCTACCGCCGGCTGCTGACCGCACCGCGCGGGCTCCGGGACGGGCTGATCGCCCGGATCCACGGGGAGATCGCGCACCACCGGGCGGGCCGCCCGGCCCACGTGAAGATCAAGGTCAACTCGATCGTCGACGAGGCCGTGATCGACGCCCTCTACCGGGCGTCCCGGGCCGGTGTCCCGGTCGACGTCTGGGTGCGCGGGATCTGCGCGATCCGGCCCGGGGTGGCGGGGCTGAGCGAGAACATCCGCGTGCGGTCCGTCCTCGGGCGGTTCCTGGAGCACTCGCGGATCTTCGTCTTCGGCAACGGGGGCGACCCCGAGGTCTGGTTCGGCAGCGCCGACATGATGCACCGCAACCTGGACCGCCGGATCGAGGCGCTGGTGCGGGTCGCCGACCCGGCGCACCGGGCCGAGCTGTCCGGCCTGATCGACCTCGGTGTCTCCGACGAGACCGAGTCCTGGCACCTCGGCCCCGACGGGGCCTGGACCCGCCACTCGCACGACGCCGAGGAGAGGAGGCTCCGGCACGTGCAGGACCTGCTGATCGACTCGCGCCAGCGCCGCCGGGCCTCCTCCTCGGCCCGCTGAGGCCGCCGAGCAGTCGGCCACCAGCCCCGGGGGAGGGTCCCCCGGGGGGACGGGGATTCACCTACGCCATGACCGATGTGCCGATGACGGCCTCGGGGTCGTCCACCGCGACCGCCGGGGAGATCCTCTCCCGCCATCTCACCGCCCAGGCCGGTGCGTTTCTGCGCGCCCTGCCGCAGGCGGTCGGCGAGGTCGGCTCCAGACCGGGCGCCGTCCTGCACCCCTCGGCGGGCACCGCGGACCTGCTCCGGGCGGTCCGGCGGATCGGCGGCGTGCTGCACACCTTCGCGGCGTCGTTCGAGCCGACCTGGGCCCAGGAGTCCCGGGCCGAGCTGCGTTGGCTGCTGAACCTGCTCGCCCAGGAGCCCGGTTACCTGCGGCGCTCCACCCGGCTGCTCGGCGCCCTCGACTCGTTGAGCGCCGCCGACGCCGAGGGGCCGGGCATGCTGGCCGGCCACGCCGGCGCGCCCAAGGCCAGGGCCCTGCTGGACCGCCAGCTGACCCTGGCCCGGACCCGCGCGCACTCCACCGTGCTGCAGGAACTCCGGTCGGCCCGCTTGCACGCGCTCGCCGACCGGATGACCCTGCTGGTCGGCGAGGTGCCGCTGCGCTCGCAGGCCGTCGGCGGACCGGGGGACAGCCTGCTCCCGCAGGCGGGCGCCGCCCTCGGCGCGCTCGACGCCGGCGCCCGGCTGCTGCCGCTGCACCGCGCCTCCACCCCGTACGGCGGCGACGGCCTGCGCCGGCTCGGCACCGTCCCGGCCGCCCGGGGAGTCCTGGACGCCGACGCGGTGCTGGCCGCCGACGACGCGCCCTGGCACCGGGTGCGGATCCTGGTCAAGCGGGCCCGGTACGCCCTGGAGGTGTCGGCCCGGCCCGTCCAGGCCCTCGACGAGCTGGACCGGACGCTCGGCCGCCACCAGGAGGCCTCCGACGCCGCCGTGACCGCGGCCACCGCGGCGCGGACCCCGCGGATCACCCCGGCCACGGCCTACGTGCTCGGCGTGGTGCATGCTGATCAACGACTGGAGGTCGAGGCGGCACGGTACGCGTTCGGCCTGCAGTGGCCGGACCTCGCCCCCAGCCTCGCCGGCTCGGGGGTACCTCCAAGCCACCCGGCCGGAGGAGAGGTGCCCCCAGCGTCACGGATGGCATGAATGGGCAACCGCCTGAGCGGCAAGCAGGACAAGGACGACCGCGCCAAGGGGCCGGCCCGGATGAGCGCGACCGGCCGGCCGTCGGCCGCCGGGCGGGACACCGACGCCCGCGGCGACCTCCGGGGCACCGACCTCAGGACCGGCGGGAGCCGGGAGACCGGTAGCCGGGACGCCGGGCAGCGGCGCCGGCTGCGGGAGGCGAAGAAGCAGGGCGGCCCCGGCCGGCCGCGGACCGCCCCGCCGGAGGCCGCCGAGCCGTCCCGCCGCCGGGCCGGCCCGGCGGCCTCCGCGGCGTCCTCCGCTCCGTCCGGGGCCGCCCGAGGGCGGACGATCCTGGCGGCCGGCGCGGTGCTCTGGCTGCCGGGGCGGCAGAAGAAGAAGGGCCTCGGCCGGCCCAGGATCGCGCTGATCCACCGGCCGAAGTACGACGACTGGAGCCTGCCCAAGGGCAAGCTGGACCCGGGCGAGAGCCTCGTCCAGGCGGCCCTGCGGGAGGTCGAGGAGGAGACCGGCCTGCGCTGCGTGCTCGGCGCGGAGCTGCCCGCCCAGCACTACCTGGCGCAGGGGCGCCCCAAGGAGGTCCGGTACTGGGCGGCGGTGCCGGTCGGAGGTGCTTTCACCCCCAACCGTGAGGTCGACCGGTTGGAGTGGCTGCCGGCCCGCAAGGCCAGGGCCCGGCTGACCCACGACCGGGACCGGGTCCTGGTGGACGCGCTGCTGGAGGTCCTCGGCGCCCGTCCGCTGCCGAAGGGCTGACCGCCCCGGCGGCCGCCCGGGCCGGAGCCGTCGTGAAGACGGTGTGCGGGCCGCCGCCGGGCCGGCCGCAGGGCGCGGACGCGGGCGGGCGTGCGGCATCCGGGTTCACCCGTCCGAGTGATCTCTCCGCGCCCTCCCCGTGACGCAACCGTTACTACCTGACGCTGTTTCCTGCCATCCGTTCGAGGTTCACTCTCCGTTCACTTACGACCGGCTGACGCGTCACCTACCCGTCCTAACTTCTGGATTACCGGAGGGCCGAACGGGCCCCGGACCACAGCAAAACCCGCGCCATCCTCAGTCACCGGACGCTCAGCGTCCGGATGCGACCGGCGTCGGCAATGCCACAGAAAGGGACACCCTGTGAAGCTCCAGCGGAACGGCCGCTCCAAGGCCCTCGTCGTCGGTGCCATGGCGCTCGTCAGCTCGCTGTCGCTCGCCGCCTGCGGCTCGGACGACAACACCGGCGGCGCCGGCGCCGCCGGTACGAGCGCTCCGGCTGCCGCCGCCATCGCGTGCGGCAAGGCGGGTGCCCTGGTGGCCGCGGGTTCCACCGCGCAGGGCAACGCGATCGACGTCTGGAAGACCAACTTCGGCAACGCCTGCGCCGGCTCCTCGGTCAACTACAGCGGCGGCGGCTCGGGCGCCGGTGTGCAGCAGTTCACCCAGGGCAAGGTCCAGTTCGCCGGCTCCGACTCCGCGCTGAAGCCGGCCGAGGTCGACGCCACCAAGGCCGTCTGCACCGGCGGCCAGGGCATCAACCTGCCGATGGTCGCGGGCCTGATCTCGATCGTCTTCAACGTCGACGGCGTCGACAAGCTGACGCTGGACGGCCCCACCACCGCGAAGATCTTCGACTCGCAGATCACCAAGTGGAACGACCCGGCCATCGCCGCCCTCAACCCGGGCGTGACCCTGCCGGCCGCCGACATCCAGGCCTTCCACCGCTCGGACGACTCGGGCACCACGGACAACCTGACCAAGTACTTCGCCAAGGCCTCGGGCGGCGCCTGGTCCTACCCGTCCAGCAAGACCTGGGCCGGCAAGGGCGGCCAGTCGGCCAGCGGCAGCGCGGGCCTCGCGGCCCAGGTGAAGCAGGTCAAGAACTCGATCAGCTACGTCGAGCTCTCCTTCGCCCAGACCAACAGCCTGAAGAGCGCCGCCATCAACACCGGCGCCAGCAAGCCGGTCGAGGCCACCGCCGACAACGCCGCCACCACCTTCGCCAAGGCGAAGATCGCCGGCACCGGCAGCGACCTGGCGCTGACCCTCGACTACGCGACCAAGGAAGAGGGCTCCTACCCGCTCGTCCTGGTCACCTACGAGATCGTCTGCGACAAGGGCAACAAGGCCGACACGCTCGAGACCCTGAAGTCCTTCCTCACCTACGCGGCCAGCGACAACGGCCAGAAGGCCATCGGCAGCACCGGCTACGTCCCGCTGCCGAAGGAGCTCGCGTCGAAGGTCCAGGCCGTCATCCCGACCCTGGCCTGACCCTCCCACCACCGGTGGGGCGGCCCCGAAGAGCCAGGGGGGCCGGGGCCGCCCCCACCGGGCAGCACACGCCAGAAGCACGTCCGGGGCACCGCCGCCATGGTGCCGCCCCCCGCGGGGCAGCGCCACCAGACCGGAGTAGACCAATGACTTCATCCCTCCCTGCCGATGCGCGAGGCAGGGTACGCAGGCGCAAGAGCAGTCAGCTCGGCGACAAGATCTTCTTCAACGCCGCCCGGGGAGCGGGCATCCTGCTGCTGGTCATCATGGCCGCCATCGCGGGATTCCTGGCCTACCGCTCGGCCCTGGCCCTCACCAAGAACGAGGGCAACTTCTTCACCACCTTCGAGTGGACGCCGGATGCCCAGAAGCCCGTCTTCGGCATCGCCGTCCTGGCCTTCGGCACCATCGTCAGCGCCGTGATCGCGATGGCGATCGCCGTGCCGGTCGCCATCGGCATCGCGCTCTTCATCTCGCACTACGCGCCGCGGAGGATCGCCCAGCCGTTCGCCTACCTGGTGGACCTGCTGGCCGCCGTGCCGAGCATCGTCTACGGCCTCTGGGGCGCGCTGTTCCTCGTCCCGCACCTGGACGGCCTGACCAGCTGGATGGACGAGTACCTCGGCTGGACGTACGTCTTCGACCAGACCCGCGCGGGCACCACGCCGCGCACCCTGTTCACCGTCGGCATCCTGCTCGCGATCATGATCCTGCCGATCATCACGGCCGTCACCCGTGAGGTCTTCCGGCAGGTCCCGCGGATGCACGAGGAGGCGGCGCTCGCGCTCGGCGCGACCCGCTGGGAGATGGTCCGCACCGCCGTCCTGCCGTTCGGCCGGCCCGGCATCATCTCGGCCTCCATGCTCGGCCTCGGCCGCGCGCTGGGCGAGACCATCGCGGTGGCCGTCGTGCTCTCCTCGAACAGCGTGCTCTCGCTGCACCTGCTCGACCCGGGCGGCGGCACCTTCGCGCAGAACATCGCGCTGAAGTTCAACGAGGCCGGCCCCTTCGGCCGCGACGCGCTGATGGCCTCCGGCCTCGTCCTGTTCGTGATCACCCTGCTGGTGAACGGCGCCGCCCGACTGATCGTCGCGCGCCGCAAGGAGTACTCGGGGGCCAACGCATGAGCGCCGTGACCACCGCCGCGTCGGCCGTTCCGCAGCTGCGCCGCAACCTCACCACCGCCCGGCTGCCCCGGTGGGCGCCGGCCGCCGTCGCCGCGGCCTCGATCGCCGTCGGCTGCGGGATCGGCGCCGGCTTCGGCCTCGCCAGCCACCTGCAGTGGGGCCTGATCGCGGCCGCCCTGTTCGTGGTCGTCAGTTACGCGCTGTCGGCCCGGATCGAGGGCCGCCGGCAGGCCAAGGACCGCCTGGCCACCTCGGTGGTGTGGGTCGCCTTCGTGGCGGCCGTCGTGCCGCTCGCCGCGCTGACCTTCTACACGGTCCAGCAGGGCATCGCCGTGGTCGACGCGCACTTCCTCACCCACTCGATGAAGGGCGTGCTGTCCTCCGGTCCCGGCGGCGGCATCTACCACGCGCTGATCGGCACCCTGCAGCAGGTCGCGCTGGCCACCCTGATCGCCGCGCCGCTCGGCCTGCTCACCGCGGTCTACCTGGTGGAGTACGGCCGCGGCCGGCTCGCCAAGACCGTCACCTTCTTCGTCGACGTCATGACCGGCATCCCGTCCATCGTCGCCGGCCTGTTCATCCTCTCCGTCTGGATCCTGGGCCTCGGGTTCTCGTACTCCGGTTTCGCGGGCAGCCTCGCGCTGGCCATCCTGATGATGCCGGTGGTCGTGCGCTCCACCGAGGAGATGCTCAAGCTCGTCCCGAACGAGCTGCGCGAGGCCTCGTACGCGCTCGGCGTGCCCCGCTGGAAGACCATCCTGCGGATCGTCATCCCCACCGCGATCGGCGGAATCACCACCGGTGTGATGCTCGCCGTCGCGCGCATCACCGGGGAGACCGCGCCGGTGCTGATGCTGGTGTTCGGTGCCGACATCATCAACAACAACCCGTTCCAGGACCCCCAGCAGTCGCTGCCGATGTACATCTGGCAGCAGTACGCCCAGGTGAACAACGACTTCGGGTACGCCCGGGCCTGGGGCGCCGCGCTGGTGCTGATCGCCTTCGTGATGGGGCTCAACCTCATCGCCCGCGGTATCGCGCGTTGGCGCTCGCCCAAGACCGGGCACTGACGGACCGACTGACGTAGACCGAAGACGAGAGAAGACGAACGATCATGGCCAAGCGCATCGACGTCAGCGGACTGTCCGCCTACTACGGAAACACCAAGGCCATCGAGGACATCTCGATGACCGTCGAGCCCCGCTCGGTGACGGCCTTCATCGGCCCCTCCGGCTGTGGCAAGTCCACCTTCCTGCGCACCCTGAACCGGATGCACGAGGTGATCCCCGGTGCCCGGGTCGAGGGCAAGGTGATGCTGGACGACGACAACCTGTACGGCCAGAACGTCGACCCGGTGGCCGTACGCCGTACGGTCGGCATGGTCTTCCAGCGCCCGAACCCCTTCCCGACCATGTCGATCTACGACAACGTCGCGGCCGGGCTCAAGCTCGCCGGCGTGAAGAAGAAGTCCGTGCTGGACGACGTGGTGGAGAAGTCCCTCAAGGGCGCCAACCTCTGGAACGAGGTCCACACCCGTCTGAACAAGCCGGGCGCGGGCCTCTCCGGCGGCCAGCAGCAGCGCCTCTGCATCGCCCGCGCCATCGCGGTCGAGCCGCAGGTCCTGCTGATGGACGAGCCCTGCTCGGCCCTGGACCCGATCTCCACCCTCGCGGTCGAGGACCTGATCGGCGAGCTGAAGTCGCAGTTCACCATCGTGATCGTGACGCACAACATGCAGCAGGCCGCGCGGGTCAGCGACCGCACCGCGTTCTTCAACCTGGCCGGTGTTGGCCAGCCCGGCAAGCTGGTCGAGCTGGACGACACCCAGCGGATCTTCTCCAACCCGTCCGTGCAGGCGACCGAGGACTACATCTCGGGCCGCTTCGGCTAGTCGCCGGAGCCCCCGCCGCCCGGCGGAGGACGAGAGAATGGCTGCTTCGCGGTGCTGCATGGCGGTGCCGCCGCGAAGTAAGGGACAGGGCCCGCCCCCGAGATGTGGGGGCGGGCCCTGTCGTCCCTCGCCCCGCGCGGAGCGCGGGGGAGCGGGAGGGTCAGCCGAAGATCAGGTCGACGATCCAGTAGACCAGCGCGGCCACCAGGGCGGCCGCCGGCATGGTGATGAACCAGCCGAGCACGATGTTCTTGGCGACGCCCCAGCGCACCGCGCGGATCCGCTTGGTGGCGCCCACGCCCATGATCGCCGAGGTGATCACGTGAGTGGTGGAGATCGGCGCCTTGAACACGTACGAGGTGATGTACATGATCGTCGCCGCGGTGCTCTCGGCGGCGAAGCCCTGCGGCGGGTCCAGCTCGATGATCTTGCGGCCGAGCGTCCGCATGATCCGCCAGCCGCCCGCGTAGGTGCCCAGCGAGAGCATGGTGGCGCAGGAGATCTTCACCCAGACCGGGATGTCCTGGGTGGTCTGCTGGCCGGAGATGGTGAGCGCCAGCACCACGATGCCCATGGTCTTCTGGGCGTCCTGCAGACCGTGCGCGAGGGCCATGGCGGCGGCCGAGGCGGTCTGGGCGACCCGGAAGTTGCGCTTGGCCTTGTGCGGGTTGGCCTTGCGGAAGATCCACAGGATGGCCAGCATCACCAGGTAGCCGCAGACCAGGCCGACGACCGGCGAGACGAACATCGGGATGATGATCTTGTCGACGACGCCGCTCCAGATCACCCCCGTGCCGCCGGCCAGCGCCGCGCCCACCATGCCGCCGAACAGCGCGTGCGAGGAAGAGGACGGCAGACCGAAGTACCAGGTGGTCAGGTTCCAGGTGATCGCACCGACCAGGGCGCCGAACAGGATCATCATGCCCTGGCTGCCGGTCGGGGTCTCGATGATCCCGCTGGACACGGTGTGCGCGACCCCGCTGCCCAGGAAGGCACCGGCCAGGTTCATCACCGCGGCCATCGCCAGCGCCGCCCGCGGGGTGAGCGCCCGGGTGGAGACCGAGGTGGCGATGGCGTTCGCCGAGTCGTGGAAGCCGTTGGTGTACGTGAAGAAGAAGGCCACGCCGATGACGGCGATGAGTGCTGCCATGTCCACGCTGGTCAGGACTCCTTGACCGCGATGGTCTCCACCGTGTTGGCGACGTGCTCGAAGGCGTCGGCCGCCTCTTCGAGGACGTCCACGACCTGCTTCAGCTTCAGCACCTCGATGGCCTCGTACTGGCCGCTGAACAGGTGCGCGAGCAGCTTGCGGTGGATCTGGTCCGCCTGGTTCTCCAGCCGGTTGACCTCGATCCAGTACTCGGTCAGGTTCGACATGCTCCGCAGGTTCGGCATCGCCTCGGCGGTCAGCTCGGCGGCCCGGGCGAGCACCTCGATCTGCTGCTCGATGCCCTTGGGGAGGGTCTGGATGTCGTAGAGGACGACCAGGTCGACGGCCTCCTCCATGAAGTCCATGATGTCGTCCAGCGACGAGGCGAGGTTGTAGATGTCCTCGCGGTCGAAGGGCGTGATGAAGGAGGAGTTCAGCTGGTGGAACACCGCGTGGGTGGTGTCGTCACCCGCGTGCTCGGCGGCGCGCATGCGCTCGACGATCTCCGCGCGGGCCGACACGTCTGAACCCAGCAGTTCCAGCAGGAGCTTGGATCCCACGACGAGGTTCTCCGCGGCTGCGGAGAACATGTCGTAGAAGCTCGTCTCCTTCGGGGTCAGGCTAAAACGCACGGAAATCTCCGATGTGCGGGGTAGGGACTGAACGATGCTAGGCGCAAGCGGCCGGAACCACGCAAACGGGGTGACGGGCGGGGAATCGGAACCTCCTGTTCCGGAACGTCCGTGCACCTGAGGAGCCGACCCGTACGCCCGTGTACGGAAGCGAGCCCAGTCTGACGGAACCTCGCCGGTATTGCCCCCTCCGTGCACCCGGAGATCCGGGCCGCCGCCCGTCCGGAGGAACACCACCGCGCCCGCGGGTGTTGGACACTGGAAGCTGACGGGATCCCAGCCTTCCGCCGTTCCCGGCCCCGGCCGGGCGGGATTCCCCGGCGGCCGGCCGGGGGAGTACCCCGGGGCAGGTACTCCGAGGGCTGCGAGCGACCACCCAGAGCCACCCATGACGAAGGCGGGCCGGATGACCACGACCGAAACCCACGAGGCCGGCGCCCAGGCCGGGCCGGCCGCGCACCCGCACGCGGGCCCGCACGGCTACAGCGAACAGAAGGACGCCCACCTCAAACGCCTGCGCCGGATCGAGGGCCAGATCCGCGGCCTGCAGCGGATGGTCGACGAGGACACCTACTGCATCGACGTGCTCACCCAGGTCTCCGCCAGCACCAAGGCCCTGCAGTCCTTCGCGCTCTCGCTGCTGGAGGAGCACCTGCGGCACTGCGTCGCGGCCGCCGCCGAGGAGGGCGGCGCGGAGCTGGAGGCCAAGGTCGCCGAGGCCACCGCTGCGATCGGCCGGCTGCTGCGCAGCTGACCGGCGGGGTGCCGCGCTCGGAGGCGGCCCGAACGGGAGGGGCTGCCGGGGCTCTCCGGGGGCCCCGGGTCAGCTTCGTCCTCGGGTCAGGCTTCCGTGGGCCGGGCTTCCGTGGGAGCGGGGCCGCCGGGCCGTGGCACGGCCCGGGCCGCGCCGTCCGGAGCCTGGGCCGTCCCGTGCGGGTGCGTGCGGGGCCGGTGGGCGGCCGGCCGGTGCTGGTCCGGGCGGTGCGCGTCCGGTCGGTGGACCGCTTCGGGCTGGTCCGGGCGGTCCAGCAGGACCTCGTCGATGCGCTCGGTCGGCAGGCGGTCGCCGGCCGAGGACGTCGCGGCGATCATCAGTTCGCCGGCCAGCTCGATCTCGTCGAGGGCCGTGTGGTCATGACCGCCGTCGCGGCCGCCCGAGGTCGACACCACCTGCACCACCCCTTCAGCGCCCTGCTTGCCCCTGGGGCGCTCCCCCGGCCTTCGGCCGAGGGGACCTCCGCCCGGCCCGCGGGCCGGGGGCGCGGCAGTCACCCGCCGTCCAGCCTAGGCATTTCGGAGTCCGGCCACATGGCACGGACGGGCCATCTTGGTGCGGCCGAAACGGGTGGGCCGCTCTTCCCGTGCTGCTTCCCGCGCCGACCGGGCCACCTGCGGCCGGCCGGCCCGGCCCGTCACTTCGGGGGCTCGGTCGCGTTCATCGACCAGATGTCCGCGGCGGCCGGCTCCGCGGCGTCCACCGCCTTGCCGAAGTCGCTCAGCGAGGTGGTGGAGGTGACCTTGACCTGGTCCTTGGCCTCCTTCGAACCGGCCACGCCGGCGAACGAGAACACCTCGACCACCTTGTGCAGCCGGCCCTGACCGTCCAGCCAGACCTCGTAGGGGACCTCCTTGACCGTGAAGGTCTGGGCGGCCATCCGCAGGCCGTCGGCCCCGCGCCCGCCGGTGGCCTCGGCGGCCTTGGCCAGGTCCAGCGTGCCCCGGTAGTGCTTCAGGGCCACCCCGTCGACCGTCTCGCCGCCGACCAGCTCGGCCTTCTGCGCCCCGCGCAGCGCCCCGGCGGCGCCGGCCGGGTCGGTGGCGCCGCTCGACACCAGGTTCCCGTCGGGCAGCTGGCGGACGTCCAGCTTGACCCACTTGCCGGCCGGCACCTTCGCCCCGCTGTTCTGCAGGTAGACGACGCCCGGCAGGACCACCTCGACGATCTTCCCGGTGGTCGCGGCCCCCGGCGGCACCGCCACCTCCAGCCGGCCGATCCGCTTCACGTAGTCGTAGCCGCCGGCGCCGGTGAACACGGCCTTCTTGTCGGCCGACTCGGTGACCAGCTCGGTGACCGCGCGGGCGGAGCCCGTCCGGCCGGTGATGTCCGCGGCGCCGCGCACGGCCGTCAGCGGATCGGCGGCCAGCTGGTCGGCCGAGCTGTCCTGCCGGTGGTCCGCCCCGCCGGACCCGCCCGAGCAGGCCGCGAGGCCGGTGAGGGCGGCGGCGAGCACCACCGCCCGGGCCGCGGACCGGACGTGCGGAAGCAGCTGGCTCTGGTTCGGCATCTTCATTCTCGCGACAACCCCCTCGGGCCCGAGCGCCCGGCAAGCGCCACCCCCGATGGGCAGAGCTCTTTCCGGACAAACGAGTTGGGCCCCGAGGGGTTACGCACGACCCGGCGCACCCGGAACGTCGCGCGCCGGGGTGCGGGCGCGTTACGGTGAGCCACGTGCACAGTGAGCTGCCGGTCTCCCCCGGCACAGCCCAGATGCCCGGCCACCGCGTGGAGATCACCGAGCGCGGCTCCTTCTGCTTCGCCAACTGCAGCTGCGGCTGGTCCCGGCCCGCCCGGCGCTCCCGGGACCTCGCCAGACGCGAGGCCGCCGAACACCTGGAGGAGAGCGGCGCCGACCAGGGGACGTGACCTCCCGGGCACCCAGCCCACCCAGCACCCGGACACCGGCGCGCGGAGCCGTCCCGGGGCTTCCGGGCACCGAGCCGTCCCGGAAGCCGTGGGAGCCGCCTGGCGGCCCTCCCGGCGGGCCGGGGGACCACGGGTCCCCCGGGCCCCGCGAGCGGCCCTCAGGCGGCGAGATCGGGCTCCCGGGGCGGATCCTCGGCGCGGACCTGACCCGGGACGGCCCGGCGCCGCCGGCCGCCGCCCTTCGGGGCACCCGTCCGCCGCCCGCCCGCCACGACCAGCGGGGCGGCCGCGGTCCGGGCCACCGCGTGGCAGAGCGGCACCAGCACGGCCATCGCGATCGGCGCCAGCAGCAGCACCACCGCGGTCGCCAGCGCGAAGCCGCCGATCACGTCCGTCGGGTAGTGGACGCCCATGAACATCCGGCAGAAGCCCTGCAGCAGCGCCAGGCCGCCGGCGATCCAGCCGAGCCGGCGGTTGACCAGGAAGAGCGCCACCGCGATGCCCATCGACATCGTCGAGTGGTCGCTGACGAAGGAGTGGGTGCCCTCCTTGCCGGCCACCAGGACGTCCAGCCCGGCGTGGTCGACGAAGGGGCGCGGCCGGTTCACGATCGCCGCGATCGGGAGGTTGGCCAGCTCGGCGACGGTCACCGCGAGCGGCGCCCAGAGCAGGCCGGCGACGGCCACCGGGGCGTCCGGGCGGCGGCGGGCCTGCAACCAACCGGTGAGGCACAGCGCGGCCAGCCCGAGCAGGATGCCGTACTCGCCGATCCAGGAGACCAGCGAGTCCAGCCAGCCGGGCGAGGACTTGGCCAGCCCGTTGACGGCGTAGAGCAGACCGAGATCGGGGTCGCTCGTGTCGGCAAGTGGCATCGGCACGCCGCACCTCCTTCTGCTCCGCTGAACCTGCGGTCCCGGCCGGGGTCGGCCCAGCTCAGGAAGCTGACACAGAACCACCGGACACAACGTCACCGCAGGCACACAGGGTTCCACGGGGACGCAGGGTTATGGAAACTTGACTCGCCGTCCACCGTGCGCTCACACCCGGGGCGCCGCCCGGGCTCAGGTCTTTGCCGGCGTTTGACCCGAACCGCCCGCGGCGGCGGCCCGCGCGGGCGGGCTCGCCGCGGGCGTGGTGGCGGGGGTGCCGGCGGGCGCCTGGCCGCCGGCACCCGGCCCGCCCGAACCGGTGATGCTGCCGTCCGCGCCGCGGACCGGCAGGGCGTTGGCGCCGTCCGAGGTGACCCGGGTGGCGCCGATGTACTCCTTGGTGTCGATCTTGTCGTAGCGGATCACCGCGCCGGTGTGCGGCGCGTCGATCATGTAGCCGCCGCCGACGTAGATCCCGACGTGGTGGATGCTGCGCGGGTCGTTCAGGTCGGTGGCCCAGAACACCAGGTCGCCCGGCCGGAGCTGGTCGCGCGACGGGTGCGGGCCGGCGTACCACTGGTCGTTGGCGACCCGGGGCAGCGTGATCCCCACCGAGGCGTACGCGGCCTGGGTGAGCCCGGAGCAGTCGAACCGGCCGCCCTGCGAGGGCAGGCCCTCGCCGCCCCACAGATAGGGCGTGCCCAGCACGTTCTGCGCGAAGTAGATCGCGCCGGCGGCCTGCTGCGAGACCTCCACCGCGGCGGTCGGCGCGGTGAAGCTGCGGGCCAGCGTCGAGATGTTCCGCACGTACCCCTGGGTCTCCGCGTACGGCGGCACCCCGCCGTACTTGATCACCGCGTACGGGCCCGCGTTGTAGGCGGCCAGCAGGTTGGCCTGCCCGTCCCCGGGCACCTTGGAGACCTCCCGGGCCAGCGCGCAGTCGTAAGTCGCCGCGGAGGCGATTGCGTCGGCCGGGTCCCAGATGTCCTTCTTGCCGTCCTTGTTGGCATCCACCCCGTACGTCGCCCAGGTGCTCTCCAGGAATTGCGCCATCCCATAGGCCTTGGCCGGACTCCGCGCTGACGGATCGAAACCGCTCTCCTGATAGAGCTGCGCCGCCAGCATCGGCGGAGAGATCTCCGGGCAGAGCGAGCCCCACTCCTGGATCAGCCCCTGGTAGGCGGCCGGGACGGTGCCGGCGGAGAGTGCGGCCCGCGAACCCTGATGCTGCGGCGTACCGCTCGCGGCATACGTCCCGAAGGTCACCAGCCCGACGAACCCGGCCAGCACAACTCCCGTAGCAGCGGCGGCCGTACCGGCCTTCCGGAGTACCATCAGCACCATCCCGACGAGTCGTCAGTCGAAGTGTCCCGGAAGGCGTTGCTCACCGCAATCATCAGAGATACAAAGAGTGAGCGCTATCCTTCGTACGGTGGACATCCTGGCGTACGTGTCCCATGCCTCACGACCAATCCGCGAGAAGCAGCCAAGTCGACATCAGATCTGGCCAAGAATAGGTACCGGCCCTTCGCGCAGGTGGGGTCATGGGCCTTGAATTTGCCTGATCGGGCGGTGAGATGGAAATGAACCTGAGCAGCGTGGACAGTATCGCGATCGGCCACCTGGCCGAGGACCCACCCAAAAAGGCCAATATCGACACCATCATCGGAGGGATCGCCCCGGACTGGGGGCCCTTCGCCACGCTCGGCTCCGAGGCCCGCGTGATGGTGGAGGTCGTCATGGCCGTGGCCATCCTGGCCTGTCTCGCCCTCGCGGTCTGGGGCGCGGCCAAGCAGCGGATCGGCGCCACCGCGATGCGCGACTCCTTCGGTGCCGAACAGGGCAAGGGGCTGATCATCGCCGGGCTGACCGGCGTGTTCATCATCGGATCGCTGGGCACCCTGTTCACCATTGTCTACGGTATGGCCATCTGACGAACGGACAGCGTCCCGCCGGCCGGCCCGCCGGCCGCGGGGAGCACGTCCGGCCGCAGGCAGCCGGCAGCAGCCCGGCCGGGGGACCGCCAGGACCCCCGCCAGGAATCCACCCCGCCCTCCTCGCCCGCGCCCGCCGCCCGCCCACGGGCAGGCGGCCCGCCGGGCCGGAGGGGCCCAACGGAGCCGCCAACCGGCTCCCCGCACCAGGAGGGCCGCCGTGCCGTTGTCCGACGACCAGCCGCACACCCGTACGCGGCTACCGGTCGCCGAACAGTCCTCCTACCAGCCGAACGGGCGCCAGGCCCGACCGGTGCGGACCCTGCTGACCGTCCTCGTGGTCGTCACCCTGCTGGTCCTGGCCATCTCGGTCGCCAACCGCGGCAAGGCCGACCCGGACCCGGCCGCACCGCCCTCCGCCGACCGCGCCGCGGCCTCCGCCGCCCCCGGCGGCGCCGGCCCCGGGCCCAGCGGCGAACAGCCCGTCAGCACCACCAGCAACGGCATCGCCAACGGCTTCCCGCACACCGACCAGGGCGCCCAGTCGGCGGCCGCCAACTACGCCGTCGCGATCGGCTCCGCCGAGATGTTCCGCACCGAGGCCCGGCACACCATAGTGGCCACCATCGCGGACCCGGCGGCCCTCGCGGGGTTGCAGGGCCGGCTGGACCAGGGGTTCGGCGGCGACACCGCCGCCCGCTACGGCCTGGACGCCCAGGGCAAGGCCCCCAAGGGCCTCACCTTCGTCAGCCGCACCGTCCCGGTGGGCACCAAGTCGGTCAGCCACACCGAGAGCGACGCCAAGGTCGAGGTCTGGTCCACCGGCCTCACCGGCCTCGCCGGGGAACGCTCCACCCTGCCGGTCGTCCAGAACTGGTACACCCTGACCCTCAGCCTGCGCTGGACGGGCGGGGACTGGAAGCTCGTCGACTTCACCAGCCGGCAGGGCCCAGCCCCGGTGCCGGGCGACCAACAGGCCGCTACCGCCGAGGAGATCACCGGTGCTGTCCAGCAGTTCGGGGGGTTCCGCTATGCCCGCTGACCGCCCCGCCTCCCCCCGCCTGCGCCGGGCCGGCGTCCTGGCCGGCGCCTTCGCGGCGGTCCAGCTCGCCGCCCTGCTGACCGCTCAGCGGGTCTTCGCGGAGCCCTCGCCGTCGCCCTCGCCGTCGGCGAATGCGTCGAACTGCCCCGACCTGCCGATCTCTGGCAACGGCATCCTCTGCGTCGACAAGCCCGGCGGCGGCGCCGGCCTCCCCGGCAGCGGCACCGTCGGCAGCGTCACCGACCCCCTCGGTTCGCTCGCCAAGGGGTGCGCGCAGGCCGCCGCCTGGGTGGTGCGCAAGCTGTCGAGCGCGATCGACGGGACGACGCAGGTGGACTTCACCAACGCGTCGTTCCTGCAGCAGTACGCGGTGGTCTTCGCCGGTTCGACGATCATCACGCTGGTGCTGTGGCTGCTGGCCGTCACCAAGCGGGCCGTCCGCGGGGCCCCGCTGGCGACCGCCATCGGGGAGGCGATCGGGTTCCTCTGGCTGACGGTGGTGGCCTCCGCCTTCACGCCGCTGATCCTGTTCACCGTGGTCAGCGCGACGGACGGGCTCACCAAGGCGATCGCGGTCGGTACCAAGTCGGACACCGGCACCTATCTCGGCGGCTTCGCCGACACCCTGGAGAAGGGTGACATGGGCGGCGGCCCGCTGATCCTGATCATCGTGTCGCTGGTGGCCGTGCTGGCCGCGGCGGTGCTCTGGATCGAGCTGCTGATCCGCGCCGCGATGCTGTACGTGGGTGCGCTGCTCGGGACGGCGGTCTACGCCGGGCTGGTCGACAAGCAGTTGTGGAAGCACGTCCGCCGCTGGGCCGGCCTGATGGTGGCGGTGGACCTGGCGAAGCCGATCATCGTGATCATCCTGGGCCTGGCCGGGGCGGTGGCCAGCGGGGCGGGGGCGACGGACGACTTCGCGCGGGTGCTGTCGGGGCTGGCGATCCTGTTCCTGTCGATCTTCGCGAGCGCTGCGGTCTACCGCTTCGTGCCGGGCTTCGGCGACGAGATGGTGAACATGCGCAACGCCCGGGCCGGCGCCGTCTCGGCGGGCTCGGCGATGATCAACGGTCCGGCCAACCTGGTGAAGCAGGGCATCAGCGCCCACGGCTCCCGGGGCGGCCCGCAGGCGGCCAACGCCTCCGCCGCAGCCGGCGGCGGGTCCGTGGCGCCGGGCATCGCGGCGCACGGTTCCCGTACCGCGGCGCCGCCGCAGCAGGCGGGGCCGCCGGCTCCGAGTCGCGACAGCAATCCAGCGAAGGGAGGGTGACGGGTAAGTGAGCAGCGACCAGCTCGGCCAGTACGGTGGTCAGTACGGCCAGGCGTACGTGCACCAGCGCCGCACCTATCTGATCGGCAAGGCCCGCCCGAACGCGCCGATCGGCCGCAACCGGGAGTCCGGCGAGATCGTCCTGATCATCTTCGGGGCCTTCCTCGGGATGCTCTGGGGGCTGCTGATGCCGATCCTCCCGTTGCGGATCGCGGGGCTGGTCGGGCTGCCCCTGCTGGCGATCATGGCGGTCTACGTGCCGTACCGGCGCCGGACCTTCTACAAGTGGGTGGAGATCAACCGCACCTACCGGCGGACGGCGCGCAGCGGGCGCGGGCTCTGGAAGTCAGACGTGATCGACGCGGGCACCCGGCTGGACGGCCGGGAGGTCGAGGTCGGGCCGCCGCCGGGGGTGGGACGCCTGCGCTGGCTGTCGGCGCCGTTCGGGCCGGACGAGGTCGGGGTGCTGATGCACCTGGAGCGGCGGACGGTGACGGCCGCGATCGAGATCGAGGGCCCCGGGGTCGGGCTGCGGGACTCGGAGGACCAGGAGGCGCTGGTCGACCGCTTCGGCACGCTGCTGAAGCACGTCGCCAACGGGGACGGCTTCGTGACCCGGCTGCAGATCCTGGCCCGGACCCTGCCGGCCGACCCGGACGCGCACGCCAAGGACGTCGAGCGTCGTGGTGACCACGACGCCCCGCGCTGGCTGCAGGACTCGTACGACCAGCTGCAGTCGATGGTGTCGACCTCCTCGGAGCAGCACCGGGCGTACCTGGTGGCCTGCATGCACTACACCCGTGACCTGGCGGCCGAGGCGCACGCGATGGGCCGCACGGCCACCGGCAGGCGCGCCCGGGACGACGAGGGCCTGGCGGCGGTGATGGCGCGCGAGCTGACCGACATCTGCGCCCGGCTGGCGGAGGCCGACATCCGGGTCCGGCAGCCGTTGGGCCAGGCCCGGCTCTCCTCGCTGCTGCACTCGATGTACGACCCGGACCACCCGATCGACCACATCCAGGCGATGTCGCGCCGCAACGCGTGGCCGGCCGAGCTGGACGCCACGCATCCGCAGTACCTGACCGCGAAGACCCGGGAGTCGGTGACCCGGGAGCCGTGGTGCCACGCGACGGCCTGGATCAAGGAGTGGCCGCTGACGCCGGTGGGGGTCAACTTCCTGGCTCCGCTGCTGGTCCACACGCCGGACGTGATCCGTACGGTGGCGGTCACGATGGACCTGGAGCCGACCGACGTGGCGATCGAGCGGATGCTGACCGAGAAGACCAACGACGAGGCGGAGGCGAGCCGCGCCGCCAAGATGAACCGCACGGTCGACCCGCGGGACCTGGCCCACACCGGCCGGGTCGACCAGCGCGGCGACGACCTCGCCTCGGGCGCGGCCGGGGTGAACCTGGTGGGGTACATCACGGTGTCCGCACGCAATCCGGAGGCGCTGGCCCGGGACAAGCGGACCATCCGGGCGTCGGCGGGCAAGAGCTACCTCAAGCTGGAGTGGTGCGACCGCGAGCACCACCGGGCGTTCGTCAACACCCTCCCGTTCGCCACGGGCATCCGCCGCTGATCCACGTACCGACCCTCCGGAGGCAGGCCCGCCATGGCAATCGGCAATCTCACCGACTCGTTCACCAGCCTGATGTTCGGCAAGGTGGAGACCACCCGGCTGCCCGTGCGGACCTCCACCGGGCAGGCGCAGGCGGTCTATCTGCCGACCGCCGCGCCGGGCCTGGGTGACTCCGGCGTGATCATCGGCCGGGAGGTGTACAGCGGCAAGGGGTACGTCTACGACCCGTTCCAGCTGTACGGGCAGCAGCTGCCGGCGCCGCACTGGCTGGTGCTGGGGGAGTCCGGCAACGGCAAGTCGGCGCTGGAGAAGACGTACGTGCTGCGCCAGTTGAGGTTCCGGGACCGGCAGGTCGTGGTGCTCGACGCGCAGGGCGAGGACGGCGTCGGCGAGTGGAACCTGATCGCCAACGCGCTCGGCATAAAGTCCATCCGGCTGGACCCGATGGCGGCCCGTGACGGCGGGGTGAAGCTGAACCCGCTGGACCCGGCGATCACCACGACCGGGCAGTTGTCGCTGCTGCGCACCATCATCGAGGTGGCGATGGGGCGCGGGCTGGAGGAGCGGGCCGGCTTCGCGCTGAAGGCCGCGCACGCCCATGTGCTGGCGACGGTGACCGGCCGCCAGCCGGTGCTTGACGACATCATCAACACGCTGCGCAGCCCTGACCTTTCCTCGGTGGAGTCGCTGGGCGTGGGGGTCCAGGAGGTGCAGGCCTGGGGTCTGGACGTGGCGCTGGTGCTGGACCGGCTGGTCGACGGCGACCTGCGGGGGATGTTCGACGGGTCGACCACGGACGGGATCGACCTGGACGCGCCGCTGATCGTCTTCGACCTGTCGCACATCGACCGGAACTCGATCGCGATGCCGATCCTGATGGCGATCGTGGGGGTGTGGCTGGAGCACACCTGGATCCGGCCGGACCGGAAGAAGCGGATCTTCCTGGTCGAAGAGGCCTGGCACATCATCAACAGCCCGTTCGTGGCGCAGCTGTTCCAGCGGCTGCTGAAGTTCGGCCGGCGGCTCGGCCTGTCCTTCGTGGCGGTGGTCCACCACCTTTCCGACGTGGTGGACGGCGCGGCGGCGAAGGAGGCCTCGGCGATCCTCAAGATGGCCTCGACCCGGACGGTCTACATGCAGAAGGCCGACGAGGCGAGAGCCACCGGCCGGGTGCTGGGGCTGCCGCGCTGGGCGGTGGAGATCATTCCGACCCTGTCGCCCGGCATCGCGGTGTGGGACGTCAACGGCAACGTGCAGGTGGTGAAGCACATCATCACCGAGGCGGAGCGTCCGCTGGTGTACACCGACCGCGCGATGACGGAGGACGCGGTCGCGGAGCGGGTCAGGGCCGAGCGGCAGCTGGCCGCCGAGCCGGGGGTCTGAGGCCGCGCCCCCGGGGCGGGTTCAGCGGGTGGCGGGAGTCCGGCGGGATGGCCGGGCGGTGGCGGCGGCGATCGCGCCGAGCAGGCCGGCGGCGACCAGGAGGGCCTGGATCCAGCCGTGGTGGGGCCACCAGTTGGTCCAGCCGGCGGCCCCGACGGCGCCGACCACGCTGGCCAGGCCGACGGCGAACACCATGGCCTCGGAGCCGGGCCGGCCCCGCCGGAGCCGGACGCAGGCCACCGTGCACAGCGTGGCGAGGATCAGGGCGGGGACGGCTACCGCCGCCGTGAAGAGCGTGATCAGGATCAGCGAGACCTGGCCCTCGGCGCCGAACTCCCCGTTCCCGTCCGTGCCGCCGAGGAACTGGGCCAGGGTGCGGACGGAGTACCCCAGCAGGCCGAGGCCGGGCAGGCCCCAGAGGACGGCGAGGCCGCCCGGCAGCCACGGGCCGGTGCGGGCGGGCGTGGTGGTCGCTGCCGGGGTCGGTCCGGTCGGGTTCATGGCGGCTGCCCATCTCTCGTCGTACGGTCCGCGCTCGGGGCACCACGGTAACGCCCCTGTCGAGCCCCGCACCTGAGTGCGTGTACTCAGCTTCCACGGGTGCCGAAGCTGTGAAGGCACCTACCGGTCGGCAACAGGAAACCCTCTCGTTACGTCCAGGGTCCTGACAGCTACGCGCGTTGACTCTAGGCTGCACAGGTCACGAGCAACATTGCCGCCAGCCCGGCCCCGCCCACCGCGGGGCCCTCCAGGTGCAGGGGAACCCTCATGCCCAATGCCGGTCGCACCGGTAGTGACCTGCCGAACAGCGGGTCCAGGAACGTCAGATACCGCCGCGCGGCGCTGGCCGTCGTCGCGGCCGCCGGCCTGTTCGGCACCTTGATGGTGCCGAGTGCCGCCCAGGCGGCGGACCGTCACAAGCTGGCCAACCTCCAGCTGCTGGCCATCAACGACTTCCACGGCAACCTGGAGGCCCCGGCGGGCTCCTCCGGGACGGTCAAGGAGATCGACCCGGCCACCGGCAAGGAGGTCGCCACCCCCGCGGGCGGCATCGAGTACCTCGCCACCGCGCTGCGCCAGGCCCGGATCCCCGCCGACGACTCGATCACGGTCGCGGCCGGTGACATCGTCGGCGCCAGCCCGCTGACCTCGGCCCTGTTCCACGACGAGCCGACCATCGAGGCGATGGACAAGCTCGGCCTGGACGTCACCGCGGTCGGCAACCACGAGTTCGACGAGGGCGCCAAGGAGCTGCTGCGCCTTCAGAACGGCGGCTGCCACCCGGTCGACGGCTGCTACGAGGCGGGGCGCAAGTTCAAGGGCGCCAACTTCAACTACCTCGCGGCCAACGTCACCAACGAGAAGACCGGCAAGCCGATCCTGGCCCCGTACTGGGTGACCAAGTCCCAGGGCGTGAAGATCGGTTTCATCGGCGCCACCCTGGAGGGCACGCCGAACATCGTCACCGCCGAGGGCGTCAAGGGCCTCAAGTTCGGTGACGAGGTCGAGACGATCAACAAGTACGCCGCGGAGCTGAAGAAGCAGGGCGTCAACTCGATCGTCGCGCTGATCCACGAGGGCGGCTTCCCGGCCAGCTCGGTCTACAACTACGACTGCGGCGCGGCCGGCCAGGGCATCTCCGGGCCGATCGTCGACATCGCCAAGCAGCTCGACCCGGCCATCGGCGCGATCGTCACCGGCCACACCCACAACGCGTACGCCTGCACCATCCCGGACCCGCAGGGCGTGCCGCGTTCGGTGACCAGCGCGGCCTCCTTCGGCCGGCTGTACACCGAGATCGACCTGCAGCTCGACAAGACCACCGGCACCATCGTGCGCCCGTCGGTGAAGGCCGAGAACCACGTGGTGCGGCGCACCCTGGAGAAGGCGCCGGACATGACGGCCCTGATCGCGCACTACTCGGCGCTGGCCGCGCCGATCGCCGGCCGCCCGCTGGGCTACATCCCGGCGGACGTCAACGGCCGCGGCAGCAGCGCGCTGGAGAAGCCGCTCGGTGACGTGATCGCCGACGCCCAGCTGGCCGGCCTCGCCCCCGCCGACAAGGGCGGCGCGCAGATCGCGTTCATGAACCCCGGCGGCATCCGCTCGGACCTGGTCTACAAGGCGTCCGGGACCGAGGGCGACGGGGTGGTGACCTACGGCGAGGCGTTCACCGTCCAGCCGTTCACCAACATGATGCAGGTCAAGACGCTGACCGGGGCTCAGGTCGTGCAGCTGCTCCAGCAGCAGGTGAGCGGCCTCAACGACGCCGCGCCGAAGATCCTGCAGAACTCCAAGGGCTTCACCTACACCCTGGACATGCGCAAGACCGGTGCGGCCCGCGTGGTCGTCGACAGCGTCAAGCTGAACGGCGCCCCGATCGACCCGGCGGCGAGCTACCGCGTCGCGGCCAACGAGTTCCTGGCCGGCGGCGGCGACGGCTTCCCGGCCTTCGCGGCCGGCACGGACAAGCTGGTCGGCGCCTCCGACCTGGACCTCTTCGCGGCGTACCTCGGGGCCAACAGCTCCGCGGCCGCCCCGCTGGCGGTGCCGGCCCAGGACCGGATCACCATCATCGGCCCGGGTACCGACATCGACTGACCCACCTGCGCGGACGGACGGGCGGGGTGCCTCCGGGCACCCCGCCCGTCCGTCGTTCGGCGGCCGCCGGCGGGGCCGCGGTCAGGGCGCTCCGGGCTCGCCCGGCAGCCGGACGGTGGCCTGCGCGCCCGGTCCGCCGTCCCTGGCCGGGCCGAGCGAGACCTCGCCGCCCGCGTCCCGGACGGACTGCGCGACGATCGACAGGCCGAGGCCCGAGCCCGGCAGCTGGCGCGAGGACGGCGAGCGCCAGAACCGGTCGAAGACGTACTGCAGCTCGTCCTGCGGGATGCCGGGCCCGTGGTCCCGGACGGTCAGCAGGCCCTCGTGCAGCCGTACGTCGACCACGCCGCCGGGCGGGCTGTACTTCACCGCGTTGTCCAGCAGGTTGATCACCGCGCGCTCCAGCGCCGCACCGTCCCCGTGGACGTACCAGGGGGCGATGTCCAGCTCGAAGACCAGGCCGGGGCCGCGCAGCCGGGCCCGGTCGACGGCGCGGCCGGCGATCTCGTGCAGGGCGACCACGGCCACGTTCTGGCCGGGCTTGGGGGAGTCCGGGCGGGAGAGCTGGAGCAGGTCGCCGATCAGCAGGGTGAGTTCCTGCATCTGCGCCTTCATGTTCCCGAGCAGCTTGGTCCGGGTCGCTTCCGGCAGCGGCCGGCCGGTGTCGTTGCTGCGGATCAGCAGGTCGACGTTGGTCCGCAGCGAGGTGAGCGGGGTGCGCAGCTCGTGCCCGGCGTCGGCGATCAACCGGGTCTGCCGGTCACGGGAGTTGGCCAGCGCGGTGCTCATCGAGTTGAACGAGGTGGAGAGCCGGGCGATCTCGTCGTTGCCGGTCACCGGGATGGTGGTGCCGACCTCCTCGGTCCGGGCGATGTGCTCGACCACGTCGGTGAGGTCGTCGACGGGCTTGAGCGCGGAGCGGGCGATCAGGCGGCCGGTGAGGCCGGCGCCGACCACGCCGAGGGCGGCGACCACACCCAGGAAGAGCGCCAGTTGGTTCAGCGAGTCCTGCACGGTGTCGACGGGAACGGCGGTGAGCCCGGCATACTGCTTGCCGTTCGGATCGGTGACGCCACTCAGCCGAATCCTGGCGGGTGTCCCGTCGACGTAGGTTCCGTCGCGGAAGGTGTACTTGCCACGGGGGAGGCTGGCCGCTTCGAGGTCGGAGGTCTCGACGTTGACGGCCTTGGGGGCTGAGTTCACCGTGAGGCAGATCTGGCCGTTGGCGCTGTAGAGCTGATTGCTCACCTGGCTGTCACCCCCGGGCTGCCCGCCCCCTGGAAGAGGCGGCTCGTTCTCGCGTGCGGTTTCCGCACTCGCCTGGGCCGCCGCAGCGGTCTTCTCGCAGGAGCCCAGCGTGAAGGACCGGCGACTGTTGTCGACCCAGGCAGGCCGCGGTTCCATGGCGCGGGAAAGGTTGTCCTGGACCTGCTGGTACAGCTTCTGCTCGACGATGAACCAGCACGCCAGCGCCGACAGCGCGATCGCGACCGCCACCGCGAGCGCGGTGAGCGCCGCCAGCCGGCTGCGCAGCGAGCGACCCCGGTACCACTGCGCCAGCCGCCGCCGCAGCGTCCGCCGTGGCGGGTGGACCAGCGGCGGCGCCGGTGGCGCGGGGTGCGCCGCGGAGGCCGTGGGCTCGCTCACGCAGCGACGCCGGCGGCCGGCCGCAGGGCGTAGCCGACGCCGCGGACGGTCTGGATGAGCCGGGGCATGCCGCCCTGCTCGGTCTTGCGGCGCAGGTACATCACGTACACGTCGAGCGAGTTGGAGGACGGTTCGAAGTCGAACCCCCAGACGGCCTTGAGGATCTGCTCCCGGGTGAGCACCTGGCGCGGGTGGGAGAGGAACATCTCCAGCAGCATGAACTCGGTGCGGGTGAGTTCGACGGGCCTGCCGTCGCGGGTGACCTCGCGGGTGGCGGTGTTCATCCGCAGGTCGGCGAAGGCCATCACCTCACTGTCGTCCTCGGCGACGACGGCGCGGGCGGCGGCCTCGGTGGCGAGGGCGTTGCGCCGGAGCAGGGCACGGACGCGGGCGAGCAGTTCGTCGAGCTCGAAGGGCTTGGCGAGGTAGTCGTCGGCGCCGACGTCGAGGCCGGTGACGCGGTCGCCGACGGCGTCGCGGGCGGTGAGCATCAGGACGGGGGCGGTGTCGCCGCGCGAGCGCATCCGGCGGACGGCGGTGAGGCCGTCCATCCGCGGCATCATGATGTCCAGCAGGACGAGGTCGGGCTTGTCCCGTTCCACGGCGTCGAGGGCCTCGTAGCCGTCGGTGGCGGTGGAGACCTCGTAGCCCTCGAAGGCGAGGCTGCTCTCCAGCGCGTCTCGCAGGGCCGGCTCGTCGTCGACAACGAGGAGGCGGGCGGGGGAGGACCCGGCCTCGGCGGCGGTGCGGTCGTCGGCGGGGGGAGTCATGGGCGCTGGCCCTTTCTCGTCGTGGCGGTGCTCGTGGGGGCTTGCCGTGCTTGCTGGCTCTGTGCTGGAGAGGCTGGTGGGCCGTGCCGTGCCCCGTAGGGCCAATTGTCCGTCTAGACGTTGTGCCCCGCCTCCAGCTCGGGCAGCACCTGCTTGATGTCGTTGATCGGGATGGCGAAGCCGAGGCCGACGCTGCCGGCGCTGCTGGAGTCGGCGGTGGAGTTGGAGCCGCCGGCCGAGTACATCGCGGAGTTGATGCCGATCACCTGGCCGCTCGCGTTGATCAGCGGGCCGCCGGAGTTGCCCGGGTTGAGGGCGGCGTCGGTCTGGAAGGCCTTGTACGTGGTGCTGTCCCTGCCGGAGCCGCCCGAGCCCTGGCCGCCACGGGTGCCGGGCAGGTTCGGGAACCCGAAGCCGCCGTTGCCGCTGGTGGAGCCCTCGTCGAGCTGGACGGTGACCTCGCGGTTCTCGGCGCTGATGATGCCGGAGGTGACGGTGCCGGTGAGGCCCTCGGGGTTGCCGATGGCGACGACGGAGTCGCCGACGGCGACCCGGCCGGAGTCGCCGAGGGTGGCGGGGGCGAGGTTCTTGGCCCCGGAGGCGGTGATCACGGCGGCGTCGAGGGACTTGTCGGTGCCGGTGACGGTGGCGGTCGCGGTGCTGCCGTCCTTGAAGGTGACGGTGGCGGTACCGCCGCCGACGGCGCCCGAGATCACGTGGTAGTTGGTGAGGATCCGGCCGGTGGCGTCGAGGACGACGCCGGTGCCGGTGGCGGTGCCGGCGGAGGTCTTCACGGTGATCTGGACGACGCTCGGCGAGACGGCGGAGGCGATCGCGGCGACGTCGGCGGTGCCGTCGGAGCGGGCCGAGACGGGGCTGGCGACGGTCGCCGACGAGGAGGAGGAGCCGCCGCGCTCCCCTACGGCTATCGCGCCGCCGGTGACCCCGCCGAGGACGGCGGCCACGGCCGCCACGGCGGTGACGAGCGCGAGCCGTCCGCGGAGCAGGCCGCGCCGGGCGTGCCCGCCGGAGGGCGGGGGCGTGCCGGGGGCCGGGGTGTCGCCCCAGGGGGTGCCGGGCGGCGGCGCGGGCGGCCCGTCGAAGGCGCCGCCGGGGTGGCTGCCGACGTGGCCGTGGTCGACGACGGTGCCCTCGACGACCTGCGGCCGGTTGCCCGGCCACCCGCCGTCGGCCGGCCCGCCGGCGGGGTACGTGGTGCCGTCCGTGGCGGGTGCGGTCGGCGGGTGGCCGGGCATCGGCGGGTTCCAGCCCGCGTAGCCGTGCGAGGGGGTGCCGCCGGTCTCGGTGCTGCGCTGCTGGTCGCTCATGTGACCAACGTCCGCCCGCCGGATGAAGGTTTGATGAGAGGCGGCTCAGAACGGCCAGAGAAGCCCGTTGACTTCTCATAAAGGCTGGTCAGGCCACGAAGTTACGCCTTCCCGGGCGTTCCGCAGCCGCACGAGCGGCGAACGACCAGGCGGGAGGGGAACTTGCGGACCCGCTCGGTGTCGGAGCCGGGCACCATCAGCGAGTCGTCCAGCACGAGCTCGACGGCGGCCCGGGCCATCGCGTCCCGGTCGGAGGCGACGGTGGTCAGCGGCGGGTCGGCGAGGGCGGCCTCGGGGACGTCGTCGAACCCGGCCACCGCGAGGTCCTCGGGGACGCGCAGGCCGACCTCGCGGGCGGCCCGCAGGACGCCGATCGCCTGGTCGTCGGTGGAGCAGAAGATGGCCGGCGGCCGCTCGGGGGAGCGCAGCAGCCGCACCGCGACCTCGTACGCGCCGTAGCGGTGGAAGGGGGCGTCGATCAGGTACTGGGCGGTGGGCAGGCTGTGCGCGTCCATCGCCCGCTGCCAGCCCTCGACGTGGTCGATGACCGGGTCGCCGGGGGCGGGGGACTCGACCGGGCCGCCGAAGCAGGCCACGTACGGGGCCTTGTGCACCTCCAGCAGGTGGCGGACGGCCAGCTCGGCGCCGCCGACGTCGTCGGTGACCACCGCGACGTCGTCGATCGCCTCGGGGCGGCGGTGCAGCAGCACGACCTTGGCCCCCTCCATGGCGGCGAACTCCTCGGCGGCACGCTGCGAGGGGCCCTGGCTGACCAGGATCAGGCCGGAGACCCGCATGCCGAGGAAGGCGCGGACGTAGTGGACCTCGCGGTCGTCCACGTAGTCGGAGTTGCCGATCAGCACGAGCTTGCCGCGGTCCGAGGCGGCCCGCTCCACCGCGTGCGCCATCTCGGCGAAGAACGGCTGGCGGGCGTCGGGGACGACCATGCCGATCAGGTTGGTGCGGCGGGAGGCCATCGCCTGGGCGACGCTGTTCGGCCGGTAGCCGAGCTGCTCGATCGCCGCGAGTACCTTCTCCTTGGTCGCGGGCGCGACAGGGCGCGGCCCGTTGTTGATGACGTAGCTGACGACCGCGGTCGAGGTTCCAGCCAGTCGGGCTACATCGTCGCGCGTCACTTTGGCCACGTGCGGAGTCTACGCGGGTGGCGTCCCCCAGGCACGGGGGGTGCGGCCTACCGGCGGGTACCTTCGGGCGGGTCCGGTGCGGTATCCGGACAAGCCGGGCGGGGAGTCCCGCCCGGCTCGTGGTCAGGCCTCCAGTACGGCGGTGGAGCGCTGCTCCAGACCGGGGCGCTCGCCCTTGTCCGGCTTCTCGGGCACCACGAAGCGGTAGCCGACGTTGCGGACGGTGCCGATCAGCTGCTCGTGCTCCACGCCGAGCTTGGCGCGCAGGCGCCGGACGTGGACGTCCACCGTCCGGGTGCCGCCGAAGTAGTCGTAGCCCCAGACCTCCTGCAGCAGCTGCGCCCGGGTGAAGACCCGGCCGGGGTGCTGCGCGAGGTACTTGAGGAGCTCGAACTCCTTGAAGGTCAGGTCGAGGACCCGGCCCTTGAGCTTGGCGGAGTAGGTCGCCTCGTCGACCGAGAGGTCGCCGTTGCGGATCTCCATCGGGCTGTCGTCGGACACCACCTGGAGCCGGCCCATGGCGAGCCGCAGCCGCGCCTCGACCTCGGCCGGGCCGGCGGTGTCGAGCAGGACGTCGTCGACGCCCCACTCGGCGGTGACGGCGGCCAGGCCGCCCTCGGTGACGACGAGGATGAGCGGGCTGCCGATGCCGGTGGAGCGCAGCAGCTGGCAGAGGCTGCGGATCTGCGGCAGGTCCCGTCGGCCGTCGACGAGTATGACGTCGGCGCTGGGGGTGTCGACCAGGGCCGATCCCTCGGCCGGTGCCACCCGGACGGTGTGCAGCAGCAGGCCCAGCGCGGGCAGCACCTCAGCGGAGGGCTGCAGCGCGTTGGTGAGAAGAAGAAGAGAACTCATACCCGGTAGTCCCCTTTCCGGGTCGTCGCGGTCGCGTTGCGGCTGCCGCCACAGCCGGATGGCGCATGTGCAGGGAAGTTTCCGTGCGCCGCGCGCCCCGGGTTGGGGGGTGCCGGGCGACGGATGGGAGGGGGAGCGTCCGCCAGGGCCGATCCGGAGGATTCGCCGGCGTGCACGGCAGTACGGGGCGCGCGCCAGGAGTCCCGCAACCCCTGATGCTCCGTTGTTGCCCTGCTCATCCCGCGAACCTTCCGGTCTGTTCCGGCCCGGGCGGCGGCCCGGAGCCGGTTCCGACGCCCCGTCCGACGGCCCGCACTTCGTTGTGCGGCTGTGGCGGGGCGGTCCTGCGAGCGCGGCGGGGGTGGGCCGACGACACTCGCAGACGCGTCCGTACTGGCGTTCTGAAAGCACAAAAGGACCCGGGGGCGACTCTGCCCGGATCCCTTACGCCACGAGAATAGCCGACCACGTCCCGCATCGGGAGGCTTCGGAACTGCCTGTTCCGCCACTTCGGCCAACGGGCGGGTGACTCCCGCCACAACCGGGAGCCCGTCCGGGAGGTGGCGGGCCAGGGCGATTGCCGCTCGGGCCGGCGGACAGGCCATCATGGAACGGACATCGGCCGCACCGCACGCGGACACCCTTTCGGGTGGGTGACAGGCCGGCCCCGACGGGGACCGGGGCCGGGACGACCGAACCGTTCGAGCACCACGAGGAGGGGTTGCCATGGCTGCGACCACCGAGCCCGCCAGCGGCCCGGTCCCGACCGGGACACCGGTCGGCGGGACGATCCGCTACTGGGCGGCCGCGAAGGCGGCGGCCCAGGTGGCCGAGGAGCCCTACCGGGCCGCGACCCTGGCCGAGGCGCTGGCCGGCGTCCGGCAGCGGCACGCCGACCTGCCCCGCCTGATCCAGGTGCTCGGGCACAGCTCCTTCCTGGTGGACGGCGCTCCGGTGGGTGGCCGCGACCACGCGTCCGTCGCCCTGACCGAGGGCGGCACCGTCGAGGTGCTCCCCCCGTTCGCGGGCGGGTGAGCGGCGTGAGCGAGGCCTACCCGAACGGCGTCCCCCAGCAGCAGCCCGTCCCGCCGGGCCGGCCGGAGCAGCAGCCGGCCGCCGGGCCGGCGTACGGGCAGCAGCCGTACGCGCAGCAGCAGCCGCAGTACGGACAGCCGCAGTACGGACAGCAGGACCACGGACAGCAGGCGTACCAGGCCGGCCCGCACCAGCAGCAGGGCGAGCCGTACGCCCAGCAGGTCCGGCACGAGCAGGTCGAGTACGACCAGGGCCGGTACGAGCAGCAGTACGCGCCGCCCTACGAGCAGCCCTACGCCCAGCCGGCGCAGCCGCCGTACGCGCAGCAGCAGCAGCCGGCCGCCGAGCCGGCGTTCGGGCAGCAGCCGTACGCGCAGGAGCAGTACCCGCAGCAGTACCCGCACCAGGAGGTGCAGCAGCAGGTGCTGCAGCACCCCGGGCAGCCGCTCCAGCAGCCGCTCCCGCACCCCTTCCCCGCCGCGCCGCCGGCGGCCGCCGCGGTGCCGCCGCAGCCGGGCGCGCCGGCCGCCGGCGCGCCGCTGCGCACCGGCTCCCCGATCATCGAGCCGGGCCTGCAGCCCGCGCTGATCACGGCCGGGGTGGCGGCGCTGCTGGCCGGCGGCGCCGCGCTGGGCAGCGTGCCGCTGGCGCTGACGGTGGTGCTGCTCCAGGTGCTGACCGCGGCCGGCTGGTTCCGGCTGAACGGCATGTGGCCGGCCCGGCAGGGCATCGCGCTGGCGGCGCTGGCGGGGTTCACCGCCGACGCGGCGGTGCTGCTGGCGCACGGGGACGCCAAGGCCGCCGCCGTGGTGGGCACGCTCGGCGGGTTCTTCCTGCTGGTGCTGGTGCTGCAGACGTTCCGCCCGTCCGACCCGGCGGAGCGGTTCTACGCGCTCACGGTGCTCGGCTCGGCGACCGTGGTGACGGTGCTGTGCGCGGCCCTGCTGGTCGCGGCGTGGGTGCCGGCCGCGATGGCCGCCGTGGCGCTGGCGACCGTGCTGGCGGCGCTGCCGCTGCCGGCCCCGAAGGCCGTCGCGCCGGTGCTGGGCCTGCTGGTCGCGGCCGCTTTCGGTCCGCTGGTCGGTGCGCCCGCCGCACTGGGGGCGCTCGCCGGCGTCGGCGCGCTGGTCGGGCGCCGGGTGGCGGCGTACGACTGGCCGTCCCGGTTCGTGCACATGACGGCGGGGGTGGCGCTGCCGCTGGCGGTGGCCTCGCCGCTGGTGTGGATCGGCAGCCGGCTGCTCGCCGGGTGACGGCTCCCGGGCCCCGGGCGGGGCGTGCGGCCCGGGGCCGGTGCGGAACCATGGCTCCGGGCCGTACGTCCGTATGGCCGTACGTCGGAGTGACCGTGGGTCCGTGGCGGGTGGAGGGGGAGCGACGATGCGTGGCTGGCTGAAGCTGACGATCGGGCTGGTGGTGGTCTCGGGCCTGTTGGTGGGCGCCGACCGGATCGCCGTCGGTGTCGCCGAGGACGAGGCGGCCGACCAGCTGGTGCGCAGCGGCCGGCTCAGCCAGCGCCCGCAGGTGTCGATCGAGGGCTTCCCGTTCCTGACCCAGGTGCTGTCGATGAAGCTGGACGACGTCCGGCTCTCGGCGGAGGACCTCGTCGTCGGGGACGGCCGGCAGCAGGTCGCGCTGCACGCGTTCAAGGCCAGGCTGTCGGGCGTGGAGGTGAGCGACAGCTTCAACAGCGCGACCGTGGACCAGGGCAGCGGCGACGGCCTGATCACCTACGCGGACCTCGCCAAGCTGCTGCCCGAGGCCTCCAAGCTGGTGCCCGGCGCGAGCCGGGTGATCCCGGGCGGCACCCGGCTCTCGCTGTCCTACGGCGGGCCGGGCAAGGTCAAGGCCTCGCTGGGGCCGGTCGCGGTCGGCGAGGGCTCGGTGCACAGCGACGGCAGCACCGTCACGGCGGACGGGTTCCAGCTCAGCGGGGTCGCCTCGATGCTGAACGGGGTCACCAACCAGGCGATCGGCCCGATGAGCTTCACGTTGAACAACCTGCCGGCCGGGCTGAAGCTGGCCGGCGCCGCCCCGCAGCCCGACGGTCTGCGGCTGACCTTCACCGGGACCGGACTCAAGCTGATCGGCTGACTCCGGCCCCCCGGGGGCCGCGATTTCCGTGCTGTTCCCCGTACCGCTCCGCGAGACGCGCTGTCCAAGGCGGCCCCGCGGAGCGGTTTCGTCTGCGCCTGCCAGGTGCTCCCGACGACCCTCGCGGGCCCCCTCTTGGTCGGGAAACCCTCAAATCTCAGGATTCGAACCAAATCGTCTCAGTATTCGACACGCTAATGACATCGGGGGCTCCGTGTCCCTAGCATCGTCTGCATGAAGCGACAGACGGACCTCACGAAGCGGCGGGCGGTAGACCTGTGCCGCGTGTCCGCCTGTCTGTGTCGAATGCGCTAACTGGGCGGTCTTGTCGGGCAGTTCCCGCCCGTCGCCCCTCTCCGGTGACCTGGCCCGGCACAATGACGCCGGCCGTCCCCCTTCGCACCCCGCAGTCCTGAGTCCGGTACCGCCTGCCCGCCGTTCTGTCCCACCATTCGGACAAGAATTCGGACCGGTCGGCCCCGGCCGCCCCGCAGCACCTTCCGCAAACCGCCCTCGGATGGAGATCATCACCATGAGCCGCAGTGACGTCCTGGTAGACGCCGACTGGGTCCAGGCCCACCTGGACGACCCGAAGGTTGTCATCGTCGAGGTCGACGAGGACACCACCGCGTACGAGAAGAACCACATCCGCAACGCCGTCCGGATCGACTGGACGAAGGACCTGCAGGACCCGGTCCGTCGTGACTTCGTCGACCAGGAAGCCTTCGAGAAGCTCCTCTCGGCCAAGGGCATCGCGAACGACGACACCGTCGTCTTCTACGGCGGCAACAACAACTGGTTCGCCTCGTACGCCTTCTGGTACTTCAAGCTCTACGGTCACGGTGACGCCCGTCTGCTCGACGGCGGCCGCAAGAAGTGGGAGCTCGACTCCCGCGACCTGGTCGCCGAGGTGCCGGTCCGCGCCGCCACCGAGTACAAGGCCAAGGCCCAGGACACCTCGATCCGCGCCTTCCGCGACGACGTCCTCGCCGCGATCGGCACCCTGAACCTGGTCGACGTCCGTTCGCCCGACGAGTTCTCCGGCCGCCTGCTCGCCCCGGCCCACCTCCCGCAGGAGCAGTCGCAGCGTCCGGGGCACGTCCCGACCGCCGCGAACATCCCGTGGGCGAAGAACGCCAACGACGACGGCACCTTCAAGAGCGACGACGAGCTGCGCGCGCTCTACCAGGCCGAGGGCGTGGACCTGGACAAGGACACCATCGCCTACTGCCGCATCGGCGAGCGCTCCGCGCTCACCTGGTTCGTGCTGCACCAGCTGCTCGGCCAGACCAACGTCAAGAACTACGACGGTTCCTGGACCGAGTACGGCAGCCTCGTGGGCGTGCCGATCGAGCTCGGCAACTGAGCACCGGCTTCACCCAGTAAGTCGTTAGGAGAATCAGACATGTGTGGTGCGAAGGCCGGCGGCCCGGACCTGGCAGGAGTTGACGTGGCGAACGAGACGATCATCCAGGGTTCGGTCACCCGCGACGGAGAGCCGGTCAACGGCTACGTCCGTCTGCTCGACGAGGGTGGCGAGTTCACCGCCGAGGTTCCGACCTCGGCCACCGGGCAGTTCCGCTTCTTCGCCCGCCCGGGCAAGTGGACGCTGCGCGCGCTCGTCCCCGGCGCGACCGTCGACCGCGTGGTGGTCGCCTCCCAGGGCGCCTTCACCGAGGTCGCGATCGCGGTCTGAGACCGCTGAACGCCCCGAGGGCCTTCCCCGCCCGGCAACCGCCGGGCGGGGAAGGCCCTCGTCGTGCGCTGCCACCGGACGGAGGTGCTCCGCCGCCGCACGGCTGCTGACCGCGGGCGCCCCCGGTCGTACCGTGGAGGGGTGCAGGCACACCGGCGGCATGTCCGCTACTTCGTGATGATGGGCGTCTGCCTGACGCTGTTCGTCCTGGCCTGGGGCGTGGTGCGCTTCGTGTCCGTCCCGGCCGCGATCGGCATGTGCGTGGTCGCGATGGTGATCCCGCCGGCCGCCGCCGTCTTCGCGAACCGGCGGGACCCCGAGGACGACTGGTGGAACGACCCGCGCTGGGACGACCCGAAGTGGGACGACCCGGGGCACGGCCGCGACACACCCGACCACGAGCAGCGTCCGTAGCGGCCCGCGGCCGGCTCAGGCCGGGCCGGGGCGGGTCAGTAGACGAGCGCCTGCACGCCGTCGGCCATGATCTCGCTGACGAAGACCTGGGCGCCGGCGATCCGCACCCCCTGGACGGTGTCCTTCTGCTCGATGCCGCGCCGGGCCGCGCACTGGGTGCAGAGGGTGACCGAACCCGCCGCCAGGATCGACTCCAGGAGGTCCGGCAGCGGCGCCGCGTGCGGCAGCTCGAACTCCGCCGCGCGCCCCGGCAGCGCGAACCAGGAGGACTCCCCGGTGAGCCAGAGCGACACCTCCACCCCGCTCGCGACGGCGACCGCCGCCACCGTGAACGCCTGCGAGCAGCGCTCGGGCGCGTCCGCCCCCGCCGTGACCTTGATGACCAGCTTCTTCGCCATGCCGACACACTAGCGGCGACGTGGCGGGCCTCACCGAGACCGTCCCGGGGGCGGCGGCTAGACTCGCGGGGTCGTATCCGTGCTGTCGCCACATGTCACCGCAATGGGAGCGCCCCGTGTCCGGTCTGGAAATCTTCTTCGACTCCCTGCTGGCCCTGATGGCCGTGCTGATCACCTGGTTCGCCATCTTCTCCGTGATGAAGCTCTACCAGGGCCAGCGCTGACCTCTCTGCCGTACGGTTGACGAGTCCCCACACCGCCGACAGTGACCAGGAACATGATCGAGATCCCCTCTGACCTCCACAAGGACGTCGTCCCGCTCGCCTTCCTCCTCGGCACCTGGGAGGGCGCGGGAGTCTTCGACTTCCCCGGGGCCGAGAAGTGCAACTTCGGCCAGGAGATCGTCTTCCGGCACGACGGCCGCCCCTTCCTGGAGTTCCGCTCCCGTACCTGGGTGCTGGACAACGAGGGTGAGAAGGTCCGCCCGCTGGAGAACGAGCACTCCTTCTGGCGGATCACCAGCAACCCGCACGGCACCAGCGGTGCCCGCGGGGTCGAGATCTCCTCGGTCCGCGACGACGGCACCGTGGAGATCTGGTACGGCGAGCTGGCCGACGGCAAGCCGCAGGTCGAGGTGAGCACCGACGCGGTCGCCCGCATCGAGGGCTCGGCCCCGTACTCGGGCGGAAAGCGCCTCTACGGCTTCGTCAAGGAGGAGCTGCTCTGGGTCGGCGAGAAGGCCGCGCCCGAGGTGTCGCTGCGCCCCTACATGTCGGCGCAGCTGAAGAAGGTGCTGAGCCCGGCGCAGCTGATCAAGGACATCAACGACCTGCCGGACGACGGCATCGCGTTCTTCCGCTGACCGCCCGGCCGGCGGACGCCCGGTCGACGGGTGCGCCGGGCCGGACCGTGCGGGACGTGCGGGACGGGCGGACGCTCCGAGGTAGGGACCGATCGGTGATCGGTCCCTACACTTGTCCCAGGACCTCTACCTGGCAGGGACAGCACCGTGGCGGACACCGGCACCACCGACTGGCAGCTCTCCGGCGACTGGAAGGCCGACCTGCGTGAGCGCGGGTACCGGCTGACCCCCCAGCGGCAGCTGGTGCTGGAGGCCGTCGACGTGCTCGACCACGCCACCCCGGACGCGATCCTCGCCCATGTCCGGCTGACCGCCAGCGGCGTCAACATCTCCACCGTCTACCGGACGCTGGAGCTGCTGGAGGAGCTCGGCCTGGTCTCCCACGCACACCTGGGCCACGGCGCGCCGACGTACCACCTGGCCGGCCGCCACCACCACCTGCACCTGGTCTGCCGGGACTGCGACAAGGTCACCGAGACCGACACCGCGATCGCCGCGCCGCTGATCGACAGCCTGCGCGCCAAGCACGGTTTCGACACCGACCTCAAGCACTTCGCCATCTTCGGCCGCTGCGCCGACTGCACCGCCAAGCTGCCCGGGGCGCAGTCGTAAGCTGACCGGTATGAAGAGCCCGCTGCTTTCGCTGCCCGGTGCCGTCCCCGCCGAGGGAACCGACGAGGGCGTCGCCGCCCACTACGGTGACATCTTCCGCGAGCAACGGAACCTGGCGCGGGGCACCGGCTTCGTCGACCTCTCGCACCGGGGCGTGCTCACCGTCACCGGCGACGACCGGCTGAGCTGGCTGCACCTGCTGCTCACCCAGCACGTGAGCGCGCTCGCGCCGCAGCAGGCCACCGAGGCGCTGGTGCTCTCCCCGAACGGGCACGTCGAGCACGCCCTCTACCTGGTCGACGACGGCACCACCACCTGGGCGCACGTCGAGCCGGGCACCCAGCAGGCGCTGATCGCCTACCTGGAGAGCATGAAGTTCTTCTACCGGGTGGAGGTCGCCGACGCGACCGCCGACCACGCGGTGGTGCACCTGCCGGCCGGGTCGACCGCCTCCGCCGAGGGCGCCGCCGCGGTCCGGGAGGTCCCCTGGGGCCGCGACCTGTTCCTGCCGCGCGCGGAGCTGGCCGCGCTGACCGCCGGGTACGGCCCGGCGGCCGGGGTGTGGGCGTACGAGGCGCTGCGGATCGAGGGGCACCGGCCGCGGCTGGGCTTCGAGACCGACCACCGGACCATCCCGCACGAGGTCGACTGGCTGTCCACCGCCGTCCACCTGAACAAGGGCTGCTACCGGGGGCAGGAGACCGTCGCCCGGGTGCACAACCTGGGCCGTCCGCCCCGCCGGCTGGTCTTCCTGCACCTGGACGGCACCGAGGAGGTGCTGCCGCCGCACGGCACCGAGGTGCACCTGGCCTCGGACCCGCAGGGGCGGTCGCTGGGCATCGTGACCTCCTCGGCGCGCCACCACGAGCTGGGCCCGATCGCGCTGGCCGTGGTGAAGCGGAACGTTCCGGTGGACGCGCCGTTGTTGGCCGGGACGGTGGCGGCCGGCCAGGAGGTCGTGGTCCCGCAGTAGCGGCGGGCCGGGCCCGGAGCCCCGCGTGCGTCCGCCGGTGCCGCGCGGGGGGACCTCGACCGTGAGCCGTACTCAGATCTCCACGAGGACGGTGAACGGGCCGTCGTTGACCAGTTCCACCCGCATGTCCGCGCCGAACCGCCCGGTCTCGACCTTGGCGCCGAGCGCCCGCAGCCGGGCGACCACCTCGTCGACCAGCGGCTCGGCGACCGGGCCGGGCGCGGCGGCGTTCCAGGTCGGGCGGCGGCCCTTGCGGGCGTCGCCGTAGAGGGTGAACTGGCTGATCACCAGCAGCGGCGCCGCGAGGTCGGAGCAGGAGGCCTCGACGCCGCCGGAGTCGGGCGTCCCGTCCAGGATCCGCAGGGTCCAGAGCTTGCGGGCCAGCTGGGCGGCCTTCTCGGGGGTGTCCTCGTGGGTGACGCCGACCAGGACGCACAGGCCCGGGCCCTCGATCGATCCGACGGTCTCGCCGGCCACGGTCACCCGGGCCTCGGTCACTCGCTGCACCACTGCTCGCATGGCCCCATTCTGCCGGAGGCGCGCGGATGCTCAGCAGGCGCGCGCGGGCCTGGCGCACGCCGGGTGGTGTGCGTGCGCGCCCCCATTGCCGACGATCTCTCAGCCGAATGCGCTGGTCGTATCAGCCACCCCTGTTCGCCAGGGGGCCGTTCGGGTGGCCGGGCGGTGCGCGGGCGACGGGCGGGGTGGCACGCTGGTGTTCGGTAGGACGGCCCGGGGCGCCACGGCTCGCCGCGACGGGCCGGTTCGGTCGGGCGGTCGAGCCAGTCGGGCAGCCGTTCTGGTGGTGTCGCCCCGGGGAGTGGCACCGGCGTCCGGCGGGAACTCTCGGGGGCGCCCGTGCGTGCGAACAGACGGCACGCCAGGGACGGGACCGAACACGTGGCACACGAGAAGTGGCGCGAGCGGGCGGGATCAGGACAACGGCAGGTGGTTGGTTGATGGACGCGAGCAGCGCGGTGCACGGTCGGTCCGGGGCGGCGCCGGGTGGCGCGCCGGACGGGGACCCCTCTGGGCAGCCGGCCCCCGGACCGCACAACCCCGGGCCCCGGACCACGGGTTCGGCCGGTCCGGCCGAACCGCACGGCCCGGACGGCACCACCCCGCCGGACGCCCCGGCCGTGGCGGCCCCCCCGGTCCCGCTCGGCGGCCTCGGCCTGGAGGAGCTGCGGATCCTGCGGCGCGACGCCCAGGAGCAGGAGGCGGACCTCTCCTACCTCCGCCGGCTGCTGCACGGCCGGATGGACATCCTGCGGGCCGAACTCGACGGCCGCCCGGCGGCCGGCCTCCCCGCCACCGCCCCGAACGGCGCCGGCGCGGACACCGGTGCGCTGCTCGACCGGCTGCCGGCCATCCTCACCGACGCGCCCTCCACGGTGCGCAGCTCGGCCCGGCACGTCACGCTGGGCCCGCCGCGCGGCGAGCAGTACCAGGTGGAGGCCGACGCCCTGATGGGTGACGTCAGGCTGGCCGATCTCGCCGCGCACCCCGCCGAGGACCTGATCGCCGCGCTGGAGCGGCTGCGGGCGCACGAGCGCGAGGTGTCCGGACGGCGGCAGATCCTGCAACGCACGGCGGACGACTGCAGCGGTGAGATCGCCCGCAGGTACCGTGAAGGGGAAGCACGGGTCGACGACCTGCTCACGGGTGGTTCCCTGGCCGAGTGACGGGCCCTGGTGGAGGGCGCCCGGGGGCGGCGGCGCCCGGCCACCCTCACCCGGAAGGCACCCACCCTCATGTCGCAGTCTGCCCCCCTCGCCGTCCTCGCCGAGGTCATACGCTCCGGCTTCACCGAGGGCCGGCACCACGGCTCGCTGGTGCTGCTCGCCGCGGACGGCTCGGTGGAGTACGCGCTCGGCTCGCCCGACGCCCCGGTCTTCCCACGCTCCTGCGCCAAGCCGTTCCAGGCCGTGGCCACCCTGCGGGCCGGGCTGGAGCTCGACGGTGAACTGCTCGCGCTGGCCGCCTCCAGCCATTCGGCCGAGGCGTTCCACCGCGACGGGGTGCGCCGCATCCTGGCCTCCGCGGGCCTCGACGAGAGCGCCCTGCGCACCCCTGCCGACCTGCCGCTGGACGAGACCGAGGCCGAGCTGCACCTGCGGGCCGGCGGCGAGCGGGCGCCGATCCTGATGGACTGCTCCGGCAAGCACGCCGGCTGGCTGGCCGCCTGCGTGGCCAACGGCTGGGACACCGCGAGCTACCTGGACCCGGCCCACCCGATCCAGCAGCTGGCCCGGGAGGCCCTGGAGGAGGGCACCGGCGGCCCTGCCGCGCACGCGGGCGTGGACGGCTGCGGAGCCCCGCTGCTGGCCGTCCCGCTGACCGCCCTGGCCCGCGGCTACCGCTCGCTGGTGCTGGCCGACCCCGGCACGCCGCAGCGCCGGGTCGCCGACGCGATGCGGGCCCATCCGGAGTACGTCGGCGGCACCCGGCGCGCCGACACCTGGCTGATGCGGGCGGTGCCGGGCGCGCTGTCGAAGATGGGCGCCGAGGCCGTCCAGGTGGTGGCGCTGGCCGACGGCCGGGCCCTGGCCTTCAAGATCGACGACGGTGCCGAGCGGGCCCGCGGCCCGGTCCTGGCGGCCGCGCTGCGCCGGCTGGGCGTCACCACCGAGGACGGCACCGTGGAGCGGATCGCCGAGGCCCCGCTGCTGGGGGGCGGCGTCCCGGTGGGCGGGATCCGCGCGCTGGTCTGACCGGACGCTCCGGGCGTGCGGACGGCGGCGCCCGGGTGCACGGTGGACGGTGGGTTCGTCGCCCACCGTCCCGGCCCGCACCCAGCCGTGTGCACCCAGCACACCGTGCCCACCCACCGCGCACCTCACGGAGGCCGTCATGAGCGACCACATCTACCGGGTCACCGAGATCGTCGGATCGTCGACCGAGGGGATCGACCAGGCGATCCGCAACGGCGTCGACCGGGCCGGGCGCACCCTGCGCAATCTCGACTGGTTCGAGGTGGTGCAGATCCGCGGGCACATCGCGGACGGGCACGTGGCGCACTACCAGGTCGGCCTCAAGGTCGGCTTCCGGCTGGACGACGAGGGCTGAGCCCCCGCGAGGCCGCCGGGCCGCCCGTCCGCGGGCGGCCCGGGCGGATCGGGAACGGCCGCGCCCGCCTCAGCCCGCGCCCGGTCAGCCGCGGACGGTCACCCGCGGACGGGCAGCACCAGCGGGCTGCCGGTCCGCGGGTGCGCCAGCACCTCCACGGGGTGGCCGTACACCTCGCTGAGCAGTGGCCCGCGCAGCACCTCGGCCACCGGGCCGTCCGCCACCGTCGCGCCGTCGGCGAGCAGGACCACCCGGTCCGCGTACGCCGCGGCCAGCGACAGGTCGTGCAGCACCACCACCACGGCGTCCCCGGCGGCGGCCCGCTCGCGGGCGACCCGCAGGACGAGCTCCTGGTGGCGCAGGTCGAGCGCGGCCGTCGGCTCGTCCAGCAGCAGCAGCGGCGCCTGCTGGGCCAGCACCCGGGCCAGTGCGACCCGGGCCCGCTCGCCGCCGGAGAGCGCTGTGAACGGCCGCCCGGCGAAGCGCGTGCAGTCGGTGGCCGCCATCGCCAGGGCCACGGCGGATTCGTCCTGCGCGGCGGCCGCGGTGCCGGCCCACGGGGCGCGGCCCATCCGCACCACCTCGCCTGCCGCGAACGGGAAGGACAGCGCCGAGGACTGCGGCAGCAGCGCCCGGTGCAGGGCCAGTTCGGCCGTCCCGTAGGAGTCCAGCGCCCGTCCGCGCAGCAGCACCGCGCCGGCGGCCGGCGGCAGGTCGCCCGCCAGGACGGACAGCAGGGTGGACTTGCCCGCGCCGTTCGGACCGAGCAGGGCCAGCACCTCGCCGGCCCGGACCGACACGTCCACCCCGGTCAGCAGCTCGCGGCCGCCCAGGGTCAGCCGGACGGCCTTGGCACTCAGCAACTCCTCCCCCGGGGACGGGCGTTCGGGGATCTGTCGGGTTCGCAGTCTCATGCCCAGCCACCCTGCTTGGTCCTGGTCCGGCGCAGCAGCCAGAAGAAGAACGGGCTGCCGATCAGCGCGGTCAGCACGCCGAGCGGCAGTTCGGCGGGCCGGGCGAGGGTGCGGGCCGCGAGGTCGCCGGCCACCAGCACCAGGGCGCCGCCGAGCGCGCTGCCGGGCAGCAGGAAGCGGTGGCCGGGGCCGGCCGCCATCCGCAGCAGGTGCGGGACGACCAGGCCGACGAAGCCGATGATGCCGCTGACCGCGACGGCCGCCGCGGTGAGCAGCGCGACCAAGGTGATCAACACCAGCCGCATCCGCTCGACGTCCACACCGAGATGGCGGGCCGGGCGTTCGCCGAGCGCCAGCAGGTCCAGCTTGCGGGCGTACAGCGGGGCCACCGCCAGCCCGATCAGCGCGAACGGCAGCACGCCCAGGACCTTGCCCCAGGTGGCCTGGGAGAGCGAGCCGAGCTGCCAGAAGGTCACCTGGTTGATCGCGGCGCTGTCGGCCGTGAACAGGAAGATGCCGATCAGCGCTCCGCAGAAGGCGTTCACCGCGACCCCGGTCAGCACCAGCGTGACCACCTCGGTGCGCCCGCCGGAGCGGGACATCGCGTACACCGCGAAGACCGTCAACAGGCCGGTGGCGAAGGCGAAGACGGTGATCGTCCAGCTGCCGAGCGAGTCCAGGCCGAGCACGATGCAGCCGACCGCGCCGACCGCGCCGCCCGAGGAGACCCCGATCACGCCGGGCTCGGCCAGCGGGTTGCCGAACATGCCCTGCATCAGGGCGCCCGCGCAGCCCAGCGAGGCGCCGACCAGCAGGGCCAGCACCACCCGGGGCAGCCGGACGTTCCACAGCACGGACTCCGGCACCCGGCCGAGCGGGTGGCCGCCGAGCCCCAGCCGGTGGCCGGCCGAGGCGAGGATGTCACCGGTCGGGATCCGGTACGCGCCGACGCCCGCCGCGAGCAGGGCGGACAGCACGAGCGCGACGGCGAGGCCGGTGGTGAGCAGGGCGGCCCGGCTGCGCCGCGGGCGTGCCGCGGGCGGCGTGGCGGGAGGTGCGGCGGCGCCTTCCACGGTGCCGGTGCCGGTGTCGGCGGCGGTGTCGGCGGCGGTCACCGGGCGGCCTCGGCCGAGCCGGCGTACAGCTGCGCGGCGATGGTGCGCAGCACCTCGGGGGTGCGGGGGCCGTAGCTGAGCAGCTTGCCGTCCTCGACGGAGACGATCCGGCGGTCCAGACCGGCCGGGGTCTGCGCGACGCCCGGGAGCTTCAGCAGGCCGTCCACCCCGCCGACCGACTCCAGTCCCTTGCTCATCACCAGGATCGCGTCCGGTGCTGCCTTGACCAGGGCTTCGCCGGTGAGCGGGGTGAAGTCGCCGGCCAGCCCGGCGGCCTCGCCGGCGTCCTGGCCGCCGACGGCCTCGATCAGCGAGCCGGCGCCGGAGCCGGCGCCGCCGAGCAGGAAGACCGAGGCGCTGCCGCGCAGGTAGAGGAAGGCGACCTTGGGGCGGCGGGCGGCGGGCTTGAGCTCGCCCCTGGCCTGCTGGAGCCGCTCGTCGGTCCGGGCCTTCAACTGCGCGCCGGCGGCGGGGACTCCGAGCGCCGCGGCGACGGTGTCGATCCGGGGGCCGATGTCGGCGAGCTGCTTGGCGTCGTCCAGGACGAGCAGCGGGACGCCGGCGGCGCGGATCTGCTCCACCGCCTCGGCCGGGCCGGTGGAGCGGTCCGCGAGGACGACGGTGGGGTGCAGCGAGAGCACGCCCTCGGCCGAGACGTCGTGCGCCTGGGTGATCACCGGGAGGGCCGCGGCCTGCTGGAAGGTGGTGGAGACGTCCCGGGCGACCACCCGGGGGCCGAGGCCGAGGCTGAAGACCAGTTCGGCCAGGCTGCCGTCGAGCGGGATGATCCGCTCGGCGCTGGCCACGGTGACCTGCCTGCCGTCGGCCGAGGCGGCGGTGGCCGGCAGCTGCGGGACGGGCGGCGGGTTCAGCGGTTCGACGACGTCGGGGGTGGCGGCGGTGGGGGAGCCGGCGGCCTGGCCGCAGCCCACGGCCGTGAGCAGCAGGGCCGCGGCGATCAGCAGGCCGGCGGGTCGCCGCTTCGCCCGGTATCGGATGGTCCTGCTCAACTGCGGCCCCTTCGATGGCTGTTGGCGCCGGGGGACTGCTGGGGGCAGGGTGACCTGCGGCGCTCTTGACTCATATATTAGGTTAGCCTTACCTAGCTTTCGCAAGAGGGCGGTGTTCACCGGCCCCTTCCCCCCGTCATGCCGAGGAGCGCCCAGCCATGTCCGTGCCGCGACGGCTCCGCCGAATCGCCGCCACCCTGGTGGCCGCTCTCGCCGCCCTGCTGGCGCTGGCGCTGCTGCCCTTCCAGGCGGCCGCGGCCGCGGCCGAGGGCCGGGTCGCCGGCGGGCGGCTGGACTGGGGGATCAAGCAGTCCTTCCTGACGTACGTCACCGGGCCCATGGCCAAGGGGAGTTGGGGTCTGACCGGGGGCGCCGCCACGGTCGGCGGGAGCAGCTTCCGGTTCCACTCCGCGACGGGTACGTACGACCCGGAGACCGGCGCGCTGACCGCCGCCTTCTCCGGCGGCGTCCGTTTCACTGGCCACCAGGAGAACGGCGTGAACGCGCTCGACATGAGCGTCGGCCGGCTCACCCTGCGGGCCGTCGCCGGCGGCGGCGCCGGGCTCTACGCCGACATCAGCAGCAAGTCCAAGGACACCGGCAAGGTCGCCGCCGTCAGCCAGGCCCGGCTCGCGGACCTCTCGCTCGCCGGACTCGACCTGCGCGGCGCCGCCGGCACCCTGACGCTCGGCAACGTGCCCGTCACCCTGACCGGTGCGGGGGCGAGCGCCTTCGGCGGCTTCTACACCGCCGGCACCGCCCTCGACCCGCTCACCCTCTCGGTCAACCTCGCGGCGGCGGCGAAGGCTTCGCCGGCCGCCACCGGGCAGCCGGCCGTCACCGAACCGGCCGTCACCGAACCGGCCGTCGCCGAACCGGCCGCGACCCCCGCCGCCGGCACCGGCGCGCCGGCCGGGGAGAGCCCGGCGCCCGCCCCGGCACGCACCGAGTTCACCGCGGGTGCCCTCGACTGGGGCGTCCGCCGGACCTTCCGCGACTACGTCACCGGCTCGATCGCCAAGGGCGCCTGGGAGGTCACCGGCGGCGCGGCCGACGGCGGGGCGTTCTTCCGCTGGACCCCGGCCAAGGGCGGCTACGACCCGGCGACCGGCGCCCTGACCGCCGCCTTCGCCGGCGGCGTGCACTTCACCGGCATGCGGACCGGTGACACCTACGGCCTGGACCTCGTCCTCGCCAACGCCGCCGTCACCGTCGCCGACGGCCACGGCAGGCTCACCGCCGACGTCCTCGGCCGGACCGCGGACGGAGCCGTCCAGCAGGCGCCCGGTGTCGAGCTGGCCACCTTCGAGGCGGCCGCCCTCAAGCCCGCGGGCGGCCTGCTCAAGGCCGTCGAACTCCCGCTCAAGCTCAGCGAGTCGGGCGCCAGGGTGTTCGGCGGGCTCTACCCCGCCGGCACCGACATGGATCCGCTGAGCTTCGCCGTCGCGCTCGACCCGGCGGCCGCCCTGCCCCCGCTGCCGGACATCGGCAGCGCCCCCGCCGCATCGCCCGACCCGGCCGCCGCGAGCCCCGCCCCGGCCACCGCCCCGGTCACCGCGGAGGCCGCCGGAGGGGGCGGCCGGACGACCGCCGCGGTCGTCGGCGGCCTGCTGGTCCTCGCCCTCGGCGCGGCCGGGGGAGTGCTCGCCCGGCGCCGCCGCAGGGCCGCGGGCGGGGCCGCCGCTCCGGCCGCAGCCGGTCCCGCCGGCCCCGCCAGCGCCGACGAGGACGTCCGGCCCCGCGCCTGACGCATCGTCATGCCACTTTCACCACAAGGAGCGTTCGAAGCCATGCCGCGTACCACTGTCCAGCGCCCCGGTCGGCGCAACCGCACCTCCCTGGCGGCCCTCGGTGCCGCGACGGCGGGCCTCGCCCTGGCCGCCTTCGGCGCCCCCGCGGTGGCCTTCGGCGCGGGCCCCACCGAGGTCACCTACGACACCGGTTCGCTCGACTGGGGCGTGAAGCAGAGCTTCCGCAGCTACGTGACCGGCCCGGCCGGCCAGGGCAGCATCGAGCTGACCGGCGGGGCGACCCGCAACGCCGACGGGACCTTCCGCTTCGGCTTCGGCAGCGCCCGCTACGACCTCGGCTCGCACACCCTGTCCGCCGCGTTCACCGGCGGCGTGCGCTTCCTCGCCCACGGGGGCCAGCTGGACGTCGGGTTGAGCGACCTCAGGCTCACCACCTCGGGCACGACCGGCACCCTGACGGCCGACACCGCCTCCAAGGAGCAGGTCGGCGCCCCGCAGGCCACCGAGCGCCAGGACGTCCCGCTGGCCACCTTCACGGTCGGCCGCGACACCACCACGGGCGCCGCGACCCCGGCCAGGCTGACCGAGGAGGGCGCGAAGGTCTTCGCCGGCTTCTACCCGGCCGGCTCCGACCTCGACCCGCTGTCGCTGCTGCTGGCCCGGACCCCGGCCCCGTCGCCCTCGCCCTCGCCCTCGCCCTCCGCGCCGGCCTCCCCGTCCGCCTCGGCCTCGCCGACCGCGACCGGTTCGCCGTCCTCCACGGGTTCGCCGAGCGCCACCGGTTCGCCCACCGCGACGGGTTCGCCGAGCGCCACCGCCTCGCCGAGCGCCACCGGCTCCCCCTCGGCGTCCGGTTCGCCGACCGTCACCACCCCCGCGACCGGTGAACTCGCCGTCGTCGACGGCCGCCTGGACTGGACGGTCAAGGAGAGCTTCCGCAAGTACCTGGCCGGCCCGGTGGCCAACGGCAAGGCGGAGTTCGGCGGCGGCGCGGCCGACTACCGCTTCGGCGGTGCCACCGGCACGTACCACACCGGGACGCACGCGGTCTCGGCCGGCTTCGCCGGGTCGGTGCGCTTCCTCGGGCACCCCTCGGACGGCGGGTACGCGCTGGACACCACCTTCGACCACTTCGGGCTGCGGATCGACAAGGACGGCGCCTTCCTCACCGCCGACGTCAACGCCAAGTCCCCGGACGGGAGGACGTCCGTGCTGACCGGCGCCCGGATCGCGAAGCTGGACCTCTCCGGGGCGGCCTTCGCGCCCGTCGGCGGCGTGGTGACGCTGACCGCCGTGCCCGCCACGCTGACCGCCGAGGGCGTGCCCGCCTTCGGCAACTACCCCGCGGGCGAGGCCCTGGACGCGGTCACCGTCTCGCTGTCCTTCGACCGGAACGCCCGGGTGCCGGCCGGATCGGGCACCGGCACGGGCGGCGCCGCCGGGACGGGCGCCTCGGTGAGCAGCACCGGTCTCGGCGGCGGCGCCGTGCTGGCCTCCACGGGCTCCGGCACCCCGGTGGTGCCGCTGCTCGCGACGGCCGCCGGCCTGCTCCTCGCCGGCGGCGGCACGACCGTCCTGGTCCGTCGCCGCACCGGGTCGGCCGGGGCCTGACCCCCTTCGTACCCGCCGGGGCCGGTCCGCCCCGGCGCCACGGCCCGGCGCCACGGTCCGGCGTCGGGGCCAGGCCGTCGGCCCCGGCGAGCGGTTGCTCGTCGGGGCCGACGTGTCGTCCGGTGTCCGGCACGGGGCCGGGCACCGGACGTCCTGCGCGGTGCGGGTGCGGCGGTGCGGGTGCGGTTCTCGGGCCCCGGGCCGGTCAGGCGCTCAGCGGGTAACGGGTGTCCAGGTCACGGAAGACGGCGCCGTTGAGGGTGAAGGCCCGCTTGCACTCCTCGACCACCCGGCGGCGCTCGATCTCGTCCAGGGCGAGCCCGGCGGCGTCCAGCTTCGCCCGGTATTCCCGCTTGAAGGCGGCGGGGTTGGCGACGTCCTCGAAGACGTAGAAGTGCACGCCGTCGCCCTTGCGCTCGAAGCCCCAGGTCTTCTCGGCGATGCCGCGGATGATCTGGCCGCCGGAGAGGTCGCCGAGGTAGCGGGTGTAGTGGTGGGCGATGTAGCCGGCCGGCCAGGTGGCGGCGAGCGCCTCGATCCGGGCGACGTAGGCGGCGGTGGCGGGCAGCGGCTCCAGGCCGGTGCGCCAGTCGGGGCCGCGCAGGTGCCGCAGGTCGCGCTCGACGGCGGCCGTCCGCAGCAGGGCGGGTTCGATGAACGGGCCGGCCACCGGGTGGTCCGCCAGTTCGGCGTTGCGGCCCTCCAGTGCGCGGTAGACGAACCAGAGCTGGCCGGTCAGGTCGGCGTAGGCCTCGACGCCGAGCCGCCCGCCGAGCAGTCGGCTCATGAAGGAGGACTGCTCGGCCGCCTCGTGCTCCTCGCTGCTTGCGGTGCGGAGCACGGTGGAGAACGGGGTGGGCTGCTCGGGGCTGGGCACGTGGGCCTCCAGTGATCGGGAACAGTCCGATTGTTGTGGTTAGCCTTACCTAAGTCAATGTCGTTCCGACAGTCTGTCGGTAAACGTTCCGACGGTCCGTCGGTAAGAGCCTGCCCGACCCGGCCCGCCGTCAAGCACCCGCGGGCCCGGGTCGCGGTCACCGGCCGGGTACGACGAAGGCCGGGGTGCACGGATCGCTCCGTCCACCCCGGCCCCGGGACTCGCGCAGGAGGCCGGGCGTCCGCGGCTCAGTGGCCGCCGGAGTCCGCCAGGCGCTTGATCGACGCGGTGACCTCGGCCTCGGCCTCGGCGCGGCCGACCCAGTCGGCGCCCTCGACGGACTTGCCGGGCTCCAGGTCCTTGTAGACCTCGAAGAAGTGCTGGATCTCCAGGCGGTCGAACTCCGACACGTGGTGGATGTCCTTGAGGTGCTCCCAGCGCGGGTCCGTCGCGGGGACGCAGAGCAGCTTGTCGTCGCCGCCGGCCTCGTCGGTCATCTTGAACATGCCGATGGCGCGGCACTTGATGAGGCAGCCCGGGAAGGTCGGCTCGTCGAGGATGACCAGGGCGTCCAGCGGGTCGCCGTCGTCCGCGAGGGTGCCCTCGACGTAGCCGTAGTCGGCCGGGTAACGGGTCGAGGTGAAGAGCATCCGGTCGAGGCGAAGGCGACCGGTCTCGTGGTCGACCTCGTACTTGTTCCGCGAGCCCTTCGGGATCTCGATCAGGACGTCGAACTCCACGCGTTCCTCCAAGGTAGGGACTGACAGAATCCAAGTGTCTCCTACGGGAGTGAGTGCTCAGGAAAGGGGCCGGTCGGTGGGAGCAGGTACGGGGGAGCGCCGCGGGCGCGGCGTCGCGACGGCGCGGTTGCTGGGGGCGGCACTGCTGACCGGCGGCGTGGTGCTGGGCGGGGGCGGGGCCTACGCCGCGCCGTCCCCCTCGCCGACCGGGCACGGCACGGGGCACGACGACGGCCGGGGCGGCAGGAGCGACGGGCACGGCGACCGGCACGGTGACGACCGGACGGCCTCGCCGAGCGCGACCTCCCCGGCGGCGAAGCCCGCCGCCGGCCCCGGCGGCTCCCCGGTGGGCAGGCCCGCGGGCGTGACCGGCTCGGGGGCCCCGGCGACGGCCCGCAAACCCGGCCCGCCGCCGGCCGGCCTGGTGCTGCAGCCCGCGGACGGCGCCGCGGTCGGCATCCCGACCGTGGCGGGGCTGCGGCAGGCGCTCGCGGCCGCCCTGCAGGACAAGTCGCTGGGCACCGTCACCTTCGCGGTCGCGGACGCCACCAGCGGCCAGATCCTCTACGGCGCCGGGGAGAACACTCCCGCGACGCCCGCCTCGACCACCAAGCTGGCCACCTCGCTGGCCGCCCTGACGCTGATCCCGGGTGACACCCGGATCGCCACCAGGGTGGTCGCGGGCGCGAGCCCCGCCGACATCACCCTGGTGGGTGGCGGGGACCCGACCCTCACCGCACTGCCCGCCGACCAGGTGCAGATCGACGGCGCCCCGGCGGACGCCGACACCGCCCCCGCCTCGCTGGAGGCGCTCGCCGCGCGGACGGCGGCCGCGCTCCGGGCGGCCGGCACCGCCACCGTCCGGCTGGGCTACGACGTCTCGCTGTACACCGGCAGCCCGCAGCACGCGGACTACGACGCGCTCAACATCCCGCTGATGACCCCGCTGATGGCGGACGAGGGGAAGGCGGACCCGCGCAGCCGCGAGGAGGCGCCCGCCCGGGTGGCCGACCCCGCCGGCCAGGCCGCCGAGACGTTCGCCGCGCTGCTGAAGGCCCACGGCATCACCGTGGAGGGGAAGGCCAAGCAGACGGCGGCGGCCGCCCCGGCCGGGGCGGCGGTGCTCGCCGAGGTCACCTCGCCGACCGTCGCCCGGCTGGTGGAGCGGCTGCTCACCACCTCCGACAACACCCTGGCCGAGGCGATCGCCCGGCAGGTGGCGCTGGCCGCGCACAAGCCCGCCGGCTTCGACGGCGCGGCCACGGCCGTCACCGACACGCTGGCCGGGCTGGGCGTCCGGTCGGCCGGGCTCGTCCTCCACGACGGCAGCGGGCTGCACGCGGGCAACACGATCCCGCCCGCGGTGCTGGTCCAGCTCCTCGGTCTGGCCTCCTCCCCGGACCATCCGGAGCTGCGCCCGGTGCTGACCGGCCTGCCGGTCGCGGGGTTCACCGGCACGCTGGGCAAGCGTTTCGGCGCGGGCTCGGGGGCCGCCGAGGCGGCCGGCCTGGTCCGGGCCAAGACCGGTACCCGCAGCGGGGTGAACACGCTGGCGGGCACCGTGGTGGACGCCGACGGACGGCTGCTCTCCTTCGCCGTGATGACCAGGACGACCGCCCCGGCGGACACCGCCCGGGCCGCGATGGACCGGATCGTCGCCCGGTTGGCCGCCTGCGGCTGCCACTGACCCTCCGGACACCGGCCGCCCGGCAAGGGCCGGCCGGTCACCGCCGGGCGGTCACCGCCGTCCGGTCCGCGCCGACCGGACGGCCGCCGTCCACCGAACGCTCTTAGCACGTCGGCGCATGCGACTCCCCCCGGTGCGGTGGAGCACGTACGGTGAGGGCATGACGAGCGCGAGCGGCGGTGCTGACATGGTCGACTGGAATCTCGCGGTCGCGACTGCGACCAGGCTGGTCCGGCCGGGCCCGGAGGTGACCCGGGCACAGGCGGCCGAGGTGGTCGCCGAGTTGCGCCGGCACGCGCTGGAGGCCGAGGAGCACGTCCGGGAGTTCACCGGGATGCGCTCCAGCAGCCTGGCGGCGGCGACCGCGACCCCGGTGCTGATCGTGGACCGGCCGGGCTGGGTGCGGGCGAACGTGGCGGGCTTCCGCACGATCGTCCAGCCGCTGGTGGAGAAGCTGCAGGCGCGCCGGTCGTCCTCCGCCGCCGCGGGCGTGTTCGGCACGGTGGGGGAGAAGGCCACCGGCATCGAGGTGGGCGCGCTGCTGGCGTTCCTGTCCGCCAAGGTGCTCGGGCAGTACGAGACCTTCGCGCCGGCCGAGTCCTCGGTGGAGACCCCGGACAGCCCGGCGGCGCTCTTCGACAAGCCCCGGCTCGGCCCGGCCGGCCCGGGCCCGGGCCGGCTGCTGCTGGTGGCGCCGAACATCGTCCAGGTGGAGCGCGAGCTGGAGGTGAACCCGGCCGACTTCCGGCTCTGGGTCTGCCTGCACGAGGAGACCCACCGGACCCAGTTCACCGCGGTGCCCTGGCTGCGCGACCACATCCAGTCCGAGGTGCAGTCCTTCCTCGCCGAGACCGACGTCGACCCGGGGGCCCTGCTGGAGCGGGTGCGGGAGGCGGCCGGCTCGGTCGGCGGCGGTCTGACCGGCCTCGGCACCCGCGGCGACGGCTCCCCGCCGGCGGGGCTGCTGGAGGTCGTCCAGTCGCCGGCCCAGCGCGAGATCCTCGGCCGACTGACGGCCGTGATGTCGCTGCTGGAGGGCCATGCCGACGTGGTGATGGACGGCGTCGGCCCGGCGGTGGTGCCGAGCGTGGCGGAGATCCGCGAGAAGTTCCAGCAGCGCCGGGACCGCGGGGCCAACCGGCTCGACCTGGTGCTGCGCCGGCTGCTGGGGATGGACGCCAAGCTGCGCCAGTACCAGGACGGCGCGGTGTTCGTGCGCGGGGTGGTGGACCGGATCGGGATGGACGGCTTCAACCGGGTCTGGACCTCGCCGAACACGCTCCCCACCAAGGAGGAGATCCACAACCCGGCGGCCTGGGTGGCCCGGGTCGGCCGCTGACCCGGCGCCGCCCCGCCCCGGCCGGACGCGCTCGCACGAGTGGTCCAATCGTGCAGACGGCGGGTGGAGATACGTTTCTTCATTCACCCGTACGTGGGACGGTGGTCGTACTGGTGGCGCGGGTGGCGTAGCCGGCGGCTCATTTCTGCCACCATCTGTGAGCGCCCGGTAACAAGGCGCTCACAGTCGCGCGGTTCCCCGCCGCGTCCCGTCGCCGTCTGTCCCCTCCGCCAAGGAGTGCTCCGCCGTGGGCCCACACCCCGCCGTCGCCGCGATACGCCTGGCCGTACGCCGCACGCTCGCCGACCTCGCCACCGAGGCCGGAACCACCTTCACCGCGCCCGCCCGCGCCCCGCACGGCCGCCCGGGCGGCGCCGCCCTGGTGAACGCCGGCGCGAACGCCGGTGCCGCCACCACGCTGATCGGCAACGCCCACCGTCATCCGTCCGGGCTGCCCCGCACGCCCGCCGCCCCCGGCTCCCCGCTGGTGCTGGTCGCGGTCAGCGGTGGCGCGGACTCCATGGCGCTGGCCACCGCCACCGCCTTCGAGGCCCCCAAGCTCGGCCTGCGGGTCGGCGCCGTCACGGTCGACCACGGCCTGCAGGCCGGCTCGGCCGAGCGGGCCGCCCAGGTCGCCGAGCGGCTCCGCTCGCTCGGCCTGGACCCGGTCGAGGCGGTGCCCGTCCGGGTCGGCCGCCAGGGCGGACCGGAGGCCGCCGCCCGGGACGCCCGCTACGCGGCGCTCGACGAGGCCGCCGAACGCCACCAGGCCCTCGCCGTCCTGCTCGGCCACACCCGCGACGACCAGGCCGAGACCGTCCTGCTCGGCCTCGCCCGGGGTTCCGGCTCCCGCTCGCTGGCGGGCATGCCCGCCCACAAGGGCCGCTACCGCCGGCCGCTGCTCGAACTCGACCGGGCCGCGACCCGGCAGGCCTGCACCGCCCAGGCCATCCCGGTCTGGGACGACCCGCACAACTGTGACCCTGCCTACACCCGCTCCCGGGTCCGCCACGAGGTGCTCCCGGTGCTGGAGAAGCACCTCGGCGGCGGGGTGGTCGAGGCGCTCGCCCGGACGGCCCGGCTGTTCCGCGACGACGCCGACGCGCTCGACCAGTGGGCGGCCCTCGCCGAGCGCGACCTCCGTACGGGCGAAGGCGCGCTGGACGTCCCGAAGCTCGCCGAACTGCCCCCGGCGGTCCGCCGCCGGGTGCTCCGCCGGGCCGCGCTGCGGGCGGGCTGCCCCGCCGGCGACCTGTTCGCCCGGCACCTCGAAACGGTCGACCTGCTGGTCACCGGCTGGCGCGGCCAGGGGCCCCTGCACCTACCCGGGGGCGTCGAGGCCACCCGCAGGTGTGGCACGCTGGTCTTCCGGCGACAGGGCGACTGACGGGCAGGCATGGCCCCGGGGCAGCCTGGCCGCCGCCGACACAGACCCCCGAACGCTTGAGGACGTATCCCCGGTGGACGACAAGGACATGGGCGCCGACCTGGCGAAGGTGCTCATCAGCAAGGACGAGATCGACGCCAAGCTCCTGGAGCTGGCCGAGCGGATCGACCGGGACTACGCCGGACGTGATCTGCTGATCGTCGGCGTCCTCAAGGGTGCGGTGATGGTCATGGCCGACCTCGCCCGCGCGCTGCACTCGCAGGTGACGATGGACTGGATGGCCGTCTCCTCGTACGGGATGGGCACCAAGTCCTCCGGCGTGGTGCGTATCCTCAAGGACCTCGACACCGACATCGCCGGCCGGGACGTCCTGATCGTCGAGGACATCATCGACTCCGGCCTGACGCTGTCCTGGCTGCTCGGCAACCTGGGCTCGCGCCGCCCGGCCTCCCTGGAGGTCTGCACGCTGCTGCGCAAGCCCGACGCGGCCAAGGTCGAGATCGACGTCAAGTACGTCGGCTTCGACATCCCCAACGAGTTCGTGGTCGGTTACGGCCTGGACTACGCGGAGAAGCTGCGCAACCTGCCGTTCATCGGCACCCTGGCCCCGCACGTCTACGGCGGCTGACACCCCGTTCGGACCACGGGCGGGAACAGTACGCCGTTCCCGCCCGTTGGGTCGGGGGACAAGAAAACAGGTCGTACCGCCGTGCTCCCGCCTAGAGGGGGACGGACTGCGGTACGGTCCAATAAAACCGCTCTTCACATGAGCACAGACCCGGATGCGCCGGCGGCCAACGGCCGCACTGCGCCGTTGAGTGGCAGGAGGGACGGGGCGGCAACGCCCCGCATGGATGGACGTCAAGCGATACTTCCGTGCGCCGATCATGTGGATCGTGCTGGCCGTCCTCGCCGTCATTGTGCTGATGCAGGTCGTTTCGGACTCGAACGGCTACAAGACGGTGGACACCGGGCAGGTCGTCGCGGCGATCAATGCCGGCGAGGTCAAATCGGCGCAGATCACCACTGGTGATTCGAATACTGTCAAGATCCAGCTGAAGGACGGCGCGACGCTCCCGACTTCCGGGACGGGCAAGACGCCTTCGGGCAGCAAGTTCCAGGCCTCCTACATCGGGGACCAGGGCAAGGACATCGCGGCGCGGCTGCAGACGCAGATCGACGACAAGGATGCCAACACCCTGCCCGAGGGCTACACCATCAGCCCCGAGAAGCAGAGCACCTTCGTCAGCCTGCTGCTGTCGATGCTGCCGATCGTCATCATCGTGCTGGTCTTCCTCTTCCTGATGAACCAGATGCAGGGTGGCGGCTCGCGGGTCATGCAGTTCGGCAAGTCCAAGGCCAAGCTGCTGACCAAGGACACCCCCAAGACGACCTTCGCGGACGTCGCCGGTGCGGACGAGGCGGTGGAGGAGCTCCACGAGATCAAGGAGTTCCTGCAGGAGCCGGCCAAGTTCCAGGCGGTCGGGGCGAAGATCCCCAAGGGCGTGCTGCTCTACGGCCCGCCCGGGACCGGCAAGACCCTGCTCGCCCGCGCGGTCGCGGGTGAGGCCGGTGTGCCGTTCTACTCGATCTCCGGCTCCGACTTCGTCGAGATGTTCGTGGGTGTCGGCGCGAGCCGGGTCCGCGACCTCTTCGAGCAGGCCAAGGCGAACGCCCCGGCGATCGTCTTCGTCGACGAGATCGACGCCGTCGGCCGGCACCGCGGTGCGGGCCTCGGCGGCGGCCACGACGAGCGCGAGCAGACCCTCAACCAGCTGCTGGTCGAGATGGACGGCTTCGACGTCAAGGGCGGCGTCATCCTGATCGCGGCCACCAACCGCCCGGACATCCTGGACCCGGCGCTGCTGCGCCCGGGCCGCTTCGACCGGCAGATCGCGGTCGAGCGTCCGGACCTGCAGGGTCGCCTGGACATCCTCAAGGTGCACCAGAAGGGCAAGCCGGTCGCCCCGGACGTCGACCTCAGGGCCGTCGCCAAGCGCACCCCCGGCTTCACCGGTGCCGACCTGGCGAACGTGCTCAACGAGGCAGCGCTGCTGACGGCCCGCTCCGACAAGAAGCTGGTCGACAACTTCACCCTCGACGAGGCGATCGACCGGGTCGTGGCCGGTCCGCAGAAGCGGACCCGGATCATGTCCGAGAAGGAGAAGAAGATCACCGCGTACCACGAGGGCGGTCACGCCCTGGTCGCGGCGGCCTCCCCCAACGCGGACCCGGTCCACAAGATCACCATCCTGTCCCGCGGGCGGGCTCTCGGCTACACCATGGTGCTGCCGGACGAGGACAAGTACTCCACCACCCGCAACGAGATGCTCGACCAGCTCGCGTACATGCTGGGCGGGCGCGCGGCGGAGGAGCTGGTCTTCCACGACCCGACCACCGGCGCCTCGAACGACATCGAGAAGGCCACGGCCACCGCCCGCGCGATGGTCACGCAGTACGGCATGACCGAGCGGCTGGGTGCGATCAAGTTCGGCTCCAGCGACTCGGAGCCGTTCCTGGGCCGCGAGATGGGCCACCAGCGCGACTACTCGGAAGAGGTCGCCGGGCTGGTCGACGAAGAGGTCAAGAAGCTCATCGAGAACGCGCACAACGAGGCCTGGGAGATCCTGGTCGAGAACCGCGACGTGCTCGACAACCTGGTCCTGGAGCTCCTGGAGAAGGAGACCCTCAACAAGGAGCAGATCGCCGAGATCTTCGCGCCGATCGTCAAGCGCCCGGCCCGGCCGGCCTGGACGGGCTCGTCCCGTCGCACGCCGTCCACCCGCCCGCCGGTGCAGTCCCCGAAGGAGCTGGCGCTCACCAACGGCGCCGCCGCCCTGACGGAGGCCGCTCCGGTGGTGGACACCGTGAAGGTCCCGCCGGTTCCCGGTGAGGCCCCCGCGGAGGGCTGAGCCCGCACAGCAGGACGGAATGGATGCCGCGTCGCCGGGGTTTGTACCCTGGAGGCGCGGCATCCGTCGTACCCGGCCCTGCCGCCGGCACCGCCCCACCCATCCGCCATCCACGAACGAGCGAGGCCTGCATGATCGACCCGGTCACCTTCGACGGTCCGTCCAACGTCGGGGTCTTCGACCAGAAGCGGGCCGAGAACGCCGTCCGGGAGCTCCTGCTGGCCGTGGGGGAGGACCCGGACCGCGAGGGCCTGCTGGAGACCCCGGCCCGGGTGGCCCGCGCCTACAAGGAGATATTCGCCGGGCTCTGGCAGGAGCCGGAGGACGTCCTCACCACCACCTTCGACCTGGGCCACGACGAGATGGTGCTGGTCAAGGACATCGAGCTGACCTCGGTCTGCGAGCACCACCTGGTGCCGTTCCGCGGCGTCGCGCACGTCGGGTACATCCCGTCGGCCAGCGGCAAGATCACCGGTCTCTCCAAGCTGGCCCGGCTGGTGGACGTCTACGCCCGCCGCCCGCAGGTGCAGGAGCGGCTCACCAGCCAGGTCGCCGACGCGCTGATGCGGATCCTGGAGCCGCGCGGGGCGATCGTCGTCGTCGAGTGCGAGCACATGTGCATGTCGATGCGCGGCATCCGCAAGCCCGGCGCCAAGACGATCACGTCCTGCGTGCGCGGCCAGCTGCGCGACCCGGCGACCCGCGCCGAGGCGATGAGCCTGATCATCGGCCGCTGACGGCGGCCGCGGCCACCGGCCGGCCACCGGCGCTCCGGCTCGCGCCGGGCCGGTGGCCGGCCGGGGTCGTTCAGCGCGGCAGCTCGGCGTGCGGCGGGGCCGGGGTCCCGAGCGCGTTGCGGCGGGCGGGCATCCGCAGCCGCACCATCCGCCGCCATCCGACGGTGGCCTCGTACAGGTACAGCCCGTAGAGGCCGGCGGCCAGCAGCACCCGCCGGGGGAGCGGCCAGCCGAGGATCCGGCCCATCGCGGCCATCACGGTGAGGCCGACGTCCCGGTGGGTGCGGATCTCGCCCTTGGCGATGTGCTCCAGGGTGTGCCGGATGTACGGGCCGTGCCCGGCGGCGGCCAGCCGGAGCAGCTCCTCGTGGCAGTACGCGAGGTGGTTGTCCTCGTCCGCGGAGATCATCTGCATCGCCCGGCCCAGGTCGGGGTTGTCCTGATAGGCCTTCATCAGCTGGCGCATCTGCTCCGAGGCGCGCTGCTCGGTGACCCGGCTGTGCGCCAGGTAGGTGATGATCTCCCGCTCGGCCAGCGGCACGTCGGACTTCAGCCGCTCGTGGGCCAGGCCGATGCCCTGGCGCTCCAGCAGCATGCAGTAGTCGGCCTTCGGCGGCACCGCCACCTTGTCGAGCCCGCGCTTGTGCAGCAGCTGGGTGAAGATCCGGCCGTGCTTGCGCTCGTCGGCGCCGTGCCGGGCGATCTTGGGGGCCAGTACCGGATCCTGCGCCAGCGAGTGGATCCGCTCGTTCTCCCAGCCGCCCTGGTCCTCACCCCCGGCAGCGATGCTGCAGAACAGCTGGTACGCCTCGTCGTTGAGGTAGATCTCGTTGAAGAGAGATCGGGTGGTCAGCACAATGCCTCCTGTACGGGCCCGACGTACGTCCGGCGGACGGTCCTGATGCGTTCCCCCGGCGGGGCCGGCGGCTGCGGCGGGCCGGGCGGGATTCACCCGGTCGCGTGAAGTCCGGCGGCGGGCGGGCCCGGCGGGTTGCGGGGCCCCGGGTGGGGTTGCGGGCGGGGGTCCGGCCGGCTCACTGCCGGGGCTCACGGTCCTGCGGGGTCGCGAGGTGGTCGCTCATCCACTCCAGCGAGGCCGGCAGCTCGCGCCGCCAGCTGTCGAAGTTGTGGCCGCCGTCGTCGAGGAAGAGCGAGTCGACCTTCAGTTCGGGGTGGGCGGCCGAGGCCTGCTGGGCGACCCCGAGGAAGGCCTGGGTGGCGGCGTAGTCCTCCTCCTTGCGGGTGCTCACCAGCAGCAGGGAGATGTCCGGGACGGGCAGGTTGTTCAGCCGCCAGGTGAGGTCGCTGTGGTTGAGCAGGGTGCGGTCGCCGCCGAACAGGTTGCCCCCGGTGGAGTAGTCCTCGGGCACCGCGAAGTCGGCGTGCAGCCCGGCGGCGCTGCCGAACACGTCGGGGTAGCGCATGGTCAGCCGCAGCGCGCAGCCGCCGCCGGTGGAGTAGCCGAAGATGCCCCAGGAGGGGGCCTCCCGGCCGAGGCGGTAGGTGGCGCGCAGCGCGGCGGGCACGTCCTTGGCGAACCAGGTCTCGGTCTGCGGCCCGTTCGGCACGTTGACGCACTCGGTGTTGCGGGGCTCCGCGACGGTCGGCCGGGCCATCACGATCACGGTGGGCACCATCTGCCCGGTGCGCTGGAGCTCCCAGGCGGTCTGCGGCAGGCGCAGCTCGGAGAGCAGGTGGAGCGCGGTGCCGGGGTAGCCGGCCAGGGCGACCAGGACGGGGAAGCGCATCCGGGAGTACTTCGGGTTGAAGTACTCGGGCGGCAGGTAGATGAACATCTGGTCGGACAGACCGGACTCCTTGCCCGTCACCCGGATCGACTCGACCTTCCCGACCTCCTCCGGCGTCCCCTTCGGGAGGTCGGCGACGGTCTCCAGGCCTCCCTCGGCGGTCGGTGCCACCAGGGCCTCGGTGGCCGGGGCGGCGCTCTTGGGATGCCCGGCCGAGGTCAGCGAGAGGGCCGCCCCGCCCGGGTGGAGCAGGCCGTCCCAGGAGGTGTAGAAGCCGAACGAGTTGTTCACCGACACCGCCAGCACCGCCAGCACCGTGACCTGAGTGACGGTCAGCAGGGCGATCCGGCCCAGCATCGGGAGCGGGCGCTGGCGGGCCAGCCGGGGCCAGAGCCAGAGGGTCAGGAGCAGCGACAGGGAGCCCGCCGCGAGCAGCGTGTTCACCAGTGCATCGCTGGTCAGTTCCATCCCGTCGCCTTCCGGTGGATCACTGTCGGTTCAGGATTCATCGTGTGACAGAGCGTCAGATCGGGCCATCGGGGCTAGGCTGACCGGGCAGCGGGTCGCGGTGCGAAGACGGTCGCGGCGGCTGCAACCGACGCCCTGCAACGCGGCGCCCACCGTACGTACCGCGTGCGCGCGCAGCCCTGAGCGCCGCGCGGCGCCAGGGGCAGTCCCCACCCATGGCCCAACCGACGCGCGGGAGCGGATGCGGGCTTTACCTCCCGTTTTCCGTGATTTGGTGCGCGCATTGTGTGATTGAGGAAATGACATGAAGGTCCATCACAAGTCCCCCTCCCGGGGGATCGGACAGCGCCCCGCAGCCTCTACGCTGAGCACCCATGAGCGTTCCCGTGTCCGTTGAGCCGCCGTCGCCCCCGCCGCCCCGCCGCAGCGGCTTCCAGACGCTTCGTACCCAAGCGGCCTCCGTGCCGCGGGCCTGGCTGCCCGGTGCGGTCGGGTACGCCTGCCTGCTGATCGGCCTGCTCGACGTCGCGAGCGCGGTGTTCCCCAAGCTCCGCCGGACCCGGATGCACTCCTTCGCCGGCCAGCTGCCCGGCGGGACGACCACCCTCGCCGCCGTCGGCACCCTGATGGTCGGCCTGCTGCTGGTGCTGCTCGCGCACGCCCTGCGCCGGCGCAAGAAGCGCGCCTGGCGGGCCGTCTGCGTCCTGCTGCCGATCGGCGCCGGCCTGCACATCCTGCGCTGGCACCAGATCGGCCCCGCGGTCGTCTCGCTGGTGCTGCTCGCGGTGATGCTGGTGCACCGCGGCGAGTTCTACGCCAAGGCCGACCCGCGCACCCGCTGGCGGGCCGTCGCCAACCTGATCGTGATGGGCACCGTCAGCGTGCTCCTCGGCCTGCTGATTGTCAGCGTCCGCTGGAAGGCCGAGATCCACGACCCGAGCATGCTGGACCGCCTCCAGCACGTGGTCTACGGGCTGTTCGGGTTCGAAGGGCCGATCGACTACAACTCCGACCGGATCTCCGACCTGGTCGCCTACCTGCTCGGCGCGCTCGGACTGCTGACCGCCGGCACCACCACGTACCTCGCGCTGCGCCCGGAGAAGCCCGAGCCGGAGCTGACCGCCGAGGACGAGGAGAAGGTCCGGGCGCTGCTGGCCCGGCACGGCGAGCGGGACTCGCTCGGCTACTTCGCCCTGCGCCGGGACAAGAGCGTGCTCTTCTCGCCGACCGGCAAGGCCGCCATCTCCTACCGGGTGGTCTCCGGCGTGATGCTCGCCTCCGGCGACCCGGTCGGCGACGTCGAGGCCTGGCCCGGTGCGATCAAGGTCTTCATGGCGGAGGCCCGCGAGCACGCCTGGGTCCCGGCCGTGATGGGCTGCAGCGAGACCGGCGGCGAGGTCTGGACCCGCGAGGCGGGCCTGGACGCCCTGGAGCTCGGCGACGAGGCGATCGTGGACGCCACCACCTTCTCGCTCGCCGGGCGCGCCATGCGCAACGTCCGCCAGATGGTGAAGCGGATCGAGCGCAACGGGTACTCCTGCAAGGTCCGCCGGGTCTCCGAACTCGACCCGGAGGAGAAGTTCCGGATCGCCGAGGCCGCCGCCCGCTGGCGCGGCACCGACACCGAGCGCGGTTTCTCGATGGCCCTCGGCCGTTTCGGCGACCCGGGCGACGAGGACTGCGTGGTCGTCACCGCCCACAAGGCACCCGAGGAGGACGGCTTCCCGGCCGAACCCGGGGACGACCTGAAGGCCGTCCTGCACTTCGTCCCGTGGGGGCCGGACGGCATCTCGCTGGAGCTGATGCGCCGCGACCGGGCCGCCGACCCCGGGCTCAACGAGCTGCTGATCGTGGCCGCCCTGCAGGCCGTCCCCGCCATGGGGGTGCGCCGGGTCTCGCTGAACTTCGCGATGTTCCGCTCCGCGCTGGCCCGCGGCGAGCGGATCGGGGCCGGCCCGGTGCTCCGTGCCTGGCGCGGACTGCTGGTCTTCTCCTCGCGCTGGTTCCAGATCGAGTCGCTGTACAAGTTCAACGCCAAGTTCCAGCCCGCCTGGGAGCCGCGCTTCCTGGTCTACCCGCAGACCAGGGACCTGCCCCGGATCGGCTTCGCCGCGATGCAGGCCGAGGCCTTCATCACCCTCGGCATGCCGAAGTTCGGCCGCAAGCGCCAGCGCCAGGGCCTGATGCCCGCCCCGGCCCGCCCGGAGGTCACCGAGGCGGCCTGAACCGGGGCGGCCCGAGCAGGCACGCGCGAGCCCCCGGGCTCCTCCCGACCGGTGGTCGGGAGGAGCCCGGCTCGATAATGGGGGCATGGACAACCCGCGCTACCGCTCCCTGCCGGCCGGCCTCCCGGACCTCGACCGCTGCGCCGTGATGGGCGTGGTCAACGTGACCCCCGACTCCTTCTCGGACGGCGGCCTGTGGCACGACCCGGCGCGCGCCATCGCCCACGGGCTCGCGCTGCGCGCCAGGGGCGCGGACCTGATCGACGTCGGCGGCGAGTCCACCCGGCCGGGTGCCCGGCGGGTGACCGAGAAGGAGGAGCTGGAGCGGGTCCTGCCGGTGGTCCGGGAGCTCGCCGAGGCGGGTGTGGTCGTCAGCATCGACACCATGCGGGCGAGCGTGGCCGAACAGGCGGTCGCGGCCGGCGCCCGGCTGGTCAACGACGTCTCCGGCGGCCTCGCCGACCCGGCGATGGCCGAGGTGGTCGCCGCCACCGGCGCGCCCTTCGTGGTGATGCACTGGCGCGGTCAGTCCGCCGACATGGAGAGCCTCGCGGTCTACGGGGACGTGGTCACCGACGTCGTCGCCGAGCTGACCCGGCGGATGGAGGCCCTGCTGGCGGCCGGTGTCCAGGAGCGGCAGCTGATCCTGGACCCGGGCCTCGGCTTCGCCAAGACCACCGAGCACAACTGGGCCCTGCTCGGCCGGCTGGACGCGCTCACCGCCCTGGGCAGGCCGGTGCTGGTGGCCGCTTCGCGCAAGCGGTTCCTGGGTACGCTGCTGGCCAACCCGGAAACCGGGGAGCTGCGCCCGGCCCGGGAGCGCGACGACGCGACCGCCGCGGTGTCGGTACTGTCGGCCGGGGCCGGCGCCTGGGCGGTGCGGGTGCACGACGTGGCCGGGACGGCGGACGCCGTCCGGGTGGTCGCGGCCTGGCAGCGCGCGGCCCGGCAGGGGTGAGGGCCGGCATGAATGGGAGGGTCTGTGGCAGGTGACGGCAGGTTGAGCGGCGGAACACCGGACCAGCAGGCGGCGGAGGCCGACCGGGACGCGGTCCTGGCGGCGAACCAGGCGCTGTACGAGGCGCTGGAGACCGGCGACCTGGAGGCGGTCGAGCAGGCCTGGCTCGGGGCCGGGGAGGCCGACGACAAGGGCGGCGTGGTGTGCGTGCACCCCGGCTGGCCGGTCCTGCGCGGACGGGCCCAGGTCACCCGGTCCTACATGCTGATCATGATGAACACCGAGTACATCCAGTTCTTCCTGACCGATGTCGAGGCCGAGGTGCAGGGCGATGTGGCCCTTGTCACCTGCACCGAGAACATCCTCTCCGGCGGCGAGGCCGAGGAGGAGGGCGAGCTGGGCCCGCTGGTCGGGGGCAAGGTCGTCTCCACCAACCTCTTCCGGCGCACCGCCGACGGCTGGAAGCTCTGGTCCCACCACGGTTCACCCGTGCTGACCAGCGGCGACGACGAGGACGAGGACTGATCCCGGGGGGCCGCGCGGTTGTGCCCCGGGAATCCCCGGACCGGCACCGAACGTTCACGTCAATCGCCACAGTGGCGTGCGTGACGCCGTGCCGTGCCGGGTAGGACGGTCTGGCGTTGTCCGTGCTCGCAGGTAGATTCGAAGACCGGCGGGCGACGATGCCCGCCTTCGCCCTGCCCCGGCAGGGCGGCCCGTCCGACTGGGAGCAGTGATTCGTTTGCTGGACCGCGTCACCCTGCGGGGTCTGCGTGCCCGGGGCCACCACGGCGTCTTCGAGCGTGAGCGCGTCGAGGGCCAGACCTTCGTGGTCGACCTCGTGCTGTTCCTGGACACCCGTCCGGCCGCGTCCGGCGACGACCTCACCCGCACGGCCCACTACGGCGTCATCGCCGAAGAGGTCACCGCGGTCATCGCGGGTGAGCCCGTCGACCTGATCGAGACGCTCGCCCAGCGCATCGCCGACCAGTGCCTCAAGCACGATCCGGTCGAGGAGGTCGAGGTGACGGTGCACAAGCCCGACGCCCCGATCACCGTGCCGTTCGACGACGTCACCGTCACCATCCACCGGGGCCGCGCATGACCTGCGCGCCTAGTCCCGCCGCCCAGCCGCAGAGGGAATCCGATGAGCACCAGTGACCCGACCGCCTCGCCGACCACGTTCGACCTGGAGCGCAGGGTCGACTCGGCGGACACCACCCTGCACAACCCGCGCTACGCCGTGATCGCCCTCGGCAGCAACCTCGGCAACCGGCTGGAGACCCTCCAGGGGGCCGTGGACGCGCTCGCCGACACCCCCGGGCTGCGCATCAAGGCCGTCTCCGCCGTCTACGAGACGGAGGCCCTCGGCGGCCCCGAGGAGCAGCCCAACTACTACAACGCGGTGGTCGTGCTGCGCACCACCCTGCCGCCGCACTCCCTGCTGGAGCGGGGCAACGCGGTCGAGGACGCCTTCGGCCGGGTCCGTACCGTCCGCTGGGGCCCGCGCACCCTGGACGTCGACATCCTCGCCTACGAGGGCGTCACCAGCGACGACCCGGAGCTGCTGCTGCCGCACCCGCGCTCGCACGAGCGGGCCTTCGTGCTCGCCCCGTGGCTGGACGCCGACCCCAAGGCGGAGCTGCCGGGCCTCGGCCTGGTCGCCGACCTGCTGGACGACCTCGGCGGGGAGGACGCCCAGGGCGTCCGCCGGCGCGACGACATCAACCTGCGGCTGCCCGAGTAGGACACCGCCGTCCGGCCGCGGCGGGCGGGCGCCCGCCCCGCGCCGGACCGGGGGCGCCCGGACGGCGGGCTTCGGCCCGGCAGGAACTAGCGGGGGCTCCCGGCCGTACGAGTAGGTGTCCGCACGGCCGGGCCCGATACGGTGGCCTGGCGCCGCCGCCGCGCCCCCCGGTGCGGCCGCCCCTCTCTCCGGCATCCGGGAAGGACCTCGTCCGCGTGAAGCTGCTCCGCATCCGTCTGCTGGTCGCCATCACCGCCGTCACGACGGCGCTGTCCTGGGCCGGTGCCAGGTTGTGGGCCTCGTTGGACACCCTGCCCGGCGTGCCCGCGGCGGCGCCCCTCGTCCTGGCGGCGGTCGCGGTGGTGCTGCTGGCCACCGCCCTCTCGCTGCGCTCCCGGCTGAAGGCGGCCCGCGAGCGGCAGCCCGGCGCCAAGGGCGTCGACCCGCTGGGCGCCGCCCGGGCCCTGGTCCTGGGGCAGGCGAGCGCGCTGGTCTCGGCCGTGGTGACGGGGATCTACGCCGGGATGGGCATCGAGCTGCTGACCGAGCTGGACGTCGCCGCCCGCCGGGGCCAGGCCGTCACGGCCGGCTTCGCGGTGCTCGCCGGGGTGGCCGTGATGGCGGCCGCGCTCTGGCTGCAGCACATCTGCAAGCTGCCCGAGGACCACGACGACCCGACCGCCCGGGCGGCCCAGCCACGCTGACGGGCGCCCCGCGCGCCGTCCTCGGGTCCCTCCCGCCGGCGCACCTTCGCGCTGCTCCGCCGCCGTCCCGCCCACCGTCCAGCCCGCTGTCCGGGCGGCCCGGGCGGCGACGCAGGAGAGGCCCGTGCCACCGTTAACGGCACCCTGGGCTGACACGGCCCCAATTCGCACGCTAGTTTCTTGGCATGTCTCGCGGACGTCATCGTCATTCCTCCGTCCTCGGCCGGGCCGTTCCCCCCACCGCCGCCGCCGTTCTCGTCGTGGCCGCCGTGACCGCACTGGTATTCAGTCAGGACCCGCTCCTGGTCAGGTCGGTGGGCGTGGCGGCCGTGCTGGCCGCACTGGGGATCGCGCTCCTGCTGCGCCAGCGCGACCGCGCGGCCCGGGCCGCCGCCGACGTGGCCGCCGCCCAAAGACTGCGGGCGGAGGAGCGGTTCGAGGAACAACTCGCCGAGACCGAGTACGCGGCCGAGGTCGCCGAGGAGCGGGCCACCCGCTTCGGGCGCCGGCTGACGGCGGAGAAGTCCCGGCTGGCGAAGGCCGAGACCGAGATCGCCCGGCTGCTGCGCGAGCGCGCCGTGGCCGTCGCCGAGCAGGCCCTCAAGGAGGCCGAGGCGACCCAGCGGGCGCTCGCCGCGGCTCGCCCCAAGTACCCGGCCAGCCCGGCCGCCTACGTCCGCGCGGCGTCCGTCCTGCGGCACCTGGAGCGCCGGGCGGCGGCCGCGGAGGCCCAGCGCGAGCGCGCGGAGCGGGCCCGGCCCGTCCTGCGGGCGCGCAGCCTGCCTGCCGCGCCCGCGCCCACGCCGGCGGTGCCCGCCCCCTCGCTGGCCCGCACGGTCGCCGCCGCGGCGGCCGCCGCGGCCCCGGCGCCCGCGCCGGTGGTGCCCGCGCAGCCCGTCCCCGGGGCCGCTGTGCCCGCCGTGCAGCCCGAGCGGGGCCCGGTGGAGGCCCCGGCCGCAGCGGCCGCCGAGCGGCCCGCCACGGGCGCCCGGGCGGTCGGCGCGGCGCCGGTCCGTCCGGTGCTCACCGCCACCGTGGAGCAGTTGGGCGGTGCCCCGGCCACCGCGGTCGTCCGCGCCGAGCGCCAGCGGCCGCGCACCCCGCAGGCCGGGGCCGGCCGGGGCCAGAACTTCAGCTTCTTCGGCCGCGGCGGCGCCGCCGTCCGCGCGGCCGCCCCGGCACCGGCCGTGGGCAGCGTCTCGGAACTGGGCGACCGGACCGACCTGGCGGACGTGCTGGGCGACGAGGCGATCGCCGCGGGCGCCGGCTTCGGTACCCGGCCGGCGGCCGGCGACGGCCCGGCCGACGGGACGGCCGTCGACGCCGCCGCGACCGCCGGGGCGGCGGCCGGCCCGGAGCCGGTCCCGGGGACGGCCGGGCCCGGGGTGGTCGACCTGTCGGCCGAGGACGAGACGGAGTACATCGAGCTGCCCGAGCTGCGCGCCAGTCGCTGAGCGCGGGACGCGAAGACGCCGGAGGCCCGGCCCCCTCGGGGGCCGGGCCTCCGGCGTCGTGGTCCGGGCTCGGTCAGAGCTGGACGCCGAAGTCCTGGGCGATCCCGGCCAGGCCGGAGGCGTAGCCCTGGCCGACGGCGCGGAACTTCCACTCGGCGCCGTTGCGGTAGAGCTCGCCGAAGATCATGGCGGTCTCGGTGGCCGCGTCCTCGGAGAGGTCGTAGCGGGCGATCTCGGCGCCGCCGGCCGCGTTGAGCACGCGGATGTAGGCGTTGCGGACCTGGCCGAAGCTCTGCGAGCGGGCCACCGCGTCGTAGATCGAGACCGGGAAGGTGATCTTCGCGGCCTCGGCGGGCAGGCCGGCGAGGTTGACGTTGATCGCCTCGTCGTCGCCGGCGCCCTCGCCGGTGCGGTTGTCACCGGTGTGCACCACGGTGCTGTCCGGGGTGCTGGTGTTGTTGAAGAACACGAAGTGGCTGTTGGACAGGACCTTGCCGTCCGCGTTCAGCACGATCGCGCTGGCGTCGAGGTCGAATTCCGCGCCGGTCGTGGTCCGGACGTCCCAGCCGAGGCCGACGGTGACCGCGGACAGGCCGGGGGCCTCCTTGGTCAGCGAGACGTTGCCACCCTTGGAGAGGCTCACTGGCATGGTGATTGCTGTCCCTTCGTTGCTTTGCCGGAGATAACGCGAGAGTAGCGGGGCTTGGTTCCGCAGCCGGGCTTCTAAATTCTTTTGGTCGAATGAAGTTTGAGCAATGGGCAGATCAATCACCGGTGTCCGATGCCGGTCGGGCCGCCCGGGCCCGGTTGGTCCGGGTGATTTCCTTCGTGTCCGGGCCGATCTCCTCAGATCCGTGGGAAGCGCCCCTGGACGGTCCAGATGTTCGGATTGTCGGCCAGTTCGGGGTGCATGTCGAAGAGGTCGGCGAGGGTGTCCTGCAGGAAATCCCTGGCCTCGCGCCGGAGCTCGGAGTGCCGCACCACCACCGGCGGTTCGTCGGGCAGCCAGGTCGCGCCGACCTCCACCCAGTTGAAGCGGCGGGCGAACCGGAGCAGCTCGGTGTTCTGGGTGAAGTCCAGGTCGGCGGTCTGCACCCGGGCGGCCCGGTTGCCGTCGGGGTCGCGGTCCAGCTCCTCGGCGATGTCGCAGAGCGCCCAGGCGAAGTCGAGCACCGGCACCCATCCCCAGGCTGTGGACAACTCCCCGTCGTCGGCGTCGAGGAAGACGTCGCCGCAGAACAGGTCGTACCGCAGGGTGCGCACGGAGGCGTTGCGGTAGTCCGTCTGCGGGGGGTCGGGGAAGCGGTTGGACAGGGAGTAGCCGAGCTCGATCACGTACGCCATTGTCGGGGCTGCGGACGGCTGTGGATAACCGTCGGGCGCCGGCCCGGGCCCGGGGGCGTCCGGGGCCGGGCGGGGCCGTCCCGGGCCGGCCGGATAACCGGGTGACCCCGGGCCGCCGGGCGCGGGATGATGGGGCCATGCCTGAGCCCATCCGCGTACGGGGATCGGTGGTCGTCCCCGACGCCGAGCTCGTCTGGCGCTTCTCCCGTTCCTCCGGTCCCGGCGGACAGCACGTCAACACCTCGGACACCCAGGTCGAGCTGCGCTACGACCTGGCGGCCTCGGCGGCCCTGCCCGAGGTGTGGAAGCAGCGCGCCCTGGAGCGGCTCGCGAACCGGCTGGTGGACGGCCGGGTGCTGGTGGTGAAGGCCTCCGAGCACCGCTCGCAGTGGCGCAACCGGGAGGTCGCGGCCGCCCGGCTGGCCTCGCTGCTGGGCGAGGCCACCGCCCCGCCGCCGAAGACCCGGCGGGCGACCAGGCCCAGCAAGGGCATGGTCGAGCGGCGGCTGTTCAACAAGCGGCACCGCTCCGAGCTGAAGCAGGGACGGCGGCTGCAGCGCGGCGACTAGGCCGCGACGCTCGACGCCCCGGCCCGGCCCGGCCCCACGGCCCCGGCGCGAGGCCGGGACGCCCCGTACGGCGCCGTCGCCGCGCGGGCTCAGCCGAGCCGGCGGTAGCCGCCCCGGAAGTACAGCAGCGGGTTGCCGCCGGGGTCGGGCACGCGTGCCTCCAGGACCCGGCCGAGCAGCAGGGTGTGGTCGCCGGCGGCTATCCGCTGCTCGGTGCGGCACTCGACGGTGGCCAGCGCCCGGTCGATCAGCGGCGCGCCGCTGAGCGGGCCGCGCCGGTGCGGGGTGTCCGCGAACAGCAGCCGGTCGCTGAGCCGGCCCTTCATGGCGAAGCGCGAGCCGAGGGCCTTGTGCTCCTCGCCGAGCAGCGAGACGGCCCAGGTGTCGACCCGGGAGAGCACCTCGTCCATCCGGGAGTCCTCGCGGACCGAGATCAGCACGAGCGGCGGCTCCAGGGACACGGAGAGGAACGACGTCGCGGTCATGCCGACGTCCTCGCCGTTGGCCCCTTCCTCGGGGTCGTGGACGGTCACCAGCGTCACGCCGGCGGCGAGCTGGGACAGGGCGGCCCGGAACTCGTCGGGCGTCGCGAGGGGGGCAGCGGCGGGCTGCGGGGACGAGTACACGTACCGCACGGTAGCCGCCGGCCGGCCGGAGCGGCATCGGGCCCTGGTCGTAGGACCATCGGTCCGGGCCGGCCCGGGAGGCGGCGGATCGGGCCGGCCGAGGGGGTTCGTTCACCCCCAGGGGTGAACGGGAGGGCCTGCCGGCCGCCGGGAGGCTTCAGGGGCCGGGCCGGGTGACCGACCATCTGAAAGGTCGCGAAAGGTCGCGATGTGGCGATATGTCCGGTTATTGGACGGATGAACTGAATAAGGGTGCATAACTATCGTGTGATTTGGGTCACAAGTGGGCGCCTATTGCTGACCGAGAGTGCCGATCGTTGTGCTCCCTGTGATTCAGTTCTTCTGGCAATCGGACGATAACCAATCAAGAACTATCCGAAGCAGCCGGGGAGCCCCCGCATGGAAGCCGAGTCGGAGCCGTACGTCCGCCTGGCGACCCTCCGCACCTTGCACCGGGTCGTGGCGGACCTCAATGCTGCCCGCAGCCTGGCGGGCACCTTGCAGGCCGTGGTCGAGGGCGCGGTGCACGGGCTCGGCTTCGACGCGGCCGCGGTGAGCCTGGTGCGACCCGACGGCGATCTGGTGGTGGCGGCCGTCTGGGAGCTGGAGGAGAGCGCCCTGGGCGGTCCGGCCGTGCTGCTCGGCCAGGTCGGCTCCCGGGAGTCCTGGGACCGCCTGCTCGGCGTCAGCGACCACTGGGGCACCCTGCGCTTCCTGCCGCACGACCGGGGCTGGGCGGTCGGCAGCGACATCCCGCGCTGGACCGGCGACGGCCCGCTGCCCGTCTACACCAACGACTGGCACCCCAGTGACGGCCTGCTCGCCCCGATGTACAGCGCCGGCGGCGACCTCCTCGGCGTGCTGTCGGTCGACCGGCCGCGCAGCGGCAAGCGGCCCGGCGCCTGGACCCGCGAGGCCCTGGAGATGTTCTCCCTGCAGGCCTCCATCGCGATCGGCAACGCCCGCCTGCGGGCCGAGATGCAGCGCGCCCTGGCCCGGCTGGAGAAGGAGCAGCAGGCGCTGAGAGCCAGCGAGGAGAGCTTCCGGCAGGCCTTCGAGTACGCGCCCAGCGGCATGGCCATCACCGAGCTGCACGGCGCCGGCCGGGGCCAGCTGACCCGGGTCAACGACGCGCTCTGCCGCCTGCTCGGCCGCCCGCGCGCGGTGCTGCGCCAGCAGAGCTTCGCCGACCTGGTGCATCCCGAGGACCGCGGCCTGCTGGAGCGCACCAGCGCCGAGAGCGGCCGCGCCGAGCTGCGGCTGTCCCGGCGGGACGGCGGCTACCAGTGGGTCTGCCTGCGCAACTCGGTGGTCGCCGACGCGGCCGAGGGGCCGAGCTTCCTGCTGACCCACGTCGAGGACATCGAGGAGCGCAAGCGGCACGAGTTCCAGCTGGCCCACCGGGCCAGCCACGACGCGCTGACCGGCCTGCCCAACGGCGCGGAGCTGAAGGCCCGGCTCGGCCGGCGGCTGTGCGCCCAGCCCCAGGCGCCGGTGGGCGCGCCCCCGCACGGGGCGGTGGCCTACAGCGGCGCGGGCGCGATCGAGCCGGGGTACGCCGCGGTGGCGGGCGCCGCCTCGTACAGCGCGCACTCCGCCTTCGACGGCCTGGAGGGCCTCGGGGCCGGCCCCGCGCCGGCCCACGGCTACGGGCTGCCCGAGAGCCAGGGGCACCACGGCCACGGGGAGCACGCGGCCGGCCGGGCCGGCGGCCGCGGCGTGGCGCCGGACCACGCGCACGCGGTGGTGCCGGCCGACCAGGGCTCCTCGGGCGACCTGTGGAGCGGGGCGCTGCGGCCCGGCGCCGCGGCGGCGGGGGACAAGGGCCTCGCGGTGCTCTTCTGCGACCTGGACGGCTTCAAGTCGATCAACGACCGGTTCGGCCACAACGCGGGCGACGCGGTGCTGGTCGAGGTGGCCCGCCGGCTGCAGCAGGTCGTCCGGGAGGGTGACACGGTGGCCCGGCTGGGCGGCGACGAGTTCGTGGTGCTCGCCGACGGCATCGGGCGGGAGGAGGCCAAGGACCTCTCCAACCGGCTCCGCACGGCGATCATCCCGCCGATGCGGATCGACGGCCGGGCGATGCGGGTCGGGGTCAGCCTCGGGATCGGCTGGGCGGGCTGCGGGATGAGCATCGAAGAGGTGCTGCACACCGCCGACGAGCGGATGTACGACGAGAAGCGGGCCCGCGGCGGAGCCGTCCGGGGGGCCCGCGGTGAGCGCTCGCACCGCAGGGCGGGCTGAGCCCGGGGCGGACGCCCCGGGAGGGGGCGGCCGGGGCGGCGGCCGCCGCCCGCCCGAACGGGCCTTTTCCCCGGGTCACGCGGGGCAGGTAGGGTTCCCGGGTACGAGCGTCCAACTTTGCGCGTACGGCGTGCCTGCCGTGCGGGGCACTGCGATGGGGAGTTGACCACCGTGACGAGCGCCGGCAACAACGGAGTGCCCGAGGGCACCGACAGCGCTGCCCCGCAGGAGGACGACCCGTTCGGCTACCTCTACCGGCCGGCCGAGGGAGCCCCCGCCCAGCAGGGCCAGGGCCAGCAGCCGGGTGTCCCGCGCACCTCGTACAACCGGCCGGTCGAGGTCGGCCGCACCCAGTACGGCCAGCCCGGGTACCGGCCGCAGCCGCAGTCCCGCCAGCAGCCCGAGCCCGGCCCGCAGGACCGGTACCAGGGCGGCCGGCCGTCGCACGGCGAGCTCCCGACCCAGCAGAACCGGTACGCCGAGCGCTCCCGTCCGCAGCCGGGCGAGGAGCGGCCGAGCGGCGGGCGCAGCAAGGGCGCGGTGATCGGCGCGGTGGCCGTCGTGGCGGCGATCGCGATCGGCGCCGGCATCGCGCTGTCCTCGGGCGACCCCGGCGACACCAAGGCGAAGGGCGGGCAGACCAGCGCCCCGGAGTCCCCGACCGCCACCTCCTCCGGCTCGGCGAGCGCCTCGCCGACCGCCGCCGCGACCGTGGCCGGGCCGACCACCACGGACGCCTCGCAGCTCCAGGGCCAGAACGCCCCGCTGGCCAGCGCCGTGAAGGGCGCGAAGTCCGCGGACGGCGGCTACCTGACGCTGCAGCCGGGCTCCTCGGTGACCTGGAAGGGCGAGGTGCCGACGGCGGGCACCTACAAGTTCCTGGTGCGCTTCAACAACGCCGGCGCCGACCTCAAGGGGACGGTGAACGTCAACGGCAAGGACCGCGACGGCGGGCTGGACTTCAAGAACTACGCGCCGGGCAACGACGCGACGCAGTCCTGGTACAGCACGTACATCCTGCCGCAGCTGACGGCCGGGCCGAACACGATCACGGTGTCCGCCCCGGCCGGGGGCACTGTCCTGGTCGACCAGATCACGGTCTCCCCGAGCGGCTGAGCCGTGCTCAGCCGGTGCCGACCGCGGTGAAGCGGTCGGCACCGGAGACCCACGCGCCGCGGCGCATCACCGCGACCAGCTCGTAGCTCTCGGAGTCCAGCACGACGAGGTCGGCGCTCTTGCCGGTCTCCAGCGAGCCGATCGAGTCGGCGAGGCCGAGCAGGCGGGCGGGCACCGTGCAGAGCGACTCGACGGCCTGGTTCAGGCTGAGGCCGTTGAGGGTGACCGAGCGGCGGAAGGCGACGTCCAGGGTGAGGGTGGAGCCGGCGATGGAGCCGCCCTCGACCAGCCGGGCGACGCCGTCCTCGACGCGGACCTGCAGCGGGCCGAGCGGGTAGAGGCCGTCGCCCATGCCGGCCGCGCCCATGGCGTCGGTGATCAGCGCGACCCGGGAGGCGCCGGCGGTGCCGTAGGCGAGGTCCAGCACCGAGGGGTGCAGGTGGATGCCGTCGTTGATGAGCTCGACGGTGACCCGCTCGTCCTCCAGGAGGGCGACGATCGGGCCCGGCGCCCGGTGCTGGATGCCGGGCATCGCGTTGAACAGGTGGGTGGCGACGGTGGCGCCGGCCTCGATGGCTTCGAGGGTCTTGGCGTAGTCGGAGTCGGTGTGGCCGACGGCGGCGATCACGCCGAGGTCGGCCAGCATCCGGACGGAGTCGAGTCCGCCGGGCAGTTCCGGTGCCAGGGTGACCATCTTGGCGTGGCCGCGGGCGGCGTCGACCAGCTTGCGCACCAGCGCCGGGTCGGGGTCGCGGAGCAGGTCGGGGCGGTGGGCGCCGCACCGGTTGTGGGAGATGAAGGGGCCCTCGAAGTGGACGCCGGCGAGCACGCCGTCCTCCACCAGTTCGGAGAGCACCGCGGCCTGGCGGCAGACCTCGTCGATCTCGCCGGTGACGGTGCTCGCGACGGTGGTGGTGGTGCCGTGCGCCAGGTGCGTGCGGGCGGCGGTGAGCGCCTCCTCGGCGATCCCGGAGGCGTAGGAGCCGCCGCCGCCGCCGTGCACGTGCAGGTCGACGAAGCCGGGGACGACGGTGTGGCCCGTCAGGTCCAGGTCGCCCGGCTGCCGGTCGCCGCCGAAGGACGACAGGGTCGTCCCCTCGACGGTGAGCCGGCCGTCCTCGACGACGCCGCCTGGCAGGACCAGTCGGGCGCCGGCCAGTGCGGCACCCCGCGGCAGAGCCGCCGATTGATTCCGCGCGGCAGTCACGCGGTCACCTCCATTAGTCGGGACTTCAGATCCCTGTGTTCGGATGCGCGAAGCGCCGTGGTCCGGCCGCCGCCGGTGACCCGCCCGGGTGCGGGTCGCGGGGCCCCGCCGCCGGGGGGCGCCGCGGGCCGGTCCGGGACCCCTCCCACGCGCGGTCTCACGCGCGGGGGGAGTGCGGGGTGACCGAGAGCAGGTCCCAGGCGAGGAGGCCGGCTCCCAGTGAGGCCGCCGTGTCCTTGAGCATGGCCGGTACGACCACCGGGGGCATCTGGAAGGTCAGCCGCTCGGTCACCGCCGCGCGGAGCGGGGTGAAGAGCGTGTCGCCGGCCTCGGCCAGTCCGCCGCCGACGATCACGGTGGACGGGTCGAGCAGGCTCTGGGCCAGCACGATGCCGTCGGCGAGGGCGTCGACGGCGAGCTGCCAGACCTGGACGGCGCGCTCGTCCCCGGCGTCCACGGCGTCGGCGCAGGCCGCCGCGTCGGCCTGCGGGTCGCCGCTGGCCGCGGCCCAGGCCCGGGAGACGGCGGAGGCCGACGCGAGGGTCTCCAGACACCCCCGGGCGCCGCAGCCGCAGGCGGGGCCGCCGGGGCGGACCACCACGTGGCCGATCTCGCCGCCGTAGCCGTGCGCGCCGGCCTCGATCCGTCCGCCGATGCCGATGGCGCCGGCGATGCCGGTGCCGAGCGCGATGAACAGGAAGCGGTCGACGCCGCGGCCGGCGCCGAGCCGGCCCTCGGCGAGCCCGCCGGAGCGGACGTCGTGGCCGAGGGCGACCGGCATGGCGGTGCCGTCCTTCCCGGCCAGGCGCTCGCCGAGGAGCTTGCGCAGCGGTAGGTCGCGCCAACCGAGGTTGGCGGAGAACACCGCGATCCCGTTCTTCTCGTCGAGCGTCCCCGGGACGGCGACGCCCGCGGCGAGGGGGTCGCTGCCGAATCGGCCGCGCCCCTCGTCCGCCAGGTCGGCGGCGAAGTCGAGGATGGCGGTGACCACGGCGTCCGTGCCGTGCTCCCGCCCGGTCGGTCGGCGTGCTTCGAACAGCACGGAGCCGTCCTGGGCGAGCAGCGCGGCCTTCATGCCGGTGCCGCCTACATCGAGTGCGATGACGTGCTTCACGGTGGACAGTTTCCTTGGTCAGGTCGGAGAGGTCTAGTCCAGTTGGGCTATTGGTCAGCCCCTGGACCAGTGAGATTTGTCGCTCTGCGGGCAGCTCGGGTGATTTGTGGTGAGTTGCACGGCTGCCGGCCGTGCCCCCGCGAACCTCTGTGTACCCCCGTGAGCACCGTCGAGCCCCCCGTGCCCCGCCGGTTCCCCGCGGCAGTCGGGCGGTCCGTGCGGCAGGGCAGGCCCCCAGGGCGCCGGAATGTGCGAGGCTGGCCCCGCCCGCGTGATCGCGCGCGGCGGGGACGGAGGAGGGGCAGCGGCGCGTGTCCAGGTACGAGCGGTGGAACTCACTGTTGGAGCTGCTGGCCGAGAACGGCCGGCTGGACGTCGAGGAGGCCGCCCAGGCCTTGGACGTCTCGGCCGCCACCATCCGCCGCGACCTGGACGAGCTGGCGCGCCAGCAGATGGTCACCCGGACGCGGGGCGGCGCCGTGGCGCACAACGTCTCCTACGACCTGCCGCTGCGCTACAAGACCGCCCGGCACGCCGGCGCCAAGCAGCGGATCGGCGCGGCCGCCGCCGCCCTGATCGCCCCCGGCGAGGTGGTCGGCCTGAACGGCGGGACCACCACCACCGAGGTGGCGCGCGCCCTGGCGGTGCGCCCCGAGCTGGTCGAGCGCGCGGAGGGCGCGCCGGGCCGGCTGCTGACCATCGTCACCAACGCGCTCAACATCGCCAACGAGTTGACGGTCCGTCCGCAGGTGAAGATCGTCGTCACCGGCGGGGTGGCCCGGCCGCAGTCCTACGAGCTGATCGGCCCGCTGGCGAACGCCGTCCTCGACGAACTGACCCTCGACGTCACGGTGTTGGGCGTCGACGCGGTCGACGTGGTGCACGGTGCGACGGCCCATCACGAGGGTGAGGCGAGCGTCAACCGGCTGCTGGCCGAGCGGGCCCGCCGGGTGGTCGTGGTCGCCGACTCCTCCAAGCTCGGCCGCCGGGTCTTCGCCCGGATCTGCGGGCTGGACCGGATCTCCGCCCTGGTCACCGACGCGGAGGTGGACGAGGAGCTGGCCGCGGCCTTCACCGAGGCCGGCGTGCAGGTGATCACGGCCTGAACCCCGGTGCGACGACCGTCCGAACCCCGAACGGACGGACGGGTGTTCTGTCCCGAATCACCTGATTGCCATTGCGCGTGCTGCAACGTGATCCGGCACTTCGATAACTACCTCCGTGAGGTCTGGACCTCTGGGAGTCCGCTTTGGGAGTGTTACCGCCAATCTCCCCCGAAGAAGGCGGTACATCGCGGTGAACAGGCGTGCCCACGGGTCCTTCCGGCTGATCGGTTCGGCGGTCGTCGGCGCGCTGCTGCTGACCGGCTGCGGCGGGGCCTCGGGCTCCGACGTGACACTGAAGCTGGTGGCCGCCGACTACGGCGACGACGAGGCGACCAGCTCCAGGCCGTACTGGGAGGACCTGGCCCGGCGCTTCGAGGCGGCCAACCCCAAGATCAAGGTCAAGGTCGAGGTGGTCAGCTGGAACGACATCGACAAGCGGGTCGCCGAGCTGATCAAGAGCGGCTCCTCGCCCGACCTCGTGCAGACCGGCGGCTTCGCCGACCAGGTCGCCGCCAAGCGGCTCTACCCCGCCGCCGACGTGCTCTCGATGGAGACCCAGGCCAACATCAGCGAGGGCTTCGCCCATGCCGGGCAGGTGCTCGGCACCCAGTACGGCATCCCCTTCGTCTCCTCCTCGCGGGTGTTCTTCTACAACAAGGCGATCTTCCAGAAGGCGGGCATCACCGCGCCGCCGGCCACCTGGTCCGAGCTCAAGGCGGACGCCGACAAGATCAAGGCGAAGGTGCCGGGGGTGACCCCGTACGCGCTGCCGCTCGGGCCCGAGGAGGCCCAGGGCGAATCGATGATGTGGGCGATGAGCGGCGGTGGCGCCCTCTCCGACGACGTCGGCAACTACAGCATCGACAGTCCGCAGAACCTGGCCACCTTCAGCTGGCTGCGCTCCAACCTGGTCGACTCCCACTTGACCTACCCGGACCCGGGCACGGTCGACCGCAAGACCGCCTTCAACGACTTCGCGACCGGCAAGGTGGCGATGCTGAACGGCCACCCCTCGCTGCTGGGCAAGGCCACCGCCGCCAAGGTCGACTTCGGCACGGCGGCCATCCCGCGCAAGGACGGCGTGGGGAAGACGGGCACCCTCGGGGTGGCCGACTGGATGATGGCCTTCAAGGCGAACGGGCACAAGCTGGAGATCAAGCAGCTCCTCAACTTCGTGTACTCGAAGGAGAACACGCTCGCGTTCGACGAGAAGTACAACCTGCTGCCGGTCACCCAGGACACGCTGGCGGAGATGAGCAGCAACGGGAAGCACGAGGACCTCAAGCAGTTCCTCGCGGTGCTGCCGAACGCCAGCTTCTACCCGCTCGGCGACCCCGCCTGGGAGCAGGTCAGCAGCAAGATCAAGAAGGAGATCGGGCACGCGGTCACCGGCGATGCCAAGCAGGTGCTGGGCGGGCTGCAGGAGGCGGCGGTCGCGGAGGCCAAGCGGGTCCGCTGACGGCCGGGCCCCTGATCCGGCCTGGGCCGGCCGGGCGGCGGGCCGGCCCAGGGGCGGGACGAGGTCGGGCCGTGCTCGGGACGAGAGCAGGCCAGGGGGTCAGGCCAGGGGTCGGGCCAGGGTCAGGGCGTACGCCTTGCGGAGCGTCTCGTGCACCGTCCAGGTGGTCCGGTCGCCGGCGTGCAGCACCGCGGCGTCGCCCGGGCCCACCTCCAGCGTCGGGCCGCCCTCGAAGGCGATCGTGGCCCGGCCGCTGAGCACCACGAAGAGCTCGTCGGCCTCGGTGTCGGTGACCACCCCCGGGGTGATCTGCCAGATCCCGCGCAGCTGGCGGCCTTCCTCGGACTCCCAGAGCACCTTCCCGGACACCTCGGGGGTGCCGGAGACGATCTGGGCGGGGTCGAGCGGGTCGGGTTCGAGCTCGGCGCTCGGGATGTGCACGGCGAAGCTGTCGGTCATGCCCCGACGCTAACCCGGCCGCCCCCGCCGGCGGGGGCGCCACAGTGTGTCGGACCGCCGGGGGAGAATGACACCTCGTAGGGCCCGGCGCGGGCCCGGCCGGACGGATGCGGAGGTGGCGGCGGTGGCCGAACTCGGAGCGCGCGACCTGGCCGTCCTGGCACTGGAGGCCCGCCCCTGGCGGACGGCCGGCGCCAAGGAACGGGCGATCCGCGAGGAGCTGGGCCTGTCGAGCACCCGCTACTACCAGCTGCTGAACGCCCTGCTCGACCGTCCGGAGGCGCTCGCCCGGGACCCGCTGCTGGTCAACCGGCTGCGCCGGATCCGCGAACGCAAGCGCGAGGCCCGCTGACGCAGGCGTGCGGCCCGCCGCCGACCGCCCCCGGCGGCCCGCCGGGGGAGCGCCCGCGCGCTGCGCGGTGTGCCGCGCGGGGCCCTGGGTAGGGTCGGAGCATGGCCATCACCGAGTTGCCGGAGCCGGTTACCGCTGCTGGACGCGAAGGGCTGGCGGCGCTGCTCGCCGACCCCGGCGGGGCCGTCGCGGCCTTCGACTTCGACGGGACGCTGGCGCCGATCGTCCCCGACCCGGCCGCGGCCCGGGCCCACCCCCGCGCCGCCGCCGCCCTGGCCGCCCTGGCGCCGCTGGTGGGCTCGGTGGTGGTCGTGACCGGCCGGCCGGCCGCGCTGGCGGTGGAGTACGGCGGCCTCGCGCGGGTGCCCGGGCTGGTCGTGCTCGGCCAGTACGGCGTGGAGCGCTGGGAGGCCGCCAGCGGCGAGGTGCGGGCGCCCGCGCCGCACCCGGGCGTGGCGGAGGTCCGCGCGCTGCTGCCGGGCCGGCTGGCGGAGCTGGGTGCCGGCGCCGGCACCTGGGTGGAGGACAAGGGCCGGGCGCTGGCCGTGCACACCCGCCGGGCGGACGCCCCGGAGGAGGTCCTGGAGCTGCTCCGGGAGCCGATGGCCGCGCTGGCCGCCGAGCACGGGCTGATGGTGGAGCCCGGGCGCCTCGTCCTGGAGCTGCGCCCGCCGGGCGTCGACAAGGGCGCGGCGCTCGGCGGCTTCCTGCGGGAGCGGGCCGCCCGCGGCGTCCTGTACGCGGGGGACGACCTGGGTGACCTGGCGGCCTTCGCGGCGGTGGAGAAGGGCCGTACCGAGGGCGTGCCGGGGCTGCTGGTCTGCAGCGGGGCGGTGGGCGACGCCCCCGTGCGCGACCTCGCCGACCGGGCGGACCTGGTGGTCCCCGGCCCGGCCGGCGTGGTGGGGCTGGTGGAGGCGCTGGTGCGGCGGCTGACGGACGGCCCGGAGGTCAGCCCAGCGCGGTGAGCTGGTCGAGGAACCACTGCTGCGGCGGCAGCGCGGTGGCCGCCGCGGCCAGCCGCTTGGTGCGCTCGGTGCGCTCGGCGGTGGGCATGGTGAGGGCGCTGTGCAGGGCCTCGGCGGTGGCGATCACGTCGTACGGGTTGACGGTGACGGCGTCCTCGCCGAGTTCGGCGAAGGCGCCGGCCTCCCGGGAGAGCACCAGAGCGCAGCCCGCGTCGGACACCACCGGCACCTCCTTGGCGACCAGGTTCATGCCGTCCCGGATCGGGTTGACCAGCGCCACGTCGGCCAGCCGGTAGGCCGCCAGGGACCGCGGGAAGTCGTCGTTGACGTGCAGGATCAGCGGCTGCCAGTCCTCGGTGCCGAACTCCTCGTTGATCTCGCCGGCGATCCGCTCCACCGAGGCCGTGTACGCGCGGTACTCGGCCAGGTCGGTCCGCGAGGGGTAGGCGAAGGCGACGTGGACGACCCGGTCCAGCCACTCGGGGCGGGTGCGCAGCAGGTGCCGGTAGGCCAGCAGCCCGCGGACGATGTTCTTGCTCAGCTCGGTGCGGTCCACCCGGACGATCGTGCGGCGCCCGCCCACGGCCGCCCGCAGGGCGGCCAGCCGCTCCTCGACGTCGGCCCGGTGCGAGCGCTCCCGCAGGAAGTCGGCGTCGGCGCCCAGCGCGTGCACGCCCAGCGCCGTGGTGCGGCCCGCGTGCGTGACGGTGAGCGCCTCGCGGTCGACCTCGGCGCCGAGCACGTCCGCGCAGCAGTCCGCGAAGGCGAGCGCCCAGCGGCGGGTCAGGAAGCCGGCCCGGTCGGCGCCCAGGATGCCGGTCAGCACCGCCTCGGCGACGTCGTCCGGCAGCATCCGGTAGTAGTCCGGCGGGGCCCAGGGGGTGTGCGAGAAGTGGCCGATCCGCAGGTCCGGACGGCGGGCCCGGAGCAGCGCGGGCACCAGCGACAGGTGGTAGTCCTGCACCAGCACGGCGGCGTCCGGGGCGGCCTCGGCGGCGAGCGCGTCGGCGAAGGCGGCGTTGTAGGCCTCGTAGGCCTGCCACTCGGTGCGGAAGCCCGCGTCGAAGGCGGGCTCGGTCGGGGTGGCGTACAGCAGGTGGTGGACGAACCACAGGGTGGAGTTGGCGACCCCGTTGTAGGCCCGGGCGAAGGTCTCCGGGTCGATGTCCAGCATCCGGACGGCCTGCCCGCCGACCTCGTGCCCGGCGCGGTCCAGCCGGCCGTCGGGGGCCTGCCGGGCCGCCTCCCGGTCGGCCTCGCCGAGCGCCGCGCAGACCCAGACCGCCGAGGGGTCGTCGATGGCGGAGAGCCCGGAGACCAGGCCGCCGCCGCCCCGGCGCAGGGCCAGGGTGCCGTCCTCCTGGCGGTTGAAGGACACCGGACCACGGTTGGAGGCCACCAGGACGGGGGCGCTGCCGGTCGGACTCGAACGTGCCGTCGTGAGATCGCCCATGATGGGAACCTTGCCGTGGTCCGGCACCGCCAAACTTCCTAGTACCCGCTGTGACGGCTCACATACTCCGGGACGGTGTGCATCGGCGGGCGCTCCAGCGCGCCGACCGGGTGGCTGTGCGCGGTGAAGCCCGTGCCGGTGCGGGTGAACTGGGTCAGCAGCGGGTGCACCAGGTCGGCGGAGGCCTTGAGCCGGTGGGTGCGGTCCAGCCGTTCCAGGGCGGTGCGGTAGATGGTCGCGGCCATCCGGCCGAGCGCCTGGCTGTCCTGGTGGCGGTGGTGGCGCACGCCCACGTCCACCTGGGCGAGCGCGTCCAGGCCGGCCGCCTCCAGGGCGTCCACCAGCAGCCCGAGCTCCACGCCGTAGCCGGTGGGGAACGGCAGCCGCTCCAGCAACGAGCGGCGGGCCGCGTACTCGCCGCCCAGCGGCTGGACGAAACCGGCGAGTTCCGGCCAGTGCAGGTTGAGCAGCGGGCGGGCGACCAGTTCGGTGACCCGGCCGCCGCCGACCGGGTCGATGGTGGCGTCCCCGCCCTCGCCGGCTCCCGGCAGCTCGTACGGCCGGTCGTACATCGCCTTGACCAGCTGGATGCCAGGGTCGGTCAGCAGCGGGCCGACGATGCCCGAGACGAAGGCCGGGTCGAACTCGCGCAGATCGGCGTCCACGAAGCAGACGATCTCGCCGGAGGTGGCCAGCAGCGAGCGCCAGAGCACCTCGCCCTTGCCGGGCTCGGCCGGCAGCCGGGGCAGTATCGCGTCCCGGTGCACGACCCGGGCGCCGGCCTCGGCGGCCGCCTCGGCGGTGCGGTCCGCGGAGCCGGAGTCGACCACCACCAGTTCGTCGACCAGCGGCAGACGCTCCATCAGCTCCCGGCGGATCACCGAGACGATGGCCCCGACGGTCGACTCCTCGTCCAGGGCGGGCAGCACCACGCTGATCGTCCCGGCCCGGCCGGCCGCCTCCTTGGCGGCGAGCAGGCTGTGCACCGGTCGGTCGGCCGCGCTCCAGGACCGGCGGCGCAGCCAGGACGCCACCTCCGGGAGAAGCGCGGGGGGCAGCTCGGCAGGCACGGCACACTCCTTGCTGGGGCGCCTCGGCGGCGCGGGTCGGGTGGGGCGGTCCGCTCGCTCGGGCATCTCGCGTGGCGGACGGACCGCTTGGCGGTTGACGCCTTCGGATACAGTCTTCGTACAGCGCTTAGACCTTCGCACGCCGGGGTCGCCCGCTGAGCAGGACCACAACTTCACAGAGCTCATCCAGAGGGACTGAGGGAACGGCCCGTCGACGTCCCGGCAACCTTCTCGCACGGCGGCTTCGGCGGCCCTGGCGGGACAGGTGCCAATTCCGTCCTGTGGCGCGCCCGCGTCATGGGGAAGATGAGGAGAGAGGCCTCCGCCATCATGGCTATCACCGCGAACACCGCCCCCGGCGCCGCAGACGTGACCGATTCCGTCGACCTCGGCCCCGCCACCGCACTCTCCTGTCGCGAGTGCGGCACCCGCTTCCCGCTCGGCCCGAGCTTCGCGTGCCTGGAGTGCTTCGGCCCGCTGGAGATCGCGTACGACTTCGGCTCGGCCGGCGCGGACGAGCTGCGCAAGCGGATCGAGGCCGGCCCGGCGTCGATCTGGCGCTACGCGCCGCTGCTGCCCGTCCCCGCCGACGTCGCCTCCAAGCCCAACCTGAACCCGGGCTGGACCCCGCTGGTGAAGGCCGACAACCTGGGCCGCGAGCTGGGCTTCACCGCCCAGCTGCACGTCAAGGACGACTCGGGCAACCCGACCCACTCCTTCAAGGACCGCGTGGTGGCCTGCGCCATCGAGGCGGCCCGCGCGTTCGGCTTCACCACCCTCTCCTGCTCCTCGACCGGCAACCTGGCCGGCGCGGTGGGCGCGGCGGCGGCCCGGGCCGGTTTCAAGTCCTGCGTGTTCATCCCGCACGACCTGGAGCAGGGCAAGGTCGTCATGGCCGGGGTGTACGGCGGCGAGCTGGTCGGCATCGAGGGCAACTACGACGACGTGAACCGCTTCTGCTCGGAGCTGATCGGCGACCCGGCCGGCGAGGGCTGGGGGTTCGTCAACGTCAACCTGCGGCCGTACTACGGCGAGGGCTCCAAGACCCTGGCGTACGAGATCTGCGAGCAGCTGGGCTGGCGCCTGCCGGAGCAGATCGTGATCCCGATCGCCTCGGGCTCCCAGCTCACCAAGATCGACAAGGGCCTGCAGGAACTGATCAAGCTCGGCCTGGTCGAGGACCGGCCGTACAAGATCTTCGGCGCCCAGGCGGAGGGCTGCTCCCCGGTCTCCGCCGCCTTCAAGGCCGGCCGGGACGTGATCCGCCCGGTCAAGCCGGACACCATCGCCAAGTCGCTGGCCATCGGCAACCCGGCGGACGGCCCGTACGTGCTGGACATCGCCCGCCGCACCGGCGGCGCCGTCGAGGACGTCACGGACGCCGAGGTGGTCGAGGCGATCAAGCTGCTGGCCCGCACCGAGGGCATCTTCGCGGAGACCGCCGGCGGGGTGACCATCGGCGTGCTGAAGAAGCTCGTCGAGACCGGTCAGCTGGACCCGTCGAAGGAGACCGTGGCGATCAACACCGGCGACGGCCTCAAGACCCTGGACGCGGTGGCCGATGCCGGTCTGACCGCGACCATCCGCCCGACCCTGGAGTCCTTCCGGTCGGCCGGCCTCGCGTCCGCCTGATCCCCCCCACCCCGCTAGGAGAGCGACCGCCATGAGCGCCAACGTCCGCATCCCGACCATCCTGCGCACCTACACCGGCGGCGCCGCCGAGGTGGCCGCCGAGGGCGCGACCCTCGCCGAGGTCATCGCCGACCTGGAGAAGAACCACGCCGGCATCGCCGCCCGGGTGCTCGACGACACGGGCAAGCTGCGCCGTTTCGTCAACATCTACGTGAACGACGACGACGTGCGCTTCGCCGAGGGCCTGGCGACCGAGATCAAGGACGGCGCCAGCGTCTCGATCATCCCCGCGGTGGCCGGCGGCTGCTGACCCCGACCGGCCGCGCGCCGGACCCGCCCGGGACGCCCGGGTGAGGCCCCGCACCCCCGAGCCGCCTTCACGTCCGGAATGCGATTCTCCGGTCGTGGAGGCGGCTCGCCGCACAGGGGTGGGAATTCGGCCGCCCGTGGCGGAGTAAAGTGTCCGACAGCCGATGACCGGGCCCCCTCCCCCGCCGGCGGATCTCCGCCCCCGTGGGCGTCCCGTACGACCCTGCCGGTCCGGTCGCTGAGACCGGCGCTTGTGTCGTGCCTGTGAAACATGTCAGGCAGGTGTCAGAATTCCTGCTGCGATTTGCGCAATTCGTCCGGTATGCCCGGCATGAAATGCCGAATTTCTCCGCATCCATCCTGAATCGCTCCCCCGCGGGCGCCGTGAATTCCCGGCAGCTGGGCCTGTTGCAGAGGGCGTTGATACGGATACATTCAGCCGCGGTCGACGCATTCACCCGCCCAACGGGCCACCCTCCGGTGGTCCAGGACGGGCAACTGCGGCGTGCACGGCTGCGCTCAGGGGGGGTTCCCCGGGCCGGCCTCGAAACCAGACCCGGGCCCGCGACCTGCGGGATCCGTGAAGGGCCAGCACAGCACTAGGGGAGTTCGGAATGGCTCAGGGCACCGTCAAGTGGTTCAACGCGGAGAAGGGCTACGGCTTCATCGCGGTCGACGGTGGTGCGGACGTGTTCGTCCACTACAGCGCGATCCAGATGGACGGCTACCGCACCCTCGAGGAGGGCCAGCGGGTCGAGTTCGAGATCTCCCAGGGACAGAAGGGCCCGCAGGCGGACATGGTCCGCGCGGCGGTCTGACCTTTCCGGACCCCGGAGCCTCGGCTCGGCCCACGGGCTGGTGATCCGCTTCGACCGACGGGCCCGTACGACTCACGTCGTACGGGCCCGTCGGCATGTCCGGGCCTGGTTCGGTCCTGTCCGGTCCGGGCGGGGCGATGGTGCGTACCGGAGCCGTCGGTGCCGGCCCGGCCGCGGGGGAGTGCTGCGGGAGGGGGGACGCGACCGGCCGGATCCTCGATGGGGCTTGCACTCGCCATGCCGGAGTGCTAATCATTGGCGTTAGCACTCACAGCTTGAGAGTGACAACGGACCGGGTCGGTGAGGCCCCCGGGAGCGGTAGGGGAAAGGACCCCCGCACACCAGGGCCGTCCGTCGCGGGCACCTTCCGGTCCGAGCATTCACCGCCGTCTCGGAGGACCACTTCACATGGCAAAGATCATCGCGTTTGACGAGGAAGCTCGCCGCGGCCTTGAGCGCGGGATGAACCAGCTTGCCGACGCTGTCAAGGTGACGCTCGGCCCCAAGGGCCGCAACGTCGTCCTTGAGAAGAAGTGGGGCGCCCCCACGATCACCAACGACGGTGTCTCCATCGCCAAGGAGATCGAGCTCGAGGACCCCTACGAGAAGATCGGTGCCGAGCTCGTCAAGGAGGTCGCCAAGAAGACGGACGACGTCGCGGGCGACGGCACCACCACCGCCACCGTCCTGGCCCAGGCCCTGGTCAAGGAAGGCCTGCGCAACGTTGCCGCCGGTGCCAACCCGATGGCCCTGAAGCGCGGTATCGAGAAGGCCGTCAAGGCCGTCTCCGACCAGCTGCTCGCCCAGGCCAAGGACGTGGAGACCAAGGAGCAGATCGCCTCCACCGCCTCCATCTCCGCCGCCGACACCCAGATCGGCGAGCTCATCGCCGAGGCGATGGACAAGGTCGGCAAGGAAGGCGTCATCACCGTCGAGGAGAGCAACACCTTCGGCCTTGAGCTCGAGCTCACCGAGGGCATGCGCTTCGACAAGGGCTACATCTCGGCGTACTTCGCCACCGACCTGGAGCGGATGGAGGCCTCGTTCGAGGACCCCTACATCCTGATCGCCAACTCCAAGATCGGCTCGGTCAAGGACCTCCTCCCGCTGCTGGAGAAGGTCATGCAGAGCGGCAAGCCGCTGGTCATCATCGCCGAGGACGTCGAGGGCGAGGCCCTGTCGACCCTGGTCGTGAACAAGATCCGTGGCACCTTCAAGTCCGTCGCCGTCAAGGCTCCGGGCTTCGGTGACCGCCGCAAGGCCATGCTCGGCGACATCGCCATCCTCACCGGTGGCACCGTCATCTCCGAGGAGGTCGGCCTCAAGCTGGAGAACGCCGGCGTCGACCTGCTGGGCACCGCCCGCAAGGTGGTCATCACCAAGGACGAGACCACCATCGTCGACGGTGGCGGCGACAGCGACCAGGTCGCCGGCCGGGTCAACCAGATCCGCGCCGAGATCGAGAACAGCGACTCGGACTACGACCGCGAGAAGCTCCAGGAGCGCCTCGCCAAGCTGGCCGGCGGCGTGGCCGTCATCAAGGCGGGCGCGGCCACCGAGGTGGAGCTCAAGGAGCGCAAGCACCGCATCGAGGACGCCGTCCGCAACGCGAAGGCCGCCGTCGAGGAGGGCATCGTCGCCGGTGGTGGCGTCGCGCTGCTGCAGGCCGGTGTCGCCTTCGACAAGCTGGAGCTGGAGGGCGACGAGGCCACCGGTGCCAACATCGTCCGCGTGGCGCTGGAGGCCCCGATCAAGCAGATCGCGGTCAACGCCGGCCTTGAGGGCGGTGTCGTGGTGGAGAAGGTGCGCAACCTCCCCGCCGGTCACGGCCTGAACGCCGCCACCAACGAGTACGTCGACCTCATCGCCGCGGGCATCATCGACCCGGCGAAGGTCACCCGCTCGGCGCTGCAGAACGCCGCCTCCATCGCGGCGCTCTTCCTCACCACCGAGGCCGTCATCGCCGACAAGCCCGAGAAGGCCGGTGCCCCCGCGGGCGGCGGCATGCCGGGTGGCGACATGGACTTCTGATCCTTCCGAGGGTCGGTCGGTTCTGATCGCGAGGGCGGTCCCCTTCGGGGGGCCGCCCTCGCGGCGTTCCCCCGTGCGGTCGCCGCGCCCGCCGCCGGCCGCCCGCCGCCCGGTTCCGGCGGGCGGCCGGGCGGGTGGGCCGGTACGGGACAATGGACGGATGTCCAGCCCTGAAATCGAAGCAGCCCTGCACAGCGCGAGGGCGCTGATCCTCGCCGACCTCAGCGCCCGGGACGTGGCGGACGCCGCCGTGGTCTCGCTGGTCGAGGACGCCGTCACCCACCGCCGGTGGTGGCTGGAGCAGTGGCCGGACGGCACCGGGTACGTGCTCGGGCTGGTGGCCCAGGACGTCCAGGACGCGCTGCTGGAGGCGTACGGCCGCTGGCCGCTCTGCCCGACCTGCGCGCTGGACGGCGACCCGCACGCGCTGAGCGTGGAGCCCGAGCTGGGGCCCGACCCGCACTGGGTCTGCGGCAAGGAGGCCACCGTGGTCGCGCCGGTCGGGCAGCTCGGCTGACCCCGGCGGGACGCTCTCCGGCGAAAGCCTCCCCGGCCGGGCCTGCCCGCCCCTGCCGTGCCCGGCCGCTCAGGCCTCCAGCCGTCCGAGTTCCGCCGCCAGGTTGGCCCGGGCGGCCGCGTCGAAGCGTTCCAGGGCGGCCGCGGTCCGGTAGAGCGCCGGCAGCGCGAGCAGCCCGCGCAGGACTGCCGCGCGCCCGGCCCGGAAGTCCTCGTCCGGCACGAAGGCGTACTCCTCCCGGACGGCGGCCGCGTAGGCGGCGTACGCCTCGGGCGCCCCGCCGAGGACGGCCAGGTCGGCGTCGCAGAGCACCTCGCCGTCCCGGTCGCCCGGCTCGGGGCGGTGGGTGACGGTGAGCCGGACCAGCCGGGCCACCTCGGCCACCTGCCGCTCCGGCAGCCCGGCCTCGGCGAGTGCCCGGACGGCGAGGGCCGCGCTGCGCTCCTCGTTCTCGGAGCGGTCCGGCTTGTAGACCGCGTCGTGGAACCAGGCCGCCAGCCGGACGGTGTCCGGGTCGTCGGCGTGCCCGGCGAGGTCGTCGACGCGGTCGAGCACGGCCCGCAGGTGCTCGGTGGTGTGGTACCTGCGCTGCGGCTCGGCCCAGCGCCGCAGCAGCTCGCGCCCGTAGGGCTCGGGGTCGACGCTCGCGCCGCAGCGGCGCAGCAGGGCGGACCAGCGGTCGGGGAGGGCTTCGGGCGACGGCATGGGGACATTGTGGCGCGCCGGCCGGCCGCGCCGTCGGGCGCCCCGGAGGTCCGCGCCGGGGCCCCGGCGGCCTGCTGATTCTGCTGGACAGCATATGTAGTTCACCGATATATATAGAGCCATGACAGAACGCTCCATGCAGGAGCCGACGCTGCTTCTGCTCACCGCTCTCGCCGATGCCCCCCGGCACGGCTACGCACTCATCCAGGAGATCGCCGCGATCTCCGGCGGCCGGGTCCGGATGCGCACCGGCACGCTCTACGGCGCCCTCGACCGGCTGCTCCAGCAGGGCCTGATCAGGGTCGAGAGCGAGGAGGTGGTGGACGGCCGGGCCCGCCGCACCTACGCGCTCGCCGACGCCGGCCGCACCGCGCTCGCCACCGAGGCCGACCGGCTGCGCGCGGTGGTCGCCGAGGCCGACCGCCGGCTGACCGTCATCCGTCCGAGGATCAAGGGGGCCTTCGCATGACCATCTCCGACACGGCGCTGCGGGCCGCGCTGCGGTGCTACCCCGCCGGCTACCGCGGCGAGCGCGGCGAGGAACTGGCCGCCGTCTTCGCCGACTCGACCGCGGGGGCGGGGCGCGCGGCCACCCTGCGGGAGGCCTTCGACCTGGGCGCCTACGGGCTGCGGCTGCGCACCGGGCTGACCTCCGCCGGGCTGCCCGGCCGGGCGCTGGCCACGGCCGCGCCGTTCGCGGTCGGCGCGGCGGCCGGCCACGCGGGGCTGGTCCTGCTGCTCACGGCCTTCGAGGGCCTGCCCGACCCCGGGGCCGGCGGTCGGACCTGGCTGCTGCTGGCCCTGCTCTCGGTGCTGCCGGTGGTGGCGGTGCTAGGCGTGCTGTTCGGCAGCTGGAAGCCGGCCCGGATGCTGGCGCTGCCGGCCGCCACCGTGGCGCCGGTCGTGGTGGTGCTGGGGTACTGGGCGGCCACCCGCGAGATGCCGAACCTCTCGCTGTTCGCCCGGATGTCGGCCTTCTCGGTGCCGGCCGTGCTCTGGGGGCTCAGCGTGCCGGCCGCGCCGGCGGACCTGCTGGGCCGGGTGACCGGGCGTCAGCGCCTGGTCGTCCTCGGGGCCTTCCTGTTCGGTGCGGTGCAGAGCGCGGCGCCGGGCCTGTCGCGCTTCGGGACGGCCGGCGGCGTCGCGCCGCTCCAGTTGCTGATGGTGGGGGCGGCCGTGCTGGCGTACGTCGGGGTGCGGCGCGGGCAGGTGCTGCCGCTGGCGCTGCTGCTCGCGCTGGCGCCCCCGGCGCTCGGGATCTTCGCCGTCGAGGCGGGCAACACCCTGGGTTCGACCCGGGTCCTGCTGCCGTTCGCGCTGCTGGTGGCGGCCGGGGTGGCCGTCGCGGTGCGGCTGACCGGGCCGAAGGCGCCGGAGGTGGGCGGCTCGCGGTCGGCCGCGGAGTAGGGGGCCGCCGCGGCCTCGCCCCGGCCCCGCCCCGGGCCGTCCGGGTCGCGGGTGCGCGGCGGGGGCCGGGCGCCCGCGCCGGCGGCGTGGCCGATCCCTCCGCCGTGGGGGCTCGCCGCCGGGCGGGGTGATGTGGCAGGCTACCGATATGTCTAGACCAATCTTCGAAGTCATCGCGCTGACCGCCCAGGATGCCCGGGCCGCCGAAGCCGGCGGAGCCGACCGGCTCGAACTGGTCACGGACATGGCCGCCGACGGGCTGACCCCCTCGGTGGAGGACTTCGCCGAGATCCGCGCCGCCGTGGACCTCCCGCTGCGGGTCATGCTGCGGATCCAGGACGGCTTCGCGCCCGGCGGTGTGGACGAGCTGCTGGCCCGCGCCGCCGAACTGCGGGCCGAAGGGGCGGACGAGTTCGTGCTCGGCTTCCTGGACGCCGACGGCGCCGTCGACCTGGCCGCCACCCGAGCGGTGGCGGAGGCCGTCGCGGGCTGCCGCTGGACCTTCCACCGGGCGCTCGACCACAGCGCGGACCGGGCCGCCGTCAGGACGGCCGTCGGCGCCCTGCCGGGCCTGGACACCTTCCTCACGTCCGGCGCGCCCGCCGGGGTCGACGCGGGCCGGGAGGTCATCACCGCCGAACTCGCCCGGGCCGGGGAGCCCGGCTACGGGCAGCGGATCCTGATCGGCGGCGGCCTGCGCGCCGAGCACGTGCCCGGCCTGCGGGCGGCCGGCTTCGACGCGTTCCACGTCGGCGGCGCCGTCCGGGTCGGCGGCTGGGACTCCCCGGTGGACCGGGCCAAGGTCGCCGAGTGGCGGGCCCTGATCGACGCCCCGGCCCTGATCGGGGCCTGAGAGCCGATCGACGAACGAACAGCGCCCGCGTCCCCGTACGCAGGCAGGGCCCGGCGCCACCGGGGAGGGGCGGCCGGCACGTCGGCCGCCCCTCCCCGGCGTCAGCCCACCGAGGCCGGCACGGCCGCCAGCTGCTCCGGCAGCGGCTGCGCGTGCAGCACCTTCAGGCCGGAGACGGCGCGGGTCAGCGCCACGTACAGCCGCCGCAGGCCGGTCCGCTCGTCCGGCTCGCCGGCCACCACCGCGGCGGGCTCGTCCAGCACCACGTAGTCGTACTCCAGGCCCTTGGCCAGCGAGGCGGGGACGAGCGTCAGCCGGGCCTGCGAGGTGGTCTCGGTGCCGGGGGTCAGGTGGCTCAGACCGGCCGCGTCCAGTGCCCCGGCCAGCGCCGGGATCCGGGCGTCGGCCGCGATCAGGCCGGTCGAGCCCTCGTGGGCGAGCGCCTCGCGGCAGGCCGCGACCACGGCGGCGTCGAGGCCGTCCTCGACCCGGTCCACCGTCAGCGAGCCGGGCGCGTCACGCACCGAGGTGGCCGGCGCCAGGCCCGGCGCGATCGCGGGCAGCAGCCGGGAGGCGTACGCGATCACCTCCTCCGGGACGCGGAAGCCCTTGGTGAGCTCCTCGACGTGGGCCCCGGGCTTGCCGAGGTGGTGCAGGGCCTGCGCCCAGTCGGCGGTGGCCCACGGGGTGGTGCCCTGGGCGAGGTCGCCGAGGACGGTGGCCGAGCCGGTGCTGCAGCGGCGCCCGACCGCCCGGTACTGCATGGGGGAGAGGTCCTGGGCCTCGTCGAGCACGACGTGGCCGAGCGAGGCGGTGCGCTGCACCAGGTCGGTCGCCTCGTCGATCAGGACGGCGTCGGCGGGCGTCCAGGGGGCGGTCCTCACCGAACGGCCGGGCTTGGCCCGGAGCACCGCGCGCTGCTCCTCCTCGTCCAGGACGCCGTCGGCGCAGGCGGCCAGGAACTCCGGCTCGTTGAGCAGCCGGTGCACCAGCTTGGCCGGGTCCACCGGCGGCCAGCAGGCCTTCACCACGGCCTTGACCTGGGCGTTCCTGGCCACGGCGTCCTGCACCCGGTCGTCGGGGGCCTCGCCGCCCTGCTCCATCTTCAGCAGCACGGCGTGCGCGATCCGCTGCGGCAGCGCCTCCCGGGCGGCCCCGTACCGGATGTCGCGGGCCTTCAGCTCCTCGACGATCTCGGTGAGCTCGTGCACCGGCACCCGCCAGCGGCGCGAGCCGCGCACCACCACGCAGGGCTCGGTGGGCAGCGCGATCCCGGCGCGGACGGCCCGGCGCAGCACCTCGGCCATCCGGGCGTCGCCCTTCAGTCCGGCCGCCTCGGGGTCGTCCTCGGCGCGCACCTCCACGTGCGCCACCAGTTGCTGCACGGTGGACTGCGCCACCGCCAGCTCGCCGAGGGCCGGGAGCACCTGCTCGATGTAGGAGAGGAAGGCGTCGTTGGGGCCGATCACCAGGGTGCCGGTGCGGGCCAGCCGCTCGCGGTGCGCGTACAGCAGGTAGGCGACCCGGTGCAGGCCGACGGCGGTCTTCCCGGTGCCGGGGGCGCCCTGGACGCAGACGGTGCCGCCCACGTCGGCGCGGACGATCTCGTCCTGCTCGGGCTGGATGGTGGCGACGATGTCGCGCATCGGTCCGACACGCGGCTTCTCGATCTCGGCGGCCAGCAGCGCCGAGGCGGCGTCGGTCTCGGCCGGGTCGGTCAGGTGCTCGTCCTCGTACGCGGTCAGCTCGCCGCCGGTGTAGCCGAAGCGGCGGCGGCGCTCGACGTCCTGCGGGTCGGTGCGGCTGGCCCGGTAGAAGGGCTGCGAGACGGGCGCCCGCCAGTCGATCACCATCGGGTCGCCGGCCGCGTCGTGCACGTGCCGGCGGCCGATGTAGAAGCTCTCCCCGGTGGCGCCCTCGGCCAGCTCTTCGCTGATCGCGTGCAGGTAGTCCAGCCGGCCGAAGAACAGCGGGGTGTGCGCGAGGTCGGCCAGCGCGGCGATCCTGGCCTCGATCTGCTTGTTCAGCACGATGGCGGTGACCCAGGTGCCGGTCACGTCGGTGGTGTCCAGCGATTCGACGTCCTCGCGCATCACGCGCAGGGCGGCGCGGGAGGCGGCGAGGTGGTCGCGTTCGCGCTGGAGGGGGTCGGTGGAGGAGGTGGCGGGCACAGCGGACCTTCCCGGCTGACCCGTAGGGGGACAGCGGACTCGTGAAGCGCACGTGTGGGGGACAGCCGGCCGGTTACCAAGCGGCGGGCGCCTCCCCCGGCTGCCTGCGCGAGTCGGCGGGCACCACGGTTCGGGAGGGGGCAGACGAAGAATCCTAGACCCGTCCGCCTCAGGGTGCTAACCGAATGAACCCGGGTCGTCCCTGAGATCCCCGTACACCTGGAGGACGACCGAACTCCTGCCCGGGAGGGCCTTTCGGGTGATGCGCCGGGGGTGTCCGAAAACCTACCGTTGATGGCATGAGCACCGTTCACGGAACGGCGCCCCGGGCAGCGGCCAAGGCCCCCCGGGCGCGCACACCCAGAGGCAACAGGACCACGCCCGGCGGCGCCACGGCGGCCGGGCCCGGCCGCCGCCGCAACCCGCTGGCGCGGGCCGTGCGCAACGTCGGCATCGCGCTCGACACCGTCGCCCGGGTGACGCTGCTGGGCCGCGACGGCGTCCGGTACTGAACCCCGCCCGGCGGCGCCCCCGGGCCGCCCTGGACCGGCGACCTGGACCGGCGACCTGGACCGGCGACCTGGACCGGCGACCTGAACCGCCGGCCGGGCAAGCCGACGGCCAGGGCACGTCGTCCGTCGGTCAGAGCACGTCGTCCGCGTCGATGATCCGGTACGCGTAGCCCTGCTCGGCCAGGAACCGCTGCCGGTGGGCGGCGAAGTCCTGGTCCACGGTGTCCCTGGCCACCACCGAGTAGAAGTGCGCCGAGTGCCCGTCCGCCTTCGGCCGCAGGACGCGCCCGAGCCGCTGGGCCTCCTCCTGGCGGGAACCGAAGGTCCCGGAGACCTGGATGGCGACCGTCGCCTCCGGCAGGTCGATCGAGAAGTTGGCGACCTTGGAGACCACCAGGACGCTGATCTCCTTGGTCCGGAACGCCTCGAAGAGCTTCTCCCGCTGGGCGTTGCTGGTCTCGCCCTTGATGACCGGGGCGTTCAGCACCTCGCCCAGCTCGTCCAGCTGGTCGATGTACTGGCCGATGATCAGCGTCTGGTCCTTCTCGTGCTTCTTGACCAGGGCCTCCACCACCCGCCGCTTGGTCGCGGTGGTGGCGCAGAACCGGTAGCGCTCCTCCGGCTCGGCGGTGGCGTAGGACAGCCGCTCGGAGTCGGTCAGCGTGACCCGGACCTCGCAGCAGTCGGCGGGCGCGATGTAGCCCTGCGCCTCGATCTCCTTCCACGGCGCGTCGAACCGCTTCGGGCCGATCAGCGAGAACACGTCGCCCTCACGGCCGTCCTCGCGCACCAGGGTCGCGGTCAGGCCGAGCCGGCGGCGGGCCTGCAGGTCCGCGGTGAACTTGAAGACCGGCGCGGGCAGCAGGTGCACCTCGTCGTAGACCACCAGGCCCCAGTTGCGGGCGTCGAACAGCTCCAGGTGCGCGTAGGTGCCCTTCCGCTTGGTCGTCATCACCTGGTAGGTGGCGATGGTGACCGGGCGGATCTCCTTGCGGGTGCCGCTGTACTCGCCGATCTCGTCCTCGGTCAGCGTGGTCCGCTTGACCAGCTCGTGCTTCCACTGGCGGGCCGAGACGGTGTTGGTGACCAGGATCAGCGTGGTCGACTTGGCCTCGGCCATCGCCGCCGCGCCCACCAGCGTCTTGCCGGCGCCGCAGGGAAGCACGACCACGCCGGAGCCGCCGTGCCAGAAGCCCTCGACGGCCTGCTGCTGGTACGGGCGCAGCGTCCAGCCGTCCTGCTCCAGCTCGATCGGGTGCGCCTCGCCGTCCACGTACCCGGCGAAGTCCTCGGCCGGCCAGCCGAGCTTGAGCAGCACCTGCTTGATCTGGCCGCGCTCGGAGGGGTGCACCACCACGGTGTCCGGGTCGACCCGGGCGCCGACCAGCGGGATGATCTTCTTCGAGCGCAGCACCTCCTCCAGCACCGGGCGGTCGGTGGTGGTGAGCACCAGGCCGTGGGTGGGGTGCTTGCTGAGCTTCAGCCGCCCGTAGCGGGCCATGGTGTCGGCGATGTCCACCAGCAGGGCGTGCGGGACGGGGTAGCGCGAGTAGTTCACCAGGGCGTCGACGACCTGCTCGGCGTCGTGCCCGGCGGCGCGCGCGTTCCACAGGCCGAGCGGGGTGACCCGGTAGGTGTGGACGTGCTCGGGTGCGCGCTCCAGCTCCGCGAAGGGGGCGATCACCCGGCGGCAGTCGGCGGCCTTGGGGTGGTCGATCTCCAGCAGGAGCGTCTTGTCACTTTGTACGATCAGCGGGCCGTCGTTCACCTTGAGCAGTCCTCCATGGGGTCCGGCGCAGACCCTCCAGTGTCGCGCACTCCGGTGAATGCCCGCGGCGCCGGTGACCTCCGACCCGTCGAGGTCGTTGGGCAGCGCATGAACACGTCCAAGCGCGCCCTCCTCGCCCTCACCCTCGCCGGTGCCGCCCTCTCCGCCGCCGCCGGCTCCGCCCACGCCGTGGACGACCAGCAGGCCGCCGAGCTGAGCAAGTCGGCCGTGCCGGACGTCAGCAAGGCCGGCGGCCCGGTCGGCCAGGTCGGCGCCGGCGCCGCGCTCACGATGGCCGGGCTGCTCGGCGGCATGCCGGTCGGCCCCGACTCGATCGGCAAGCTGGCCGACGGCGCGACGAAGGCGAAGGGCTGACCGGCCCGGCCGGATCAGGGCCCGTCCCACCGGGACGGGCCGGGGGTCACTCCCAGGACTTCACTTCCACTCCCAGAACTTCGCGGCGCCCTTCCCGCTGCCGTCGGTGTCGTACTCGAACAGGCCGACCGCGGAGTTGAGCCGGGCGAACCGCTCCGACGAGGTGTCGAAGAAGATCGCGCCCCGCCAGCTCATCGCGCCCGGCGCGGTGCCGGTGAACCGGCCGATGCCGTTGCCGTGCCAGACCACCACGTCGCCGTCCGCGGTCATGGTCACGCCCTGGCCCTCACCGACCAGGACGCCGTTGGCGTCCATCGTGGACTCGTAGGTCGCGATCTCGGTGGTCGCGACGCCCAGGAGCTCCCCTTCGGCCTCGTACGAGACCTCGACATCGCCGCCGGGGAGCACCCGCTTCGCGGTCTCCCGGCTGTGCACCTCGCCCAATTGGTCGCCGAGCATGATGACTCCCTTCCCGGATCCCCCCGGTACCCCGTCCTTCCGGACTACGCCGGGGCGGGGGCGGCGTCAACCGGGGGAGACTCCGGGCGGTCCGGGGGACGCGGGGCGGCCGGGCTCAGGCGGTGTCCTCCAGCTCGGCGACGCCGGTGATCCGGTGCAGCGCGAAGGTGCGCAGCTCGTCCGAGTGGTGGTCGAAGGCCGTGACGAAGCCGCCCTCCACCTTCACCGGGTCGATCACCCGCTGCGAGGCCAGGCCCTCGGCGTTGATGTAGCCGATCCACATCCGCTCGCCGAGCAGGACCGCCGTCTGCAGCGCGGCCAGCGTGTCCGCCGCCTGCGAGCGGGGCAGCCGACGGGTGTCGGTGCGGGCCGGGCCGTCCTGGTGCGGCGTGGTGGCCGGGCCGGTGACGGTCTCCCGGCGGACGGCGGTGGCCGCCCGGTCGCCGGCCCGGACGGCCTTGACCGCCGCACCGAGCAGTGCGTCGTCCGGGACGGGCGGGCCGTCCGGCACGGGGGTGGGCGCGGTGCGCGGCGGGGTGCGGTGACTGCCCGGCCGGGTGATCAGCACATCGCCCTCGGCCGACTCGGCGGCCGGCGCGTAACCCATCTGGCGCAGGGCGCTCAGCAGCGCCTCGGGGCCGGCCTGGGCGGCCAGCACGGTGGGCGCCAGCAGCCGCAGCCGCAGGTCGGCGGAGCGGCGGTCGGCCAGCACCTCGGCGAGCAGCGCCGGGTCGTCGCAGCGCAGGTACGAGGAGGCGGCGCCGACCCGCAGCACGCCGTGCCGGCGGGCCACGTCGTCGACCAGGTAGCTGAGCGGCTGCGGGACCGGGGTGCGGGAGTGCTGCTCCAGGAAGGCGTGCAGGTCGGCGGCGCTGCGCCCGGCGTCCAGGGCCCGCCGGACGGACTCGGCGGTGAAGCGGTACACCGTCGCGCCGCCCTTGGACTCCACGTCGGCGCAGAGCGCGAGGGCCTGGGCCAGCGGGGCGAGCAGCGGGCCCGGGGCGATGGCGGTGAGGTCGGGCTGGAGGATCACGTGGTCCAGCGGGCGGGGGAGCAGCGGGGCCAGCACGGCGGCCGCGTCCCGGCCCTCCAGCAGGGCGCGGGCCTGCGAGGACAGGGCGCCGCGGCCGGTCACGCCGAGCTGCTCGGCCTCGGTGAGGGTCCAGTCGGTGAGTTCGTCGCGCAGGTCGCGGCCCTCGGCGGTGGCCGGGCCGCCGCGCAGCGGGCGGTGCCAGCGCATGGCGGGGAGCAGGCCCTCGGCGGTGGAGGTGGAGCCCGGCGGCAGGCCGGCCAGCGCGGTGAGGGCGGCGCGGCGCACGGTCGGCGCCAGCGTGCGGTCGAGTTCGGGGCCGAGCGCGGCCCGGGCCTTGCCCTTGCCGTCCGGGGTGCCGGTGAGGGCGGCGACCCGGGTGCCGGCGAGCCAGGTGCGGGCGAGCAGGGCCCAGCGCTCGGCGGTGGGCTGCTGGAGCCAGGTGTCGTAGGCGGGGGTCGGGGCCCAGCGCTCGTCGGCCTCGCCGTCGGGGGCCAGCAGCCCGGCGCCGTAGGCGAGTTCCAGCCAGAACGCGGTGACCGGCTCGCTGCTGTCGAGGGCCTGGGCGGCGCGCTTGAGGTCGCGGACGCCGACGCCGCCGGCCCGCAGGGTGGCGGGCGGCTGCAGGCCCCAGAGGTCCAGCAGCTCCTCGACGGTGGTCACGGCGGTGTGGGCCTGGCCGGCCGCCGCGCTGTCCACAGCCTGTGGATCGCGGACGGCGGGCCCCGCGACCGCCGCCGGCGGGACGGGCTCCACGCTGCGGTGGCTGCGGCCTCCGCGCAGGTGCAGGGCCAGCTCGCGGGGCAGCACCACGCTGCCGGGCGAGGAGGGCAGCAGCAGACCGCGGGCGATCAGCCACTCCACCGGACTGCGGGCGTCCTCGGCGGTGACCGGCCGGGTGGCGTCCGGGACGGTGCCGTTGGGCGGCCCCCAGACCAGCCGGTCCAGCAGTCGCAGCGAGGCCTCCGGCGCCTGGTCGAGCAGCGCGGCGCAGCGCTTGCGGTCGGCCAGCAGGGCGGCCAGCGCAGCCACGGCGGTGACCGGGTCGGGGGTCGGCGGCAGTCCGGCCGAGGCCAGCAGCTGTTGGAGCCGGGCCGGCGACATCCCGACGGTGGCCTCGGCGAGGGTCGGCCCGAGGCCCGTCCGGCCGGGGTTGGCGGCGCTGGGCGCGAGCGCCTCGCGGGCCGCGATCACCAGGTGCAGCGCGGTGTCCGGGCCCCAGAGCAGGGCCCGCTCGCGCAGGGTGGCCAGGGCGCCGGGGAGGGCTTCGGTGACGGCGGCGCGCTCGGCCGGCCCGAGCGGGGTGGCGCCGGGGTGGGGCTTGACCCGGGCCGGGCCGGTGAGCAGGTTCCGTACGGCGGTCAGCGGGCTGCCGTCGGGGAGGGCGGCCAAGGCCTCGGCGGCCTGCAGGGTGAAGCGGTCCAGCCGCTCCAGGGCGCGCAGGGCGGAGGCCCGGGAGGAGAGCCGGGCGGCGAGCTGGGTGAGGTCGCCGGGCACCGGGTTGAGCAGGTCGGGACGGGACCGGAGCAGGGCGGCCAGGGCCGCGTCGGGCCGGCTGCGGAGCTCCTCCGCGAGGGTGCGCGGGCCTGCGGCGGCGGCTCCGGGGCGTTGCTCGCCCTGCTGTGCGGTCATCCGGCCTAGGTTAGTCGGGTTCGGGCGGGGGTGGCGGCGTCGGGAGCCCCGGGGTCCTGGCGGGTGGTGGTGGGAGGCGCCGGGTGGGTAGCGTCGCGGTGGGCGGGATCGGGCGGGTGACCGGGGTGGTGGGCGATGGTGGACGGCGAGTGGTGGCGGCTGAACGGGCCGCGGCGTGGCGACGGTGGCGGCGGGGCGGCGAAGGGTCCGGAGGAGCCGGCCGAGGGCGTGTACCTGCCGCCGGCCGCCGCGGTGCCGGCTCCCGCGCCCCCGACGGACCCACCGGCCGCGCGGGTGCCCGCGCCGCCGTCCTCGTCGCCGTCGGCCCCATCGCCCTCGGCACCCTCGTCGACGCCCTCGCAGCCGTCCGCCGGTCCGTCGGCCCGCCGGGGCGGGGTGCAGTGGCAGGCCGGTGGCGGGTTCGCCGACTGGGACGCCGTGCACATCGACTTCTCGGCCGTCGACGAGCCCGAGGCCGCGAGCGTGCCGGAACCCCGGGACGGCGACGCGGCACCGGGCGTGGCCGAGGCGGCCGAGGCGAGCCGGGAGCAGGCCACTGCCGCGAAGCCGGCCGGCCGGGGCCGTGCCGCACGCAGGGCGGCGAAGGAGCAGGCGGCTCAGGACGGGACCGCGCCGGCCGCTCGTCCCGGCCTGATGGCCGGCCGCCGGCCCGCACCGCTGCTGCTGCTCGCCTCGGCCCTGCTGGTGGGCGGCGCGGTGACCAGGACGGTGCTGGTGATGCTGGTGGGATGGGCACTGGCCTACCTCTCCCGCGGACTCGGCGACCGCAGCCGTAAGTTCGCCGTCCTCGGGATCCCGCTGCTGGCCCTGAGCGGACTGGTGCTCTGGTTCTGGGGCCGGGGCCAGGGAAAGTGGGGCCCGGCCCTGCAACCGGGCGAGCAGCTCTGGGGCGCGGCGCCGGGGGTGCTGAGGCTGGCGGCGGTCCTCTCCGCCGCGTACCTGCTGGTGGTGACGACGCGGCGGCGCGGGCCGTGATCCGGAACTGCGACGTGCGGGACCGCGTCCCGAACATCAGGTCGTGCAGGCGAATCGACAGGGGGATCCGGAGTGCAACAGCGGACTCGACGTCATGTCGAGCGGGCGGTCCGGATCGCTGTGGCCGCGTGCGCGGCGATCCCCCTCGCCGGCTGCTTCCCCGCGGGCGGGGAGCCCGGGAAGCGCAGTCCCGGTGCCGCGGCCGGGGAGGTCACCGTGGTGCGTGGCGGCAAGGTGTACCCCCTCACCATCCGGGTCACGGACTGGCAGGTCGGTCCGCATCCGCAGGTCCCGGAGCGGGGAAACGCCGTGCACGTCAGCTACCGCAGCACCGCCACGGGCTACTTGCCCGAAGTCACCGTGGAGGTCGCGGTGTGCGCGGTGGACGCGGCGAACGTCGTGCTGCTGTGCACCGCCGTCGTCGCGCGACAGGAAGATCCCCGGATTCAGGACGGCGACTCCTGGATCGGCCCCGCCGACCTCCCCCGCAGTCTGTCCGAAACGGCCCGTGTCGTCCTCCTGCCGGACCAGCTGCGCCCAGGGCTGCACGCCGGTGACCCCAAGGACGGCGACGGCTACGTGCCCCCCGGCCTCCCGGCACCAGGCGACCGACTGCGTACCGCCTGAGCCGAAGAGCAATTGCGGGGGCAACCCTCAGTCGGTGTCGTCAGGCGCCGAAGTCGGCGTAGCCGTCGAACTCGCCGGCCTTGACGCCCAGGAGGAACTTGGCGAACTTGGCGGGGGTGGTGCGGACTATGACCTCGCCGTCGTCGGACTCGCGGAGTTCGACCAGGCCGTCGACGGTGCGGACCTCGACGCAGTTGTCGCTCGCGCCGGAGTGGCTTGCCTTCTGCCAGGCCGTGCTAGCCATGCTTGTTTTCCATTTCTTCCTTGATGGACCGCATGAAGTGTCGTGACTCGTCTTCGTCCAGCGCGGTGGACTTCATCTGATCGATGAGCGCGCGAAACCTCGCGAGGTGGGCCGGGGAGTCGAAAAGTTGAATGCCGTGACCGGTGTCCATCTGTGCGGCATCCAGCTCGGTGACTGGCCCCTCTGCATATGTGAAGTTCTCGCTTGGGCTCGGGACAGCGTTTGCGTCGAACGGAACCACTCGAACGGAGATGTTCGGGCTCGCGGAGTCCTCGACGAGAGCGCCGATTTGTTCGGCTTGGACCTTCGGCCCACTGAACTGCATGCGTAGGGCTGCCTCATGGACGAATGCGGTGTATGGCGTCACGCCGGACCGGACTACGCGCTGCCGTTGCATGCGAAAGGCCGTCCTGAGATCGACATCATGGCGGGCCGTCGGAGGGTAGGTCTGGGCGAACAATGCGGAGGCGTATGCGCCGGTCTGAAGGAGCCCGGGTACGAAGGTGCTCGTATAGGTGAAGAGCCTCCGCGCGTGTCCTTCAAGCTCCGCGACCTCAAGGAAGTCCGTGGCCAGGGTCTCGCGGTACTCCTCCCACCATCCGGGCTTCTCGCGGGCCGTGACGATGTCGGCGAGGGCGTCGATCAGGGGCTCGTTGACGCACATGCACGTTGCGGCGATCGTCCGCAGCCGTTCCACGCTGATGCCGATCTTCCCCGACTCCATCTGCGTCACCTGGGCGGGGTTCATTCCGACGGCCCGGCCGAGCTGGCTGCCTCCGAAACCTGCCTGCTCTCGCATCCTTCGCAGCTCCGTGCCCAGCCTGCGCTGACGGAGTGTGGGGTTGGTACGAGCCATGGGTTCCTTCCGGCGCAAGGGTTGCCCCAGTCTGCCGCGTTGACCGGACGGAGGTCCATCTGAGGCGGCGATGCCACGAAAGAGGGAACATCTTGAATACATGGAAAATTTTCCATGTGCGTGCGATACGGTCTTCCCAATCGATCGGACGGATCGTCAGTAACGCTTGATTCCAAGGCAGTAGCCACCTGCTGCCCGCACCGCAGAGCAGCCGCGTCCGGCCTGGCTCACGGCGACGAACCCGCCGACGCGTACCTCACCCGCGTACCTCACTCCATCCCGCACGGAGGTCTCCCATGCCTGCCCGCAGCCAGCCCGAATCGCCCCGACAGCCCGGTACGCCCCGGTCGCCCGAGCCGCCCGACTGGTCCGCCCCCCGCGAGGAGCTGCGGGAGGCGATGACCCTGGCCGGCTGGCCGCCGGACGCCGTCCACGACGCCGAACTCGCCCTCTGCGAGCTGTACGTCAACGCCTGGAAGCACGGGGGCAGTCCGGCCCCGGTCGTGGTGGTGGTCGTGCTGGCCGACCGCACGCTGCGGGTCTCCGTCTCCGACGACAGCCCCGACCTCCCCGAGGAGCGGCCCTGTTCCGACCCGTACGAGGTGTCCGGCCGGGGACTCCACCTGGTCCGCACCCTCACCCACCGCTTCGGTACCGCACCCCGCAAGGCGGGCAAGAGCATCTGGTTCGAGCTGGACGCCGCCGCATGACCGACGACCGCCGCCCCGTCCCGCTCCCCGTCCCGCTCCCCGCTGTGAACCGGGGTGGACCGTGGGAGTGCTGATCCCGCTGGTGCCGCCGTCGGTGCACGTCGAGCGCACCACCGTGCCCTACCTGACCGTCGAGCGCGTCCCGGACGCCGCCGTCCAGCTCCGCTGCGCCGTCGATCTCGACATCGGCCTCGCCCCGGGTGAGCAACTCGCCCTTCCGCTCACCCGTGACCAGGCGGAGGAACTGTTGCAGGCTCTCGCCGCCCACCTCGGCACCCGCGTGATCCGGCTGCACCGATGAGGAGCGGGACCGCGAGTTTCCTCGTCGGCGCGGCTCTGGTGATCCTCCTGGCGCTCGCCCTCGTCACCGTGGCCCTCGGGGTCCTGGCGACACTCCGGGCGCCGTACCCCGACGAGCATCCGGCCGCCCCGCCGCCCCCGATCACCCGCCACGGCCGCTGGGAGCTGCGCCGACTCCCGGACGGCAGCCACGAGTACTCCTGGATCGCCCGCCAGGCCGGCCACTTCGGTCCCGAGACCCGGGCCACCGCCACCATGCCCCGGGCACGGGAAGCTGGCCCTCATCCCTGACGGGCGGATACTACGGCCAGTTCGTGAGGGCAGTGGTGAGGTCGGTGACGAACCGGTGCCAGGACGGGACCTGGCTCACCGGGCCTTCCTGGTCCAGCAGTTCGAAGAGCCGGTGGCGGTTGCGGGGGAACCGCTTCTGGAGTTCGGCCAGGCGGCGTCCCTTGGCTCCGCTCGCCAGCGCCAGGGTTTCCTTCAGCTGCTGTTTGGGATCGGGGATCCGTTCGACCGTTGAGGGCCGGGGCAGTTGGAGGTCCATCCGCCCGTTCGGATTGCCTGCCACCTGCCGGATGGCCTGCTCGTCGAGCAGTAGCCAGGCCTCCAGCATTCGAACCGGCACGACCGGCATGTGGGCCAGCCCGGGCCACTCGGTACGAACGGCTGCGGCGATCTCGTCCCGCCTGTCCTGGTCCGGGCCGCGATCGGCATCGCGCTGCAGGACGGCCAGGTCGTACGTGTCGCTGAGCCCTCGGGCCGCGCGCAACTTGTCAGCCACACTGTGGCCGACCGGCGGAGAGATCCAGTCGAGGGCCGGCGAGCTCACCGCCACAGGCACATCGAGTTCCGCCGCGATCCTCTCGATGTGGGGCACCAGCCCCTCGTCGCTGGAGCCCTCGCCCAGGAAGAGAACGCGCAGCGTCACGCGAAGCTCCCCTCGATGGTCAACTGGGCGCCAGGGGGAGTCTCCAGATACGGCAGGATGTCCCCCTTCGTCACGTACTCCGCGGAGTCCCGTGCCCGCCAGGTACCGGTGAGCGGCCGCAGCCGCAGCCGGCGGGTGATCTTCCCGTCGGCGCTCCTGAAGGCCGAGGTGTCGGCGAACAGCAGGTCGGCCGGGTCGACGAGTTGGACGACGCCAGGGGAATGCGTGTTGATCAGCACTTGCCTGAAAGGATTTTCCGGCCCGGGCATCTCGTCGGAGTCCACGGCGAGGTCCCGGACCAGTTCGACCATGGCGGGAAGGTTGGCGGGATGGATCCCGTTCTCCGGCTCCTCCATGCAGATGAGCCCGCGCACTTCGGGGTCTTCGAGCAGTACGCAGAGCGCGAGGAATCGCAGGGTGCCCTCGGACAGGCTGCGTGCCGGCAGCACCATGCCGTCGATCTCGTGCAGGCGAATGGTGAGGAGCTCCCGGACGTCGTCCTCCTGGACATCCAGGGTGCGTACCTGGAGACCGGAGAGGTCGGACAGGCGCCCGGCGACCCTGGCGTATACCTGGGCCGGATCCTGCTGGCCGGCCGGGCCCTGCAGGGCGATCCGGAAAAGGGCACCCGGGAGGTGCAGCCCGTTGGAGCCGATGGAGCGCGGATCCATGTACTGGTCGGAGCTCCGCAAGGCCGAGGGTTCAAGCGCCAGCCGCCGCCAGGACTGCATCTCCCGTCGGGCGGCGAGAATCGTCGGGTCGTCGCTGGAGGTAACCGTCGACACCACGGTTGCCCGTGCCCGGGAGGCCGCGGCAGGCCTGGGTTGGCCCCGGCTGCCCCCGTCCTGGTGGATCCGGATGATCGGGTCGCCCTCCTCCAAGGAGGTCGAGATGAAGGAGGTGCCGTACCGCTTGCTCCTGATCATCGGATCCCGGAACCGGGGCTTGCTGTGGGGGAAGCGCAGACGGGCGGGAGCATCCCCCTTGCGGATGTAGCCGAGGCTCTCGTGCAGCAGGACCAGCCGGCCGATCTTCTCGGCACCAGCGGGGGGGCTGGTACCCGAGTTCCAGCTCGTACCGGAGGAAGGAGGAGGTCGGCGGTTCGGAGAGCCGCCCGAAGTCGTCCTCCGTCGGTTCCGGTGCCACGATCATTTCGGCGGCGAACCGCATGCGGTGCCCACCGGGCGCGTACCCGTTCCAGAACAAGTCCCGGGCGTCGCCGTGGCGCTCGCTGTGCGTACCACGTACCTCCTGTGCCGCCTCCATCAGGGAACGGTCGGCCAGCAGGCTCAGGAACTGAATGGCGTCGAAGACATTCGACTTGCCCGTGCCGTTCGCACCCGCGATGCAGGTGAAGGGGCCCAGCTCGACGGCCAGGTCGAGGAGGTTCTTGAACCCGTCGACCTCAAGCCGTGTGAGCATGTGTCCTCCAGCGTGCGGCCGGAAGACCCGGCGCGGTCAGGGTTCCAGTGCAGGATATGCCGAGGAGTCAGCCGCCGTGGACGGTGGCCGACCGCTCCGGCCCGCGCCGCCTAGGCCCCCAGCAGGTGCTGCAACTCGTCCAGCACGGCGTTGGCGCCGGTGTAGCCGATGCCCTGGAACCACAGCTGGTCGGAGACCGGGAAGGCGCGGTGGGCCTTGACCGCGGCCAGGGCCTGCCAGCCGGGGCCGGCCAGGGCCGCGGTGGCGCCGGCCGCCTCCGGGTCGCCGTAGACGGCGTACAGCAGGACGTCGCCGTCCGCCCGGGCGATCTGGTCGGCCGGGATCTCGGTCGCGAACTGGGCGGCGTTCTGCTGGTCGGGCCGGGCCAGTTGGACGTCGTCGAGCAGGGTGGCGAGGAAGTTCAGCCGGGCGTACAGCCGGATCGGCGCGTTCTCGACGAAGCGGACCAGGCTGATCCGCCGTCCGGTCTGGCCGAGGGCCTGGGCGACCTGGCCGGCGTGCCGTTGGTAGGCGGCGGTCACGGCGTCGGCGGCGGCCTGCCGGCCGAGCGCCTGGGCGTGCTGCTGGAAGTTCGCCTTCCAGGGGTGGCCGGTGGCCGGGGTGAGGATCGTGGGCGCGATCCGGCGCAGGGTCTCGAAGTGCGCGGCGTCCCGGATCTGGTTGCCGAGGATGAGGTCCGGCTTCAGCCGCCGGATCACCGCGGTGTCGGGCGAGCCGATCTCCCCGACGACGGTGATCCCGGCGAGCCGGGAGGCGGGCCAGTAGTCGGGCAGGCCGCTGTCGGCCTGGGCCCGGGCGGCGCCGACCGGGGTGATGCCGAGGGTCATCGCCGAGTCGAGTTCGGCGGTGTCGAGGGTGACCACGCGCGGGCCGGCCGGCGGCGGGCTGTCGGTGGCGCTGTCGGCGGTCGGCGTGCCGGGACCGGAGCAGGCGGCGAGGGCTGCTCCGCCGAGCCCGGTGAGCAGGGCCCGGCGGGTGATCTGAGGCGGCATCGGGACCTCTCGGACATGGTCGACGGTCCGTCGATTATGTCCGGAATGTCACCCTGCTTCGGTCTTTCCCGCCCAGGGCGCGCCCGGTACCACCAGCGGTGTTCCGGTGACCGGGTCCGGAACGACCACGGAGTCCAGCCCGAACACCTCGCGGACCAGTTCGGCGGTGACGATCTCGGTCGGCGGCCCCTGCGCGACGATCCGCCCGCCGCGCATCGCGACCAGGTGGTCGGCGTACCGGGCGGCCTGGTTGAGGTCGTGCAGCACGGCGACCACCGTCCGGCCCTTCTCCACGTTCAGCCGCCGGACCAGGTCCAGCACCTCCACCTGGTGCGCGATGTCCAGGAAGGTGGTGGGTTCGTCCAGCAGCAGGATGTCGGTGCCCTGGGCGAGGGCCATCGCGATCCAGGCCCGCTGGCGCTGTCCGCCGGACAGCTCGTCCACGCTGCGGTCGGCCAGCTCGGTGGTGGAGGTGCGCAGCAGCGCCTCGGTGACCGCCTCCTCGTCCTCGGCCGACCACTGCTGCCACCAGCTCTGGTGCGGCTGGCGGCCGCGCGAGACCAGGTCGGCGACCGAGATTCCCTCGGGGGCCACCGGTGACTGCGGCAGCAGGCCGATCCGCCGGGCGATCTGCCTGGTGGGGATCCGGGCCAGCTCGGCGCCGTCCAGCAGGACGGCGCCGCGGGCCGGCTTCAGCAACCGCCCGAGGGCCCGCAACAGGGTGGACTTGCCGCAGGCGTTCGGGCCGACGATGACGGTGACCCGCCCGTCGGGGACGGTCAGGTCCAGTCCTTCGACGACCGTCCGGGCCTCGTAGGCGAGGGTCAGCCCGCGGGCCTCCAGGCGGTGGCCGGTCGTTGCGGTCGTGGCGGTCGCGGTCCGTGCGGTCGGCACGCTCTCCGCGGTCGGCACGTTCTGCGCGTTCTGCGTGTTCGGCGCGGTCATCAGGAGCCTCCACGGCGGGATCGGAGCAGCAGCCACATCAGGTACGGCGCGCCGACCAGGCCGGTGACCACACCGACCGGCAGTTCGACGGGCGCCAGCATCCGGCGGGCGAGCAGGTCGGCGAGCACGACCACCACCGCCCCGGTGAGGGCCGAGCAGAGCAGCGGGATCTGTGCCGACCGGGCCAGCCGGACGGCGATCTGCGGAGCCATCAGCGCGACGAAGTCCACCGGTCCGGTGGCGCCCGCCGCGCAGGAGGCCAGCACGACGCCGAGCAGGGCCATGCCGGCCCGGGTGCGGTTCAGCCGCAGGCCGAGGCCGACCGCGCTGGCGTCGTCGAAGGAGATGCTGCGCTGGGCCCTGGCCGCCCAGAGCGCCACCGGCAGGGCCGCCAGCAGCACCCAGGACAGCCAGCCGGACTGGGCGTGCCCGGCGCCGTTCAGACTGCCGGTCATCCAGACCTTCGCCTGCTGGGCCTGCAGACCGTCGCCCTTGGTCAGGAAGACGGTGGTCAGCGAGGACAGCGCGACGCTGATCCCGATGCCGATCAGCACGAAGCGCTGGGCGTGCAGGCCGCCGCGCCAGGCCAGCGAATGGACCAGCAGCCCGGCGAGCAGCCCGCCGCCGACCGCCGCGTACGGCACCTGGCCGGTCGAGCCGACCACCCCGTACGCCAGCAGGCCCACCACCAGGGCGGCCGCGCCGTGCGAGACGCCGACGACGTCCGGGCTGGCCAGCGGGTTGCGGGCGACGGTCTGGATCAGCGCGCCGGCCAGCCCGAGGGCGAGGCCGACCAGCAGCCCGACCTGCACCCGGGGCAGCCGGAACTCGCCGACCACCAGCTCGTGCGGGCTGGGCCGGCCGGTGACGACCTTGAGCACCTCGGCCGGCGACACGGTGGACTCGCCCAGGCAGAGCGAGGCGACCACGGCGGCGGCGAGCAGCAGCAGCAGGCCGCAGGCGGCCAGCGCCGAGCGCCGGTGCAGCAGGAAGGACGCCGGGCCGGCCCGCAGCACGCGGTAGCCGGCGGGCACGACGGCGGCGCTCACGCGGCCACCACCTTGCGGCGGCGTACCAGCACGACCAGGACGGGGACGCCGACCAGGGCGGTCATCACCCCGGCGGGCACCTCCGAGGGCGGGAAGAGCACCCGGCCCAGGGCGTCCGCGAGCAGCAGCAGCGCGGGCCCGAGCACGGCCGAGAGGGTGAGCACCCAGCGGTGGTCGGCGCCGACCAGGGCGCGGGCCGCGTGCGGCACGGCCAGGCCGACGAAGGCGATCGGGCCGGCGGCGGCGACCGCCGAGCCGGTCAGCACGGTCGCGCCGAGCGCGCCGGTGGCCCGGACCAGTCCGGTCCTGGCCCCCAGGCCCTTGGCGGTGTCGTCGCCGAGCGCCAGCGCGTCCAGGCCCCGGGCGACCGCGAACACCAGCAGCAGCCCGGCCAGCAGGAAGGGCATCAGCTGCCAGGCGACGTCGGCGGTCCGCCCGGAGAGCGAGCCGACCTGCCAGAACCGGAACTGGTCCATGGTGGCGGAGTCGGTGGTGAGCACCAGGGTGTTGAGCGAGGCGATGAAGGCGGACATCGCGGCCCCGGCCAGGGCCAGCTTGACCGGTGTCGCGCCGCCGAGGCCGCGCCCGGCCAGGGCGTGGACCAGGACGGCGGCAAGCGCCGCGCCGGCGAAGCCGAACCAGACGTACCCGGTGGGCGAACCCACCCCGAAGACGGAGATCGCGACCACCACGCCGGCCGCCGCGCCCTGGCTGACGCCGAGGATGCCGGGGTCGGCGATCGGGTTGCGGGTGATGCCCTGCATCACGGTGCCGGCCAGTCCGAGCGCCGCGCCGACCGCCAGGCCGACCACGGTGCGCGGCACCCGCAGCTCGCGGACGACCACCGCGTCGGTGGTGTCCCCGCCGTGCAGCAGGGCGGCGACCGTCTCGCCGAGCGGGATGCCGCGGCTGCCGACGGTGAGGCTCAGCAGCACGGCGGCGGCCAGCACGGCCAGCGCGGCGGCGAGCCAGAGGATGCGCCGGCGCAGCAGGCGCAGCTTGCCGGGCGCGGTGGTCTCGGTCATGGGTCCCTTCCTGCTCCTCCCCGGGGCGTCGCCGAGGGCTTCCCCGGCGACCGGCCGGGGTGGCCCCGCCCGGGCGTGGGGCTCGGGGGAGAGGGACCGCCAACAGCTTAGGCAACGCTAACCTCGAGGTCGGCGACGGGGCGGACCAGGCCCCGGACCAGGGGTGGCATAGCCTGGCGGCATGCCCTCGACGCCCGCCGCAGCCGCGGTCCTCCCCTCGGCCGTGACCTCGCCCGCCGCCTCCGCAGGGGCCGCCGCCGGCCCGCTGACCGTGGGTTTCGACCTCGACATGACGCTGCTGGACACCCGGCCCGGCATCAAGGCCACCTACCAGGCCCTGTCGGCCGAGACCGGCACGTACGTCGACGGCGACCTGGTGACCACCCGGCTCGGCCCGCCGCTGACCGACGAGCTGCGCAACTGGTTCCCGGAGGCGGAGGTGCAGGCGGTCGCCGCCCGGTACCGGGAGCTGTACCGGGAGCTGGCCTTCGCCCCGACGGTGGCGCTGCCCGGCGCCCACGAGGCGATCGAGGCGGTCCGCGCGGCCGGCGGCCGGGTGGCCGTGATCACCGGGAAGTACGAGCCGAACGCCCTGCTGCATCTGGAGCACGCGGCCCTGCACGCCGACGTGCTGGTCGGCGACCTCTGGGCGGAGGGCAAGGGCGACGCGCTGCGCGAGCACGGCGCCACCGTGTACGTCGGGGACCACCTGGGCGACGTCCGCGGCGCGATCCGGGCCGGGGCGGTGGCGGTCGGCGTGGCCACCGGCCCGTACACGGCGGAGGAGCTGCTGGCGGCCGGCGCGGACGTGGTGCTGGCGGACCTCACCGAGTTCCCGGGCTGGCTGGCCGGCCACCTCGGCCGGTAGCCGCCGGTAGCGGTCGGCCGCACCCGGGAGGGGCGCCCGGGAAGCCGGCCCGGCGGTTTGGCCAGTCGGTCAGTCGGTCGCGGCGGCCCGGCGGCGCTGGGAGCGGGCCGAGCTGAGCATCCCCACCAGGGCCAGCAGGAAGCCGAGCGGCATCAGCATGCTGAACCAGTACGCGGCGGTCGGCAGCGGCGTCAGGCGGAAGAACAGCGGGACGAAGGTCACCAGGGTGGACACCGCGCCCAGCGCGAAGACGATCGCACCCACCCGGACGTAACGGTCGCCGCGGTCGGCGCGCTGGCTGCTCACTGGTGTGCTCCTCGGACGGGACGTGGTGTTCCGCCCCAGTGTCGCAGAGGGGCCGGGGCGCCCCGGGCGGCCCGGGGAGAGGCCCGTCACGTTACGCAGTTTCACGGGCGCTGGGAGTTTCGATCGCTGCTGGGCGGGGGTATGCAGCCACTGCACGGGGCGCGTCAGGTGTGCCCCGCTTTCCGGCCGGGGGTGTGAGCCAGTGGACAGCGCCGTGTCGCGGTCCGGCCAGGCCAGGCCCGGTCCGGCCCCCTCCGCCAGACTCGCGTGGGGGCCCGCGGTACGAGAACGGGCCCACGCCGAGGATCCGAGGCCGTGACAGACCGTTAGTCTGCTCCGGCGGGGCGCCGGACGTGGGTCGCCGCGCGGTACGGGCCGATCCCGGCCCCCCGTCACCCGGAGCCGTCCGCAGCGGTCACCCCGACCGTTCGTCCAGAGCCATCCATCCAGGGATCCCCGGCGCGCCGGGGGCCTTCACACCCACCCCGAGGACTGTTCGAGATGCCCACCGGCCAGGTCAAGTGGTTCAACGAGACGAAGGGCTACGGCTTTCTGTCGCGCGACGACGGCGGCGAGGTCTTCGTCCACACCAAGGCGCTGCCCACCGGTGTCACCGTGCTCAAGCCGGGCCAGCGGGTGGAGTTCGGCGTGGTCGCCGGCCACCGCGGCGACCAGGCGATGTCCGTGGCGCTGCTGGAGGCGCTGCCGTCGGTGGCCGCCGCCCAGCGCAAGAGCGCCGACGACATGGCGCCGATCGTCCAGGACCTCATCACCACCCTGGACGCGGTGCTCCCGGGCCTCCAGCACGGGCGCTACCCGGCGAAGCCGACCGGCCAGAAGCTGGCCGCGCTGCTGCGCGCGGTCGCCGACCAGTTCGACGTCTGACCCCGGTCCGGCCGCTCCGACCCCCGGCGTCCGCGCCGGGGCTCAGAAGTCCAGCGCACCCGGGCCCAGCGCGGGGACGAGTCCCTCGGCGGCGGCCCGGGTGAGCAGGCCGCGCACGGCGGCGTAGCCCTCCTCGCCGAGGTCCGCGGTGAACTCGTTGACGTACAGCCCGATGTGCTGGTCGGCGACGGCCGGGTCCATCTCCTGGGAGTGCGCCAGGACGTACCCGCGGCTGGCGGCCGGGTCCGCCCAGGCCTGCCGGACGGACGCCCGGATCGTCTCCGCGATCTCCCGCAGCCGCTGCGCGCCGAGCGAGCGCCGGGCGACGATCGCCCCGAGCGGGATCGGCAGGCCGGTGTCCTGCTCCCAGGCCTCGCCCATGTCGGCGAGCTTGCGCAGGCCGTACTCCTGGTAGGTGAAGCGGGCCTCGTGGATCACCAGGCCGGCGTCCACCCGGCCGTCCCGCACGGCGGGCATGATCTCGTCGAACGGCAGCACCACCACCTCGCCGAGCCCGCCCGGCACCGCCCGGGCGGCCCAGATCCGGAACAGCAGGTAGGCGGTGGAGCGCTCGGACGGCACCGCGACGGTCTTTCCGCTCAGGTCGTCCGGCGCGTCCGGGCGGGTGAGCACCAGCGGGCCGCAGCCCCGCCCCAGCGCCCCGCCGCAGGGCAGCAGCGCGTACTCGTCCAGCACCCAGGGCAGCGCGCCGTAGCTGATCTTCAGCACGTCGAGCTCTCGCCCGGCGCCGGGCCGGGGGGACCCGCCCCGTGCGGCCAGGCCGTTGGTGACGTCGATGTCCGCGAAGGTCACCTCGGGCGCGTCGGCGCCGGGCACCAGGCCGTGCGCCCAGGCGTGGAAGACGAAGGTGTCGTTCGGGCAGGGGGAGTAGGCGATGCGCAGGGTCTCAGCCACGGTGGACCTCCTTGAGCAGCTCCGGGTAGGGCAGGGCGGCGAACGCCCCGGCCAGCGCGGCCAGCGCCTCGCCGATCCGCCAGGCCGAGCGGTCGCGCGGGCCCACCGCGTTGGAGACGGTACGGACCTCCAGCGCCGGCAGGCCGTGCCGGGCGGCGGCCTCGGCCACGCCGAAGCCCTCCATCGCCTCGGCGGCCGCGCCGGGGTGCCGGGCGGCCAGCTCGGCGGCCCGCCCGGCGGTGCCGGTGACGGTGGAGACGGTGAGCACGGCCCCGGTGGCGACGGTCAGGCCGGCGGCCCGCAGCGCCCCGGCGGCCGCCAGGGCCGCGCCCGGCGGCGGGGTGTGCCGGACGGTGCCGAAGCCCAGCGCGGTGACGTCGGCGAAGCCCTCGGGCGTCTCGGCGCCCAGGTCGGCGGCGACGATCGCGTCCGCGACCACCACCGAGCCGATCGGGGCGTGCGGGGCGAAGCCGCCGGCGATCCCGGCCGGGACCACCAGGTCGTAGCGGTGCAGCGCGAGAGCGGTCGCGGCGCCGGCGGCGGCCGCGGCGGGCCCCACCCCGGCGGCCAGCACGTCGATCGCGGTACCGGCCCGCCCGGCGCGGTGCAGGACGCCCCCGGGCAGCGGCAGCGGGCGGGAGTCGTCACCCAGGCCGCGCAGCACCGCCTCGGCCTCGGGGGCGACGGCGACCACGACGAGCAGCCGGGCCTGCGGGAGGCCCGGCTGCTCGGTGTCGCTCGTTCGGGTGGTCACCGCGGGCGCGGTCAGGCGTCCTGGGTCTTCAGCTGGAAGTACCAGACCGCGTAGATGTCCTGGGTCTTCGGGTCGGACTCGACCACGGTGAGCAGGGTCTTGCCGGTCGCCGAGAGCGCGGTCGAGGCGGGCACCGAGCCGGACCAGGTCTGGCCGGTGTTGGCGTTCGCCAGGCTGAACTGGCCCTGCTGGCCGCCGTTGGTGAAGGCGAACCAGCCCTTGTCGGCCACCTGGGGGGTCACGCCGACGCCGATCCGGTCGCTGGCGACCACGTCGGAGGACGGGATCTTGCCGTCGGCCAGGGCCTCCTTGGCCTTGGTCTGGCAGTCCGCCTGCTCGTTCTCCGTCATGGCGGTACCGGTGCCGCCGCAGAACGGGCGGTCGATCTCCTGCGAGGAGCGGCCGACGGTCACGGTGACGCGCTTGTCACTGGGCTGGTCCTGGCCGGTCGCGTACGCGATGGACCCGCCGACCGTGCCGGCGCCGATCACGACGACGGCGCCGACTGCGGCGATGACACGGGTGCTGAGGCTCATGGCAGAGAGGCTACCGGGCTTTGCCGATCACGCTACGCCGGGGTCGGCCACCGCGTGTTGTCCCGCCCCCGCACGGGCCGCCCGGGGCGCTCGCGGGCCGGCCCGGGCCTCCCCGCGGCCGCCGTCCCGCTCAGGCCACCTTGGCGGTCGCGGGCCGGCGGCGCAGCCCGATCCTGAACAGCGAGCGGACGGTCCACAGCAGGACCAGGCCCACCACGCCCGCCGCCACCGACAGGCCCAGCGCGCCGTCCAGCGGCATGGTGATGCCCAGCGCGCCGCCCGCCACCCAGCTCAGCTGGAGCAGCGTCTCCGAGCGGGCGAACGCCGAGGTCCGGACGGACTCGGGGACGTCCCGCTGGATCAGCGCGTCCAGGGCCAGCTTGCCCAGCGAGGCCGCCGTCCCGGCCGCGGCGGCGACCACCACCACCGTCAGCACCCCGTACCAGAGCGCGGCGGCGCCGGCGGCCAGCGTGGCCACCAGCAGCATCGCGGTGACGATCGCCTCCGAGCGCCGGGTGCGCAGCCAGGAGCCGAGCACCGAGCCGAGCGCGTTGCCGGCGCCGGCCGCCACCGCGACCAGGCCCAGCGCGACGGTCGGCTGCAGCCCGCCGATCGGGTCGTCCCGGAGCAGGAAGGCCAGGAACATCACCAGGAACCCCACCAGCCAGCGGAGCGTGGCCACCGCCCGCAGGGCGAGGATCACCGACGGGCCGACGGTCCGCAGGTTGGCCTTCGGCTGCTGGGCCTTCGGCGGCTCCGGCCGCGGGTGCAGGTGCAGGGGGCCGTGCGGCTGGTCGTCGGCGTGCAGCACGGCCCGCTGCTCGCCCTTGGCCGAGTCCACCTTGTGCGGCAGGTGGAAGGCCATCAGGGTGCCGACGACGAAGACCAGGAAGGCGCCGCGCAGCGGCCAGCCGGGGCCGATCAGGTGCAGCCCCGCGCCGATCGGCGCGCCGACGAAGGTGGCCAGCAGCCCGGCCAGGGTGACCCGGGAGTTCGCCTTCACCAGCGACAGCCGGCTCGGCAGCAGCCGGGGCACCACGACGCTGCGCACCACCCCGTACGCCTTGGACGCCACCAGTACGCCGAGCGCCTCCGGGTACAGCGCGATGCCGCCGCCGACCACGGTGCCCGCCATCGTCCAGGCCAGCACGGCGCGGGCCAGCATCGAGGTGGCCATCGCGGCCCGGCGGCCGTGCGGCAGCCGGTCCAGCAGCGGGCCGATCACCGGGGCCAGCAGGGCGAACGGCGCCATCGTGATCAGCAGGTAGAGCCCGACCCGGCCGCGGGCCTCGCCGGTGGGCACCGAGAAGAAGATCGTGGAGGCCAGCGCGATGGTGATCAGCATGTCGCCGAAGGAGTTCAGCGCGTGCAGCTCGATCAGTTTGGCGAGACCGGACTCGCCGGCGCCCTCGGCCGAGGTGGCCTTGCGGATCCGCCGGCCGGTGCCGTGCACCACCCGGCCGGTCCGCAGCCCGGCGGCGGAGGCGCCGCGGACCAGGAAATTACGGGTGTCGGGGAACTCGTCCTCGCCGGGATCCCCCTCGGGGGCCTCGCCGAGGCCGGGTTCCCCGCCGGAGGCCTCGTCGAGCTCGGGGGCCTTGTCGAGGTCAGGACGGGTGCCGGGCCCTGCGACAGGGCCGTGCTCGGCGCCCGCGCCGGGCGGCGGCGAACCGTCCACCGGCCGCGGCTCGTCGCCGTCAGCAGGGAGGACCTGGGGTTGTCGTCGCGGCACGGCGGCCGACTCGTCGGGGCTGCCGGCCTGCGAGGCGTGCCGTGCGTGCTGCGACGGGTCATCTTCCGCCACATAGGCCATCCTGCCCGAGAAACCCGGCCGGGACGAGGGATTGGGCTCCGCTCGGCGCGGCCCGTGCACCCGCCGGGGTGTCCGACGGTCGGACGGCTCGGGCCCCGGGCTGTCCCCGGTGGCTGACCGACGGGTAGCCTGCCCTGTGCGTCACCACCCTGGGCGTCACCACACGTACCGCAGGGCCGCCGAGGGGGGAACCGGGCGAGGCGAGCGGCGCGGTCGGTACCCGGAGGGGCTCGCGGTCGCGCAGAATGGACGAGAGAACCCGAGCCGCGACGGAACAGGCAACACGCCGTAGGCAACAGAAGAACTGGGAGAGAATCGACGCCGTGAGTGCTGCGATGCGAAGCCGTACCCCCGATCGGCTCTGTGCCGAGGCCGTCGAACTCGCCCGGCAGGCAGCGGCCGAGGCGGTCGGAGCGGAAACCGTGGGGGCACACCTCGGCGCCCAGGCGGACGCCGAGCGGGTCGTCACCCACACTTTCGAGTGTCTGGACGCCGCCTACCGGGGCTGGCACTGGGCCGTCACCGTGGCCCGCGCCCCGCGCGCCAAGAACGTCACCCTGGACGAGGTCGTCCTGCTGCCCGGCGACGACGCCGTCCTCGCCCCGCAGTGGGTGCCGTGGAGCGAGCGGCTGCGCCCCGGCGACATGGGCCCGGGCGACCTGCTGCCCACAGACGCCGACGACCTCCGGCTGGAGCCGGGCTGGACGGGCGAGGACGAGCCCGCACCCAACTCGGTCGTGGCCCTCGCCGACGCCGACGACCTGGAGATCACCGACCCGACCATCCAGCCCGCCCCGGCGCGGGCCCGGATCGGGGCGATCGCCGAGGAGCTGGGCCTGGGCCGCCCCCGGGTGCTCTCCCGGCTCGGCCTGCACTTGGCAGCCGACCGCTGGGAGCAGGCGCACGGCCCGCAGACCCCGATGGCGCAGGCCGCTCCGGCGTCCTGCAACAGCTGTGGGTTCCTGATCCCGATCGGCGGCTCGCTGGGCCAGGCCTTCGGTGTCTGCGGCAACGAGTTCGGCCCGGCGGACGGCCAGATCGTGTCCTTCGCCTACGGCTGCGGCGGTCACTCCGAGGCCGCCGTCATCCCGGCGCCGCCGGCGCCGTCCGAGCTGATCCTCGACGAACTGGTCATCGAGCCGCTCCAGCTCCACCCGGACCGCTCCAGCGGTTCGGTCGAGCCCGACGCCCCGGCCGAGGAGCTCGGCCACTCCTGAGGGGTCCGTCCCCTCCGGGCGCTGTCACGTCCGAGGCCGTCCGGGGCCGTCCAGGCCCGGGGCGGCCTCCGGGCTGTCCGGCCCCGGGCCGCGCGGCCGGCGGGCCCGCCCTGCGGCGTCCCGGTGGCGTCCTCGTGCCGGTGGCGTCCTGGCGGGGGATCAACTCCCGGCGGCGGCGCCGTCCGGGCCCGCCCCGGCCCCCTTCCGTCCGGCCGCGCCGGCCCGGGCCCGCACGCTCCGCGGCACCCCGCCGAAGGCCCCGCGGGCCGAGGCCGACCAGGGGCCCCGGCCGCGCCGGGCACCGCACTCAGCCCCGCCCCGAGCCCCGCCGCGAGCGCCGTCTGAGCCCCGCCCCGCCGCCCCGCCGGGTGGCCGTCCGGGCCCGGCCGCCGCCCCTGGTCCGCCGCCCACCCCGGCGCAGGGAAGAATGCCCTCGTACGAAGGACGAAGTACAGGGCGGCGGAAGGCAGGTCCAGTGGAGCCTCGCATCATCGGCAGCGGTTCGGACGAGCAGGCCGCGGACCCGTTCGGCACCACGGCGCTGCGGCGGCGGGTGCTGGACGCGTGGTCGGCCTCGCCCGCCCGGTTCCGGGAGGACGCCAACGCCGAGGAGGAGCTGGCGCTCGGCGGCTACCGCGACCGGCTGGTGGTCGAGCTGGCGCAGAACGCCGCCGACGCGGCCGCCCGGGCCGGCGGCGCCCCCGGCCGGCTCCGGCTGACCCTGCAGGGCGGCGTGCTCGCCGCCGCCAACACCGGCGCGCCGCTGGACGCCGCGGCGGTGGAGTCGCTCTCCACCCTGCGCGCCTCCTCCAAGCGCGCCGACGGCACCCCGACCGTCGGCCGGTTCGGTGTCGGCTTCGCCGCCGTGCTCGCCGTCACGGACGAGCCCGCCGTGCTCGGCGCCGCCGGCGGCGTGCGCTGGTCGCTGGCCGAGGCGCACGCGCTGGCCGGGACCGAACCCGTGCTGACCGAGGAACTGCGCCGCCGCGACGGACACGTGCCGCTGCTCCGGCTGCCGTTCGCCGCCGAGGGCGAGGCCCCCGCCGACTACGACACGGTCGTGGTCCTGCCGCTGCGCGACGCCGCCGCCGAGGACCTCGCCCGGCGGCTGCTCACCGAGATCGACGACGCCCTGCTGCTCACCCTGCCCGGCCTGGCCGAGATCGTCGTGGAGACCCCGGACGGCACCCGCGTGCTGACCCGCTCGGCCGGCGAGCAGAGCCCCGACGGCCTCACCCTCGTCACCCTCACCGACGACGCCGGGGGCCAGGCTGCCCGCACCACCTGGCAGATCGCCGGCGCCTCCGGCACCCTCACCGCCGACCTGCTCGCCGACCGCCCCACCGAGGAGCGGGCCCGCCCGTACTGGACGGTGACCTGGGCCGTCCCGGTGAGCGCCGCCGGGGTCCCGCAGGCGCTGCGCACCACCCCCGTGGTGCACGCCCCCACCCCGAGCGACGAGCCGCTCGGCGTGCCCGCGCTGCTGATCGCCTCGTACCCGCTGGACCCGACCCGCCGGCACGTCGCGCCCGGCCCGCTCACCGACTTCCTCACCGAGCGCGCCGCCGACACCTACGCCGACCTGCTGCGCGCCCGGGGCGGCGACCTCGGCTCGCTCGGCCTGGTGCCCGGTCCGCTCGGCCAGGGCGCGCTCGACAACGCGGTGCGCGCTGCGGTGCTCGGCCGGCTGCCCGGCATCCCCTTCCTGCCGCACCCGGCACCGGTGGAGGAGGGCACCCCCGCGCTGCGCCCCCGGGACGCCACGCTGCTGGAGGGCGCCGACACCTCGGTGGTCGAGGCCCTCGCGCCGATCTTCCCCGGCCTGCTGCCGGCCGGGCTGGAGCGCCGCAGCGAACTGCGGGTGCTGAACGTCCGCCGGATCCCGCTCGCCGAGGTGGTCGACCAGCTCGGCGGCCTGGAGCGGGAGCCCGCCTGGTGGCGCAACCTGTACGCGGCGCTGGCCGCCGCCGACCCGGAGTCGCTCGGCGCGCTGCCCGTACCGCTCGCCGACGGCCGGACGGTGACCGGCCCGCGCCGCGTCCTGCTGCCCTCCGACGCCGCCGACTGGGCCGCCTACCCGGGCTACCCCGACGCGCTGGCCGGGGCGCTCGCCCTGCTCGACCTTCGCCTCGCCCACCCGGAGGCCGCGCACCCGCTGCTGGCCAAGCTGGGCGCCGGCACCGCCACCCCCGCCGGGGTGCTGGACACGCCCGAGGTGCGGGCCGCCGTGGCCCGCTCCTACGACGTGGCCGAGGACGACCTGGACGCCGCCGTGGACCTCGCCGACGCCGTCCTGGCCCTGGTCAAGGCCGCCGGGACGACCCCCGGCGAGCACCCCTGGCTGTCCCGTCTCGCCCTGCTGGACGACGAGGGCGAGGCCAGCCGGGCCGGCGAGCTGGTGCTGCCGGACAGTCCGCTGGCCGCCCTGGCCCGCGAGGACGACGCCGGCTACCCGGACGAGGACCTGCTGGAGCGCTGGGGCCCCGAGGTGCTGGCCGCCGTCGGCGTGCTCAGCGCCTTCGTGCTGGTCCGCGCCGAGGACGTCCCGCTCGACCCGGACGACCTGGAGCGGCTCGACCCGACCGTCCCCGCCGACCGCGCGGCCGGCGGCGCCCCGACCGGCCTGATCGACGAGGCCCCCGACGGCCTGGCCGACTGGTGCGAGGACGCGCTGGAGGCCCTGCACGCGGACGACGACGGCGAACTGGGCGTGCCGCCGGTCGCCGCGGAACTGCTCGCCGTCCGCGACCTGGACCTGGTGGACGACCGGGCCTGGCCCGAGGCGCTCGCCCTGCTGGCCCGCCCGCCGTACCGGGAGGCCGTGGTCAACCCGGTGCGCACGCTGCTGCCGGACGGCGGCTACGTCGACCTGCCGCCCTACACCGCCTGGTGGCTGCGGGACCACCCGGTGCTGGACGGCCGGGAGCCCGCCGGCCTGCGCGCGGCCGGCGCCGACCCGCTGCTGCGCGGCCTCTACGACGAGGCCAGGACCACCCTGGACGAGCAGTTCCTGCACGCCCTCGGGGTGCGCACCACGCTGGCCGCGCTGCTGGCCGAGCCGCACGGCCCGGACGAGCTGCTGGACCGCCTCACCGACCCGGCCTCGATCGTCGGGCATCGCCAGCTGCACGGCATCCACAGCGCCCTGGCCGGGGTGGACCCCGAGCGGATCGAGCCGCTGGACGTCGTCCGCGCGGTGCCGCCGATGGACCCGGAGACCGGCCGCCGGCCGGCCGGAACCGTCCTGGTGGACGCCACCGAGGCGGTCGTCGCCGACGCGCCCGACCTGGTCCAGCTGCTCCACCCCTACCCGCTGCTGCCGGTCGCCCCGGCGCTGGCCGGCGCCCTGGCCGAACGGCTGCACGTCTCGCTGGCCAGCGAGGTGGCCGGCGGGCGGGTGCTCTCCGAGGGCACCCTGCACCGGGTCCCCGCGGTGGTGCGGGAGCTGCTGCCCGGCTGCCCGGTCGCCTACGAGGAGCACGAGGAGCTGCTGGTGGTCGGCCCCGACGGCGAGGAGGCCGCCGTCGACTGGCGCTGGGACACCTCGGCCGGGACCCCGGACGCGCCGTACGACCCCGAGACGGCCGAGGAGGCCGACGAGGACGACGAGTTCGAGGTGCCGCCGGCCCCCGGACTGCTGCACGCCGCCACCCCGGAAGGTCTGGCCGCCGGGCTCGCCTGGTCGGTCGGCCAGTGGCACCGCCGCTTCGAGGTGCTGGCCGCCCTCGCCGAGCCGGACCGCGCCTACGAGCTCTCGGCCGCCCGGGACTTCGAGGGCTGACGCCGCCCGCCCCGGCCGGCGGCGCCTGCGGGTGCCGGCCGGCCGGGGCCGCCTGCTGCTCCTGGCCGCCGCCGGCCGCACCGGCGCCCGGGAGGGGTCAGGCGGCGGCGCCGTCCGGCGGCCGCGCGGGGTCCGGCCCCTGCCGGTCGCGGATCAGGTACCCGGCCTGGAAGCGGCTCTTCGCGCCGATCCTGGACATGATGTCCGAGATGTGGCGCTGGCAGGTGCGGTCCGACATGCCCAGCCGGCGGGCGATCGACTTGTCGTCCATGCCCAGCGAGAGCAGGCTGATGATCGCCTGCCGCAGGTCGTCCGAGATCGCGCTGGCCTGCGCCCGGTCCACCGAGGTGGCGAACGGCAGGCCGCGCAGCCAGCTCTGCTCGAAGGTCGCCCGCATGAAGTCGATGATGTTCGGCTCGCGGATCACCAGCGCGGCGTCCGGGTTCTCCTGGACCTCGATCACCGCGACGCTCCGGTCGAAGACCAGCATCCGCCGCACCCGGTCGCCGGTGGTGCGCACCTGGCCGCCGAGCGCGGTGATGTGCTCGACGTAGGCGATGGTGGGCGGGCTGTACCGGGCGGTGTGCTGGTAGATGGTGCGCATCGCGACCCCCCGCGCCAGCATCTCCTCGTCCCGCGCGGCCGCCTCCGCCAGCACCTCGGTCCGCCGGCCGCCGCCCGGCTGGGCGGTCAGCACCTCGTTCAGGCAGCGGTGCGCGGCGTCCTGGATGATCGCCCGCACCGAGGCCAGGTCGGTGACCAGCTCCACCCGCTCGATACGCGCCAGATGGGCGGCGCCCGCGTGGTACTCCGGCTCCAGCGACAGGATCTGACACCGCGTCCGGTCGATCGTCAGCTGGAGGTCGCGGAGCAGGTTCTCCAGCGGGGCCAGCACCCGCGCGGCGGCGGACTGCGGTGCCACCGGTGTGAGTTGACGATCGTCGTTGATGATCCTGCCGACCAGGTGGAGCCGCTCCAGCTCGTCCACCACCTGCTCCGCGGTCTCGGCCGGCAGCCCGAGGGCCGCCTCTAACTCCTCGGGCGAGAAGCGCATCCGGTTCACCGCGTAGGCGTAGACGCGGTGGGCGGTTTCGCTCAGTTCCGGAGTACTTGTTAGCCCTGGTATGTCACCAATCGCCATTGATTGGCTCCCCCTCAGTCATCCGTCAGGCGTGTTTCCGCCTCCAAACTATCTCGACCTCGACCTGTTGCCAGTGTGATTGTTGACGTGTTCGCCGCTGCTAGGAGACACCCGGAAATCATGAAGATCGCCCGCTCCTTCCTCCTCCTGCTGATCGTCGCGGCAGTGCCCGGCATCACCGTCATCGGTGCAGTTCAGGCCGCAACCGCAAGCGCCACCGCCGCAACCGCCGTCGTCGCGGGCGCCGCCACCGGGCCCTCCGGCCCCATTCCCGGGGGCGACACCGGCTGGGGCTGATCCCCGCCGCACCGTCCCCCGGCGCCGGGCGCCCGGCACCTCCACCACCACCAGTACCGCGGCCGCCGTCCGGCGCCCGCTCCCCCGCCACGCCTCCCGCGCCCCGGGAGCGGCGCGCCCGTCGCGCCGGGCCCGCCGCCGGGCGGGCCGCACCGCGCGCCACCGGCCACCCGCCGGGCGGCGGCACACCGCAACAACCACCCCACGTACAGCAGTCGGCCGCGCACGGGCTCCGCCCTGCCCGGCCGCACGGATGAGGATGGATGGGTATGGGTATCACCGACGCGGACCTCCCGGGCTCCGCCGCCGCGCTCGACGAACTGCGCTCCGGCTTCGAGGGGCCGCTGCTGCTCCCCGCGGACGAGGGGTACGACGAGGTCCGCGCGATCTGGAACGGCATGCACGACCGCCGGCCCGCGCTGATCGCCCGCTGCCGTTCCACCGCCGACATCGCCGCCGCCGTGCGCTTCGCCCGGGCCGCCGGGCTGCCGGCGACGGTCCGCGGCGGCGGCCACAACGTCGCCGGGACGGCCGTGGACGACGACGCCGTGATGATCGATCTCTCGCTGCTGCGCACCGTCACCGTCGACCCGCAGGCCCGGCGGGCCCGCGCGGAGGGCGGCAGCCTGCTCAAGGACCTCGACACCGCGACCGCCGCGCACGGCCTGGCCTGCCCGGCCGGCGTGGTCGGCCACACCGGTCTCGGCGGCCTCGCGCTCGGCGGCGGCTACGGCTGGCTCACCCGCAAGTGGGGCCTGACCTGCGACCACATCGTCGAGGCCGAGGTCGTGCTGGCCGACGGCACGGTGGTCCGGGCCACCGACGAGAGCCACCCGGACCTGCTGCGGGCCCTGCGCGGCGGCATCGGCAACTTCGCCGTGGTGGCCGCCTTCACCCTGGAGCTGCGCCCGGTCGGCCCGTTGAGCTACCGCAGCGCGCTGTACCCGATGGAGGACGCCCCGGCGGTCCTGCGGGCCTTCCGCTCGTTCACCGAGAAGCAGCCCGACGACCTCCGGGTCTTCGGCGCCTTCCAGGAGCTCGGCCACGACGAGTCCGTCCCGGCCGAGCTGCGGGGCCGGCAGGCCCTGGACCTCGCGGTGGTCTGCTCGGCGGACGACCCGGAGAGCCTGGCCCTGAGCGGGCAGCTGCTGGACGCCGTGCCGGCCGCCTCCTACTTCGAACAGACCATGTCCTACTACGAGTTGCAGGCTCGGCTGGACGCCAGCGGCCCCGCCGGACGGCGTTACTTCACCAAGACCTGCTACCTGGCGGACCTCGCCGACGGCACCATCGAGCAGCTGGTCGAGGCCGCCCGCCGCAACCCGTCCCGGCTGTCCTCGATCGACGTCGAGTTCCTGCGCGGCGCGATCACCGAGGGCACCGGCCGCCCCTCGGCCTTCCCGCACCGGGACGCCGCCTACCTGTGCACCGCCTGGGCCGCCTGGCTCGACCCCGAGCAGGACGAGGCGAACGTCGCCTGGTCGCGCGGCACCATGGCCGCGCTGTCGCCCTGGCAGACGGCCGGCAGCTACGGCAACTACGTCCCGGAGGACGAGTCCGCGGCCCCGGCCGCCGACGCCTGGCTCGCCGACGTCAAGGACCGCTACGACCCGGAGAACCTCTTCCGGGGCCGGCGCAACGTCGTGCCGGCGGTCTGAACCGCACCCGTCCCGGGGCGCCCCGCGCGCCCCGACCGCTCCGCCCCGCACGGCCGGGCGGCGGCCGGCCACCCGCCGGCTCCGCCCCGCCGCCCCGCCACCCGGGGCGGCGCCCCCTGTGACACCGGAAGGAGGGAACCCCCACATGCCGGTCGGAACACTCCCGACGAACCCCCTCTACGAGGACTTCCACGCCCGGGCCGTCCGACGGCCCGACGCCCCGGCGCTGCACTGGCACGACACCGTCGTCGACTACGGCGGCCTCGCCGCGCTGGCCGACCTGGCGTACGCCGAACTCGCCGCGCATCCGGGCGGCCCGGTGGCGCTGCCCGCCCGCAAGTCCCCCCGGGCGATCGCCCTGGTGCTGGCCTGCCTGCGGGCGGGCCGCCCGCTGCTGCTGGTCTCCGAGAGCCTCGGCCGCCGCACGCTGGACCAGCTGGTCGAGCGGGCCGGCTGCGGCTGGCTGGCCCAGGCCGACGAGCACACGACCGAGTGGACGGACCTCGGCCCGGCCCGGCCCGGCGCCGCGGCCCTCGACCCGGCCGCCGCCTGCCTGGTGCTGACCACCTCGGGCTCCACCGGCACGCCCAAACTGGTGCCGCTCGGCGCCGCCGCGCTGGACCGCTTCACCCGCTGGGCGCACGAGCGGTTCGGGCTCGGCGAGGGCCGGACGGTGCTCAACTACGCGCCGCTCAACTTCGACCTCTGCCTGCTGGACATCTGGGCCACCCTGCGGGCCGGCGGCTGCGCCGCCCTGGTCGACCCGGAGCACGCGGTGGACCCGCGCCGGCTGGTGGAGCTGTTCGAGCGCACCCGCCCGCAGGTCGTCCAGGCCGTGCCGATGCTGTTCCGCATCCTCGCGGAGGCGGGCGCGGCGCCCGCGCCCGAGGTCGTGCACGTCGTGCTGACCGGCGACCACACCCCGCCACCGGTGCGCCGGGCGCTGCCCGGACTGTTCCCCGCCGCGGAGTTCCACAGCGTCTACGGCTGCACGGAGACCAACGACAGCTTCCTGCACACCCTCGGGCCCGCGGACCTGAGCGAGGGCGGGACGGTGCCGCTGGGCCGTCCGCTGCCGGGCGTCCGGACGGCGCTGGCCGGGCCGGACGGGCTGCTGGCGGGCGCCGGCACCGGCGAACTGCTGGTGGCCACCCCGTTCCAGACCGAGGGCTACCTCGCGGACGGGGACCAGGGCGGCCGGTTCACCACCGCCGCGGACGGCACCCGGTACTTCCGCAGCGGCGACCTGGTCACCCGCGCCGTGGACGGCACGCTGACGCTGGTCGGCCGGACCGACTTCCAGGTCAAGGTGCGCGGGGTGCGGGTCAGCCTGGAGGAGGTCGAACGGGTGCTGCTGGGCCACCCGGAGATCGCCGAGGCGGGGGTGCTCGCGCTGCCCGACCCGGCGGCCGGGGTGCGGCTGCACGCCGTGGTGCGGCGCCGCTCCGAACGGCTGAACTCTCTGGCGCTGCGGGCGTACTGCGCCGAGCGGCTGTCGAAGGCAGCGATCCCGGCGGCCTTCCGGCTGACCGGCGAACCGCTGCCCAGCACGTCCACCGGAAAGGTCGACCGAGGCCGGCTGAGGGCCGAGTTGTTGGAGGAGAGCACGTGAGCGCCGCGACCGTCATCAAGCAGCACATCGTCTCGGAGTACGCACCGGACACGTCCGTTGACGAACTCCCTTCGTCCTACGACCTGTTGGACACCGGTCTGGTGGACAGCCTGGCTCTGCTGGGGCTGATCACCTGGGTGGGGGAGCGGTTCGGGGTCCCGGTCGACGAGGTCGAGATCTCGCCCGACGACTTCCGGTCCGTGGACGCGATCCTGCGGTTCATCGAGATCACCAAGAGCGCCTGAGCGCTTCCGACAGGGGGTACGAAAGATGTTCATCAGAAGCATGGACGAGATCAAGGCTGTCGACTGGGGCAACGGCACCAGCCACCGGTTCCTGCTGGAGCGGGACCGGATGGGGTTCACCGTCTGCCACACCGTCGTGCGGGCCGGCAGCAAGTCGAAGCTGGAGTACCGGCGCCACCTGGAGGCCTGCTACTGCATCGGCGGGTCCGGCCAGGTGGTCAGCGCCGAGACCGGCGAGAGCTACGAGATCCGGCCCGGCGTGCTGTACGCGCTGGACGAGCACGACGCCCACTTCCTGATCGCCTCCCCGCACGAGGACCTGGAACTGGTCAGCGTCTTCAACCCGCCGTTGCACGGCGAGGAACGCCACCAGCTCGACGGCGACGGCTTCTCGCACTACTGAGCGGCCCGCCGGCACCCGACCACCAACCACGCGGGGGAACCGATGCAGTGGAACGAGGACCAGAAGGCCCTGCGGGCGGCGGTCACCGCGCTCGGCCAGGTGATCGGCGACGGTCACCTGGAGCGGGACGCCGGGGCGAGCTTCTCCCACGACGGCTGGAAGCGACTGTGCGAGGCGGGGCTGCCCGCCCTGCCCTTCGAGCCGGAGTACGGCGGCCTCGGGCAGTCCCTGTCCACCACGATGTACGTCCTGGAGGGCCTCGGCCACAGCTGCCGGGACGCCGGGCTGAACTTCTCGGCCTCCACCCATCTGGTCAGCGCGGGCGTCCCGGTGCAGCGGTTCGGCTCGGCCGAACTCAAGCGCCGCTTCCTGCCGGGCATCGTGGACGGCAGCACGATCGGCGCCCACGCCATCACCGAGGCGGACGGCGGCTCCGACGTGATGGGGATGCGGACCACCGCCGTCCCCGACGGCGATGACGCCTTCGTGCTGAACGGCTCCAAGGCCTTCGTCAGCAACGGCCCGATCGCGGACCTGATCGTGGTGTACGCCAGGACGGGCCGGCCGGGCAACCCGGCGGGGCTGACCGCCTTCCTGGTCGAGCGGGACACGCCCGGCCTCACGGTGGGCCGGCCGATCGCCAAGATGGGACTGCGCAGCTCGCCGCTGTGCGAGCTGTTCCTGGACGACGTCCGGGTGCCCAGGTCGCAGGTGATCGGCTCGGCCGGGGCGGGCTTCCTGGTGCTCGACCACGTGATGAAGTGGGAGATCCTCTGCTCCTTCGTGATCAACGTCGGTGAGATGCAGCACCGGCTGGAGCAGTGCGTCTCCTACGCCAGGACCCGCCGGCAGTTCGGCCGGCACATCGGCTCCTACCAGTCGGTCTCCAACCTGATCGTGGGGATGCGGGTCGACGTGGAGACCTCCCGGAAGTGGCTGTACGACACGGCGGAGAAGATCGTCGGCCGCGAGAACGCGGCCGTCGACGTGGCGATCAGCAAGCTGGTGGTCAGCGAGGCCAACGTCCGCAGCGCGCTGACGGCCATTCAGATCTACGGCGGACACGGCTACATGGCCGAGGTGGGGCTGGAGAAGGAACTGCGCAACGCCGTCGCGGGGACGCTCTACTCGGGGACGACCCAGATCCAGCAGCAGCGGATCGCCGCGCTGATGGGCCTGGGCCGCCCCGCCCCGGCCCGAACCGAACAGGGGTTGGAATGACTACTACCGACGAACTGCTGAAGCCGACCGAGTTCCTCGACTACGAATCCGCGACCGTACGGGCCTTCGTCGACAAGGCGCTGCCCGAGCCCGGGCGGCTCACCGAGGTGGAGCGGGCGGTCGCGCTCTACTACGCCGTCCGTGACGGCATCAACTACGAGGTGTACGACGCCGACCTGTCCCGGGAGGGCCTGCGGGCCAGCTCGGTGCTGGAGCGCGGCAAGGGCTTCTGCGTGCACAAGTCGATCGTGTACGCGGCCGCCGTCCGGTCGGTGGGGGTGCCCAGCCGGATCGTCTACGGCGACGTCCGCAACCACCTGGCCTCCGAGCGGCTGCGCCGGCTGGTGGGCGGTGACGTGTTCCGCTACCACAGCTGGACGTCCGTCCAGTTGGAGGGCGCCTGGCTGAAGGCCACCCCGGTCTTCAACAAGATGCTCTGCCGGCTCTACCGGATGCGGCCGCTGGACTTCGACGGGCGCTCCGACAGCGTCTACCACCCCTACGACCTCGAAGGCCGTCGGCACATGGAATTCCTGCGTGACCGCGGGGAGTTCGACGACGTCCCGTACGACCAGGTGGTGGGCGGCATCAGGGACGCCCACCCGCTGCTCTTCGCAGGCTCGCACACGACCACATCAGGCTCCCTCATGGACGAGGCGGCCGCAGAGGGAGGCTCCGATGGTGGACAGGGTTAAGTTCCAGCTCGACGACAAGGACGTCCCGACCACCTGGTACAACCTGGCGGCGGACCTGCCGGGGGCGCCGCTGGCCCCGGCGCTCAGCGCCGCGACCGGCGCCCCGCTCGGCCGCGACGAGCTGGCGGCGCTCATGCCCGAGCCGCTGATCGACCAGGAGATCGGCACCGAGCGGGAGTTCGAGATCCCCGAGCCGGTCCGGCAGATCTACGCGATGTGGCGCCCGGCCCCGCTGTTCCGGGCCCGCCGGCTGGAGCGCGCGCTGAACACCCCGGCGCGCATCTACTACAAGTACGAGGGGGTCTCGCCGGCCGGCAGCCACAAGCCCAACACCGGCATCGCGCAGGCCTTCTACAACAAGGAGGCGGGCAAGACCGGGCTGGTCACCGAGACCGGCGCCGGCCAGTGGGGCAGCGCCACCGCGCTCAGCGCGGCCTTCTTCGGGATGACCGCCAAGGTGTTCATGGTGCGGGTCAGCTTCGAGCAGAAGCCGTACCGCAAGTCGCTGATGGAGACCTACGGCGCGGTCTGCACCCCCAGCCCCAGCGTCGAGACCGCGGCCGGCCGGGCCATCCTGGCCGCCGACCCCAAGTCGCCGGGCAGCCTCGGCATCGCCACCTCGGAGGCGCTGGAGACGGCGGCCGGCGACCCCTCGCTCGGCTACGTGCTCGGCAGCGCGGCCAACCACGTGCTGGCCCACCAGACCGTGATCGGCCAGGAGGCGCTGCGCCAGATGGAGCTGGCGGACGACTACCCGGACATCGTGATCGGCGCCGCCGGCGGCGGCAGCAACCTCGCCGGGCTGGCCTTCCCGTTCCTGGGCGCGCAGCTGCGCGGCGGCCCGGACGTCCGGATCATCGCGGTCGAGCCGGCCTCCTGCCCGACCCTGACCCGCGGCCGGATCGCGTACGACTACGCCGACACCGGCCGGGTCGGCCCGCTGTTCCGGATGCACACCCTCGGGCACTCCTTCGTGCCGCCGGCGATGCACGCGGGAGGCCTCCGGGCGCACGGCATCGGCCCGCTGATCAGCCGTACGGTCGAGGACAAGCTGATCGAGCCGGTGGCCGTCGCGCAGACCCGGTGCTTCGAGGCGGGCGTGCAGTTCGCCCGCACCGAGGGCATCCTGCCGGCGCCCGAGTCGACCCACGCGATCAGGGTCGCGATCGACGAGGCGATCCGCTGCCGGGAGGAGGGCCGCTCGCAGGCGATCCTGTTCGGGCTCTCCGGGCACGGGCACTTCGACCTGGTCGCGTACGAAAAGTACTTCGCGGGCAGTCTGGAGGACGACGTGCTGGACGAGGCGGTGCTCGCGGCGGCCGACGCCAGCATCCCCGCGCTCTGACCGGACCGGTCGACGGCGCCTCGCTTCGACCGCCCGTGCGGGCCGCCCCCACCCGGGGCGGCCCGCGCCGGGCGGCCCCGGAAGGGAAGAACATGACGGACGGACAGAAGGCCGGCCAGACCGGCGGCCTGTGGCGCGGGGTGGCCCCGCTGACGGGGTTCGCCGCGCTCACCGCGGCGGTCGACGTGTACGCGGGGAACCGCCTGCAGTCGCTCGATCCGCTGGCGATAGCGGCGGTGTCGTTCTCGCTCACGGCCGTGTTCTTCCTCGGCCTGGACATCGCCCGCAAGGGCCTGGCGGCGGCCCTGCGGCCGCTCTCCGCCCAGCGCTGGGACGTGCTGGCGCTGAACGTCTCCACCGCCGTCACCTGGCTGTCGATGCTCTACGCGCTGAAGTACCTGGAGCCGGCGGTGGTGAACGTGGTCGGCCTGGCGATCGGCCCGGTGCTGACCCTGGTGTTCGGCCCGCTGCTGCGCCGGGGCACCACCGTGCTCCGCGCGGAGGCCGTGGTCTCGGCCGGGATCTGCCTCTCCATCGCCGTCCTGGTCTGGGGTTCGGTGACCGGACGCAGCGGGGTCGGCGCGGTGGACGCCGGGGACGCCGCGCTCGGCCTGGTGCTGACGCTGGTCTGCGGGCTGGCGTCGACCGGGAACGTCATCTACTCCAAGCGGCTGAGCGAGGCCGGTCTCGGGCCGCAGTCGGTGCTGTCGGTGCGGTTCTTCCTGACCATCGTGGTGACCTGGGCGGCGGTGGGCCTCGGCGACCAGCCGGGGCTCGGCGCGGTGTTCCTGCCCGCGGCGGTGATCGCGGTGATCGGGGTCGGCCTGCCGCTGTACCTGATCCAGGTCGGCATCAAGCACACCGAGCCGATCACCGCCTCGCTGCTGTGCACCCTGTCGCCGCTCTTCGCCTACCTGCTGCAACTGCCCGACCGGCGGCTGACGCAGTCCACGCTGACGCTGCTCTGCATCCTCGTCATCACCCTGCTGGTCGGGGTCGGCACGGCGGCCCGGGGCCGCCACGACCTGCGCGTGCGGGAGGCCGCGGCCCGGCCCGCGCCCGTGCCGGCGGGGGCCGCCGGCCGCCCGGCCGGCGACCGGGCCGCCCGCGCGGCCCTCGGCACGGACACCCAAGGAGAGCCCTCGTGACAACCGCCGTCGTCGACGCCTACGGCATCGCCCGGTTCCTGCCCGCCGCCCTGCGGCGGTACGGCGTCGAGTACCTGCACGTCCGCTCGCAGGAGCCGGACATCCACCTGGCCTACCGGCCGGAGGACTTCACGGTCGATCTCCAGCACGAGGGCGACCTGGCGGCCACCGCCGCCCGGCTGCGCGAGCACGGGGTGGACTTCGTGGTGGCGGGCGCCGAGTCCGGGGTGCTGCTGGCCGACGCGCTGTCGGCGGAGCTGGGCACCCCGGGCAACGGGATGACCCGGCCCGCGTCGCGCCGGGACAAGTTCGCGATGGCCGCCGCGGTCAAGGAGGCCGGCCTGGCCGCCGCCGAGTCGCTGCTCTCGGCCTCGGCGGAGGAGACCGTCGCCTGGGCGGAGCGGCTCGGCGAGTGGCCGGTGGTGCTGAAGCCGGTGGCCAGCGCCGGAACCGACCACGTCTTCTTCTGCGACTCGCCGCAGGAGATCCGCACCGCGCACGCTACCGTGCTGGCCGCGGTGGACCGCTACGGCCGGCGCAACACGCAGGTGCTGGCCCAGCAGTTCCTGGACGGTGACGAGTACTTCGTCAACACCGTGAGCCGTGACGGCGTTCACCACATCGTGGAGGTCTGGCGCTACCACGACCTCCCGAAGGGCGGCGGCCGTTCGATTCCGCCCGCCTTCGAGCACCCGGTGCCGCCGGAGGACCCGGCCGCCCGGCAGCTCGGGGACTACGTGCCGAAGGTGCTGGACGCGCTGGAGATCCGCAACGGCTCGGCGCACACCGAGGTGATGCTCACCGCACGCGGTCCGGTGCTGGTGGAGTGCGGCGCCCGGCTCGGCGGCGCCCACCTGCCCGACGTGGTCAACCGTGCCATCGGCACCGACCAGGTGGACCTGCTGGCCCTGGCCATCGCCCGACCCGAGCGGATCACCGGCCGGACCCTGCCGCCGTACCGGCTCCTCACCCACCTGCGGTACCTCAACCTGATGAGCCCCCGGGACGGGGTGGTCCCGTCCGAGGAGGCCTGGGCGGAGGTCCGCGCCCTGCCGTCCTTCCTGGACATGGTGCTCACCATCCCGCCGGGCAAGCCGGTCGCCCGCACGGTCGACCTGGCCACCGTGCCCGGCTACCTCTACCTCAGTTCCGACGACGCCGGCCAGGTCGAGGCCGACTACCGGCGCCTGCGGCAACTGGAGGCGGACGGGCTGTACGACGCCTGAGCGTCCGCGGCCCGGCCCCGTCACTGTCCCACCCCGTCACATGTCCGACCCCGTGAAGCCGTCCGATCCTACGAAGGTGGAAGTCATGACCCAGGCCATACCGAACCTCGGCGAGCTCGGCAGCATCCCCGCCGAGTACGTGCACACCGAGAAGACCATCCGCCCGGACGACGAGCTGCTGCTCCCGACCGCGGTGTTCAAGTGGTACGACATCTTCCGCGCCGACCAGGACGTCCCCAAGGACGTCCGCGAGGAGGCCCAGGAGTGGCTGCGCTCGGAGGCGGCGGCCGGGCGGCTGGAGCTGCGCCAGGAGATCGGCTACGCGCTGCTGCACCGGGCCGGTGACAAGTACTTCCTGATGATCTGCGTCTGGCGCAACATCAACGAGCTGCACACCGGCCTGTACTTCAAGGACGACGCGGGCTTCCTGCCCTACCCCGTCCGGGCCGAGGTGCCCAGGCCGACGATGGACATCCTGGAGCTGGACGTCACCTCGCACGAGCGGCGCGGCTGGTCCCGCTACCTCAGCTCGGACCGCGACGAGGCGGCCAAGCAGGCCTACCTGGACGACCGCTGCACGGGCATCCTGGTCTGATCCGTCCGGTGACGGCGGTACGTCAGGGCTCCGAACCGCGCCCGACGTACCGCCACACCACCTCCAGCGCCACCCCGGCGATCATCGCGATCCCCACCCCCGCCCACGGGTCCCGGGTGCCGGCCAGCGAGAGCTGGAAGAAGTCCGACAGCCACGGCACCAGCAGGACCAGCGCGAACGCCCCGCCCATGGTGGCGATCAGCAGCAGCCGCCACCAGTTGTACGGCCGGGCGACGATCGCCAGCACCCAGATCGCCACCAGGAACAGCGTCAGGGTGGCCACGCTGGTGTCCGCCTCCAGGTCGGTGGTGTGGTTGGCGCGGGCCAGCGCGTAGGCGGTGAAGGTCGCGGTGCCCGCGATCAGCCCGCCCGGCACGGCCAGCCGCAGCACCCGCCGGACGAAGCCCCGCCGGGCCCGCTCGTTGTTCGGGGCCAGCGCCAGGAAGAAGGCCGGCACGCCGATGGTCAGGGTGGAGAGCACGGTGGAGTGCCGGGGCAGGAACGGGTACGGCGAATGGGTGCAGATCACCAGGATCGCCAGCAGCACCGAGTAGACCGTCTTCACCAGGAAGAGGGTCGCCACCCGCTCGATGTTGCCGATCACCCGGCGGCCCTCGGCGACCACCGAGGGCAGGGTGGCGAAGCTGTCGTTCAGCAGCACGATCTGCGCCACCGCCCGGGTCGCCTCCCTGCCGGAGCCCATCGCGACGCCGATGTCGGCGTCCTTGAGGGCGAGCACGTCGTTGACGCCGTCGCCGGTCATCGCGACGGTGTGCCCGCGCGCCTGCAGGGCGCCGACCAGTTCACGCTTCTGCTGCGGGGTGACCCGGCCGAAGACGGACGTCCGGTCGGCGGTGTCGGCCAGCTCCTCGGGGTCGGTGGGCAGCGTCCGGGCGTCCACCGGGTGCTCCGCCCCCGGCAGGCCCAGGTTGGCGGCCACCGCGCCGACCGAGACGGCCGCGTCGCCGGAGATCACCTTCGCCCGGACCTGCTGGCTCTCGAAGTAGCGCAGGGTGTCGGCCGCGTCGTCGCGCAGCCGCTGCTCCAGCACCACCAGCGCGAGCGGCCGCAGGCCGGCGGCCGGGTCGGGCGCGTCCAGCGGCACGAGCGTGCGGCCGAGCAGCAGCACCCGCAGGCCCTTGGCGCCCAGCTCGTCGACCTCGGCGAGCGTCGGGTGCCCCTCGGTCAGCAGCACGTCGGGGGCGCCGAGCAGCCAGCTGGCCTCGGCGCCCTGCGGTTCCAGCAGCTGCACCCCGCTCCACTTGCGGGCCGAGGAGAACGGCATCGCCTCGATCACCCGCCACTCGCCGTCGGAGCCGGCGGCGCTGCCGTACGCGTCGATGATGGCCCGCATGCTGGGGTTCGGCCGGGCGTCCGCCCCGGCCAGCACCCCGAGGGCGGTGCGCAGCACGGCCTGGTCCACCGCACCGCCGGGGCCGTCCGCGCCCGGAGGCCCGGCCGCCCCGGGCGCCTCGTCCGCCCCTGGTGGGCCCCCGGCCGGGTGCGGGCCGGGCAGCGGCCGCAGCTCGACCACGTCCATGCCGCCCTCGGTGAGGGTGCCGGTCTTGTCCAGGCAGACGGTGTCGACCCGGGCCAGGCCCTCGATCGCCGGCAGTTCCTGCACCAGGCAGTCCTTGCGGCCGAGCCGCACCACGCCGATCGCGAAGGCCACCGAGGTCAGCAGCACCAGCCCCTCGGGCACCATCGGGACGATCCCGGCCACCATCCGCCGGACGGCCTCGCGCCAGTCGCTGCCCTCCACCGCCAGCTGGCTGATGATCAGGCCGATCGCGGTGGGGATCAGCAGCCAGGTGATGAACTTCAGGATGCTGTTGATGCCGCTGCGCAGCTCCGAGCTGACCAGGGTGAAGCGGCTGGCCTCCTCGGCGAGCTGGGCCGCGTACGCCTCGCGGCCGACCCTGGTGGCGCTGAAGGCGCCGGCGCCGGCCACCACGAAGCTGCCCGACATCACCTGGTCGCCGGGCTGCTTGAGGACGGGGTCGGGCTCGCCGGTCAGCAGTGACTCGTCGATCTCCAGGCCGTCCGCCTCGGTCACCTCGCCGTCGACGATCACCTTGTCGCCGATGCCGAGCAGCACGGTGTCGTCGAGCACGATCCCGGCGACCGCCACCTGTTCGACCCGGCCGTCCCGGCGGACCTGCGGCTTGGCCTCGCCGATCAGGGCGAGGCTGTCCAGCGTGCGCTTGGCGCGCATCTCCTGGATGATCCCGATCGCCGTGTTGGCCACGATGACCAGCCCGAAGAGACCGTCCTGGATCGGTCCGACCACCAGGATGACGGCGAACATGACGCCGATGATCGCGTTGAACCGGGTGAAGACGTTCGCCCGGACGATCTCCTTCACCGAACGGCTGGACCGCACCGGCACGTCGTTGACGGCACCGCGGGCGACCCGTTCGGCGACCTCGGCCGCCGTCAGCCCGCCGCGCCGGCCGGGCACGAGCCCCAGCGGACGGGCGCCCGGGGCGGACTCCGGCGAGCCGTCGCTCCCGTTGCCGGCCGTGTCTTCCGCGGGGTGCGTCATGGCACCGACTGTACGGGCGGGTTTTGTCCGGTGCGTGGTGGTAACGGCCGATTCGGGCCGACCGGGTGGCCGAGGTCCGGCGCCTGCTCGGCGTCGCCCGTCCGGCGGGTCCCGCGGGCCCGTCGCGGGCCCCGCCGGACGGGCGCGGGCCGGGGCGCGGGCCGGGTCAGCCGTTGGTCGGGCTCCGGCCGTCCGTCTCGCGCTCGGGGCCCCCGGCGGCGGAGGCGTCGGCGGCGGCCGCGCGGTCGCGGGCGATGGCCGCCCGGCGGGCCCGGCAGTACCAGAGGCCGATCAGGCCCAGGCCGGCGCCGGCCAGGCAGATCCACTGCCAGTCACCGCGCCCCTGGGCGGCGAGCGTGCCGTGGAAGGGGAGCAGCACCAGGAAGGCGACGAACCACAGGACCGTGCCGCCGCCGACGATGGCGACGTCGTTCGCCTCCAGGGGCGGGGGGGAGGGGCGCAGCGCGGTCTTCGGCATGGGCCCTAGAGTACGGCCGGCGTGGCGGTCCTGTGCAGCGCCCATCCGGCGGAGGATGATCGGAGAAGTGCCGGGCGCGATCGGTCCATGCCCACCTGAAGTGCGTTCTACGCGCGAAGATAGCGCGTGCACGACCAAGGTCCTCATACTTGGATCTCCGGCCGGCCCCGGCGTGTCGCCTTGACCACCCCCAGGTCCGCCCGGATCGCCCGGCCGCCGACGCTCGGGTGCACGCCCTCTCCTCCGCCCCCACCCGAGGATGCACGTATGCCAGTGGCCCAGCCGACCACCGAGTCGCCCGAGCCTTCCCCGACGACGCCGGCCCCCTCCGGCGCCCTCGACCGCTTCTTCAAGATCTCCGAGCGGGGCTCCAGCCTCTCCCGCGAGGTCCGCGGCGGTGTCGCCACCTTCTTCACGATGGCGTACATCCTGGTCCTGAACCCGATCATCCTGTCGAGCGCCGTCGACATGAACGGGCGGCACCTCGACAGTGCCCAGCTGGTCACCGCGACCGCCCTCACCGCGGCGCTGACCACCCTGCTGATGGGCGTGATCGGCAACGTCCCGATCGCCCTGGCGGCCGGCCTCGGCGTCAACACCATCGTCGCCCTCCAGCTCGCCCCCAGGATGACCTGGCCGGACGCGATGGGCATGGTCGTGCTGGCCGGCTTCGCGATCATGCTGCTGGTCGCCACCGGGCTCCGCGAGCGGGTGATGAACGCCGTGCCGCTCGGCCTGCGCAAGGCCATCGCCATCGGCATCGGCCTCTTCATCGTGCTGGTCGGCCTGGTCGACTCCGGCTTCGTCAGCCGGATCCCGGACGCGGCCCACACCACCGTCCCGCTCCAGCTCGGCAGCAACGGGCACCTCAACGGCTGGCCGGTGCTGGTCTTCATCCTCGGCCTGCTGCTGACCCTCGTCCTGCTGGTCCGCAAGGTGCCCGGCGCGATCCTGATCAGCATCGTGGTGATGACCGGCGTCGCGCTGGTGATCGACAAGCTCGCCGACATCCCCGCGATGAGCTGGGGCCTGACCGTCCCGGCCTGGCCGGGCAACCCGGTCGCCGCGCCCGACTTCGGACTGGTCGGCGAGGTCAGCCTGTTCGGCGGCTTCGGCAAGGTCGGCATCCTGACCGGCATCCTGTTCGTCTTCACCGTCCTGATGAGCTGCTTCTTCGACGCGATGGGCACCATCCTCGGCGTCGCCGACGAGGCGCACCTGCTGGACCGCAACGGCGACCTGCCGGGCATCAACAAGATCCTGATGGTCGACGGCATCGCCACCGCCGCCGGCGGCGCCACCTCCGCCTCCGCCAACACCTGCTTCGTCGAGTCCACCGCCGGCGTCGGCGAGGGCGCCCGCACCGGCTTCGCCTCGATCGTCACCGGCGGGCTGTTCGCCGTGGCGCTGTTCCTCACCCCGCTGGCCACCATGGTGCCCGCCCAGGCCGCCACCCCGGCCCTGGTCACGGTCGGCTTCCTGATCCTCGCGAACTCCATCCGCGAGATCGACTGGAGCGACTACACCATCGCCATCCCGGCCTTCCTGACCATGGTGATGATGCCCTTCACCTACTCGATCACCAACGGCCTGGGCATCGGCTTCATCACCTTCTGCGTGCTGCGGGTGGCCGTCGGCCGGGGTCGTGAGGTCCCGGTGGCGATGTACGGCGTGGCGGCCGTCTTCGCCTTCTACTACCTGATGCCGGCCCTCGGGCTGCTCTGACCCACCCCGCCGTGCCCGGGCCGCCCCCGCGCCCGGCCGGTACGCAGGACGGGCCCCACCGCGTGTGCGCAGCGGTGGGGCCCGTCCGCGTCCGGGCCCGGGGCCCCGCCCAACTGTGCGAACTTTCGGCCGCGGTCGTCCTTCCGGTGATCTACTGCAAGGACCCTCAGGCGGAAGGAACGCGACAGGTGGACGAGAGCGACGTGCTGGCCGAGCGGTTCGAGGAGCACCGGTCGCATCTACGGGCCGTGGCCTACCGGATGCTCGGCTCCCTCGGCGAGGCCGACGACGCCGTCCAGGAGACCTGGCTGCGGCTCGGCCGGACGGACGTCACCGAGGTGCAGAACCTCGGCGGCTGGCTGACCACGGTGGTGGCGCGGATCTGCCTGAGCGGGCTGCGCCGGCGCGCGCAGCGCCGCGAGGACCCGCTGGAGGTGCGGATGCCGGATCCGGTCGTCCGCCGCGAGGACGCGCTGGACCCGGAGCACGAGGTGCTGCTGGCCGACTCGGTCGGGCTGGCGCTGCTGGTGGTGCTGGAGTCGCTGACACCGGCCGAGCGGATCGCCTTCGTGCTGCACGACATGTTCGCGGTGCCCTTCGACGAGATCGCCCCGATGATCGAGAAGTCCTCCGCCGCGACCAGGCAGCTGGCGAGCCGGGCCCGTCGCCGCGTGCAGGGGCAGGCCCCCGCGCCGGACCCGGACCGGGCCCGGCAGCGCGAGGTGGTCGCCGCGTTCTTCGCCGCCTCCCGGGACGGCGACTTCGACGCGCTGGTCGCGGTGCTCGACCCGGACGTGGTGCTGCGGTCCGACGGCGGCGGACTGCGGGCCCGCCGCACGGTCCGGCTCGACGGTGCGCGGACGGTGGCCTCGCAGGCGCTCACCTTCCGCAAGCTGTCCCCGTTCGTCCGCCCGGCGCTGGTCAACGGGGCGGCGGGAGTGGTGGTGGCCGCGGCCGGCCGGGCGATGTCCGTGATGGCCTTCACCGTCACCGGCGGCCGGATCGTCGCCATCGACGTGATCGCGGACCCGGACCGGCTCGGCAGGATCGACCTCGCGGGCCTCGAAGCCTGAGGCGGTGCCCCGGCACCCCCGGCGCCGGGGGTGCCGCGGCCGGAACGCCGTCGGGCCCCGCAGCGGCGGGGCCCGACGGTGGTCGGGCCCGCAGGCCCGTGCGGCGTTACTTCTTGAGTCGCGAGGAGGCGACGATCGAGACGATGTGCGCCGGGACCAGTACCCACACGACGGCGGTGACGACGGCGACCGCGATCCTCGTGGCGGTGAGGCCGCCGAGCGCGAGATCGGCCAGGGCCGCGACCAGCAGCAGCAGGGTGCACTCGATCCCGTTGCAGAGACGGTGGATCCCGACGGCCGAGGCGAGCCGGCGGACCCGGGCCAGACCGGAGGAGCGCGGGACCACCGAGGCGTCGGTGGCCTTCGCCAGGCCGCTGTCGGCCCGGGCCACGTGGACCAGGTCCGAGGAGGCCTTGAGGATCAGCACGCCGATCGCCGCGGCCAGGCCGGCCACCAGGTAGGGGCCGAGGTGCAGCGAGGAGGCCCGGCAGCCCATGCCGATCATCACGGCGGCGTCCGCGAGGTAGGCGCCGAGGCGGTCCAGGTAGACGCCGAGCGGGCTGTACTGCTTGCGCCACCTGGCGACCTCGCCGTCCACGCAGTCCAGCAGCAGGTAGAGCTGCATGAACAGCACGGACAGCACCGCCCCGCCGATGCCGGGGACCAGCAGGGCGGCCCCGGAGAGCACGCCCGCCACCACCATCACGCCGGTGATCTGGTTCGGCGACCAGCGGGTGTCGAGCAGGAGGCGGGTGATCCGCAGTGAGACGGAGCGCATGTAGAGGCGGCCGGCCCAGTGCTCCGCCCGGCTGTCGAGCTTGCCGGGCGGGTGGACGACCCCGCGCAGTTCTTCGAGTTGGACCCTGGTCATGCTGTCTCCGTGGCTGGCTCGGGCGCACCCGTGCGGCTGATTCGGCCGGGTGTGCGATCACACGCAAGCGCACGGTACGGCGTCAGCGCAAACGGCCGGCGGGCGGGTGCGCGGCCGGGCCGGCCGCCCCCGGGGCCGCGGGCCCGGCGGGGTCGCCCGACCGGTGCCGCACGGCCCGCGGGGCCGATCTCCAACCAAGGTTCTGTGTAGCCCAGTTGGTGGTGGGCATACTGCCTGGACGGGAGACGGGGAGGGGCTTTCGCGATGGTCCAAGAGGATCCACCGGGGACGGACGAGGCACGGCTGCTGCCGGAGCCGTTCTGGACGGCGGACAAGGCGTCGCTGCAGGGGCAGCGGCAGACACTGCGCTGGTACCGGGGGCAGATCGTGATGCTGGTGGTCGCGGCGGTGGTGAGCACCGTGCCGGGGCCCAGCCACCGCGGGGACGCGGACGTCACACCGCTGTTCTCGGTCGCGGCGTTCCTGGCGGCCGGCTACTTCTGGTTCCGGCTGCGCCAGAACAACCCGCAGGGGCGTTGGTACGAGGCGCGGGCGGCGGCGGAGTCGGTCAAGACGCTGGCGTGGAAGTACACCGTGCGGGCCCGGCCGTTCGACGGGCCGGCGGACTCCGCCGAGGTGGAGCGCGGCTACCTGCTGCAGGTCGCCGACGTGCTGAAGGCCTTCGAGGACCCGTCCGTTGTCCCGCCGGGGACGGTGCCCGAGATCACCCCGGAGATGCGCCGGGTACGGGCGGCCGGGCTGACCGAGCGTCGCACCCTGTACCTGCGGGCCCGGGTGGAGGGGCAGCGGACCTGGTACCGGGCACGGGCGGACGCCTGCGAGTCGCAGTCGGTCTCCTGGGGGCTGGCCACCGTCGCGCTGATCATCGTGGGCGGGGCCGCGGCGGTGGCGCAGGCGATGGGCGCGCTGCCGGTGCACATCTTCGGGGCCTGCTCGGCGGCGGCCGCCTCGGTGATCGCCTGGACCCAGCTGAAGCAGCTCCGGCCGCTGGCCTCCGCGTACCAGTTGGCCGCCCGTGAGCTGGAGAACGTCGGGAACCAGCTCTCCGACCTGGACCTGAAGCGCCCGGACGCCGAGACCCACTGGGCCTCGCTGGCGGCCGAGGCGGAGGACGCGGTCTCCCGGGAGCACACCACCTGGCGGGCCCGGCGGGCCTTCCCGCGCTGAGCCGAGCCGCCCCCCCCGGGGGGCGGCTCGCGGCGGAAGGCCCGCCCCCTCCGGTGGCGGTACGGGGGAGATTCGGCAGGCGGCGCGGGTGTTTGGTCGTGCCCGTGTGCAGGGTGCGTGAGAGTCGGGCGAGGGTGTACTTCCGGCCACCCTTGCGTGTGCATGCCCATGGTTGGATCGGGGCGGTCGGGCCCGGAACCACCGGGGTGCCCCGACCCGTGCCGGGGGGCATGGCCGTTCACGGGCCTCGCCACCGGCCTTCCGCCGTGGCGGGCACCGTGCGCACCCACCGGCCGGCCCCTCACGCGACCGCGACAGCATCTCAGGTACCTGGCCGGAGGGCACCTTGCGCATTCTTCTGATCGCCAGCGCGTTCAACAGCCTGACCCAGCGCGTGCACACCGAACTACGCGAGCGCGGCCACACCGTGGCCGTCGAGCTGGCCCTGGGCGACGACGCGGTGCGCGCGGCCGTCGCCCGGACCGACCCCGACCTGATCGTCTGCCCGATGCTCACCAGGGCCGTTCCGCAGGACGTCTGGTCGACCAGGACCGTCCTGATCGTGCACCCCGGCCCCAAGGGCGACCGGGGCCCGTCCTCGCTGGACTGGGCGATCCACGAGGACGCCGAGGAGTGGGGCGTCACCGTCCTGCAGGCCGTCGAGGAGATGGACGCCGGCGACATCTGGGCGTCCGTGGACCTCGCCGTCGAGCGCTGCGGCAAGAGCGAGCTGTACCGCGGCGAGGTCGCCGACGCGGCCGTCGACGCCGTCCTGCTGGCGGTGCAGCGCCACGCCGGCGGGCTGTTCACCCCCGACCCGCTGGACTACGACCGCCCCGACGTCCGGGGGCGCCTGCGGCCCTACCACGCCCAGGAGTTCCGCCGGATCGACTGGGCCGCCGACGACACCGCCACGGTGCTGCGCAAGCTGCGCTCCGCGGACTCGCAGCCCGGCGTCCTGGACGAGATGTTCGGCCGGGAGTACTTCCTGCACGGCGGCCACCCCGAGGACCGGCTGCGCGGCTCCAGGCCCGGCGCCGTGATCGCCACCCGGGACGGCGCGATCTGCCGGGCCACCACCGACGGCGCGGTGTGGATCCCGCAGCTGCGCCCGCGCCGGACCCCGGGCGGCCCGGCCACCTACAAGCTGCCGGCCACGACGGTGCTCCGCGGGCTGCTCACGGCCGTCCGCGAGGTGCCGGTGAGCCCGGCCGACGCGGCCGGCCGGCAGACCTGGTCGGAGATCCGCTACCGGGAGCAGGGCGATGCCGGGTTCCTCGAATTCTCCTTCGCCGGCGGCGCGATGAGCACGGACCAGTGCCGCCGGCTGCTGGCCGCCTACCAGGAGGCGGCCGAGCGGCCGACCTCGGTGCTGGTCCTCGGCGCCGCCCGCGACTTCTTCTCCAACGGCATCCACCTCAACGTGATCGAGGCCGCACCCTTCCCCGCGCTGGAGTCCTGGGACAACATCAACGCGATGGACGACCTGGTCGAGGCGGTGCTCACCACCACGGACAAGATCACCGTCTCGGCGCTGGCCGGCAACGCGGCGGCGGGCGGACTGATGCTGGCGCTGGCCGCCGACGAGGTCTGGTGCCGCGACTCGGCGGTGCTCAACCCGCACTACCGCCTGATGGGTCTGCACGGCTCCGAGTACTGGACGTACACCCTGCCGCGCCGGGTCGGCGCCGAGCAGGCCGGCCGGCTCACCTCGGCCGCGCTGCCGGTCGGCGCCGCCGAGGCCGCCCGGCTCGGCCTGGTCGACCGGACGGCCGGCGGGGACGCGGCCGGGTTCCGCCGCTGGGTGCTCGCGGAGGCCACCGAGCTGGCCGGTTCGGCCGAACTGACCGGCCGGCTGGTGGAGAAGAAGCGCCGGCGGGCCGAGGACGAGGAGGCCAAGCCGCTCGCCGAGTACCGGGCCGAGGAACTGCGGGAGATGCACCGCAACTTCTACGGCCGCGGCGAGGCGTACCACGAGCTGCGTCGCGCCTTCGTGCACAAGGTCTGCCCGGTTCGTACGCCGGAGCACCTGACCGAACTCCTCGCCCGCGAGTCCTGACCTGGCCGGCCTCGCGTCCCCGCGCCGGTTCCTGACCCGGAGTCGGACCGGAGCCGGCCCGACCACTCCCTGACGGCAGGCCACCGGCCCCGACGGGACATCACGTCCCCGCCGGGGCCGGCGGCCTGCCCGCTCAGCGGCCGGCGGCCGCCCGCTGCCTCGGCACCAGCCGCGGGGCCGGACCTGCGATCACCGGCTGCGCCGGGCGCACCCGGCCGGCGGTGCCGGGCTTGGTCGGCGCAGCCGCGAAGGCCAGCGCGCTGAAGAACACGTAGCAGCCCAGGCCGACGGCCAGCGGGAAGACGAACTGCAGTGCCAGCACACCGCCGTGGGACTCCTTGGCGCCGCTGAGGTGCACCGAGACCGCCGCCATGCCGGTGTAGTGCATCGCGCAGACCGCGACACCCATCACCGGAGCCGCCGCCAGCACCGCGAGGGTGCCCTTGATGTTCAGCGCGGCCCAGAGCGCCGCCGTCGCGGCCAGCACCGCGATCACCACGGAGGCGCCCACGGTGGCCTGGTGGTAGGCGATGTGGCCGGGCACCTCGACCGCGGCCATGCCCATGTAGTGCATGGCCGCCACGCCCAGGCCGGTCGCCGCGCCGCCGGCCAGCAGGGAGCCGGTCCGGTTGCTGCTGTAGCCGACGACGAAGATGCCGAGCCCCACCACCGCGATCGCGACGATCAGGCTGAGCACGGTGAGCGGCACGTCGTAGCGGATCTCGACGCCGGAGACGGAGAACCCCAGCATCGCGATGAAGTGCATGGACCAGATGCCGGCGCCCAGCGACGTCGACGCGAACAGCAGCCAGTTGGCCTTGGTGCGCCCTTCGGACAGCAGCGCCCAGCGGGTGCCGCGCAGTGCGACGAAGGCTCCCAGGCAGGCGGTGAAGTACGAGAGGGCCGGTGTCACCCAGCCGTAGACGGCATGGTGGATCTCACCCAAGAGGATCTCCCTGGACGGAATGGGGAGCAGCGGGTCGCCAGGTCTCGGGCGGCCGGGCCGGCGGGTGAGGGGACGCTCGGCAGGTGCGTCAAGCGTGGAGGGGGGCGCGGGGTTCGCGCGAGTGGGCCGGGCCCGGGCAGGGAGCCTGGCTGCGGTGCCCCTGACAAGAGCGACAGTAGCCACTGCCGGGGGGTCGCACAACGGCCCCGTTTCGGGAGAAATGCCTGGTCAGAGGGTTCCTTCACGGGAGGATCAAGATGTCGGCACCAAGCTCTGACGCCGCCTCCGCAGGGCCCCCGTCCGGTCCGGACGGGGGCCGGTGGGTGCGCGGAGGCCGTGCGGAGGCCTCGCGGAGGTCCTACGGAGGCTTCGGGCCGGCCGGGCCGCGGGTGCGGTCAGCGGTCCTCCGGAGGCTTCGCGCCGGCCGGGCCGCGGGTGCGGTCAGCGGTCCAGCGGTGCGAGCCCGAAGGGGTGGCCGGCCGGGTCGATCAGCACCTTCAGCTGGCGGCCGTGCTGGTACGCCGGCTCGGTGGCACCGAGGGCGATCGCCCGGTCGGTGGCGTCGGTGAGGTCGTCGACGTAGAAGTCGAGGTGGAAGTGCTTGCTCCCGTCCGGGTTCCCGGGCGGCGGCGGTTCGTACCCCTCGACCCGGCCGAAGGCCAGCGGGGTGCCGCCCTCGGGGTTGTCCAGGATCGCGAAGCGGTCGTCGACGTGCCGGGGCTCCCAGCCGAGCAGCCCGCCGTAGAAGGCGGCCAGCGCGGCCGGGTCGGCGCAGTCGATGGTGACCATGGCGAGGCGGGCGAAGCCGTCGGCGTTCTGCTCGGACGGGAGGTCGGACATGCGATCGGCCCTTCTCTGCTGGCTCGGGTCTCTGCCGGCCCGGTGGTGCTGACGGGACTGGTGGTGCCGGTGATGCCCTGTGCTGCGGTCGTCGAGTACCCCTGGTCTTCCTCAAGCATCTCGTGCGGCGTCCCGTTCGGCGCCGCCAAGCTGCCGGTTCCGGTTCGGCGTGTCTCCTCGGGCCCCCGCCGGCGGGGCCGGACGACCCCCGGCCCCGGGCGGGCGGGTGGCCCGGGCCGGTGCGGGATCCGGGGGCCGGGGGCGGGGGGGCGGGATCCTGGGCGGGGGCCGACGCCGCACGGCCCGGCCGGCCGTTGCCCTGGTGGCGGTGGGGGCGCGTGGGACGTGCGGTAACCAATTTTCCTTAGCGAGAGTAATGACATAGTCTAAGGACATGCCCGAAACCTCCGAGCAGGACCTCGCGGCGATCAGCCAGCTGCGGTCGTCCACCATGCGCCTGGCCCGCCGTCTGCGACACCAGCGGGTCGAGGAGTCGCTCAGCCCCACCGAGATGGGGGTGCTCGGCACCCTCGCCCGCTGCGGACAGGCCACACCCGGCGAGCTGGCCCGGCGCGAGCACGTCCAGCCGCCGTCCATGACCAGGATCGTCGCGATGCTGGAGGAGAAGGGCCTGGTATGGCGGGAGCCGCACCCCGAGGACCGCCGCCAGGTGGTCGTCAGCAGCACGGAGCAGGCCGAGACGATCCTGGCCGAGAGCCGGCGCCGCCGCAACGCCTGGCTCGCCGAACTGGCCGAGGGGCTGAGCGAGGAGGAGTGGGCCGTCCTGCGGGAGGCCGCACCCGTCCTCTACAAGCTCGCGCACCTCTGACCACGGCGGAGCGCGGCGGGCAGCCCGCCCGCACCGCCCGCACCACCCGTGACGCCGCACCACCCGCACGACCCCGGGACGAGCACGTCCCACCGCGGCACCACGCCCTGCCCGCACCGCAGAAGGAGCACCGCATCACCGCAGCACCGACCACGCACACCAGTAGCGCGACGCCGGCCCGACCGGACGTTGCGCGCCGAGGGGAGACCACAGTGACACCGCCGGCCGCAGCCGCCGCCGCCATCCGTACCGACGACCCGAGCACCGACCCGGCGGCAGCCGCTGCCCCCGCCGAGAGCCGGGCGCCCAGCCCCACGGGCCTGCCCGGCACCGGCGACGACGACCCCGAGGAACGCACCGCGGCGGCTTCCCCCGCCGCGTCCGACCCGGGCCGCGTCGGTCCGGCCGCCGGCCCCACGGGTGCGCAGTTCACCCGGCCCGGCGGGATGTTCTCCTCGCTCCGGATCCGCAACTACCGCTACTTCTTCCTGGGACAGGTCGTCTCCAACACCGGGACCTGGATGCAGCGGATCGCCCAGGACTGGCTGGTCCTCAGCCTCACCGGCAGCCCGCTGGCCGTCGGCATCACCACCGCCATGCAGTTCCTGCCGATGCTCCTGCTGGGCCTGTTCGGCGGCGTCCTCGCCGACCGGATGCCCAAGCGCCGGCTGCTGATCGCCACCCAGGGCGCGATGGGCCTGCTCGCCGCGGGCCTCGCCGCGATGACCGTCGGCGGCGTCGTGACGCCGTACTACGTCTACGCCTTCGCCCTGCTGCTCGGTCTGGTGACCGTCGTCGACAACCCGACCCGGCAGGCCTTCGTCTCCGAGATGGTCGGCCCGAAGGACCTCGCCAACGCGGTCAGCCTGAACGCCGCCAACTTCCAGACCGCCCGGCTGGTCGGCCCCGCCGTGGCCGGCCTGCTGATCGCGGCCGTCGGCAGCGGCTGGGCCTTCGCCGTCAACGCGCTGTCCTTCGCCGCCGTGATCGGCGGACTGCTGGCGATGCGGACCTCCGAGCTGCGCCCGACCGCGCCGATCGCCCGGGAGAAGGGCCAGCTCCGCGAGGGGCTGCGCTACGTCAAGGAACGCCCGGAGCTGCTCTGGCCGATGGTGCTGGCCGGCTTCATCGGCACCTTCGGGTTCAACTTCCCCACGCTGCTGTCCGGATTCGCGTACGACACCTTCAAGGTCGGCGCCGGGCAGTACGGGCTGCTGAACACCGCGATGGCGGTCGGCTCGCTGGCCGGCGCGCTGCTCGCGGCCCGGCGCGGCGCACCCCGGCTGCGCCGGCTGGTCGCGGCCGCGCTCGGCTTCGGCGTGCTGGAGCTGCTGGCCGCGTTCGCCCCCGGCTACTGGTCCTTCGCGCTGCTGCTGACCCTGATCGGGATCTTCGGGCTGTCCTTCAACACCTCGGTCAACTCGATGCTGCAGCTGGCCACCGACCCCGCCATGCGGGGCCGGGTGATGGGCCTGCTGGTGCTGGTCTTCACCGGCGGCACCCCGATCGGCGCCCCGGTGGTCGGCTGGGTCACCGACGTCTACGGCCCCCGGCTGGGGCTGCTCGCCTGCGGCGTCGTGTCGGCGCTGGCGGCCTTGGTCGTCGGCCTGGTGCTGGCCCGCAGCGCCGACCTGCGGGTGCGGGTCGACCTGCATCCCGGGCGCGGCGGCCGGGTGGTGGCCTTCGTGCCGCGTGCCGCCGCCCCCGCGAAGTCGGAGCTGGCCGCGGCCTGCTGACGACCCGCGGTCCCGGCCGCCCGCCCCGCCCGGCTCCCGGGCCGGGCCGGGCGGCCGGGGCGTTTCGCCGTCGGTGGCGTCCGGCCCGCGGCCCTCGCCCGCCGGCGGCCACCGGTCAGAGCCGGATCTCCAGGATCTGGCCCGGCCACGGCCCGGCCGGCTGCTCGACCTCGAAGGCCTCCGTCTCGGTGAAGCCCAGGGCGCGGTACTGCCCGACCAGCCGCCGGTCGTCGCCCGCGTAGCAGTCCACCCGGAGCAGGCGGACGCCCCGCCGGCGGGCCTCCGCCAAGGCGTCCGCGATCAGCGCGGCGCCGATGCCGGAGCCGGAGCGGGCCCGGTCGGTCACCAGGTTGCGGACGTACAGCTCGGGTTCGGTGACCGGCGTGGCGTACCCGGGCGGGACTTCGGCCAGCACGCAGGCGCCCACCGTCCGGCCCTCGGCGTCCTCGGCGATCCGGACCAGGTGGTCGCGCGCGTAGTCGTGGATCCGCTGCACGGCGGCCGGGCGGGCGGACCACGGCCGGTCGCCCCACTGGCCGGTGCGGCCCCGGGCGGCGAGCCAGGCGATGGCGGAGTCGAGCAGGTCGATGATGGCGGCCGCGTCCTCGGGCCCACCGGTGCGGATCTTCATAAAACCCTTCTAGTCCGCCGCGGCCGGCGAGGGAAGATGGCCTCATGAGGCTCTTCGTGGCGGTGCTGCCGCCGGTGGAAGCGGTGCAGGAACTGGTCGACGCCGTCGCGCCGGTCCGGGAGCTGCCGGGCGCGGACCGGCTGCGCTGGTCGGGCGTCGAGGGCTGGCACCTCACGCTGGCCTTCCTGGGCGAGGTACCGGCCGAGCGCCTCCCCGAGCTGGAGGCGGCGCTCGCCGAGGCCGTCGAGGGGCACGGCGCGCACCGGCTGCGGCTGTCCGGCGCCGGCCGGTTCGGCGACAAGGTGTTCTGGGCGGGCGTGGAGGGCGAGACCTGGGCACTGCGCCGGCTCGCCGAGGCGGTCACCGGCGCGGCTGCCGCTCTGCTCGGGGAGGGGGACGCGTTCCGCTTCCACCCGCACCTGACGCTGGCCCGGGCCGGGTCGGCGCACGGGCAGCGCCGGGCGGTGCGGCGGCACGCGGTGGGGGAGCTGGAGGGGCTCGAAGCGGCGCTGGCGCCGTTCCGCGGCCTCGATTGGGAGGCCGCCGAGGTGCACCTGATGAAGAGCGAGCTGGACGGCGGTTCCGCGCACTACGAGAGCGTGCGCAGCTGGCCGTTGGCCCACTGGGCGCGGGGCGCGGGCGGAGCCTCGGAACCGCCGGCCTAGGCCGGGCCGTCGCCGGTCAGGGCCGTCCGGGCGCCGGTACGGGCGCGGGCCAGGCGAGCATGGCGGTGGCCGCCACCTGCTCCAGCTCGGCGCGCCCGGCGCCGTCCCTGGCGCGCTGGGACATCCCCTGCAGGACGGTCGCGGTGAACATGGCCAGCGCCGCCGCGTCGCTCCCGGGCGGTTCGTGGCCTGCGGCGACGTCGGCCCGGATGCGGGACTCCAGGGCGCGGACGTTGGCGTTGCGGATCTCCCGCAGGTCCTGCTCGACCTCGGGCGAGGTGCAGTTGACCGTCGCGCTGATCAGCAGGCAGCCCCAGGGGTGGGCGGCGTCGGTGTACTCGGCGGCGGCGGTGCGCAGCATCCGGGCGATGCCGGCCCGGACGGTCGGGCCCTCGTCGAGGGCGCGGGGGAGCAGCGAGCCGTAGGTCTGCCGGTAGGAGGCGACCGCCTCCCGGAAGAGCGTCCGCTTGTCGCCGAAGGCCGCGTACAGGCTGGGCGGCCTGATGCCCATGGCGGCGGTGAGGTCGGCCACGGAGGTGGCCTCGTAGCCGTGCTCCCAGAACAGCTCGACGGCCTTGGCCAGGGCGGCGTCGCGGTCGAAGGAGCGGGGGCGTCCGCGCTGGGTGGTGGCCATGGGCGAGATTCTATATCGGGCGCTACAGAAGCGTGCTACGGTCACTTTCATTAGCGACCACTACAGAAATGGGGGGCGTGGCCATGGGCACGCTTTCGGGCAGGACGGCACTGGTCACGGGCGGCAGCCGGGGCATCGGCCGGGGCATCGCCGAGCGGCTGGCCCGCGAGGGCGCCCTGGTCGCCGTGCACTACGGCACCAACCGCGAGGCCGCTGAGCAGACCGTCAAGGGGATCGGGGCCGAGGGCGGCCGGGCCTTCGCCGTCGGCGCCGAACTGGGGCTGCCCGGCGACGCGGACGCGCTCTGGACGGCCTTCGACGCCGCCCTGGCCCGGCACGGCGGCGGCCGCGGCCTGGACATCCTCGTCAACAACGCCGGGATCAACGCCCACGGGCGGATCCACGAGGTCACCGAGGCCGACTACGACCGGGTGTTCGCGGTCAACGTCAAAGCCCCGTTCTTCCTGATCCGGCAGGGCCTGGACCGGCTGCGCGACGGCGGCCGCATCATCAACATCTCCTCCGGCGCCACCCGGATCGCCTTCCCGTCCATCACCGCCTACGCGATGACCAAGGGCGCGCTCGACATCCTGACCCGGACCCTGGCCCAGGACCTCGGGCCGCGCGGGATCACCGTCAACTCGGTCTCGCCGGGCATCGTCGCCACCGACATCAACCCCTGGCTGGCCGACCCGGCCGAGCACGCCCGGGCCGCCGGCTACGCCGCGCTGGGGCGGGTCGGCGAGGCCGCGGACATCGCCGACGTGGTGGGCTTCCTGGCGTCCGACGACGCGCGCTGGGTCACCGGGCAGGACCTGGAGGCGTCCGGCGGCTCGGCACTCGGCGTCTGAGCGCCGGCCGGACGGCCCGCACGCCGGGCCGCGCCGGGCCGGGGGTACGCTCGTTGACCGTGGACCCCAAGACTCGCATGCGTATCGTGACCGGCGCCCTGGTGCTGCTGCTGGCAGTCGTGGTGATCAGCTCCCTGGTCACCAGGTAACGGCGGCCGGGCCGGGAGCCCGTGCGGCCGGCCCGGCGGAACAGCGAAACGGAAGGGCCACCGCCCGCGGGCGGTGGCCCTTCCGTCAGCTTGCGACCGTGGTCAGAGCTGTCCGACCACGTGGTCGATGCAGGCGGTGAGCGCCTCGACGTCCGCCGGGTCGATCGCCGGGAACATCGCGATGCGCAGCTGGTTGCGGCCCAGCTTGCGGTACGGCTCGGTGTCGACGATGCCGTTGGCACGCAGTGCCTTGGCGATCGCGGCGGCGTCGATCGACTCGTCGAAGTCGATCGTGCCGACCACCTGCGAGCGCTCGGCCGGGTTGACGACGAACGGCTGCGCGAAGGAGGACTTCTCGGCCCAGGTGTACAGGCGGGACGAGGAATCAGCCGTACGGGCGACGGCCCAGTCGAGCCCGCCGTTGCCGTTCAGCCACTCCAGCTGGTCGGCCAGCAGGAACAGCGTCGAGATCGACGGGGTGTTGTACGTCTGGTCCTTCGACGAGTTGTCGATGGCCGTCGGCAGGTCGAAGAACGGCGGGATGTACCGGCCGGAGGCGGCGATCTCGGCGGCGCGCTCCAGGGCGGCCGGGGAGAAGGACGCCAGCCAGAGGCCGCCCTCGGAGGCGAAGGACTTCTGCGGCGCGAAGTAGTAGACGTCCGTCTCGGTGATGTCCACCGGCAGGCCGCCGGCGCCCGAGGTCGCGTCGACCAGCACCAGGGAGCCCTCGTCGCCGCCCACCGGGCGGTTGATCGGCATCGCGACGCCGGTCGAGGTCTCGTTGTGGGTGAGCGCGTAGACGTCCACGCCCGCCTCGGCGACCGGCAGCGGGTGGGTGCCCGGCTCGGTCTTGATCACCGACGGGTCGGCCAGCCACGGGGCGGCCTTCACCGAGGAGGCGAACTTGGAGGAGAACTCGCCGAAGTTCAGGTGCTGCGACTTCTCGCGCACCAGGCCGAATGCCGCGATGTCCCAGAAGGCGGTGGAGCCGCCGTTGCCGAGCACCACCTCGTACCCCTCGGGGAGGGAGAAGAGGCTGCTCACGCCCTCGCGCACACGCTTCACCAGGTCCTTGACGGGAGCCTGGCGGTGCGAGGTGCCGAGCAGGGCGGAGCCGGTCGCGGCGAGGGCACTGAGGGCCTCGGGGCGCACCTTGGACGGGCCGCAGCCGAAACGGCCGTCTGCGGGCTTGATGTCAGCGGGGATCTGGATCTGAGCCACAGGCGCAGCCTACTGGCTCGGATTGCGGAGTTGTTACGGTCGTCCGCCCGCTGAGATGTGATCTTTGCGGCGAAGGGCCCGCGCCGCGGTGCGCACGGGCCCGGGGAGCGCGGCTCCCCGGGCCCGTCCGGCGTGTCGGCGGGGCCGCGGCCGTCCGGGCCCGCGGGCACCGGTCGCGGCCGCGGCCCCGCCGGGCGGGTCAGTGTGCGATCGAGCCGTAGCCCTCGACCTCGCGCGGGCTGCGCGGGCCGGGGCCGATGTAGCGGGCGGCCGGGCGGACCAGGCGGCCGGTGCGCTTCTGCTCCAGGATGTGCGCCGACCAGCCGGCCGTGCGGGCACAGGTGAACATCGAGGTGAACATGTGCGCCGGGACCTCGGCGAAGTCCAGCATGATCGCGGCCCAGAACTCCACGTTGGTGGCCAGCACGCGGTCGGGGCGGCGGTTGTGCAGCTCCTCCAGCGCGGCCTTCTCCAGCGCCTCGGCGATCTCGAAGCGCGGCGCGCCGAGCTCCTTGGCGGTGCGGCGCAGCACGCGGGCGCGCGGGTCCTCCGCGCGGTAGACGCGGTGGCCGAAGCCCATCAGGCGCTCGCCCTTGTCGAGGGCCTGCTTGACCCAGGCGGTGGCGTCGCCGGTGCGCTCGATCTCCTCGATCATGCCCAGCACGCGGGACGGCGCGCCGCCGTGCAGCGGGCCGGACATCGCGCCGACGGCGCCCGACAGGGCGGCCGCGACGTCGGCGCCGGTGGAGGCGATGACCCGGGCGGTGAAGGTGGAGGCGTTCATGCCGTGCTCGGCGGCCGACGTCCAGTAGGCGTCGATGGCCTTGACGTGCTTCGGGTCGGGCTCGCCGCGCCAGCGGATCATGAAGCGCTCGACGACCGTCTCGGCCTTGTCGATCTCGCTCTGCGGCACCATCGGCAGGCCCTGGCCGCGGGCGGACTGCGCCACGTACGACAGGGCCATCACCGCGGCGCGGGCGAGGTCGTCGCGGGCCTGCTCGGCGGAGATGTCCAGCAGCGGCTTGAGGCCCCAGACCGGCGCCAGCATGGCCAGCGCGGACTGCACGTCGACCCGGATGTCGCCGGAGTGGACCGGGATCGGGAAGGGCTCGGCGGCGGGCAGGCCCGGGTTGAACTTGCCGTCCACCAGCAGGCCCCACACGTGGCCGAAGGAGACGTGGCCGACCAGCTCGTCGATGTCGACGCCGCGGTACCGCAGGGCGCCGCCTTCCCGGTCGGGCTCGGCGATCTCGCTCTCGAAAGCGACGACTCCCTCAAGCCCGGGTACGAAGTCGGACATGCGACGGCTCCTTCAGTTCTGCGATCGGCGGGCGGCCGTGGTGGGGCAGCACGCCAGTGACCGATGGTGGTTGGCACTCGGTGCCAGCGTCTCAGGCACCGGGTGCATTGCGCCATACACCACCGAGGTGATGTTTCCCGAAGGCCGCCCCACCTGGCGCTCGTTCTTCGTCCGGTTGACCGGTGCGGCCGTGATTCCTGCGGAACCAACCGGTCCGATCCGGACATTCCCCCGGAGGACGGGCGGTGAAGCGGTGGCGAGACACCTTATCTCCCACCGGGGTTTGTCCGGACGTAGCAGTGCCCGTTGCTTGTCGTACGGGATGATGTTGCCGTGCAGACCCCGGAAAGCGACCACCCCACGCCCCCGAGCCCGGATCTCGCCGCGATGCGCGAGCACTACGCCCACGAGGGCCTGGCCGAGGCGGACCTCGCCGACGACCCGGTGACCCAGTTCACCCGCTGGTTCCACGACGCGGGCCGGGCCGGGGCGGCCGAGCCCAACGCGATGGTGCTCTCCACCGCGGACGCCGAGGGCCGGCCCAGCTCGCGGACGGTCCTGCTGAAGGGCTACGACCGGCGCGGATTCGTCTTCTACACCAACTACGGCTCCCGCAAGGGCGCGGAGATCGCCGCCAACCCGCACGCCGCGCTGCTCTTCCCGTGGATCACGCTGGCCCGCCAGGTGATCGTCCAGGGCCGGGTGGAGAAGGTCGGCCGGGACGAGACCGCCGCCTACTTCCGCACCCGCCCGCACGGCTCCCAGCTGGGCGCCTGGGCCAGCGAGCAGTCCAGTCCGGTCGACGGCCGCGAGGTGCTGGAGCAGCGCTACGCCGAGCTGGAACGCCGCTACCCCGAGGGCGAGGGCGTCCCGGTGCCGCCCTTCTGGGGCGGCTACCGGGTCGTCCCGGAGGTCGTCGAGTTCTGGCAGGGCCGCGCGAACCGGCTGCACGACCGGCTCCGCTACGTCGCCGAGGGCGCGGGCTGGCGGGTGGAGCGGCTCTGCCCGTGAGCGGGCGGGGAGGCGCCGCCGGCGCCGCGCCGGCACCCGGGCGGGAGCCCCCGCGCGGGCTCCCGCCGGGGTCGGACCGTTGCGGCCGTACGGCTGACAGCCGCGCGGCGCAGCACGCGGCCTGAGAAGGTGTCAGGTGTAGGATGCGCGTCGCGGACCGGGTCTGATTCCCTATCCCCAGCCCGCTCCGCCGAGAGATCGAATGAGGGACTGATGAGCGTCACAGGCGCGGACACCGGCTCTGGCCTCCGCTCTGATCTGGTCGACGTCGCCGACCTTCCCCTCGACGACCTCGACGACCTCCCGGACACCGTGCTCGGCGAGCTGCTGCGCCGCCTGGTCGCGGACGCCGTGACGCCCGGCGCCGAGCCGGTCGCCGCCTTCCAGTCGTCGCTCTGAGTCACCGGACCCGGGCGCCCGCCAGGCGCCGCCCCGCACCGTCCGCGCAGCGGGCAGCCCGCTCGGACGCTTCGGGAAACCGCCCCCACATTGCTGAACTGCCCTGCGGAACAGCCTGAGTTCACGACATCCTGGGTATGACAGCAGGAAAAAGTCGCGGCTCCGGAGGGCCCTGGGGGGTGCAGTGCGGCCGTATTTCTTCTTCAGCTACGCGCGGCAGGACTACGCGAACGGCGGCGTGTTCGTCGACCACTTCTTCCGGGACCTGCGGGACGAGCTGGGCCGGATCGAACCCGTCGCCGCCTACGAGGAGCTCAGCTACCGCGACACCGACGTCCTGCGGCTGGGCGACAACTGGGAGCAGCAGCTCGCCCAGATGCTGGGCTCCAGCCGGACGATGGTCGCGCTCTACTCCCCGGCGTACTTCGCCAGCCTCTACTGCGGCAAGGAGTGGACGGCCTTCCGCGGCCGGGTGCGAAGACACCAGGAGCTGACCGGCGACGTCCTGCCCGCCCTGATACCCGTCCTGTGGGAGTCCCTGCCGGGCGAGCTGCCCCCCGAGGTGCAGAAGATCCAGTACGTCCAGCAGGGGATGGGTGACACCTACCCCCGCTCGGGCCTGCGCGACCTGCTGCGCACCGATCCCGGCGGACCGGATTACCGCCGGGTCGTCGAGGTGGTCGCGGCGCGGATCAGGGACGCCGCCGCCCGCCCGCTCAGCGAACTGCCCGAGTTCGACCTGGGGGCCGTCCGCGGCTACTTCCCGGTGCCGGCGCTGCCCGCCCCGCTGCCCGCCTCGGCGGGCATGGTGCGGATCTTCGTGGCCGCCGGCCGGGCGGCCGAGGGGCTGCCCGCCGAGGCCTCGGCGGCCGGCGCCGCCGGCGCCGCCGGTGCTTCCGGGACGTCCGCCGCCGGCGGTGGTGCGGTCGGTGGTGCGGCCGGCGGCTGGTACGGCAGCCGCCCCTGGCAGTGGGCGCCCTACCACCCGCCGACCAGCCCCTCGCTGGTGGTCCGGGCCCAGCAGGTGATCACGGCGGCCGGCCACATCACCACCTGGGACGAGATCCGCCCCGGCCTCGGCGCCCAGCTCGACCGGGCCCGCGAGGACAGCCAGGTCAGCGTGCTGCTGGTGGACCCCTGGGTGGCCGGGCTGGAACCGTACCGGGAGGCGCTGCGCGAGTACGACGGCCAGAACCACCCCGTCACCGGCGTCGTGGTGCCCGTCGGCACCGGCGACCCGGCCGCGGGGCCGGAGCGCGACGCGCTCTGGGCCGGCGTACGCGGCGTGTTCCCGCGCAACTGGCTGCGCCGGAGCGATCCGGAGCAGCTCTTCCGGGTCCGCGTACCCAGGGAGAACTTCGACACCGAGCTCACCATCATGGTGACGGTCGCTCAGAACAAGCTCATGGACGACAACTTCGATTGGGGGGACGATGGCGACGGTGCTGCCTTCGGCTTCGGACCCGGCGGCGCGGACGGCGGACCGGTGATGCCGGGACTGTCCATCCCGGCGGGGCCGCCCGGCCCGCGTCGCAGCCCCGACGGGTCGGCCGTCGGCACGAGGGGGGACGAGGACGATGCTCGCTGAGCCCGGGGCGGACCAGGGGAGGACGGGCCGAGGCTCGGTCGTCACCTTCTACTCCTTCAAGGGCGGGACCGGCCGCACCATGGCGCTCGCCAACGTCGGCTGGATCCTGGCCAGCCGCGGGCAGCGCGTCCTGGTCGTCGACTGGGACCTGGAGGCGCCCGGCCTGCACCGCTACTACCACCCGCTGCTGGTCGACCCCGAACTGCACGACACCGACGGTCTGATCGACCTGCTGCGGGCCTACGTCCGGCAGTCGCTGCCCTCCACCGGCGGGCCGGCCGGGCAGGGGCCGGAGGAGTGGCTCGACGGGGCGGGGCGACCGGACAGCTACATCTGCGGCCTCGCGCTCGACCTGCCGCCCGGCGGCAGGCTGGACTTCCTGCCGGCCGGCCGGCAGAACGCGGCCTACTCGGCGGCCGTCACCAGCTTCAACTGGCGCAGTTTCTACCACGGCCGGGACATCCGCGGCGGTGAGTTCCTGCGTGCCCTGCGCGAGCGCTGGGCACGGAGCTACGACTACGTCCTGATCGACAGCCGCACCGGCGTCAGCGACACCTCGGGCATCTGCACCGTGCTGATGCCCGACACCGTCGTCGACTGCTTCACCTTCAGCGCGCAGAACATCCGCGGCGGCGTCGACGCCGCGCGCACCATCGCGGAGGCCGAGGAGCGCGCGATCAGGGTGATGCCGGTGCCGATGCGGGTCGAGGACGCCGAGCAGGAACGGCTGGAGGCCGGGCGGGACTTCGCCCGCGAGTCGTTCGCGCCCTACCTCGGCCGCTGGCTGCCCGCCGAGCGCCGGGCCGGCTACTGGAGCGACGTCGAGATCCCCTACAAGCCGTTCTACGCCTACGAGGAGGTGCCCGCCACCGTCGCCGACCGCCCGCAGGAGGCCCGCAGCCTGCTCAACGCCTTCGAGCGGCTGGCCGGCTGGATCACCGACGGGCGGGTCCGGGCGCTGCGGCCGCTCTCCGGCGAGGCCCGGCGCCGGCTGTACGGCGCCTACCTGCGCTCCTCCCGGTCGGTACCGCGCCAGGTGTACGTCAGCTACGCGCCCGAGGACCGGATGTGGGCCGAGTGGGCCGCCACGGTGCTCACCGGCTTCGGCTACCAGGCCTCGCTGCACAGCGCCGCCGAACCGTTCGCCGGGCTGCCGCCGGAGGCCGCCGGGCCCCTGGAGGGTCAGGGCCGGCTGCTGGCGCTGCTCTCCCCCGAGTACACCGCGCTGCCCCGGGCCGCCGAGGTCTGGCAGCTGCTCAACGGGCACGAACTCGCCACCGGCGCACCGCTGGTGGCCGCCCTGCGGCTGCAGGAGTCGGACGAGCCGGTGCCACGCCCGTTCGTCGGCCGGTCGGTGCCGGAGCTGGTCAGGTCCTCGGCGGTGCCGGCCGAGGCGCAGCTCTACGCCGAACTCGGCCCCGCACCCGGCTCCAACCGGCAACTCGGCAACGACAGCGGCGAGTTCCCCACCACCTCGCGCTTCCCCGGGACGACCCCGCAGGTGCAGGACGCGCCCTCGCGGAACGCCTCCTTCACCGGCCGCGGCCGGCTGCTCGAACTGCTGCGCAACCGCTTCACCGCCGGCTCCAGCGCCGTCCTCAGCCAAGTCCTCTACGGCATCGGCGGGGTGGGCAAGTCGCAGAGCGCCGTCGAGTACGCGCACCGGTTCAAGGCGGCGTACGACGTGGTCTGGTGGGTGCCCGCGGAGGAGCCGGCCAACATCCCGCAGAAGCTCGCCGAACTGGCGCCCCGGCTGGGCATCCAGGGCGGCGACGACGTCGCGCACACCGCCGCCGCGGTGCTGGACGCGCTGCGCCGCGGCCAGCCGTTCCGCCGCTGGCTGCTGGTCTACGACAACGCGGGTACGCCCGACGAGCTCGCCCCCTGGCTGCCGGCGGGCTCCCCGGGCGGCCACGTGCTGATCACCTCGCGCAACCAGGGCTGGTCCAAGCACGCCGGGCTGGTCGAGGTCGACGTCTTCAGCCGCGAGGAGAGCGTCGGGCTGCTCCGGCGCTTCAACTCCGGTCTGGCGCCCGAGGACGCCGACCACGTCGCGCACCTGCTCGGCGATCTGCCGCTGGCCGTCGGGCAGGCGGCGGTCTGGCTGCAGGAGACCCCGATGCCGGTCGCCACCTACCTGGAACTGCTGGACGACGCCCTCACCGAGATGCTGGAGCGCACCCGGCTGCGCCCGGCGGACTACCCGCACTCGGCCGCCGCCACCTGGCGGATCTCGGTCGAGGAACTGCGCGGCGTGAACGGGCCGGCCGCCCAGATCCTGGAGATCTGCGCCTTCTTCGGCCCGGACGCCATCCCGATGCGGCTGCTCTACAGCCGGGCCGTCACGCACGCCCTGACGCTGCCGCCGTTCGCCCCCCGGGACAAGCTCGCGATCGGCGAGTTCCTGCGCGCCATCAACCGGTTCGGCCTGGCCAGGACCGACCAGGGCAGCGAGACCCTGACCGTGCACCGGCTCGTCCAGGCGGTGCTGCGCGACCAGGTCGACGAGGAGCGCAAGGCCGAGATCCGGGCGGTCGTGCACGACGCGCTGGCCGCCGCGAACCCCGGCGACCCCGACATCCCGGCCAACTGGCCGCAGTACGCCGAACTGCTGCCCCACCTGGGCCCATCCGGCGCCGCCTCCAGCTCGGACGAGCGGGTCCGGCAGTGGATCATCGACTCGGTCCGCTACCAGTGGAAGCGCAGCCTGCACGCGTCCGGCCGCGAACTGGCGGAGCGCACCCTGGAGCACTGGCGCGAGGAGAGCTTCGGCGGCCCCGGCTTCGACGTCGAGAACGACGCCCAGACCCTGATGCTGCGCACCCAGCTGAGCAACATCCGCCGCTCCCAGGGCGCCCTGCAACAGGCGTACGAGATGGACAAGGACATCCTGGAGAGGTTCCGCGCGACCCTCGGCCCCGAGCACTCGCACACCCTGGCCGTCGCCAACAGCCTCGGCGCCGACCTGCGCTTCCTCGGCCGCTACGAGGAGGCCCGGGCGATGGACCGGCAGACCCTGGACGCGGCCCGCCGCACCCTCGGCCCGGACCACCCGCGGACCCTCATGATCACCAACAACCTGGCCGTCTCCGACTACCTGGCCGGTGACCGCCGGGCGGCCCTGGAGCGCCACCGGCGCAACTACCAGCAGCAGCGGGACGCCCTGGGCGCGCACAGCCTGTACGCGCTCTCCTCGGCCAGCAACTACGCCCGCGACCTGCGCGAGACCGGGCGCCTGCGGGAGGCCCTGGAGCTGCTGGAGGACACCGTCCGCACCTACCAGCAGACCATCGGCGACTCGCACACCGACACCCTGCGGGCCCGCAAGAACCTCGCCGTCGCGCTGCGCCGGGCCGGGCGCTACTCCGAGGCGCTGGAGATCGACGAGGACATCTACCAGCGCTACCTCGACATCAACGGCGCCGAACACCCCGACACCCTCGCCGCCGCCTCCAACCTGGCCAGCGACTACAACGCGCTCGGCGACACCGAGCAGGCGATCCCGCTCGCCGAACGCGCGCTCGCCCGCTACCGCGACTACCTCGGCGAGGACCACCCGGTCACGCTGGCGGCCGCCAACAACCTCTCCGTCTACCTGCGGCTGGTCGGCCGCGGCCCGGAGGCCCGGGAGCTGTCCGGCCGCACGCTCGACCAGTTCCGCGCCGTCCTCGGCGACGGCCACCTCTACATCCCGATCGCGATGATGAACCACGCCAACGACCTCGTGGTGGCCGGCGAGGCCGCCGCGGCGATGGCGCTGGAGGAGGAGGCCGCGCCGCTGATGGCCGAGACCCTCGGCCCGGACCACTACGACACCATCGGGATCGTCTCGAACCTGTCGCTCAGCCTGGCCGCCGCCGGGCTCCGCGAGCGGGCCGCCGAACTGCGGGCCGACTGCGTCCGGCGGGCCCGGCAGACCCTCGGGGAGGAGCACCCGACGACCGTGGCGGTGAGGAACGCCACCAGGCTCGACTCCGACATCGAGCCGCCGTCCGTGTGACATTGGCCCGACACGGGGTCAGGGTGTGGATAGGGTCGGTGCATGGCCGGCGAACCCGCGAGCACGGAGGCGGGCCCCGGGCTGCCGTTCCGCCAGTACCTGCTGAAGATCCACAGCCGCTGCAACCTGGCCTGCGACTACTGCTACATGTACGAGGCGGCCGACCAGAGCTGGCGGACCCGCCCGCGCCGGATGGAACTCGCCACCGTCCGCCGGGTGGGCGCCCTGATCGCCCGGCACGCCGCCGAGCACGGGCTCGACGAGGTCGCCGTCGTCCTGCACGGGGGTGAGCCGCTGCTGGTCGGGGCCGCCCATCTGGACGCCCTGCTGCACGAGTTGACCGGCGCCCTGGCCGGCCGGTGCGCCGTCCGGTTCAGCCTGCAGACCAACGGGCTGCGGCTGCTCGCCGAGCCGGCCCTGTTCGACGTCCTGCACCGCCACCGGGTCTCCGTCGGCGTCTCGCTGGACGGCGTGGCCGCCGACCACGACCGACACCGCCGCCTGCCGGGCGGGGCGGGCAGCCACGCCCGGACGGTCGAGGCCCTGCGGCTGCTCACCGCCCCCGAGCACCGGTCGCTCTTCGCCGGCCTGCTCTGCGTGGTCGACCTGGCCGCCGATCCGGTCGGCACCTACGAGGCGCTGCTCGCCTTCGCGCCGCCGCGGATCGACCTGCTGCTGCCGCACGGCACCTGGCAGGCCCAGCCGCCCGGCCTGCTGCGCACCCTGCCGACGGCCCCGCCCGACGGTTCGGCCGCGACCCCGTACGCCGACTGGCTGCGGGCCGTCTTCGACCGCTGGTACGACGCCCCCCGGCGGGAGACCGGCGTGCGGCTCTTCGAGGAGCTGGCCGTCCTGCTGCTCGGCGGCCGCGCCTCCAGCGAGGCCGTGGGACTGGCCCCGGTGGATCTCGTGGTGGTCGAGGCGGACGGCACGATCGAGCAGGCCGACAGCCTCAAGGCCGCCTACGACGGCGCTCCCGGCACCGGGCTGGACGTCTTCCGGCACGACTTCGGCGCGGCCGCCGCGCACCCGGCCTTCCGGGCCCGCCAGCGCGGCCTGGCCGGCCTCGGGCCGGTCTGCGCGGCCTGCCCGCTGGCCGCCGTCTGCGGCGGCGGCCTGTACGCCCACCGGTACGCGGACGGCGGCTTCGGCCACCCCTCGGTGTACTGCGCCGACCTGGCGGCGCTGATCGGCCACATCGGGGGCCGGCTGCGCCGCGACCTGGTCGGGCCGGGCGGGCCTGCGCGGCCGGCGCGGCCGGCGGGCGCCGCCCCGGCGGCGGTGTCGGTGGCAGCGCCGGTGGCCGTGCCGGCGGGGCGGGAACCGACCCGGTCAGGACGGGTGATCGCGGATGGACCACGGCGGATGGACGGGCACGGATGAGTGACGGACGGCGGACGGCGGGCGGTGCCCCGGCGGCCCGGGCGGCGGCGGACGACGGGGCCCTGGGCGCCCCGCCCGGGAGCGGCGGGACGGCCGGGGTGCCGGGCGCCCGGGCGCAGGTCTCGGAGGGCCTGCGGCGGCACGGGGTGGACCGGGCCACCTTCACCGCCCTGGCGAGGGCCCGGGGCGGCGCGCCGGCCGTCCGGCTGCTGCGGGCCGGACAGCTCAGCAAGCGCGCGCTGCTGCTGGTCGCGCTGCGCCGCGCCGTGCCGGCGCCGGAGCGGGCGGCCTTCGAGTGCGCGTACGCCGAGGTGTGCGCCCTCCAGCGGGCCGACCGGACCGCCTGGGAGCGCTTGCTGCTCCGCCCCGAGTTCGACGCCTGGGCGGCCGGCTGCCTGCACCTGCTGGCGGCCGGCCGCCCGGCGCCGCTCGACGGGCTCGACCGCTTCCTGCACGGCCCCCGGCCGGCCGCCGCACCCGTTCCGCTGGAGTGCGACGGCCTGCGCTGGACGCCGCTGATCACCGACCGGGGCCCGTACCGGGACCTCTACGGCCACCCGCCGGCCGGGCCGCTGGAGCCGGCCGAACTCGACCGCTGGCGCCTGCTGCTGGCGGGCGCCTGGGAGGTCCTGGTGCGCCGCCACCCCTGGCACGCCGAGGCGGTGGGCGCCTGCGTGACCACCCTGGTGCCGCTGCACCCGGCGCCGGACGGCTCGGCGGTCAGCGCGGCCGCCCGGCGGGCCTACGGGGCGGTGGCGGTCTCCCGCCCGGCGGAGCCGACGCTGCTGGCCCTGGCCCTGGTGCACGAGTTCCTGCACGTCCAACTCGGGGCGCTGCTGGATCTCGTGCCGCTGCACCGGCCCAACGGGGAGGCCAGGTACCACGCGCCCTGGCGGCCGGACCTGCGGCCGGCCGGAGCCCTGCTCCAGGGTGCCTACGCCCACCTGGGGGTCACCGACTTCTGGCGCGGGGAGCTGGCCGCCGGGGCCCCCGGGAGGGAGCGCGCGGAACGCGAACACCGGCGCTGGCGGGGCCACACCGGAGCCGCCGCCGCCACCCTGCTGGCGAGCGGGGAACTGACCCGGGCCGGGGAGGAGTTCGCCCGGGAGCTCGGCCGGGCCGCCGAGTACGGGCCGGACTGCTCCGGGGGTGGAGCCGCCACGGGAGCCGAACGGGTGGATTTCACCGCAGAAGGTGCAGCTGCGGGGCCGTGCTCGTCAACGTGATTCGCGGCATCCGACGCAGCCGGCCCGCCGTGCCAGTACATTGTCAGTCAGCTGTAATACCCGTTATCAGCCATCTCAACCGCCCCGGCGCACAGCAGAGAGACATCGACATGACTCCCGCACTCGCTACCAGGCCCACCGAAGACCTGACGGACCCTCAGTCGCAGGCGGGCCGAGCCTCGCTTGCCGAACTGGCCGCGCTGGGCGCCGAAGAGATCACCGCACGGCTGCACCGTGTCCTTCCGGGCGCAGGCTCCGGCCAGGTGCCGGTCGCCGCGTTCAATTCCTCGATCTGAGGGAACGAAGGTCCCCACGGCTCCGTCGATACGAATATGACGCGCAATCTGCTGCCCTTTACGCAATTCGTTGTGAAAGTGCACAGTCGCTGCGATCTTGCCTGCGATCACTGTTATGTCTACGAGCACGCCGACACCTCGTGGCGGGCCCGGCCGAGAACGATCAGTGACCAGGTGCTGGCCAAGGCCGCCGAGCGCATCGGCGAGCACGCGGCCGGACACCGGCTGCCCGCCGTCCGGGTCGTCCTGCACGGGGGTGAACCCCTGCTCGCCGGCCCGGAGCGGCTGCGCCGGACCGCGGAGGCGATCCGGGCGGCACTGCCGCCCGGATGCGCGCTCGACCTGCGGATCCACACCAACGGCGTCCTGCTCGACCGCCGCTTCTGCGAGCTCTTCGACGAACTGGACGTCCGGGTCGGCATCTCCCTGGACGGCGACCGCGCGGCCAACGACCGCCACCGCCGCTACGCCGACGGCCGCAGCAGCCACCCCCAGGTGCTCCGCGCCGTGGAACTGCTGCGAACCCCCGGGTTCCGGCACCTCTACGCCGGCCTGCTGTGCACGATCGACATCGAGAACGATCCGGCCGCCGTCTATCACGCGTTGGCCGAACTCGCCCCTCCCGCAGTCGACTTCCTGCTTCCGCACGCCACCTGGGACACCCCGCCGAAACTGCTTCCCGGTGGGGGGCCCACCCCGTACGCGCAATGGCTGCTGACCGTCTACGACCTCTGGGAGGCGGCCGGGCGGCCCTTCGCCGTGCGGACCTTCGAGTCCGTCCACCGGACGTCGCGCGGCCTCTCCAGCCTCACCGAGGCGCTCGGCCTGGACCCGGCCGACCTGGTCGTCCTGGAGACCGACGGCACCTTCGAGCAGGCCGACAGCCTCAAGACCGCCTACGACGGCGCCCCGGCCACCGGCCTGGACGTCCACACCCACACCCTTGACGAAGTCGCCCGCCACCCCGGCATGATGGACCGCCAGGCCGGTCTGGCCGGGCTCAGCGCCACCTGCAGGGCGTGCCCCGTCGTGCGCTCCTGCGGCGGTGGTCTGTACGCACACCGCTACCGCAGCGGCAGCGGCTTCGACAATCCCTCCGTCTACTGCGGGGACCTCATGAGCCTCATCAACGGGATCGGCGAGCGGGGCGCACCGGCGCCGGCCGGCGCCCTCCCGCTCCTGCCCGGCCAGGCCACCGAGCCGGCCGTGCCCGTCCTCACCGACCGGCAGCTCGGCGAACTGGCCGCCGGCCACGGCGGGGCGGACACCGTCCGGGCGCTGGCCCGCGCGCAGCTCGGCATCACACGGGGGCTGCTCGCCGCCGTCTGGGACGCCACCGGCCTGCGCACCTCGGCGGCCTGGGAACTGCTCGCCGAACTGGACGCGGCCCAGCCCTCCGCCGTCGACACGGTGCTCGGCCACCCGTACGTCCGGGCCTGGGCCGCCCGGCGGCTCGGCGGCGAGGCCGGTGCCGGGCCCGGCACACTGGCCGAGCTGGCCGCCGCCGCCGCCGTCCGGGCGGGCCGCGGCGACCGCCTGACCGTGAGCGTCCGCGGCGGCGCCCTGCACCTGCCCACGCTCGGCCGGCTGGCCCTCCCGGACGGCGACGCCGAGATCACCGGCGGCCCCGACGGCTTCACCGTCCGCACCGCCGGCCAGGACCTGATCACCGTCGACGGCCGGCAGGCGGACGGCCGCTGGCAGCCGGTGCGCCGGATCCGGCTGGCCGACGGCTGGACCCCGGCCCTGGAGGACACCGACCCGCAGCGGGACAGTCACCAGTGGCCCGTGCAACCCCGCCTGGACGAGGCCGAACTGCTCTCCTGGACCGGGGCGCTGCGAGAGGCCTGGGAGCTGCTCGGCCGCGACCTGCCGCGCTACGCCGAGGGCGTCCGGGCCGGGCTCACGGTGCTCACCCCGCTGCTGCCCGGCCCCGACGGGCGGGACGTCAGCGCCGCCGCGAGGCAGGCCTTCGGTGCCGTCGGCATCGCCCGGCCCGCCACCGCGCCCACCCTCGGCCTGCTGATCGCGCACGAGTTCCAGCACGTGAAGCTCGGCGCCGTGCTCGACCTCTGGGACCTGCACGACCGGGCCGACACCCGGCTCTACCACGCGCCCTGGCGGCCCGACCCGCGTCCGCTGGAGGGCCTGCTCCAGGGTACCTACGCGCACCTCGCGGTGACCGAGTTCTGGGGCACCCGGACCCTCGCCTACGACGGGCTGCCGGGCGCCGCGGCAGGCCACGCCCGGCTGCAGTTCGCGATCTGGCGCACCTACACGGCGCAGGCCGTCGAGCGGCTCGCCGAATCCGGCTCGCTCACCGCCCTGGGCCTGCGGTTCGCCGCCGGGATGCGGGAGACGGTGGCGCCGTGGCTCGCGGTGGCGCTGCCCGACGAGGTGGAGCGGGCGGCCGACCGGGCCCGGGAGGAGCACGCGGTGAGCGGCTGACCCGCACGCCGGGCCGCCGGAGCACGCCGGGCAGCACCGGCGCCCGGCACCGGCCCGCGGCACGAGCCCGCCGAGCAGTACCAGCAAGCCACGAACGGCCCGCCGACCACGGCCCCGGGGACCCCGGGGCCCAGCCCCAGGGGATCGCCATCCTTCCCGTCGACCCGAGTGCCCGCCCGTCCGGCGGGCCGCACACCCGCGCACGGCTCGCCGCCGACCTCTCCGGCCTCGGCGTGCGGCCCGGGGACCTGCTGTTCGTGCAGGCCTCCCTGCGCTCCCTCGGCCCGGTGGCCGGGGGGCCGGCCACCGTCGTCGACGCCCTGCTGGACGCGCTCGGCGGGCCGCCGGACGGCACCCTGGTCGCCTACACCGCGACCCCCGAGAACTCCGACACCTCACGCCTGGCGGCCGCCCTCACCGAGGGCCTCTCGCCGGCCGAGGCCGCGGAGCACCGCGCCCGGATGCCCGCCTTCGACCCGGGGCGCACCCCCAGCTCGCCGACCATGGGCGCGCTCTCCGAGGTGATCCGCACCACCCCCGGGGCCCGGCGCAGCAACCACCCGCAGACCTCCTTCGCGGCCGTCGGCCCGCTGGCCCGCGAGGTGACCCGCACGCACGACCTGGACTGCCACCTCGGCCAGGCCTCGCCGCTCGGCCGGCTGCACGAGCTGGGCGCCAAGGTGCTGCTGCTCGGCGTCCCGCTGGCCCGCTTCACCGCCTTCCACCTCGCCGACCTCCGGATGCCGGACCTGCGGCGCCGGCGCTACGGCTGCGTCGTCCAGGACGGCTCGGGCGGCGGCCGGTGGGTGCACTTCGAGGCCCCGGAACTCGACGACCTGCACTTCCCGGCGCTCGGCGAGGCGCTGCTGCGGGAGGGGACCGGCCTGCGCCGCGGCCCGGTCGGCGACGCGGACGCCCTGCTCGTGCCGATGGCGGAGGCGGTCGCGGTGGCCACCCGGAGCCTGCTCCGCGACCGCAGTCCGCAGCCGGTCTGAGCGCCCCCCGTAAGGCCCGTACGCCTGCGATCGTCCGGGACATGACGAGTGATCATCCCCGTTGCGCTATTCCATTGGAGTGCAAGTCGTTCTTACACTGAAGCCCCCGTGCGTGTGGGGACCGGTGGTGGACGGGCCAGGGGGAGGCGCGTGTGTACGACCCTGGGGGCTGGGACGAGGACGCGTCCCGTCCTTACTTCTTCCTCAGCTACGCCCATACGCCGAAGGCCGGCGCGCGCGGGGCCGGGGACCCGAACCACTGGGTCCGCCAGCTCTACCGCGACCTGTGCGAGGCGGTGCTGCAGCTCACCACGCTGCCGGCCGGGGCCCCGGTCGGATTCATGGACGAGAGCATGCACCAGGGCGAGCTGTGGGCCGACCGGCTCTCCCAGGAACTGGCCGCCTGCCGGGTGTTCGTACCGCTGTACTCGCCGCGCTACTTCAGCAGCCTCGCCTGCGGGCAGGAGTGGCACTCGTTCACCCAGCGCCCGGTCTACCCGGCGAACCGCGACTCGGAGCGGACCAGCGGCGTCGTCCCGGTGCTCTGGGTGGCGATGGGCCAGTACAAGCTGCCCGAGGTGGCCAGTCAACTCCAGTTCAACCACGCCAGTTTCGGGCCCGACTACGCGGCCGAGGGCCTGTACGCCCTGATGAAGCTCAGCTACTTCCGGTCCGCCTACGAGCTGGCCGTGCACCGGTTGGCCCGGCGGATCGTCGAGGTCGCCGAGGACACCGTGATCCCGGTCGGGCGCAAGCTCGACTTCCAGGCCCAGCCCAGCGCGTTCAACGTGGTGGCGCCCACCAAGCAGTTGCGGATCTCGGTCCTCTCGTACCACCGGGCGGAGCTGCCGCCGGGCCGCAACGCGGACTACTACGGTGCCCGGCGCACCGACTGGCACCCTTACCGGCCGGCCGCCGAGCGGCCGCTGGCCGAGCACGCGGTCCGACTGGCGCGGCAGTTGGGGTTCCAGCCGAGCGTGCACGAGTTCGACGAGGAGGTCGAGGAGCTGACCGGCGGCGGGCAGCCCACCGCCCCCGGCCTGCTGCTGCTCGACCGCTGGGCGCTGCGGGACGAGCGCCGCCGGGAGCTGGTCCGCCGGTTCGACCGCAGCAACACCGGCTGGGTCGGCGTGCTGGAGCCCTGGAACCAGGACGACCCCGACTGTGTCGAGCACGAGGGCCCGCTGAACGAACTCAGCGACCAGGCCCTGCGGCTCACCCACCGGGTGGCCCGCCCCAGTTTCCAGGGCCTGGCCGCCGGGCCGACCGGGCTCGCCAGCCTGGAGGACTTCGACGACGCCCTGCCCAGGGCGGCGATGAAGGCCAAGTACGCCTTCGAGGACCGCACCAGAACGGGGGCGGGCGACACCGCCACGCCCCGGCCCAGCCTGCGTGACGCGTTCCGCGGCGGGCGCGGACGCGAAGCGGCGGGCCTCGCACCGCCGCGCACGGACGACGACCACCCAGCCAGCGCCGAAGGCGACAGCCCGCACGACGGGGCCGAGCCCGGGGGAGGAAACGCATGAGCGAGAGCCGGACCAGGAACCTCCGGGTGGCGGGCCGAGAGGCCGCCAGAGCGCCCAAGCCGCAGGTGGAGGAGGACCGCAACGGCCGGATCGTCACCTTCTACTCGTACAAGGGCGGCACCGGCCGGACCATGGCGCTCGCCAACACCGCCTGGATCCTGGCCGCCAACGGGTTCCGGGTGCTCACCGTGGACTGGGACCTGGAGGCGCCGGGCCTCGCCAAGTTCTTCCACCCGTTCATCGACCAGGCGGTGCTGGCCGGCACCACCGGCATGATGGACCTGATCGCCGAGTACCGGGAGGAGGCCCTGCGGCCGGTCGAGCACGGTCCCGACTGGCACCTCGACTTCGCCCGGGTCCACCCGCACGCCCTGTCACTGGCGTGGCCGCTCTTCCCGAGCGGCGGCAGCCTCGACTTCCTCTCGGCCGGGCAGTTCAACCGCGACTACTCGGAGGCGGTCGGCCGCCTCGACTGGGACATCTTCTACGACCGGTTCGACGGCGGGCAGTTCTTCGACGCGCTCCGCGCGGACATGCGCAAGCGATACGACTACGTCCTGATCGACAGCCGGACCGGCCTCTCCGACATCGCCGAGATCTGCACCGTCCAGATGCCCGACGACCTGGTGGTCTGCTTCACCCTGAGCGACCAGTCCATCGACGGTGCCTCCCGGATCGCCCAGCACATCCACGACCGTTACCGCGACCGCGGCATCCGGATCCTGCCGGTGCCGATGCGCATCGACGAGGGCGAGAAGGAGAAGGCGGACGCCGGCCGGGCGCTGGCCCGGATCCGCTTCGACGGCCTGCCGGCCGGCCTCGGCGGCGACGAACTCGCCCACTACTGGGGCTCGGTGGAGATCCCGTACCGGCCGTTCTACGCCTACGAGGAGATCCTCGCCACCTTCGGCGACCAGGGCGGCAGCCCCACCTCGATGCTGGCCGCCTGCGAGCGGCTCACCGGGATGCTCACCGAGGGCCGGGTCAGCTCGCTGCCGCCGGTCGACGAGGAGGTCCGGCTGCGGTACGTGGACGCCTTCACCCGGCGCCGCCCGTCCGTGCCGGCCGACCTCTACCTGTCCTACGTGCCCGAGGACCGGATGTGGGCGGACTGGATCGAGTCCGTGCTGAGCCGGGCCGGGTTCCGGGTGCTGCCCCGGGACCTGAGCGCCGGATCGGACCCGCGGCACGAGACCGAGCGGGGCATCGACGCGGCGTACCGCACCGTCGCCGTGCTCTCGCCCGCCTACCTGCGCTCGCCGCAGGCCCGCGCGCTCTGGGAGTCCGTGGTCAGCTCGGACCCCTCCGGGACCAGGCGCCAGCTGGTGCCCGTCCGGGTCGGCGACGTGCGCCTCACCGCGCCGTTCAGCAACCGCAACCCGGTCGACCTGGTCGGCCGCGACGAGGCGCAGTCCGTGCAGACGCTGCTGCGGGCGCTCGGCCGCGGGGAGATCCCGCTGGAGGAGGCCTCCGGCACCGGCCCGAGGTTCCCCGGCAGCAAGCCGCAGGTCTGGGACGTGCCGCCGCGCAACCCCTCCTTCACCGGCCGGGCCACCGTGCTGGAGCAGCTGCGCAACCAGCTGCGCGGCGGGATGGCCGCGGTGCTGCCCACCCCGCAGACCCTGTACGGCCTGGGCGGCGTCGGCAAGACCCAGGTCGCGCTGGAGTACGCGCACCGCTTCATGTCCGACTACGACCTGGTGTGGTGGATCGACGCCGAGCAGACCGAACTGGTCGCCCCCGCGCTGGCCGAGCTCGCCCGCCGGCTGGGCCTGCGGGTCGGCGACTCGGTGACCGAGGCGGCCGAGGCGGCCCGCGAGGCGCTCCGGCGCGGCACCCCGACCTCGCGCTGGCTGCTGATCTTCGACAACGCCGACGAGCCGTCCGAGATCCGCCGGTTCTTCCCCGGCGGCTCCGGCCACATCCTGGTCACCTCCCGCAACCAGGCGTGGTCCGGCCACGCCGAGGCGCTGGAGGTGGACGTCTTCACCCGCGGCGAGAGCATCGAGCACCTCTGCCGCCGGGCCCGCGGGCTGTCCCGCACGGACGCCGACCGGGTGGCCGACGCGGTCGGCGACCTGCCGCTCGCGGTCGAGGTCGCGGCGGCCTGGCTGGACACCACCGGCACCCCCGTCGACACCTACGTCTCCCAGCTGCAGGCGGAGGCGGCCCGCGCCCTCGCGGTGGCCCGGCCGACCGACTACCCGACGCCGGTCGGCGCGACCTGGAACGTGTCGATCGCCCGGCTGCGGGTGCAGTCCCCGGCTGCGGTGCGGCTGTTGCAGCTCTGCGCGTTCTTCGCGCCGGAGCCCATCTCGATGAACCTCTTCTACAGCGACCAGATGATCCGCGCGCTGGTGAAGTACGACGAGGACCTCAACGACAAGTTCATGCTCGGCAAGGTCATCCAGGCGATCGGCCGGTACGCGCTGGCCAAGGTCGACGCCGGCAGCAACAGCTTCCAGGTGCACCGGCTCGTCCAGGCGGTGATCCGCTCCGAGATGTCCGAGGACGACCAGGAGATCGCGGTGCACGAGGTGCACCGCATCCTCACCGGCGCCCGGCCCGTCCTCGGCGACACCGACGACCCGGCCAACTGGCCCGCTTTCGACGAGATCTGGCCGCACCTGTCGCCCTCCAAGGCGCACAACTGCGACGAGCCCGACACCCGGCAGCTGCTCATCGACCGGGTCCGCTACCTCTGGAAGCGCGGTGAGCTGGAGCGCGCCCGGGACCTCGGCCACGCCCTGGACGAGGCCTGGACCGGCAAACTCGGCGAGGACGACCGGCAGACCCTGCTGCTGCGCTTCCAGCTCGCCAACGTGCTCCGCTCCCAGGGGTCGTACGCCGAGGCGCTGGCGCTGGACGAGTCCACGCTGGCCCGCCAGCGGCGGCTGCTCGGCGAGCACCACCCGTACACGCTGATGACGGCCGGCTCGCTCGGGGCGGACCGCCGGGCACTCGGGCTGTTCCAGTCCGCGCTCGACATGGACCGCGAGATCCTGGAGCAGTTCCGGGAGTTGTTCGGCGACGAGCATCCGCGCACGCTCTCGATGGCGAACAATCTGGCGATCGACTACCGGCTGGTCGGCGACAGCGAGGCCGCCCGCGACCTCGACCAGGAGACCCTGGACCGCCGCACCTCGGTCCTCGGCCCCAAGCACCCGTACACCCTCTCCACCAAGTCCGCGCTCGCCCGGGACCTGCGCGAACTCGGCGACTACAAGGGCTCGGCGGAGCTCGCCCGCGAGGTCATGAACGACCTCATGGACGTCCTCGAACCCGACCTGCCGGAGAACCTGCGCAACGCCAAGTCCCTCGCCGTCTCGCTGCGCAAGGCGGGCAACCTGGCCGAGGCCCGCCGGATCACCAAGGAGACCTACGAGCGCTACCTGGAGCGCTACGGGGCCGACGCCCCCGACGCGCTGGCCTGCGCCCTCAACCTGGCCGCCGACTACAGCGCGTCCGGCGACAAGGAGGCCGCCCGCGACCTCGCCCTCACGGTCTACGACGGCCACCGGCGGCTGTTCGGCGGCGAGCACCCCTTCACCCTCGCCTGCGCCAACAACCTGGGCATCTACCTGCGGGGCAGCGGCGACATCCAGGCGGCGATCGCCCGCGGCCGGGACACCGTCGAGGCATTGCGGCGGACGGTCGGCGGGGAGCACCCGTTCACCCTCAGCGCGATGATCAACCTGGCCAACGCCTACGGCGACGACGGCCAGTACGACCAGGCCGAGGCGCTGGAGCGTGCCGCCCACACCGGGCTCTGCAACCGCTACAGCTCCCGCCACCCCGACGCCGTCGCCTGCGAGGCCAACCTCGCGGTCACCCTGCGCGGCGCCGGCCGGCACACCCAGGCCGCCGAGCTGCGGGCCCGGGCGGTCGCCGAGCTGATCCGCCAGCTCGGCGAGGAGCACCCCAACACGGTCTCCGCCCGGGGCTGGAAGCGGATCAACCGCGACCTCGAACCGCAGCCCGTCTGAGCCGCCCGGGGCCGGGCGTGCCCCGCCCGTCAGGCCCGCAGCGGGGTACGCTGCGGGCCTGATGAGCGACAAGCACCTGCCTCCCGTCCTGGTCACCCGCCGGCTCGCCCCGGGGGTGACCGAGCGCCTCGCGCCGTCCTGCGCCGTCACCCTGCACGACGACGTCCGGCCGATGGAGCGGGCCGCGCTGCTGAAGGCCGTGCACGGCCGGGCGGCCGTGATCACCACCCTGGACGACGTGGTGGACGACGAGTTCCTGGACGCCGCCGGTCCGTCCCTGCGGATCGTCGCCAACCACGCGGTCGGCACCCACAACATCGACCTGGCCGCCTGCGCCGCGCGCGGGGTGCCGGTCAGCAACACCCCCGGGGTGCTGACCGCGGCCACCGCCGACATGGCCTGGGCGCTGCTGCTGGCCGCCACCCGGCGGCTCGGCGAGGGCGAGCGGCTGCTGCGCTCCGGGCAGTCGTGGGCCTGGGCGCCGACCTTCCTGCTCGGCATGGAGCTGGCCGGCGCCCCGCTGGGCATCCTCGGGATGGGCCGGATCGGGCAGGCGGTGGCCCGCCGGGCCGCCGGCTTCGACATGCCCGTCAGCTACCACAACCGCACCCGGCTCCCGGCCGCCCTGGAGGGCGGCTCCCGCTGGCTGCCGCTGGACGAGCTGCTCGCCGGGTCGGCCGTGCTGGTGGTCACCTGCCCGCTCTCGGCCGGCACCCGGCACCTGCTGGACGCCCGGCGGCTGGCCCTGCTGCCGGCCGGCGCCGTGGTGGTCAGCATGACCGCCGGTGTGGTCGACGAGCGGGCGCTGGCGGCCGCCCTGGAGTCCGGCGCGCTGTCGGCCGCGGCGGTCGACAACTTCGAGCACGAGCCCGCGGTGCCGGCCGAGTTGCTGGCGCAGGAGCGGGCCGTCCTGGCGCCGCACCTCGGCAGCGCGACGGTCGGCACCCGGCAGGCGATGGGCGGGCTGGCCGTGGACAACGTCCTCGCGGTGCTGGCCGGCGGCGCGCCGCTGACGCCGGTCGCGGCGGGCTGACCCCCGCGGGCGGTCCCGCCCACGGGCCCGCCGCCAGGCCTGCGCCGGGGTGCCCACGCCCGTGAGCCCGGGGCCGCCCGCCCGCACCCCCGCCCCCTCCCCGTTCCTCCCTTTCCCCCCCGCATGTCCGTCCGGTCCGGCGATCCTGCCGGACCGGCCCCCTGGCGTGCCCGCGGGCGGATTCCGGATCGACAAAGGACACAAGGTGTCCTAATGTCAACATCGTGTCCTGAGGGATGGCGACCGCCTCCCGACAGGCCGTCCCCCCGTGACGCCCGGTTCCAAGGAGGCCAGCCCGTGGCAGAGACGTTCGGCGCGACGAAGGAGGAGCTGGTGGACCTCGCCCACCGCCGTATGGACTCCGAGATCCCCGACAGCGACTGGACGACCCGGCAGAAGGTGGCGCTCACCTGCCGGATCCTGTTCGACGCCGGCCACGACTCCGGTCTGGCCGGCCAGATCACCGCCCGGGCCGAACGGCCCGGGACCTACTGGACCCAGCGCCTCGGGCTGGGCTTCGACGAGATCACCGAGGACAATCTGCTCCTGGTCGACGAGGACCTCCACGTCCTCGAAGGCACCGGGATGGCCAACCCGGCGAACCGGTTCCACAGCTGGGTCTACCGGGCCCGGCCGGACGTGGACTGCATCATCCACACCCACCCGCTGCACATCGCGGCGCTGTCCATGCTGGAGGTGCCGCTGGTGGTGTCCCAGATGGACCTCTGCCCGCTCTACGACGACTGCGCCTTCCTGCCGCTCTGGCCGGGCATCCCGGTCGGCAACGAGGAGGGCGAGCTGATCGCCGCGGCACTCGGCGACAAGCGGGCCCTGCTGATGGCCCATCACGGCCAGCTGGTGGCCGCGGGGTCGGTCGAGGAGGCCTGCTCCCTGGCGGTGCTGATCGAGCGCGCCGCCAGGCTCCAGCTGCTGGCGATGTCGGCCGGCACCGTCAAGGAACTCCCCGACGCGCTCGCCCGCGAGGCGCACGACTGGATCTCGACCCCGAAGCGCGACCAGGCCTCGTTCGCCTACTACGCCCGCCGGGCGCTGACCACCCACCAGGACTGCTTCACCGGAGGTGCCTGAGATGACCGGGACCGTGCTCGAAGGAATCATCGCCTACCCGGTGACGCCGTTCTCCGCGGCCGACGGCCGGGTGGACACCGGCCGGCTCGCCGCCCTGGTCGACCGCCTGGTCCGGGCGGGCTGCCACGCCGTCGCGCCGCTCGGCTCCACCGGCGAGAGCGCCTACCTGGACGACGAGGAGTGGTACGAGGCCGCCGAGGCGTCGGTGGGCGCGGTGGCCGGCCGGGTGCCGGCGGTGGTCGGCATCGCCGACCTCACCACCCGCAGCGCCGTCCGCCGGGCGCGGTTCGCCGAGCGGGCCGGGGCCGATGTGGTGATGGTGCTGCCGCTGTCCTACTGGAAGCTGGACGAGCGCGAGGTCGACCGGCACTTCACGGCGGTCGCGGACGCGGTCGGCATTCCCGTGATGATCTACAACAACCCGGCCACCAGCGGGATCGACCTCTCGCCCGAGCTGATGGTGTCCCTGGCCGAGCGGGTCGACAACATCACCATGGTCAAGGAGAGCAGCGGCGACGTGCAGCGGATGCACCGGCTCGCCCAACTGTCGGAGGGACGGCTGCCGTTCTACAACGGCAGCAACCCGCTCGCGCTGGAGGCGTTCGCGGCGGGCGCGGCCGGCTGGTGCACGGCGGCGCCCTGCCTCATCCCGGAACTGACCCTGGAGCTCTACCGCGCGGTGCGGGCCGGCGACCTGCCGGCGGCCCGGGCGGCGTTCTACCGCCAGCTGCCCGTCCTGCAGTTCATCCTCAAGGGCGGCCTGCCGACCACCGTCAAGGCGGGGCTGGCGCTCGACGGGTTCCCCGCCGGAGATCCCCGGCACCCGCTGCTCCCGCTGGACGCCGGCCGGACGGGGGAGCTGGCGGAGCTGCTGGCGGCCGCGCGCTGACCCGCGGGACGTCCGGGCCCGGACACCCCGCCGGCCGGGCCCGGCTCAGGGCAGCGCCGGGACCCGGTCGGCGGGTTGCGCGGGATCGTCGTGGATCACGATCAGCACGGTGGCGGGAGCCGGCCCCAGCCGCCGCGAGCGGTGCGGCAGCCCGGCGTTGAAGTAGACGCTGTCACCGGTGCCGAGGGTGATCGTCCGCTCCGGGAACTCCAGTTCGACCTCGCCCGCGTGGACGAAGAAGAACTCCTCGCCCGCGTGCGACTTGTACGGCGAACCGGCCAGGTCCTCGGGCGGGTACATCACGAACGGCACCATCCGCTTGCCGCTCAGCCCGGTCGCGATCCCCTCGTAGTGCGGCCCGTCGGGGGCGTCGGTGCCGATCGGGGTCCGCTCGCCGGCCCGCACCACGGTGATCAGCTCGGGTTCGACCTCCTCGGAGAACAGCCGCCCGACGTCGACCCGCAGGGCCCGGGCCAGCTTCAGCGCGGTCGAGATCGAGGGCACGCTCAGGCCGCGCTCGACCTTGGAGAGGTAGCTCTTGGTCACCCCGACCTGCTCGGCGAGAGCGTCCAGGCTGAGGCGGTTCTGCTTCCTCAGCACCCTCAGACGGCTGGTCATGCGGCACCCCTCACCTGGAACGTTCCGGTGACCGAGTATTCCACCCGGCGGGCGCCCCGGGAGGTCCGCTCAGCCGGACGCCCACTTCATCGCGGCCGTCATCACCCGCAGCGCGCCGAAGTGGGCGGCGCCCGGCTCCAGGATCAGGGTGGCGTCGGGGATCCGGTCGGCCAGCCAGCGGGAGTGCTCGACCGGCGAGAACTGGTCGTCCGCGCCGTGCCAGAGCCAGGTCGGCACGGCGATGTCGCCGACCTTGAACCCCCAGTCGGCGGTGAACGCCAGCACGTCGTCGATCCAGCCGTCCGCGTTGTGCCGGAACGCCTCGCGGAAGTTGCTCTGCAGCATCCGGCGGATCCCCGCGTCGGCGACCACGATCCGGTCGGTGGCGGGCAGTTCCGGCGCCAGGCCCTTGAGCAGCCGGATCGGGTCGTCCTTGATCTGGCGGGAGCGGAACTCCATGCTGTCGGCGATCCGGTGGTGCCCGCGCTCGGCCTCCCGGTACGCGTGCACGTTGGACGCCGTCATGCCCGCGTACCAGTCCAGGCCGGCGGCGTCCCGGGGCGCCAGGCTGACCAGCGCGGCCGCCCGGCGCACCCGGCCGGGCAGCAGCGCGGCGCAGGCCAGCGCGTGCGGCCCGCCGCCGGAGCGGCCGAGCACGGCGAACTCGGCCAGCCCGAACTCGTCCGCGATCGTCCGCACGTCCACGGCCGCCGCGGCGACCGCCCGGCCGGGCAGCCGGTCGGAGTCGCCGTAGCCGGGCCGGTCGAAGGCGATCAGCCGCACGCCCAGGCGGTACAGCACGGTGCTGCGCGGCGCCGGGCCGAACCGGCTGCCGGGGGTGCCGTGCAGCAGGAACACCGGGCGCCCTCGCGGGTCGCCGTAGCTCTCGACCGCCAGCGCGCGGCCGTCCGCCGCCTTCACCACGCGTGAGGCCACGCGGATCCTCCCGTTGTCGGGGTCATGGGGTTCGCCCGCCGGATGCGGGCCCGGGCCGGCCGGGCGGTGCGCGGCCGGGCTCAGTGCTCGTGTCCGCGCACCTCCCGGCGGGCCTGCCAGGTGGTGTGCTCGCGGGAGACCGCGTCCTCGGCGTCCCTGGCCAGCCGGGCCCAGAGTTCCTCGGCGTCCGGCGAACGCACGTCCAGCTGGGTGAGCTGGCGCCGGATCAGTTCCAGTTCGTCGGCGGCCAGCGCGTACGCGGCCGCCAGCGGCCGGTACTGCCGCAGCTGGGCCCAGGCGGCGACCGAGGCCGCCACCGCCGAGACGGTGCCCAGCGCGTCGTAGCCGAAGCCGCCCAGCGCCCGCAGCACGGCGAGGACCAGGCCGAGCGCCGGCAGCACGATGCCCAGCACGCCCGTCCAGAAGCCGGCCCGGGCGCAGCGGCGGGCCTTGGTGGCGTACCAGTCGTGCTGGACCTTCACCCGCTCCTGCAGGTACACCTCGCGGCGTACGCTCAGCGGCTGCTCGCGCAGGCCCCGCATCGCCTCGGTGACCTCGGCGGTGGCCCCGCCGCGCACCGCGCGGCTGTCCCGGAAGGCGTGCAGCACGCGGGCCAGCTGGAAGCGGTAGAGGCCCTCGGCGTCCGGCAGGGTGGTGGGCGGCGGCTGGTAGGCGTCGGCCCGGACGGCGAACTTCCAGGCGAGCGTCTTGACCGATTCCGCGGCGGCCCGGCCCTCGTACCAGAGCCCCTGCGGGTTCTGCCGGCCGGTGATCACCGCGAAGCAGATCGCGCCCAGGTAGGCGACCGCCGCGAACCAGGCCCACAGCGGGCCGTCGGCGGAGCCGGTCGCGGCGGCCGCGACGAGCAGGACCAGCTCCCAGCGGGACAGCGCCACCGAGCGCCGCTGCCCCTGCTGGGAGGCGGAGTCGGCGGCCCAGAACAGCTCGGGCAGCAGCTCGTCCTCACGGACCCGCCCCATCGAACCCGCCCCCGTCGCCATGCTCGGCCCCCACCCGTCGCTCAGGTCGCAGGGCTGTCCTGCCCCGGCCCGGCGGCCGGTACGCCTGCCTCCGGGCCGGTATGGCCAAGAAGCCCCGCAGGTTGTCTCAGACCGGCCCCGGGGCGCCCGGCGGGCCCCGCCCCGACTCCGCAGCCGACCTTCCGGAGCCGACCCGCCCGGCCCCCGGAGCCGGCCCGGGGCGTCCTCAGAAGGTGTAGAAGATCCGCTCCGCGTTGTCGGCCATCACCTTGGCGTTCCACTCCGTTCCGCCGTCGACGTTGCCGGAGCGGAACAGCGGCGGCTCGATGCCCCGGTCGGCGAGCCGGCCGACCGCCGACGCGACCACGGCCTGCATCAGCGCGCTGGTGACGATGGTGGAGACCGGCCCGAAGGTGGTCGCCGCGCCGGGGTGGGTGAGCTCGCCGTCGCCGACCGCGATCTTGTTGTCCAGCACCACGTCGCAGTGGTCCTTGAGGTAGGTGCCGGAGGGGTGCTGGGAGCTGACCTCGGCCGGGTAGGCCAGCGAGGTCAGGCCGATCACCCGGATGCCCCGGGAACGGGCGTGCGCGGCCAGCTCGACCGGCATCACCTGGCGGCCGGAGAGCGAGATGACGAACAACAGGTCCCCGGCCCGGGCCGGGGTGTGGTCCAGGGTGGTGGTGGCGAGGCCGGAGACCCGCTCCAGGGCGCTGGCGAGCGGGGCCGGGCGCACCGTGACGCCCGCCATCCCGGGGACGTCCAGCAGGTTCACCGGGACGAGTCCGCCGGCCCGGTAGACCACATCCTGGGCAGCCAGCGAAGAATGTCCGGCGCCGTAGGTGAAGACCCGCTGCCCGCCGGCGAGGGCGTCCGCGAGGAGTTCCGCGGCGCGCTCGATGTTGCCCGCCTCCTCGGCCCGGACCCGCTGCAGGTGGCCGATCGCGGCGTCGAAGTACTGTCCGACCAGGTCACTCATCGGGGCCTGCGCTCTCTGCCGGGTCGGGGCGCCCGGCCGCTGGGGCGGCCGGGTGGTCCAGACCGCCAGTGGAGAAAGCTACGGCGAGCACCGTGGTGCCTGGAGCCTGCGACTGTCAACAGGGACGAAATGCGCCCGGGAACACCACCGTCTGGATCCGGTTGTCATTGCGGTAGGTCAGAATTGACGGTGAGGACACCGAGGAACGGAGCCAGCGGCGATGTCTGGGCTGATCGACACGACCGAGATGTACCTTCGCACCATTCTGGAGCTGGAGGAAGAAGGCATCACCCCGATGCGCGCCCGGATCGCGGAGCGCCTGGAGCAGAGCGGCCCCACCGTCAGCCAGACCGTCGGCCGGATGGAGCGTGACGGCCTGCTGCAGGTCGCCGGCGACCGGCACCTCGAACTCACCGAGGAGGGCCGCCGGCTCGCCGTGCGGGTGATGCGCAAGCACCGCATCGCCGAGTGCCTGCTGGTCGACGTCATCGGCCTGGAGTGGGAGCAGGTGCACGAGGAGGCCTGTCGCTGGGAGCACGTGATGAGCGAGACGGTCGAGCGCAAGGTGCTCGCCATGCTCGGTCACCCCACGCAGTCCCCGTACGGCAACCCCATCCCCGGGCTGGACGAGCTGGGCGACACCAAGGCGGAGGGGGAGGGCTTCGACGCCGCCCTGGTCACCCTGGACGCGCTGCGGCCCGGCGACGGCGGGGCCAGCGTGGTCGTCCGCCGGATCGGCGAGCCGATCCAGACCGACGGCGACCTGATGCGCACGCTGCGCCGCGCGGGCATCCGCCCGGGCGCGACCGTGCAGGTGGCCACCGGCCCCGGCGGGGTCCGGGTGGGCACCGGCGAGGACGCGGCCGAGCTGGGCAAGGAGATCGCCGCGCACGTGTTCGTGGCGCTGGCCTGACCCCCCCCCGGGTCGGCCCGCTCCGGCGAAGGCCGCGAGGAAGCACCGCGAGGGCCCGGTACGTCCCCACGTACCGGGCCCTCGCGTTCCCCACCCCGTTCCCTCCCCACCCCCTGGTCCCCGCCCTGTCCCTCCCGTCCCCCGCTCCGTGCCACCTGGCCACCCCGAGCCCGGCCGGTGTCACGCCCCCCGGTTCCCTCCCCGTCCCCTCCTGGTCCCGCCCCGGTTCCCTCCCCGCCCCCTGTTCGCCGCGCCCGGCTTCCCCGTCCGAGCGCCCCTCCCGGCAGTTCCCCGCTCACCGCTTCCCCGTGCGGTCCTCCGCCCCTCGGCCCTGTCCCCGGCCCCGCTGCTCCCTTCCGTCCGACGGCGTCCCCTCTCGGAGGAAATTGTCCCCTCGGCAGATCTTGGCAATCCTTGAGCGTTGTCACTCGTACGAGGGGCTTTCGCCGTTGACCAGCGGGTACACCGGTCCTTTATCCGGACATGCGTCCGACGGGCCCCGTCCCCGGTGGGGGACAAGGCCCGTCGGTCGCGCGCGGGGTGTCGCGCGTCGCACGCCCTCACCCGATAGGCGTAGGGCGGCCGTTCAAGGTGGCGCCGGCCGGCACCCGGACGGGTGACTCAGGAGTGCTGGTGCACCGCCGTCCGGCCCTGCCGGGCCGCCACCGCGGGGGCCTCACGGCCGCAGGCGTAGGCCAGCGGGTTGATCAGCTCGGCGGCGTCCGGCAGCAGCCAGCGGTTGGTGGAGGACGGCGGCCGGGCCCACTGCGCGAAGCTGTACGGCCCGACCCGGGACGGCGGGGCCACGATCCAGTCGCCCTCGCCGCGCGCCACCAGGTCCAGCCGGCCGGGCGCCCAGCCCAGTCTGCGGAGCATCTCGGGCAGTTTGGCCAGCACCCCGGGCAGCACCAGGAAGAGCAGCCGCCGGCCGACCTGGCCGGACGCGGCCGGCACCGCCACCACCGGGCCGAGCTGCAGGCCCATCCGCTCCATCCGGGCCAGTGCCAGGCAGCCGGCCACCTCGGGCACGTCCAGCGCGTCGAAGGAGCGCCCGGTCGGCAGCAGGATGGAGGCCTGCGGGGTCTCCGTCCACCAGCGGCGCACCACACCCGGGCCCGCGCTGGCCTTGCCGCGCCAGTCGTCGCCGACCGGGTGCGCGCCCGGGGCCGCGCAGCCGCGGTCGCCGCACGAGCAGCGGGCCGGCCCGTCGCCGTCGATCAGCCAGGCGCCGGGGGCCACCTCCCAGTGACGTTCCTCGGCGTAGCTGACGGCTTCGATGAGCAGTGCGGGCAGCTCGCCGGCGCTGCTCCGCCCGGGGGCTCCTGGGGTGTCTTCCACGCGCTGCTCAACTACCGTCCGTGAGGCTGGTTACGGCCCGGCGACGGGTGGTGTGCATGAGGGCCGCAATGTCACCCGAACCGGTGAGTGCTCCCCGCCGGAGCTGGGGCGGGCCGGGCGCAGTGGGGGCGCACGGGGGCATTCTCCCGGGCGCGCGGGGGGTGAGGACCGTCACCGTGGGTATCCCGCTGGGGTCGCTGATCGCTAACCTGGTGTCAGATTCCTTGGACGGTCGGACAGTCGGCAACAGATCAGCAGAATCGTCGTCCGCCGGCCGGGACCGGAGGGCGTTGGGGAGGCGAAGCCCATGGCCGCGAGACCACTTGTCGCACGACAGCCCAACGAGCGCCTGCAGCAACTCATCCAGGAGGCGAGCTGCTCGAACGCGGGCCTCGCCCGCCGGGTGAACCTGTGCGGCGCCGAGCACGGCCTCGACCTGCGGTACGACAAGACCTCGGTCGCCCGCTGGCTGCGTGGCCAGCAACCGCGCGGCCAGGCACCGGCCGTGATCGCCGAGGCGATCGGCCGCAAACTCGGCCGCGGGGTCTCCGTCGAGGAGATCGGGATGGCCGACGGCAAGAACCTCAGCTCCGGCATCGGGCTGCAGTTCTCGGCCACCCTCAGCGGCGCCCTGGAACAGGTCTGCGAGCTGTGGCGCAGCGACGTCGGCCGGCGGGACTTCCTGACCGGCGCCGCCGTGGCCGCCTCGGCCCTGGTCGAGCCCAGCCGGGACTGGCTGATCACCCCGCCCGACCCGGTGGTCGCCCGCAGCGGCGCCGTCCGGGTCGGCCCCTCCGACGTCGCGGCGATCAAGGCCACCACGCAGATGCTGGTGGACCTGGACCACCGGTTCGGCAGCGGGCACGTGCGCCCGGTCGTCGTGCACTACCTCAACAGCGTGGTCTCCGGCCTGCTCAGCGGCGGCTACCGGGACGAGACCGGCCGGCAGCTGTTCGCGGCGGTGGCCCGGCTGACCGAACTGGCCGGCTACATGGCGGTCGACACCGGGCAGCCCGGTCTCGCCCAGCGCTACTACATCCAGGCGCTGCGGCTGGCCCAGGCCGCCGACGACCGCGGCTACGGCGGTTACGTGCTGGCCGCCTCGATGAGCCACCTCGCGGCGACCCTCGGCAACCCCCGGGAGATCGCCCAACTCGCCCGCGCGGCCCAGGAGGGGGCCCGCTCGGTCGCCACCCCGACCGCGATGGCGATGTTCTACGCGGCCGAGGCCCGCGGGCACGCCCTGCTGGGGGACGCCCGCGCCTGCGAGGCGGTGGCGGCCAAGGCCCTGGCGGCGATGGAGCGGCGCAACCCCGAGGACGACCCGGACTGGATCGTCCACTTCGACGACGCCTACCTCGCCGACGAACTGGCGCACTGTCACCGGGACCTGGAGCAGGCCGGCCAGGCCGAGAAGTACGCCCGGAGGGCGCTCGACCTGCACCCGCCGACCCGGGTGCGCCGCCGCGCGGTCGACCTCGTCCTGCTGGCCACGGCCCAGTTGCAGCAGCGCGAGGTCGAACGGGCCTGTGAGACCGGCACCCAGGCCGTCCGGCTGCTCAGCGGGCTGCGCTCCAACCGGGGCGTGGAGTACCTGGACGAGTTCCGGCGCCGGCTGGAGCCGTACCGGGAGCAGCGGGTGGTCCGCGAGTTCCAGGCCAGGGCGGAGGCGGAGGCGGCCTGACGGCGCCGCCCGGGGCCGCGGCGCGGCCGCCGGCCCCGGGTGCCGTCCCGTCCTGCCCGCCTGCCCGCCGTCCGTCCGATCCCTGCCGTTCCCGTCCGTCCCACGACTGCCCTCGGGGCCACCGCCGACCCGGCCCGGGCGAGGTGCGAGAACCGGCCTTCTTCTGCCCGGCAGCGGGCAGGGGGAGGCCGTTCGCGCTGTTCGGGGCCGCCGTGGGACGGCCGGAACCGGGCAAGCGGCACACCGCATGGTCACCCGTGACGGTGAACCGGTACCGTGGGCGCGACGTTCGAAGGCAATCGACGCCCAAGAGAACCGCCCAGATGTGGTCCGCCGTCAACGAGGGCGCGGAACAAGCGAGGAAGGCCCGGGTGCGCGTACGGGAGACAGGACACGGGTGGCCGCCGGCCGCTCGATCGCTGTCGGCTGTCCCGGCGGGCCCGGTGTCACGCACAGGTGAGGAATCGCGTTGAACCAGCGCCGCTCGTATCCCAACTCCGGTGACTTCAACCTGGACGACCTCTTCCGGCCGGAGCCCGGCCAGCAGCAGGGCCAGCCGGACCAGCAGCAGGGCCAGCAGCCCGGCCAGCAGCAGGGCCGGCCCGGCCTGCCGTCCCAGCCCGGCCAGCCCGAGTACCTCGGCGGCGGCCCGGGCCAGCCCGCGCCGGCCCCCGGCGGCAGCTGGGGCGGCCAGCAGCAGTACGCGCCGCCGCAGGCCGCCGCCCCGGCGCCGGAGACCCAGTACCTGCCGCCGTACCCCACCGCCGACCCGCAGGGCGGCGGCCACCCCGCCCAGGGCGCCCCGCAGGGCTACCCGCCGGCGCCGCAGGCCGGCTACGGCGCCGCGGACCAGGGCTACGCCCCGGCGGACCACGGCTACCAGCAGGCCGGCTACCCGGCGGCCGCGCCGGCCGGGCCCGGCTACGCCGCCCAGGGCGAGACGACCTTCACGGCCACCCGCTCCTCGGCCGGGGCCGGCGGCCGGCGGCCGTCCTCGAAGCTGATCATCGGCGGGGTGGTGGCAGGCTGCGCCGCCGCCGGGATCCTGGTCGCCGTCCTGATGAGCGGCGGCGACTCCACCGACAACGGCCGGACGAAGCCGGGCGCGCCCGCGGCGGCCGGCAGCAGCGCCACCGGCAGCGGCACCGCCGGGGCCACCGCCGGCGCGATGAGCCCGGTGGCCAAGGAGCAGGCCAAGGGGCTCTCCGACCTGCTGGGCACGGCCAACGACAGCCGCCAGGCGGTGATCGGCGCGGTCGCCTCGGTGCAGAAGTGCGACAAGCTGCCGGAGTCCCAGCAGGCGCTGACCGCGGCGGCCGGCCAGCGCAGGGACCTCAAGACCAAGCTGGCCGCGCTGAAGACGGACCAGCTGCCCACCGGCCCCCAGCTGGTCGAGCAGCTCAACCAGGCCTGGGAGGCGTCGGCCACCGCCGACACCGAGTACGCGGCCTGGGCCGGGGACTCCCAGGCGGGCTGCGACCCGACGAAGAAGGACAACCCGCACTACAAGGCGGCGGTGGCGGCCAGCGGCACCGCCACCACGGCCAAGAAGCAGGCCTCCGCGCTGTGGAACGCCATCGCCGGCCAGGCCGGTCTGGCCACCAAGAGCGACGGGGACCTCTAGGCCCCCGGGGCCTCCAAGGGCGCCCCGGCGCCGGCCGCTCCTCCGCACCCGTGGTGCGAGGGCGGGGCCCAGCCGGAGCAGCAGGGCGGGCCGGGCCCCACCGGCCCGGCCCGCCCTGTTCACCGCACCCGCGGTCGTCCGTTACGGCTTCCTGCCGCCGGTCAGCACCCAGCGGACGTCCACGAAGCCGGGCTGCTGGAGGGTGAGCCGCCCCGAGCTCGCCTGCTGGTAGGTGACCCAGGTGTTCACCAGCCGCGGCGACTCCGCGCTGGCCAGCATGTTGGTGGCGCCCCAGGCCAGCGGCGGGGTCAGGCCGGCGGTGTCGATCGGGTCGCCGCTGTCCAGCACCGCGGTCAGCGCCTTGGCGGTGACCGGGCGGCCGGCGGCGGTGAGCCGTTCGCCGACCTGGCGCAGCACCTCGTACGCGACCCAGGTGGTCTGCACGCCGGAGTCGGCGACGTCGATCGTCCTGCCGTCGGCGGTGCTGCCCCGGACCACCGAGCGCAGCGCGTCCCAGACCCCGGAGGACTCCGGCGGGTACCAGCCGGCGACGTACGCGCCGGACAGCGGGCCGCTGTCGCCGCCGGTGGAGTCCACCACCGACTGCTGGACACTGCCGATCACCGAGGCGAGCCGGGTGTTCCTGGAGCCCAGGCGGCGGTAGGAGTCGAGCAGGTTGCCGGTCGGCTCGGTGCCCAGGGCCACGGTCACGCAGTTGCCGCTGTCGTCCTTGCCGATGGCCTTGCGGGCGACCTCGGTGTAGTTGCTGGACTTCTCCGGCGCCTTGACGTCGACCAGCTTGACGCCGGCCGGCTTGAGCGCGTTGGCGAGGTAGCCGAGCAGGCTGTCGCCGGCCGGGGTGTCCGGGCGGACCAGCGCGACCGTGCGGCAGCCGGAGTCGACCAGCTGGCGGCCGCTGCCGGCGATCAGCGCCGGCATGCCGCCGGCCACGGGGTAGGACAGCGGGCTGCTGAACTCGGCACCGGAGAGGCCGTAGCCGCCGATGTACGGGATGCCGGCCCGCTCCAGGGTGGTCATGAAGCTCTCGCCGAACTGGCTGTACGAGCCGACCACCGCGATCGCCTTCGCGTCCACGGCCTGCTGGGCGCACTTGGCGGCGCCGGCCGCCTCGTTGTGCTCGTTGCAGGTCAGCACCCGCACCTTGTGGCCGCCCAGGCCGCCCTTGGAGTTGATGTCGCGGCCGACGGCCTCGGCCAGGGCCGTCATGCCGGGCCGGTCGGTGGAGCCGGTGCCGGACGGTGCCCAGGTCATCACCGTGAGTTCGGCGCCACCCGTGGAGGCGTCGGCCGGGCCGCCGCAGGCCGAGGCGGCGAACAGGGCCGGCAGCAGGGCCACCGCCATGGCGGTGCTCACCACGCTCCGGCGGCCTGCGGAGCGCCCTGCGGGCCGGCTCGCCGCGTCGTCACGGCGCCGGGCCGGCTGCTGGTCCCCCGCCGACTGCTTGTCCTCGGGCGATGCGGTCTGCCTGAACATGGCTTTCCCTCCCTGGGCAACCCTGTTGCTCACTGGCACCAGCCAAGCCGCCATGCCACAAGCACAGAGGGCAGAAAAGAGAACGGACGGCCAACGGGGACGGAACACCGGGTGGGACGGGTCGAGGACGCGTGTAGAACGCGAACGGTGGGGGAACGTACGATCGGTCCCCATGTCCGCCAGCACAGATTCTTCGTATCGGTCTGCCCGAAACCCTTCTCGTCCGGGGCACCGCTCCAGCACGATGGGCGGCATGCCGCTCAACGACCTGCCCTGGTGGCGCTGGCGCGCCCGACTGCGCTCGGCGCTGCACATGCTGTCCGACCCCGCCTTCCAGCAGGAGACCTGGCTGGCCGGCCGCGAGGGCTTCGGCGACGTGACCGATGCCGTGTACCGGTTGGTGGAGGACACCTGGCTGGACCGCTGGTCCGCCGAGAAGTACGTCGGCACGATCTTCCGCGACTCCGGCGAGGCCGCCGTGGTGGACGTCGCGGTGCTGCGCGTGGTGCGGATCCTGCACCAGGTGGGCGCGGACGCGCCGGTCTCCGAGTACCTGGCGCACCACGGCTGGCCGGAGGCGGTCCGGGCCTGCCGGGAGGCGCATGTGCGGCTGGCGCAGAACGACGGCGACGATCCGGACGCCGCTCCGCGGTCCCTGGAGGTCCTGCGCATCATCACGCAGGTCTGACCGCCGCTCCCGGTCCCGCACCCCCTGTCCGGTCCCGCACCCTGCCCGGTCCCGCACCGGGGCCGTCGCGTGCCGTCGCGGGCGGGCGTCCCGCAGTTCGGGCAGGGCGGCGAGCACTGTCCGGAATATGACACGCTTGACCGTCCACGCCGAACGATCTTCAGGACAGGACCCCCACCGTGGAACAGCAGACGGCCAGCGCCCAGTACGTCCTCACGCTGTCCTGCCCGGACAAGCAGGGGATCGTGCACGCGGTCTCCAGCTACCTCTTCATGACCGGCTGCAACATCATCGACAGCCAGCAGTTCGGCGACGGGGACAGCGGGCTGTTCTTCATGCGGGTGCACTTCTCCGCCGAGGAGCCGGTCACGGTCGACAAGCTGCGGGCCAGCTTCGCCGCCATCGGGGCCTCGTTCCGGATGGACTGGCGGATCCACCCCAGCGCGGAGCGGATGCGGATCGTCCTGATGGTCAGCAAGTTCGGGCACTGCCTGAACGACCTGCTGTTCCGCACCAGCATCGGCGCGCTGCCGGTGGAGATCGCGGCGGTGGTCTCCAACCACGGCGACTTCGAGGAGCTCACCGAGTCGTACGGTATCCCCTTCGTGCACATCCCGGTCACCCGCGACACCAAGGCGGACGCCGAGCGGCAGCTGCTGGACCTGGTGGAGCGGGAGAACGTCGACCTGGTCGTCCTGGCCCGCTACATGCAGGTGCTCTCCGACGACCTGTGCAAGGCGCTGTCCGGCCGGGTCATCAACATCCACCACTCCTTCCTGCCGAGCTTCAAGGGCGCCAAGCCCTACCACCAGGCGCACACCCGGGGCGTGAAGCTGATCGGCGCCACCGCGCACTACGTCACGGCGGACCTCGACGAGGGCCCGATCATCGAGCAGGAGGTGGCCCGGGTCACCCACGACGTGACGCCGGACCAGCTGGTCGCGCTCGGCCGGGACGTCGAGTGCCAGGCGCTGGCGCGGGCCGTCAAGTGGCACAGCGAGCACCGGGTGCTGCTCAACGGGACGCGCACCGTCGTCTTCACCTGAGCCCTTGGCCCGGCCGCCCGCCCTCGCCGGCGACGCGGCTCAGGGCCGGGACAGCAGTGGCGCGGCGCGGAGCACCTCGCGGATCGCGGCCCGGTCGCCGTGTTCGCCGACCGGCAGCCGGTCCGGGTCGCGGTGGGCGGCGGCCAGCTGGCAGAACTCCAGCCCGTCCAGCACCATCGCGGCCACCGGCTCGGTGGTCCGCCCGTCCCCGGCCCGCCGGCCCGCCGGGACGGGCCCGTCCAGCGGGATCAGCCACTCGCCGGCCGCCGGACCGTCGATCACCAGCCTGAGCAGCCTGGCCGGCCCCCGCCCGCCGGGCGGGACGCCGCCGTGGCCGGTCGGTCCGGCGGGGCCCGGCCGCCCGGCCCGGCGCAGTGCGGCCACCGCCTCGGGGAGCATCCGGGCGGCCAGGTCGACCATCTGCCGCAGGTGCGGCGGGGCCGGGGGCGCGTACGGGTAGTCGACCGCGCGGGCGACGTCCTCGCCGTGCACGTAGCACTCGAAGGCCCGGTCGACGAAGGCGTCCCGCAGCGGCAGGGCGGCGAACCCGTAGTCGACCGGGAGGTCGCCCCCGGGCGCGAGCGCGGCGGCGCGGACCAGCGCGTGGGTCTGCCGGCGCCACAGCGCGCGGACGGAATCGGGGGAGCAGCCGGCATGGGCGGCGGCCAGCCGTTCGGTCCGGTCGACGATCCCGCTGAACGGCGATGCGCCCTGCCCGGGGACCCTCGGCGCGGGCCGACCGGCCCGGGCGGGTGTCCGGGGGACGGCCGGCGTCGCGGCGCCGGCGGCCGGGGCGGGTACGGCGGCCGGTTCGGCGGGGCCGGCCCCGGCCGGGACGGGGTCGGGCAGGCCGAGGGCCGGCGCCAGGTAGCCGTCCACCGCCGCCAGGTGGCTGAGCACCTCGGCGGGCCGCAGCCGGTCGGTGCCGCCGTGCCAGGGGAGTTCGACGATCTCCTGCCACTCCTCGGGGCCGAGGTCGCGCAGCAGCGCGTCGAGCTTGGCGGTCTCGGCCGCGTACGGCGCGCCCCAGGCCGGGACGGGGAGTTCGGCCGGGCGCCGGGCCAGGCACCAGTCGAGCACCTGCTGGCGCAGCGCGCCGGACGGGTCGAGCGGCTCGTCCGCGGAGAGCCACCCGGCGGCGTCCCGCAGCCGGGTGCCCTCCTCGGCGCAGTCGGGGCAGAGCCGCAGGTGCCGCTCCAGCGCGGCGGCCTCGCGGCGGGGGCAGGCGCCCAGCGCCCAGGCGCCGAGCAGGGACCGCAGGTCCTCGTGCTGCTCCTCGGTGAGCGCTCCGCCGGTCGGGTCGGCGCTCACGACAGCCTCCCGGCGGCGGCCCCGGCGGCGGCCGCGGCAGTGGCGCTGCCCGGTGCCGGGGCCACGGCGGTGTCGGCGTCCGCGTCGGCTTCGTCCCGCACCTCGGTGAGTTCGGTGGCGAGCAGTTGCAGGCCGAGCCGCATCCGCTGCTTGGCCACCTGCTCGCTGATGCCCAGCCGGTGGGCCGTCTCCTGGTACGTCCGGCCGTCGTAGTACGTCCCGGTGATCGTCTCGCGCAGGGGGTGGGGGAGGGAGTCCACCACGTACTGCACGCGGGCGGCGGTGGCCACGGCGCGGATCTCCTCGTCCAGGGCGCCGGCGGGTGGGCTCCCGGTCTGCACGCTCCCGGTCTGCCTGCTCCCGGCCGGCGGGTGCGGCAGGGCTCGGCCGTCCGGCGGCTGTTCGGGTACCGGTGGTGCGTCCGAGGGCGGCCGCTCGTCCACCGGGGGCCCGGCCGCGTCGGCGGACGCGCCGTCGGGTGCACCGGGGCGCGGCTGCCGGGACACGCCGAGGGCGGTGGCCCGGTTCAGGCGCAGCCGGTCGACCGCCCGGCGGTGCGTCAGGGCGCCCAGCCATGAGCGCAGCGAGCCCTCCCCGGGGTCGAAGGCCTCCGGGTGGGTCCACAGGTGGGCGAAGACCTCCCGGGTGAGCTGCTCGGCGGCGGCCTGGTCGGCCAGTATCCGGCCCGCCAGGCCGTGCACCAGCGGGGCGAGTTGGTCGTAGAGCTCGCCGAGCGCCGTCTCCTCGCCACGGGCCAGGCGCCGTTGGAGTCGTTCGTCCCAGGAGGGCGGCTGTCCGGGGGTGGTCATCGGCACGCCCCTCCCGGCACGGTCCGGGCCGGCGGCCGCCGGCCTGTTGCTCCCAAGGTAGCCCTTGGGTCGCGCGGTCCGGGCGGAAATCCTCCGAAGGGGGCCGCCGGGCTGTCGGTCCGTCAGGACCTTCGCTCCGTGCACGACGTCTTCGCGCGGGGCGCTGTTCGAAGGCGCGTGGACATATGTAGGAAGGGTGGTTCCAGAGTGGCGGCCGTGGTGTCCCGGGAATGGGCGGGTAGTTTCGCTACCCTCGTCCCCAACAGGTCCGGCCGCTACGGCGGGGCCGCCGGGTTCGGCAGGTCCGCGGGCGCCCGGCCGGTCGTCGGCGCGAGCTTCGCCAGAGTGAACGGGACAGTATGCACTGCCCTGTCCCCCGATCGCTGGAATATGCCCGAAGCGCTTGCTGCGGTCGGTCCGCCGGATCATCCTGAGGCGTATTCGTGCCGCAGCCAGTACGTGACGGACAGGGTTGTGCGACGGACGAGAGTGCGGGGCAGCCCGGCCGTGGGGGCGGGCGGCCCGGGCCGGCCGACCGAACCGGCCCGATCGAAACGACGGCCGAACTGCGAGTGCGGGTGGTGGAGCGGTGCAGGTACTTCAAGTGCAACTGGCGGTGCAGGCGGACCCCGCCGAGGTCGGCCGGGCGCGCAGGTGGGTGCGCTCGCGACTGCTGAACCAGGGAGTGGACCCGGACGCGCCGATCGCCGAGACGCTGGTGCTGGTGGTCTCCGAGCTGGTCACCAACGCGGTGGTGCACACCGGGTGTCCGGCCGTGCTGAGGCTGCTGATGCCGCTGGAGTCCACCGCCGCCGCGGGACCGGCCGCGGCCGGCGGCGCCCGGCTGTTCGCCATGGTCGGCCCGCTGCGGGTGGAGGTCGCCGACGCCAGCCAGGTGGCGCCCGCGCCCCGGCACGCGGGCGACGACGAGGACGCGACCAACGGCCGGGGGCTGGAGCTGGTCGAGCTGCTCTGCGACCGTTGGGGCTGGTACCCGGACGGCTCCGGCAAGCGGGTCTGGTGCGAGATCGACGCGGCGGCCACCGCCGTCCGGCCGGCGGCGGGCGGGGTGGACGCGCCGCTGCACGACTCGCTGGACCGGGTGCCGGCCGCGCCCTGACGGCGGCCCCCGCCGGCCCTTCGCCGCCCTGCTGCCCGCCCCCCGACAGCGGCGCCGCCCGCGCGCCCGTGGCTCCGGCTCCGGCACCCGTACTCGCCGGATACGGCCGAAACGCAACGCAACCATTCCGAATTTCGGACAACCCATTGACGTGAAGTATTCAGCTGATCACTCTTGGGTGCAGCTCTCCGTTGCGAGGGGACGTCGAGGAACCGCCGACCATCACCGCGGCACTGCTGTCCAGGGGGAACTCGGCAGGCGGGCCGTGCGGTGCCGGTTGCGCGAAAGCGCCTCGGCGAGTGCGGAGGGCTCGGCGCGGGTTCAGGGCCCGTGCATCGCGGTTGGACGGCGGTCGGCCGTGCCGTGCTCGGGGTGCGCACGGCGCGCCGCCGTCCAACCCGCGGCCGGCACCCGCCCACTGCCCCGGAGGGCACCCGCGTGCCGCCCGCTCAGGCCGGGCGTGGGCCTCCGACCTCGCGGAAGGTCCGCCGGTAGGCGCTGGGCGCCACGTCCAGCCGCCCGCGCAGCTGCAGCCGCAGCGAGGCCGCCGTCCCGAATCCGGACTCCCGTGCCACCTGGTCGATGGTCAGGTCGGTCCGTTCCAGCAGCTGCCGGGCCCGCTCGGTGCGCTGGAGCGTCAGCCACTGGCCCGGGCTGCTCCCGGTCTCCTCGCGGAACCGGCGGGTGAAGGTGCGCACGCTCGTCCCGGCCCGGGCGGCCAGCTCGCGCAGCGCCAGCGGCTCGTCCAGGTGTTCGAGGGCCCAGGCCCGGACGGCGGCGGTGCCCGGCCCGGCCGTAACGGTCACCGGCCGGGGCATCTCGACGTACTGCTTCTGGCCACCCTCGCGCCACGGCGGCACGATGCAGGTCCGGGCGACGGCGTTGGCGACGGCGCTCCCGTGGTCGCGTCGTACCAGGTGGAGGCAGAGGTCGACGCCGGCCGCCACCCCGCCGGAGGTGAGTACGTCCCCGTCGTCGGTGAACAGCACGTCGGGATCCAGCCGGACCTGCGGGAACAGGGCGGCGAACTGCTCGGTGTGCCGCCAGTGCGTGGTGGCCGGACGACCGTCCAGCAGTCCGGCCGCGGCCAGGACGAACGCGCCGGTGCAGATCGACACCAGCCGCGTCCCGGGCCGGACCCGGGCGAGGGCGGCGGCCGTGCCGGGCGGCGGGCCGGCCGTCGCCCAGGCGTCCGTGATCCCGGCCGCGGCCGGGATCACCACGGTGTCGGCCCGCTCCAGGAGTTCGGGGCCGTGGTCGACGCTGATCCGGAAGTCGGAGCTGGTCGCGACCGGGCCGCCGTCCAGGGTGCAGGTGTCCACCTGGTAGAGCGGGGCGCCGTCCGGGGCCTTGGCGGACTCGAAGATCCGCGAGGGGATGGCGAGCTCGAAGGCGATCACGCGGTCCAGGGCCAGCACCGCCACCCGGTGCGGTGCCCCGCGGTGTGCGGCGCTCATGGCGGGCTCCCCTCGTCGAGACTCCCGATGCTGCCACACGGAGGCGGAGAGCGGTGGCCCGATCCTGACGAAACCTGGCAGTCAGGCCACTCGTGGGGGCCGGCCGCCTTCGGGACACTCGGCTCTGTGACCGAACCGACCACCCGCCGCGCCCCCGTCGCCCAGCCCGTCCCCGCCGACATCCCCGCCGGCACCGCCCCCGGCCCCGGCGGCCGCCGGGCGTCCCGGCCGCACTACGCCTGGGTCGTGGCGGGCGTGGCCCTGCTCGTCCTGGTCGGCTCGGCCGGTTTCCGCTCCACCCCCGGCCTGATGATGGACGCGCTGAACAGCGAGTTCGGCTGGTCGCACGCCACCATCGCGAGCGCCGTCTCCGTCAACCTCACGCTGTACGGGCTGACCGCGCCGTTCGCCGCCGCGCTGATGGACCGCTTCGGGGTCCGGCTGGTGGTGGTCTGCGCGCTGCTGACCATCTCGACCGGCGCCGGGCTGACCATCCTGATGACGCAGAGCTGGCAGCTCGTCCTCTGCTGGGGCGTGCTGGTAGGCCTCGGCAGCGGGTCGATGGCCGGCGCCTTCGCCACCACCGTCTCGGGCCGCTGGTTCCAGGCCCGGCAGGGGCTGGTCACCGGGGTGCTGACGGCCGGCGGCGCCGCCGGCAACCTGATCTTCATGCCGCTGCTGGCCGCGCTCGTCGAGCAGCACGGCTGGCGGACGGCGGTGGTCGTGGTCTCGCTGGCCGCCACCGTGGTGGCCGTCCCGGTGCTGCTGCTGATGCGGGAGTGCCCGGCCGACGTCGGCCTGCTCCCGTACGGGGCGACCGAGGCCCCGCCCGTGCCGGTGACCGGGGGCAGCGCGCTGGCCCGCTCGCTGCGGGTGCTGCGGGAGGCCGCCCGAAGCAAGGCGTTCTGGCTGCTCGCCGGGTCCTTCGCGATCTGCGGCGCGACCACCGCCGGCCTGGTCGGCACCCACTTCGTCCCGGCCGCGCACGACCACGGCATGCCGGTCACCACGGCGGCGGGCCTGCTGGCCCTGGTCGGGGTCTTCGACGTGGTGGGCACGATCGCCAGCGGCTGGTTCACCGACCGCTTCGACTCCCGCAAGCTGCTGATCGCGTACTACGCGCTGCGCGGGATCTCGCTGCTCTTCCTGCCGCAGCTGTTCGCCGGCTCCCTGAAGCCGCCGATCCTGGCCTTCGTGATCTTCTACGGGCTGGACTGGGTCGCCACCGTGCCGCCGACCGTCGCGCTCTGCCGCCAGCACTTCGGGCCCGACGCGCCGATCGTCTTCGGCTGGGTGCTGGCCGCGCACCAGATCGGCGCCGCGGCGGTGGCGGCCCTGGCGGGTCTGTCCCGGGACGCGTTCGGCAACTACGACCTGGCCTGGTACGCGGCCGGCGGGCTCTGCGCCGTGGCCGTGCTGCTCTGCCTGGCGCTGCGCCGGCGCCCCGCGCCCGCGCTGCCGGTGGTGGCGCCGGCCTGACCGGTGGGCCGGGGCCCGGGGCCGGGCGGGCCCGGTGGGCCCCGGGCCCGCGCGTACGCCGGTCACCCGGCCGTACGCCCGTGCCCCGGCCTTGGTAAGGGTTCCTAGGATGATCGACCATGACGCTGAGTTTCACCCTGGACCCCGATCTCACCCCTGAGCTGCGCGACGGCATCGTCCGGCTGTGGGCGGACGTCACCAACGCCGGCGGCGCCGTCGGCTTCGTCCCGCCGGTCACCCCGGCGGACGTCCTGGCCACCGCCGAGAAGCAGTTCGCCGGGGCCGGGGAGGCCGGCCCGGACCGGCTGCTGGTCGCCCACGACGGCGGGACGGGCCGGATCGCCGGCCTGCTCTTCTTCGAGTCGATGCGCTTCCCGCTGATGGAGCACTGGCGGATGCTCAAGCGGGTCATGGTCCACCCCGACTTCCAGGGGCGCGGGTACGGCGTCGAACTGATGGCCGAGGCCGAGCGGACCGCCCGCGGGTGGGGACTGGACGGCCTGCGGCTGACGGCCCGCGGCGGCCTCGGCCTGGAGTCCTTCTACCGGCGCTGCGGCTACCAGGAGGTGGGCCGGGTGCCGGGCGCCATCCGGGTCGCCCCCGGCGACGACCGTGACGACATCACCTTCTGGCGCGGCCTGGCCTGACCGGGCGCGGGGCCGGCCGGGCGTGGGGCGGCCCCGGGCCCGGCGCCGGGCGGGGGCGTACCCCGCCCGCCCGGCACGGCATGCTTCACTGGGAGACCGGACCGGACCCACCCGTGCAGTAAGGATGCCCCTCGTGAGCAGCAAGCCGCTGAGCAGCCAGCCCCGGAGCAGCCAGTCGCCGAGCAGCCCGCCGTCGGACGCCGCCGCGCCGATCGGCGCCCCGCCGCTCAGCACCGCGCACGCCACGCTCCGCTACACCTCCATGCGGGCCAGCATCTTCCTCGGCTGCCTGCTGCTCGCCCTGCTGCTGGGCCACTTCGGGATCATCCCGGTGGCCGGCGCGTCCGGCTACGTCTTCCTCGTGCTGCTCGCGGCCCTGGTCTCGGCGCCGCTGAGCTACGTCCTGCTCAGCAAGCAGCGGGACCAGATGTCGGCGCAGATCGCCGACAAGGTGAGCGGCCGGCTGCGCAGCAGGACCGCCGACCGGATCGCCGCCCAGAACGCCGAGGAGGACGCCGCCGACGACGCGGCGCGCTCCGCCGCCGCGCAGAACTGACCGATTCCGTGCCCCCGGACGGGACTCCGCAGGCCGGCCGCCCCGGGTCGGCGCCGCGCCGGCCGACCGGGCGGGACGTGGCCCGGCTCGCCGGTGTCTCCCAGGCGACGGTCTCGCTGGTGTTCTCCGGCTCGGAGGCGGGCCACCGGGTGTCGGAGGCGACCAGGGAGCGGGTCCGGGCGGCCGCCCGCGGGCTGGGCTACCGGCCGCAGGCCGCCGGGCGCCAGCTGCGGCTGGGCCGCAGCGGGATGATCCTGCTCGCCGTGCCGAACATCCTCGGCCCGTTCTTCGGCCGGGTCCTGATGGGGGTGCACGAGGAAGCCGGACGGCACGGGCTGGCCGTGGTGGTCAGCTCCGGCTGGGGCAGCGCCACCCTCGCCGAGGCCGCCACCACCAGCCGCTTCGACGGCCTGCTGATCTGCTCGCCGGACGACAGCCAGCTCGGGGAGCTGCCCGCCGACACCCCCGTGGTGTTCCTGGACGCCGACCCGGGCACCGACCCGGGCCGGCCGACCGTGGAGCTGGACGTCGCCGGCGGCATGCGGGACGCCGTCGGCCACCTCGCCGGGCTCGGCCACCGCCGGATCGGCCACCTGCGCTCCAACCACTGCGCCTACACCTTCCGGGTCCGGCAGGAGGCCTTCGAGCGGGCCGCGGCGGAGCTCGGCCTGGACGTGCTGGAGCTGGGCGTCAGCCTCAACCTGGGGCAGCCGGCGGCCCGCGCCGCCGCGTACGAGCTGCTCGGCCGGGCGGACCGGCCGCGCGCGGTGATCTGCGACGACGACGTGGTGGCCTCGGGGGTCTACCAGGCGGCGGCCGAGCTGGGGCTGCGGATCCCGGGGGACGTCTCGGTGGTCGGCATCGACAACATCCCGGTGGCCGGCCTGCTCGCGCCGCCGCTGACCACGGTCGACCTGCCCGGCGAGGAGCTCGGCCGGGTCGGCCTGGCGGCGCTGGCCGGACTGCTGCGCGGCGAGCCGGTCAGCCCGGTGGCCGCACTGGCCACCGGACTGGTCCTGCGCTCGTCGACCGCTCCCGCCGGGCCCTGATCCCGCCGGGCCCTGATCCGGCCGGGCTACGGCTGCTCGGTCGGCTTCCCGGTGCCGCGCGGCCGGCGCTGCGAGGCACCGGGGGAGGGCGTCGCGTCGGTGGCGCCCGGGCTGGCCGCCGGGCCGGTGGTGGACTTCGGGTCGGTCCGCGGCGGCGGGTCGGGGATGTAGATCATGTTCAGCGGCTCCTTGGGGGCGCCGCGCAGTGCCTGGTTCATGGCGTCGCGCCAGATCGGGCCGGGGCCGGTGGCGCCGAAGACCTCGCGGGTGAACTCCCCGTTGATGGTGATGTTCCGCATCTCGACGCCGCCGGCGGGGCCGCCGAGCCAGACGGCGGTGGCCAGCTGCGGGGTGTAGCCGTCGAACCAGGCGGCCTTCTTCTGGTCCGAGGTACCGGTCTTGCCGGCGATCTGCCGCCGGTCGCTCAGACCGAGGTCGGCGCCCGTGCCCTTCTCGGTCACACCGTTCAGGACGGTGGTCAGGGTGTCGGCGGTCAGCTGCGAGATCACCTGGTTGCAGGAGGCGGGCGGCACCGGGACGTCCCGGCCGTCCACCCGGGTGATCTTGTTGATCGAGAGCGGGGAGCAGTAGACGCCGCGGGCGGCGAAGGTCGCGTAGACGTTCGCCATGGTCAGCGGGCTGACCTCCTCCACGCCCAGCGCCATCGCGGGCACCTCCTCCAGCGGCTTGCCGCTGGCCTTGGCGCCGATGCCGAGCTTGTTGGCCATCTGCTTGACCGGGCAGAGCCCGATCTCCTGCTCCATCTGCACGAAGTAGGTGTTGACCGACAGGGCCATCGCCTCCTTCAGCTGGTACGGGCCGATCTCCTTGGCCGACTCGTTGGGGACGCTCCGCTCCTTGCCGGTGGCGAGGTTCTTCCAGGTGCCGTCGCAGGTCTTCATGGTCGGGTAGTCGATCCGGTTCGGCGCCGGGTACGACTGGGTCGCCGGGAGCCCGGCCTCCAGCGCCGCCGCCGCGACCACCGGCTTGAAGGTCGACCCGGGCTGGAACCCGTTGCCGCCGCCCATCGCCGCGTCGACGTTGTAGTTGACGACGGTCTCGTTCTTGCCCGGGTCCAGGCCGTAGGGGCGGGTCTGCGCCATCGCCAGGATCTTCCCGCTGCCGGGTTCGATCATGGTGGCGGCGGCCGAGACGGGGTCGGTGACCCTGACGTTGCTGCTCACGGCGTCCTGCGCGGCGGCCTGCTTGTCCGGGTCGAGGGTGGTGTAGATGTTCAGGCCGCCCTGGTCCCAGAACTTCTTGCGCTCGGCGGCGCTCTTGCCGAAGGCCGGGTCCTGCTTCACCACGTGCCGGACGTAGTCGCAGAAGAAGCCCATCCCCGCCTGGGCGGTGATGCAGCCGTTGCGCGGGGGGTGGAAGGCCAGCCCGAGCGGGGCGGCCTTGGCCTCCTTGGCCTGGTCCGCGGTGATGTGCTTGTTCTCCAGCAGCTTGTCGATCACCACGTCGCGGCGCTTCTGCGCCGCCTGCGGGTGCAGCTTGGGGTCGTACTGGGAGGGGTTCTGCACCAGGCCGGCCAGGGTGGCGGCCTCGGGGACGGTGAGGTCCTTGTTGCTCTTGCCGAAGTAGCGCTGGGAGGCGGCCTCGACGCCGTAGGCGCCGTTCCCGTAGTACGTGATGTTGAGGTAGTTGGTGAGGATCTGGTCCTTGGTCAGGTCCTCCTCCAGCTTGATGGCGTACTTCAGCTCCTGGATCTTGCGACCCAGGGTCTTGCGCTGCGCCTCCCGGACGGCCGCCACGTCGTCGCCGGCCTTCTCCACGTTGACGTTCTTCACGTACTGCTGGGTGAGTGTGGACGCGCCCTGGACGGTGCTGCCGCTCTCGGCGTTCTTGCTGGCCGCACGGAGCACGCCCTTGAGGTCTACCGCGCCGTGCTCGTAGAAGCGGGCGTCCTCGATGTCGACCTGGGCCCGGCGCATGATCGGCGCCATCTGCTCGGCGGTCAGCACCGTCCGGTCGCGCTCGTACACCTTGGCTATCAGGCCGCCCTTGGCGTCGAATATCTGGGTCGCCTGGGCGAGCGCCGGGGTCTTGAACTCGTCCGGGATGCTGTCGAAACTGTCGGCGGTGTTCTTGGCGGTGAGCCCGAGCGCGCCGACGGCGGGCAGCGCCATGCCGGCCAACAGGACGCCGGACAGCACACTGACCGTCAGGAAGGTCACTCCGTGGCGGGTGTGGCGGAGTGCCGCGCTCCCGCGGTCTGCTCTGAGTCGTGGGGTCTCGGAGGAGTCGGGCCTCGGGGGGCGCGTCGGTGCCATGCCCGAACACTATGTCCACCCGCGCCGCACACGGGGACAAGTGTTCGCACACGGCTGTCACAAACCTGCGACAACTTCACCGGCTCAACCTTCCGCCCCAGGGGCTCCGGTGACGCGGTCTCACGCCGCCGGTCGGCGGCCCGCCGGGCGGCCGGGACTCACCCCACCGGAACGGGCCGCGTGAGCACCGGCGCGGGCGCCGGCCGGAACCAGCCCCGGGCGCCGAACAGCAGCAGCCCGCCGAGCCCGATCCCGCCGACGGCGCAGAGCGCGACCGCGCGCAGCGAGGTGTCCACCAGTGCCCCCGAGACCGCGTAGCCGAGCGCGTTGCCGGTCGCGAACAGGGTGATCAGCCAGGCGAAGGCCTCGGTGACCGTGCCGGCCGGCGCCAGTTCGGCGATCAGCACGAAGGCGGCCGCCAGCAGGGGGGCCAGCCCGATGCCGGAGAGCAGCGCCAGCGCGCAGAACGCCGCCGGGCCGGGGAGCAGCAGCAGCGGCAGGTAGGCGGCGGCCATCCCGAGGGCCATCACCCAGGTCCGGGTGGCGGTGCCGCTGCGCCACTTGACCGCGCCGTACACCAGCGCGCCGGCCAGCCCGCCGACGGCGGCCAGGGCGAGCAGCGTGCCCGCGCCGCCGGGGACGCCGCTGTGCTGCTCGGCGTAGGCGATGAAGAGCACGTTCTGCGAGCCGACCGTCCAGCCGGCGCCGGCCAGGCCGATCAGCAGCAGCACCAGGCCGGGCGAGCGCAGCGGGCCCAGCAGCCCGGCGGACTGCGCGCGCGGCGGGGCCTGCCAGGCGCGGGCGGGTGCGGCGGTGGCGACCACCAGGGCGCCGGCCAGGCCGAGTCCGGCGGCCGTCCACAGCGCGGTGACGGGGCTGAAGGCGGCGGCGATGCCGGCCACCGCGAGCGGTCCGGCGACGTAGAGGATCTGCTGGGCGGCGGAGTCGAAGGCGTACGCGGTGTCCAGCTGCTCCTCCTCGACCACGGCGGGCCACAGGGCGCGCAGGCAGGGCTCCAGCGGGGGCATGGCGAGACCGGCGACGGCGGCGCCGACGGTGGCGGCGACGGGCGAGCCCGGGGCGAGGGCGAGCAGGGCGTACCCGAGCCCGGCGACCACGGCCGCGCTGAGCAGTACCCGGGGCTGGCCGGTGCGGTCGACGATCCGGCCGAGGACGGGCCCGCCGACGGCGGCGGCGATCGCGTACGCGGCGGTGGCCAGGCCGATCCGTCCGTACGGGGCGCCGGCGTCACGCAGGGCGAGGGCGATCACGAGGGCGGTCATGCCGGCCGGGAGGCGCCCGAGCAGGGTGCCGAGCAGGAGTCGGGTGACGTGCGGGGCACGGAGCAGGGCGAGGTAGCCCATGGGGGCGGGTCTCCGGTGGGCAGGGGGCGGGAGGACGGTACTCAAAGTTATACGTATAACCGGACGGGGTCAATCGAGCCGTCGGGGGCGGATGTGATGGGGCGTCAGCTTGGTTCGTGCCCGCATCTCAAACATGTGCTTTGAACATCTCAAAGCTTTACTGCTAATGTTCCGCTCATGACCACCACAGGCGCACCCCGAATGCAGGGCCAGGGCTCGACGCCCGCGGCCGGCATGCGCCTGTCCGGTGCTGTGGACGGCCCGCGCGCCTGTCGCGCCGGCAGCTGTATCTAGGCGGCACGCCCCGAGGCACCTCCCCCGAGGTGCCGGATCCGCGCCGTGCCGCCTCCCCGTCTCCCCTCCCCGTTCCGCACTCCCTCCCCCGGAGCCGCACCGCCATGTCCGCAGCGCCCGACGCCACCGCGTCGCCCTCCCTGCTCACCCGGGTCCGGAAGACCCCCTTCTGGGTCCAGATCGTCGCCGGCCTCGTGCTCGGCGTCGCCCTCGGCTACCTCGCCCGGACCGCCGACATCTCCTGGCTGGCCACCACCCTGGAGACCATCGGCAAGATCTTCGTCCAGCTGCTCAAGCTGGCCGTCCCGCCGCTGGTCTTCACCGCGATCGTGGTGAGCGTCGCCAACCTGCGCAACGTCACCAACGCCGCCCGGCTGGCCGGCCGGACCCTGCTCTGGTTCCTGATCACCTCGCTGATCGCCGTCGCGATCGGCCTGGGCCTGGGCCTGCTCACCAACCCCGGCCAGGGCACCGACCTCTCCACCGAGGGGCTGAAGGCACCCAAGTCCTCCGGCACCTGGGTCGACTTCCTGACCGGCATCATCCCGACCAACATCGTCACCTCGTTCACCGAGGTGAACGTCCTGCAGATCGTCTTCCTGGCGGTCGTGGTCGGCGCCGCGATCATCAAGCTCGGCGACAAGGCCGCCCCGGTCCTCAAGCTCAACGAGACCGTCCTGGAGCTCACCCAGACCGCCCTGTGGTGGGTCATCCGGCTCTCCCCGCTCGGCACCCTCGGCCTGATCGGCAAGTCCGTCGCCAAGTACGGCTGGGACCTGCTGGAGCCCTTCGCCACCCTCACCGCGGACGTCTACGTCGGCTGCGCCCTGGTGCTGTTCGTGGTCTACTCCCTGCTCCTGAAGTTCGTCGGCGGCCTCAACCCGCTCAACTTCTTCAAGGGCGCCTGGCCCGCCATCCAGCTGGCCTTCGTCTCGCGCTCCTCGGTCGGCACCCTGCCGGTCACCCGCCGCGTCACCGAGCGCCTCGGCGTCCCGAGCGACTACGCCAGCTTCGCCGTCCCGTTCGGGGCCACCACCAAGATGGACGGCTGCGCCGCGATCTACCCCTCGCTGGCCGCGATCTTCGTCGCCCAGGTCTACGGCGTCCACCTCGGCATCGGTGACTACCTGCTGATCGCCTTCGTCTCGGTGATCGGCTCCGCCGCCACCGCCGGTCTGACCGGCGCCATCGTGATGCTGACCCTGACCCTCTCCACCTTGGGCCTGCCCCTGGAGGGCGTCGGTCTGCTGCTGGCCATCGACCCGATCCTGGACATGGTGCGCACCGCCACCAACGTGGCCGGGCAGGCGGTCGTGCCGATCCTGGTGGCGGCCCGCGAGAAGACCCTCGACCTGGTGGCCTACAACAACCCGACGGGTGACCTGTACGCCGAGGCGCCGGTCCCCGTGCCGGCCCAGGCCGGCGAGAAGGTGCCCGCCGCGGCCTGACCACCCCGGCCCCGCCCGCGACAGCCCGCGAGCCCGCTCCCCCGACGGGGAGCGGGCTCGCGGGCTGCTGCCGGCCGGAGCGGTTCGCCCGCCGCCGGACACGAGGCAGGGGGCCCGCCGCGTCCAGGACGTGGCGAGCCCCCTTGGGTGCTGCTCGTTGTGCTCATGGTGGCGGCAGTGAGGGCCACCGTCGGACCCAGTCGGGTCCCGAGCGATCAGAACATCATGAGGATGGTCAGATAGCGGTGACGTTCTCCGCCTGCGGGCCCTTCGGGCCCTGGGTGACGTCGAAGCTGACCGCCTGGTTCTCCTCCAGCGAGCGGAAACCGTTCGCGTTGATGGCGGAGTAGTGGACGAAGACGTCGGGGCCGCCGCCCTCCTGGGCGATGAAGCCGAAGCCCTTCTCAGCGTTGAACCACTTGACGGTTCCCTGAGCCATGCCGTTCTCCTTGCGAGGGACGTATTGGGTGCCACACCGCGTGGCACCCGGTCCGCTGCGCTGATCGCCCCGCCTCCGGAGTGGGTCCGGAGTTTTTCGATATTGCTGAAAAACTACAAAAAGCCTGCGGTTACATGCTCCGCAGGCTTCAAGTACTGCAAGGGGAATCAAACTGCAACTGAGGGCAACGCTAGCACGCGGTCGTGGTGGCGACCAGGGGTGACTTGAGGTGCGGACAGGGCGTGTCGGGCGGCCGGTGAAGGCTCCGGGGAGCCCCGGGCATACCCTGCGGAGAGAGTACGAACAGCAGAGGAGCGAGCAGTGGCAGTGCGGGATGGGAGTGCCCCGGCAGCGTCGGCCGTACCGGTCAGGCCCCGGGTCGGACATATTCAGTTCCTGAACTGCCTGCCCCTCTACTGGGGCCTGGCGCGGACCGGCAACCTGCTCGATCTGGACCTCACCAAGGACACCCCGGAGAAGCTCAGCGACCTGCTGGTGGCCGGCTCGCTCGACATCGGCCCGATCACCTGCGTCGAGTACCTGCGGCACGCGGACGAGCTGGTGGTGCTGCCCGACATCGCGGTCGGCAGCGACGGCCCGGTGATGTCCTGCGTGATCGTGAGCAAGGTGCCGCTCGCCGACCTGGACGGCCGCAAGGTCGCCCTCGGCTCCACCAGCCGCACCTCCGTCCGGCTGGCCCAGCTGCTGCTGGAGGAGCGCGAGGGCGTCCGCCCCGAGTACTTCAGCAGCCCGCCGGACCTGGACGCGATGCTCGCCCGGGCCGACGCCGCCGTCCTGATCGGCGACCCCGCGCTGCGGGCCTCGCTGGAGCAGGCGCCCTCGCAGGGGCTGGCGGTGCACGACCTCGGCGAGATGTGGAAGGAGTGGACCGGCCTGCCCTTCGTCTTCGCGGTCTGGGCGGCCCGCCGGGACTTCGTGGAGAGCCGGCCGGAGGCGGTCGCCGCCGTCCACCGGGCCTTCCTGGAGTCCCGCGACCTCTCGCTGGCCGAGGCCGGCCAGGTCGCCGAGCAGGCGGCCCGCTGGGAGGAGTTCGACGCGGCGCTGCTGGAGCGGTACTTCACCGAGGCCCTGGACTACTCGCTCGGCGAGCGGCAGCTCGCCGGCATCGCCGAGTTCGCCCGCCGGGTCGGCCACGACAGCGGCTTCGCGCCGGACGTCGCCGTCCGCCTGCTGGAGGCCGTCCCGACCGCCTGAACCGCCTGAACCGCCCCACCGGCCCGCACCCGCGCCCTCGATCGGCCCGCCCGCGCCGGCCGCCAGGACGGGTCGCGCCGCCGCCGGCGGCTGCCCCGCGCTCCGTCACCGGTACCGTCGTGCTGTCGGCCGGCCGTTGAGGGGAGCGCGGGGGATGGAACCACTGGGATCTGACGATCCGGCACGGATCGGCGAGTACCGGCTGCTGCGGCGGCTCGGCGCCGGCGGCATGGGCCGGGTCTACCTGGGCCGCACCGCCGGCGGCCGGACGGTGGCCGTCAAGGTGGTGCGCGGCGAGCTGGCCGAGGACCCGGAGTTCCGCGCCCGGTTCCGCCAGGAGGTCGCGGCGGCCCGGCTGGTCGGCGGCGCCTGGACGGCCCCCGTGCTGGACGCCGACACCGAGGGCGCCCACCCGTGGGTCGCCACCGGCTACGTCGCGGGCCCCGCCCTCGGCGCCGCCGTACGGGACTTCGGCCCGCTGCCCGCGGCGGCCGTCCGGGCGATGGGTGCGGGCCTCGCCGAGGCGCTGGCTCACGTCCACGCCCAGGGGTTGGTGCACCGCGACGTCAAGCCGTCGAACGTGCTGCTCACTCTGGACGGGCCGCGCCTGATCGACTTCGGCATCGCCCGGGCGCTGGACGCCGCGACCGGGCTCACCCAGTCCGGCTTCGTGGTCGGCTCGCCCGGCTACATGTCGCCCGAACAGGCCCGGGGCGCGGTGGCGGGGCCGCCCAGCGACGTCTTCTCGCTGGGCGCGGTGCTCGCCTACGCGGCCACCGGCGCGGCGCCGTTCGGCGACGGGGTGAGCGCGGCCGTCCTGCTCTACCGGGTGCTGCACGAGGAGCCGGAGCTGACCGGGCTGGACGCCGGGCTGGGCGCGATCGTCCGCGACTGCCTGGCCAAGGACCCGGCGTCCCGGCCGTCCCCCGGCCGGCTGCGGGAGCTGCTGTCGGGTGCCGGGGGCGGCACCGTCCGGCTGCGGCAGGCGGCCTGGCTGCCGCCGGCGGTGGCCGAGGCCGTCGGCCGGAGCGCGGTCGAGCTGCTGGAGCTGGACCCGGAGGCGCCGGCCGGCACCGGGCCGGCCCCGGCCGACGCGGTGCCGCCGGGCGCCGTACCGCTGGGATCCGTGGCGCGGGGCGGCACATCGCCCGGCGCCGCTCGGCCGGGAGCCGGGTCGCCCGGAGCCGAACCGGCCGACGAACGGCCCGTCACCGGAAGGGCGAAGCGGACGGCGCTGCTGGTGGCCCTCGCCGTGCTGGCCGTACCGCTGCTGGTCTACGGCGGCGTCAAGCTCCGTGACTCCACGGGTGGCGGCGGCACCCCCCTGGGTGACGGCACGCCCGGCACGACCGCCCGGGTGACGACCGGCGTCACCTCCTTCACCACCGGCTGGTCGACCTCCTGGACCACCGGGCCGAGCCCCTCGGCCCCGGCCGGCAGCCTGCCGCCGCCCGTGTCGGGGAGCCCGGCGCCGGGCGGGCCGAGCGCCGTGCCGGCGGGTTTCCTGGGCGGTTGGGAGGGGGACATCACCACCAAGATCGTCCCGCTGCCCAGCACCTTCCGGGTCGAGTTCGTGCCCGGCGCCGTCGGCCAGGTGGTCGCCCGCACCAGCAACGCCTCGCACTTCAGCAGCACCGTCTGCCGGGGCAACGGCACCCTGGTGTCGGCCGAGGCCCGCACGCTGGTGATCCAGGAGGCCCCCGCCGAGGCCACCCCGGAGTGCACCGGACAGCCCGAGCGCCAGACCTACACGCTCGCCGCGGACGGCCGCCTGCACCTGGAGGTGACCGGCGCCGCGATGGGCTCCGACCCCTCCGGCGACCTGTCGCGCAAGGGCTGACCGGGCGCCGGAAACCTCTGGCGTAGGCTGGTCCGGTCGTCCCCGGTGCGGCTCAGTCCCGCGCCCACCAGCAGTACCGCAGCGCAGTACCACCGAGAGAGAGAAGGCCGCCAGGTGTCCGAGCTCGCAGCGATCCTCGATGCGCCCAGCACCGACCTGCAGGCCGTCCTCGACCGGGCGGCCGCCGGTGGCAGGATCAGCCCCGAGGAGGCCCTGGCGCTGTACCGCTCGGCGCCGCTGCACGCGCTGGGATCGGCGGCCGACGCCGTCCGCCGCCGTCGCTACGCCGGTACCGAGCACATCGCGACGTACATCATCGAACGCAACATCAACTACACCAACGTCTGCGTGACGGCGTGCAAGTTCTGCGCCTTCTACGTGGCGCCGAAGAGCGACAAGGGCTGGTCCCGCGACCTCGACGAGATCCTGCGCCGCTGCGCGGAGACGGTCGAGCTGGGCGGCACCCAGATCATGTTCCAGGGCGGCCACCACCCGGACTACGGCGTCGAGTACTACGAGACCGCGTTCGCCGCCATCAAGGCGGACTTCCCCCAGCTGGTGATCCACTCGCTGGGCGCCTCCGAGGTCGAGCACATGGCCCGGATCTCCAAGGTCTCCGTGGAGGAGGCCATCACCCGGATCCACCGGGCGGGCCTGGACTCCTTCGCCGGCGCCGGCGCCGAGCTGCTGCCCGAGCGGCCGCGCAAGGCGATCGCCCCGCTCAAGGAGTCCGGCGAGCGCTGGCTGGAGATCATGGAGACCTCCCACAAGCTCGGTGTCGAGTCCACCTCCACCATGCTGATGGGTACCGGGGAGACCAACGCCGAGCGGATCGAGCACCTGCGGATGATCCGCGACGTGCAGGACCGCACGGGCGGCTTCCGGGCCTTCATCCCGTACACCTACCAGCCGCAGAACAACCACCTCAAGGGCTCCACCCAGGCCACCGTCTTCGAGTACCTCCGGATGATCGCCATCGCCCGGCTCTTCCTCGACAACGTGGCCCACATCCAGGGCTCCTGGCTGACCACCGGCAAGGAGGCCGGCCAGCTGTCGCTGCACTACGGCGCCGACGACCTGGGCTCGGTCATGCTGGAGGAGAACGTCGTCTCGGCGGCCGGTGCCAAGCACCGCTCCAACCTCACCGAGCTGATCCACCTGATCCGGGCCGCCGACCGCACCCCCGCGCAGCGCTCCACCACCTACGAGCACCTGCGGGTGCTGGACGACCCGGCCCATGACCCGGTGGACCCGCGGGTCGCCTCGCACATCGCCTCCACCGCGATCGAGGGCGGCACGGCGCACCCCGAGCTGAAGATCCTCTCCACCAACTGACCCGGGCCCCTGCCGATGCTGACCCTGCACCGGGCCACCCTGCTGCTGCCCGCCCCGGCGGACCTCACCGCCCCGCCGATCGCCGACGGGGCGGTGGTGGTGCAGGGCGACCGGATCGCCGGGCTGGGCCCGTACCGGGAGCTGGCCGCCGCCTTCCCGGCCGCCCGCACCCGGGAGTGGGGCGGCCTGCTGACGCCCGGTCTGCGCAATCCGTACGGCCACTGGCTGCTGGAGTGCGCCTACCACCCGGACCCGCGCGAGGAGATCGGCACCGAGCCGCTGCACGGGCCGGCACTGGCGCGGCTGGGGCTGGACGAGGCCCGGTGGGGCGCCAGCGCCCGGCGCGGGCTGCAGCGGATGCTCGGGCACGGTGTCACGGCGGTGGCCGGCCCGTTCGAACGCCCCTCGGTCCGGACCGCGGTCACCCGCTCCGGCCTGCTGGCGCTGCCCGGTGACGGTGCGCGGGGCCCGCTGGACCCGCTCGGCGCCGGGGCCGGGCTCTCGCCGGCCGAGGCCGCCCACGGTTCGCTGACGACCGGCGGACGGGCCGATCTCACCGTGCTGGAGCTGGACGCCGAGGGGAACCGGACGGGCGGCTGTCTCGCCACCGTGCTGGCCGGCCGGCTGCTCCACCGGCGCCGCTGAGGCCGTCCGGCCGGCCTGCCCCAGCCCACTTCGCCCGCACCGGCCCGGTCCCCGCGTCCCGCCGTGCCGGCCCGGTCCCCGCGTCCCGCCCGAGGCCCCGGCCCGGACCAGGGGTGCCGGGCCGGGCACTGTCGCAGGTGCGGGGTGCTGCCCGCCGTCGAAAGCCCCGCAGAATCCACCGGGAACCTTCGCAATCCGGCGGGAACCTTCGCGAACGTCCTAACTCCGCTGCGGGCCGGAGCCCCTGATTCCCCCTTCGCCGTGACCTGAGGGCCCGCCAGCGGATACGATCCCGGACAGCTCACTCCGTACCCTCACCACACCACCCGGCCCCGGGTGGCAGGGGCCCGTCCCAGGCCCCGTTCAGGCAAGCCAGGACAGGAACCATGCGACCCGCGACCGTCCTCCCGCCGCGCTCCCCGCGGTTGGGCCGTGGTTGGTATCTGGCGGCGGTGCTCAGCGCCGTGCTGGCCGTCGGCATGTGCCTGCTCGGCTGGCGCCAGGCCGAGCAGGCCGACCGGATCGGCGCCAACCCGGTCCAGGTGCAGGGGACGGTCACCCAGCTGTCGACCGGCAGCGGCTCCTACAGTTCGGTCACCTACCGGGCCGGCGGCCAGCAGCACACCGCCGCCGCCCTGCCGCTGCAGGACTCCGCCGCGGTCGGGGACTCCGTCTGCCTGGAGCACGCCGCCGACGACCCGGGCGCCGTCCGCCTCTGCGGCGACACCTACCCGCAGCCGGCCGGCGTCGGACTGGCCCGTGCCAGCGTGCCGGTCGCCGTGGTGCTGTTCCTGCTCTGCGTGCTGCGGATCGTCCGCCACCGCCGGGCCCGGGCCGCGCAGGCCGCCCGCTTCGGCGCAGGCCGGGTCCGCACCACCGTGGCCTTCGCCACCGAGGCACTGGCCGACGGCATGCCGGCGATAACCCACGGCAAGCGCTCCCGGCGCCGCCGCAAGGGCGGCCGGCGGGCCCTGCACTGAGCCCCATGACGCCCGGCGCCGGGCGGCCCCGCGCGGGGCGGTCCGGCACCCGGTGGCGCCCCCTGGCCGGTCCTGTCGGCGGGAGGGTGAACAATGGGGGCGTGACCCGAGCCTCTCTGGACAAGCAGCCGCACGAAGTCGCCGCGATGTTCGACGACGTCGCGGCCAAGTACGACCGTACGAACGATGTGCTCTCCCTCGGCCAGGCGCGCGCCTGGCGGCGGGCGGTGGCCGAGGCCGTCGGCGCCGAGCGGGGCGACACGATCCTCGACCTCGGGGCCGGCACCGGTACCTCCTCGCTGCCGTTCCTGGAGTCCGGCGCCAGGGTCGTGCCCTGCGACTTCTCCGTCGGGATGCTCGGCGAGGGCAAGCGCCGTCACCCCGAACTGCCGCTCACCGCGGGCGACGCCACCAAGCTGCCGTTCGCGGACGCCTCCTTCGACGCCGTGACGATCTCCTTCGCGCTGCGCAACGTGCAGGACACCGGCGCGGCGCTGAGCGAGATGCAGCGGGTCACCAAGCCCGGCGGAAAGATCGTCATCTGCGAGTTCTCCACGCCGACCTGGACGCCCTTCCGGACGGTCTACACCGAGTACCTGATGCGGGCGCTGCCGCCGGTTGCCACCGCGGTCAGCAGCAACCCGGACGCGTACGTCTACCTCGCCGAGTCGATCCGCGCCTGGCCCGACCAGCCCGGCCTGGCCACGCTGCTGCAGGAGGCCGGCTGGTCGAAGGTGGCCTGGCGCAACCTGACCGGCGGCATCGTGGCGCTGCACCGGGGTTTCAAGGCCTGAGGTCCGTCTCCCGCGCGGCGGCCGTCATCCGCGCGGTGGGCCGTCATTCGCGCGGCGGTCCTTCCCGGCGCGGCGGGGACGACCCGGCGCCGCCCTCCGGAGCCCACCGGAGGGCGGCAACTAGACTGCGAGGGCCAGGCAGCCCGAGCCACCGTCGCAGTTCCCAGGAGAGTGCCCGCCGTGACCGACACCGCAGCCGATCTGACGAAGCCGGACAGCCCCGTGGAGAGCACGGCGGACGTCATCGTGGTCGGCGCCGGGCCGGCAGGCTCCACCACCGCGTACTACCTGGCCCAGGCCGGCCTGGACGTCCTGCTGCTGGAGAAGACCGAGTTCCCGCGCGAGAAGGTCTGCGGCGACGGCCTCACCCCGCGCGCCACCAAGCAGCTCGTCGACATGGGCATCGACGTCTCCACCGACAACGGCTGGCTGCACAACAAGGGCCTGCGGATCATCGGCGGCGGCGTCCGGCTGGAGCTGGACTGGCCGGAGCTGTCCTCGTTCCCCGACTACGGCCTGGTCCGCAAGCGGGCCGACTTCGACGAGCTGCTGGTCCGTCAGGCCGAGAAGGCCGGCGCCCGGCTGTACGAGCGCTGCAACGTCAGCGGGCCGGTCCTGGACGACCGGACCGGCCGGATCGTCGGCGTCACCGCCAAGCTCGGCGAGGACAAGCGCGCCGTCACCTTCCGCGCCCCGCTGGTGGTCGCCGCCGACGGCAACTCCACCCGGCTCTCCCTCGCGATGGGCCTGCACCGCCGCGAGGACCGCCCGATGGGCGTCGCCTACCGGACGTACTTCACCTCGCCGCGCCACGACGACGACTACCTGGAGTCGTGGCTGGAGCTGTGGGACACCCGCAACGGCGGCAAGCAGCAGCTCCCCGGCTACGGCTGGGTCTTCGGCATGGGCGACGGCACCTCCAACGTCGGCCTCGGCATCCTCAACTCCTCGCCCGCCTTCGGCGAGCTGGACTGGCGCGAGGTGCTCAAGGCCTGGTGCGCCGGCATGCCCGAGGAGTGGGGCTACACGCCGGAGAACATGACCGACCCGATCCGCGGCGCCGCCCTCCCGATGGCCTTCAACCGCCAGCCGCACTACACCCGTGGCCTGCTGCTGGTCGGCGACGCCGGCGGCATGGTCAACCCGTTCAACGGCGAGGGCATCGCCTACGCGATGGAATCCGGCCAGCTCGCCGCCGGCGTCATCGTCCAGGCGCACGCCCGCCTCACCCCGGCCGGCCGCGAGCGCGCCCTGGAGGCCTACCCTCGGGTCCTGAAGGACGTCTACGGCGGCTACTACACGCTCGGCCGGGCCTTCGTGAAGCTGATCGGCAACCCGAAGATCATGCAGCTCGCCACCCAGCGCGGGCTGACCCACCCGATGCTGATGAAGTTCACCCTCAAGATGCTCGCCAACCTGACGGACCCGCAGGGCGGCGACGCGATGGACCGCATCATCAACGGCCTGGCGAAGGTCGCGCCGAACGCCTGACGACGGGCCCGGGGCCGCCGCCGTCACGCCGGCGGCGGCGCCCGGGCGGCGCCCGGAGGAGGCTTGGCACCGGGACGGGCACCGGGCAGACTCGGCCGGATGGAGGCGATCGCGCTCGACCGGGGCGACATCCGGTGGGTCTTCCCGGAGGCGGACCAGGGGCAACTGGCCGCGTTCCGGCCGCTGCTCGCCGAGGCGGACGCGCGGGTCCGCCGCCTGGCCGCCCGGTTGGGCGCGGGGCCGGACGCGACCGCCGACGAGCACGGCAGGCGGACCGGGGGCGGCCTGTGGTTCCGCCGGGTCGAGGGGATCCACCTCGCCGGTGTCTTCGCCCTGGTGGGGACGCCCGCGCTCAACTGGACCCTGGGGCTGTACGTCCCGCGCCGCTGCCTCTGGGACATCACCCCCGGGCCGCCGTGGGAGGTCCATGCCGAGGTGCTGGCCGGCTGCGACCGGGACGACTGCCGCGGCGACCACTCGGAGGAGATGGACGGCTGGGTCCACGAGTCCCCGTCCGACGCGGTCACCGGCCTGCTGGAGGCCGCCGACTGGCTTCTCGCCCGGCAGGCGGACGGGGCCGGGGCCAGGGTCGCGGCGCACCGGGATCAGCCGAATTCCTGACGCCCGAACGGTGTTCGGCCAGGGCAGCGGCGCCCCGACCATGGTTGAACGTGTTCAATTTTCCTGTCATGGTAGCTGGTGCCAAGTACGGCGGACCCTGGACGAAAGGTCGTCGGCCATGACGAGCTCGCTTCTCCGACCGCGGGGCCGCACGCGCGCCCTCGCCACCGCCAGGGCCGCGTCCGCCGGGTTGGCGGTGAACGGGAGCACGGAGCCCACGCGGATCCTCGACCGGCGGCACCCGCTGGTCACCGCACTGGCCGGGCGCATCGGGACGCCCACGGCCCCCGGGGCCACCGACGGACCGGCCGGGCAGCTCGCGGCCCTGCGCCGGGCCCACCGCCTGATCGCCACCGCCGTCCGCCCGGTGTACTCCGTGCAGGACGAGCGGCCGGCCTCCAAGGTGCTCCGCCTCGGGCGCGGCTCCTGCAGCCAGCGGCTGGCCGTCCTGGAGGCCGTCGCCCGGGCCGCCGCAGTCCCCACCCGGGTCCGCGGCCTGCTGGTGGACGGCGCCTTCTGGTACCCGCGCTTCCCCCGGCTGCACCAGCTCGTCCCGGACCGGATCCTGCTGGCCTGGCCCGAGTTCCACCTGCCCGGCCTGTCGCCGCTCGACCACCCCGCCGCGCCCTGGCTGCCCGTCTCCGAACTCTTCGGCGGCCTGGACGAGCTCGGCGAGCGCCCCGGCGGCGGTTTCACCAACTCCGGCGCCGAGACCCTCTTCGAAGCACTCGCCAGGACGGCCGTCGACTGGGACGGCGCGACCCGCTGCCCGGCCGCCGGGCCCGGGTCGACCTGCGACCTCTCCGCCTACGTCCGCGCCGACCTGGGCCACTTCGACTCCCGCGACGACCTGTTCGCCCGCCACGGCCAGGCCCTCTGCGGCCCGGCCCGACTGCTCGCGGAGCCGGTCCTGGGGCACTGGCGGGCGGGGGCGTAGCGGCGCGTCCGGGGCGGTCACACGTTGAACTCGCCCTTGGATATGCCGTCCACCAGGTCGCGCCACTCCTGGTGGGTCAGGCGGGCGGCCGGGGCGTCAGGCGTCAGATTGCTGCGGACGAAGACGGCGTCGGTGGTGATCGCCACCTCGGGGCAGTTGTTGCCCGCACCGCAGACCGACGGCGTCACCCAGTTGAGCTGCTCCATGGTGTGCCTTTCAGAGTTCCTTCAGGAGGGAGTCCATGAAGACGATCGAATCCGAGGGGCTGAGCGCCAGGCCTGCCATGTCGTCCAGGATGTCCCGGTAGTTGCGCAGTTGGTTCGTGTCGTCCAGGAACATGGGCCCGTGAACGGAATCGACCTGGACGGTGTCGAGCCGTGGCACTTCACCTCCCGCGTAGAGGACGGCCTGCCCGGCGCCGGAGAAGCCAGGGGATTCGAACGTCACCACTCGAATGGTGATGTTCGACTGGTGACCAATGCGCTGATCCATGGCGGTCCGCCGACCGTGGTACTCGAACTGCGGGCGCGACGGCTGCACATCGCGGTGGCCGATCCGGGGACCGGACCGGTGGAGGCGCTGCCGGTCAGCGCGTCCAGAGGGGGTGGCCGGGGGATGTTCCTGGTCAACGCACCGGCGGACCGGTGGGGCGTCAAGACGCCCAGCGTGGGCGGGAAGACGGCGTGGTGTCACCTCGTCGTGGCACGCGCCTGAGGCCGTGCCGGGCGTTCGGGCCGGCCCCTCAGGCGCCCGTGGCCCGGTAGACGAAGCCGGCGAGCGGGGCCCGGACGGTCCAGCCCAGCGACTCGTACAGGGCACGGCCCTCGATGGTGGCGCCGAGGATGCCGGTGTCGGCGCCTCGGGCCAGGGCGGTGTTGCCGAGGCTGCGCATCACGACCGTGCCCAGGCCGCGGCGCCGGTGGGCGGGGTCGGTCTCGACCTGGTCGACGACGGCGGTGGCGCCGGTGGGGGCGATCTGGCCGCGGGCGGCGAGCGAGCCGTCCGGGGCGAGGATCCGGACCCGGGTGACGCCGTGGGTGGTCTCGCTGCTGAGGGTGTAGCCGTCGGGGGTGCTCACGGCGGCGGGGCGGAGGTCCGCGGCCATCAGGAAGCCGGGGATGTCCTCCGTCCAGTCGGCGGGGGAGAGGTGGGGGGCTATCGTCCCCGGTTCCACGAAGGCCTTGATCCAGGTGGTGGGGGCGGTGATGGTCCCGGCGAGCTCGCGGACGGTGTTCCCGTCGGTGTCGAACAGGACGTGCCTGGTCGCCTGCTTGGGGTGGCCGACCTCGATCCGCAGGCCCCAGGGCTCCTCGACCGGGGCGGCGGTCGCCCGGGAGGCCACCCAGCCCGTCACCCATGCCCGTGCCAGTTCCGACGCCATTGCGACCACCCCGTGTAATAGATCCTAGTCGTGTTGGTAGCTTACATCTCGGAGGGTCGGTTCAGTTGGTCGGAGGAGAAATCGACCCTGGTCCGCAGGGTCACCGGCAGGGCCTCGATCCCGGGTTCGGCGAGGATCCGCTCCGCCGGCTCGGCCGAGCAGCCGATGTAGCCGGAGACCAGGTCGTAGTCGCTGGTGACGACCCAGCTGCGGTCCTGCGGCCACCAGAACTCGGGCCCCACCAGGTACGCGTGGCTGTCCGTCATGTCTGCTCGTACGGACTCCGGCCGGTCCGGCGGGGAGCTCCGGACGGCCGGCCCGTCGGCGCCCCGGACGAGCAGGGCCAGGTCGTAGCCGAAGAACACCGGCCGGCCCCCGGTCGTCCCGGCGAGCGCGCGCACCAGGGCCTGCCGGCTGCCTGCGTCGGGCTCCCCGTCGACCGGCTGCCAGAGCGGCCGGCCGTCCGGTCCGTCGGCGCCCAGCAGCCGGTGGTGCGACAGCTCGCCGTGGAAGAGCGCACCGCTCTCCTGTGCCAGGTCCCGCCAGCGGCGGGTGCGGCCGGAGCCGTCGGCGGTCTCGAACCGGTGGAAGATCCGCAGGTAGGCCGCGAAGCCGCCGGGGACGAGTTCGGCGACCACGTGGCCGGGCCGGTCGTCGGAGGGGGCCAGGGCGGCCCGCAGCCAGGCGAGTTCCGTCTCCTCGTAGCTCCAGGTGTGGGTGACGGTCATGCGTCCCATCCTGCCGGGCCGGTCAGGCGACGGTGGGCCAGGAGGGCGCCGAGGCCGGGCGCCAGGACGCGGCGCACGGGTCGTCCGCGCCGGGGCGGGGCGGGTTGGTGGCCCTGATCCGTACGGTGTGGGCGTCGGTGCCGAGGAAGGCCAGGGTGCGGGTCTCGCCCGTCCTGATCAGGTGCTGGGCTATCCGGCGGCGGCCGGCGGGGGAGAGGAACTCCTGGAAGGTCAGGTGGTCCTGTGCGGAGAGCGGCAGGGCGCGCAGGGACCGGCCCAGGGCGTCCAGCGCGAGATCCAGCCGGGGGTAGGTGGCCGCTCTGGTCAGGCCCTTGATCTCGACGGTGGCGAGGCCGATGTAGTCCTTCGGCTGATGGTCGGCCGGGGAGCTGTCGGGATCACTGAAGGGCATGGTGGTGCACTACCTCGCATCGGGGCGCCGGGGCGGCTTCATGGGCCCACGCTAGCGCTGCGACCGCCACGGGTCACGGGTGGAATTGGGTGACACTGCGCCGGAATCCGCCGGATTGCTCCGGCGGTCCGGCCGTTCGGCGGGGGTAACTTCACCGCCGATGGGGCGAAATGACTGTTGAACATGTTCAAATGCCATGTCAGGATGGCGTTCGTCCGACTGCGGCCGCCCGGGGGTCGATCGACGGCACATCCGGCTGACGGTCCATGACCTGCGGCCCGACGTTCGCCGCCGCCCGGGCCCAAGGGGGGATCCCGCGGCCGTCCCTGCCCCGCGGGGGACGACGGCGCGCCCGGACGGAGCCGGCAGGGCGTCACTTCATCCGGGGGGAAAGCACATCGTGCGACTTCGTTCCGCCGTCGGCCTCACCGCCGCGGCTCTCACGGCCGTCCTCGGCCTACCGGTTCCGGCGGCCACCGCCGAGACGACCACGCTGTACGTGACCAGGAGTCATCCCGCCTGTTCGGACGCCGGCACGGGGACCAAGGACGTGCCCTTCTGCACCATCGGCGCCGCCGCCAAGGTCGTCCAGCCCGGCCAGACCGTACGGATCGGCCAGGGGAGCTACGCCGAGCAGGTCGACCTGACCCGTTCGGGGACGCCGGGCCGTCCGATCACCTTCACCGGTACGGTGCCGGCCGTGCCGGGGCGTGCTCCCGACGTCCGGGTCGGCGCGGAGTTCGGGGCCGGGGCCACCTCGCACGCCTTCACGCTCAACGGCGTGCACGACGTCGACCTCACCGGCATGTACCTGCTGTCGAAGGACGAGCAGGTCACCGTCACGAACTCGTCGGCGGTCACGATGGACCGGCTGGCGGTGTGGGGCAGTTACACGGCGGACCCGCGCAAGCCGGCGGCCGTCGCCGTCACCGGCGCCTGCGCCGGCGTCACGATCAGCCGTGGCAGCCTGTGGAACACGGGCGGCGTGTCGATCGGCGCGGGCGTCCAGGGGGCGGTCGTCACGACCAACGACATCGGCCGGACCCAGGGCGCCGCGGGGATATCCGTGACCGACGCGCCCGGCACCGTCGTCACCAGCAACACGGTGACCGGCACCACCGGCTCGGGCGTGGTGCTGGCCGGCGCCTCCACCGGGGCGGTGCTGATGAACAACGTCATCAGCGGGAACGGCACGGCCAACGCCCCCGACGCCGCGCAGATCGCGGTCTCGGCCGGGTCGGCGAGCGGCACCAGGGTCGACTACAACCTCACCGGGGCGGCCCCGGCGGCGTACGCCTGGGCCGGCCGGCTCCACGACCTGCCGGCCTTCCGGGCCGCCACCGGCCAGGGCGCGCACGACATCGACGACACGCCGGCCTTCAGCGGGGCCAACCTGCCGAACCGGCTGGAGGAGGGGTCCCCGGGGATCGACTCCGCCGACCCGACGGCGCCCGGAGTGCTCGCCACCGACCTGCTCGGGCACCGGGTCGCGGACGACCCGAAGGTCGCCGACAGCGGCCCGCAGGGGACGGCCCGCGACCGCGGCGCCTACGAGTTCCTGGGCCTCACCGAGATCGTCGCGAGCCTGGACTTCCGAAAGGGGCCCTACCCGCTCGCGGTGAACGCGACCGTGACCGCGCGCAACTCCTGGCCGACCTCGCCGACGTACTCCTACGACTTCGGCGACGGCAGCGCGCCGGTGGTGACGACGGCGACGACGGTGCCGCACACCTACACCACCAAGGGCACCTACCAACTGGTCGTGACGGCCGGCGACGACACCGGCCAGCAGCTCGCCAGCCTGACCGCCGCCGACGGAGCCACCGCGGGCCGGGTCGTGGTCGGCGACCCCGGGCCGCTGCGGCCGGTCCTCACGGTCACCCCGGACTTCCGGCTCCTCGGCTACACCGTCGACACCCGGGCGAGCACCGACCCGTGGGAGATCACCGACCGGACGATCGACTTCGGCGACGGGACCCCGGTGCTGAAGGCGGCCTCCGACTACGTGTCGCACACCTACAGCGCACCGGGCAGCTACCCCGTCACGGTGACCCTGACGGACGCGGCCGGGCGCACCGCCTCCGCCACGACGACCGTCAGCCCGGCGTACGACCCGGCCGGCTACGTCGCCGTGACGCCCCACCGGCTCGAAGACACCCGGGTGCCGAGCATGGTGGGCCTGAACCCCCTCAAGCCCGGTGAGACCCGCTCGTTCTCGGCCTACACGCCGTCCGGCGCCACCGCCACCGTCCTGAACGTCACCGCCGTCAACGCGACCGCCGAGACCCACCTGGACGTCCTGCCGTGGGGCGCCCGGCCGAGCGGGACGTCCAACCTGAACGTCGGCCCGGGCCGGACGGTCGCCAACCTGGTCACCGTCCCGAGCGGCGAGTTCTCGATCACCAACCACAGCGGCACCGTGGACGTGGTGGTCGACCTCTTCGGCTACTACAAGCCGGGCGCCACCGACAGGTTCACCCCGCTGACCCCCGCCCGGCTGCTCGACACCCGCCAGGGCGCCGGCGCCAAGGTCGGCCCGGGCGCCTCGGTACCGGTCCAGATCGCCGGCGCCGCCGGGATCCCGGCCGACGTCAGCGCGGTGGTGCTCAACGTCACCGCGACCGAGCCCACCGACACCGGCTACCTCGCCGTCCGCCCCGGCGGCCAGAGCGGGCGGCCCGGCACCTCCAACCTCAACTTCGCCCCGGGGCAGACCGTCCCGAACCAGGTGATCGTCCCGGTCGGGCCGGACGGCAAGGTCGAGATCTTCAACAACTCGGGCGGCACGCACGTGATCGCCGACGTCGCCGGGTACTACGGCCCGGGCGGCAAGGGCCTCTTCACGCCCGTCCCGCCGACCCGGCTGACCGACACCCGCACCGGCCCCGGCACCCCGCTGGGCGCCTACGGCACGCTCCCGGTCCAGGTGGGCGGGGCGGCCACCGTGCCGGCCGACGCCGTCGCCGGCGTGTTCAACCTGACCGTGACCGGCCCCGCCGTGGACGGCCACCTGACCGCCTACCCGGACGGCGCCGCCGTCCCCGGCACCAGCAGCCTCAACTTCACGGCCGGCGCCACCGCCTCCAACCACGCCCAGGTGCCGCTCGGCACGGGCGGCCGCCTCGACCTGCGCAACGGCTCCTACGGCAGCACCCACGTGATCGCCGACCTCTTCGGCTACTTCACCAACGCCTGACCCGTCCGCACCGCACGGAAACGGCCCGAGGGGGCGCGGGCAACCGCTCGCGCCCCCTCGGGCCGTTCCCCCCGCCCGCCGGGCGGCCTACAGCTGTGCGGTCTCCCGCGCCGTGGCCTGCGCCGGCACCCCGGCGGGGGCGGCCGGCGCGGCGGAGGTGCGGACCAGCAGCAGCACGGCCACCCCGCCCAGCAGGCCCAGCACGCCCGACACCAGGAAGGTGTCCCGCAGGCCGTCCGCGAAGGCCGCGTGCACCA